>NZ_JAFREP010000057.1 GCF_017377855.1 Acanthopleuribacter pedis
GCGTATCCTGCACTTTATGCGGTGTCGACCCGAAGAAGTATCTGTCGGAAACGATTATGCGAATCCGCAACGGCCGCGGCTTTCAGCTTCCCTATGCATTTGCCAATGAGCACGAGACCTTCAACCTGATCTAGCGTTGGCTCGTGGTTCTAGCTTAAAGGAAGCGAGGGCGCGTTTTTGCCTGCTCGTTGGTAGGCTTACGTTTAAATGAAGCATGGTCCGCGCATGGCGGTGTGCGTGTACCTTCAGCACACGCCGGATCAGCCCACAAGTGAAGATTGCGGTGTCTTGGGCGAAGACGGGGAACAATTGCGTGTAACATAGCGGGGGTGGCGGGGGCTTGATCCGGTTCGTCCTGAAGGGACGAGCACACCCATAAGCGGGGCCCACCCTTCATTTAAATGTTCGCCGAAGGCGGACCTCAACCCGCTGTCCTGTAAGGACTAATTATGGCAGCGAAGGGTCGGGCCCTTTGAAAAAGGGGCCTACCCTGGCTCACCGCGGTACCCAAAAAGCAGGCACTGAAGGTGCCGGCAAAAGAGTGCTTTAACACCGGTTAAATCCGTTCCAAACTACTCTGGGGAACCCAGCCGTTGTAACCGTTGGCCAAACGGATGCGGTACCAGCCCGGTGTCTCGTCCAAAATCAGGCAGCGGATGCCCTCGTGGATGGTGAAATTCACCGTCTCGCGCGCTTGCGGCCCCGCCAATACGGGAACCTTCTCCGCCAAAATAACCGCAAAATCTTCGCGCACCAATTGACGGTGCTGCAAAAAGGCGGTGCCCATCAGCAACAAACCCAGCAGCGCCGAGACAACCAGCAGGTAACCCGCCCACTTTCCAATGTCCGGTTTCGCGATGATCAACAATGACGCAAAACCCGCGATCACCAAGGCCATCAAACACGACCAAAACACCACCGAATAGGGGATGCGGTGCCACACGAAATTGATGTGACTCAAAAAGGCCTCGTCCTCGTTTTCGATGATGGGGTCCTCGCGGTTCTGGTTGGCGATATCCAAGTTGTTCTGCACATCAGCATCACCTGGCAAAAACTTTTGCGCACGGTAATAGTGCAACACCGCTTTCCCCAGGCGACCGTCTTTGAAATAGGCGTTGCCCAAATTGTAGTGCAGCTTGCCGTTGCTTTGACCCTCGGCCAGGATCGCCTCGTAATGGTCAATCGCCGCGGCCCATTGTTCCTGCTGGTAGGCCGCGTTGCCCTGCTGCCAGGATTCCTGCGGCGTGCTCCAGCCCCAGGTCAAACACATCAGGAGTGCCAGTGTCATGCCATCACCTCATCGCAGGTTTTGATTGCGGCCTTGGCCTTATCCAACAATTGGTCGCGCGAGGCCGCGCTGCTGCCGGTGTAGCGTGCCATCTCGATGGACTCGATACAGGCCGCCACCGCTTCGCAACCCTCGGTCGGGTAACCCTTTTTCTCAAAGGTGGTTCGGATGATCTCCAAACTCAAACCCTGACCGGGTCGGTCCCATTTATCGCCGAAAAACGACATCATCGCATCGTGAAGGCCTGCATAAAAGGCCTCGCCTTCTTTGTTCGACAAGCCGGAAACCTGCTTGAGGAACTGCTTGTATGCGAAACGCCCGCGGTTTGCATGGCGAAAGGCCAAGCCGCGGTGACGCAGGCTCAACCCCAGGAACAGCAATAAATCCGCAAACAGAACCGCGCCCGCGAGTTGCGCCAATACCATGGGGGAGGTCAACCGCACGGTTGTGCCGATCTCGCCCAAATCGCCCAGCTTGATGTAGCTCAAGTTCTGTTCCGCGATGATCTCGCCCCGTTCGCGACCGGCCGTCAGGCGTCCGCCGTCCAGCACTTCGCCGGGCAACACATTGATGGACAGGGCTTTCTCCGGGGTCATCCGGTATTCTTTTTTATCGGGGTCAAAGAAACTCAGTTGCGGCAAGGCAATGCTTTGCTCACCCGCATTTTTGGGGACCAGCGCGTACACCCAACTTTTGCGAGCAACCATGCCGCCTTTTTTCTCGGTGTCCGGTGTGCCGCCGGGATAGATCTCAAAGTCGCGCTTCAAGTACTCCAGGTCGAAATCCCGCACCGCGGTGAAGTTTCCGTTGCCTTCGACGATCAGCTTCAACGAAAGCGATTCGCCCTGCTTCAGTTCGTTTTTGTCCAGTTCACCCTTGAGCTTAAAGGTACCCACCAAATTGGTGAACCCGGCGGGTTTGCCCTGGTCCGGTAGCGGTTTGATCTCCAATTCCAAGGCGTTGGTGAAGCGTTCGACCATTTGCCGATTGGCAAAAAAGCTGTTCCCCACTTGCACGTTGAGGTTAAAGCGTGTTTCCGGGATCTTAAAGGTGCCTGCTTTGTTGGCGTAAAGGACGCGTTCGGCCAAGGTGTCGACCTGGTAGCGCTTGTTGTCGCGAATCGCCGTGTCTTGCCAGGTCTCGCGGTCGACGTCTTCTACCCAAAAATCGGTGAAATCGGGAAGGTCCATGGAGGAACCGTTGCCGTTGATGTTGAGACCCTGGGTGCGGTAGACCTTAATCGCCAGGGGAATCGCCTCGCCCAGGTAATAGGTATTACGGGGGGTTTCCATTTCGGCAAAGATCTCGTATTGCTGACGTTGTTGCCGTTGGGGTGGGTCGGAGAAGGAACTCCACGGGGAACGGCGCTGACCGCGCGGCACCGAGGTCACCTGATCACCCACGGTGATTTGTACCGGTTTGCTGGTATAGCGCTCGCTACCAACCTGAACGGTTTGCGCGGGAAAGGTAAAGGTTCCCTGCTTGTTGGCGCGCAGGTAATAGGTGTAGCTTGTCACGCTGCTGACGACCCCGTTTCGGATCGAGGTTTGGGAACTCGTCGACGGCTGCGATTGGATCAGGCGGAAATCTCCGCCGTCGAAACCGTTCGGGAAGGAAGGCGCTCGCCCACGCGGCCCATTGCTGATGGTGATTTGGAACTTCAGCGTTTCATTGATGCCGATCTCACGCGGGCTGACGTCCAGCGTCACCTCGGGTTCCTGTGCCCCGAGCAACGCCACCCAACCGGCTACCAACAAAAATGTGAGGGTGCTTCTCATGACTACCAGTCCTTTGCCTTGGGTGGATGTTTGCCGATTTTGCGTTTTTGATAATCTTTTTGCTGCTGTTTCTCTTGCTCGGCGAGGGCCTCGAAAATCTGGTCCTTCCACTCGTCAATGTCCTTTTCTTTTTGGTCTTCGGGACGGTCGGGCCGCGATTCATCTTCTTCTTCCAGCTTGCGCGCCTCATCAGGCAACTTATCCTCGTCTTCCATGCCCTGCTGTTGACCCTGGGGCGTGTTCTCTTCGATTTGTTGCCCTTTCTCTTGCTTGGCTTTTTCCTGCTGCTCCTGCTCTTGGTGTGGCAGGTTCGGCTGAGGCGCTTGCTCCGATTGATCCGTCTGCTGCTGTTGCTGTTCCTGGTTCTCTTGCTGCTGTTGCTGTTGTTGCTGTTGTTGCTGCTTCAAACCGCGCAAGGCCAGCTCGAGGTTGCGTTTGGCGTCGATATCGTCGGGATTGCGGCGCAGGTAATCAACATAACTTTTGATCGCGTCTTCGAATTGCTCGCCACGCATGTGCATGTTGCCTTTGTTGAAACGCGCCCGTTTCTGCGCCTCGTCATCGGCACCGCGCATGGCTTTGTTGTAAAACTCGTCGGCCTTTTCCGCCTCGCCCATCTTGGCATAGGTATTCCCCAGGTTGTAGGCCACCACCGGGTCGTAAGGATTTTGCTCGTACAGCTCTTGGTACTTTTGGAGCGCTTCCTCGTACTTGCCCTGTTCGTAGAGGCGATTGGCCTCGTTGTTCTGCAGTGGGGTTTGTCGATCCAAAAGATCTTGGGCCGATACGGGGATCATCAGCAAAAGCAGGCATAGGCCCGCCCATCGCGGTCTCATCCATGCACCTCCTGAGTACGACGCAATTTCTTAAAGGAACGATGACCAAGACTGTAGGCGCTGATCAGAAAAGCCAGCGCAATCAACAGCGGATATTGAAAACGGTCTTCCATGGTTTGTCCGCGCCGCGAACTGAATTCGGCTTCTTGGGCGAGGTTTAGTGACTTGTAAATCTGGCTGAGTTCGATGCCCGCCTCTGAAATGCGGTAATAATCGCCGCCGCCTTTGGTGGCGATCTCCTGGAGTGCTGCTTCATCTAATTGAGAAAAAACAATGTGGCCCTGTCGGTCGGTTTTGTACACGATTTCGCCGTTTTCCTCGCCGATGGGAATGCGCGAGCCGGATTTACCCGGGTTGCCGATGCCGATGGTAAACACCGTCATACCGTTGTCGCGCGCCTCGGCGACGGCCGCGTTGATATCGCCCTCGTGATTCTCGCCATCGCTAAAGACCACAAGAACGCGCTGAGCCGTGGACTTGGCGCGCGTAAACACGCGCCCGGCCTCGCGAACGGCCGAGGGAATATCGGTTCCCGGATCGGTGATGATGCCAGGCTCCAAACTGTCGAGGAACAGGCGAACCGAACCGTAATCCAAGGTGAGCGGGCAATAGGTAAAGGCACTTCCCGCGAAGGCAATCAGACCGACGCGGTCGCCTTCCAACAAGTTGAGGAACTTATCCACCTGCTGCCGCGCGCGCGCCATGCGGTTGGGCGACACGTCGTCCGCGCTCATCGAGGCCGACACATCGACCGCGATGATGATGTCGATCCCGCGTGCTTTGGCTTCTTCCAGTTTGGTGCCCCACTGGGGACGGGCCGCGGCGAGCACCAAAAACAGGGTGCCCAGGCTCAGCAAGATGGTGTACGCCAGGCGCCGTTCAAAACCCGCGCCCATCACCATGCCCGGCTTTTCGTTTACCGTCATATGGCTTAGCTGGGCCTTGCGTTTACGTTCTGCGTAAACAAACACCGCGATCAGGGTGGGCACCAAAAAAAGCAGGTACAGCAGGTTGGGTTCGGCAAATCTCATGAAGGGTCCTCGCGGATGTGGGATCAGGGTACTTTGCGGCAGAAAATTTGGTTGAGCAACACTTCGAGCAGAAGCAAGGCGGCGCCGCTCCACAGGAACCAGTGAAACAACTCGTCCCAAAGGGTGTAGTTGCGCACTTGAACCTCGCTTTTCTCCATGGCGTCAATTTCTTCATAGACGCGCTCCAAATCAGCCAACGACTTGGAGCGGAAAAACCGGCCACCCGTCGAAGTGGCGATGTCGCGCATCAGGTCCTCGTTGACGTCGGTTTGGTTGGGGGTCCCGAAGCCGATCGTATACACCTTGACGCCTTCGCTTTTGGCGATGTCGGCCGCGGTTTTCGGCGCGATGTTCCCCGCCGTGTTGTCGCCGTCCGTCAGCAGAATCACTACTTTCGATTTGGCGTCGCTTTTTTCCAGGCGACCGACCGCGGTGGCCAAGGCGTTGCCGATGGCCGTGCGGCGCAATTCCTCGGGGAACAACTCCATGGTGATGTCTTCAAGCGCGGTTTGCATCAGGGCGTAATCAACTGTCAACGGGCAGCGGGTCAGGCTATAGGTTCCGAAGGCGATCAGTGCCATGCGGTCGGATTGGCGGCGTTCGATGAACCCGGACATCACCATCTTGGCCGCGTCCAACCGAGAAATGGAGCGGCGACCGTCGCTCATGTCCCGCTGTGCCATGGTGCCGGAGACGTCCAATACCAGGGCGATATCCACCGCAAAGGTGTTAATTTCCTGAAGTTCTTGTCCTGCTTGGGGGCGTGCCAGCGCGATGATCAGCAACACCAACGCCGGGTAACGCAACCAATGGATGTGTGGCGAAATGCGGGCACGCCAACTTTTGGGTAGGTTTTCAAGGAACGGCCCGCCGCTAAACAACAGTGAGGCGCGTCCGCGTCGGTTGCCCCACAGCCGTAAACCGAGCAGGATCGGCGGCACCACCAACAGGAGCAGGTACCATGGATTAGCCAACTGCCACATGGTCGTCCTCCTGTTTGGGCGCCGGGGTTTCCTCGCTGCGCGGTTTCAGATGCTGCACGATTTGGTAGGCGCGGTTGACGTTCTCTTGGTTTTCGGATTCCACCGGTTCGTATTTTGCGAACTTCACCGAATCACACAGCTCTTGGAAAACCCGGTTGAGCCCGATCAGTTCCGCCGAAATTTCGGGATGATCCTCAAACCACTGTTCCAGTTCGAAGCTCGTCATTTCCTCGGCGTTAATCCCGTAAAGGCGCGAATAGTAGTGGCGGATAATGCGGTTAATTTCCACATAAAATTCTTTGACGCGGCCTTCCTTGAGCAGCGAACCGGAGGTCACCGTTTCCAGGCTCTGCATCGCCTCGTCGAACGGGGGCAGCGCCGGTTCGGCTTTGACCACCACCGGTTTGGGTTGGCGCCAGCGGTGGAACAAATAACCCGCGACTGCCAAAACCGCGACCACCACCAAGATCGCCAGGATCATCAGCAGCGGGGACACTTTTTTGTCGAGGTTTTCCCGGTCATCGGCCATTTGCTGATCGTTTTCGTCCGCCAAAACACCTTCCACGACCACCATTTGCTCCGGCGTGTAGAAGGTTTGCGGCTCGGCTGCGCCACCGCGGCTGCCGGTCAAAGCCAGCTCCGGGATAATCATTTCACCGGTATCGTAAAAAGCCAGAGACAGGTCCAGTTGCACTTGGTGTTGCGGGTTGTCGGGGGCGGGGGGGATGTCGCGCCATTCGGCCGAGAGGATGTGGGCCTCGCCGAGTTTTTCTTCGGGCAAGGTCCGGTCGAAGGTCCAGTCGCCGTCGTGGTAAATGCGGACCGTAAGTTGGACCGCATCGCCGATGGCCGCCTTTTCAAGGCTGATATCCGTGGTGATCTCGGGATCGGCGGCCGTCGCAAATGGGAGCAACATCAAAAAAGCCGCGGCCAAGATCGTGCGGCGCAAGGTTGGTGGTTGCATCAACGTCGCATCTCCCTCATCTTGAAGAAATTCATTAAGGCGGTGTCGTAGTCTTCACCGCACTCCAGCGGGATGGTATCGACCCGCGACTTTTTGAGTGTCTGCAAGGTGTTTTGGCGAATCGCCTTGGCTTGGCGGATGTAGGCCTCACGCACCCGTTTGCTGCCGAAATCGACGTAGGTCTCGTGACCGGTTTCGCCGTCTTCCAGCACGTAAAGGCCTGATTGGGGCGGTTCCAGTTCCCGTGGGTCAACCAGGGGGATGGCCACCAGGTCATGGCGCCCGCGCACAAAACGCAGGGGTTTCTCGTAACCTTGGTCGAGGAAATCGCTGATCAAAAACACAACTGCTTTGCGTTTCACAATCCGCGAAAAATAGCTCAGCGCCTCGCCGATGTCGGTTTTGACGCGTTTGGGCTCAAAAGCCAAGATTTCGCGAACCAGGCGCAGCACGTGTTTTTTGCCCTTTTTCGGCGGGACAAACAGTTCCACTTGGTCGGTGAAGATCAAGCAGCCGACCTTGTCTTGGTTGCGAATGGCCGAGAATGAGAAAAGGGCCGTGAGTTCCGCCGCCAAATCGCGCTTGGCCTTGCTGCTGGAGCCGAACTCTTGGGAGCCCGACATATCAGCCAGGATCATGACCGTCAGTTCCCGTTCCTCCGCGAACTTTTTGATGAAGGGTTCGCCGCCGGAGCGGGCCGTTACGTTCCAGTCGATGGCGCGAATATCGTCGCCGGCCTGGTAGGCGCGTACCTCGGAAAACTCCATGCCTTGGCCCTTAAAAGCCGAGTGGTATTGACCGGCCAGGGTTTCGTCGACCATTTTGCGTGTTTTGATTTCGATACGCCGAACTTGGCGAATAATTTCCTTGGCGTCCATGGCCTAGGGCACCTCAACCTCGTCAAACAGTGTTTGGATAACCTCTTCACTGGTGACGTTTTCGGCCTCGGCCTCAAAGGTTAAGCCGACGCGGTGGCGCAAAATGTCGAAACCGATGGCTTTGACGTCCTCGGGAATCACGTAACCGCGGCCGCGGATAAAGGCATGGGCGCGGGCCGCGTTGAGGAGGGCGATACTGGCGCGCGGGCTGGCGCCGAAATCGATTAACTCGGTGAGTTTGGCGAGGCCGTGGTTGGCTGGTTCGCGGGTCGCGAAAATCAGCTCAATAATATAGTCGCGAATGCGGTCGTCCACATAGATTTCGCCGACCACCTCGCGCGCGGTGAACACGTCTTGGGGGGTGGCCATGGTGTTGGTCTCGATTTTGCCCCCGCTGGTGAAGCGATCCATAATGTCGCGTTCCTCGGCTTTGCTGGGGTAACCCACGTTGAGTTTCAACATGAAGCGGTCCACTTGCGCCTCGGGCAGGCGATAGGTCCCTTCTTGCTCAATCGGGTTTTGGGTGGCCAGAACCAGGAAGGGTTTGGGCAGGGGATAGGTGGTATCACCGATGGTGACCTGCTTTTCCTGCATCGCTTCCAACAGCGCCGACTGAACCTTGGCCGGGGCGCGGTTAATTTCGTCGGCCAAAACCAGGTTGGCGAAGACCGGACCTTTTTTGGGTTCGAAGGTGCCGTCCTTTTGGTTGTAAATCAAGGTACCCAAAATATCGGCGGGCAAAAGGTCGGGCGTGAACTGAATACGCTTAAACGACATATCCAAGGTATTGGCCATGGTGTTCACCGAAAGCGTTTTTGCCAGACCCGGCACACCTTCCATGAGCACGTGGCCGCCGGTAATCATGCCGATCATGAGGCGGTCCAACATGTAACGCTGGCCGACGATGACCTTGCGAATCTCCATCATGACGCCGTCAATAAATTGATTGTGTTTTTTGACCTTTTCGGTAACTTCTCGGATTGTTTCTTCGCTCATGTTGTGCCTCGTCTAGGGAGAAAAAGTGGGCCGCCGGAATTCAAAAAGGAGGGGCCTCAAAGCGGGGATCGTTATATCGGAGCGGCCGGATCGCGGCCGCGCATGCGCTTGCCGTAGGCAAATATGGTGCCATAGGATAGAAACGTTAAAACGGCGCCTTGAGTTTGACCAAACCGGTTTTAGGGGTTCGCAACCGAAGGCGCGTCATACGGTGTCATTCCTTATGAACCATGGGATTTTAGGGCGGAAGACGGGAAACCCTTGGCAAACACGGCGTTTGGCAAAACCCGACAATTGTAGCACCAAGCCGCGCCCCGCCGCAAAAATCAATCGGTTTCTCGGTATGTCAAAATGTCGTAGTCGCCGTACCTGACCGGTGCGGTTGCCGAGGTCTGGGATCTTTGCGACCTCCATACATTATTAATACGCGGATTCCATCCAGTGATAGCCCGCATTTCTCACAAGGATTCGTCGCGAGAAGCAGAAAGCCTTGTGAGTACGAAGCTTACGACCGAGAGACGGCACAGGCGTAGCAGCGCTACGGTGAAGGCGGCTCGACCGAGTAAGGCGGATGGCCGCCCCGCGGAAGGCCGCCCCGCGGAAGGCCGCCCCGCGGAAGGCCGCCCCCTCGTAATCGCATGGGTTGCCCCGTAGCAGAATTCCTTGTTTGAGATATGCGGGCTAGGCTCTTTGGTGAGTTGTAGGGGAGCCTGTGTTAAACTAGCCCGTTTTTTTGGGGATCGGCCGTCGGATGTTTTCTCCTGTCGATGCGCGTACCTTAGGGAAGGTGGGAACCGCTTTTTGAAATACTGGTGCATGTTCAATCCCGTTTCCGGGCGCGGGGCCGGCCTCGCAACCGCCCACCAAATCCAAGCCGCGTTACAAAACGCCGGTTGCTCGGTTTCTTTGCTGGAAACCGACCCCGATCCCGCCGCCTTCCGACAGCACTGCGCCGTGGTGGCGCCGGAAGATCGCGTCATTGTGATTGGCGGCGACGGTACCTTTCGGCATGTCCTCAACGCCGCGCCCGCCAATGCCGGATTTGCTTTTTTTGGCATGGGCACCGCCAATGTGATCACCATTGAGTTCGACTTGCCCAAAAGCATTGAGGCCTTTGTCGCCATGGTTTTGGCCGGCCATACCCGTCGCCTTTATCCCGGCCGCACCGACGACGGTAGCTTGTTTCTGATGATGGTGAGCCTCGGTTTGGACGCCGCCGTTTTGCGGGATGTCCCGCAATGGTTAAAAAATCGCATCGGCAAGGCGGCTTTTGCGTGGTCCTTGTTGCGCGGCTTGTTCACCTACGCCTACCCGCCCATGACCCTCGAATTGGCGGACGGCACGCGTTGCCGTGCGACTTGGGTGTTGGTCTCTCGCTTCCGTCATTACGGTGGGGCCTACCTGGTCGCTCCCGAACGCGGGGTGGATGATCGATGTTTTACGGTCCTAACCGTGGGAGAAAAACCAAGGCGCACCATGTTGCGGTTGTTATGGCGTACCTGGCGGGGAACCCATCGAGAGGAACCGGGTTTGCGTCATTTTGAATCGACCACCGTGCGTTTTCACCAGGGTGCGACCATGGCACCGGCGCAAATGGACGGCGATCTTTTTTCGCCCGGTGTTCAGTTTTTAGAGGTTGTTGAAAAACCCATTTTGCTCTTGGTTCCGTAGGGCCGCGCCGCCGCCGTGAATCACTGAGATGTTCATCGAAATCTAACAGAAACCTAACGCTTATCTTTCGCTACCTGGTAAACAATCGCGCGGCACTTGATGCCGCCCCTTTCCCGCGCGTGAACACCGCGCCTCGTGAAGGGTCCGCACGATCCGTGACCGATCCTCCAAACCGCTTGATGGGGAAGTCGGCGTCGCTTGGCGCCAGGTCGCGGGTTCGTATACCGCTTTACCCTTCGGCCGTACGGTTCTCCTGTGAGAAAACGCGCTGATCTGCTTTTTCCCCCACCTCTCAACGAAAGGCGAAAAGATGAACAAGGTTTTTGCTCGAGCAATCGTCATTTGTGTTTTATTGATTTCAAGTAGCTCGCTTTATGGCTTTTATCAAAACCTCGGTATTGTCCGTGGGACCGTGATTAATGAGGACAACCAACATGTGTCCGATGTGGTGGTTGCTTTTGCCGCCGGTCAAGCGACCTTAACCGACGGCCAAGGTTTGTTTTCTGTGTCCGGCGTGAAAACCGGCAACCAAACCGTGTTGTTCCAGTTTCCCGGCTACGAATCGCTGGAGAAAACGGTTGATGTGAAACCCGGTATCAACGATCTGGGTGAAGTCACCATGAAACTGTATGCGACCGGGGAAGAAATCCTCGTTTTGGGCAGCATTGGCGAAGGCCAGGCCCGTGCTTTAAACCAACAGCGTTTGTCCAATACCATCAAAAATATTGTTGCCGCCGACCAAATCGGCGCCTTCCCGGATACCAACGCCGCCGAGGCCACCCAACGCGTGCCCGGCGTCAACATCGCCCGTGATCAGGGCGAAGGCCGCTACGTTCAGGTACGCGGCACCGAGGCCCGCCTCAACCAAACCGCGCTCAATGGTGAACCGCTGCCCGCGCCGGAAGGCGACTTACGCACCGTGGCGCTGGATGTCGTTCCCCTCGAAATGTTGGAAGCCATCGAGGTGACCAAGGCGATTACCCCCGACATGGACGGCGACGCCGTTGGTGGTGCCGTCAACCTCCGTTTGCGCAAGGCACCGCGTGAACGGATGCTGGCCGCTTCCGTGGAATACGGTTACACCGAGTTGGAGGAAGAGCCTATTTCCGGCGGCAGCTTGTTGTTCGGTCAACAATTCCAAAACGGTTTATACGGCTTGGTCGGCTCACTGAGCTTTGAAGAAACCGACCGCGGCACCGACAACTTCGAGGTCGAATACGACGACGGCTTGCCCGAGCAACTCGAACAACGGGATTACGATGTCAACCGCGAGCGAATCGGCGCTCATTTGGCTTTTGATTACAATCCCTCGGTGAACGCCAACTTTGAACTCAACGGTTCTTATTCTCAGTTCGACGACCATGAATTCCGCCGCCGCCTGCGCCACCGCGTGGACAGAGATACTTTGGAGCGCGAACTCAAGGATCGTTACGAAACCCAAAGCATCCTGACCCTGCAGGCCAAGGCCGACATCATCACCGGCGCGCTCGGCCATTTCGAGGTCAGCGCCAACTACAGCTACGCCCGTGAATCCGAGCCGGGGCGCTTCGATTCCACCTTCGAACAAGAAGACGTCATCTTCAATCCCAACTTTGGTTCTGGTTCATTCGACGGCACCAACATTCAGCCCAACCCCACCAACCAGGACGTCAACGCCTATGTGTTGGATGAAATTGTTCGCGAGGACAACACCACCAACGACGAGCACTTGACCCTCAAAGCTTCCTACGAGTGGCCGGTGGTTTTTGGTGATCACACGGCTTTGTTCAAAGCCGGCTTGAAGCACCGCCAAAAAGAAAAAATGCGCGACAACAACGCCGTTGAAATCGACATTGACGGCGACATCATGTTGCGCGATTACCTGGATTCCGGGTACAACCGTTCCGGTTTCTTGGGTGGCCGATACGCCATGGGTCCCTTCCACGGACGCGCCCAGGTGGCCGACATCATCAACCGTTTTGGCGCCGGTGAAGAAGTGGACTTCGAGACGGACGCCGCCGATTACCGTTTGGAAGAAGATTTGACCGCCGCTTATTTCATGAGCACCATCGAAATGAGCAACAACCTGATGATCCTGCCGGGCGTGCGTTTTGAATCGTTTTCCACCGATTACGTTGGTTACCAAGTCTTGTTCGACGATGAAGGCGATTACGCGAGCACGCTCCCCGTTCCCGGTGACAACGATGAGGCTATTTTCCTGCCCATGTTGCACCTGAAGTACCGCTTCAACGAAAACACCCAACTTCGTTTCGCCCAAACCAAAACCTATGCCCGGGCACGGGTTTACGATCAAGTCCCTTACCGATTGATCTTGCAGGAAGATTTCGAAATCGAAGAGGGTAACCCCAATCTGGAAATTACCCAGTCTTGGAACACCGACATCATGTTCGAACACTACTTTGCGGACGGCGGGATGTTGTCGGCCGGCCTGTTCACCAAAGACATGGAAGACTACATCTATATCTTCCGCAATGACGAGCTGATCGACGGTGAAGAATTTGAAGTGACCCGCCCCTTAAACGGGGAAGCCGCGGAACTTTACGGGTTTGAGCTGGCGTTCCAGAAAATGTTCAAAAACGGTTTGGGTTTCTACCTGAACTACACCTATTCCGATTCGGAAGCCGCCTTCCAAGATCGCGAGGGCACGATTTTGCCTGGTCAAACCGAAAGCCTCGGTAACCTTGCACTGATTTACGAGCGCAATGGTTTGAGCTTGCGGCTTTCCGGCAACCTCCACGGCGAATACCTGGATGAAGTCGGCGGCGACGCTTCAGAGGATCTCTATGTGGACGAGCACTTTCAGGTCGATTTCAACGGTTCCTACACCGCCGATCGCTACAAGATCTACGTGGAACTGGTGAACCTCAACGATGAAGAAGTGGTGCTTTACGAGGGGAACCGCAACAATCCCATCCAATTCGAACAGTACAAACTCTGGGGTCGTTTGGGTGTAAAGGTCGACTTCTAGACCAAGTGAATCCACCCAAAACAAAAGGGACGCCGTCCGTGAGGCGGCGTCCCTTTTTTACGTGATGATCGGCTTAAGCGACCGGTTGTTGGATGCCAAACTCCGCCGGAACCGAGTAGTTTTGTAGGTGTTGGAAGAACACGAGCGCTTCGCTGTAAGCCGCGTTCCACTGGTCCATGTGGCCAAAGCCGCCCAGCTGATCCGCAAACAGGTTGGGCGAGGCTTCTCGCGAGAGGATGTGGACCGTTGCGCCGGTGACCTTAAGCGCAATGGTTCCCGCCGTTTCCGCGTAAAGGGAATCGGCCGCCGCCTGCATGGCTTTCTGAATGGGATGCTGCCACAGGCCTTGGTACAGCATGCGGCCGTAATCCGTGCCCATTTTGGCCAGATAATCGAGCGTGGGTTTGGCGAACCAACATTGATTCAAAGCCGTGCGGGCTTTGTAGAGCAGGGTCCCCGCCGGGGTGTGGTAAATACCGCGTGATTTGAGTCCGTTGGTGCGGGTCTCCAACAGGTCGAGCCAGCCCAGACCGGTTGGTTCGAGTAAATGGTTGAGCTGGGTGATCAGTTCGGCCAAGGGCAGGTGTTTGCCGTTTAGCGCGACTGGGGTACCTTTTTCCCATTTGAGGGAAACGGTTACCTCGCCGGTTTGGCTCATTTTCTCGGTGAAAAAAGGCGCGGGCGCCTGGCCGAGATCTTCGAGGGTGCCGCCCTCGTAGCTGGTGTGCCACAAGTTGGCGTCTACTGAATAATCGAAGCTTTTGGCGGGAATCGAGACACCGCTCGCCGCCACCATCGCTTGTGCTTCTTCGCGACCGTTGCAGGCCCACTCCCGCCAGGGCGAGATGATCTGGAGACCCGGGGCCAGGATTTTGACGCGCTGCTCAAAACGCAGGTAGTCGTTGCCTTTGCCCGTGGCCCCGTGACAAATGGCGCCGGCGCCGCTTTCCAAGGCCGCCTGCACCAGGGCGTCGGCGATAAAAGGTCGGGCGACCGCGGTCCCCAACAAATAATCTTGCTCGTAAACCGCGCCCAGCTTGAGCATGGGCGCGATGCCCTGTTCGGCCATGGCCGCGCGCTGGTCGACGATGTGAACTTGGTCCGCGCCCAATCGGTAGGCGCGCTCCTCCAGCATGGGGAAATCATCTTCCTGACCGACGTTCACCAAAACGGCGATGACGCGGGTCGCACCGCGTACCTGCTTAAGCCAACCGATTGCCGCGCTGGTATCCAAACCGCCTGAATAGGCCAAAACAACTTTCATACAACCACCTTCCCGAAAATGCAGGGTTTATGCTGGATAAAGCGACATAAAATGTCGAGATCGCTTATTTTATGCGTTTTCATTTAAAATGCAACAGTTAAGAGGCGATACTTGCATTTTTCCTTAAGATTGAGCGAAAATGGCTTCATGCATATTGATGACGCGATCCTTCAGGTAATTGAAAAACAAAGCATCGACACCCAAACCGCCCTGGTGAATGCACTGGCGGAATTGGAGTTCCGGGTAACCCAGCCGCAGCTCTCGCGCCACCTTAAAAAGTTAGGGGTTCGCAAGGTACGTGGTCGTTACGCCGTGGTCGGTGTGCAAGCAGCGGCCAAGTCTCAGCTTGATTTTGTGTTGTCACCGCCCAATATGATTGTCATCAAGACCTTACCGGGCCATGCCAACGCCTTGGCTTATAACTTAGAAATGAATCAGTTCCGCGAGGTTGCGGGAACCGTGGCCGGTGATGATACCGTGTTGGTCGCGCTGCGGGCCGGGTTTGAGCTTGAGGCGACCACGCGCAAGTTGAAAAAGCGTTTGGCCGGGGTTGTCCTTCATTAAGCCGCGTTGTTCACCAAAGGTTCCCCGCGGGAGTTTTGGTGAGAAATGGTGGCGAAGGATTTGGGGTTTTGTGATCCATCATCCTGAGGTTCCGACCCTGCTCGTGTTGAATGGGGTAGGCGGCCCCTTTGATGCTCTGGTTAAGCACAAGCGGGACAGCGGCGTAGCCCAATTGATGTGCCGCCGTTTGGCCGCGGATCGGTTATAATGGCCGAAAAGAATCATTTCGAAGAGGCTTAGGATGACCACGATCTCTTTACTGCTGTGTTTCGCAATCCTTCCGTTCCAGAATGCGGCGCCGGCGCCGCATGACCATCCCTACGAGGTGGTTCTGGTCAATGACAAAGTCCTCAAAATCAAAGAGCCGCCCCTTTTCGACGGGAAAATGGCGCATTTGGTGTTGTTGAATGGGCAGAAATCCACCTTTCCCACCAAAATGATTGACCAGCAAAAGACGCTGGAGCGAAACCGCCGTTTGGCCATTCATCGCCAGGCCGTGCTTTTCCAAAAAGAGCAAGAGGCCGAGGCAGCTGCCGAGAAAGCCGCCGCCGCGCCTGCCGAGCCCGAGCAAGAAGAGGAACGTGGACCCATTGTGTTGACCAGTACCCGCGATTTGCCCAGCACCGCGCAGCGGGACCGTGTTTCGCTTCCCACTTCCGAGACCGGCACCGAAGCTTTGGGCGAAACCAAAGAACGCCGCTTCACCAGCAATGAAGACGCTTATGTGGCCCGTGAGCGCATGACCAAAACCGCCGACGGTTACCGAATCGATGCCGAGGTGAATGTCAACCAACCCTTGGGCGTGAACAACGTACAGGTCAAAATGATCGTGACTTTTGAGAATGAAGAACGCGTCGAGGCTTCCGAACCGCTCGGTGATTTGAAGTACGGCGCTTCAAAAATTGCCAAGTTTAATATTCGCAAAAACGAACCCATTGCCACTGTCAGTTACCAAGTTCGGTATATCACCACGCGCACCCGCTGAGCCGATTCCCGGCCTGTTGTTTCGCGTCGCGGAATGGTAGGCTTTACCGGATCATGAAGGTGTTTTGGGCCGCATCTTTTGAGGCCGCGGTGACGTTTGCCATTGGGTTGTTTGCATGATGCACGGCCTGCCGGCGCGCCTTGGTTCTGCGAAGCGGTTCATTCCCGACCACCTGTTCGGGGTTCGGTGTGGCCGGATGCTGCTTTGTCGGTTCTTGCCCGCATTTCTCACAAGGATTCGTCGCGAGAAGCAGAATTCCTTGTGAGAAATGCGGGCTAGGCCGCGGGCCGCCTTGCCCACCTTGGTGATTGAGTTTGTTCACCTTCTATAAATTAAGGGAGTGCACGCGTTATGGAAACCATTTTGCTCGAGAAAAAAGACCGCCTGGCGCTGGTCACCATTAACCGGCCTAAGGCGCTAAATGCTTTGAACGACCAGGTTTTTTCAGAATTAGAATCCTGCTTCCGTGAAGTGGCCGCTGATGAAGAGGTTGCCGCGGTGGTGGTGACCGGTTCCGGTGAGAAGGCTTTTGTGGCCGGTGCCGACATCAAAGAACTGGCCACCTTGGAACCCTTGGCCGCGCGCCGGTTGGCCGAGCGCGGTCAACGCGTTTTTAATCTGATTGAGAATTGTCCCAAACCCGTCATTGCCGCCGTCAACGGCTTTGCGCTGGGTGGTGGTTGTGAACTGGCCATGGCCTGCCATATGCGGGTTGCTTCCGAAAAAGCCCGTTTTGGCTTGCCCGAGGTGGGTTTGGGTTTAATTCCCGGTTACGCCGGAACCCAGCGATTGCCGCGTCTGGTTGGCAAAGGGATTGCCATGGAATTGGTGCTGACCGGTGAGATGATTTCCGCCGCCCGCGCCCACGAAATCGGCTTGGTGAACCATGTGGTTGCCCCGGAAGCGCTCCATGAAAAAGCCCACGCCATCGCTGCCGCGATCCAAAGCAAAGGGCCTTTGGCCGTGCGCCACGCCATGGAGGCCGTCAACCGCGGTTTCGAAATGAGCCGTGAGGACGGCGAGCGTTTTGAAGCCGCCCTGTTTGGTTTGTTGGCCGGCACCGAGGATACCAAAGAAGGCCTTGCCGCGTTCATTGAGAAGCGGAAGCCGGAATTTAAAGGCCGCTAGCCCGCATTTCTCACGAGGATTCGTCGCGAGAAGCAGAAAGCCTTGTGAGTACGAAGATTACGACCGAGAGACGGCCCAGGCGTAGCAGCTGAGGCGAAGGCGGCTCGACCGAGTAATGCGGAAGGCCGCCCCCTCGTAATCGCATGGGTTGCCCCGTAGCAGAATTCCTTGTGAGAATTGCGGGCTACCCAGGGGTTTGCCGCCAAGAGTCCTTCTGCGAGGGGAACGGCCGATGTCGTTCCTTCGAAAGGCAGGCCCTGTCGTTTCTCCTTCGGGAGGCAAAAAATTTGCCCCGCGGTGTGGCAGATGGTTCCTTCAGAGTATGGGCCGTCACAACCGCGGGGCGCAGTGAAAGCTTGAAGGTGAACGATCTTGGTATTTAGAGAGCTGTGTTCCGACGATTCTAATTACCCGTTCAATCCTTCGCGCTGAGCCTCGGGTAACCACGGCTCTCGCACTTCACAAAACCGTGGTCTAAGGAGAATCATTACAAGGGTTTAAAAACTGTGATACAGGCTTAAAGCAATGAGCGACGCATGGGCGATGCGCAAAATTAGGCGAGGTTGCAAGCGTTGAACCTAAGCGGTGACCCGAAACTTCAGGGGAAGCCCGAATGGTAGATGCAAGCGTGTCAGGCGGCACTTTTCAATCCCTGCTCGCTGGAAAGGTTTGTTTTTCCAGGAACGCGGAATACGTGGTGAGATTCCGGTGTTCAATGATCAAATGGATTCAGGATGGATGGGGAGAATGGCTTGCCTGTACCCGCATAAGTACCCGGCCGCATCCGTCTAGATACAAAATTCCCAAGAAAACAGTTGTTTTTTCAGTCGGTGCGCGGGCAAAAAAATGGGGCGGCGCACTTTTTGGGATCCTGGATTAAATCTTGCTTTGATATATGGGTTCTGTTTCACCAGCCAAACACCCATTCTCGAATGCGAACACCCCCGCCTGCCCGCTACCTGTTTCCGGCCCTACTTTGCGCTGCTTTTCGCCTTTTGGTTGTTCCGGTCCATTATTTATTTGAAAATATATTGTAATCATTTGTAATTAAAGTACTTATGTTGATATTGTGAGCCTGTGAGCCAGAAGTGCCCACGCCGCGGTATCGGTAAAAAATAGGGTGGTAGCAACTGTTTTCACCGGTTGGGCGAATCATGGGAAATCCTTGTCCTTGCGCGATGAACGCATTCCTGGCTGCGAACACCTTTATTTGGAATGGTTCATGCACATCCAGGCCGTGACAGCCGTTCCCGATGGAATCGGGTTGACACAAAAACGGCTCTTTTGCTGCGATATAGGGTAAGGTTATCCTTTGAATCGCTACTCGACGCGTCCTCGCTATGTTCTTTTGACGAGTTTTCGTGTTTCGAATAGGCAAGATAACAACACGAGAGGTTGGATTTCCTACGAACAATGGACATTTTATTGAACGCCGTCCCATCAGTCGCGGCAAGGAAGGGTCATCGATGAGCATGCAGTATTTCAACACCACCGGTCCTATCGACCCCTCGCTTCACTACCACATCCCACCACTTGAGCGCATGAACCTTGACCAGATCATGGGCCACATCCGCCGCGGTAAGTACTTCTCTCTGCATGCACCCCGACAAAGCGGCAAAACAACCTTTCTTCGTGCGCTTCGCGATTTCTTGCACGACATCGGCGAATTTGCGTGTTTGCAACTTAACCTCGGCAACGCGGTTACCCGTCACGCTCATTTAGAACGCGATATTCTGGCGATCCTCGCCACCCTGGCCCGTGAAGCCAAGTTCCAGCTGGGTGATACCTATCCCGACTCGATTTACCACGCGGTCCACCAGCGGGAGACCCCGCAAACCGCGCTTCAGTCTGTGCTGATGTCGTGGACCTCGCGCATGGATCGACCGCTCGTTCTTTTATTGGACGAGGCCGACGCCCTTAAAGACGACACCCTCTATTCGGTGCTCAGCCAGTTGCGGACTGGTTACGAATGGCGCGGTTCGCGTTTCCCCCATGCGGTGCTCCTGTGCGGCGTTGGTGATGTGAGCGCGATGCGACCGGAAGCGGTCGGTGGCCGTCTCGCCGACACCCTGTGTCCCTTTAATGTTTCCGCAACGACCTTGCGGTTGGGGAATTTCTCCAAGGAGCAGGTCGGTCGTCTCTTAGCGCAGCACACCAAACATACGGGCCAAGATTTCCGCCGTGAAACCGTGGAACTGGTCACCGTTTGGACCGGGGGTCAGCCTTGGCTCGTCAACAAAATGGCCGACATCTCCGTTCAACTCGCCGGTAAGCACAAAACCATTACCCCGGAGCACATTGTCTGTGCCCAGGAAGCGATGATCGACAGCCACGATCCCCATTTTCAACATTTCGCGGACCGTCTTTTGGACAACCGCGTGCGTCAAATCGTGGAACGCATTCTGGCCGGCGAAACCCGCTGGGACGCACTACCGCCCGCCGATCTCGATTACGCCTTAAACCTGGGTTTGGTTGTCGACGAGCCCCGGCTCGACATCGCCAACCCCATTTACCGCGAGGTCATTCCCCGCGCCTTGGCCAGGGCGAAAAAACTAGAGCGCCACAAACGCCGCCAAGACGGCGCCACCGTCCTAAAATTCGAACCCTAACCCGCGAACCGCGACGCCGGCTCCCCATAACAACGAACACATGAAAAAACATTGACGTGGCTCGTATGAAAACGGATGCGGGGAAAAACAATGATCCGGTGTACCTAAAAACGGATGCGGGGAAAACAATGATCCGGTGTGCCTAAAAACGGATGCGGGAAAAATAATGATCCGGCGTACATGAAAACGGATGCAGGGAAAAACAATGATCCGGCGTGCATGAAAACGGATGCCGGGAAAAACAATGATCCGGCGTACGTGAAAACGGATGCAGGGAAAAACAATGATCCGGCGTGCATGAAAACGGATGCGGGGAAAAACAATGATCCGGTGTGCCTAAAAACGGATGCGGGAAAAACAATGATCCGGTGTGCCTAAAAACGGATGCGGGAAAAATAATGATCCGGTGTACATGAAAACGGATGCGGGGAAAAACATTGATCCGGCGTACACCGGAGGTGTACGCACACCGCCATTTGGGGACCACCACTCATTTAAAACTGTGAGCCGGCGGCGAACCACGACCGGCAACACTGAAGGTGTTGTGGATTTCAGCCCTGATCAAATGGTTGTGGCACAACCATTTGCTCTGGGTCCCCGGGGGTTCCCGTCATGTAGACGCCGGCGGCGTCGGCATCAGATCAACAAACCGAATCGCACGTTTCATCCAATCGAAAACCCAAAGGGCGTCGGCATCAGATCAACAAACCGAATCGCACGTTTCATCCAATCGAAAACCCAAAGGGCGTCGGCATCAGATCAACAAACCGAATCGAACGTTTCATCCAATCGAAAACCCAAACGCGGCGTCGGCATCAGATCAACGAACCGAACCGCGCGGTGCAGGGCCTTTGGGCGGGGTATGCATCACAAAGCGAACTCGGCCCGAAAAACGGGTGACGCATCGCCTTTGTAGAGTTCATAGGCGAGGGTTCCGTCTTTGATTTCGAAAACCCAAATGTTTTGGTCGGTACCTTGCACCAAATCGCGGGTATAGGCATCAACGACAAAGGACTGTCGGTTTGCTTGGCCGGGATCTTTTGTGTCGCCGCCGTAATCGGTGACCTTATCCAGGCTGCCGTCGGGCATGCGGTGTTCGTGTTTCAGACGGAGACCGGTTTGGGTGCGGGTCAGGATCCAGGTACGGGAGCGATCATCACCAATGGCGAAAGGAATCTCGATCCGTTTGGGTGAACACTTGTGAACTTTGATCTCAAGGGTGCCGGCCAACTGATGGGTGGACTTATTGAGGGCGATTTCGCCCTTGAAGGACTGGCCGCAGCGAGCCTGTAGGGCGTTCCAGAATTGATCTTGAGCGTTGGTCTCGCCCGCGGATAAATGGATTGTAAACAAACAGATGCATAAAAACCGAAACATGGCGAACCTCTCAAAGCAGCGTTGTGATGAGGCCAATGCTAACACAAATTGGCGACCCCGTTTTTAGGGGCCGTCCTCCCGCGGGCTAGAGTTGGATTTGGCCCAAGGGCTGGACGCTGACTTTTGGGGTGAGTTCCTGATAGGACAAGACGGGAAGCGTGGGGAGTTCGTCTTCGATCAGTTTGCGGACGAAGCGACGGATGTCCATCGAGGTCAGCAGCACGGGGCGTTGTTGGCGCAGACTTAGGTCGCCGACGACATGGCGCACCTCCGTGACCACCTCTTTTGAGGTTTTGGGGTCGAGGCTGAGGTAGCTGCCGCCCGAGGTTTGGCGGACCGCCGCGCGAATGGTTTCCTCCAAATCGGGATCGAGCATATAGGCGGCCAGCAAGTTTTGCGGCCCCGCGTATTGGTGGCTGATGTAGCGGCTCATCCCCATGCGCACGTATTCGGTTAGCAGAATGATGTCGCTTTCTTTTTGACCCCACTCGATGAGGCCCTCCATGATCGTGGGCAGGTCGCGAATCGAAAGGCCTTCCGCCACCAAGCGTTGGAAGACGTCCGCGACCCGGGTGGTGGGGATGACGCGCTGGATCTCTTTGACCAAAACATCGTAATCCTCTTCCATTTTGTCGAGCAGGTTTTGCGTTTCTTGTAGCCCAATGAAATCCGAGGCTTGGTCGTGGAGGACCTTGGAAAGGTGGTAGGCCAGAATGCGGGCGTGGTCGTAGACTTGGATTTCGGCCTCGGCCAAAAGGTCGCGGGCGGCGTCGGACACCCACAACGCGGGTAGATCCGGCAAAAAGGGTTCGCCCTGCTCGAAGGGAATGTCGAGCATTTCCAGGTTCTCCGGCTGATCGTTGACCAGGACGTGACCGGGGCGCAGGAAACCCTCGCTGACGGGAATTTCTTTGATGGCGATGCGGTATTGGCCGGACGGCAACCGTTTGCTGAAGCGCAGGTGGATGCCGGGGAAGGGAACGCCCAAGTCCATATAAAGCGCACGCCGGACTTGCATCAGGGTTTCGTTGAGGGCACGGGCATCGACGGATCCTTTCATGCCGCTATCGAGTTCCACCATCAGCGGCAACGAAAACGAGAGTTTGTCGCCCTGTTGGTCGCCCGCGGGGCCGTCTTGGTTGTCATCCTCCATGCCGGGAATGGCCTGATCGGTTTCCTCCGGGTAACATTCCTGGCGCCATAACGTGATACCGACGGCGGTTACCATCCCGCCAAGGACCAAAAATGGGAACTTGGGAAAACCGGGAATGAGGGTGAAGGCGAGCAGGATGGCACCGCCGATGGCCAGCGCTTTCGGTTGTGCCAGTACTTGGGTGCCGATGTCGCCACCGAGGTGGCCGGAGTCGTCGGCGGCAACGCGGGTCACAATCACGCCGGCCGTGATGGAGATGAACAGGGCCGGGATTTGCGAGATCAGGCCGTCGCCGATGGTGAGCACGGCGAAGGTTTGCAGTGCCTCGGTGGCGCCCATGTCCTTTTGCCAGACACCGATGGCGATCCCGGCCAGAATGTTGACCGCCGTAACGATCAAACCGGCGATGGCGTCGCCTTTCACGAATTTCATCGCCCCGTCCATCGCGCCGTAGAGTTGGCTTTCCCGTTCCAGCGACGAGCGCCGTCCCTGCGCTTCTTCCAGTTGGATGGAACCCGCGCGCAAATCGGCGTCAATACTCATTTGTTTGCCGGGCATGGCGTCCAGGGTAAAGCGGGCGCCCACCTCGGCCACCCGTTCCGCGCCCTTGGCGATGACCAGGAATTGGACGATGGTAATGATCAAAAAGATGACCGCACCGACCACAAAGTTACCGCCGACAACCAGGTTCCCGAAGGTGTCGATGATGTCACCGGCGTAGGCGTAAAGCAGAATTTGGCGGGTGGTGGTGATGTTGAGTGCCAGCCGGAAGAGGGTGGTGAACAGGAGCAGGGTAGGGAAGGTCGAAAGCGAGAGGGCCGAGGGGATGTAAAGCGAAAGCATCAGCAGCGAAACCGCGATGCCGAGGTTGGTCGCGATCAGCCCGTCGACCAGAACCGTGGGCAAGGGCAGCACCATCAAGGAGATGATGGCGACAACCAGAAAAGCAAGGAAGAGGTCGTTGTATCGGGAGGCCCCCATGATGAGGGATTTGGCGCGGGGGAAGACGGCACTAACCATGGTATTGTTTCCTTTTCTCACATAAAATTCGCGCCACATAGCGGCTTTGCTGCACCTCGCCCAGATGATAAAGGGCTCTGGTTTTGACGTAATAAGCAACGATTTGCAGCGGTAGGTCGAGGGCGTTGCGGGTGTATCGGCGCGCCAAACTCAAGGCATCGTGGTAAGCACCGCGCCGCAAATGGGTGAAGGCCAGGGCGAGGGCTGTTTGAGGATGGTCCGGTTGGAGCATCAGCAGCAGGG
Source organism: Acanthopleuribacter pedis (assembly GCF_017377855.1). Taxonomy (GTDB): domain Bacteria; phylum Acidobacteriota; class Holophagae; order Acanthopleuribacterales; family Acanthopleuribacteraceae; genus Acanthopleuribacter; species Acanthopleuribacter pedis. Next base: position 23,737 of record NZ_JAFREP010000057.1, read on the forward strand.
CCCAAAGGGTGGCCGCGCGGTCGCATTGGTTGTTGCGTAAATAAAATTGAGCCAGAAGGTTGAGGTAATCTATTTGATACGGCTGCATGCTTGCCTCTTTCGAATTCAGACTTCGCGCAGGGCGAGGCGGTAGGCGTCGAGGATGTCGCGGTCGGCGACCTCGTCGTTGAGCAGGTTAAGGGCCGCGTCTAATACGGCGCGCGCTTCTTCTGTTTCGGGGTTCAACTGAGCCAGCGCGTCACGGGTCCCGGCGGCGGCTTCGCTGTAGAAACCCGGCATCAACAGGCGTTTATCGCGCAGCCGTTGATCCAAGTGCTGCACCATTTCACTGTTGAGCGAGGTGTCGGGGAAAAGGTGTTGCAGCGAGGCCTGTTTGCCCGTTTCGGCCGGAAGGCTGGGGCCGCGATGGGTTTCATCGGCGGCGGGAATCACCGGACGTCGGTCGTAAAAAACACGTTCAATGCCGCGGAACGGAGAGGTCTCGTTGCGAATCATGCTTGGCTCCGGGTTATTTATAGGAATAAAGGGCGTGGGCTCGTGCCGGTAAGCGGCGGAAAGAAACCCATCTGTTCCCTTACACGCGCCCCCCGCGCGACCTGATCGAAAAAAAATGAGCGGCCTGTGTTTTCCCTTGGTTCGTGGGTGGTTGTGGATCTAGCCCGCATTTCTCACAAGGTGTTCTGCCGCGGGGCAACCCATGCGATTACTTTGTTTACTCAGTCGAGCAAGACGCGACGTAGCGCTGCTTCGCCGAATGGTCGGCCCCGCGAATGGTCGGCCCCGCGAATGGTCGGCCCCGCGAATGGTCGGCCCCGCAAATGGTCGGCCCCGCTCCATTTGCGTTTGGTCGTAACCTTCGTATGCATCAGGCTTTCAGCTTCTTGCGACGAATCCTTGTGAGAAATGCGGGCCTACGGAAATGCCGCCCGGCTTGTTTTCTGCGAAAAAACGACCTTTTTTAAAGTTTTTTCGATCACCGCCTCACCCGGTCGCGTGTAGCTGGTAGAGGAGCTAACCCACATGGTTCGCCAAAGCTTGTCGCGCGGGTTCGTCACGGTCCCGCCCCGTGCCCCTTCGGTCCGGGTCTTCGGCAGGATTTGGTGAGCCATGTGGGTTGAAGGTGCGTTGTCCTAAACGGCGTCACCGGCGCCCACTATTCGCGCCTCCATCTCCTTTGCTTATTCCCTATGACATCACCAAAGGAGGAACCCCTATGTCGGGTATCAATCCGAATGCCGCGCCAAGCCAAGGCATTCAAGCGAGCAACGGTCTGTTCAGACAAAACGGCCAAACCAAAACCCTGCAAGCCCTTTACATGCAAACCATGCTGCAAGCACAGGGTTTGTTGGACCAAGGTATTGCCGGCCAACTCGAATCCATCGACCAACAAAACAAGGAAAGCCAACGTCACTTGGATTTCATGACGCGCGCCACGCAAAACAAACTCGACGCGCGTTCGCGAACCAATGAGTACAATTTCCACCAATCCGGCGACAACCAAATCTACGTCGACAACGACAACTACCGCATCACCTTCAATGAGAACCGCAGTGAGTTTCGCATTGAAGAGCGTCAGCCCAACGGCGAATACCAGCAGATCACCCGCGTTTGGGGCGACCCGCACGTGGACGAGGGCGGCGAGCATCGCTCTTGGATGTTCGTGGACAACACCACCTTCGAACTGCCCAGCAAAACGCCCGGCGGCGAACCGCTGCGCATTACCGTTGACACCATTCCCCATGCCAACACCGGCGAAACCCTGTCCAACGACTTGACCATCACCCAAGGTGACAGTGCCTTTCTGGTCAAAGACTTGGCCCGCGGCGGCGACGGCATGACCATCGCGCAAAGCAACAACGGTCGCGAATTGGACGCCACGACCGCCGACGGTCAGCGCGTGCGCTGGGCCGGTGCGCTTCATTGGGTTGCGGAAGACGGTCAGTCGATTGACCAACGCGGTCACGAAGAGCGTTTGGAACATGGCAACCACCATTCCCACACCTTGGATACCGAAATCGACCGTACCAAACAAACCGAGGTTACCGACGCGGACCGTCAATTCCTCAACAGCATCGGCATCGACCCGGCCGACTACGATAGCGACGGCAACGGCAATTTGTCCGCCGAGCAGTGGTCCGCGGTTCACGAGGCGGTTGAGAAGAAGTTGGAAGGCATGAACAGCATGAGCCAAACGCAAATGCTCAAGCTGAACTCACTGATGACCAACCGTTCTAATTTCAGCGGCTTGTTGACCGGTGCTTTGTCCAAAATCGACCAAGACCTGCGCAACATTCAACAGAAATTCTAAAACTGATAAGGAAGTGAACCGTGTCTGAAAAATCATCACCCAGCGACGTTGCAAAACAATTCATGCGCGATTACAGCCGTGTGCGCAAGCAAGCGGTGGCCATGCTCGAAGAACGCGACCAGTTGCTGGCTAAATTCGGGATGGACCGTGAAGAGATCGACCGAGTTGTGGCGGAAGCCAACTTTAGTCCCGAGGTCGTCGCCCAAGTGCGGCGCGATGTGGAACAACAATTGGCGCAAGCCGAGGCAAAGACGCGGGTGACGCAGGATCCGAACAGACGCGTATCCCGTCACTTCCGCAAAATGGCTTAATCCAAGCCAACGATCCTAAGGAGAAATCATGGAAATCGCAAACGCCGGCCAGGCAATTAAACCGGAGAACGGTCGCTTTACCTATGAAGGCAGCGCCATGTCTTTGGACATGCTGGTCATGATGCTGGAAATGGAAACCGTTTCCATCCTCGACAACCAAATTGCCAGTCGTTTGGAAGAGATTGACCGTCGCAACAAACGCGTTGAGAAGGTCAACCGCGGCATGGCTTTCGCCAAGCAAGCCCGTACCGACGTCAAAAACAAAGACGGCGACAACCCCAAAACCAACAATTCCAAGTGGAACGATTTTGTGGCGGACCTCCGCGAGGACCCGGAACTCAGAGGTTTGGCCAACGACCTCAAAACCGGCAACCTGTCTGAAGCCGATTGGGAAGCCAACGTCACCCATCTGGAAAACTACATTTCCGGTCAAAACAACATCTCGCAACAGGACATGCTGAAACTGCAAACCCTGATGACCAACCGCGGGCACGCCTTCAACTTGGCGACCAACACCCTCAGCAAGGTTAGCGAGACCAAACGCAACATTCTGAGCAAATTCTAGAGGAGATAGCCTGAGATGAAAGCCGAAACGAGTGATATGGATGTTCTACGCGATACCTTGGAAGCCTTCCTGACCGGTCAAGTCAGTGTGGCCGAACTGCGTGGTTTGAGTGAAGAAAGCATGGAAGCCGTCTACGGGGTGGCTTACACGCTGTACAGCAACGGCCAATACGCGCAAGCCGCCAAGGTGTTCCAGTTCCTGTGCATTTACGACCATTTAGAAGGGAAATATCCTTTGGGTTGGGGTGCCAGCCTGTTTATGCAGGGCGAGTACGCACAAGCACTCCAGGCTTTTGCACAGGCGGCCGTCCTCAACATCGACAACCCCGAAATTCACCTCAAAGCCGGTGAATGCAACCTCAAGTTGGGTGAACTGGAAGCCGCCGAAATGGCGCTGGAAGCCGCCGTCTTCTACGCGGAAAAAGACGCGACCTATGCCGTGATCTTGAAACGCGCCAAGCTGCTGCTGTCCGCCACCCGACGTAAACATCAAAAAAAGGAAGCTGTATGACAGTCACCAACGCGGGCGCCCTCGGTGCGCCGCCGATGATGGGTGCCGGTCCCGCCGACATCCAGAACCTGGCCGGCCTGTTGCAACAGGCCAAAGAGCTCATGACCCAAATGCCGGAAGAGGGTGGCGACACCCCCGTCAACCTCCCCGCCGCCAACGGCATGATGACCTTACCCAAACCCGCCGGCGGGACCCAAGGTCTCAACCACCAAGCCGCGCTTGAACTGCTCGAGGGCGTCAGCATTCAGCTGGGCAACCTCCAGGTTGAAAGCGGCATGGACTCGCTCAAAGAAATGCAACGCGAGGGCAAGCTGGCCTCCGAACGCAAACTCGAAAAAATTGCCGAAATGGTCAAAAAGATCGAGGAAGCCAAAAAGGCCGCCAAACGCAACAAGATCTTCGGCTGGATCGGCGCCGTCGCCGGCTTGGCACTGGGCGTTTTGACCGCCAACCCGCTGATTATCGCCGGCTCCGTCGCCATGATCAGTGTGATGGCCACCAAGGAACTCGGTGGTTTTGACGCCTTGAAAAAAGCGATGGGTCCCGAATCCTACAAAGCGCTGATGGGTACCGTTGCGGCCGTCGGGGTCTTTGTTCCGGGAATGGCCCCCGCCGCGCTGATGCTCGCGCAGGAATCCGGCCTGATGGAAGATCTGCAAAAAGTTTTGGCCGAAAAACTCGGTGACAAAGCCGCCATGGGGATTGTGATTGGTTTGACCGTGGCCGTGATGCTCACCAACATGGGTGCCGCCGCCAAACTGGGTGCGACCAGTTCCGTCCAAAGCCACTTCCCCAAGCTGGTCCAACTCGCCGACGACATGGCGACGCCCGCGACCATCGTGGGGACCAGTGCCGCCATGGCCGGCAGCACCCTCGGCAGCGGGATCAGCGGCATGCAGGCCGGCTTGATGAACGCTGACGCCGTAACCGCCCAAGCCCGCGCCACCGAGTTCGAGGCCCTCAAAGAATCATTACAAGAAGATTGGCAATCAACCTTTGATCATGTGAAAGCCGTGGTGGAGAACACCCAGCAGGCGTCGGAGATCATCACCGACACCATTCAACAGGATCAATCGATGATGTCCAAAACCGTCAACATGGCTTAACACGGTTTCTTCTGAACCCTAACCGGCGAGGCCACCGTCTCGCCGTTACCGGTTTTCGGCCTGTCGTTGGTGACGGGTGCGAAACCGGATTTTATGATTGAGGGAAAATCATGACTACCATTGGTCACATTGGCAACGGCGGTGTGTACAACACCCCGGGGTCGAGCTCGATTGAGGGCGGTGCCGCGATGAACCGCGTCGCCCAGCAACAAGTCCTGTCCGCCAAAGAAGGCGAAGGCGGGGTTCAATTCGGTAAAACGGAAGATTCCATGTTCCTGCCCCCGCCCAAAATGGGCGGCATACAGGAGCAGCACATTGCCGAATTTAGCTACGATAAAGTGGTTTCCAGTCCCACCGCGATGATTGAAGCGCTCGGCTTGGTCATGAGCGACATGGCGATTGAAATGCGCAAGCAACAGAAACAAGACATGATCGGGCACATGAAAGAACGCCTGGCCGCGCTGGATAAGAAGAAAGAAGAGCAGCTTGCCAAGGCGAGTGACCTCAAATTCGGCGCGATCCTGTCGGGTGCGGTCAACATTGGTGCCGCCGCGATGATGGGTTTTGCGGCGCGCGGCGCGGGCAAATCCAATGCGTCACCGAAAGCCACCGCACCCAAGGTTCCCACCGCTTCCGCCGCCAAGAAAATGGAAACCGGCCTGCCCGGCGGTAGCAAACCGATGGCGCCGGGTTCCAAGGCCGGCGTGAAAGATGCCGCGAAAAACCTGAATGGCGATCCCAAATCCTTGAATCAGCCCGCGGCGACCACGCCCAAGGCCGATCCCAAGCCGATGGAGGCCGCCAAAGCCGCACAGCCCAAGGATGGTCCTAAGAAATCCGAGGCCGACGCCGCCGCGGCCGGCAAAACCAAAAAAGACCAACCCCAGGTCAACGAAACCGACAAGGCCAACCGCATGGCCGAAGCCCAAAACAGCATGATGAAGTTTCAGGCGATGTCGATGGCGATGCAAGGCATGGCCGGTGCCGGCGACGGGTTCTTCCAAGCCGAGGCCGCCGTACACGACGCGATGATTACCGGCCATGAAAAGCTGGAAACCACCGCCGAAACCAAATTCCAAAAAGCCAAAGGTTTGGCGGAAGAGTACCAGTCCTTACACCAGGAAGTGCTCAGTACCATGAAAGACTTGCTCAGTCAGCAACGAAGCATTGGTGAGGCGATTAACTCCAAGGCTTAAACCGTCTTAACATCTCGTTTTTAACGGCTGAAGGTGTGGTGAGAACCGCACCTTCAGCTTTTTTGGTTTTAAGAGGTGGTGGCTGTCTGGGCTTCATGTAGCGCGGTGGCGATAAAAGCCGCGCGCGTTTCGAATTCGGCGAGCAACACCGCGAAGCTGTCCGCGTTGTAGTCTTCCACCATCAGCGTATGGCACAGGCTGATTTCCCCGTGTTCCTCGTCGAGTGCCAAGGCCGCGCCGGCCAGAACGTGCTGGTTGCTGTTAATGCGCAACACCCGTGCATAAAACCGGTTGCGTTGCGAGGCGGGCAGGGTCACGATGGGCGTCATTAACCGAAAAATACCGTCGGCCGGGTCCACTTCCAGCAAGAATTCGCGTCCTGACTCGGCCGCCAAGCCACAACACCCGTGTTCATCCAGGCTCAAATCGCCCAAGCCGGCGAGCCATTCATTGACCGTGCTGGTTTCTTCAGCCATGGTTCCTCCTAACAAAAATAAAAAAAGGGTTTAGGCGAATTGCGTCATGGTGGGGAACGAACCCGTCGAGGGCGTGTTGCGTTCCTTTACCTGGCGGGCAAATTCTTCCAATGCCACGATGAAGTTGGCAACCACCGTGGCGAAGGTGTGTTCGTTCACGCAGCGAATCGGTTCCGCGTAACACAGCTCAAGGCGATAGCGTTCGTCGAGGGCCAAGGTAAACCCGCCGCTGGCCAACTGGAACAGGTTGGTGCGCAACGCCCAAGCGTAGTCCTTGGCTTTAAAGGTGTTGGGTGGGGTGATCGCCGCGCGAATGAAGTACATGGGTCCATCAGCGCCTTCGCTCTCTTGCGGGACCTCAAACACAATGGCGTAGGTATCGTAGGCCATGGCGGCCATGCCGTTGCGGTTAAAGGTAACCGGGGCGAAGGGTCGCAACCAATCGGTGAGGGTGGCGACGGCTTGTTCGTGGGTCATCATGGTGGGCTCCTCCTGGACACGCTTTGCGTGTACGCTTTTAGGCATTCGCTTTGCGCGTGGTTTTCCGGCACACGCCTTGTGATCGGGCGAGCGGCGCGGGCGGCAAAACCGCCGGGCCTTTAGTCGCCAAGCAACTTTTTGAGGACCTCTTGGGCCGTTTCCATGAACCCTTTTTGTGGTTCAACCGTGTAGAAGGGACCTTTGGGCATCGAATCTAACCCGCCGCTCATGTTCTCTTCCAGCTCAACGCGGTTGAGGGACATCACCGAATCAACCGGTTCGAGGCGAAACACCAGATGTTCCAAACCGGCCTCGCGCAAATCGCTCAGGCTGATGTCTTCTACATCCTTGTCCAGTTTTTTGGCGAGTTGTTCCACCGCCTGCTGGGTTTTGGGGTTTTGGGTGTGGTCGCCGTCGAAGATCAGGAAGTGGTCCTCGCCGTTGTGGTGCACGATATCGACCAGGGCCACCGAGTGGTTGTTGGGGCCGTAGACGGAACCGCTGTCGGCGATGCCGTCGAGGCGCACGCCGACCGGCTGCCCTTGGGAAAACTTTCCTTTGAGGTCGTCGACCGAAAGGAATTGGTCTTCCTTGAGCGACATTTTTTCCATACCGCTGTTGCTTTTGATGAAGCTTTGGATGTTGAGGTGGCACAGATTCATCGGTTGCATGTTACCGCTGAGGTGTTTGTCGCCCACGAACTTGGCGTGTTGCATCGTGCTAATGCCGCGCAGGTGGGAGGATTTGGTTTGGTGAAGTGACGACGGTTTCATGCCGCCGACTTTGGGAAGGTTCTTCATGGTGGACGAAAAGATTCGGCCCATGCCTCGGATACCCGACATATACCTACTCCTTGAATGAGGAAGACGACCATGACCGCAAAAAGGGTTGCCGCGCGGCGGGCAAAAAACCATGCCACGTTGTGGTTCGTTGAGGTTCTGCACCTTCACCCATGCTAACAAAAGTCAGCGCATGAGCGAAAGTATTGGTGTGTTGCGAGAAAACGGGAAGCGGGCACTTCTCGTTGCCGTAACCCGGTTCTTCGCAAACACACCCGATCAGGAAAACCAAAAGCGAATCGGGGCTGGTAAAGGAAAGAGACGCGAACCCAAAGGTTGTCGTCGGTCGCCGATGATGAAATCGGTTACGGCACTTGAAATGCTCCCCGATGTGGGCGTTTTTGTCAAGGGTGAGATTGTAAGTTGCTTTAAATCGTGCGGTTGGCGTAGGTGATGTTGCTTGTCGGGAAACCGGGTTGGCTTACTTAGCGTGAATGGAAGCCTCATTGAGGCCTGCAACCAACGATGGATGACAAACGAGCAGCAGCGCATTCATGGTGTAGGTTTCGAGTTTTAGATCGAACGCGAAGGGTGTGAACATCTGATTCTCCAAACGGTAGAATCCATAACCCAATTGCCGCGCGAGGCCGATGACCGGCACGTGGTCCCAGGGCGTGTAGTATTTCATGTGAATGAACAGCGCGTGGGTTTCGCCTTTGAAAAGTTTGGTGAAGTTGATGCCGATGCTGCCCGACTCAATAAAAACCTTTGTGAATGTGTCCCGAATCGAAAGGAAATCAAAGCCCGGGATGCGGTAGGGGTCCTCGCGAAACAGAATGGCCGAATGGCGGTGCTTCTCGTCGGGATTGAAGGGAACCAGCGGAAAGGGGAAATCAAAGTCGATCAGTCGATGGGTGTTGGGTGAGCCGGGGCGAAAGTAGAAGATTTCCTTGGTCCAAACATCGCCGATAAAGGCTGAAACGACACGGTTTTCAAACAACACGCCAATCATGACGGCGACATTACCTGATTCTTGGCGCACAAAGGCTTTGGTTCCATCGAGTGGATCAATGGTGAAGGTGACCCCGTTGTTGCTGGGAATGAAGAGGTTTTCCTCGCCCACGATGCCCGCCTCGGGGAAACGTTCTTGCAGGCCGCCGGCCACAATTTCTTGCGCCAACAAATCAGCGTCGGTTAAGAGGTCGGCAGTTTTCCGCGGGTTGGCTTTGCTTTTCGCTTCGAAATGGAAACGTTTTGCACGAATCGCTTCGATGGCGCGGCGGACCAATTCTTGGACGCTGTCTTTAAGCTGATGGGTGTTGTACGGAAAGGAATTCATGCCAATGCCTTCGTCTTATAGCCGCCATGTTTGCTGCATGATCCGGTGAATCTGTGAACGAGCATAGGAACACGTGGAAATCCTGTCAATGGGGCTATCAGGAGAAATTGCGACCTCACACCACATAGGGTGGGCGCTGCCACGTTAGTCGGGCTCGCGGCGGCACCGGCTGATTCCTCTCATCGGCTCATTGGGCCGGTTTCGCTGGTGCCGGTCGGAACAGAACATACAGAAGGGGGCCGAACGAACCCGCGGCCAGGGTCAGGAGCAACCAAGGCCAGAAACGCCGTCCCTGTTTCTTGGCGTCGAACCACATCCAAACCAGCACCATCGCCAGCGCGATGACCAAATCCGTTAGTACCTGACCCGCGCCCCAACTTTGAAAGTGGGGCGCAATGATTCCCCAGTAGCCGTGGAACCACAGCGCGGGTAGGGTGACGGCTATGAGCAGAATCGTCGCACCGAGGGCTGCCGGTTTGGCTTGAGTAAATCCCTGCTGTTCAATGGTTTGAATGGGCTCTGTTGGCATAAAAGCCTCCCTTGGGTATGATTGTGTAGCGGTTGCTACAAAAATTAATGTAGTGCCCGCTACATAAATTGGCAAGCGAAAAGGTGGCGACCATGAAAAAAACCGAAAAGAAGCGGCGTGAGCTCATTGAAAAGTTAGCCGCCTATTTGCTTGCCAACGGCCTGCAGCAAAGCAGCTTACGGCGACTCGCCGCCGCCATTGGCACCAGCGACCGCATGTTGCTTCACTACTTCACCAATAAGGAAGATTTGATGAACGCGGCTTTGTCCGCGCTTGCCACGCAACTCGAGGACATCCTTACCAACACCCGAGCCGAACCCATGCCGTTCGAGGTCCTGGTGCCGCACCTTGCCGCCTTTGTCGCCGATCCTAGGATTCAGCCGTTTACCCGGCTTTGGCTCGAAATTACCGCGCGGGCTTCAGCCGGCGAGACCACCATGACAACGGTTGCAAGCGAGATCATGACGAGTTTCTACCAGTGGGTCAGCAACAACCTTCGCGTTGAAGACCCCGCCTTTCGCGAGCCGCTTGCCGGTTTGGCATTGGCGACGGTTGAAGGGTGCGTTTTGTTGGAAGCGGTGGGTGGCGAAACCAAGATCAAAAGTGCCATGGCGGGTTTGGCCTTGCTAACCAAGGGCACACTTTCTGAACCCGAGCAACTTGGCTAATTTTTTTGGACTCCGTGTGAAAAGAGCGAAACGGAACCTTTGATTGCGCTGAGCGGAAAAGTTGGCACCGCGCGGGACTTCTGCTTGCGGTCCACGGCGTTTTGAATGTACGTGCCCGATCATGTAAGCGAATGGGCCAAGTTGCCTAAATTAAATTGTTTGCAGAAGACTGGCACCGCATGTGTTTTGTGAGATCGGTTCATCCCCGGGCGTCCAGGGAACAGGGCAGCACCCTTGGACACGGGACCGGCATAAAAGGTTCATCCCCGGGCGTCTGGGGAACAGATCCCGCCAGAAACCGGCCAACCCTTCCACGACGGTTCATCCCCAGGCGTGCGGGGAACAGCGCGTGGTTGTGGCGCGTGACCTCTATTGCGGCGGTTCATCCCCGGGCGTCTGGGGAACAGTTCCAGCCGTTTAAGAATGCCCTTTGATACAACCGTTCATCCCCGGACGTCCGGGGAACAGCCCGGTGCCGAGTGGCAGGCGATGACACCTGTCGGTTCATCCCCGGGCGTCCGGGGAACAGGGCTCAAGTCACAATCGAGAGGCGAATTAAAGCGGTTCATCCCCGGGCGTCTGGTAACGCTAAGCTAAAAGGGACCCACCAAAAGGGGTAACGACAAACGAAAAGGGACCCACGCTAACCGAAAATCTGCTTTCTTTGGCATATCGGAAAAAAGCTGAAGGAGGCAGATCTGGAGTGA
>NZ_JAFREP010000058.1 GCF_017377855.1 Acanthopleuribacter pedis
CCGTCGCGCAGGCGCTGAAGGCGCCGGCCAAACGACCCCTAACCGAACCGCCGGGTTCATGGATGCCGAAACCACACCCGTTTGCCCCATCCTCCCCGCGGGGTTGAAAAACCGAAACGCCCGCGGTGTCAACGCCTTCAGCGTTTTCCCCTCCGTGAACCCCAAGCACCTAGGGTGCGACCATTTTCAATGGCCGTACCCTAGGCTAAATTATTGCACCCCGCCGGGGTGCGTCCAGAGTGGCGAGGCAAAGCCTCGCGTTCAATCAATCCATGGTCCATACATGGGGTTGTGCGGCCCCCGCTGGGGCGCGCCGGAACAATCCATGGTCCATACATGGGGTTGTGCGGCCCCCGCTGGGGCGCGCCGGAACAATCCATGGTCCATATATGGGGTTGTGCGGTCCTCATTGGGGCGCGCCGGGTCAGCCCCCGGCCATACCGCGTCGGGTACCCGTTTGAATTCGCATCCATTTGGGTTCGTGGGGATTACCGCCCCCTCTACCCTTCTTTGAGCAGGCGCTCCAGGTCTTGCACCAACTCGGCGATTTCGCCGTCATCCGTGCCTTCGTAGTAGCCGCGGATCTGCATTTCGCGGTCAACCAAGATGAACTTTTGACTGTGATTCAACAAGTTGCTGCTGTCACCGACTTTAAAACCCTCCACCGCCAAGGAGAGCAAGTCCTCCTTGGGACCGGTCAGGAAATGCCAGCGGCTGGTATCCGCTTTGACTTTTTTGGCGTATTTGGCCAACACCTCGGGGGTGTCGTTGTCGGGATACACCGTGAAACTGGCCAAGTTCAGGTCGTCACCACGATCTTTGAAGGTTTCTTGGATCTTGCCCATGTTCTTGGCCATCGTGGGACATGGACCGGCACAGGTTGAGAAAAAGAAATCGGCAACCCAGACTTTGCCTTCCAGCTTGCTGGACGCAAAGGTTTCACCGTCGGTCGCGGTGAACGAAAAGGCCGGGGTTTTGCCGTGGATCGGCAGCGGCGGCACGATTTCAGCGGGCTTGTAGATGAAAAAGGCGGCGACACTGCCGACAAACATGGTGAGACAAAGGCCGAAAACGACGGCTATTTTTTTTCCTTCCATTAAGAACCTCTCAAGAGCGCCTTTCGCGCGGCGACGTCGGAACGTCGGTATTCGGCCCGACGGAACAAGGGACCGTGGTACCGGAGCAGCAAGGGTCACAGTTCACACCACAGGCGGCACATTGGCCGTGTCCGTGAACCCAAACAAGTTGGAGCGGTTGCCCGCACCACAAGCACGGGGCGACGGGCGGCGGTGTGAATTGCGTCAAACAAAACTCCTCACTGGTCCTGGACAAAGGTGGACGCGGGTTACTCGTCGGCGGTGAAGCTAAGGCACACCTCAAAAAATCCTTTGCTCGACCAATATACAGAGGAGATGAAGGGGTTGTCACCCGCATTCGAAATGATGTGGTTCCGCCCGTAGATCACATAAGGCGTGGAAACGTTGTAGCCCAAGTTCATCCGCTCGAATTCACCCTTGGCGTTCCCGGTAATAATGTTGACCATCTCACCCACGGCGTCCTTGACCTCGTCGTCGATGGTGTCTTTTTCCACACCCAACAGAATCTCGTGGATCTGGAGCGCCAGCTTGTTGCTGAGATTGAGCAAGATCTTGCCGTGCATGCCTTTGCCAAAAACGTCCAAGATGCCGGACAACTCGAACTTGGGTGCCAAGGTCTCGCGCATCACCACGCCTTTCTTGCGGGTCTCCAAAAACAGGAAATTTTCAAAAATATTTTCGGTAGCCCGCAAGATGGGATTAATCAGTTCGGTTTTGTATTCGAACCCGGCGGGTGTCAGGCTCTCGGTACGCAATTTTTCGTTGATTTCATCGAGGTACAGGTTGAGGTCGATTTGCCCGATTGGGCTGTCGAAAATGATGCGCACCACGGGGTACTTGGACAACACGGCCACAAGGTGTTCCTTACCCACGATCAGGGTCGGCGTCGATAGCTTGTATACCTGATCACGTGCCAGGTTCTTTTTTGCGTTGCCGATGATGATGTTGCACAGCTCGCCCGCCATGTCGCGCACGTTTTCGTCAATGTCGCTGTATTCACCCCCCAAAATCGTACCCGCCATGCTGCAGGCCACGTTTTGCTTGAGGCATAAAAAGAGGTGGCCGTCGACCTGGGGTCCCTGAAAGGAAATTTGCGAGGAAAGATCGTAAATGGCGGAACAAATGCGCTCCAGACGGATCTCCCGCTTGACCAACTTCAGCCCGGCCATTTGTTCCATCACATTCACGGCGGCGTCGAGGATCGGATTTATCAAACCCACGAAATTCTCGTCAAGCTGCTTGCGATCCGCCAATTCACCGGTACTTTTCTTGGTTCGTTCAATATCGCGTAGGTGGGCGGAGGCCTCGATCAACTGCAGCAAATCACGGTGGTGCTTTTCCAACATACGCTGGAAACTGACGGTAATTTTTTGGTTGAGTTGGTGTTGCAGCGCGGGTTTCATGCCACTCAACTGACAACGAACCAGGCTGCCGCCGTCGCTGACAACACGGGCGGGACCGTCCACGTCCAAACCAAACAATTTGTAGGTCAGGTGAACCTGGCCACCGGGCACAAAAAAAGGATCGGGGTTGGCAATTTTAAAGGCGATGCCGTTGGCACTCACGTCTTGGATCGCGCCTTGGATCAGTTTTTTATCGGGCCCCTCGCTAAAGGGTTCGCCCTGTTCATTCAGCTTTTTGACCACCACGATTTTGGTGAGCTGGGGGGCGATGGGGATGCGCAGATACTTGCGCGGGTCATGGGAGGACAACGCCTGAGGCGGCGGGAAGGTGTATTCCTTGGGCCGCTCTCCTTTTTCCATATCCAGTTGGCACTTGAACTGAAGCGTAAACGAACGAATCACCAGCAAACCCGTCTGGGCGGGAATCCACTGCTTAAAAACCAACCCGAACCGATCGGCATCCACTTTTTCTAAAATGCCCTCAAAACTGCGGCTGGAATCGGTGGGGTAAAACACACAGGGTACTTGCGAGAAGGCGGCGATTTCCAAGTAGATCTGTATTTTTTCGGGCTCTTCGACCGAGAACTTCAAATGACCCTTCCTTTCAGACGAGTACCCGGTCAACCAAAAGCCGGCCCCAAACCAAGGATTATCTCGTACGCAACTGTAGTACCTTTCGTCTTTTCCACAAAAACCCTTGAGATCCGTGCCGCGATCATGTCCACCAGGGTGACCCACGTCAAAGGATTGAATGCTCAACGCGAACGACGGCGGTGCTCGGCGACCCAGGCGACTGCCTTTCGCGCGGAGGTTCCCCGGCGAAGGTGTATCAAAAACTCGCGGTTCCCGGTTTTACCCAAAATCGGCGAATCGGTTAACCCACAACAGGACCAGCCCCCGGTTTCAGCCCAAGCGAGGAATTCTTCCAAGCAGGTCCATAAAAGGGCCCCGTCGGCCACCAGACCTTTTTGGTTGACGCCGCCTTGGCCGACTTCAAACTGCGGCTTGAACAGCAACACCACATCCGCATCGGCACTGACCAAACCGGCGATGACAGGCAAAACCAAACGCAGGGAAATAAACGAGAGGTCCACCACGGCGCCGTCGGCGATCTCGGCCAAGGCAGACAGCGTGCGAATGTTGGTTCGCTCCAGGTTCACGACGCGCCCATCGGCAACCAATTCCGGGGCAAGTTGATCGTGGCCGACATCCACCGCATACACGCGGCGCGCACCTTCCCGCAAAAGCACCTGGGTGAAGCCACCGGTTGATGCGCCGATATCCACCCAAACCCGGTTCGCGGGTGCAACGGCAAAGGTCTGGAGCGCGGCCTCGAGCTTGTGGGTTCCGCGACCCACCAGGCCGGTGTCCTCGTCAATCGCGACGACCACATCCTCGCGCACCAAGACGCCGGGTTTGCGCGCCACCAAGCCGTCGTGACGAACCTTGCCACGTTTGATGAGATCCCGCGCATGGGAGCGGCTGCGGGTCAACCCGCGGGCAATTAACAGTGCATCAAGCCGAATTTTTTGTTCCAAGGACCCCTCTCTGTCGCACCGGGTACATATATATATGTAGGGAGCCGGTTCGCGCCCGCTTCCGCGACGGTCCAGATCCGGTGGCTTCATCTTAAAAAGAAAGGGCGCGCATCGCAAAAAAAATCCCGTGGGGATCACGGCGAAGCCGCTACCCCACGGGAGCCCTGGACCACTCTAGCCCGCCTTTCTCACAAGTTCTCGCGACGAATCCTCATGAGAAATTTGGGCAAGTCCGCATCGCCTACGACGGTGAGCGACGCGAACCGAGGTCAATCTTTTTTGCAGGTATTGATGTTCGGCGAAAAAGTATCGCCGGGTAACAACACATGCATTTGAATCTGGCGACCGCCCAAAAGGTCGCCGTCCCGATCCGAAATCCGATTCAAACGGGCGGATCGCGCATCGTAAATCTGCACCCAACCATTGCCCAGCACCTTCCAGGTCCCGTCGGGTCGAAACCAAACCGCGGTGGCCTCGTCAATGCCGACACCAATCAGGTGCGGGTTTTCTAAGACCAGGGACAAAAGTCGGTTTTGACGTTGCCGCGCCACAAAGTGCTGGTCCAAAATCACGCCGGGCACCAACCCCAAACCGTTACGGGTGACAATGTTATCGGCGCGCAGCACATCGAAATCGCCGTCGCCGGTAAGCATCGGGGTGCTCATACACGCCGTACCGGCAGAGGTACCCGCAATCGCCGTACCCGATTGCCAGGCCTCGGTAATCGCTTCGCCGACCAGCGTGTTTTCCAGCACATCCAAAATGCGGCGTTGATCCCCACCGGCGAAAAAGATCCCGCCGGCACGGGCCACCAAACGTGCGGTTTTTTGGGAGTCGGCGTCCTCGCGGGTCGCCAGCGTTAAGGCGCGAACCCGTTTGCAGTCATAATCCTTCTTAAACACATCGATGTAAAAGTCGCCGGTATCGGGCAAGCTGGAAGCGGTCGGCACAATCAGGATCAGGGCGTCACGACCACCGGCCACATCAATGAACTTCTCCATAATCACCGCGGGTCGGCTACCACCGCCGATTAACACCAAATCACCGGGACGGTCGCCGGCCTGCAGGCCGGGGCCGGGCAACATCAGTAACGCAAACAGGAAGGACAGATTGAACCGTAGACGCATCGGGTACCTCCTTAAGGGATCCATTAAAACGACGCTTTCACACCGAGCCGCATCTCCCGTGCCGATTCGCGTTCCAGAACCGAACCCAAACGGGACACGCGGTTGCCTTGCGCGTCGCTGACAAAGGCCTCGCTGAAGAAACTGTCTTCCGGGTGGTTGCGGAAATCGTAGCGGTAATCGCCCCAGCGATCACGTACCTCAATCACGGTGTCCTCGTCGAGCAGGTTAAAGACATCCACCATCAGGGACAAGCGCACACGACCGAGATCAAACTCTTTGGCGAGGCGCAGGTCGACCAGTTGACGGTCATCCAGTTGTTCCGAGCCACGCGGGGCCGCAAAAACGGTCTGGCGGTCATTTTCCAACAAGCCACGCACCCGAACGGTGGGCGTCCAGTGCGCACCGGAGCGATGGCTGAAGAAAACAGAGGACATCACCCCATAGGGCAGGTCCACCGAAGCCGACAGCTTAAACTCCCACTCGGCGAAACCGGGCAAGGTCCCGTCGGCGTTGGTTTGACCGTTGCGGTCTTCCCATTCATCGGTATAACTGTTGGCGCGGAAGGTATTGCCCTGGAGATCGGACCACACGAGCGAGCCGCGCATCGACCAACCGTCGCGGAAGCGGCGGTCGGCACGCAGGGTCACCGACTGGTAATCACGGTACGCGCCGGCGGGGTTGGTTAACGCAAAGCGCTCGGGACTGAGCAACTCAAAAAACGGGAAGTCCGCGCCGAGTGGGTTGCCGATGGCGGACAGGCTGTCGTAGTCCTCATTGGCATTGACCATGGCGATGATGTTCCGCGTTTCGCGGTGGACCAAGTCCACGCCCAGCAGCCAGTCCCGGCCGATACCGTGCTCGACGGTTACCAAAAACTGGTCGACATGAGGATGGTCGATGTCGGGATCCAGGTCGGCGGCGGCGGGCACGGATGCGGAAGAAGGCGGTTCAAATTGGCCGGAATCAAAGTCATAGTCCCAAAACTCAAGCGCGGTAAACACATTCCCCGAACGCTCACGGTCAAACAAAAAGGTGAACAAGCCTTCGTAATAGCGGCCGTAGTGCGCCTTTACCGCGGTGGTCCCGTCGCCTTTGACGTCCCATGCAAAACCCAGTCGCGGCGCAATCAGGTCAGCCTCATACACGCTTTCATTACCGTTGCGAAAGCCACCGCGATAACGGGTGTAACGCAAACCGTAATTAAAGGTAAGCCGGTTGACGCGCCACTGGTCCTGCGCAAACAAAGCCAGGGTTTCTTGAACCGAATCCAAACGAATGTGGTTGCCGACGTCGGAGGAGAATAAAGCCGCGTCGGGTTCAGCGAGATAAGCCACGGTTTGATCAAGCAAGCTCAGGTCACCACCACCGAGTCCAAAGGAATCGTCCACGATGGTAAAGCCGCCGTTCCGGGTACGGGTTTCATCTTGGCGGGCGTCGTCGTAGGTAATGCCGAATTTAAACTGGTGGCTGTCGTTGTTGGTGAACAGGCTGTCGGCGAACAAGGTCCAGTCGGCTTTAATCGCGGTCCGGCTTTTATCCTGGAGGTGGGTGTAGGGCGCGTTCTGGAACGCAATGCCGGTTTCGAAATCGGTGCGGCCGGGGAGATCGGCGCCACCATACGGAAGACGGTCATCGGTTCCTTCAAAGCCGGTGAGCTTCACGGAAACAAAACTGGTCACGCTGAGCACACCTTCCCAGGTCAGGTTATAGGACCAGTTGGGCGAGTCCTGGCGTTCGGTGGCGGAACCCAAAACGTCGCGGGAGAGACCGCGGTAATCGCTGTCTTTGCCGTCATAGTCCAGCAGCAACACAAATTTGTGCATGTCGGATGCTTGCCAGGTCGCCTTCGCCAGGTAGCGACTGATGCGTTCTTCTTCTTGGTCAACCGCCAGCAAGGGATCGGCTCCGTCAAGCCCGGCCGCTTGAACGGCGTTGGTGATTTCGTCAATTTGGAAGGGGGTAAAATCGCGGCTGACTTCTTCACCGGACACAAAAAACCACAGGCGATCTTTAATGATCGGCCCGCCGATGCTGACACTGAGATCGCGGCTCTCCAGTTGGTCGGCCCGCGAGGCGTTCCAGCGCTCGTTGGAAACATAAGCGCGCACGTCCCCGCTAAATGTATTGCCGCCGGATTTGGTCACGATGTTCACGGCCGCGCCGGTAAAACCACCGTATTCGGCACTCGCCCCCAGACCCAACACCTGAACCTCTTCGATCCAATCAACGTTGGGCAACAACCACTGGCTCCCACTCGCCGGGTCGGATACGTCGACCCCGTCTAAGTTATAGGCGTTGGCCGCGCTCTGGGTTCCGCCGTAAGCCAAGCCGTCATTGACGCCGGGCAGGTAGTTCATGAGCTGGGTTGCATCACGCGGCAGCGGTGTCCGTTCAATGAATTGTTCGTCTAAGTTGGCCGAGGTGGCGTTGCTCGTGGTACCCACCAGTGGCGTTTCGCCGGTCACCACCATCTGCTCGCGCACATCCGCACCGGCGGGCGTGAGCGTCAGGGGCACATCCATAATCTGACCCAGGGAAACCCGCACCTGGGTGACCTCCGCGGTTTTGAAACCGTTCATGGCGGCGCGCACGTCGTAAAGGCCGGGCGGCAACGAGGGCAAGCGATAACGGCCGCTCTCAGAAGTAACCGTAGTTTGGCTGCCGCGCACCAGGGCGTCAGAGGTAACAGAAAGAACCACACCGGGCAAGGGGTTGCCATCGGCGTCGACCACGGTCCCACTCATCGCCCCGCTGGTCGCGCTTTGCGCCCACAGCAAGCCCAATTGAAGGCAGAAGGTAAAGACCAAAATGGCCGGGGTTCTGGGTGAGAAGAAGGGAGAAACAAAAGCGTTCATAGGGCAGATACCTCATCGAAGCCGCGCCGAGATGCCTGACAAGCAGCCGTTTAGAAATTAAGTTTTCAAATTGACCAATTAATGAAATTAATTTTTCACCAATTTCTTAGATTCCGAGCTTTTTGTCAAGAATAAAGACACACTTTCTTTACCTTTTCAGCCGGCGCACCGAAAAGCGAAGATTCGCTTTAGGTGAATCCCTTTCCGTTTCCTTCGCGCCGGCCCCTCGTCAAACCGGATTGACACTAGGCCGACACGAAAATGCTAAACCTATTTTTTCAAACTTCTTGCACGTGACTGTCACCTCTAAACGGCACTTCCCCGCACCGGTAAAAACACCCGGCGCCGCCAAACGCAAGCTCGCCCTTCCGCGGTGTTTTTTCCGTTGCAGCCCGCCGCGGCCGTGTTAGGGTGTAGTGAAACCCCTCACCGAAAAGCTTTCCTTCACACAAACCCGTCGGTGAAATTTGGGTTTCACCCGAGGTGCATTCATGGAAGACATGACCAGCGAAGCGCAATTCAAGGAACTGGTGCTGAATGCCTTCAAGGATCTCCCCCAGCAACAACAGCAGGTCGCCGACTTCTTGTTGGACCATTTGGACGAGATCCCTTTTTTAACCGTGCCAACCCTGGCCAAGCGCGTCGGTGTTTCCGAGGCCACCATCGTCCGCTTCGCCCAACGGGTGGGTTACGACGGCTTTAGCGGCCTCAAAACCAACCTAACCACTCTGGTCCGCGACCGCGTGACGGCGCAAACCAGCATTGAAGATGTGTTTAAACCCAACGGCAAAGACAACCTAAGCTTGGTCGTGCAAAAAGAGCTCGCCAACATTCAGGACTTGAGCAAAGACATCGACCTGGAAACCTTTGAAGGCGCGGCCAACACCTTGTTCGCCTCGGATCATATCTTCACCTTCGGCTTCGGCATCTCCGCCCATCTGTCATCCCTGGCAACCTACCTACTCACCCAAATCGGCCTACGCGCCACCACCCTGTCGACCCGATTCTCCTCGCCGATGGAACAAATGGTGATCCTGCGCGAGAACGATGTGATGCTGGTTTTTTCCTTCCCGCCCTTTTCGCGGGGCACGATTAAAATGGTGGAAGACGCCAAACAACGCGGTATCAAGGTGGTTGCGGTGAGCGATCGCCTGACGGCACCCATTTCGGCCCACGCCGATTACACGCTCCAGGTCCGCACCCACAATAAAATGTTCACCAACGCCATCGGCGCGGCGGTGACGCTGCTGAATGCGCTGGCAACAGAGATCGCCATCAAACACGGCGACCACGCGGTCAAGGCGGTGGCCAAGATCAACCGCATCCTGGCCGAGGACGAAGGCGTCCTCAAAAGCGACTAAATCGTGCGCAATGCAACGGGTTTCACCGGTTTCGCCTTGGGCCTTCCCTCACCGGCGGGTTAGAGTAGGGGTTTTGAAAAACTTCACCCGAGGTGGCTCGCCTTGCTCCCCAACACCCCACTGTTCCGACTGCTCTTTTGCCTTTTCTGCCTCAGCACACCGGCCCTGTGGGCGGCGCCGGCCCGTTGGATTTCCCTGGCCCCGAGTTTGACGGAGACCATCGGCGCCCTGGGACTGGCCGACCGCCTGATCGCGGTGACCGACTATTGCGTCGACCCGGAATCGGTCAGGTCGCTTCCCAAAATCGGCGGTTACCTTAACCCCAGCATGGAAGCAATCGTCGCGTTAAAGCCGGACCTGGTCTGGGCCTTACCGGAACACGAAACCACGGCGACCTCGCTGCGCCAACTAGGAATCAAGGTCAACATCCGCCGGCAATACACCCTGGGCGATCTGCGCACGACCATTCAGGCGATTGCCGAGGCCGCGGGTGTGCCGCAAAAAGGCCGGGATTTAACGGACCAACTGGCCCAACGTGAAGCCGCGGCCAAACACCGCTTCATGGTGCCGCCGCGCGTCCTGTTGGTGCTGGGTTACGACGAACCGGGCGAAGCCGTGCGCGAGGTATTTGCGGTTGGTCGCGCGGGTTTTTTGCACGAGTTACTCCTGCTGTCCGGGGCCGAAAACGCCTTCCAGCCGACCACGCCCACCTTCCCCAAGCTGGACGCGGAAGGTCTGACGGCGGTCGATCCCGAGCGCATCGTGATCCTGTTTCCCCACGACACCATGACCCCTGATCAGCAAGACCGCTACCGGCAAGCGTGGCGCGAACTCTCGTTTTTAAAAGCCGTTAAGGAAAACAAACTGTACTTCATTCACCACAGCGCCGTCTTTCAACCAGGCCCGAGTTATGTGAAAACCCTGGAAGCGCTGGGCGCCCTGCTGAGCACACCATGAGTGCCTTGACCCTGCGCGGGGTGGGTGTGGAACGGCGGCGGCAGTCCATTTTGCACGGGATTGATTTGGATGTAGCGGCCCAGCAATTCACCCTGATTCTCGGCCCCAACGGCTGCGGCAAAACCACCCTGCTCAAATGCATCTTGGCCATGATCAATGATTACACGGGACACATCACCTGGAAGGGCCGCAATACGCGCACCATGGGCGGCCGCGAACGGGCACGCGCCTTGGCGTATGTCCCGCAAAAACTGGAAACCGCCTTCGCACTGGACGTCCTCACCTTTATGGAGTTGGCCAGGTTTGCCCATGAGGAGTCTCGGGAACAGCGCCGAAACGCCATTGACGCCGCGCTGGCTCAAACCGACATGCAACACAAAGCCGGTGCCTTCCTCTCGGAACTGAGCGGCGGTGAACAGCAGCGGGTTTTGATTGCGGCGGCGGTCGCCCAAGAACCGGAATTGCTCGTTTTAGATGAACCAACCAGCGCCCTCGATCCACGCCACCAGGTTGCCATCGTCCAACTTTTGGCGCGCCTGCACCAACAGAAGCGGTTTACCATCGTGCTGGTCACCCACGACTGGAACCCGTTTATCCATCTCAACCCGCGCGTGATCGGCCTCAAAGCGGGGCGCCTCTTGGTAGACACCGACCTCAAGCAGCTCCCCAACCACTTGGCATCGATTTACGACTGCCGTTTCCATCAATTGCCACTGGAGAAGGGGGTGGTGTGTGTCCCAGTCATCGAATCGAATGCCCTTCGCCTCGACAAAAAAGCCGTCACATCTAGACAAGACATCAACACAACCTAGACAGCTAATAGACAGTCTTACAGTTTTTATTTTTCCGTTTCTTTCGCTTCAACCATCTTATCTATAACGACTTATCAAGAGATTGCTACACAAGTAAAATGACCGCCCCTTTGGTGACCTCCATCACGTCAATGCAAGAAAACCCAAGATAAAAACCAATCAAAACAATACCATAAGTTTAGTTTTTACAATTACTTAGTCACAAATATCTAAAAAAAACACCTTTACTGTCTCTCCTCTTATAGACAATCTGGCGTAGAGACACGTGGTTTGACAGTTTTTCGGGACAGGCATAAGGTTTTGTCAGTCTCTTGTCAAAGACCGGTCACGAAGAGATTTTCTTTGGGGATCGCGCTGTGATTCGATTGCCGTCAGTACAGCCGACCCCACGCCCTCCCTTCCCATCCCTTCCCCGCGACACACACTGAAACCTCGTGGGAATAGAGGAATTGCGATTGCCTCCGCATTCTATTCGAACCATCCAGTAAGGAGATACACCCATGCGGAAAATGTTTGCTCTGCTTACCGCGTTAAGCTTCTTCGTTTCTTTGCCTGCCACCAGCCAAGACGACATTGTCGATACCGCCGCCGCCGCGGGCAGCTTCACCACCCTGCTTGCCGCCGCCGAGGCCGCCGGCCTGGTCGATACCTTGCGTAGCGACGGTCCTTTCACGGTATTCGCCCCCACCGACGACGCTTTTGCCGCCCTGCCCGAGGGTACGGTTGAAGCCCTGCTCGACGATCCCGACACCCTGCGCGACATCCTGCTTTACCACGTGGTTTCCGGCGCGGTTGACGCCGCCACCGTGGTGGGCTTGAGCAACGCCGAAACGGTTAACGGCAGCCGGGTGCTGATCAAAGCCGACGACAACGGCGTTCAGATCAACGATGCCAACGTGGTGACCGCCGATGTCGCCGCCGCCAACGGCATCATCCACGTGATTGACGCGGTATTGCTACCTCCGGTTGACGTGGTTGACACGGCGGTCGCGGCGGGTTCCTTCAGCACCCTGGCCACGGCTTTGACCGAGGCGGGCCTGATCGAAACCCTTAAGGGCGAAGGTCCCTTCACCGTGTTCGCCCCTACCGACGACGCCTTTGCCGCCCTGCCCGAGGGCACACTTGAAGCCCTGCTCGCCGACACCGATGCATTGATTGACGTGCTGACCTACCACGTGGTTTCCGGCTACAACTTCGCCGCCGATGTGGTCACCCTTGAAAGCGCGGTCGCCCTAAACGGCGATCAACTCGCGATCAGCGTGGAAGACGGCGCGGTTCGCGTCAACGACAGCAACGTGGTCGCCACCGATGTGTTGGCCTCCAACGGCGTGATCCATGTGATCGACGCGGTTCTGATTCCACCCGCCGACTTGGCCGACATCGTCGACACAGCTCTGGGCGTGGATCGCTTCAGTACCTTAGTTGCAGCCGTCCAAGCCGCCGGCTTGGTCGACGCGCTCAAAGGTGACGGTCCCTTCACCGTGTTCGCACCCAACAACGACGCCTTTGCCGCCCTGCCCGAGGGCACCCTCGACGCGCTGCTGGCCGATCCCGAGGCGCTGGCCAACATCCTGACCTACCACGTGGTGCCAGGCGCCTTTAGCGCATCAGACGTTTTGGCTTCTTCTTCCCTGACCACGCTGCAAGGCGCCGAGGCCGCTATTTCCGTCACCGACCAGGGCGCGTTCATTGATAACGCGCAAATCGTTGCCACCGACATCCTCACCGCCAACGGCATTATCCACGAAATCGACGCGGTCATCCTGCCGCCCGAGCCCGAGGTCCTGTCCGGCACCATTTACGAGGTCACCATCACCAATGTCACCAAAGGCCAAGTCTTCTCGCCACCCGTCGCCGTGGTTCACCGCGCCGATATCGCCCTGTTCCACCTGGGTCAGCCGGCTTCCGGCGCCCTGCGCACCATGGCTGAAGAAGGCAACACCCAGCCCTTGGCCGATGAACTGGCTCCCCTCGACCAGGTCTACGACATCCAAACCGCGACCGGTCCGATCATGCCGGGTACCTCGGCCACCATTCGCGTCACCGGCGCGGGGAACTACAACCTAATCAGCGTCGCGGGTATGTTGGTCCAAACCAACGACACCTTCTTCGCCGCCGAACTCCGCCGCCCAGTCGGGCTGGACGGCATCTTTAAGAACGGTGACCGCGAAAGCCGCTCCACCGCTATTGCCATGGCCACGGCCTACGACGCGGGCACCGAGGTTAATGACGAGAGCTGCGGCTCCGTTCCCGGCCCGCCTTGCGGTGCCGCGGGTGCACCCAATACCGCCGGTGCTGAAGGCTATGTCTACATTGCCAACGGGATCCACGGTATCGGCGACCTCGCGAGCGAAACCTACGACTGGCGCGGCCCGGTCGCACGCATTGTGATCAAACGCGTTGGCGACACCTTCAAGGCGCCCTCACGCGTGGTCCGCTAACCCAAACCCACTGAAGTCGGTCCTTCGCAACGTCATCCCGTCGTCTCTTGGCGTTGCGAAGGACCCGTTGTTCGGCATTGGGTCCAAGCCTGGCTTGAACCCAATCAAGCACCATCACGCCTCCCCTCGGGGAGGCGTTTTTTATTGGCGCGGGCTAACCCAAGGCGTGACCCAGATCACAAAGCAAAAAACACGGCACTTCTGGCGAACACACACCAAGCGCCTCAAAGCCAAGCCTTTAGCGCCATACCCAACAACTTCCACCGGCCCTATTCCACAAACCCCACGCTTTTTTTTGTCAGACCTGAAATAACCAACCCGGCCCTTTCGTTATTCGTGGTGAAGCGATACACAGCGCTTATGCATCAAACCGGCAATGCCGGTAACCTCTTACTATTATTTAGTTTCTCATCACCCGCCGGTTCCATTGCCGGATGTCCAACCAACGTCTCGAGCCTCGATTTAGGTCGCAGTGCTCCTTGGGAGAGGTGTGCCCCGATGTGGGCAATCGCCGGGAATACATGAGAAACGATCTTCAAGGAGCCATACCATGCGTCGATCCATTTCCATGATTACCCTGATTTTCTGTTCTCTGTTCCTGATTGTACCTACCTTTGCGCAATCAGACGAAAGCGGCACCGCCTACCGGGTCACCATCACCAACATCACCAAAGGTCAGATCTTCTCACCGCCCATCGCGGTCGTTCACAAACGCGACATTTCCCTCTTCCAACTGGGTCAACCGGCCTCTGCCAACCTGGCCCTGATGGCGGAAGACGGCATGGCCGGCCCTCTGGCTGAAGAGCTGGGCGCCCACGAATTGGTTCGCGATGTCGCGGTCAGCGACGGCCCGGTCATGCCCGGCCAATCCGTCACCTTGGAAGTACGCGGCGACGGTCGGTTCAACCTGGTTTCCGTGGCCGGCATGTTGGTTACCACCAACGACACCTTCTTCGCCCTCACCTTGGACCGCCCACCCAGCTACGACGTTTTTGTGAAAAACGGCAGCAGCCGCGGCATGGCCTACGGTTTGGCTGAAGCCTACGACGCGGGCACCGAAGCCAACAGCGAAGACTGCGCCTTCATCCCCGGCCCCCCTTGCGGTAACGGCGGCGTCCACGATCCTGCTGAAGCAGAGGGTTACGTTTACATCAGCAACGGCATCCACGGTATTGCCGACATCAACCCCGACGCCTACGACTGGCGCAGCAAAGTGGCCGTGATCCAGATCGAACGTTTGTAAGCGTTCCCTTCTTGTACCGCGGGCCGTTCGGTCCGCGCAAAAAACCCGCCACGATGGTTCGTCGGCGGGTTTTTTCTGTTCCACACCGCACCCCACAGGTTTCGCGACAGGGCCATGCAGGACAACCGCGCACTAGTCGGCCAAAGCCAGCTTGTCGATGAATTCCAACAAGGCGACGGGCATGGGTTTCTTTTCCCAGTCCAAGGCCAGCCCGCGGCGCAAAACCTGATCCGCGACCACCTCGCGTGCGGCGAATTCAGCCTCGCGCCGCTCCAAAAGATCGATTTGCGAACGACATTCGCCGCCTTCCACCTGACCGGCCTTAAAAGGGTTAAACCCAAGACAGCCATAGGGTTTCGCCTGGCGCGAAATGGTGCAACCCAGTTTGTCGCGTTTGAAAAACGGGCAGGTATAAGTGCGCCGCACGAAGGAACGACGGCCGTCGCCGGGATCGGGTGCATCCAAACGGTAACGCCGCACGGTTTCTTTTAAATGAGCCACCAAATCGGCATCGATCCGTTGTTGCGCCTGCAGCCAAACCAACAAATCATAGGTTTCCAAAGGCGTGGTTTGCATCGAGTTGGCCACGAAGGTACAACACACCCCGGAACAGGCGGAACAATCGACGCCGTCCTGCTCGTGGGCGGCCATGGCCGCGACCAAACCGGCCCGGCGCTTCAGGGCATCAGGCCCCTCGGCTAAGGCGGCACCGAGTTCGCTCAAGGAAGGATAGACTGGACTCATGCGCCGGCTTCAAAGGGTTGCAAATGCTCGAGCAAGGTCTCTTTTTCGACCATTTCCAAAAAGGCGTCGTGCAAGCGGTCGGTGGCTTCCAACACCTGACGCCAGTAGTTGATGCGGTCGTGGTGACGCACGCGGAAGTGAATGAAATCGTTGCGGTCGGGTATTTTGCCAAAGGGCAGCGAGGCCACAAACTCCGGCGACGGGCTGATCAACAGGGTGCGGTCGCTGTATTGGTGGCGGGTACGGTGGCGCAAGCTTTTGTCGAACCAGCCGGGCGTGATGGTGGGCTGGTAGTGGGGAAACAGTATCAGGCCCTCGCGAATGCCCGGCGTGGGAATGTCGAAATGGTAATCGCAGATACCGCCGTCGCGGTAGGTGCCGTCGGGGGCACCGGGAATGTCGCGAACGCCTTGCAAGACCATCGGAATCGAGGCGGTCGCCATCAGCGCGGGTTTGAGGTTGGCGGCGGTGAGGGCGACATTGACGGGGCGACGGAAACCGCTCCTGTAAAAAGGATGCTGCGAACGGGTGTCGTGAAACACGACGCGCTGGAAGTGGAGCTGAACCAAGTTGCGATGCATGGCATTGGCAACGAAGGCCTGCATCATGCCGATCCCTTGGAGTAATTTGGGTTCAAGGGCGTTGAAGCCGCGGGCGCGCGCGGTCACGATGTGCAGGCGCATGGTGGGATGGTTGAGAATGCGCTGCACCGCGTCGTCGTCAAGGAGTTGATCGAGCGTGGTTTGCGTGGCCTCGGTCACCTTGGCGGCGTCGGCGTAGGGGCGCAAACGAACATTCACATAGGTTTCCTCGAAGCGGTCGAGTGAGGCTGAAGCATCGCCGTTCATCAGCATCGCAAACCGCCAAGCGCCGATGGAGCTGCCGATCAAATGAAGCGGGCGGCGGCCGCGTTTCTGAAACCAGTCGCCGAAAATGGCGCGATCCAAACGGTTGAGTACCAGCCACTTGGGGCCGCCGGCGGCGGCGGGCATGGCACTGACTAGGTCGGGGTGGAACCCCTCTTGTTCGATGAGCCGACGGGCGGCGGGCCCGGCTTTGATGGTAAGGGGAAACGGCGTCGCCATAACGAAACACTCCGACCAGGAATCATTTGAGGCATCGCGGAGCGAACCTCACAGCTTCCGATGCTAACAACGGGCTAGGGTGGTGACAAGCGCAAATTGCCGCAAGGCGACGTGAGCGTCCTGTGAACAATGCAAAGGAAGCCGGCATAGGGTCCTAACGGATTTTAAAAACCCAACATGCGCCACCTCCCGAAATGGCCACCCTCCGGCGTCTGCCCCCGCATTGGCCATAACCCGGCGTGTGCTGAAAGTACACGCACACCGCCATACCTGGCACATGCTTTATTTGAACGTGAGGCGAAGCCGAACAACTTCCAGCTACCCCAACGGGGTTATCTATGACAGCCTGGGGTAAAGGAGCGAAGCGACTGCAACCCTAGGGGCCCCCGGTGTGCCGCTCACCCAGTCCTGTAGGGACTGGCACCGACACCCTTCTCAACCAACATACCGGCAAGGGAGGGTTGTCACCATCATCGTATCCAGAAAACACACCCGGGTCGGCACTTTCAGCGCCTGCCTTTCGGGAACGCCAAAGACCCAGGGTAAGACCCTTTTTCAAAGGGCCTGACCCTGGGCTGCCATAGCTAGCCCCTTCAGGGCAGCGGGCGGTAGTTCGGCTTCGCCTCACATTTAAATTGAAAGATGGGCCCCGCATTACGGTGGGCGTGTACTTTCAGCACACGCCGGATCATTACCCCATCCAACATCTCCGTGTGCGTGTACCTTCAGCACACGCCGGATCGTGCTTCGATCCGGCCGGGCGGAATGCACCATCCATTAGAACAAGCCCGGCCCCCAACAAGGCTACTAGAAACGCAACTGCAAATAGAGCGAGGGGCGGAAGCCGAAACCCTGCACGTCGATGGGGACCAGGTCTTCGCCCTCGTCTTGGTAGTAGCGGTAGAGCACGTTGCGGCGGTCGTAGACATTGGCGAAGGAAACGCCAACCTCGCCCACGTAACCGCCCAGGGTCACCTTGCGGGCGATGAGCACATCGAGCTGGTGGGTGGCCGGCAGGCGCAGGTTGTTCGGGGTTTCGCTGTCGATTAGGGCGTATTCGGGCTCGCCGTCGTCCTCAAAACCCACCAGCACGGAACGCGGAATGTCGAACGGGAGACCGTCCGCGTAGCGCTGGTTAATCGAGAAACGCCACAGGTTGATCGCATACTGACCCGAGAGTTTCCAGGAATGGGGGCGTTCGATGTCGCTGGGATGGTTCAAGCGCTCGCCATTGACAATGTCGCGCACGATTTTGGCATCCATGTAACCGTAGCCGACCCAACCGGAAAAACGGCCGCGTTTGAATTGGACCAACACATCCAGGCCTTGAATGCGGTCTTGGGTCTGCAGCGGTCGATCACGGAAACCATTGACCGGGTTAAAGATGCGCTGAATGGTACCGTTGGTTTCCCGCTGGTACCATTCAACGTCCACCAGCCAGGTCGGTTGTTCATAATGGGCCGCGAGGCCGAGGTGATCGGAACGAATCACGCGCACCCAGTCTTCCTCCGCCAGGAACCAGGTGGGTGATCCTTCAAAGTAGTTCAGCGTATCGGGCGAACGCAATACGTACTGGTGGTAACGGCCGAGGTTGCCGCGCAACGACCAGTTCCGACTTAGATCCAGTTTCCACGAGAAACGCGGCTGATCGTGTTCCGAATGGGTTTGGGAATTCCCCTCGCGCCGCCAGCCAAACAGAAACGCCAGTTCGGGCAAGGGTTGCCAGCGGTTTTGCACGTAAATGGTCTGAACTTTGGTATCCAGGCGTTCCGCGAAGACGTCGGTTCCGTTGAGGTCGCGTTCGAGATAGGTACGCTCTAAGTTGGCGACGGAAAACCCGAACTCAATTTGGTTTTTGGTGTTGGGTGACCAGTGCTGGCTGATCACCAAGGTGCGGTCTTCCAGGCCGTTGTCCGTGTCGCTTTGCACCAAGTCGGCCAAGGTCACGTTGCCCTCGTCATCGATCTCGGCCTCTTCATCGTCGGGCAACGTGTTGAAGCTAAATTCGCTTTCGAAACGGGACCAGACCAAACGCATCTGGGTCGAAAATTGCGCGCCCCACTGGTGGCGCCAGCGGAAGGTGGCGGCGTCGTTGCCCCATTCACCGTCTTTCCCGTACAGCGACAAACTTTGCTCCGGCAGTTGGTAGCTGATGCGTTCGTCGATGCTGTCGGCACCGGTGTAGTAGGTCAGGCTGATGTCGTCGCGGTCACTCAACCGCCACGTCAGTTTGGCGATGGTGTCGTCAAACGAAATGCGCCGTATCGCGGCAAAGCCCTCGTCGTCGTTTTCCCGCTCGACAACAGGATCGTTAAAGGTGCCTTCGAATACACGGCGATAGATGTCGTTGCTGGTGCGGTCACCGACCGAGCGGCGTGATGAAATCAGCACCGAACCGTTTTTTCCCAACGGGGTGGCGACGGTCAGGTGGGCCAAATCTTCGTTCACCCCGGCATACAACTCAAAGCGATCAATCTTTTCGCCTTTGACCTCCAGATCGAGCACCCCGGTCACGCGCCCGCCGTAAGCAGCGGGAAACCCGCCCTTAAACACTTGGATTTCCTGCACCGCGTCAGCATTCAGCGAGCTGAAATAACCAATAGCATGGTCGACCTGGTACAGGGGAATGCCGTCCAACAGCACCAAGTTCTCGGAAGGCCGACCGCCGCGCACGCCGACCCCGGAATCACCCAAGCTGGTTTCAATCCCGGGAATCAGCGAGAGGCTGGCGAACAGGTCTTTGCTGGGATGACTGCCGTCGCCAACTTGGTCCGGCGACAGCTTGAGGCTACCGGACAAGGCGGAAACCGAAAGCGCGCTGCCCTTGGAACGAAATACCTTAACCACCTCGCTCACCGTATCACGGCGGGACAGGCGCAGTTCAAGCGCGGTCCCGCCGGCCACCTCGGCGAGATCTTGTTCCAGATCCGCGTAGCCGGCCGCGCTGACCCGAAACCTTTTGGTATCCACCGGAATCTGTTTGAGTTCAAAGCGGCCTTGTTCGTCGCTGCGCACGGCGAGCGCGGCGTCCACCATCGCGAAAACAGCGCCGGAGACGGGTGCATCGGTTAAATCATCGCGGATGACCCCACTCAGGACGCGGGTGGTCACTTCAGCCTTGGGAAAAAGAATAAACCGCGCGGTGGAACGACGCTCAAAAGCCAGGTGGGTGCCGCTCAGCAAACGGCCGAGCACCACCTCGGCTTCGGCCGGGGTACCAGGCAACTGAACCGAAACACCGTCCACCAGGTCGTCGGCGAACACGACCTCGAGTTGGGCTTGCTCGGCTAGCTGGAGTAGCGCCTCGCGCAAGGGCATGACACCGGCGGGAAGGCGAACGCGATCCCCGGGCCCGGCCCAAAGCAGGGCGCCGCCCAAGAACAAAAAGAGCAGAAAACGTCGGGCGTGGGCACGGAAAGGCAGAAGGTGGAACGACAACATGGCGAGACCTTTGAAGGAACCATGGGCGGGACCGTGCCGCCTCGGTCGCAATGGACCGTGCGGCGGTCTTAACCCATGCTAGCGAGCGTGAATGTGGTATACACCGTCGCGTTCAGTGTACGCCAAATTCAGCGCCAAGCCTATTTCCTCGAGCACGGTTTCCAAGTTATCGGTGGGAAAAGAACCGCTGAGGGTGCGCTCGCCCAAGGCGGGATCGTCCAACACAATGGCGCTGTCGAAAGCCAGACCCAGGTCACGCACCGCGTCGGCCAGCGCGACGCGTTCAAACACAATCCGTCCCTGACGCCAGGAAATGGCCGCCTCGGCATTGGCTTCGCGCGGTTCGAGCGGTGCCTTGCCGGCGGTTACGACGCTCATTTGGTTCTCGGTCAAGACAACACGGCCCTTGCCGCTGCGATCTTCCAGCGCCACGCTGCCGTCGCGCACCACGACACGGGTGCGACGGTCCCGCGTCCACACCTCAAAACGGGTGCCGAGCACGGTCACGGTTGCTTCCTCGGTGTGGATGCGGAACGGCGAATCGGCGTCGTGTTCCACCTTGAAGTAGGCCTGACCAAACAAGGTAACGGCACGGTCGTCGCGGGGCAGCGGATCGTGAAACACCAAACGGCTGCCGGCGTTAAGCTGGACCTCGGTGCCGTCGGTGAGGGTGATCAGAATTTGTTTGTCGGGGCCGGCTTTAACGGTTTTGGATTCAGAAGGCGGCGGCGCGGCGAAAAAAATCAAAATACCGACCAACACCACCGCGGCCATGCCGGCGGCGCCGCTAATCAGCATGCGGAACCCTGGGAACGGGACCACGTTGTCCTCTTCGACCCTGGGTTCACTTTGGGTCGGGGCGGCGGTTTGTTTGCCGGCGGGCAACGCGAGTTCGGCGGCCAATGTGTCCCAGCCTTGTTGCACATCAAAAGCGGGTCCGCTTTTGGGGCCGGTCGCCTGCCAAAGCGCGGAGAAGGCGGCAAAAGCGGCCTCGTTATTTTTGTGCTGGGCGCGCCATTGATCAATGCGGGCACGTTCCTCGGCGGACAACCCGTCTTCCAGGTAAAGCGTCCAAGCCTCGGGCACGTCGGAACCGAGATGGAGCTGCGCGGCAAGGCGACACCAACCGTCAACCACATCAAACGGAGGGGCTTGGGGCGGCGCCAAGCGCTGCCAAAGTTGTTCGTAAGCGCCGAAGGACATCACCCGTTCGGGGTCCTCGGCCAGCCAGGCCTTAAAAGCGGCCACATCCGTAGGGTCACATTCGTCGGCCAAAACAGCCGCGAACCAGGTTTCATCCGGTATCTTTTCGGGTTTCATCGCATACCCCGCGCAAACAAAAACAAGGTAACGGGTAAAGGACACCAGGCGCCGGTGCGGCGTCGCAATCGCACCAGGGTTGCTCGGTGCACCCCTCCCGCATCACTACCTGGTACGTCAGTGAGCAAAAACACCCTGACCCAATTTTTTAAAAAAAAGCTGTAAGATCGTCGCGCGGCATGCGTCCGAGAGCGCCGACACCCCACACCGGCGCGGTAACACGCTGTAAAACAAGGTATTGTCATGCCTATCCCCAAAACAGCAGGGCTAACAGGGCGCGCAGTTGGTGCCGCAATTTTTTGAGGGCGCGGTTCATGTGGGTCTCTACCGTTTTGACGGAGATGTTCATCACCGCGGCAATTTCGCCGTACTTCAGCCCCTCAAAACGGCTGAGCAAAAACACATTTCGCTGCGCGTCGGGCAGATCGGCCAAGGCCTTTTGTATTTGATCGCGCTTCTCGAACCGCGTTTCATCCACTTCCACGGTGCTGTGCTCGGGCATGACCTCGACGGCACCCAGGTCGGGATTTTTACGGCGCAGGTGATCGATCATTAAATTGTTGGCGGCCTGGTAGAGGTAGGCCTTGATGCTCTGGTTGGGATCCAAATTGGCGCGGTTGCGCCAGACTTTGGCAAAAAGCTCCTGCACCAGATCCTCGGCCAATTCCCGTTGGCTGAGGCGGCGCCATAAAAAACCGAACAAAGGCTCGGCATAGCGAAAATAAAGCTGTTGGAACGCCTCGCTGTCGCCGGTTTTGACGGCGGCCGTGAGTTCCTTATCGGGATTGGCGGTTTCAGACGACGACACGCGTCCCCCACATACAATTGAAATAGAACGATGCGTGCGGCCCTAGCTCGCATTTCTCACAAGGCGTTCTGGCGCGGGGCAACCCATGCGATTAGAAGGTTTGCCTTCCGCGGGCGGCCATCCGCTTTACTCAGTCGAGCAATACGCGACGGTGCGCTACGCCGAAAGGTCGGCCCCGCTCCGTTTGCGCTTGGTCGTCACCTTCGAACGCACAAGGCTTTCTGCTTCTCGCGACGAACCCTCTTGAGAAATGCGGGCTAACCCGCAAAAAGCCCCAAAGCCGGGGGCGCCTCACGGTTGTCTAACACGCGATTTCAAGACCTTTATGTTACAGGATATGGGCCGTTTGACGAGGAAAAAAGACGGACAATCAAAAGGCGCTTGATCATTGTAAAAAGCGGGCCATGCGCACGTTGACAGGGTTGAAACCCCGCGTTATGCTGGGCTCGCTTTCTCGTACGACAACTTACCTTATAACCCGCCGCGGTTTGCACCCTCCTGCAACCCGGGTTGGAGGCGAACCGATGCATGTTATTTTTGTAGCTCCTCATTTTCCGGCCTATCAAAAACAATTTGTTCGCGGCCTTAAAGCGGTCGGTGCCGCGGTCACGGGCATCGGCGAAGCGCCGGTCCACGCCCTCCCCGACGATTTAAAATCCTGGCTCGACGGCTACGAGCAGGTTCCTTCGGTCTGTGACGACCAGGCCATGCTCGACACGGTACGCCGCATTCAAGCACGCGGTTGGGTCGACCGCATGGAAGCCACGATTGAAGCGCACATGCTCACCGCGGCGCGCGTCCGCGAGGCGACCGGCATTCCCGGTCTGAGCTACGAGCAAACCGTGTTGGTGCGCGACAAAACCATCATGAAAGAGTTCATGCGCAAGCACAACATTCCCTGCGCGGCCTCGGCCAGTGCCGATTCAGCCGACAGCCTCGCCCAGATCTGCCGCAAAATCGGCTACCCGGTGATTATCAAACCCCGCGCGGCGGCGGGCGCGGCGGGCACCTGGCGTGTCAACAGTGATGCGGAACTGGCCGGCGTGATTCCCCAGTGCGGCGTCTTGCAAGGCCAATCGGTTGCCGTCGAAGAGTTTATCGAAGGGCACGAGGGTTTTTACGACACGCTTACGGTCGGCGGTCGCATCGGCCACGATTTCATCAGCCACTACTATCCCGGTGTTTTGGAAGCCATGCGCACGCGCTGGATCTCGCCGGTCATCATCACCTCCAACCGCATCGACGCACCCGGCTACGACGAGGTCAAACAGATGGGTTACAAGGTGATCAAGGAGTTGGGCATTCACACCGCGCCGACCCACATGGAGTGGTTCTACGGCCCGCGCGGGCTCAAATTCTCCGAAATCGGCGCCCGCCCGCCCGGCGTCGGCCAATGGGATCTCTACTGCGCCGCCAACGACATCGACCTATATAAGGAATGGGCCTTCAGCATTGTCAAAGGCGCCTGTCCCACGCCGCTGTCCCGCCGCTATTCGGCCGCGATTATCAACCTGCGCCCCACCGCGGACGGCACCATCAAAGGGTATGAAGGGGTCGACCACATCTTCAACAAGTACGGTAAATGGTTTATCAAAAGCCACTTCCCCGCCCCAGGCAGCCCGACCCAAGGCGTCGAAGCCGGTTACATGGCCAATGCCTGGATTCAAATGAAGTACCCCGACTACGACGATTTGCGCAACATCCTGCAAGAAATCGGTCAAACCATTAAGGTGATCGCGGATTAACCCTCGTTCCTAGCCAACCGCCCCGCGCTTGTTCACCACCGTCACCTAAGGAGCCCTCGCTATGGCACCGGTTCGCAAAGATCCCCGCGTCCTGATTATCACGCCGGAAATTACCTATTTGCCCGAAGGCATGGGCAACATGGCCAACTACATGACCGCCAAGGCCGGCGGGCTGGCCGATGTTTCCGCCTCGCTGGTGGCCTCCCTTTACGGCCGCGGCGTCGACGTCCACGTCGCCCTGCCCAACTACCGCACCATGTTCAACCGCCGCATCGGCACCTTCATCAGCCGCCAGTTGGACATTTACCGCAGTAAATTACCCACGGACCGCATTCACCTCGCGGAAGACCGGGTTTTTTACTACCGCGACAAGGTCTACCACAACCACGCCGCCGAAAACCTCAAGCTGTCCGTGGTTTTCCAGCGGGAGGTCATCAACAACATCCTCCCCCGTGTGCAACCCGATCTGGTCCACGTCAACGACTGGATGACCGGTTTGATTCCCGCCGTAACGCGGCGCATGAACATTCCAACCTTGTTCACCATTCACAACATCCACTCGATGCAGGCGCTGCTGGCGCACATTGAAGATTTGGGCATCGACGCGGCCCAGTTTTGGCCCTACCTCTACTACGACCATCCACCGGGCGGCTACGAGGAAACCCGCGAAAACAACGCGGTCGACTTCATCCTCAGCGGAATTTTCTCCTCGACCTTCATCAACACGGTCAGCCCAACCTTCCTGGCCGAGGTGGTGCGCGGTCAGCACCCCTTTATCAAAGACAAGATCCGCTATGAAGTCAGCGCCAAATACCACGGCGGTGCCGCGGCCGGCATTCTCAACTCACCGGATCCCCACTTCGATCCCCGCATCGACGAATTGATTCCACGCAACTACGGACCCAATACCCACGCCGAGGGCAAGGCCTACAACAAATGCCTGCTCCAGCGCCACCTCGGCTTGGTGGAAGATCCCGACGCGCCCTTGTTCTTCTGGCCCTCGCGACTGGACCCCGTCCAAAAAGGCTGTCAGTTATTGGGCGAAGTGTTGTGGGACGTGCTACAACGTTATGCCGACCAACGCCTCCAAATCGCCGTTATCGCCAACGGACCCTATCAAGAAACACTGAAGGACATGGTCCGGCGCGGCAACCTACACCGACGCATGGCGGTCGCCTCCTTCGAGGAACCGCTCTCGCACCACGGCTATGCCGGCGCTGATTTCCTATTTATGCCTTCGTCCTTCGAACCCTGCGGTTTGCCGCAAATGATCGGGCCGATTTACGGCACGCTGCCAGTCGCCCACGATACCGGTGGGATTCACGACACGGTGCGCCACCTTTCGGTCGGCAACGACAGCGGCAACGGCTTTTTGTTCGAGGTCCACGACGCGA
The DNA here is from genome assembly GCF_017377855.1 of Acanthopleuribacter pedis. GTDB lineage: Bacteria > Acidobacteriota > Holophagae > Acanthopleuribacterales > Acanthopleuribacteraceae > Acanthopleuribacter > Acanthopleuribacter pedis. The sequence continues at coordinate 25,372 of NZ_JAFREP010000058.1, forward strand.
CCGGCTTGCGCTGGGCGATTGATCAGGCCATGCAGTTTTACAGCCTGCCCAAGGACGTACGCCAACGCCAATTGCGCCGCATCATGAGCGAAAGCCGCCACCAATTCAACCAAGCCAAAACCGCGGAGAAGTACATGGACATCTACCGCAAGCTGCTCGGCATCGAGCGTAAATCTTCGTGAGGTAAGTCGGCGCACGCCCCTGTTCAGCCGCCGCAAAGAGGCACCATGATGAACGTCTTGATCATTTCTCCCGGATACCCGGCCGATATGCCGGAGTTCACCCGCGGCTTGGCCGAGGTCGGCGCACGGGTTTTCGGCATTGGCGATACGCCCGAGGCCATGCTGCCGCGTTTGGTGAAACGCAGTCTGACCGGCTACCTGCAGGTCCCCTCGCTGTGGGACGAGGACGCGGTGATTCTGCAAGTCCAAGCCTGGAAAGGCATGGCGCGCCTGCACCGCATCGAATGTTTGTGGGAACCGGGCATGATTTTGGCCGCGCGCCTGCGCGAAGCCTTTGGCGTGCCCGGCCTGAACGTGGCACAAACCCTGCCTTTCCGCGACAAAGAATGCATGAAACAAGCGCTGGACGCGGCCGGCGTGCGCACGCCGCGCCACTACAAAGCCGAAACGGTCGCGGCCTG
>NZ_JAFREP010000059.1 GCF_017377855.1 Acanthopleuribacter pedis
AAACGAGTTGGGTTTTCCCGTCATTCTTAAACCCATTTCCGGCGCGGGCTCAGCCGACACCTACCGCGTTAACGACATTGAGGAATTACGCGCCGTTTTGCCGCGGCTCCACCATGTCCCCGAGGTAAGCGTCGAAGAATTCATCGACGGCGAAGAATTCACCTACGACACCATCACCATCGAGGGCGAGGTCGCCTTCGAAAATGTCGCCTGGTACCGCCCGCGCCCCTTGATCGCACGCGGCAACGAATGGATCAGTCCCCAGGTGATTGCCCTGCGCAACCTCGACGTGCCCCACTTGGCCGAGGGCATCGCCATGGGCCGTAAGGTGATCGAGGTGCTGGGCTTCCAAACCGGTTTCACCCACATGGAGTGGTACCGCAAAGCCGACGGCGAGGTGGTGTTTGGTGAAATCGGCGCCCGCCCACCCGGCGCGCACCAGGTCGACCAAATGAAGTACGTCTGCGATTTCGACGTCTTCCGCGAGTGGGGCCGTGCCGTGTGCTGGCACGCCTTTGAAAGCGAACTTAACTACAGCCACAATGTGGCCACCATTTACAAACGCGCCCGCGGCCAAGGCGTGATTCGGCAGATCGACGGCTTGGATGCGGTTCGCCAGGCCTATGGCGAGCACATTGTGTGGGACAACCTGCTGCCGGTCGGCGCCTCGCGCCGGAACTGGCGCCACACGCTGGTTTCAGACGGTTTTTTGATGCTGCGTCACGAGGATCTGCAACACACCTTAACCATGGCCGACGAAATTGCCGGCGGCCTACACCTTTATGCTTCGCCCTAATTCCCGTATGATAGGCGGAACAATGTCCTCAGGATCGCGTGGCTTCACCGAAATATGTCCACGCGAACCTTTTTACTTATGAACCTTTGTACCCTTTTGTCAACCGACCGCCGCAAGAAAACGACCACCCCACCAAAAACCGAGATCCACTGAAAAACACGCTTTAACCTAAGAGGCGCTGAAGCGAGGGGGTTTTGCTAAAGATCTGGAGCGAAATGGCTTGGGAAAAGCGGACGTGCACCCATTGGGTGCAGTGAGCATTTTCACTGGCCGTTGCAGCCCAGAGGTTTAGCAAAAACCACCGCGATTTATCGCGATTCTTAGGTTTAATCCCTTGAAAGTTGCACATCCTATCTTGACGCCGAATGACCGTCATGGTTCTCTTAACGGATGGCCGCCGTTGTCTGATACGACTTCAGCTTTTGGCCGAGCAGGGCTTGTCGATCCATCGCGATCATGCCGGCTCACGATAGGTATTTATAGGGTGGGTAGACGATGCCGCGAATTCCCGTTTTCCTCCTTTTTATTCCTTTTTTCAGCGTCACGCTGTGGGCCTTGCCGAGTTCTGAGGAATTACACGCCCCGGTGCAACAACTTACGCCGGAAACCATGGAGCCCATCCTCGAGCTGTTCAAGGCGGACAGCGAGGGCCGCATGTTGTTGGCCCGCGCCCGTAAAAAAGCAAAACTGGAAAGCGACGCGGCTTTAATTAACATCATTTCCTTTTGCGGTGGCGCCGATTTGGGCAGCCACGGTCAGCGACGCGGTCTGTTCACCCAAGAAGTTGCCAACTTTTACCGTCAAAAAGGCGATCAAGAATGGATTGCGCTGAACCCGGACGGGGCCGAAAAGTGGGCCGATCCCGAGACCTACGTGGTGGTGGACCAACGGCGTCGCAACAACCGGAGTTTCGAATTTTTGGATGTGGCCTTCCGCCCCCAAATCTGTGTCAAAGCAGGCCTTTCCGTCATGCAAACCTACTTGGTGCTGTACCACGAGTTAATCCACTTGGTTGGGCTCGACCCTTTCGCGGATGTCGATTTGTTGCAATTGGACGGATGGCATGATCGCGAGGCCTTTTACAGCAAACAGCTCACCAAAGAAGGTGGCGAGGTCGACGCCTTCGTGGCCCAAATTCACGCCTACCAACGTTTGCGCAAACGCTACCCACTTACCGATACTTTTATCCTGGAAGGATTCCTCAACAAACGAACCTTACCCCTGCGGAACCGCCAAGCCTTTTGCGACCATTTATTAGAGGAAGCCAATTACGCAACGGAGCTGGACATGCACCTGGAAGAACAGGTCCATTTCCAGTACAACCGTGCTTATGCGTGGTGGGATTATTACGGCAAACGATTAACGGCGTTGGACGAACAACTGGCAAAACTCGATCACAATATTGAGGTCATGCGTCGCCGCGAGTGGGTCGCCAAACAGAACGGCGACGAGGAGGCACGCAAGGCCAACCGTCGCGAAAGGGCGAGTTGGGAACAAAAGCGACGCCTTAATCGCAGCAAATACACCATTTTCGCGCGCGAGCGGGATGAGCACCGCGAGTTCATGGCGATTCTGGACACCCGTTTCCCCGCCGAGTAAGCCCTATGGCCAGGGTGCCGTTTTTGTGCTAACGTCCTATCAATCACACAACACATCGGCCGGGTCACCGGGCACGACGGCGCCGCGTGCGTACCCTGTCGGCTAGGCCTGATACGGGGAATACTATGGCCAACGACGCGCCCAGCTTTGTTTTGAGATGGACCGCCAACGGTGAAACCACCGATTTCGTCTTATCGGGTGAGAGTTACAATATCGGCCGCGATCCGTCGCTGGATATCTGCATCGACGACGGCAGCGTGTCACGCCATCACGCCCGTTGTGTTCGCAAAGACGATACCTATTATTTGGTCGATTTAGGTTCGAGTAACGGAACCAAAATCAACGGCGCCTTGTTGGAATCCCATCAGCCCTGCGCCTTAGAACCCGACGACGATGTTTTGTTGGGCCGGCGCCCAATGCGCTACCTCACCCTGGCCAAGGCCGAGGCGACCGAGTCGGAAGAAAGCGAAACCGCGGCGACCCAGCGGTTCACGGTCAATTTTTCCAGTTTGCGCTGGAACCAAGAGCTCAGCCGGATTCGCCACGAGCTGGGCAATTTGGTGGAAGCCCAGGTTGAGGACGCGGACAAAGCGGCCTTGCTAAAAAACAGCATGGAAGACGAGTTGCGGGGTTTGCACCAGTTCGTCGAGGCCAAGTTCCGCGAGCACGAGGTGTTGCAACAGATCAACCAAGAGATCGGCAAAATCCTCGACACCAACCAGCTGTTGAGTACCGCGTTGCGCATGGTGGTCGACGTGCTTGGCGCGGATCGCGGTTTCATTCTTTTGTACGATGCCACCCACGGGGTGCTGCGCTCCATGGTCACCCACCGCTTTGACCGCGTGGATCACTCCGCCTTGGACTTCGATTTCACCTTTAGCCAAACCATTGCCAAAACCTGTTTCGAGAACCAACGCATCGAGTTCATTGACGATGCGATGCAGGACCACCGTTTTAAATCATCGCAATCCATCATGGCCTCGCGCATTCGCTCCGTGGTCTGTATTCCGCTCAAACAAGAGGACAAAACCTCGGGCGTGATCTATTTGGACAACCTGAACGAGGTCGGCACCTTCCACCGTCACCAGACCGAGTTTTTAACGGCCTTCTCCTGCCAAACAGCGATTGCCCTGGAGAACGCGCGCCTCTACACCCAAGCGGTCACGGACGATTTGAGCCGGCTCTACAACCGCAAGTACATCGACAAACGGGTGTACGAGGAGATGCGCCGCGCCCGTCGCTACGACCGCGATTGCAGCTTGATTCTGTTGGATATTGATCATTTCAAAAAAGTGAATGACACCTACGGCCATTTGATCGGCGACCAAGTCATCGTGGGTGTTTCGAACGTGTTGCGCGAGACCACGCGGGCCACGGATATCGCGGCCCGTTACGGCGGCGAAGAGTTCATGGTGTTGCTCCCGGAAACGGACATGGCGGGCTGCCGCCTTTTTGCCGAGCGCCTGCGCAAAGCGGTAGAGGACCTGACCACCGAGAAAAACGGCCTCAAGTTAAAGGTCACGGTCAGCCTGGGCGTCGCCTGCTATCGACCTTGGATGGAAAACAACGTCAGCGGGTTCATCGACCAAGCGGACAAAGCCCTGTACGAGGCCAAAAAACAAGGACGCAACCGGGTCATCAGCGCCGAGGAACTCCCCGGCGAGGAAACAAGCGAAGCCGAGTAGAAAGGTCTCAGAGAAACAGCCCGGAGCCACTCGGTCCCATTTCACCGCACCGGATCATCACCCGAACGCCGCTACGACCGGGTTTCACCCGTTACAACGCCGATGGGGTCGGGCTTCACCCGATACGACGCCGGTGGGGTTGGGCTTCACCCGATACGACGCCGGTGGGGTTGGGCTTCACCCGTTACAACGCCGATGGGGTCGGGCTTCACCCGGCGTACCCCAACGCGGGTACGCACACCGCCAGGTGTGGACCACTACTGATTTAAACGTGAGCCAAAGGCGAGCAACATCTGGTTACACCGAAGGTGTTACCAGATTTCAGCCCTGGGTAAAGGGTTGTGGAACAACCGTTTACCCAGGGTCCCCGGGAGTTCCCGTCGTGTAGGCCGCCGAAGGCGCCGGCCTCACAACCCCCCTCCGCGCATCCCCGGTAATCACCCAAACACCCCAATCAAGGCTGGGGTTCGGTGAGTTCACCCACCAGGTTTCGGCCGACCATGTGCCCGATCTTTTGGCGACCGAGCCCGTACCCTTTGAGGACCATCAGCTTGGTAACCATCGCCTCGCGGGTCATATCCAACCCGTCGCGGGCACCCATTTCCAGCAGCGCACGGCCGGGTCGGTAGGTTCCCAGCTTGATGCTGCCGCGGGGAACCTGACTGCGGATAAACACCATGCCGCCGTCCGCGACATAACCGGAAAGGGCCTCGCTCAGTCCTTCGTCGACCGGCAAATTCCCCGTGCCAAAGGCTTCCAAAATGATCGCCCATTGGTTGGCGAGCGCGGGCTGTAAGCCGGAAAAATCAAGGCCGGGCACCCAGGGAATCACCCAAGGCGCGCTGGGCAAAACATCGGGGATCGGCTGAAAAACCGAGGGGCGCCGCGTCTCCGGCCAAAACAGAGATTTGTTCCATTCCCAGCTTATCCCGGCCCGGCCTAACTCGGGAAAGTTGGGGCTGCTGAAGCCGTCGAAATCACCAATCGCGGTTTTGCTGGAGCGGTTGCCGCGGAAGACAAGGTTATTGAAAAAGACCAGAACTTCTTTCGGTCCATGCAGCGCCGTTTCAATGGCACCCAACACATTGTTGCGCGCGTCGGTACGTGGTTCCGCCAAGGGCCGTTGACCACCCGTCAATACGACGGGAAGTGACAAACCCGGGAGCAAGTAGGACAAGGCCGAGGCGGTAAACCCCATGGTATCCGTCCCATGCAAAACCACAATCCCGTCGCAGTCACTGGCTTCCACCGAACGCTCAATCCGGCGAGCCAAGGTCAGCCACAAGTCGGGCTTGATCTGCGAAGAATCCACATTGGCAACCACTTCCACGCTGTAGTCGGCCAACTGATCCAACTCGGGAATCCATTGAGCCAGGTCTTGAAGGATGTGCGCCGGCTCGAGAGCCCCGTCTTTTGGGGCGCGCATCCCGATCGTGCCGCCAGTCGAAAGAATCAGAACCCGGTTCGTTTTTTTACGTTGCTCGTTTCGCGCCATCGAGCCCCCCTGACTGAGTTGGAGAATGGGTACAGCGCGATTCTAAACGGAGAGAAGAGCGGGGGGAAGAGAGAAACCCGTGGTGTCGCACTTGTTGAGATCCGAAGGGTGGGATGGCATGAGGGAACAAAGGGAAGGCAACGAAAAGTAGCAGTTTCCAGGGTGGGCCTCGGGCGCAACCGAAGGTTGCGTTTCGCGCGTTTCTCGCGAGAAACGCGTGGAGGAAGTGCGGGAATCTCCGCGAGCACCACGGGTTCGGCACAGGGCCTATCTTCAATATGTTTCGCGTCGGCGCAAATTGCAACAAACACCGGCCTTTACTTAAACCCTCAGTTTACTGCTATCTCTCTTATCCAATTTGGAATCAGGAATATTAGACTGATCTCTGGAAAAATATAGATGCCATTTCGTGCCTCAAGTCACGTTTCCACGGAATCGTTCTTTGTAGTCCCACCGCCTTCAGGTGGTTCGATTAAAGAAATTGAACCTTTGATCACCGGATTATCCTTCAGCGTGCGCGTTGGTTTTCAATCGCACGTTTAGGGCGGCGCATTCGCTTTGTTGATCACTTTGGTACAGCGTGCTTCTTTAAGCATGGTCATCCATGTCATCACAAGCGTTCGTTTGCAGACTGTTACCCAAGAAGCGCGATAAGAGCGAGGGATTTTGGCTAAAGATTTGGAGCGAAATGGTTTGGAAAAAGCGGACCGGGGTCGCGCCCGACCGCACCCACTGGGTGCAGTGAGCATTTTCACAGACCGTTGCAGCCCAGAGGTTTAGCTAAAATCACCGCGTCAGCGCTTCTTAGGTGTCAGCCCAGGCGGCGATTCATTATTTAATGAAGGTGTCTTTATGTTGCGGTCCTTGTTTGTTTGGCTTGCTCTCTGTTTTTCTGTTTTTGCGCAATCCCCGCCGACCATCGAACGCCAACCCCTGCCCGCCTTTACCCAAGACGAAACCCTCGTCCTCGCCGGTTCCGTCACCCCCGCCGACAGCAGCTTAACCCTTGGCAGCGATACCATCACCGTCAACCCCGACGGCGCCTTCTCACACCCGCTCACCCTTCGCGCCGGCGTCAACGGATTCTTTCTCACCGCGCGCCATCCCCAGCACGGCGTGACCCAGCAAAGCTTTGATGTGGTTCGCGATCAGTCCCCGCCCCGTTTGACCCTGACCGATCCCGTCGGCGACGCCTACGTCAACCGTGCCGCCGTCACCGTCAGTGGCCGGGTCGCCGACGATTTCG
>NZ_JAFREP010000060.1 GCF_017377855.1 Acanthopleuribacter pedis
TCACTCCAGATCTGCCTCCTTCAGCTTTTTTCCGATATGCCAAAGAAAGCAGATTTTCGGTTAGCGTGGGTCCCTTTTCGTTTGTCGTTACCCCTTTTGGTGGGTCCCTTTTAGCTTAGCGTTACCATCCCACCTCAAGCTTCGAGCTTCGATACCCCTCATTCCCGTAAAAAGGCAAAGCAAAACGAGATTGCAGAAGCGTTGGGATAAGTCCGTTGTTTTTTGCCGAGGAATCTTGTTTTGTACCCAGTTTTCTACCGTGACAACAAACTTACCAAGACTGGAAGCGGGGATAAACTGCCGTCGACGCTGGTCAGGCTTTACGTACTTGAGCATCCGCCGCGCATGAGGAATGGGATTGGTTTGAAGCAGCCATTCCCCATCCGGCCCTTTGAAGTAAGGAGAACAGGTGTTCCACACATTGCTAAAGACCTTCAGAAAAGTAAAGCAGCGATCCCGTGCGGTTTTTCTCACCTCATTGAACTGTTCGACCAACATTTCAGGGGTGACCGACCTAATGTCGAGTTCCATCCATTCTGCGGGGAAGTGATGGTTCACTTCATGGCGGTATCCACGCAATGTGCGAGGGCTTAGGCCTTCCTTGATTTCGAAAAACTTTTCTACTGCGGCGCGAAGCGGAACGGATTGCTCCTCAGGGCGAGCCCGCTTTTTGGGTTGTTCTTCTCTGGGGTCGAGACCTTGTTCGCATAAATTCGCATAGGACCGCGCCAAGCGTCGGGCTTCATCGATAGAGACGGCTGGAAAGGCTCCAATCGTGATCTTGATCGGAGAGCTTTTTCTCCCGGAGATCCGTTTTTCAAAAACGAAGCACGAGCGTTTCTTGCCAACGGTGAATTTGAGTCCGGCAACCTCGCGGTCTTTAATGGTACCTGATTGCTGATCGCGGACCAGGCCAGTGAGAAGGGTTTTATTGAATCGAACAGTTTTTGCCATGGGGTTCTCCTTCGAATTCGGCTGTAAGAAGGAGAAAAGCGCTTTTCTCTCGGCGACAATTTGCCGACAAATCCAATCTAAACCGGAAGTTTGGAAAAGTGCAAACAGCCACCAGCCATGGCCTTCACAATACACAAACACATGTAAATTAAGGACTTATTAGAATCAGGGTGCAGGTATGAGTGACGACTCGAATCCCCGGTTGGTACTCTGAAGGAGCGCCGGATCATCCCAACTGGAGCCGGCACCTTGCACCTGCCTGTCCCCCACCACCCTTTGCACCTGCCTGTCCCCCACCACCCTGCCTGTCCCCCACCACCTTGAACCTGCCTGTTCCCCACAGCCCTCCGAATGATCGTAGGTTTTCAACCGGGCGCTGCCGTCCGGGTTCTCAATCAGCACCAAACATGTTCGAGGACCCCGAAAACCGCCGCCGCATCACGGCAGGCCCGTTTTTTCCGGGCGTACCGACGAAATCCCCCAAAGCACCGCCAACCGTTTTTTTCTTTTTTCGGCGGATTTCTTTCGCGCATGGGTATTACTCCGGTAGCGACGGGCGACGCCGGCAGGTCCGCCGCTGCACATTCTCCCCATGGCGAAGGACCATCATGAAAAAATGGCTTACTTTGATTTTGAGTTTATTCCTCTGCGCGGCGATGAATCCGCTTTCCGCGCAAAAAATGCTGGGCACCTATGCAGGCGCTTATTACGGCAACGGCAGCAACGTCGGCGGCCAAGGTCACGTCGATGTGAACTGGAATTGCTGTTCCTATCAGGGCGATACCACCGGCCTGAATCTGAATTACCTGATCGATGCGATTACGGAAAGCAATTCCAATACCTACTTCTACCGCTTTAGCGGGAACTCAGCGTCCCACTGGGTCGAATTCGAAGATTTTTTGGTGGAGATGGCACGGCGGGACATCGACATCTACGCCTACCTGCCACCCAATACTTACCTGCAGCCCTATGGCTCGCAAACCGCGGCATGGGCAAGCCAACTGGCAAACATCGCCCCTTACCACCCCAATCTAAAAGGGATGGCAATTGACGATTTCGACAAAGCCGCCCACGAGCACCCCGACCAATACGGCCCTGCCGGTTTGACCACCATTCGCAACAACCTCAACGGCTTGCGCTTGTTGGTTACCGCCTATTACAAACCACCCCACGGCATGGCCGCGGTCGGCTACAACGACACGTTGCTGCTTGATGCGAATGTGCTCAACAGCTACAAATTGTCCCATTCGAACCGTTATATTTTTGACGGGGTGATTTTCCCGGTCATCATTGATACCGACGGCAAGTGGACCGCCCATCGCGACGACCGACTCAGCAACTTTTCACAACAAATCCAAAACATCCGGGCCAACCTGCACGCGAGCACCCCGATCTACACCATGCCTTATGCTACCGGCTACGGCTACACGGCCAACGGTCAACCGGCGGCACTGAACACCTCGCTTCATTACCTGAACAGCCTCACCGATCTGGCCCTGAACCTGACGGACGGGGTGGTGATGTACCACCTACAGACCCACTACATGGAAGCCTGGGGTAATCTGGGTGGGGCGCCACAAAACTACCTAGTCGCGGAAAAGCGCGAGCTGATTAAAAACCTTTACCGCGAAAAGGCAACCGTCACCCTGAGCAAAGACCAAACGGTCAGCAACCTGTCAGCTTACTACGACCAAACCCGCGACTTCAAAATCGAGCTCCCCGCCAATGTGGCCAACCTGAACATCGACACCGCCAACGGTACCGGCAACGTCGACCTCTACGTTCGCAGAGGCGCGGCGCCGACCACGACCTGGGACTACAGCAGCACCGGCGCCGACAACCGCGAGGCGGTCAGCATCGCCGATCCCGCCGCGGGTACTTGGTACATCACGCTCAAGTCCTCCGCGCCTTTTGACGGCGTGACCCTGGTTGCCGACTGGGACACCATCTTGAGTTCACCCGTCCAACCCGTGACCAACAACAGCCAGCTCGGCATTGCCGGTATCACCAACAGCCGCAACAACTTTTCCCTGCAAATCCCGGCCGGCGCGACCAACCTGCGGGTTACCACCAGCGGCGGTAGCGGCAACGCGGATCTGCACCTCAAATACGGTGCATTGGCCACCCCTTCCAACTACGATTTCCGCTCCGGTTCCAGCAACAACTGGGACCTGGTCGAACTGCCCAATCCCACCGCGGGAACCTGGTACATCATGGTTTACGGCATGCAGCAGTATGGGAACACCTACCTGACCGTTTCTTGGAATGAACCCGCGGGCGGCGGCTCCAGCACGCTGTCCAACGGCCAAGTGGTCACCAACCTGAGTCGCGGAACCAATGAGAAGTTGTATTTCCAAGTGAACGTGCCCGCCGGGGCGACCAACTTGCGCTTCCACACCTATGGCGGCAGTGGTGACGCCGATTTGTTTATTGCCCACGGCCGCATTCCCACCCAAGGTAGCTGGGACCACCGCGGCTTCAACGGCAACAACTACGAGGTCGTCGACGTGCCCAACCCCAACAGTGGGACCTACCACATCATGGTCAACGGCTACAACGCCTTCCAAGACCTCAACCTGACCGTGACCTGGGACTAAGGCACAGGGTATCATTTATATAATGATGCAACCCTAACAGCGGACCGCGCTATGAACCGCGTGCGCGGTCCGTTTTTTTCGATACACGCTCACACGGCTTTGTCGGTTGTCACGGCCGCGATATTGGCTACCAGCCAGGCCGTCGCCGCGCATAACTGTAACCAATCGCCGCTGGAACTGACCCCGTAGGCAAAAACGCTGCCGATCCAACAAATGCAGGCGGTGGTTTGACCGAGCCACTCGACCCGCAACATTTTGGCGACCGCGGACGATACCGGCCGGGCTCCCACTGCTTCTTTAGCGTTTCCTTCTAACATAAACATTCTTCCCCACAGAGAGAGAGGTCGTCGAGGTACATGCCCCACTGGCGGTAAACTTCCAAACCTTCCGCCGGCAACCCCAGGGACGTGGCGACGGCCTTGGCGACCACAGCAAAGCGTTGGCGGAATTTGTAGATAAAGCAGAAGATGTGCTTGTCGTGGCGCACCGCGGGACCACACAAAAACAAACCGGGCACGATCGTCGATTCATCGTCTTCGCTCAAGAAAGGAAAACCGTCCTCACGCGATTCAAACATGTGGGCGACCAGCTTGTGACTTCCCGTGAAGCCCGTTGCCAACAGGGGTTGCACCGGGGTTTTAAAGGTATCCCCTTTGAGGGTTGCCACTTCAAAAACACCATTTACTCGCGTCACCGAGGTTACTTCTGAATGGGGGGACAAGCGCACGTGCTCCACAAAAATGTCCTCATTCATGCGTTCGAAGGAGTACGTGGACAGCGCAATGCTTGGATCGGAATTGCGATTTTCCCAAGGGAACCCGGAATCAATCAAACGCACTTGCTTGCCCCGGTTGGCAAGGTGGTAGGCCGCGTCAACACCGCTTTCATAACCACCCACGATGACAAAATCGTCGCCGTCCAGGTTCTCATAGCTGGGAATGGTCGCGGTGTGGCGACAGAGTTCGGCACCCTCGAACCCACCGAGCCGTGGGTATTGAAATTCGCCCGCCGCCCAAATGACATGTTTGGCGCGAATCGTCGCGTCGGCGGTGTCCACCAAAAAATCGTCGCCAAACTTGGTGACCCGCATGACGAGGGTGTTCTCTTGTATCGGAAGCGCATAGTGGCGCGCAACGGCACCCAGGTAAGCGGCGTAAGCAAGCCCCGTGGGGTGTTCAACGGCGAGAGAAAAGGCGGGGGACGTGCCGAGAGCAACCGCGTTCAAGTCGAGCATGCCGATGGTGTTGGTCGGAAACGAGGGGGTAATGAAACGTGTCTCCGCGGGCCAAAGGGCAAAGGAGCCACCCACCACATGACGTTCGAGGATCACGAAATCCCAAATGCCCGCGTTGGCAAGTGCCACGCCGACACCCACGCCGGCCGCACCGCCACCGACAACCACCACATCATATTCTTTTTGACGCTTCTCGGCTTCCATCATCCAGCCTCCGGGCCGTTCCGGCACCCATATTCTGCAAGCTGCTTGCAAAAAAATATTAAACGCAAGTTCCTTGCACATACAAGGCATTTCTTGAAAGGACCTTGAGGTTGGAGAGGCCGACCCCCGCGTGAGCCGTGTCGGCGGTCAGGCTTGGCCGGCGGGCTGGAGACAGTCCGGGCATTCGCCGCGCAATTGAACCATGGCTTTTGCAACGGAAGCGGCCCAGGGACCTTCCGCGACGGCGGCCACGGTAATTTCCTCGGGTAGGCAGGCCACCCGCCCGCAATGCACACATACAAAATGCGGGTGTTTGTGGTTGTTCTCTTCCCTGGCCAAGGCGTAACGGTCGATGCCGTCCACCCGGCTTACCACCTCGGCGAGGCCGGCGTCGCGCAGTTTAATCAAGTTTCGGTAAACGGTTGCGGGATCCCAGTCGGTATCGCCCAAACGGTCGAGCATCTCGGTGTGAGAAAGCGGGTCTCGCGCTTCCGCCAGCACACGCACGACCGCCAAACGCGGGGCGGTAACGCGCAGCGCGCACTCCTGAAGGAGCTTGCGGGCTTGGTTTTTGGTGATCCTCATGAAGAACTCCGGGGAAAAACATCGCCGTTTGCAGTTTAGGAGAAAGCCCTTGCACTTGCAAGCCACTTGAATGTAGACTCCTTTTGCAATCTACTTGCAAGTGCACTTTGCTTGCGCGCCACCCCACGGCGCCGAATTTTTAAAAACCGACGAGGAACAACATGACGACGAACCACCACACACCCGACACGCCCCCCACGCGCCTGCCCGTTACGGTCCTGTCGGGTTTCCTCGGGGCGGGGAAAACCACCCTCCTCAACCAGATTCTCAACAACCGGGAAGGCCGCCGGGTCGCGGTGATTGTGAACGACATGAGCGAGGTCAACATCGACGCGGCTCTGGTTGAACGCGGCGGTGCCGAACTCAGTCGCACCGAGGAGAAACTCGTCGAAATGTCCAACGGCTGTATTTGCTGCACTTTGCGCGACGATTTGCTCGCCGAGGTTTCGCGTCTCGCCCAGGAAGGCCGCTTCGATTATTTGCTGATCGAATCAACGGGGATCTCCGAACCCATCCCCGTCGCCCAAACCTTTACCTTTGAAGACGAAGACGGCGTCAGCCTCAGCGGTGTTTCGCGCCTGGACACGATGGTAACCGTGGTGGATACGGCGAGCTTTTTGCGCGATTACAACAAAGCCGAGGCGCTGCACGACATCGGTGAGGCGTTGAGCGAGGAAGACCACCGCACGGTCACCAACCTGCTCATCGATCAAATTGAATTCGCCGACGTCATTCTGCTGAACAAAATCGATTTGGTGAGCGAAAAAGAAGCCGAGGAAGTGGAAGCCATTGTCAAAGCGCTCAACCCCGGCGCGGAACTCATCAAAACGACGCGCGGCCAAGTTCCATTGGGAAAAGTGCTCGACACCGGTTTGTTTGATTATGAAAAAGCCGAAAGTTCCGCGGGCTGGATCCGCGAACTGCAAGGCGAGCACACGCCCGAAACCGAAGCCTACGGCATCGCGAGTTTTACCTACGAGACATCGCACCCTTTCGACGCGGAAAAGCTATTTGCCTTCATTCAGGACCAAAAGAATTGGCGCGGTGTTTTGCGCTCCAAGGGCTTTTTCTGGGTGGCGGCCGATCACCGCGTCGCCTACGAATGGGCGCAGGCGGGCGGCGTGCGCAGCGTGAGTCCGGCCGGCATGTGGTGGGCGGCGGTCCCGCGTGAGCGTTGGGTCTTTCCCGAGGGACAAGGCCCGGACAAGCAACCTGGCTGGGATCCGCGCTACGGGGATCGCAATCAACAAATCGTTATCATCGGCCAAAACCTGGACGAGCAAAAAATGCGCACCGACCTCGACGCTTGTCTGCTGGAGCCGAAACTGGCCCTTGCCGACAGCAAGGCCTGGGCCGCGCTGCCCAATCCATTTCCCAAGCTGGAACCGGCCGGGGCACCCGCTTAACCTTCAAGGAGCGATCCCATGGCTTCCCTCGCCACCAGCCAGGCGGCTCGGACACGGGTCACCCGTACGAACACCGATGCGGTCGTTGCCGTCGACCAACTGGTTTTTTCCTATCCCGGTCAAGACCGGAACCCCGCCGCACCCACGCTGAACATCCCTTCCCTCACCGTCGCGGCGGGGGAACGTTTGTTTGTGTACGGCCCAAGCGGGTGCGGCAAAACCCCCCTGCTCGGGCTATTGGCGGGCGTGCTCGAGGCAGACCACGGCAGGGTGGAAATCCTCGGCCGAGATTTGGGCACGATGGGCCGCGCGGCAAGGGACGCGTTTCGGGCCGCGCACATCGGCTACATCTTCCAAATGTTCAACTTGCTGCCGTACCTTTCGGTTTTGGACAACATCCTGCTGCCCACCTTGGTCAGCAACCATCGAACGGCCAAAGGTGCCGCGGCCACAAAAGCAGAAGCGGTCGCCCTTGCCGATGCCTTGGGCCTCAAGCAACTGCACCACCAACGCGGCAGCCGCTTAAGCGTGGGCCAACAGCAGCGGGTCGCCGCGGCCAGGGCGTTGATCGGCGGCCCGGAACTGATCATCGCGGACGAACCGACCTCCGCCTTGGACGAAACCAACCGCCGCGAGTTCCTCGACCTCTTGTTTCAACAATGCGCGACGGTTGGTTCGACGCTGATTTTTGTGAGCCACGACCGACACCTGGCCAAGCGCTTCGACCGCGCGGTCGACCTTTCCGTGCTCAACCAGGCGGGTGACCCGTGATCCTACGCCTCGCAACCGCCTCGCTGCGGGACCGCCTCACCGCGAGCCTGCTCACGGCCCTGTCCATCGCCTTATCGGTGGCGTTGCTCCTGGCGGTGGAGCAAGTGCGCACCGGCCTGCGCGATAGTTTTTCCAATACAATTAACGGGACCGATCTCATTGTCGGCACCCGCGTGGGCGATCTGCAACTGGTACTTTTTACCGTTTTTGGGATCGGCACCACCCCGGACAACATCGATTACGCCACCTTCGCCCGTTACCGCGACCATCGCGCGGTTGCCTGGGCGGTGCCTTTTTCGCTCGGCGACAGCCATCGCGGGTTCCGCGTGGTTGCCACCGATCAAAGTTACTTCGAACACATCCGCCATCACCAAAACCAACCCCTCCGATTCGCTTCCGGCCAGGCGCCGGCCGGAACTTTTGAAGCGGTGGTGGGTCATAAAGTGGCGGAAACGCTGGGTTACCATGTCGGCAAACGCATCATCTTATCTCACGGATTATCGGCCCCGGTCGGCCTCTCCGACCACGGTGATCACCCCTTCACCGTGACCGGCATTCTCGAGCGCACCGCCACACCCATCGACCAAACGGTGCTGATCACCCTGACCGGTATGGAGGCGATCCACGGCGGCGAACCCCCTCGCGCCGAGGAACAGGGCGCTTCCCCGGCATCCTCCCTGACCGCATTTTTTCTTGGTTTGCATTCACGCATCGATACCATGCGCCTGCAGCGGGAAATCAACACCGACCGCGGCGAACCGCTGCAAGCAATCATTCCCGGCGTGGCCCTGTCCGCCCTGTGGCGCGGGATCAACCAAACGGACGCGGCGCTAAAAGCCATCGCCGCGATGGTTGTTCTGGTGGGACTGACCGGCATGCTGGTCTCGCTTTTGGCCACCCTGCAGGAACGGCGTCGGGAAATGGCCGTGTTGCGCGCGGTGGGCGCGGGACCGGTCACCGTGGTGCAACTGCTCCTCCTCGAAGCAACCACGCTGACCCTGCTGGGCCTTCTCGTGGGACTTTGCCTCAACTACGGCCTGCTGGTTTCGGCGCAACCGCTGCTCGAACATGCATTCGGCTTGGTGTTACCGATTCGCCCTCCCTCCGCGCTTGAGTGGGGTTATCTCGCGCTGGTGTGGGCGGCGGGCATGCTGATGGGTTTGGTCCCCGCCGTTCATGCTTACCGCAATACCCTCGCCGACGGCCTCAGCGTCGGTCTTTAACACCGGCTACCCAAAACGTGGAGGATGCTATCGTGAACCACTCCTTCGATCCGCCGCAAACGGACCCTCCCCAAACCTTCCCCTGGGTTGACCGCATCGGCGCGCTCCTAGCCGGCCTGTGCGCGGTTCATTGTTTTGTGTTGATGCTGGGATCGGCGCTGCTCAGTTTTTCGGCCGTCAGCCTCCTGGTCAACCCGGCCCTACACTGGTTGATGATCGGGTTCGCCATGGGTTTGGTGGCCCTCAGCCTGTTCGGACCACGACGTTGCTACGGTCCCCTACCCGCGGCGCTGATGATCGGCGGTTTGGTCGCCGTGATCACCGCGAATTGGTGGGGAATCAAAACCCTCATCGGTGAATTTTTGTCCTGCGCGGGTGGCTTGAGCCTGGCCGCGGGCCACGGCCTGCAACTGATTCACGCCAAACACGCCCGCGGGGAAACCCGCGAGAAGCCAAGGCATGGCCCACGTACCTGGGCCGCGCTCCTGACCGCGGCGGTTCTTCTCACCACGGTCCTGCAACCCCCGACGGCTTGCCGCTTCCTCCCCACGGGAAACGGACCGCCGGCCGCCGAGGGCACCATCGATTGGTCGGTCCTCGCCCAGTTGGACACGCGGTCCGGGACCATCGGCCCCGAGCTGAAACAGGCCCTCGCCCAAAGGGTTCGCGTTCCCGGTTTTGTGGTGCCCCTTGACGAGGTCGGCGAAATTTTTCTGCTCACGCCCCACGCGGGCGCCTGTATTCACGGACCTACCCCGCCGATGAATCAGGTTATTTTCGTAAAAATGCAACATGCGGAGGCACGCATTGATCCCTGGGCCTGGGAACCAATTTGGGTCACGGGGAAACTCCACGTTCAAGAAGTCGACAGCCCCTTTGGATCGGCAGGTTTCCAAATGGAAGGGCTGGCGAGCGAAAGTTACCATTGAGAGGCGTTATGTTTAATCGATCTGTTTTTTGTCTGAGAAAAGCCACCCTGCCGATCCTCTTCCTGTTGGCCGCACCGCCGTGTGCCGCCCAACACGCGGCCCACACCCACGGCAAGGCCGAGCTCAACCTGGTGGTCGGCGAGGACCACCAAATTGTCGCCGAACTAATCGTCCCCGCGGGGTCGGTATACGGGTTCGAACACGCGGCGCGTAACCCGTTGGAAGTAGCCCGCAAAGAAGCCGGCCTAAACAAACTGAAGGCGGCCCTTGCAAGCATGCTGGTGCTCCATCGCAAAGCGGGCTGTGCCGTCACCGTGCTCGGCGAGGTCGAGGAACAGGCCCACCCGCATCACGACCATGGGCATGCGCACGCGCGGCATGATCGCGGCGGGCATTCGAAAACCCATGAAACGGATCACCACAACGTCATGGTTCACTGGACCCTTCAGTGCGGTTCCACGTTGAGGGACCAACAGTTGACGGTCAACTGGCGCGAGGTTTTGCCGGACATTCACCAAATCACCGTGGTGTTGCTGACCCCCGACCGCCAAGAAAGGTTGGACTTGCACAAAAGCGGGACCGTCATCCGGCTTTAGCTCGGCTAACCCAGCGTTGGTGAATCATTGTTTTAAATGGGCCTTTACCTGTTCGACCGCCTTGGTCAAAACCGGGTCGTCCTCGCCTTCGATTAGCGGCGTTGCGAGGGCGATGTCCGGCACCACACCCCGCACGGTGCGATCTCCATTGGGCCGGACGATATGGGCTTTGGGGTAACCCACCGAAATCCCGGTGTTGGGCAGGGTAAACCGTTCCATGGCACCGTAGGTGGTGGCGAGATCGTTGGTTTCTTCGCCGAGCACGGTGCCGAACCCGTAATCCTGCACCATGGCCGCCACCACAACCGCGTTTGAGTAGGAATGACGGTTCACCAACAGGTACACGGGTTTGGTGAACCGGTTCCCCTTGCGAGGCGCGGTTTCTTTTATCTCAAAGGGGAACACCTCGCCGTTGTTGCGTTTGGCGTATTCTTTGGCGTAGCGCGCTGAAATCGAATCCGTTTCACCGGGCTTGAGCCGTTGGGCATTGGCCGCGGTGGACTGCTCGCTCACCTTGACCTCGAAGCTGGAAGCAAAACGAAAGGGTTTATCCGCGAACCATGCCAACATGTGATCGCTAAAACTGTTGCTACCACCCGGATTGTCGCGCAGATCAATGATTAACGCGGCCTGGGCGCGCAACGCTTCAAAAGCGGCGTCGATGAAACGGACAAAGGACGTGTTGTCCCACGGGTCCTCGCTTTCGGTGTTGTAAAAAGGACCGGGCCGCAAGTAACCGATGCCGTCGGGCAAGACACGGAACGAACGGCCGTCGTCCAAGGTCAGACGTCCCTTGCGCTTCGCCCGTTGTTGTTGCATGAAGGCGCGATTTCGCGCGGGCACCGTCACCCTTTGTTTCTTGGCGGCGCTGTCGATCACGGTGACGCTGAATTCGGTTTGCTCACCCACTTCCAACCACAACAAAAACGGGAATTGGGTTTCGAAAAAGCCGTGAAGCATGGTTTCGGTATCGGCGGAACAATAGGCGCCGAGTCGCCGGTACCATTCCTTCATGGTGATGCCGTTCATCGCAATCAATGCTTGGCCCGCCGCGAGCTCGGGGACGCCGCTGTCGTTGCCGGTGATCAAGGTTCGTTGGTTCACGATCTTCACATCGAGTGGAAAAAACACGCCGCCCGCTTCGAGGTAGGCCAGGAAGGCGGGAACGGGAAGGTCGACCCGCGCGTGGGCAATCTTGCCCAGGGCCACGAATTGTTGGAAGAAGACACGGGCTTCTTTTTCGGTCATGGGTTTCTTAAGGGCGGCGCGACGCGTTTGGAATGCGCGATCCATCTCGGCTTGGCTGATATGGACAAACGGATCGAAGTGGGCGGCTTTGAGCCCTTCGTACAGGGCGTCAAAATCTGCTTGAAGTTCACCGGGCGAATAAGCATCGGCATCTTCGCCAATCAAAAACCCCGGCAAAATCACCCACAAAACCATGCCAATCAAACATGCGCGCATCGCCCGCTCCTTCATCGGTTATTTCGGTAATTACTATGCGTTCTCAATGGTTTAAAGTCATGATGGAAACCTCTATTTTTCATGATGACGGGGTGATGCATGGCGGTGGATAGGGAAATCATTCGTATCGGCGACTGGACCTTCGACGTCGCGGCGGGTCGGCTACGCCGCGGCGAAACGCTGGTCGAGTTAGAGCCCAAAAGCGCCGACGTGCTGTTGCTTTTGGCGCGGCATCGCGGCGAGGTGGTGTCCCATCACATGATTCACGACCAAGTATGGCCGGATACGGCGGTCGGCGCGGGCGCATTGGCGCGTTGTATTTCAAAGCTGCGCAAAGCGCTGGGTGACGACGCCCAGGCCCCGCGTTTCATCGAAACCCTGCCGAAACGCGGCTATCGGTTGTTGGCGCTTGCCGAGCCGGAAGCCACGCCGCCGGTCGAACGGACCCCACCCCGCGAACCTGAACCCTCGATCATTCATGTGCCGGCCGTCGCGTCAGAGCTTCCCGCAACTTCTCCACCGGAAGCGCGCGAGCCGGCCGAACAAGCGACACAAGCGACACAAGCGACACAAGCGACACAAGCGAAACAAGTGTTTCCCATCCTAACGGCGGTCGTCTTTTTCGCGGTGTTTGCGGTGATTGCCGGTCTGATGCTGATGAAGCCGAAACCCATTCCGGCGGAGAACCCGATGCTGCGGCGCGCCGACGATTTTTACTACCAATTCACGCGTGGCGATAATGAATCGGCAAGGGCGCTTTACGAACGGGTAATCGCCGAGGATCCCGATTCCGCCGCGGCAACCTTGGGTTTGGCCAATACCCTGGTCCAAACGGTGATTCGTTGGCCGGAATCCCTCGATGGATTGGCGGCGGAGGAACCCGACCTGACCAACGCCCTGGCCACGGGTCGGGTGGACGGCCCCCAAGCGCAGCGCATGTTGCAACGGGCCGAATCTTTGGCGGAACGCGCGGTTCGTTTGGACGGCGGCAACCCGAAAGCCCATCGCACCTTGGGTTTGGTCTTGGCGGCGCGCCGACAGTTCGCGGCGGCCCACGCCGCCTACCGGCGCGCGATTGAATTGGATCCTCATGCCTGGGGTGCCCTGATCAACCAAGCCGAGCTGTTGACGATTCAGGGTCAACCGGAGCAAGCACTTGGTTCGCTGGAGCGCGCGTACGCGGGGATGACGGCACATTATGATCGTGATCCCGTGCATATCCGTCCTTGGTATCCCGAGATCGGCCGTTTGATCGGCAACAAACACGCGGCCGCGGGCCGTTTGGAAGACGCCGAGGTGTGGTACCGCCGCGTTCTGGAGCACACCCCGTTTCACGAGGCGACCACGGTCGATTTGGCGCGCCTGCTCCACGCCGCGGGCGATACGCAAAAGGCGGCGGAGTTGTGCCGTCAGTTAAGCGAACGCGTGGGGACCTTGCCGGCATGCGCGGCGTTATTGGGCGAGATCGAATAGGATGGGGTTGCGTGGATTGGGAAGCGGTCAGTTACTTTTCTCGTGTTGTTGATCGCAAGGGCGTTCCGGCCTAAAGGCCGCGGGAATATCGCCTGGAACGAGGGCATTTTTCTCCTCAAAAACCTTCTTTTTGTGGAAGGCTTTTGAGGAGAAAAATGCTGTTGGGATAGGCACCGTTCGAGGTTATGTTTACCTGCCGCGGCGCGATCTTGGCGACGCCGCCGCAACAGCCACACGGCAAACCCAATATCTCGATGTCACCCATTTCCAACCCGTTTCGCCTGCCTGTCCCCCGTTTCCCCTGTTTGCGTGGCTCCTGTACGCCTTCAGCGTACCTCGAACTATCGATGCTAACCCAGGGTGCGCACCCGTCTGCTTCGCGCCGGGTCCGCGCCCTGGGCTGAAATCCTGCACGGCGTTGCCGTGCCACCGGTTCCCACGCCGGCGTCCCACCCG
>NZ_JAFREP010000061.1 GCF_017377855.1 Acanthopleuribacter pedis
TCCCACCCGGATCGTGACCATCATGACACGGCACACCCAATACCTCGATGTCTCCCATTTCCAGTGCGTTCCGCCTGCCTGTCCCCCCGTTTCTTCCTGTACGCCTTCAGCGTACCTCGAACGATCAATGCAAACCCAGGGTGCGCACCCGTCTGCTTCGCGCCGGGTCCGCGCCCTGGGCTGAAATCCTGCACGGCGTTGCCGTGCCACCGGTTCCCACGCCGGCATCCCACCCGGATCGTGACCATCATGACACGGCACACCCAATACCTCGATGTCTCCCATTTCCAGTGCGTTCCGCCTGCCTGTCCCCCCGTTTCTTCCTGTACGCCTTCAGCGTACCTCGAACGATCAATGCTAACCCAGGGTGCGCACCCGTCTGCTTCGCGCCGGGTCCGCGCCCTGGGCTGAAATCCTGCACGGCGTTGCCGTGCCACCGGTTCCCACGCCGGCGTCCCACCCGGATCGTGACCATCATGACACGGCACACCCAATACCTCGATGTCTCCCATTTCCAGCGCGTTCCGCCTGCCTGTCCCCCCGTTTTTCCCAAGATGTCACGCATTTCCAACCCGTTTCGCCTGCCTGTCCCCCGTTTCTCCTGTTTGCGTGGCTCCTGTACGCCTTCAGCGTACCTCGAACTATCGATGCTAACCCAGGGTGCGCACCCGTCTGCTTCGCGCCGGGTGCGCACCCTGGGCTGAAATCCTGCACGGCGTTGCCGTGCCACCGGTTCCCACGCCGGCGTCCCACCCGGTTTGTGCCCATTTTTGCGGCGCGGTCGATTCGCCGGCGTCCCACCCGGATTGTGCCCATTATTGAGCCGCGGTGGATTCGCCGCCGTTCCACCCGGTTTGTGCCCATTTTTGCGCCGCGGTGGATTCGCCGCCGTTCCTCCCGGTTTGTGCCCATTTTTGCGCCGCGGTGGATTCGCCGCCGTTTCATCCGGCTTGCACCGATTTTTGGAAAACGCCTTGCACCGTGCAAGCCTCCGCCGATCCCAAAACCGGCAATGGGACGCTAGCCCGATTACCGGTGGCAGGGTGAAGCCCTGCAGGATTTCAGCCCAGCGTTGGTCAAAGGCGCGCAGCAGACCTTTGGCCAACGCTGGGTTGAAACCCACCCCGGCCCGCGCGCTGAAGGCGCGCCGGAGCATCCCTCGCGGAACCGGCATTTTGCACATGCCTGTCACCACCTTGCCCCACATTGCCTTCTTGAGGGACGGCGCCGAGCGGCACCGCCCCTTTCCACTCAGAGGCATCCTGAAAACGCGGGGCGTGCGCGTAGGACTTAGACGTCCTTCACCGCGCCGGCTGCCTCGGCGGGTTTGGCCGTTTTCGTTTGGGCGGTCGCCTTGGCCTGAGCCAACGCTTCTTTCGCACCCATCTGGCGGACGTGGTATTTCTCACCAAGGCTCAGTTCGGATTCTTTTCTATTAAGGAATTTCGTCTCCTCCGCAAAGTCGCTTTCGTTGAGTACGCTCAGCCCTGCTTTGCCAAATTGGCTACGCGCGCTGATTTCGGAGCGGGTCTCATGGCGAAGCCCTGGGTGATGCTCTTCCCATTTGGGGTTGCTTTCGAGAATGTGCCGCCCCTGCGCCATGTCATGCCAAATGTCGGGAAGATCATCGATTTCCACCCGGCGCGCGTTGCCGGAAGAAGTGAACATTAAAACAAAATCATCCATCTGTGGATCGGGGTTGCTTGTTTCCGGCCCATGATGCACCACGCGCGGCGTATCGCCGGTCATTTTTTGGTTACATTCTTCAATAAAGTGTTTGTCCCAAGGCGTTACCCCGCCTAAATCCGTCGTTGGCGGTGCAACGTTTTCATTGGGGTCTCCCTTTTTCAAGTGACTGAAGGAGCGTTCCGCCCACTTCCGATCCGGGCATGCGGCGAAAAGGTCGTAATCCGCCGTTACCGGGTTCACGTTGCCGCCGTCCGAGTACCCGACCACCATCAAGGGCTCAAAATCGCCGGCTTTCGCCTCAGCCGCGCCTTTGCCGGGGGGCGCAACCATAACCTCGAAACCCCCCGCCTGTTTTTCGATGAGGAAGGTCCGTTCTTTGGCGGGGTTTTGGGGGTCTTGCGTCGTGAAGGGCTTGCCGGGTTCGAAGTTCTCCGGGAGAATCTTGAGCGAAATCAGTTCATTGAGCCGGTTCTCGCTCAAGCGCAAGGGCGCGGCCGCAACAGGACTGCCGTTCGCGTCCAAGCTCTGATCCAACTTGCCGCGGTACTTAACCACCTCCGCGGCCTTGCCTGCCAACTTGCTCAAATTCTGGTCCACGGGAATGAAACCCGCCTGGGGACCCCAATCGGCACTCTTGCCTTTAATATCCATCCCTTTGGTTCCAAACCCTTCATCAATTAAGGTGGTCGACAGGGTGTTCACCGGCCGTACAAACAGAAAGGCTTTGCCCTTAGCCACGGCTTTGAAATCCTGCCAGTGTTTGAGGGTAATACCGCTCTCTTGCCAATCGGCAAATTCCGCGGGGCCCATTTTGACAATCGTTTTGGCTTGGTCGACATTGAGGGTTTTGTCCGCGATAAAGTCCATCATCCCCTGAGTCGTTTGGCGGGTCATTTCCGCCGTGAAATGGGTGGTGTTAAAACGCGTGTTCAAGGTCGCGGCATGGTTGGTTTGCGCGGGCGCGCCATGGTTCGTTTGCAGGGGCGCGCCCTGGTTGGTTTGCGCGGGCGCGCCATGGTTCGTCTGCGCGGGCGCGCCATGGTTGGTTTGCGCGGGCGCGCCATGGTTCGTTTGTGCGGCCGCGGCGACTTGCATTTGCCGCGGTGCCGCTCCCTGGAGGTTGGGCCCTACCGGGGGCTGCCCCGGTCCTTGGGCTCTTCCCGGATAGACCCGACGGGGCTGACGCACGGCACCCGGTGCAACGGGCTGACGGGTTCGATTGGACCTGCCGCGGATTGCGTTAAAAATAGAAGATAGGCCTGACATGATGGAACTCCTTAAAGAAAGGCGTCGTCGCCCATTTGAAACACGGATTGGATCGACGGCCGATTTAGGTTGATGGAAACGGTTGCCCCACGAGGGAGCCAGGGTTTAAATGCCGAAATTAAGCAAAGTTGATAAACCCCGGCGTGGTCGCTTGAGCGAGGGTCAAGGGCAATACCTCGGTTTCCGACGCGTTGTTTTGTTGGAAGGCGCGTTGCCGTTCCTGCACCGCAAGCGCGAAATTAAAAAGGGTGTTGGCAAAGGTCTGGTGACCCAACTCGGCAATCGATAAAAAAGCATGTTGCTCGAGGATATTGCGGGCCTCGTTGAGGGCGACAAAACAACCGGGACTGTTTTTCTCAAAATGGTTCGCCCCCAGTGCTTTGCGTAAAAGCGTGGGATTGTTGGTATCAACGCCTCCCAGATCCGAATGCAACAGGCAGTGGCTTCCTTCCTCGGTCAATTGCAGACCGAGTTCCACGCCGTCAATGCAAAGCGCGCAGAAACCGCCTTCGTCCAGATTTAATTCCGGTGAGAGGTCGCGCAACCAATGGTTCACCTCGTTGACATACTCCTGATTCATGGGGGAATACCTCCTTCTTAAGGGTTAGGGCTGCAGACTTTTGGGATCGAATCTCAGTGCCACCCCGCGACCGGGCACAGGGGTGCCCATGCGCGGCATGGCCGGGCATGGGCACAGCTCGCACCCGCCAAGGTCGCGTCGAGGCAATCAAGGACCGAGGTTCGCATCACGGTGGCTCGTGGATGGTACCGGCCGCCGCGGTGGCGGGATCGGGTATCACCCGGATAGAAAACAGGTTTTCCCACCGTCTTCCAGTGCGCCGACGACCGCGCAAAAACGCGGCTCTGGCCGATAAGCCGTACGGTACGCGACAACAAAGCCTGTTTTTTGATAGCTATACGGAAAGGTGATGTCTTGTCGACATCAAAAGACGCCTTCGCGTCGTCTCTCTGCCTCCTACCACGCGACTAAAACCCAAAAGGTGTGTGCGCTTGCTCACGTTTTTCCGCACACTGAAGAAAAAACAACACAACCAGAAAGATAACACCACCATTCGAACGCAGGAATCCAGCACCTATCCACCTGGCCAAATCCAAATTAACTACCTTTTATTCAACTGTTTAAGACAAATCCTTGAACAGCTCATCGGTCATCCCCGAGGTCGATTCCCCCGTTTTTCAGGAGGCCATCCAGCTACCGCCTAACATAAAAAGGCGCCGGTCCCAGACCGGCGCCCCTTGATGCGATCACTTGGTGTTCGCGTGGTTAGAAGAAAAACCCTTCATTGATACGCCCTTGGGCATGGGTCACTTTGAGGTTGATGTTGGGATGGATGCTCCGAAAATCGCGGATCACCCGTGAACAGGAACGGCAAGGCGCGCGCGGCGTGAACATTTCCAGATTCCCTTTCACCTTCGGGTTACGGCGAATCTGGCGGTGGATGTAATCCAAAATCTTGATTTCGGTATCTTGGCTCCGATCCCAACCGTCGACACGCGCTTTAAAGAAGCGCTCACGTTGGAAGCTCACCTCGCCGTCGACACCAAAATCCTTGGCACCACTCACGGCCACCCGTTCGCGCACCGGTCCACCTTTCACCCGAAAACGGGCCACCGCGATGTTTTTCCCGTCCGCGGAGCGCAGACCGGAACGCACGTATTGGTTCTGGATTTGGCGCGCGCGTTCGGCAATACACAGGTTATGGACCAGCACGGCCTCTACCGGACGCACACCGAGCTCAGCGCCGCGTTGGTTGACGAAATAGGTATGCGCCCCGGCAACTTCAAAGTTGTAAACCCGGAACACACCTTCGTCAAAACGCAGGCCATTGACTTCCACCGTGCGCCCGTCAAACCCAATCAACAGATCGCCGGGTTTGAGTTTTTCGGCCTCGATCCAACCTTCGCCCTGTACATAAAACGGGTGTTCCGTCGTGGTTTCGATTTGCTGATCGCCCAAATCCACGGTGACCAGCGTGTTCACCTGATTGCGGAACAGGCGGGTCACGGTGTTGGTTTCGGTTCGACCGGTTTCCTCGTTCCAGGACCAGACTCGATCACCCACGGCAATCTCGGCAATCGGTTTGCGCCCGTCTTCGGTAACCACCTCGGTTTTTTCGGTGAAACACTGGGCAACCTTGGTCAAGGCACGGGGTGCCGCACGCACCGAACGAACCGATTTCGCCACGGAGGAACGGAAAAACCGGAACGCGTGCCGTCCGGCCCGAACCAAGGGTGAAAACAGCTTGCCAACCGTGCCGAAAGCCAGGCCGCCGAGGCCGCCGGCGATGAACCCGCCGACCATGTAACCAAAAAGTTCGGAGCCGCGATAACCGTTGATTGCACCCATGGTGAAGGCTTCGATCCCACCGAACAAGGTCCCGAATGCGGCCATGGCGAGCAGGTTACCCGAGGCAAACACCGGGGTTCCAATGGCACCGGCCACGGCCCCAATCAGGAAACCGGCCAGCAGGCCTTTCCAGGTTTTGCCGGAGCTCCAGTCCCATTCAACCGGATTGTAGTTACCGCCGTTGACGGCGACACCACCCATGTAGGCCCCGATCAAACCACCCAGCACGATGAAAAACAGCAGCATCGCCAGACGACCGTCGGGATCGACGGCGCTGGTGGGGTTGCCATTGGTGAAGGTGTAGGGCGAGAGGAATTGCCCCTCGGGATCGGGGGTGAGGAAGGAAGCGGTGAGCGGGTCGTAATAGCGGGCGCCGAAATCGTACAACTGGGCTTTTGCCAGGTATTCTTTGCCGCCGAATTTGGGGCGGAAATCGTCGGTGCCGCTTGATTCGACCGGCATGCCGTAAGGTGTGTAGTGCATGGTGGCGGTCACTTGGCCGTTTCCGTCGGTGACCAGGCTGGTGCTAAACACCTGATTGCTATGGAAGTAACGAACGGTACCCGCGACGGGAACCCCGGCGCCGTTGGCACCGGCGCTCATCCCCGCGACGGCGCTGGGATTCAGTACCACGAGCAGCAGGAACAACAGCCCGTTGCCGAACGCACGCCGCGGCGTGTGACGACGCAGATAGTCGGTGGCAACCGGAACGGTGTTCAGCCGGGCGGGCGCCCAGCGCGCCAGATGAGACCGCAGTCGACCCAGTCGTGAACGACGATGGGCGGCGCGCAAGCCGAGCAAGGCAAACAGCGCAAGCCAGGCCGAGGACAAGGCAACCGCGACAAGGGGGAAGGTCCAAGGTGAATCGGCGACGGCGGTCAGGGCGGTTTCACCCCGTGACAGGGACCAAAACCACAGACCGGCGGCGCTACCGGGATCGAACATGCCGCCTTGGTGCCACTTGGAAGCCGCCCGTCCTTGGCCGGCACGGGTCACGGCCACCTCGGGTTTTGACGGGCCGGCAATATTGAGCGTGGTTTGGTAACGACCGGAAGCGGTATGCACCACTTCAAAGCCCTCGGCAAGGTACAAGGTGGTTTCGCCGCTTTCGGTCCATTTCGACAAAAGCTGACCGGCAACATCGTAGGTGGCGCGCATGATGTCCTGCCAAGCACCGTTGCGTTGCTGTCGGTGGCGGATGCGGCGCATCATGCCGTCGGAACTCCAGGTATAGGCAAAGGCGCTCCCGTCGTTCAATTCGGTGCGGTTGCGCCGACCCTGGCGGTCGTAGCTGAATTGATGCCCGCTGCTCGCGGAAATCACTTGGTTCACCGCGGCCAAGTCGTAGGTGAATTGGGTGTCGTTGCGCGACATCAGGTTTCCGTTCCCGTCGTAGCTGTAGTCGATGGTGCCGTAAATCCCGGTCGCCTTGGTAAGCCGCAAAGCGTTGTCGTATTGAAAGCTTTGGCCGGCGTTGGTTTGGGCGCCCTCGGTGATCGCGGTGATCAAGTTGGCGTTGTTCCACTGGTAGCGGGTATCGAGCAGCGCGGTGTTGCCGCGTTTGAGCGAACGGCTCAGCAGGCGCCCGGTGCTGTCAAATCCGTGACGGGTCACCAAACCGTTGCCGTGGGTAATGCGACCCGGCAAGCCGATCCCGCTGTATTCGTCGTAAGCAAGCAAGGTTTTAAAGCTGCTTTCACCGGATTCTTTCAAGCGAATTTGGGCCAAATGGCCCTCGCCGCCGTAGGTGTGTTCCACAACGGAACCGTCGGGGTGATTGATGCGTCTGAGCCGGCCGCGGGGATCAAAGGTCCGGCTGGTGGCCCAGGTTTTGGTCGCCGCCGCGGTGGCAAAAGGTGCAAAACCCACCTCAACGGCGGTATGGGTTAAATTGCCGTTGGTGTCGTAGGCCATGGTCCACGTGGCCGGATCCCGATCACGCATCACCTTGGTGAGTTGACCGCGCCCGTTTTGAACGGCCGATGCATCGTAGCTGAGTGTGTAGGTGACGTTTTCGTCGAAGTTGCGGTTGTCGATGTGTTCTTCGCTGGTGACGCGATCCATGGCGTCATAACCGAAGCGCACCATGATGGTGCCGTGGGTGGTCCGCGTCAAACGCCCATGGGCGTCGTAAGCCAGGGTTTTGGTGCCGGTATCGTCTTCCTCGATGCGGGTCTGCAGACCCCGGGAGTTGTAACGGTAACGGCCGGTGCCGCCGCCGTCTTGTTCAATCAGCCGGTCCATGGCGTCGTAACGCAGGGTGGACAGGGTCCCGTCGGGCGAACGTTTGCGAATTTCGCGACCCAGCACATCGTGCCAGGTATTGAGGATCGCTGAGGTACTTTCGCCGACCCGGCCCGGTTCGTAGGTGGCGGTTGCCTGGTACTCACCGAAGAGATCGTGACCATAGGAAAATTTGGCCCAAGAACCGTTGGGTTCGTCGATGCGTTCCATCAAACCGCGATCCCCGTATCGGATCACACTATACGCCGGTCCCTCGTCGGCAAAGTAGGTCGGGGTTTTGCCCACGAGACGACCCGCGGCATCGAATTTAAAGCGGGTGACCCGCGTTTTGGTGGGACTCGGCCCTTTGGCCTCCTGGCGAATTTCACGCAATAAGCCGTCGTAGTACACGCGTTCCCAGGTCCAGTCGGCGGTGTTGCTCCCGTTCCAATCATCGCGGTAACGGGTCTCCACGTAATAACCCTTGTCGCGATCAAAAGCGTAACGCAGGGTTTTCACCAGGGTCTCGCGACCTTGTGGATTGGGTGCGTAATGGGCCGTGGGTCGGCCGTGCGCATCGTAGGTAATGCGTGTTTGGTTGCCGTTGGCGTCGGTGGTCGTCGCGGTTTCGCCCCAGCGCGCGGCGTAGCTTGTGGTTTGGGTTAAACCCGCGGCGGGGAAACGGGTGGTCACGGGGAAGCTATGGTATTCGGCGTCGTAGGTCACGGTGGTGGTGTTGCCCAGCGCGTTGGTGTGACCGGTCTGGTTGCCGAAACGATCATAAGTAAAGGTTTCCACGGCCCACCGGTTGGATTCATCAAGGTAGGTTTCCAGCTTGGTACGGTTGCCGTGGGTATCGTAGCCGAAGCGGGTTAAGGCGAGGTCACCCGTTACCATGCGCGAGAAGTCGACACTGCTCGGGGTGGGAACGCTGTTGCGTGCCATGGTTTTGCTCGCGCTGGGAAAACCCAGCATCCAATCTGCCTCATTGTTTTGGTATTGATGGACGGTGACCCGATCATCCGCCGTATCATCGGGATCGCCTTTGCGCCATGTCGTCAGCAGGTTGCCGTAAGCGTCATAGGTCATCTCGGTTTCGTGTTGAAAGGTTTTGCCGCCCGCGTATTTACGGCCGCTGACAACCTGGGTGTTGTGAACCATCCAAACCCAATCGTTGGCGGTGGTTTCGGCCGCAACGGTAAAGCGTGTTTCTTCAATGACGGACCAGCGGTACTGGGTGTATTCGCGCGCCACGGTTCCCGTTTTCGGGAAGCTTTGGTGGTATTCGCGGACCTCGTTAATGTTCGAGGTATTGTTGAGGCGACTGACATGGCCAAAGCCGGCAAAACCCAAAAACGGATGGATCATGCCGTCCATGTAACCCATGGAATAGGTCATGTCGGTCCCAAGACCGGGTTTGAGGGTGTATTCGTTGACGACCACGGTTGATCGCGGCGCGGGAATCAATTCCCCAAACGGCTGTGCACCCCCATAGCGGGCCTGGCTCAAGGGACGGTAACTGATGCGGACACCGCCGCCAAAGGGTTCCTTCACCTCGTAAACGGCCTCAACCACCAGCGGGCTACGCGACTCAATTAACTTCAGGGTGTCGCGGTCATCGTCGCGCAGTAGTTGATCCACACGTCCGTCCAGGTTGAGGTCGGCCATGAAACTCAGGCTGCTGTCGATGCCGTCCTCGGCAAACAAGACGGGGCTGCTGTCAAAGTTGGGCACCCCGTTGCGGTTGTAGAACACCCAGGTTTTTTTCGCGGAATGATCACGCCAGAAAATATCGACGGCTTTGTCGTTGTTGGCATCGCCAAACCACAGACGATCCTGGCTGGGATCGACGTCGTTGCCCAGTCGGGCCAGTTCGGTTTCGACAAAAGTGGTTCCCGTCGAAAGTAAGCCGTGGAGTGGTTGCCCGGTGCCGGATGAACCAAAAACCACATCGGCCAGGCCGTCGCCGTTGATATCGGTGATCCAACGCTGTCCCGCAAAGGTGTATCGGTCGAAAAAACCGTCCTCGGCGTTTCCGCCGGGCTGGGCGTCGTACCACTTCTCTTTGGCGGCAAAGCGATCACCGAGGTTGCGCATCACGTAGATATCGCCATCGTCGGGATTGAGTAAATCGCCGTCGTCGACGAGGATCAAATCGGGAAGCGTATCGCCGTTGACATCGGCCAACCATTGGAAGGTCGCATCCAGTTTAATCTCGATGTTGTGGCTGCCGAAACGGGTACCCCGTGCCGCGAAACCCGTCCCGTCGCCGTATTGAACATAATAGGTGCGTCGGTCGTCATCCATGTAGGCAATGTCGATCATCCCGTCGCCGTTCATGTCGGTGACCCATTCGGCGGCGGTGGTATACACACGTAGGTTGGGATCGCGACGCCCCAGTAAATTCAGCGCGACCTGGCCGTTGCTGTCGCGCGACACCATGGCCAGTTTGCCCGCGTCGTCGAGATCGTGGTCGTGGTACTTGAACAGGTAATCCAAACGGCCGTCGCCATTCATGTCGACAACCCAAATGGAAGCGGACCGCAAGAAACGGAAATCGAGGTTGCGCACCACGGATTGTTTGAACTGGCGCGTGCCGTCCTCGCCCGCGACATTT
Source organism: Acanthopleuribacter pedis (assembly GCF_017377855.1). Taxonomy (GTDB): domain Bacteria; phylum Acidobacteriota; class Holophagae; order Acanthopleuribacterales; family Acanthopleuribacteraceae; genus Acanthopleuribacter; species Acanthopleuribacter pedis. Next base: position 10,164 of record NZ_JAFREP010000061.1, read on the forward strand.
TCCAACAACCGAACCTGGGAACGGTAGGTTCGGCCGGGTGCGTTGACCATGTAAAGGATGTCGGTCCAGCCGTCTAAATTCCAATCGATGAAACGCGCGGTTTGGTTCAAATCGCCCAGATCCGTCAACCCCGAAACCGCCATATCGCGGGCCGCCCAGGCGCGTTTGCCGGGATCTTGCCAGGAAAATTCGGTCGGCTCAAAGCAGGACCAGGTTGCGTCACTTCGGTAGCCGCAGCGTTCGACAGACTGCACCAGGGAGCGGTTGCTGCTGTCGCTGAGCGCGTAGGTTAATCGGTAACGGGTGACGGGGGTTTCCTTCAGGTAGGCGGTGACCGTCGTCAGTTGGTGGGCCACATCCAGCGCTTTGCCCGCGATGTAACGGGTTTGGGTTTGGAAGCGGCGGTAATCGAAACGCACGCTGCGTTTTGGGGCCACATCTGAACCGTTGCCGGTGTAATCAATCCGCGACACCAACAAGTAACCGGGCGTTCCGGTTTGGTATTGGTAGCGAATGTAGTTGCCGTTGATGTCCTGGTTGCGGTTCAGGCCCCAGGCTCGAATGCGGCCGTCGATATGGGTCGCGGCCGCGTTGTCGGCGCGACCGAATTCCATCGAGGCGCCGGTTTTGAGATGGACTTCAAACCAGGCGTCGGCGTCGTCCATGTCGCCGTGACCAATGACCTTGGTCCAGCTTTCGCGTTCGGTGCGGTAGACCGTCCCGTCACGACCGTAGGCGGCATTCATGGCCGCTTGCGTCGTGAGTTGGTTGCCGTTTTTATCGGCCACGGCCACCAAGCGCTGCCCGTGCAAACTGAGTCGGTCTTTGTCAACGCGGTCAAAACGAACCGGTTGGTAACGGCCGTCGATGCGTTCGATTTGCCCGACACGGGTCACGGCACTCAGGCCGGTTAGGTTCCAGCCGACACCCAGGATGCCGTCGCCGGCTTGGCTGTGGTACTGCAAGGCCAGGTTCGGTTCCACGCCGTTAATGCCGGGCGGAACCTCAATGGGAATGGTATAAACGGCGCCGCCGTTGGCGTCGACCGTGAATGCGCCCTCGATGCCGCCCGCGTCGGCGGCGATCACCGGGTATCGGAAAAGACACGCCGGCAGAAGGCAGAGGAGGAAAAGTTTTTTAAGCATCATTCAGCCTCATGAATCAGTGAATTAATGCGCCATGGAAACAGGTTTCGCCGAAGACCGACACGCCTGTTTTCAGCGCGATACCCCTTCCCGTCGCCGGCCCGCGCTTTTGTTCAGAAAAAAATAAAAAAAATCGAAAGAACCACGCGCAGCGCCTCCACAAACAATGGAGAAAATCCGCCGGCGAACCCGGCACGATCTTCCCACCGGCCCGCTTGAATTTAGCGAGATACACCCCTTTTTGGCTTTGCAGGATCTTTCACAGTATTTCTAAATATTGGCCCACAAAAATTCGATTTGGCTATCATAGGGGTTGTTTTTGGGTTGCCCGCCGACCCCATGCGGGGGGGGTGCTTACCCCGCCATTCATGAAACCATTGCATTTGCGTTACCAGGGTGCGCCACAACGTTTCCTTCGAACCAATGACGTGGGTAAGGCAAACCGAACCTCGTCGAACCCGACCCCTAGGGAGGCTTGCCTCGTGTCGGCTCAACTTAAAAAAGAGAGGCACGCGTTCCAGTTGTTGATGGACGCGTTGGGCATGCCACCCGAACAGCGACACACCTGGTTACAGGAACGCTGCGGTAACGATACCGACCTGCTGCGACTGGTCACCGAACGCCTCGCGGTGGAAGAAGACATGGACTTCTCCCTACTCCTCGGCGATCAACCCCCGGAACGCTTGGGCGTCTACCGCATCATCGACGTTTTGGGCGAAGGGGGTATGGGCCTTATCTACGATGCGGTTCGCGAGGACGAAACCCAGTTACCGGTCGCCATTAAGGTGGTGCGCCAACACCTCGTCGGCGGCGACGCCACCCGCCGTTTTGTATTGGAACGCCGCATTCTCGGCCGCCTGAAGCATCCGTATATCTGCCAAATTTACGATTCGAACTTAACCCAATCCGGCCAGCCTTACTTCGTGATGGAGCGCATTCACGGGCAGCATCTCGATGTCTATTGTCGGGAGCAGGCATTAACCTTGGAACAGCGCATCGACCTTTTTCTTAAAGTATGTGACGCTGTCGCCTACGCCCACCAAAAACTGATCATTCACCGCGATCTCAAACCGGCCAACATCCTCGTTGATGAACACGGCAACCCCAAACTGCTCGATTTCGGCATCGCGGGATTGATTGATCCTGAAACCGGACGTCAAGAAACCCTCACCCGCGAGGGAACCAACCGGCTCTCCTTGGGTTACGCCGCCCCCGAGCAACTCAATGGGGAAACCTTATCGACCGCGTGTGACATTTACACGCTGGGTGTCATTTTGTGCCAAATCCTGACCGGGGTGCGCCCGTTCGCCGAGTACGAACACGCCCTCATGCTTATGCTGGAGCGGATGCGGAGCGAACCGGCCCCGCTCGCGGGTACCTTGTTGCGCCGCCTGTACCAGGATCCCCATCGTCAAGGTCGCCGGCCCGCCCTGCCGCGTTCCGCCACCAAAAAACTGCGCGGCGATCTGGACGCGGTGATCGCCACCTGCCTTGCCTATCAACCGGAAAAGCGTTATCCCGGCGTGGCGGCCCTGGCGAGCGATCTGCTCTGCTTCAAACACCGCCGGCCCGTCAGCGCCCGGCCCGCCTCACTTCGCTACCGCTTGACCTGCTTTGGGAAACGCAACGCCAAAGCGTTGGCGGTCGCGACCGTTATCGGCGCCATGTCGCTTTTTTACAGCGTCACGCTTTGGCGCCAATGGCACGAAATTCAGCTGGAACGCGAGATGAACGCCCAAACAGCCCGCTTCCTTCAGGATGTGTTCAGCCAAGCCGATCTTTTCGGTGGACGAAACCAACTCACGATTGAACAGGTTTTGGAAAACGCCACCGCTTCCCTCGCCTATCGCTACCGCGAACAACCCCTACAGCAGGCAAAACTAGGCACCGTGCTCGGGACCATGCAGCGCAACATGGGCCGTTTCGAAACCAGCTACCGGCTCTTGTCGGACGCGCACCAAATTTACGTCGCGCGGCACGGCGAGGATCACCCGCAAAGCATCCGCGCCGGCATGCTGCTCGGCCTGGTCGCCTTGGATCTGGGCCGCAACGATGAGGCGAAACCCTTGCTTGACCGCGCCGAGGCCTTTTTTAAGACGCATCCACGCGGGATGACACCGTTTGAGCCTGCCGCCGCCGTCCTCAACCGCTGTGAATGGGATGTCAAACAGCTCCAATTCGCCGCCGCCGAGGCCCGGCTGGCAGAAGTCGCCGCGATGGGGCCGCTCACCGAAGCACCGCTTGAACTGCGCACCCAGTACCACAGTCTGCGGGCCAATTTGGCCTTCGAACGGGACGATCTCAACGCCGCCGAGCGGGCCTTTCGCCGGCTGGAAACCCTGTTTGCCGAGCAACTCGGCCCCGACCATTTGCGCACACTCCAGGTCAAAGCGAACCTGGCCTCGGTTTACTCCAAGCTCGGCCGAACCGCCCAAGCGCTGGCCGAAATGGAACAAGCCGTGGCCGTGGTTCACGCCAAACTAGGCGACAACCATCCCATGGCAACCACCTTTCTGGTCGGTCAAGGCAACTTGGCCTTTAAGGCGGGCCGCTTCGACACCAGCCGCACCGCCTTTGAGGAAGCGCTGCGCATCCGTCGCAAGGTGCTCGGACCGGATCACCCCGATACCACCACGGTGAAAAACAACCTGGCGGTACTCCTCCGCCGTCAAGGTGAATTCGAAGCGGCCTTTGATTTGAGCCACGACGTCCTGGCCGATTGGCAACGTCACAAAGGCGCGCATCATCCCGACACCTTGCTCGCCAAACGCAACCTGGTTAAGGCCGCTTGTGGTTTGGGCCGTTTCAGCGACGCCCACACCCTTGCCGAACAAGCCTTGACCGGCGGGCGCGCCATGATCGAGGAAAACCCGTTACCGGCGGCGCGGGCGGCGCTGGGGCTCGCCCGAAGTTTGGCGGGTTTGAACCGCCGCGCCGAGGCCGAGGTCATGTTCGATCAAGCCGCGAGTTACTACCATCAAGCCCCGGACTGGGCCGCCAAAATAACCCTCCCGCTGATTGAAAAAGCCTGGCTCCAGGCCGAGGCCGGTGATTTTGAGGCGGCCCAACAGGGCGCCGAGCGGGTGCTTACCCTTTCCCGCCCCGGCAAAGATCAAGCCGTCACCCACGAGGCCGAGGCCGTTCTGGCCTGGGCCGCCCTTCACGGAGGCGATTGGGACGAGGCGGCCTGCCTGCTGGGCTTTGATCGCCCGACCAACGGCGCGGTCCAAGCTTCTCCTTACCGCGACTTCCAACAGGAGTGGGTGGTCATTCGAACCCTGTGGTTTGGCGGGCACCACGATCAGGCGCACCACCGCCTCTCCACTTTGACCGCGGTCGTGGAACGTCGCCTCGGCCGCGGTTCGCCGCAATGGGTTGCGCTGATTGGCTTGGGTACCTTGTTCGGCCTTAATGAGGCACCCTTCGGCCGACACGGCCTGATGGAGGCGTCAGCCACCTTGGCGGGCATGCAAATCCCACCGGAACACGCGATTGCGGTGCGTTTGGAATTGGCGAGCCGGCGGGATCAGGTTTCACCGACCGCCGTGTTGCGTCGCGCCATGCGCCGCAACCCCAACCTCGCGGCCGAATGGCAACACCGCCGTAAACCCAAGCCGGCGACCCGGCCAAGCCCAAACTGAAATAGAAAGGTGCGGGTAAATGTTTTGCTTGGTACCCGCCCTATTGTCCCTGTAATTGGAGTTTTCTTATGTTTAGCACATCCGTCGATCCCGCCAAATGCGCTGTCGACGACGTCACCTGTCTCATCAACCACTGGCGGCGCCACGGCGACGCCGCCCTCCATCATCTTTGGCAGGAAATCGGCGACGACTTAAAACGTTTGTCCATCAGCGTGTGGTCCGATTTCCTGGGCCCAACCGCCGCCCAGGCAACGCTGTCAGCCACCGATTTGCTCCACGAGACCTTTCCCAAACTGCTGGATTACCCGCTGTCACGCGACTTTGAAAACCGGGCTCAGTTCTATGCGCTGGTTAAATCGCTCATGCTCTACTTACTCCTGAATTACCGCCGTAAGAAAGGGCGCCGGGACCGCTACCGCCACCCGGACGAGGTCACTGCCTTGGCCGCGCCCGACATGCCCGCGCTAGATCTCGCGACGCTCACCACCCTCGAACAAGGCCTGCAGCGCTTACAAAAAATCGCCCCGCGCCAGGCCCAAATTGTGACCATGCGCTTTTTCGAGGATCAGAGTTTCCAAGCCATTCAGGATCAACTTTCCCTGTCTCGAACGACCGTTTACACCGACCTCAAAGCGGCGCTCCTCTTCCTGCGTCACCATCTCGACCCTTAAGCTGTGACAGGCCGAAAAGGCGGGAAACGAGGTGGAACCCAAGGGTTCCATCATCGGCGGCAGGGCGAAACCCGGCCGGATTTCAGCCCAGCATCGGCCAAAGACGCGCGCCATGGCTTCAACCACTGCCGGAATTGAGCTCTGGAAGCATCGCGCGCTGAAGGCCGACCGGCCCATCCCCCGTGTAATCAACATCTTACATTTACCTGTCCCCCAACTCTTTGGAAAACGCCTTGCACCCTGCACGCCCCCGTCGATCTCAAAGCCGGTCGTGGGACGCTAGCCCCGTTACCGGTGGCAGGGTGAAGCCCTGCCGGATTTCAGCCCAGCGTTGGCCAAAGGCGCGCAGCAGACCTTTGGCCAACGCTGGGTTTAAACCCACCCCGGCCCGCGCGCTGAAGGCGCGCCGGAACATCCCACGTGGAGCCAACATTTTACGGTTACCTGTCCCCCCAAATCTTGCGGCGCGGTGGATTCGCCGCCGTCCCCCCGGATTGTGCGCATTATTGCGACGCGGTGGATTCGCCGCCGTTCCTACCGGTCTGCGCCGATTTTTGGTAAACGCCTTGCACCCTGCACGCCCCGTCGATCTCAAAGCCGGTCGTGGGACGCTAGCCCGGTTATCGGTGGCAGGGTGAAGCCCTGCCGGATTTCAGCCCAGCGTTGGCCAAAGGCGCGCAGCAGACCTTTGGCCAACGCTGGGTTTAAACCCACCCCGGCCCGCGCGCGGAAGGCGCGCCGGAACATCCCACGTGGAACCAACATTTTACAGTTACC
>NZ_JAFREP010000062.1 GCF_017377855.1 Acanthopleuribacter pedis
CGCGGCTTTCAGCTTCCCTATGCATTTGCCAATGAGCACGAGACCTTCAACCTAATCTAGCGTTGGCTCGTGGTTCTAGCTTAACCGAAGCGAGGGCGCGTTTTTGCCTGCTCGTTGGTAGGCTTACGAATATTCCGATCACCAGCGCACCATTGATCGCGGGATTCCCACCGGCAGCGACGGCCGCCCGGCCGAGGACCTAGACGAGTTCTTTTTCGGCGATCAGGAACACAACACCAGCGAATTGGAAGCCCATGCCTTTCGAGCCAGGCTGGAACACGCCTTTTCCGACCGGTTCGAAGCGACGCTCAATGCCTATTTCGGTGACCATGACAAACGGGATCGCAATTTCTTCGTCATCGACTACCTTCCCCGGCGGAATATAGTCAGGATGGATGGGTTTCTCGATACCAGTCGCCGTGAAAACCTTGTTTTCTCAGGGGATTTGGCCGGCGTCTTTAGCACCGGCCGGCTGACGCATCGGCTGCTCGGGGGTGTGGAATTCACCGATACCGACACGGATCAAACCCGCTACAACGCTTACTTCGATACTTCCGCCGCGGATGTGGCGCGCGGCGTTCGGGGGGCGCGCACCGATATCGCGACCTTTTCCGTGATGCGCCCGATTGATCTACGTGGCGGCGTTGGTACTGTCGCCGACGGCCGGGTGACATCCAATGATTTTACCGTCGACCTTCAGGACGATTTGCGCATCGGTATCCAAGTTTTTTCGATGTTCCTCCAGGACGAACTCGCGTTTTCCGAAAAAGTTCATGCCATCCTCGGTGCCCGTTTCGATCACTACGAAATCGAGGCGCTTGACACCACCCATGGTGCGCTCGGGACCAAAAAACTTGAAAAAACCACGCCCCGTCTCGGTTTGGTCTACAAGCCAAAAACGGCCCTCTCGCTTTACGCGAGTTACAGCGAAACCTTTTCGCCGCGTCGCGGGCGCCTGATCGCCAACACCAATGATCCCAACAACCAATTGGATCCCAATACCTCGAATAACCTCGAGGCGGGGGTAAAGTGGGCCCCAAACCAAGATGTGAATCTGTCGGTCACCCTTTTTAAAACGGAACAAGAATCACCCGTGGTTTCCGATGCCGATGCGGGCACTTTTGATGTCATTCGAACGGCGGTCGAAGGGGTTGAAGCAGAACTGAAAGGTTGGCTAACCGAACCCTGGTTCGTTTCGGTCGGTTTCAGCTATATGGACGGTTCCCAAGCGGACAGCGCCCGTCGTCCCCGCGAGTTGCCGCGAACGATGTTTTCTGCTTGGAATTACCTCTATCTCACCGAACGGCTTTCCGTGGGTCTCGGGGTGACCCATCAGGACGAGGTTTTTATCAGCAACCGCAACGAGGTGTTTTTGCCCAGTTATACACGTTTCGATGCCGGTGCCTATTATGAGGTGGCTACCTGGCGCATTCAGATAAACATCGAGAACTTGGCCGACGCGCGCTATTTCCCAAATGCGACCAGCGCCCATCAAGTAACCGTGGGCGCGCCGCTCAATGCCCGCTTATCCTTCCGAGGAAGGTTTTAGCCCGCATTTCTCACAAGGATTCGTCGCGAGAAGCTGAAAGCCTCGTGAGTACGAAGATTACGACCGAGAGACGGCACAGGCGTAGCAGCTGAGGCGAAGGCGGCTCGACCGAGTAATGCGGATGGCCGCCCCCTCGTAATCACATGGGTTTCAGCCTCGTAGCAGAATTCCTTGTGAGAAATGCGGGCGAGCCCGCACTTTCCTTCCACGGATGACTTTTCGTTTCGTTGGCGCTGCGTCTGAATAACGATACTGAAGGTAACTTTTGTGAACTTTTTAAGAATAAATATTTTCAAACTCGGTAAATAGTAGTTCTGTTGACGGTTTAATGACTGTATAGAGGCGTTATTTTTTCATTTTTGTGACTTCTTGTTACAGAAGTTGCCCGCTGAGACCCTCTATGAACACCGGCTTCCCGGCTTGTTTCGTGTTTTTGGTCACCTAACTAAAGAATTGCCCCTGAAAGGTCGAAAGATAATAGGTCGCAAAAGCCGGCCTTTTCGCGGGGGACGCCCCATTTTTTAGATGATGGCTTTATAGTTACCGTCGTGCGAAAAATGAATCGCGAGCATAATTTTTATTAAGGGTTGCATCTTGTTTCGATTTTTCTTCAACCGTTTCCTCCTGGGTTATCTGCTTCCGTTTCTTTTCGTTTCGCTCTTTGCCCAAACACCAAACCTCGTAAACGGGGTTCCCGCCGAGTCTTTTGCCGGCGAGCAGTTTTGTTTCGATGTCACCGTTACCAATACGGGACCCCCCGGTTTCGGTCCCTATGTCCGGCTTGTTTTAGAGCCTGATCTCACATTTGACAGTGCGACTTTTTTTGGAACGGCTGTCACCGTGACCAACCTCGGCGTCTTCCCGGTGGGGGGAACCCTTACCGACCCCGTGTCCAACACGGTGGTCAGCGGTACGGTTGGGGACCAGCTCACCTTGCTGCATTACCCGATTGGTTCGGTGGTCGACGGTGGGCCGGATTTGGTGCTTTCCATCTGCACCACCATCGCCACATCGGCGACCATCGGCACGCCGCTTCGGGTAAATGCGCAAGCGGTTTTCGCGTATGGCGATACCGCCACCGGTGCCAACGGACCGATAGAAGGTGCACTCCAGGCGGGTTCGGTAACCCCAACCCTGTTTGCCGTATCCAAAAGTCAGGGTGCATCTGAATCGGAACGCCCGCCAGGCGCTACCTGGCCGATTACTTATACGCTGACGGTGGATGTTGCCAACGGGCAAACCCTTGAAAACATTGTGCTCAACGACCTACTTAATGCTGATTTACAGTATACCGACAACCTCAATATTACCGGCGGCGTCGGCTGCTCCGCGACCACCACACCCAGCCTGATTACCCCGGGTGGTACCTTAACCGTGACCTGTACCTCGATCACCGGGACCACCGCCGATGCCGATCTAACCGTGACCTACACCGCTTACATCGTCGACACCTTGGACGAAACCAACTGCACTACCGAGGACAAACAGAATACGTTCACGGTCGATGCCGACTTTCCGGCCGGCACCCCTCAGCCGCAAGCCTCGGCCAATGACACGGTGACGGCCAAACACATTGCCGTCCAAAAAGGCGTCGCGCCGGGAACGGGTGGTCCGGGTGACACTGTCACCTTCACCCTCAATTTCCAGGTGACCGATTTCGGAACGGCCTCGGATCTGGTGATCGTGGATGTGCTGCCGGACGGCCTGACCTTCGGGGCCCACCAGAGCATGACCATCGGCGGGGCACCTGTTGCCATCACCCCGGCCACGGTGATTATTGCCGGGGACGATACCCAAATTACCTATGATGTGCATGCGCAAACAGGGGATATTCCCGCGGGAACGGCCGGAACCATTACTTATACGGCCACCATCAACCAGTTTTTTGCATCGCCCGCGGAACAAATTCTGGCCTCGGACACGCTGACCAATAATGTGCAAATGACCTACGACCTCACCGCGGGTGCGGCGGGCTGTAGTGACGGCAGCTCGGCCACGGTGAGCATTACGCCGATTGCGATTAGCAAATCGATTGTGAATCCCTCGGCGGAATATGTACCCGGCGACACGGTCACCTTCCGTATTTCCATGACGGTGCCCTCCGGGGATACGGACGGCATCATTTTCGAAGATTTTCTGCCGTTGCCGGTTTTTGACGCCACCTTGATCGACACCACCTTTGGCAACGACGTGCGTCTTGGTCCTAACGACAACGCGGGTTTGACCCCGACCGCGATTACCACGAGTGCCGCGACCAACACCCTTCGTATCGAATGGCCCGAAATTAACACCGCCGTTAACCAAACGCTGGAAGTGGACATCGATGTCACCGTGGTTGACGCGCCTTTTGCCGACGATCTTTTTTTAACGAACCTGTGCCAAATCACCACCATCAACAGCGACGCCCAATCCGCGATTGAATTGGCGCCGGTTGACCTGCGCGTGCGTGCGCCGCGCCTTTCGATTACCAAAGGGGTTAGCGCCAGCAACAATGCAACCGCCGACGCCACCATTAGCCCTTCGCCGTCGACCTTGCCGGTAGACGGCAACATCAGCGCGTCTGACGCGGGTGATGTGGTGACCTTTGTGATCACTGTAGAAAATACCGGCGGTGCCCAGGCCCATGATGTGACCGTCACCGACACGCTGCCCGGCGGGTTAACCGCCTGCAGTGTGGTCGGCGTTGTGGACGGCGACGGCACACCGCTGGCCAACAGCGGGGATTTATTCGGTGCCGGCTTGGTGCTGACCAACCCGCTTGCCGCCAATGACGACAATCCCGCCAACGGTGGCGCGCCTTTTTCCAGCGATACCGCGTTGATCACTTGCCAATGTACCCTTGCGACCACCGTCGCCCCACGCGAGGTGCTTAACAATTCGGTGGCGGCCGTGTGGTCGTCCTTATCCGGGGCTACCGCCTTTTCCGCGGTTGATGATGCGACCACGGTGACCATCGCGGATCCAAGCATTTCGAAATCCATCGACAGCATTGCGCCCGGCGGTGCCGGTGCCAACGTGGCCGCCGGTGATGAAGTCACCTATCGCTTGACCGTAACCTTGCCGGAGGGGACCACCCCCGACTTGGCCTTGATCGACGACCTACCTTTCGGTTTTGAATACGTTTCCTCCAGTGTCGACACGATTGGGTTCAGCGGGACCGTGGATACCGCGCCGACGGTGGGTACCAGCGGCACGGTTGACGCGGGTCAGCGGGTCACGCTTTCTTTCGACAGTCCCGCGAACACGGTGGTAACCGACAACAACAATGGAAGTGACAACCGCTTTGACGTGCTCATCACCGCGCGTGCCAACGGGTCGTCCTCGGCCAATGACGGTCTGCCCGCGGTCCAAAGCAAATCCAATGCGGTGACCCTGGTCTACACGGGCCTCACCGGCGGCGCGATCAACGACACGGCCGACGTGAACTTTGCCGAGCCGGAACTCAGCATCACCAAAACCATGTCGCCCGATACCGGCCTTGACGCCGGCGATACGGTCACCATCACCCTGCAAGTCGACAACACCGGTACCGCGCCCGCCTACGACTTGGTGGTGACCGATACCTTAAACGACGACGGGACCCTGTTTGATTTAACCAGTCCGGTCGAGGGCACCACCCCCGCCGGCTACACCTACAACTACGCCAACCCAACCGTGACCCTTTCCGCGGACGCGGCCACCAGCTTGGCGGCCGGCGGATCGGTGACCTTTACCTTCACCGCTCAGGTGAGCGCAAGCGCCACCTCCGGTTCGAGTTTTTCGAACCAGGCGGCGGTAACCGGCGACAGCCAAGACGGTTCGGTGACGGAGGAACGCGCGTCCAACGATACCGGCAGCGACAGCGTCGCCACCCAAACGGTGGCGAGCGGCAAAGCGTTAACCGCGACCTCGGAAAGCTGGACCAGTGATACCGCGCCGATTGAATACGCGGTGGGCGAGGTGTTGACCTTCACCGGTACCTTCGACATTCCCGAGGGGGTAACGACGGAATCGGGAACGGCGGCAATCATCACCGATACCTTGCCGGCCGGTTTCCAATTCTTGACCGGTACCGCGACCGTTCGTGCCGTGGCCGACACCACCATCGACGGCGCCACCTATGGCGGCGCTTTGCCGAGTTCCGCAACCGCGATTGTGCCGGGTGTGGCCGGTCAGGTTTTATCCTTTGATTTGGGTGATTTGACCAACAACGACGACGACGCCGGTAGCGAACAGGTGATCATCGCCTATGACGTGCTGGTGTTAAATACCGCCGATACCAACCGCACCGATAGCAAAACCAACAGTTTGGCGTTGAATTACCGCAACCGCGCGGGTACGGATCAAAGCGAAATCAGCACCGTGAGTGGTACGGTTGCTGAAAGCAACCTGAGCGTGAGCAAAACCGCCTCGCCCGCGTCGGTGACCGGCGGTGCCACGGTCACCTTCACCGTGGTGGTCACCAACACGGCGGATACCCATGTGACCCGTGCTTGGGATGTGACCGGGGTTGACAACCTGGCCGCGCGTTTCCAGACGCCGTCACTGACCAGCATCACCTTAAGTCGGGGTGGGGCCGATGTCACGGGCTGTGGTGGTTTTACCGGGAACCAACTCGACTTCGACATGAGTTGTTTGGGGGCCGCCGACCAATACTTGGGACCGGGCGAATCGCTGACCTTTATTTATACCGCCGACATTGATCCGTCCATCGGCTTTAACGAAACCGTGACCAACACCTTTGCCGCGCAAGCCACCAGTTTGCCGGGCACCAACGGCACCGGTTCCGCCGCGCCTGGTGCCGCGGATAGCGATACCGGTGAACGAACCGGTTCCGGCAACAACAATACCTCGGGGCAAAACGTCAATGATTTGGCCGCTTCCGATTCCGATTCGGTCACGGCGGGTCAACCGACCATCTCGAAAACAGGGGATGCCTCGCTCGCAATCGGTGGGACAACCAACATGACCCTCACCGTGGATGTGCCGGTTGGGACCACCGATAACTTCGTCATTACCGACAACCTGCCCAACGGCTTAAGTTACACCGGTACCGCGATCAGTATTACCACGCCGCCTTCTAACTTTAGCGCGTCCAATTCGCCGAGCACCACACCGGGTGCCGGAACCGATCCACTGGTGTTTGATTTCGGTACCATCACCAATTCCTCGGCCGTCGGTCAGCAAATCACCGTTGTTTATGAAGTGGTGGTCGACAACATTTTGGCCAACCAAAACACCACGACCTTGGGCAATACCGCTGGATTGACCTTCCTCAACGCGGCCGGTTCGCCCAGCGACACGGCGACCATTACCGTGGTGGAACCGAACCTGAACATTGTGAAAACCGTGACCGCCGGTGCGGCGGGCAGTGAGGCGGGCGACCCCATTTCTTACCAAGTGGTGGTGAGTAATACGGCCGTGACCGCGACGGCCTTCCGTGTCGACCTGCAAGATGTGTTGCCGGCCGACTTGCTGGGCGGTGCCGCCGGTGACGGTGTTGCGCCTTATTTCACCAGCATCGCCTTGACCAATCCGGGCAACGCCGTGGTCCAGACCGGGACGGCCACGCCCCTTGCCGTGGGTGACGCCTCCTTCGCCACCACCACCAATACGGATGACACCCTGACCTGGCCGCTGGTAGACATGCCGGCCGGCTCGAGCATCACCCTTAGCTACGATGCGGTACTGGTGCAAACCGCGCCCGCCGGTGCGACCCTTGCCAACAACGTGCGTGCGACTTACGACAGCTTGTTAGGCGGCGGTGGCCGCGACGGTTCCAGCGCGTCCAGTGACGACGACAACGATGCCGATCTCAACAATTACAACGAAAGCGATACGGCGCTGGTCACCCTCGACGCGTCCATCGCAATTCAGAAAACCTTGACCGCAACCGAACCCGACGCTGACTACGCCATTGGTGAAGTGGCAAGTTTTGATTTACGCGTGGATGTGGTGCAGGGTGTGACCGGCAACGTCGTCCTGACCGATGTCCTGCCCACCGGGCTGGATTTTATTGGGACGACCGCCATTGTGGCCGGCCCCAACATTGCGTATTCCGGTTCCGCCACCCCGGTCGAAGCGCCGGCTGGCACCATCACCATCGACATGGGCAACGTCACCAACACCGCCGACGCCGACAACACCAATGACTTCTTTATCTACCGGTTCACCGCGCGCGTGGAGGATGTCGTCGGCAATACCGACGGCACGGCGCTGGTGAACTCGGGTTCTTTGACCGCGGACATCGGCCCGGCCGGCCCCGATACCCAAAGCATCACCGTGGTGGAACCGAACTTGGTGGTGACCAAGGTGCCCGACACCGCCTCGCCCTCGCTGGGCGATACCGTCACCTGGACCGTGACCGTGACCCATAGCAGCAGTAACGCCGATGCCTTTGAGGTGGTGCTGACCGATACCATCCCGTCGGGATTGACCTATGTGCCCGGTTCCACCTCGGGCCAGGCCTCGGTTGATGAAACCGATGTGAGCGCGCCCGTATTTGACCTGGGCACCATTACCCTTGCAGAGGTGAGCAAAACCTTCAGCTTCCGAACGACGGTTGATATTGATGCCGTCGTTGGCACCGCGTTGACCAACAACCTCAACGGAACCTACACCTCCTTGTCTGGGGTTGACGCCAATGAACGTTCCTACAACGCCGCCGGCAGCGGTCAGGTGACGCCGAGCGTGCCGGCCGTGATCGACGCCGTCAAAACCGTGGCCATTGTGGTGGACGGCGCCGCCGCCGGCGTGGCCGATCCCGGCGACACGCTGGAATATACCGTTACCTTGACCAACAACGGCGGCACCGCGCAGAACGTGGTGTTTACCGACAGCCTGCCCACCGAAACGACCTACGTTGCCGCCTCGATCACGAGCACCCAAGGCACCACCGACGATGCGAGCGCACCCGATCTCTCCGTGGATGTCGGCACCATGAACAACAGCGACGTGGTTACCGTGACCTTCCGCGTCACCGTCGACGGCGGCACCCCGAACGGCACCGTGATTCTCAACCAAGGTTTGGTGGACAGCGACCAAACCGTGCCGGAGCCGACCGATGTCGACGGCGTGGATGAAAACGGCGACCAACCGACGCCGATTACCGTGGGCGGGCCGCCCGCGCCCACCGAACGGCTGACGGTTCAGAAGGTGGTTACCCTTGCCGACGATGCCGATACCAGTGGCGACATCACCACGGGCGACCGCATGCGCTACCGCATGATTTTGCGCAACTTAGGCGATACAGATTTAACCAACGTGACCGTGACCGACACGATTCCCAGCGGCTTGACCTATGTGGCCGCCTCGGCCCAGATCAGCGGCGGCAACACCATCAACGTGGTTGGCGCGGCGCTGTCCGTGTCGGTGGCGACCTTGCCGGTTAAAGGTCTGGTCGAACTCCGTTTTGATGTCACCATCGACGCGCCCCTGGTGGATTTCAACGGCGCGGCCGATACCGAGATCTTCAGCAACCAAGCGGTGATTGATTCCGACCAAACCGATGTTGGTTTGAGTGACAACAACGGCGATCCTCGCGACGGCGATCAGCCAACGACCTTTGTGGCCGTGGACGGCACCGCCGGTTCCCCCTTGATCGACGTCGAAAAACGTTGGGTGTTGGGCGGTGACAATGACGGCGATGGTTTGGTTGATCCCGGTGATCGCCTAACCTACGTTATTACCCTTCTGAATGATGGCTCGGCCGAGGCGACCAACGTGCGTCTGACCGATACCATTCCCACGAACACCACGCTGGTGGCCGGTACCGTTGCGAGCAGCGCGGGGATTGTGGTAACCGAGGACCCGGTGAACGTCAACATGGGACCCCTCGCTACCGGTGAATTGGTGACCGTTACTTTTGATGTGACCGTTGACGGCGGCACCCCGGACGGGACGATCATTGCCAACCAGGCGACCGTGACCGGTGACAATTTCGCTTCAACCAATAGTGACGACAACGGCCGCGACGATGACGGCATCAACCCCACCCTGACCCCGGTTGATACCGGCGGCGGTGCCAACGCCGGCTCGCCGGGCGGTTTGAGCAAAAGTGTGTTTGCCACCAGCGAGGCCGATTCGAGTGGCAACACCGTGTTGATCGGTGAAGTCGTTACCTACCGACTCACCATCGAGGTTCCCGCCGGCATCTTGCGCGAGGCCACCCTGACCGATACCTTGCCGACCGGCTTGAGTTACGTTGCCGGCAGCGCCCGTTTGGCGCGGGGTTTTGATACCGGTCTCACCGCCTCCGCCGATCCCGGCGGTGTGAATGGTGCCGCGAGTGGGTCCTTCGTGGCGCTGACCGACGGCACCGATTTCGACGCGAGCGGTGCCAACCTGTCCTTGTTCCTCGGCGACCTGATCAACTCCGACAACGACGGCAACAGCGAAAGTTTCACCCTTGAAGTGGGCGTGGTTGTCGACAACGCCGCCGGCAACCAGGCCGGCACCACCCTCGCCAACAACGCCGGATTCAGCTACTTCAACGGGCTCAATCAGTTGCAAAACCTGACCCCGGTCAACCAAAGCTTGACCGTGGCCGAACCCAACCTCCAGGTGAGCAAGGCCGCCGCGCCCACCACCCTGCTGGTTCAGGGTGGCACCGTGCAGTTCACCGTGACCCTGACCAACCCTGCCGGCGCCAATGTGGCCACCGCCTACGATGTCGCTTTGACCGATACCTTGCCGGCCGTTTGGGACAGCCTGACCGTGGACAGCATCACCCCAAGCGGTGGTGCCGCCGGTGTGACCGACAACAGCGCGGGTACCGCGCTCGACATCGACATCGCCACCTTCCCGGCGGGTGCTCAGTTGGTGGTGGTTTACACCGCGACCGACGCGGGTGGTGAAGCGGTTGGTACGACGACCAACACCGCGACCGCGCGTTTCACCAGTTTGCCCGGAACCCAAGGCACGGGCAGCGTCACCCCCGGCAACAGTGGTGATGCGGACGGCGAACGGAATGGAACCGGCGCCGGAGCCAACGATTTCCAAGCGACCGACAGCGTGAACATCGCCATCGGTTCCGTGGCGGTGACCAAGTCCCTGGTTGCGCCGCAAACCCGTTATGCTGTTGGTGATACCGTGAATTACCAGGTGACCGTCGACTTGCCCGCCGGCTTTGCGCTCGCGGGCAGCATCGTCACCGACGTGTTGGACGAGGGGCTGACCTATGTCACCGGTTCGCTCAGCAACGTTCTAGACACGAATGTGACCGCGACCAGCAGTCCCGCTGATTTCACCGTAAGCGCCGATACCCCGGCCGCCGGGCAAACCACGCTTACCCTGAACCTGGGTACCGTGACCAACAGCGACGCCGGTGCCGCGGGATTCACCCTGACCTACAGCGCACGGGTCGCCAACCTTTTAGCCGTCCAGGCCAACGCCGGCCTCGACAACAACTTGAGCTACGACTTCACCAACCCCGCCGGTGGCGCGACCGAAATGGTGACCGACAGTCAGACCATCACCGTGGGTGAGCCGACCCTGACCCTGGTCAAATCGATTCCCGGTGCGACGACCGGGCTGGACGCCGGCGATACGGTTGGGTTCCAAATCCAAGTGGGCAATACCGGGACGACCACTGCCTACGAGGTGGTGTTAAGTGACATTTTGCCGAGTGGTTTGGAAAACACGACCAACCTGCAGGTCACCGGAATCACCGGTGGCGCCGAAACGCCGACCTTCACCAACAACGGCACCGATTGGTCGACCTCGGCCTTTGACGTTCCGGTTGGCGGCACCGTCACCATCACCTTTGATACCACGCTGACGACCGGGGTGATTCCCGGCCAAACCCTTCAAAATACCGTGACCGCGAGCTACACCAGCCGCGACGGCACCGACGCGAACGAACGCGATGGATCGGATCCCGGCTCGGTCCAATCCGACGACAGCGAGCTGGACAACTACAACCTCAGCGCGCTTTCGCCGACCATCACGGTGGACGATCCCTTGGCGTTGGACAAGCAGTTCCACACCGACCCTGCCAACACGACCTACACCATTGGCGAGCAAGTAGGTTATCGCTTAACCGTTTCCCTGCTGGAAGGGAGTGTCAACAACTTGGAGGTGACCGATACGCTGCCGGACGGGGTGCGTTACGTCTCTTCCGTGGTTGGTGTCGGCAACCTGGGTATGACCACCAACTACACCGACCCGCCGGGTCAGGCCGGCCAGGTGTTGACCTTCGATTTGGGCACCGTCACCAACCCGACCAATGGGAGCACCACCGATGACTTTGTCACCATCGACATCGTCGCCGTGGTGGAAGATGTGGTCGGCAACGTTGACGGTACCGTGCTCGGCAACAACGCCGCCATGAGTTTCACCGGTCCCTCGGGTAGCGTGAACCGCGATTACGACAACGATGCGGGTACGCCCGGGGTGCAACCACTGGATTTAACCGTGGTGGAACCCAACGTGACCATCACCAAAACCGCCTCGGCCGCGACCATCCCGCAAAACGGCGAGGTCACCTTCACCGTGCTGCTGGATCATCAGGCCGGCAGCACGTCGGACGCCTTTGATTTACAGGTTGTCGACACCTTACCCACTGGATTAAGTTATGTTACCGGTTCAGCGTCTATTCCCGTCGGCGTGGCCGGCCAGGTATTGACCTTTGATATGGGTGCGTTGACCTTGGTCGACGACCAAACAAGCTTCACCTACCGCGCACGGGTTGACCTTGACCAAGACACCGGCACCAACCTGACCAACAACGCCGTGCTGAGCTACAGCTCGCAAAGCGGCGTTGTGGCTGATGAACGGTCCTATGGCGACAACGACGGCGCCACCGTGACCGTAGGCAATCTTACCTTTATCGAAGCCGACAAAACCGTGGCGATTGTCATTGACGGCGGGACCGCCGGCGTGGCCGACGTTGGCGATACCCTGGAATACACCGTGGTGTTGACCAACGAGGGCGTCGACGCCGACAACGTGGTGTTTACCGATGCCTTGCCCGGCGAAACCACCTATGTCGCGGCCTCGTTGACTTCTAGCTTGGGTAGCGTCGACGACAGCGGTGCGCCGAACCTGGTCGTGAATGTGGGTACCTTACTCGCCGCGCAAAGCGTGACCATTCGCTTCCGAGTTACCGTTAACGCGGGGACGGTCGCGGGTACGGTCATCAACAACCAAGGTTTGGTCGACAGCGATCAAACCGTGCCGGAACCGACCGATGTCGACGGCGTCGACGCCAACGGCGACCAGCCGACCCCGATCACCGTGGGCGGTCCGCCCGCGCCGACCAACCCGCTGGCCGCCCAAAAGGTGGTTTCTCGGGTGGACGATGTCGATGCGAGCGGCGACACCACCCCCGGCGACCGCATGCGCTATCAAATCGTCATCAACAACCTGGGTGACACCGCCTTAACCAATGTCAGCTTGACCGACACCCTTCCCACCGGTTTGACCTATGTCGCGGCCTCCGCTTCGATTAGCGGCGGACACAGCATCAACGTGGTGGGTTCCACGCTGACCGTCGCCATCGCCAACTTGCCGGTCGGTGGTTCGGTTAGCCTTCAGTTTGAGGTCACCATTGACGCGCCGCTCGTGGACTTTAACGGCGCCGCCGATACCGAAACTTTCACCAACCAGGCCGCCCTGGATTCGGACCAAACCGATCCAACCCAAACCGACGGCAACAGCGATCCCGCCGACGGCTTGCAACCGACGGCCTTTGTCGCCGTCGACGGCATCGCCGGGTCCCCGGTACTGGACGTGGAAAAACGCTGGTCGCAACGCACCGACACGGACGGCGATGGTCTGGTCGATCCCGGTGATCAACTGACCTACACCATCGCCATTCTTAACAACGGTTCGGCCGATGCCGTCAACGCAACCTTGACCGATTCCATCCCCACCAACACCACCGTCGTGGCCGGCTCGGCCACGACCAGTGTCGGCATTGTGGTCAGCGAGGATCCGTTAACCGTAAACCTCGGCACCTTGGCCGTGGGTCGGGTTGAGACGGTGACCTTTGCCGTCACCGTCGACGGCGGGACCCCGGACGGGACCATTATTGCCAACCAAGCGACCGTAACCGGCGACAACGTCGCCGGCACCAACAGTGACGACAACGGGCGCGACGATGACGGCATCAACCCAACCCTGACCCCGGTTGATACCGGTGGTGGTTCCGGTGCCGGCGCGCCGGGCGGCCTCGCCAAAACCGTGTTTGCTTCCAGCGAAGCCGATTCAAGCGGAAGCACTGTGCTGATTGGTGAAACGGTGACCTTCCGCATCACCATCGAGGTTCCCGTGGGGACCACCCGCGAAACCACCTTGACCGATACCTTGCCGACCGGGCTTAGCTACATCGCCGGGAGCGCATCTCTGGCCCGCAACTTCGACACCGGGCTTAATGCCTCGGCCGATCCAGGCGGTGTAAACGGTGCCGCGAGTGGGACCTTCGTTGCGCTGACCGACGGGGTCGACCTGATCCAAACCGGGCAGACCTTGTCCGTGTTCCTGGGTGACCTGATCAACTCGGACAACGACGTTGATAATGAAAGTTACGTGCTGGAAATGACCGTTTTGGTCGACAACATCGCCGACAACCAGGCGAGTGATGTTTTGAACAATGCCGCCGGCTTTCGTTACTTCAACGCATTTAACCAGTTGCAGAACCTGACCCCGGTTGCGTCCGCCTTGACCGTTTTGGAACCCAACCTCCAGGTCACCAAAACCTCGGATCCCGGTACCTTGCTGGTCCAGGGCGGCACCGTGCAGTTCACTGTCACCATCAGCAACCCGGCCGGTGCCGGTGTGGGCCCCGCATACGACGTGACCGTGTCCGACACCTTGCCCGCCGTATGGGATAGCCTGGTTGTCGACAGCATTACCCCAAGTGGCGGTGCCGCGGGCATTACCGATAACAGCGCCGGCACGGCCGTTGATCTCACCATTGATACCTTCCCGGCCGGCGCGCAAGTGGTGGTGGTTTACAGCGCCACCGATGCCGGCGGCGAAGCCGAGGGCACCACCACCAATACCGCCACCGCGCGTTTCACCAGTCTGCCGGGCACGCGTGGCACCGCCGACGCGGCGCCGGGCAACAGTGGTGACGCCGACGGCGAGCGTAACGGGAGCGGCAGTGGCGCCAACGATTACCAAGCAAGCGATAGTGTAAATGTCACCATTGGTTCCGTTCAAGTCGCCAAAACTATTCCGACCCCGCAAACCCGCTACGCGGTGGGCGATTTGGTCGGTTATCAGGTTACTGTCGATCTGCCGCAAACCACGGACTTGGCCAACGCCGTCGTGACCGATGTTTTGGATCAAGGTTTGGCTTATGTCACCGGTTCTCTGACGATCACCCCCGACGCCGGGGTGAGCACCAGTCTCAGCCCGGCCGACTTCAGCCTCGCCGCCGATACACCGGCCGCGGGCCAAACCACCTTAACCCTCAACCTCGGGACCCTGAGCAACAGCAACAACGTGGTTGGCGGGGTGACCTTGAACTACCAAGCCCGCGTCGATAACCTGCTGAGCGTTCAGAGCAATGCCACGCTCAGCAACAACCTGCGCCTCGATTTCGATAATCCGGCCGGTGGCGCGGGCACCTTCCTGACCGATATGCAAACCGTGACCGTGGGTGAACCCAACCTGACCCTGGTCAAAACCATCACCACTGCCACCGCGGGTCTGGACGCCGGTGATACCGTTGGGTTCCAAATCCAAGTGGGCAATACCGGAACGACCGCCGCCTACGAGGTGGTGCTTACCGATGTGCTGCCGAGTGGGTTCACCAACATCACCAACCTGCTGGTGAGCGGCGTCACCGGTGGCGCGGAGAGCCCGAGTTTCACCAACAACGGTGACGATTGGGTCAGCGGCGGTTTTGATGTGCCCGTCGGTGCAACCGTGACCATCACCTTTGATGTGGTTTTGACGGATTCTGTGATTCCCGGTGAATCGCTGCAAAACACCGTCTCGGCAAGCTTTAGTAGTCGCGACGGCGCCGATGCGAATGAACGCGACGGATCCACGCCGGGTTCGGTTCAGAGTGACGACAGCGACTTGAACAACTACAACCTTTCGGCCGGTTCGCCTACCGTCACCGTCGCCGATCCGGTTACCTTGGACAAACGCTTCCACACCGACGCCGCCGACGTGGATTACACCATCGGCGAACAGGTTGGATACCGCCTGACCTTGTCCGTGCTCGAGGGTTCGCTCAACAACCTCGTCGTGACCGATACCCTGCCTGCCGGCCTGCGTTACGCATCCTCTTTGGTTGGGGTTGGCAACGTCGGCATGACCCACAACTTCACCGATCCACCTGTCCAGGCCGGTCAGGTGCTGACCTTTGATTTGGGCAACCTGGTGAACCCCGCCAATGCCGAACCTTCGGACGACTTCGTCACCATCGACATCGTCGCCGTGGTGGAGGACGTGCCCGGTAACGTCGACGGCACCGTACTCGGCAACAATGCCGACCTGAGTTTCAGCGGCCCGTCCGGGACCCTAACCCGTGATTACGACGCGGATCTGGGCACGCCGGGTGTGCAACCGCTTGATTTGACCGTGGTTGAACCCGTGGTGACCATCCAAAAAACTGCATCTAGCGCCGTTGTGCCGCAAAACGATGTGGTGGTGTTCACCGTCTTGCTCGATCACGACGTCACCAGTAGCGCGGATGCCTACGATTTGGAAGTGGTCGATACCTTGCCTGCCGGTTTGAGCTACGTTGCCGGTTCGGCTTCGATCCCGGTCAGTGTCAGTGGACAGCAGTTGACCTTTAACATCGCGGCTCTGACCCTGGTTGCCGATCAGGTCGGCTTTACTTATGCCGCGCGGGTTGACGGCGATCAAAGCATTGGCACCCTGTTAACCAACGATGCCGATTTGCGCTACAACACCCGACCCGGCGTGGTTGCGGATGAACGGGGTTACACCGGAACCGACAACGAAAGCGTGACTGTCGGCGCGGTGACCTTCATCGAAGCCTTGAAAACCGTGGCGATTGCCGTCGACAACGGGACCGCCGGCGTGGCCGAACCGGGTGACACGCTTGAATACACGGTGGTGCTCAGCAACGGTGCCGCCACCGCTGAAAATGTGGTGTTCACCGACAGCTTACCCGCGCTAACCACCTATGTGGCCGCTTCACTGACCAGTGATCAGGGAACCGTGGACGACAGCGGGGCGCCTAGCTTGCAGGTCGCCGTCGGCACCATGACCCCGTCGCAAGAGGTGACCCTCCGTTTCCGGGTGACCATCAACGCCGGTGTGGCGGCGGGGACCGTGATCAACAACCAAGGCATTGTGAACAGTGACCAGACCGTGGGTGAGCCGACCGACGTCGACGGCATCGACGGCAACGGCGACCAACCCACGCCGATGGTGGTCGGGGGACCGGGATCGACCGCGAATCCACTCCGCGTTCAAAAGGTTGTCGCCTTCCTGGCTGATAGCGACGTCAACAGCGCGATTAGTCCCGGCGATACCATGCGTTACACCATGGTCGTTCGCAACGAAGGCGATACGGCCCTGACCAATGTGGTCGTGACCGACACCATCCCCGCCGGCTTGACCTACGTGGCCGCGTCGGCAACCATCAGCGACGCCAACACCCTTAACATCGTCGGCGACGCGCTCACCGCGACCATCGCCAACTTGGCACCCACGGCGTTGGTGACCCTGACCTTTGATGTCACCATCGATACCCCGATGGTGGATTTCAACGGCGATGCCAATACCGAAACCTTTACCAACCAAGCTTCCGCAGACTCGGACCAAACCGACCCCGAGTTGTCGGATAGCAACGGTGATCCCAGCGACGGCAACCAACCGACCCGCTTTAGCGCGGTTGACGGCGTGGCCGGTGCTCCTGAATTGGATGTGGAGAAGCGTTGGCAGCTCGCCGTGGATCAGGACGGTGACGGTTTGGTCGATCCCGAGGATACCGTTCTCTACCGCATCACCCTGGTGAATATTGGTTCGGCCGACGCCGAGAATCTGTTCCTCGACGATACCCTGCCGCCGGAGACCACCGTGGTTTCAGGCTCCGCCACCACCAGCC
The DNA here is from genome assembly GCF_017377855.1 of Acanthopleuribacter pedis. GTDB lineage: Bacteria > Acidobacteriota > Holophagae > Acanthopleuribacterales > Acanthopleuribacteraceae > Acanthopleuribacter > Acanthopleuribacter pedis. Next base: position 17,565 of record NZ_JAFREP010000062.1, read on the forward strand.
GTGGCATTATTCTGACCGAATCGCCGTTGCGCGCCAACATTGGCGACGTGGCGCCGGGCGAGGTGGTCACCTTGACCCTTCAGGTTACCGTTAACGCCGGCACCGCCGACGGTACGGTCCTGGTGAATCAAGCCTTTGTCACCGGCGACAACGTGGCTTCGACACCGAGTGATGACAACGGCAACGACGGCGACGGGCTGAATCCCACCCTCACCCCGGTTTCCGTTGACGGCGGCGGTGGTGCCGGTACGCCGGGTGGGTTGGACAAAATCCTCCACGCCACCAGCGAAAGCGGCTCGGGCAATACCGACCTGTTGATTGGTGAAATCGCGACCTTCCGCGTCACCTTCGAGGTGCCCGCCGGGACCCTGGGCGAGGTCAGCCTGTTTGACCAACCGCCCACCGGTTTGGCGTACCTCGCCGGCACCGCCCGGTTGGCGCGTGCCTTTGATCTCGGTCTGAACGCCTCGCGCGATCCCGGCGGCATTAACGCCGCCGCCGCGGGAACCTTCGTCGCCCTAAACGACGGCACCGAGTGGCGCGAAAACGCGGGCGAATACCGCGTGTTCTTGGGTGACCTGATTAACTCCGACAACGATGGCAACGCGGAAACCTACACCCTTGAATACCAAGTGCTGGTTGAAAACATCGCCGCCAACAATGCCGGCACGGTTTTGTCGAATCGCGCCGGGTTAAGGTATCTCGACGGTTTGGGCCAAGCACGAACCCTGACCCCCGTTGTGGTGAACAACACCGTGCGTGAGGCGAACCTCGTTGCCGACAAACAAGTTTCGCCCGGTGCTTTGTTGCCGAGTGGTGGGTCATTGACCTACACCGTGATCCTCGAAAACCTGAGTGGCGCCGAGGTTGTTCCGGCCTATGACGTGGTCGTCAGCGACACCGTCCCGGCGCCGATGACCAACCTTGTCGTGACCTCCGTGACCCCGAGCGGCGGTGTCAGCGGGGTGGTTGACAATTCGACCGCCGGCGCGCTTGCTTTGGACGTGGCCGCCTTCCCGGCCGGTGGGCGCCTGGTGGTTGTCTATACCGTGGATGCACCCGGCCCACTTGCCGGCAACCTCCTCACCAACACCGTTCAGGTGACCTGGACCTCCTTGCCCGGAAGCAGCGGGAGCGGGTCCGCGACGCCGGGAACGCCGGGCGAACCCGACGGGGAGCGGACCGGCGCGGGCGCGGTGAACGACCTTGCAACCAACGACCAGGCCGAGTTGGTGATTGGTTCGCTGAACCTCACCAAAACCCGAGTCAACCCGGCGGGCCGCGCCGCAATCGGCGATTCCGTGGATTACGAGGTCGTGGTCAGCCTCCCGGGCCAAGCGGCTGTGACCGGTGTGGTTGTGCGCGATGTGTTGGATGCCGGTTTGACCTATGTGGCCGGAACCTTGGTGGTGACGCTCGATAGCCTAACCGCGGGAAGCACGCCCCTCGATTTCACCCGAACCGATGATGACCCCGATCCCGGTCGCGAAACCTTGACCCTCGACTTGGCGAGTCTGGCAACCGTCGGTCCGTTCAGTGGCGAATTGACCCTGACCTACACCGCCGTGGTTGACAACATCCTGACCAACCAAGACAACCAATCACTGCAGAACCAGGTCAGCATCGTTTTTGACGATCCCGGCGGCGGCCCCGCCGTGACCCTCACCGACACCAGCTTGGTGACCCTGGGTGAGCCGCACCTGACCTTGGCCAAAACCACGACGGGGGCCACCACCGGTTTGGAAGCCGGTGACCCGCTCGACTTCCAGGTCGTGGTTGGCAACGACGGTACCACCACCGCCTTTAATACCGTACTCCGCGATACCTTGCCCGCCGGCTTGGAAAACATTTCGGGACTGAGTGTAACCGCCGTCTCCGGCGGCGCACCGACCCCGGCGCTGACCAACAACGGCGGCGACTGGTTCAGCGAACCCTTTGATTTACCCGTGGGCGGTTCCGTTACCATTCAGTTCCGCACCAACCTGACGAACGCCGTTATTCCTGGTCAAGTCCTTCAAAATCAAGTGACTGCTGAATTTGAAAGCCGCGACGATGCAACCGGTCGTGACGCGGGACCTGTCGGCAGCGATCAGGACGACGATACCGATCTGGACAACTACCGCACCGCCGACGATGCGCCGCAAGTGATCGTGGCCGATCCCGTTGCGATCAACAAAGCCTTTTTCCCCGAGACGACCCGAAACACCTATACCCTTGGTGAACAGGTGGGTTACCGGGTGACCGTGTCCTTGGTTGAGGGTGTTATCGATGATTTGACCGTCATTGACACCTTGCCCGCCGGCCTGCGTTTTGTGGATGCGCGGTTGGGGCTTGGCAACACCGGCATTGTGACCGACGTGCCGGTGACCGACGAAGCCAACGGTGTGATCACCGTGTTGTGGGGTCAGGTGCGCAACCCGGCCAACGGCAACGCCGACGACGACTTCCTCACCATTGACCTTACCGCCGTGGTTGAAAACGTCCTGGGTAACCAAGCCGGAACCGCGCTCGAAAACCATGTGTCGTTGCAGTTCACCGGGCCTAGCGGCTTGGAGGAACGTGAATTCGACAGCGACGGTGCGACCCCCGGCGTTCAGGGCTTGACCCTAACCGTGGTTGAGCCCGACCTGCACATTCTGAAATCCGTGAAAACCCCACAAGTTCAGCCAGGACAGGTAGTTACTTTTAATTTGGTGCTGGACCACACCGCCGTTAGCGGTGGCGATGCGTTTGAGATTGAAGTGATCGACCGGTTGCCCGCCGGCTTGACCTATGTGTTGGATTCGGGATCGCCGCAACCCCAAATCGAAGGGACCCGCCTGATTTGGCGCATTCCTTCCTTGACCTTGGCCCAGGATCAAATCGCCCTGCGTTACCAAGCGCGGGTTGCGCCCGATGCCGAGGTCGGTGTGCCGCTCGAGAACCGGGTCGACGCCCGTTACGCAAGTTTGGCCGCCGGCGATGAGCGACGGACCGGTGCCGACGGTGCCGGCGGGCTCAACGATTACGTCACCGCCGACGGTGTTGTGACCGTTACCCCGGCCGCGCCCGTGCTCCGCGCGGAAAAAAGCGCGAGCCATCTGCTTGATGGGGATAACGACGGCAGCGTGGAACCCGGTGACCGCATTCGGTACACCGTGATCGTCCGCAACGACGGCACCATTCCCGCCACGGGTGTGGTCTTCGACGACGATATTCCCTTCGCCCTGGATCTGATTCCCGGCAGCGTGACCACGGATCAAGGAACGGTTACCACGGGTAATACCGCCGGTGATCGCCGTGTTTCCGTCGCGATTGGCGAACTGCTCGCCGGCGCGGTGGTTACCATCCAAATGGACGGCGCCCTGGTTTCGCCCCTGCCGCGCGGGGTGAGCGAATTGGTGAACCAAGGCACCGTCGGCAGCAACGAATTGCCCGACCTGCCCACCGACGATCCCGATACGCCGGAGCAAGACGACCCGACCGTGGTGCCCGTCGACGCCGCGCCTGTTTTGGCCATGACCAAAACCGACGCCTTGGACGAGGACCGCGACAACGACGGTTTCGCGAGTCCCGGCGATATCCTCGGTTACAGCTTAACCCTCACCAACAGTGGCAACCAGGATGCCGGCGAATTGGTATTAACCGATATCTTGGATGTGCATCTGCGTTTGGTGACCGGCTCCGTGACCACCAGTGCCGGTAGCGTTGCATTGGGGAACCAGGTCGGCGACGACAGTGTGCGCATTTCCATTCCGTTGCTTCCCGGCGACGGCGGCGTGGTGACCGTGCGGTTCCAAGTGCGCATTGTGGATCCGCTGCCGGAGGGTGTCACGCGGGTTGTGAACCAGGCCACCGTAACCTCGCCCGATCATCCCGGTGTGCTGTCCGACGATCCAGATTTGCCAGGTGACGAGGATCCCACGCCGACGCCGCTTGACCGAAACCCCGCGCTGGTGGTGAGCAAAACCGTGGCCTTGGTCGATGACCTTGACAACAACGGCATTGCCGGCCCGGGAGAGCGCATTCGCTACACCGTCACCGTCTCCAATCGCGGCAACGGTACCGCGAACAACGTGGTGTTCCGCGATACGCCGGACGCCAACGCGCCTCTGGTCGCGGGCGCGGTGACGACCGACCTGGGATCCGTGGCCGCCGGCAACGACGGCCAAGCGCCGATTGTGGTGAACATCCCTGCTTTGGCACCGGACCAAACCGCGACCATCCGTTTTGACGGGGTGATTGTCGATCCGTTGCCCACCGGGGTAACCCGCATTGTGAACCAGGGTTTTGTCAGCGGCGACGGTTTGACCGAGGTGCCCAGTGACGATCCCGACCTACCGGGCGACGATGATCCGACCGAGTTACCGGTGGGCGCGACCCCGATCCTCAGCCATACCAAACGCGACATCTTGCTGGTCGACAGCGATCAAAACGGCATTGCCGGTCGCGGTGACGCCCTGTTGTATCAGATTCGCCTGCGCAACGACGGCAATACCACCGCTACCGGGGTGGTCTTTGCCGATACACCGGATGCCCTGACCTTGGTCTCGCCGGGTAGTTTGGTGACCAGTCGCGGTACCGTGCTCGCGGGCAACGACGGCGTTCCGCCCTTGCGGGTCGCCATTGGCGATTTGGCCGCCGGTGAAGAGGTGTTGATTTCCTTCGAGGTCACCATTCGCAACGATATCACTGACGATGTAACGCGGGTTGCCAACCAGGCCGTGGTCCAGAGTGATCAACTCCCGCCCGTGTTGAGCGATGATCCCGATACACCGCCTGGCGACGACGAAACGGTTACGCCGCTGCAACCCGAACCGCGGCTTGACGCCTTTAAATCGGTTGAGCTGGTTGACGATGCCGATGGTGACGGGGTGACCTCGGCAGGGGATACCTTGGGGTACCGTATTGTCGTGGTGAACAGCGGCAATGCTGCAGCCGTGAATGTCAGCCTTGTGGATTATCCTGACGCCAATGGAACCTTGGTGGCCGGTAGTGTCGCGACAAGCGTGGGGACCGTGCTTGCCGGAAACGATGCTGCCCCGCCGGTGTCGGTGCGTTTTGGGGACATTCCCGCCGGCGGCCAAGTGACCCTGTCCTACCGTCTGCGGGTGAACGTGCCCTTGCCCGACGGCGTGAACCGTATCGCCAACCAAGGTTTGGTGAGCAGCGATAACCATCCTGATACACCCACCGACGATCCCGATACACCGACCGAGGATGATCCCACCGTGACCCCGGTTGACGCCGCGCCGCGTTTGACCGCGGTGAAAACCGATCTGCTCCGAGAGGACCGCGACGACGATGGTCGTGCTTCACCCGGCGACTTGTTGTTGTACCGCGTGGTGGTGGCCAATGTGGGCAACCGCACCGCCGAAAACGTGGTGTTCAGCGATACGCCCGACAGCAACACCACCTTGCAGCCGGGCAGCGTGGCCGCGGATCGCGGTACCGTGATCCGCGGGTCCGACGGTTCCTTGCCGATTACCGTGGCGCTTGGCGATTTGCCCGTCGGTGATCAAGCGGTGATTACCTTCGCCGTGTTGATTAACAATCCCTTACCGGCCGGTTTGCGTGAATTGCGCAACCAGGGCCAAGTCGGCGGCGACAACGCGCCGGCCCAACCGACCGACGATCCCGATTTGCCTGGCTCAGAAGATCCGACAGTGACCCCGGTGGGTGCCGATCCCGAGTTGTTCGCCGAGAAAAGTGACCGTCTGTTAATTGACCGCAATGACGACGGCTTCGCCAGCGCCGGGGATCGCATCAGTTACCAAGTTCGTGTCCGCAATGCCGGCACCACGGCGGCCACCGGGGTTGTCTTCCGCGATACCCCGGATCCCGCGACGACCCTGGTTGCCGGCACCGTCCAAACCACCCGCGGCGAGGTGCGCGGCGGTCTAGACGGCGGCCTGCCGATTGATGTGCTCATTGGCGACCTGGCGGTCGGGGAGGAAGTGTTGATCAGTTTCCACGTCGACGTGGCCGATCCGCTGCCCGCCGGTGTGCGGACCGTGGTGAACCAAGGTACCCTGGACAGCGATCAAACCGATGAACGGCCGACTGACGATCCCGATTCTCCGGGTGAGGACGACCCAACCGTGACGCCGGTTGACGGTGCGCCGCTGCTCGATGTGGTGAAAACCGCGGCGTTGATTGATGACAGTGACGGCAACGGCACCGCCGGTCCCGGTGATCGCTTGCGTTATGCCGTCACCGTGCGCAACAGCGGCAACGCCGCCGCCACCGACGTCATCATCCGCGACACGCCGGATGCCAACACGCTGTTGGTGCCAGGCTCCCTGTTGCCGTCACAGGGCACCGTGGTGTCCGGTAATGACGGAAACCCGCCGGTCGTTGTCAACCTCGGTGTCTTGGCCGGGGGTGGGGCAGAGGCCTCCTTGAGCTTCGAGGTGACCGTGGTAACGCCGCTGCCGATTGGTATTGACCAAGTCAGCAACCAAGCCGCGGTGACCTACGCGGAAGATCCTGATCCCGTGCTTAGCGACGACCCCACCACCGATCCCGAGGACGACCCGACCGTGACGCCCGTGACCGCGCGTCCCCGCATCGAATTGGAAAAAACCGATACCTTGGTGGACGACCGTGATTTGGATGGCTTTGTCACACCGGGTGACGGCCTCGGTTACACCATCACCCTGACCAACAGCGGCAACCAAACCGCCTTGGATGTGGTGTTATCCGACGTCCCCGACGCCAACACGGCGCTGGATGTGGGTTCCGTGACCACCTCGCTTGGAACCGTGACCAACGGCAATGGTGCCGGCGACGCCCAGGTCGTGGTGGCCTTGGGTGATCTGGCGCCCGGTGCCGTGGTGACCGTCAGCTTTGTGGTGACCGTGAACCAGCCGTTGGCGCCGGAAATAACGCGGGTGCGCAACCAGGCTTTGGCGAGCGGCGGTAACTTTGTGGTCACGCCCAGTGACGACCCCGATGTTCCGGGTGACGAGGACCCGACCGATACGCCGCTTGGCGCCGAACCTTTGCTGCGCGTGTTGAAAACGGACAGCCTCACCAACGATCAGGATAGCGATGGGTTCGCCGATCCTGGGGACGGCCTGACCTACCAAATCCAAATCGTGAACAACGGCCGTGCAACCGCGACGGGTGTGGTCGTGCGTGACTTCCCTGATGGCTTAACTCGCCTGGTGGCCGGCAGCGTGACCGCCGACCGTGGTTCCGTGGTTGCCGGGAATGACGGCAACCCGCCGGTTGAAGTTGCCGTGGGCGATTTGCCCGCCGGTGTTACCGCGAATGTGACCTTCCGGGTCGACATTGTCACGCCGTTACCCGCCGGTGTAACGCGGGTGGTCAACCAAGCGGTGGTTGTGGATGACGACGACAACGTCATTCGTTCCGATGATCCCGACTTGCCGGGTGAGGAAGACCCAACGGTGACCCCGGTTGGTGGTGAACCGCGGCTCGAGGTCGAGAAGCGCGACTTCCTCCTTGCCGACAATGATCAGAACGGCCTGATTGGGGCCGGTGACGATTTGCTGTACCGCGTGGTGATTCGCAATACCGGCAACGCTGAGGCGACGGGTTTGGTGTTTTCCGACACGCCGGACGACTTCACCCAGCTGATTGCCGGGCGCGTGACCACCAGTCAGGGTGAAGTGGTTGGCGGCAATGACGGCAACGACCCCGTCGTGGTGCGACTGGGGCGTTTGGCTGCCGGCGCCGTGGCCGAAATCAGCTTTGCCGTGCGCATCGACAATCCTTTGCCCGCTGGTGTGACGCGGGTTGTGAACCAGGGTGTGGTGAGCGGTGATGACGGCGTGGGTGTCGCCAGTGACGACCCCGACCTGCCCGGCGAGGACGATCCCACCGTAACCCCGCTCGCCGATGAACCGCAACCGCGCGCTGAGAAACGCGACTTCCTCTGGGTTGACGCTGATGATAATGGGGTTCCCTCCGCGGGTGATACCTTGTTGTACCGGGTTTTGGTGCGCAATGAGGGACGGGCCGCCGCGTTGAACCTGCGCTTTACCGATACACCGGATCCCAACACCACCTTATTGGCGGGAACCGTGACGACCACACTTGGTACCGTCCAGGCCGGCAATGACGGCAACGCGCCGATTCGGGTGGCCTTGGGTGATTTACCGGCCGGTGAGCAGGCCGTGATTGCCTTCCAGGTCCAAATCAACCAGCCGCTGCCTGACGGCACCAGCTTCGTGCGGAACCAAGGTTTGTTTGAAAGCGACAACCACGCGGATGTTCGAACCGATGATCCCGATGTTTCCGGCGACGACGACCCGACCGACACGCCGCTGGCCGCGAATCCTGTGTTGCAGGCGACCAAGGTCGATTCTCTTGCCGTGGACGCCGACGGCAACGGCGGCGCGGGCAGCGGCGATACCATTCTGTACGTCGTGCGCTTGAGCAACAGTGGCAACGCTGCTGCCGAAAACGTGGTGTTCCGCGATTTCCCCGATCCGCTGACCAGCCTGGTCGACGGCAGTGTGCGCACCGATGTGGGTGTGATTGAAGCCGGCAACGATGGGCGTTCCTTTGTCCTCGTCCGTTTGGGTGATGTGGCGCCGGGGGCGACCGTGGAGATCGGGTTCCGGGTCACCGTGAACGACAACCTGCCGGCTGGAACGCGAAGCGTTGCCAACCAAGGTTTGTTTACCAGCGACAACTATCCCGGCGTCTTGACCGACGATCCCGATGTGGGCAACCTCCAAGATCCGACCGTGACGCCTTTGGTGGGCAACCCCCGTTTGGTAGCCGAGAAGGTGGATCGCTTGGTGATGGACGCCGACAACAGTGGCGGTGCCGGGGCGGGCGACACCTTGGCGTACCGTATCTTGGTTCGAAACATCGGCGACGGCACCGCGAACAACGTGGTGTTAACCGATACACCGGATGCGAACACCACGCTCGTGGCGGGAAGCATTACCACGGATCGCGGAACCGTGACCGCCGGCAACGACGGTGTCGCGCCTTTGGTGGTGAACCTGGGTGCTTTGGGTGACGATGAATCAGCCGAGATCACCTTCCAGGTGACCATCAACAGCCCATTACCACCGGGCACCGCGCTGGTTGCCAACCAGGCCGTGATCAGCGCTGACGGCGACGACGACGTACTCAGTGACGATCCCGATGAGCCTGGCGGTGAGGATGAAACCGAAACACCGCTGGATGACCGTCCCGTATTGGTGTCGAGTAAAACGGACAGCTTGTTTGTAGACGCAAACGGCGACGGCGTGGCTTCGCCCGGCGATACCCTGCTCTACCAAATCTTGGTAGTCAACCTCGGGCGGGTACCCGCGACGGGTGTGGTCTTTACCGATACGCCGTCGCCTGTAACGCACATCGTGGCCGGTAGCGTACAAACCAGCCAGGGTGTGGTGCTCGGTGGTCAGGACGGCGCGCCGCCGATTACCGCGGCCTTGGGGACCCTTCCTGGCGACGGTGGCTTGGCGCTGATTAGTTTCCAAGTAGTGATCGACAATCCTTTGCCCGTGACCATTACCGAGGTCGTTAACCAAGGCGTGTTCACCAGCAATGAAACGGATTCCGTATTAACCGACGATCCTGACGGTGGTGGCTTTGAAGATGCCACCCCGACTTTGGTCTTCCAAGCCGACATGGAAGTGATCAAAACCGCGCCGACGGAACCCATTGTGGCCGGCACCAACTTTGTTTGGGATATGTTGGTTCGCAACAACGGGCCGTCGACCGCCGCCCAGGTGACGCTGCGCGATCCCTTGCCCGACGGGGTGGCCTTCGCCGCCGCGACGCCGAGCCAGGGGACCTGTACCTACGATGCCGTGTTGCACGAGGTCGTCTGTGACCTGGGTGTGATGGCCTTGGACGGCACCGCGAACGTTGCCTTGGAAGTGACGCTCTTGAGCGAGGGTTCGGTTGCCAACACGGCCTTCATCGATGCCGTGCAAATCGACCCCGATGGTGGCAACAACGACGACAGCGCAAGCGTGGTGGGTTTGCCTGGGGTCGACTTGGAACTGACCAAAAGCGCCGCGCCGGTTGACCCGGACTTCGGCGATACCGTGACCTTCACCGTGGCCCTGAGCAACGCCGGACAGGACATCGCCACCGGCATTGTGGTGGCCGATCAATTGCCGGCGGGTCTGCGTTTCCTATCGGCAAGCGCGGAACGCGGTGCCTATGACGACGGCACCGGGCTTTGGTCTGTCGGCAGCTTGTCGCCGGACGAAAGCGTGAACCTGACCATCCAAGCCGTCGCCGAGGCGCTCGGTGTCTTGGTGAACGTGGCCGAGGTCGTCGCTGTCGACCAAAACGACATCGACAGCACCCCTGGCAACGGCGATCCCGACGAGGACGACCAAGACCGGGCGGCCGTCTCGGTGGATACTCTGGTTGATTTGGTCGTTACCAAAACCAACGCCGTGACCACGGTTCCCGCGGGGGCCGAGACCTTGTACCGCATCACCGTCGAGAACCGCGGTCCCAGCCCGGCGACCCAGGTCATCCTGCGTGAGCTGTTGCCGCCGGATTTACGCTTGATTTCCGTACGACCGGACGTTGGCAGCTTCGACGCCGCCGCGCGGATCTGGCGAATCGGTGATCTGGGTGTGAACGAATCGGTTGGAATGGATTTGATCGCACAGGTCGTCCTGCAACCAAGCGAGATGCAAATCACCAACCGGGTCGTGGTGGAAAGCTTCGAGCCGGACGCCAACGAGGACAACAACGAGGACGTGTTCACCATCCAACCAACCGAGGCCATCCCGACCTTGGGCGAGTGGGCGCTGCTGGGTCTGCTGTTCTGTATGGCCGTGGTAGCCATGACCATGAACCGCCGTCGCACGAAAGACGGCCGCGTTTAAAAGAAAAGGGGCCGGTGCACATCTGGAAGGTGCGCCGGCCCCTGTGTTTGGGGGGGAGTGTGGCAGTGACAGGGCGGTGTTCCAGTGCCAGTCCCTTCAGGACTTAGGGTGGGGTTAATTGGGGCGTCCTAGGGTGGCAGTCGCTTTGCTCCTTTACCCCAGGCTGTCTTAGGTAGTCCTTTCAGGACAGCTTGTGGTGGTTTGGCTCCGCCTCACGTTTAAATGTAAGCCTACCAACGAGGGTTCAGACGCAAAGCGTCGAGACGGCTACACTTCCTGGAAAAGGTTCAGGAGGTTGCTTTGGGAAAGCTAAGAATCGAGCCAAAACAGAAATCGCCGGGTTTCATTCGT
>NZ_JAFREP010000063.1 GCF_017377855.1 Acanthopleuribacter pedis
GCGTATCCTGCACTTTATGCGGTGTCGACCCGAAGAAGTATCTGTCGGAAACGATTATGCGAATCCGCAACGGCCGCGGCTTTCAGCTTCCCTATGCATTTGCCAATGAGCACGAGACCTTCAACCTGATCTAGCGTTGGCTCGTGGTTCTAGCTTAAAGGAAGCGAGGGCGCGTTTTTGCCTGCTCGTTGGTAGGCTTACGATTTTGTTGATCACCCACCGCCCGATCTGAAGCAATTCATCGTTTTTGGGCGAAGCATGGGGTTTGGGTTTCTCCCCGTTGTCCGCCATTTCCCAGGCGACCAAGCGGTGTAGGGCTGTCACCAGGGTCTCAAGGGTTTCGTTCAGGCCTTCAACCGCTTGCTCTAGGCAGGCGATCCGCCGGGTTAAACAGATGAGTTGGTCCTCGATGGGTTCCTGCTGCATGGGTTAGCTCCTGTGGCGGTCTGGGTTGCGCTGGTCGCGGTCCTCCTCTTCCTTTTGTTGCGTGGAAGAAAAAGGATTGGCATCGATTCGGTGTGCTGCTTGACCCAAGATCTGCAAAATTTCCTGTAGCTCGCCCGGTCGCCGCCGGCCCAAGGCTCGTGGCGGTGCAGGAGCACCAAACGGTTGCCTCCCGGCTGACGCGCGTTGCTTTCGGGTTGGTCTGAGCCGTTTCAGGGTGCTTTGAAGGGTTTGTTGGTCCAATGCCTTGGCGGCTTCGGGACTCAGATCCTCGGGTGGCCGATTGAGACGTGCTTTGGCATGACATACCGCGGCAAAATCCCGGTCTTGCCGGTAATCCACCCGTTTTAAAAGGGTGTTCCAGCTTCTGCCGATTTTCGAGCCTTGCACAAAAAAGCCATTGAGTTCGTAAGTAACCCCGGAGATGTGTTCCCCGCCGACATTGGCTTTGAACCCCACCCCATACCGCGCCAGCCGCTCGATGAACGCGGTCATCGTGGGTCTGCCCGTGCAAGCTGCATCGATACGCGCCCGAATGATGGCTTTTGAGGACGTCACACCGCGTGCTTTGCGCATGGCCGCCTCGCCTCGTTTTTCGCGTTCCCGGCTGGGGCGCTCCTTTCCTCGGTACACGTCCAATGCGGCCTTTTGCAGTCCGTATTCCTGCTCCAGTTGGGCGGCGATACTGGAAGCGCGCCACCGCTCCTGGTAGGTATCGACGGTTTTGTAGGTGTCACTTCTGATGCGGCTGGCAATGACGTGGACGTGTTCCTGGGGTTCATCCGTATGCCGCACAATGACATAAAAGTTGTTTTGGTAGCCCAAACGAACCATCATTTTTCTCACGATTTCAATCCAGCGATGATCGCTGAGGTGCTCGCTTGGATGGATCGCCAAGGACATGTGCAGTACCGGCTTGCGAACCCTTTGGTTTTTTCCGCGAATCACTCCAAAGTCTGCGCTTAATTCGTCGACGGAACCTTGCACGTGTCCGATGACATAGGCACCCTCTTTTTGGATCGCATATTGAAGAATGCCGCGAAAACCCGCGCCATGATTGATCACTGGAATCATTAAAACCACGTCCTTTTTTGACGCTTGATCTGAAGCAAGTGATTTGCTTCAGATCAAGCCTGCTCGGTGCGTGAATATGCTTTAGATTTTAATTATCAAGAACCGCATTAGAGTGTTGTCATTCATGCCTTGTAGCCGGTCCTGGTTTGTCTTGTTCTGGATAAACCACATTGCCGCTATCTTGTGTTTTCTTTGAGAAAGCTTTCGCTTTCAGTGTGGCGCCTGCCGAAGAGGCGGCACCTGCGATAAAGAAGAATGACGTGAATAAATCATCCCCGATTGATTGCAAACCGAGCATGGCCCCAATAAGCGACGGGGTTTTGATGACGATGTAAATCATGCAGAGCAGACAGACGATCATCGACAAAAGTGTTTTGGCCGTAGCCCCACCTGCATAAAAAAGTTCAAGTGGTTTCTCGGCTGCATACAGAATGTCTCTGCCGGCTTCCGTGTACAAAAATCCAGGACGGTATTGTTGAATGATTTCGGTTAAGATGGGGTAGTCGGCGGCTACTTCGCGGTAGGCTTGTAGTTGTATTGCTTCGATCATAAAGAAGGTCATCCAAATCACGATGACGATGACCGTTTTAAGAGGCAGGTAGACAACAATCATATTAAAACCAACCGACAGACATTTTTTTCCATTGATGAACCATGCCCAGGGCAATAGGAGAAAAAAGATACCCGCCACGTAGATCGCCGCATATTTTACTAGGCCGGCAAGAAGGTACATAACCAGACTAACCCCAAGCAAGATGATAAAAGCGGCGATCATGCCCAAGGACGAGACAAGGTTGTAAAAAAGCAAGGAGATCTGTTTGACCAGGTAATCGCCCATTTGCTCGGCCGAAAAACTTTTGAGGAGGTCCCAGGTTCCCATGGGTTCGCCATCTTCCGTTGGCTCGGTAGGGATTCCTTTCGCTTCAAGGTCCTCGTTGGACCACAGGTTCTTCATCAGGGTTTGCAGGTATTGCGCTCTGAAGATAATAAAGTTGTAAATGATCTCGGCATCGTTGGGGGCGCGCGACCTTTTTACCACGGCGGCCTTGCCCGAGACAAATTCATCGCCGAGGTTTTCTTGGGCCTTGATCGAGACATCCCAGGACAAGATACCCGTGGCAATGGTGTCCGCACCGTAACTTAAACGCTCAATCAAAAAAATGGCAACCGTCGTTTGCCCGAATTGGGTTTCACTAATGACAACCTCCGCGTCTTGGAAGCCAATCAATTCCCCTGGGTTTGGCAGCGGCACAAAACAAAGCGTGTAAACGAGCAGGGAAAGCCCCGCGCTTTTCCAGTAATGGAAACCACCTTTTGCGTCGTTGTTGGCGCCATGCCAGGCGCCGCGGAGCCAATGAAAAATAAAAGATGCGGCATATACGCTTCCGGCGATGCCTTTGTAACTCAGAATCAGCGGGGTCAGCATGTGGTAGTAAATGGGATCGTAATTCAACCGCGCTCCTTTGACTGAAACAGGCCCGCGATTTTCTGCGCCTGGTCGCGAATCGCCGTAGATACATGGGCGAGTTCATAAGATCGGTTGTTAAAGTTTTGAATCTTTTGATGATAAATGGCTAAATTCTTTTGGCGCTCTTCCGGCGCTTCGCTTTGAAGCGCCTTGCCGTAATGGGTATATGCCGAGGCCAAATCTTCTACTTGGCTTGCGTACAGTTCCGATAGGTGTTGTGTGCTTTTTGCCATGTTCGCGCTATGGTACACAATGGCTTGATCCAGGTTGTTTTGATGCAGCAGGGAAATTATCGAGGAAAGAAGCAGGCCGTTTGTAATCAAACTAACCCACAGTAAGCTTCGGGTTCGATTCGCCAAAAGCCGTGGTACTGAAATGGTGTCGGCATTGGGGTCGACCTCTAAAAAGAACCCTTTTTTGATTTGCTCTCGGAACCCCGCGAACTTCATGAGCCACCCGCCTCGGTTGATTGCAGGATCTGCATGGCCAGCCATTGCATCGTTTGCGTGCCGCCAATCAACGAATGGGGCGGTGTTCGGTTCCGCCGCAAGGTTTCGGTTGTCGCCGTGAAGTTTTGGTTGATGTAACCATCGATCACCCTGTGGTCGCTCCGCTTGCCCTCGGCCTTGGCAATCTGATCCAGCAGGTTGGTGAACACGGCATTCACATCCATCAACTTTCGTTGCACGTGCATAGAACGGTTAATGGCTGCATCCATTCGCTTGCGAATGACGCCGTGAAGGAAACTCTCCTGCTTGGCTTGTTCCTCCGCCCAGCCGTCCGCGCTAATGGAAAGCGAGGTGGCCACCAACATCGCGGCATGCCCCGAGCTTTCAGGCGTCCAGTCTTCCAGCGGGGTTACCAAATCCTCCAAAAAAACTACCAGGCTGTTGATGTCGTTCACGGCGGCGTTGATTTCATTGGCCCGTTTGGAGAGGGACAAATGCGCCCTTGCCAACTTTTCCTTGAATTCGCGGCCCATCGCGCGCCACACGGCGGCACAAACGCGCCGGTGCAAATACTGCTCGAAATCGCTGATGGTGACGCCGTCCGCGGCTTCCAACTCGCCGGGGAGCGGCATGGGATCGTGCAGCGGGATGTTGGTGGCAAACATGTTTTCCAGCATTTGGTCCCAACGCCAAACGACTTGCCCGTTTTCGCCCTCAAAATTGAACGGGCTGTAGCAGGTGGTTTTTCCATCGCAAAGCAGGTAAAGCAGTGGGTTGTCGGCCACGTCTTGCAGGATTCTTTGGGCCACGGCTTCTTTCATGTGGTCCCGGAATGAGGAAAACGCCATCTCTTCCTGCCTGTCCAGGTAAACCGAGGTCGTTTCCCTGAATTCCTGATCCGTCACGAACCAGGCGGGGAACCGGGGCGTGGGCGCATCAAGAAATAGGTTTTCCCAATAATCGCGATCACCGGCGATGTGGATCGCCAGCATTTCCATGCGGCTGGGATCGATGGACGCACGCCCCGCCTCGTCGAAGGTCAAACCGAGCACACTTTGGAGCAGTTCGTTCACCGAATCCCGACCCTCGAAAACATGCTGATCCAGCTCAAACCAAATCTGGGATTCGAGCATGACGCGCATGTTGCGGCGCCAGCGGTTGGTGAAGGTCTCGCGGTCCTGCGCACCCAAACCCTCCAGGGCGTCGATGGAATTGCTGACGGCAAGGTAGGCGGTGTAGAGCTTGCGCGCGTTGGCGATCAGTTCCTGGTTGTTCAGGTAAAGCTGGTAGATGGAAGTGAACCAACGGCCGTAGTTGGCCGGAATGGAAATGCCAAACATGCCGGCAACGGCGCGCGGTGCGGTTGCGACCGGCACACAACACAGCAGCAACAGCAGCAGGAGGCGACGGTAGTTCAGCGTGGCGCCCAATACAATCCGTTCGGGCGCAAAAAAGTGCGCGTGGGTGGTTCCGTTCATCCGGCCACCCCCCAGAGCAGGCCGCAAGGCGCCTGAAGCACATCCTCGATTTCGCCATAAAGCGTTAGGTACTCAATGGTCCAGGTGGGGTCGGTGCAGCGCACGAACGGCTGGAGGAAAATGCCGGGAAGCGAATCGGCTGTTTCGGATTGGGTGCTGTTTTCGGTAGTGTCGGAAGGGGTTGCCTCCAAATCGGATAGGGTCGGCGGCGGGGTCTGCCCCTGCTGCGCTTGATTCACCTGGCGCCGGCCCAGTCGGTTTTGGAGGTCGGTTAAGGTTTCACGCGGCGGTTCGGATGGGTCCGGCAAAATGAGTGTTCGAATAAAGCGATGCGCTTTTTCGCGCAAGTTGCCCCGCGGCCCGTGTAACGCGGACCAAACCCAATCAACATAGTTCAGGCGGCTATGGGACCATCCGCGCCGCGGTTCAATCACAATACGGTCGTGGTACTGGCAGAACGTGCAGTGTTCCCCCAGTTGCTCGAAAAAGTGCGCGCCCAACACGGGGATATGCCCTAGATAACCTTGGTCGGTGCAGTGGCGGCCGAAGGGGTTGAATTCGATTTGGGTGTCGTTCATCCGTTCGATGTGGTCGATGTTCGGCCCCACGAACCTTTCGAATAATTCCCAAAGGTGGTCGTTATCCGGGTTGTCCCTGAGCATCTGAATCAGGGAAAGGGCGGCGTCGGTGAGGTCTCGGCCGCTTTTGAAGCGTCGGTCTTCCCGGTTCCGCTGCGCTTCGACGGCTTCGACCATGTTCGGATCGGTCAGGATGGGACCCTGCAAGCCGCTCGCTTGAAGTTCTTCACGGACGCCCGCGACGCGGCCATGGGTAATGGTTGCGTTGGGGTCCAAAACCTGAGCGGTGGATTCGGAATGGTCGCGCGCGCCCTGGATCGACCAGATTTCGAGCGGCGGACCTTCCCCGTACAGCGCGGGGGTCGGGGCCGGTCGATGGTTCATGATCCGATGGAACAGCGGGTAGCTGAATTCGCCGCAATGTTTGAAACCCAACATGGGAGTGATGATGATGTGTTGATCGCCGTCAACAAGTTCGGCGGCGTCGCCGGCGATTGAACCCAATACTTCCATCAATTCCTCGGCGGGTTTGGTTGTGTAGATATAGGTTTCGGTACCGCATTTGGTTCGGTTGGGCCACACATCATAAATAAGACCCAGGTTCATCGCGCTTATGGGTGTTTCCCATGCGCGAATTCGGTGGGTTTGAATGGTGTAATTTCCCGTTGGTTGTACGGCGATGTGATAGTACTGATAGGGCTGCAACATGTCGACGGTAACCGTTACCAATGGCAGAATCTCAATTTCAACAGGGAATGTCCGGTAATCGCAGTACCAGATATCGTGTTTGACGCCCTCGGAATTAATGGTGATCTTCCAATTAATGCCGGCTGAGATTAGCGTGTATTCCCAACTCAAGGACATTGAAGCTTTGGTTGATGTGGGTGAGCGCGGCGGCGTGTAAACCACATGTTGATACCCCATCACCAGCGCCAAGGGGATGGGCTGAATCGGGTTGGGCGCATAAGGGATCACGGTACAGGGAACCTCTAAGGGATTGTCGGCGTTGGGTTCAGGCCCCACAAGCACTTCAGGACAGGGGCCTTCCATGGCACTGCTCCACCGCTGCCGGTACAGTTCGGGGTAATCCGACATCATGGTCCGCGAGGTGCGTAGGTGGTACAGGGTGCGGTCCATAACCCGTTCGTCGGGATAAAGATGGTGGGGGACCGGTCCCGCCGGGGACGCTTGCATGAGTAAAGACACAATAAGCAACGTAAACACACGAACTCCTTGGCTTCTAAAGAAGCAGTAGCGACTTAAATGAAGCCATTTTTTAAACGGCTTTGATGTTATATGAATACGTTTTAAGAATTCAGTTGTTTGAATAAAAAACACATTTAAAAATACTAAACTATGGCGACGGTTTGTTAACATTGATGACGCGATAAAACTAAACCCACTAACTAAAAAAATCTTCCAGTTCGATGAAGTCAGAAGGCGGCGGAGTGATTTCGCTCGGTTGCGCCATCGCGTCGAAAAAAAGCATACGCCGCGTGTTCCCCAGTGCCTCCCCAAGCAGTTGCCCCGCCATCACGGCTGCTACTAGGCTTTGGGAAACAAAACTCGCCGGTCGGCTCCGCGCGATTTCCTCCTGAAGCGGTTTGGTGGTTCGCAGGTTGGAGGAATCCAAGCCCAACTCGGGACAAACCAGCCCGAACAGCATCTCTGCGCCCAAGTATCCCGCGCCGTCGCGCCGCGCCCATTCGCGATGACACACCACCCGCACCGTTTCCGCAACCGCATCATGGGGATCAAGATTGTTTGGAAGGGTCAGCAACCGCCCCGCCAACTGAAGCTTGGAGCCCATGCGGATTTGGTAACCCAACCCCGTAAGAAATGCGCCATAGGAACTGGTGGGAATCGGATCGCCGGGCACGGTCGCGTTCAGCCCGCCCGCAATGTCTGTTTCGCGGAATACGGGGATAAACCGGACGTTCTCCGGGCCGTAGAACACCGCGCGGTGACCAAAAGCGGCGCGGCCTGTTGTGAGACCCAGGTTCTCAAGATCGGAGCCAAGCGCCATGCTGGACAGCCAGGAACGGTGGGCATCCAAGAAAAAGACCGTCAGGCCGCTAAGGCGGGTGCCGCGTAGGGCATCCGCCGCCGGCTGCTTCCAATTCCGATAGATCGGCAAGCGGGAAAGCTGTTGGGCCTGGCGTTTCCACGTGGGCACCACCGTTGCCCAGGCCTGCTCCAGGGAAAGCGTTTCCAAGGCACCGCCTTATGCCATACGCGGCTGTTGGCCGGCCTGTTTTGTCCGGTAGACAAAGGGCAAACCCTGAGCCAAACGCGCCTGCCATGCCTGATGGCTTTGCTTCACCCTCAGCAATTCCTTGCTTGGCGTGGCCTGGCCCGACGTCGCTAGTTGGGCGTTGATGTCCTTCAATTTGTTTTCAAACCGTTGCAGCAGCTTTTCCCGCAGTGCTTCCGGGTCTGTGTTCTCAAAAAGCTGGGGCACGACATGGTCGAAGTGATTGCAAATCAATTGGTAGAGTTGATCGGAAAGCCTGCGTTGGTTCGGGCGATGGTTGTCCAAATGCTGTTGCATGGCGGCGTTGAAGGAGGCCTTTTGTTTGCCTAGCTCTTTTCCGTAAACAACAACAAGCTCTCTGACGGCTTCGATGGCCTTGGGGTTCGCGCTCCCCAGCAATGTGACGCAAACCGGGATTTGCCCCACGGTTGTGGTGGGTGGCTGATCCTTTGCCGCTGGATGGGGGCCGTTTGATGCGGTTTTGCCATTGGGCCGTGAAACCGGGGCCGCGGTCGACTCTTGCGATGGGTTGGGTTTTTGCGTTTTATCGGTGGTGGCAACCGCGTCCAAAACCCCATCGGTAAAGGCCGTGGGTAATGCTTCGATGCGCGCGAACAGCGCTTCGCCCAGCATCTGGAGATCCGCGGGCAAATCCTTTAAATGCTGGTGGCGTTGGCTTAACAGGGTTGCCGCGCCCTGGTGCTTCAATGTATCCGCGATCACCCCGTAGCTGAGCGGGTCCTGCTCGGCCAGAGTTTCCAACAGCTCGCGCGGTGACATGTCTTGAACCTGGCGATGGTCCGCACGCCTTTTGGCGGCCATCTTGGCTTGAACGTAGGCGTCGACCATGTCCTCCGTGAAAAAATCCTCAAGGACCAGGAGCAACTTTCGATCATTGTGTTGTTCGAGTTTGGCGACCTGGTCGACGATGTCGCCAAACACCTCTGCCCGCCGGCTGTCACCTTTCGGAAGATTGCTTAAGGCCGCCAGCTTCTGAAGCGCAGCCTGGGCCGCCGCGTTTTGTTCGGGATCGGGCAGCAGGATGTAATCCGACAAAGCCGTTTGTTGCTTCTGCTGGATGGGATCAGAGGCGCCATCCTCAGTCGAATCGGACCGTTCCCGCTTTTGGGTTTTCTCTGCCGCGCCGGCGGTTGGTGCTTGAGATTGGTCCTTAGGAGGAGAACCCGATTCAGGAGCCTCACGCTCGGCACGCTGTCCCGCTTCGGTCAGCATGGTTTGGAGCCAATCCCGTTGCGCGTCCATGAGCGCCAAGGGTTCGCCGACCTTGGTGTACACCTTGGCCGGTTCGGTTTGTTTCCCCGCCACATGGAGCATTTCCAATTCGATGAGGTTTTGCTGGTGTTGGAACCAGAGCGCGGCTTTTTGACGGCCCGCCTCGACGGCAAGCGAACCTTTGCGGGTGGCCGCGCCGTGCCATTCAGCCAAACGGCTCAGCAAGGGGTCGGGTTGTTCGGGTGGCGGTCCAAAGACGGGGATCGGTGGGTTGTTCCGCGTTTCCGCCAGTAGTTTGGTCCCCCGAACAGAAGCAGACCATCGTTCGGGATCAAGTTGTTCGTCGAGGACCTGCTGCTCGAATTCCGAGAGTTGAAGCGGCCGCCCCTCATTCAGCATCGCCTCACCCACATGAAGGCTTGCTTTGGTTGAACGGGCGAATACCTCGGCTTCAAGATGATTGATGTCTACCTGGATAGAACGCGCTTTTTCAAGGTTACCCCTGCTTGCGGCCTTGGCTTTTTCACGCATCATCTTTTGGTGTTCGATCACCGGTTCCCGCAACAGGCCGGGTTCTTTGGGGGCCGGCGGGGCGTAGGTCAGCAGGTCCTGGTAGTAAGCCGCGTGCGCCGAGGTGCCAACCGCCTGTAACACCGCTCGAGCATAGGTTCCCGTTTCTGAATGGGTTGGCACCAAGTCGCGAAGTTCCTTCAAAACCTGATCATTGGGAAGTTGCGGTGCAAGCGCGGTCAAGTCGCGGTAAAAATCCCCATCCGCCAAACGCAGGCGGGTCAGGTAATCCCAAAACAGCGCCGTCTGTTTGGGGGCAGGCATCGCTGACACCGGCAGGGGCCCTTGCTTGCGCCGCCCCGCATGCCGGGCCCGCTCAGAGCCGGGCGGCTGTTTGGATGACCCTTGGGTTTTCTGTTGTGACGGTCCCCGGCCCTCACTACCTGGCTGATGGGGTCCCGCCGATGCGCGGCCTTGGGACTCGGCGCCCTCGGGTGAGGGTGCCCCAGGGTCGGAGGCTTTGGTTTGGTTTTCTTTCCCTTTAACCTTGACCTCGCGAATCGCATTTTCATTTTCGCGAACAAAATCAAGTACTTGCCGGTCCCGCTGGGATGGTTCATAACCTTGTACCTGGATGCCGTGAAGGCTGCCGTACAACCACACCTGGAAACGCCATTCTTTTTTCCCGGTGACCCGAACGCGTTTCACCTTCGAATCCGCGATCATGTTCATGATGCGATGGGTCACCGCCGGTTTCACCTTGATTGCAACATAACGATCCGCGTACATCGAAAAAAGTTGTTTGGAATTTTGGTAGTAGTGGACCCCGGCGTCCTCACGGCGTTCGCCCAACCCGTTCAAAGGGGCGTCGAGGGGCGTGACGTATTTTTTGTTCATCGCCTGAAAAAACAAGGCGTGTGCTTTCGATACCTGGGCCTTGATCTCGTCCGGGGAGGTGGGTTCAACGCGCTCCTTTTGCTCAATAAACACTTCGTTGATCATTCTTCGCCTCCCGTCTCCTGTTTTTGCAGTTCCTTCCAGCCAATTTTCATCATTTCAATCTGCATGCGGGTTGGTGTCCGGTTGACAATTTCCGTTTTCAACGTCCAATAAAAGAAACCATTGAGGCCCAACGACAGCATCAGCAAAAAGGCCACTAATGCGAGCACCAGACGCCCTTGCCGCACCAACCGTGAAAGCTCGCGGGGTAAGCCGTCTTTCAGATCCTTGAGGAACACATCCCCCTCGTGTTTCAACAGCTCGCGAATCTTTTTTTCCAGTTCCTCCGCGGCATCCTGACTGAACCGCTCCGCCTGGGCTTTGGTCGCGGGCTTTTCCCGCGACGGGTGAAGGCGCTTAAAACCCCGCGCCATGCGTGCCGTCATCGTTTGTTGGTTTTCGTTGATCATGCGTTCCAGCAGATCAAAACGTCGGTGAAGGTCCTCGATGGGTGTGTCCCGGTATTCCTTCATGGCGCCAACCACCCCGCCGGCCGTTGCCACCAAGGCTTGGCCGTTGTGATACGCACCCGAACATGCAGCGGGCAGTAGATCACACGGTGGCGCTTGCCTTGGGCCATGTGCAGCGCCATGCCCTCGCGAAACTGGCTGTACAGTTCACTACTTATAAAGTTTTGGCGTTCTTCATGAATGGTTTCCGACACGTTGGCACGGGTGCTTTGGGCCTTTAGCTGACCGTTGGGGCCGACCGTGCGGTCCGGGCTGTCCTCGCTGCGACCGTAGGAACGTCTGATCCGTGTCACATCCACCTGGCCGATGATTTTGAGCACCTTCTCCTTTTCCTCGCCATTTACACCCATGAAGAAATAATTGCTGTTGACGCTCAGAAAATCGTCCAACTTATCCTTGGTCGTTTTATTCAGCCGACTGGGCGATTGGGTCGCCAAGATATTGACCTGACCGGCCTGGCGGTTTTCGGCTAGGGCTTGGGTGTCGGTCACCCCGTGGTTCCCGTCTTTCGATTCCAGCGCCAAAAATGCGTGGCCCTCATCCTGGGCCAGCACCAACCGGTGGCGATGCGCCGGGTTGGTCTGCAACAGCTTGCTGTCGGGGCTGGCGATATCCTCGGAGATCCACGCCAGCAAACTCATTTTGATCAGGTTGAGCGCGAACAATTCCGGCTTGGATCGGCCAGGCGGCGGCAGGATCACACTGAGCGGGCGCAGTAATTGGCTCCAATCAAAGGGGAGGCGCACCCCGGCCGGTACCTCGTAAAGCCCGGCCGGGAACAGTTGCGGGTCATTGCCCGTTCGTCGCTCCTCAAAACCGTTTTTGGTAATCTCGCGGAAACGGCTGTTGGCCGCCGCGTAGAGTGGCCCCGAGTGAAGGCCGCCGCCGTGGTTGGGTGAATAAAGCACCGAAACGCGCGTGCCGGCATCGGTCGTTGCACCCAGGGGCGCATTCAGGGTTTCCAGCAACGATTGGTCCATACGCGCATCGTCGCCGGCCGCGGCGACCTCGGCCCGAAAATGTTCGTAGGCGTTGCCCAAGGTCGGGGCGCGCCCGATCTGGGTCAGGTTGATCAGGTATTCCACCATCCGCGTTAAACTCGAATTCAACCAAAAGGGATCGCGGCTGCCCAGACCGGTCGCCAGTGCCGAACTCTGGAGCAAACCGTGGAGCACATTGCGCTGCAAGGCACCCAAGCGGTTCAAGGCGAGGTCCACCACATTACACATGGCCCAGGTCAAGCAGTCGTGGCCGAGCTTTTTCAGATAGCCGTAGAAGTCCAGGGAATCCTCGGCTTTGAGCGTATAAATGATGAAGCTCGTCTTGTGAAGGGCATCCAAGGCAAGCTGTTTAATGATGACCTTGAAGAAGCGCGACGTTTTGCCCATGCCTTGCGCGCCGATGATGACAATCCCCTTAAAAATGTCCTCGCCGGACAGGTAAACATCCTCGCCGGTTAGCAGGTCGACACCGACCCAAATTCGGTTGCGGTCAATCATGGCGATCCGCCACCGCTTGCGGCGCTCAAGCTTCTGGTAGGTCGCCAAAATCTTGTGAAATTCCTTTTTTCCGATGAAGTTGCCCGAGTAATCCCGCGTCCGGGATAAGGCGGCTTGACGGCGCGCGATCATCAACAGCATTGGCAAGAGCAGCAGCGAACCCAGATGGTAGGAGGCAACCACCAACTTGACGTAAACCGGGTTGGCCGCATGGACCAGGGACGAGAAAAAGATCCCCCGGTAACCCGGCGCCAGGTAAACGCCGGGATGGCGAAGGAAAAACAAATCCTCATGCCAAAAGCAGGCTTGACCCAGCGCAAAAACAACCAGCCAAACCGTCACCACCCGCCTAATCATCCAACTCACCTTGGGCAATCGAACCCTTGCTGAGATCGGTTGTTTTCGGGGTGATCAAACCGCCAAGGCGAAACAGCAGGTGCAGCGGCAGGTAGACCAGCGGAAAGCAAAACAGGCAGAAGAAGTACAAGGCGGGATGAGTTCCCACATGGGCAAGCAGCGCCGTGATGTCTTGGGCGTTAAGCGCCGGGAACGAAAGGTCGAGGAAGTTCAGCAACACTTGGGTTTCGTATAGGAAACGCAGGCAAACCACCACCAAAACCAAGACGAATGCCAGCCCCTCGGGTGATGCTTGTTGGGTGTCTTGACCGTTTTGACTCATGAATCGCTCAATCCTAAGATGTAGTTGGTTTCGTTGAGCCACCGAGCCCAGTCGAAGCAGAGGTAGCGTTTTTGGTCGTTGCAGCGGAGGTAGAGTTTGGGCGGGCAAACCAGCGCCGCGCCCGGCTCGAAGCAGGCCTTTTGAAAGGCCTCGCGTTGTCGGATGGGTTCGGGTAATTGGAGACCGTAGGAAACCGCAACCGAATGAAACACATCGGTAAGCTGGAGAAAGGTTTCGGGATAGGAGATGAACATCAAGCCTTGCATCGCGTCGTGGGATACCCAGGAGAGGCAGGCGATGGGTTCGTTGCGGCGGTTGTTCAGCGGTTGATCGGGAATCATTGCGAAAAATACGGGGGCTCAAGCCCCCTCCCTTGATTGTTGCCGCTCACTGGCTACTACCGCCGCCACCGGAGCCGCCGGGATTCAAAGAATTCATATTCATTTCGCTCAGCGCCCCAGCAGCCCCTTGGTTCGAATTGAACCATTGATACCCGAGCTGAAGAAGGCTTGGCGCCGCGAAAAGGCCGACCGCCCATAAAATGTTAACAACCGGGTTGGTGTCCGAACGCTGACCGGACAGTACTTTTTTGCCGATGGGGATGATGATCCCGAGCAGGACAATCGCGGCACCAGTGCCGTAAAACGCCATCCTGGTAAGGAACCAAATAAAACGCGTTACCACATTGTCGGTGGCGGACGGTTGGGCAAAAACCGGGGAACCCGCGAGCAGGAACAACACCACTGCGCATTGCACGGTGCGAACCATCTTGGCCGTGTCTTGTTCGAGGGCTGCAAAGTGAGCCTTCACCCAAACGGCACTCACCATATCGTTTAATTTTTTAAGCAAAACCATGAATTACCTTCCTTTCTTTATTGGTTCTGATGGGGCGCGGGTAAATCGCGGAGCCGTTGGGTCAAGCGTTGGTAGGCGGATTCAATCTCACCCCGGCGCGCGGCCGAGTAGTTTTTACTCCTGGCCGCGGCATCGAAGGCGTGCCCGGCCTGGGTGGTGATCTGGTCGATTTCGGGGCCATATTCGTTCTGAGCCAGCGATGATTCACGAACACTCGCAACCCAAAAAGTCAGGTCTCTTTGCAAATGGATTTGCCGATCCAGGTCCAGTTCCCGCAAGCGCTCGTTGGCTTGGTCCAGGAGTCGGTCGGCCAGTTGAAACTTGAAGAGGCTCCCGAATGAATCGCCGCCCGTGTCGACCTCCAGGCTCATCGTGGCCAGGAAGGTTTCTGCGACCGAATAAGCGAACCGTTTGAAGGTGCGCCGTTCAACGCTCCCCATCAGACCGAGGGAGAGATCCATCTCAAAAGACTGCAAATCACCGTTCACCGTGCGGCCGTCATGCAGATGAAGCTGTCCAAAACGAATCAGGGCGCGGTTCTTTTGATAGCGATGAAGCGTGGCCTGACCCACCGCCGTCCCAATCGAGGTTCCCGAGGGGTCGTAGATCTCCGCGAACACAACCGGGGAAAACAGCGTCACGTTGACATTGCCAAGCAGCCGCGCCCGAAAGAAGCGGCCGGGGGGAATGATGTTCCCAACCGCGGCCGTTTCTTTCGAAGCCCGCACGCGAGGCGCGAACAACCTGCTGCCACCAGAACGTTTTGGCGTGTTTTCGCTGGGATGGTTGGCCGCGGTGCGCCGTGCTTTTTGCCCGGCACCCGGACGGCGATTGAGTTGTTCCCGTTCGTCTTTGGCCTCGCTCGGCTTGAAACCGCCGGGCGTTGGATTAGGCAGGGGTTTTAGGGTTGGCGGCCGATTCAGCAACGCATCACGGTATTCACGCGCCGTTTTGGCCCGACGCGTGGGGTTCATCGCGCGCAGGTCGGCTGGTGGCGGCTGTTCTTGCCGCGGCGGGGTTGGTGTTGGCGAGGTTGGTGTTTCTTCAGGTGGCGGCACCAGTTCAGGATCTTCGACCAAACCCAAATAGGTTTCTTCTTGTTCCCGGATCGCCCGCATTTGCAGCAACTCAGCCGTGGAAGCCTGTTCTTCCACCGGGACCGGTTTTAGATGGATGGGTGGGGATGCATTGGGGACGACCTTCTGTTCCTCCGGTCCAATCCCTGAGTCCGTGCATCCGGCCAGGAGGATAAGCCATAACAAGCAGCGCGCCCGCATCATGACCGCCGAGGTTTCTTGAGGCGGACGGGTTTCGCCGACCGTTCACCCTTCACCTTGATGCGCAGGTACAAGCGCTCGCCCTTGTCGAGTTCGAAGTTTTGGAATGATTGGAAGGTCGAACGGCCGAGGTCGCGGTTCAGTTCCGGCGACAGCGGGATTTCGTATTGAAAGTGTTTGCCCGACCTTTTTCCGCGCGTCAGTTCGAGGATTTCCACGTCCGGGGCACCCTCCAAAGGGGTGAAATAAAAGAAAAACGGCGCCTTTTCGAATTGGTAGGTCAGGCGACCGTGGGGCACCGCGATGTGGCGGTTGTCGGGCGAAGCGAGTTTGGCGAGGTACGGCAGCAGTTCGTCGGGTTTACTGGGGGCCGGTGGAACCGGGCGTTTCTGGATGGGTTTCGGTTCGCCGCCAAGCAGTTCGAAAACTACGCGCCGATCAGCCAGTTGGTATTCATCGGTTTGGTCAAGTGTGATTTCCAGAACATGATCGCCAAAAAGCAGGAACAGGTTTTGCGTTGTTTTGGTTTTGTTGACGTTCGAGATAATGAGTTTTTTGAAATCGGGCGCGCCGCTCGGCGTGGTCCCCCATTGCGCGTATTTGTAGAAGGCCCCGGTGGCGTTGCCGTTGGCGTCGCTGGACCAAGCATCATCGTAAGGCCGGGATAAAATCAAAATGCAACCCGTGTCTTTGTGAATCGTCAAGGGAATACTACGGTCGTCGTGGTCAAAGTTGTAGCGGATGTAGGAGTAGCCCCATTCGGGAACCAGCTCTTCCGTTTTGGTTTGAAAGGAATCCCCGGCGGGACCCAACAGCAGACAAAGCGATGCCATTGTCCAGTAAAGAACGTTCATGATTCACCTCATTTTTGGTTTGGTTATTACTGTGGTTTTTTGGGTTCGATCTCTTTAATCTGTAATTCTGCGAACTTAATTTGGTACGGGTTGTCAATGGTTCCCGGCGCCAAGTAACCGAAACCACGCACGTGAAAGGTACGAATACGTTTCTTGTTGTCTTTAATCGGAATCACCTGGTTGAAATAACTTTCGAAGAAAAGCCCACCGTTGGTTGGCCGAACAAAAATATCTTCTAGGTGCTCCGAGTTAAAGGTAAGTTCGGTCGTGCCATAGACATGGAAAATCGCGATCTCTTGACGCATCTTCAGCACATACTTCGCCGCCTCCGGCGAAAACATTTGTTTAAGAATCTCATCTTTAACCGCATAGTGTCCTGGCCGATCCATTTCGAAAGGATGCGCGCCGACCGCCACCGCCACCGCTTGCCGAAAGCCGCCGAGCATCACATCCCTAACTGCTTGCTCATCGCGGGTTGCTTTCATGAGTTTGGCGACATTGGTCATGGGGTTATAAAGTACGATCCACGGATAATGCTCTTTATAATAAAGCGCCATACTGTTGACTAGGTATCCAACGGTCAAGAAAAATAGCAGAACCGTTTGAAAGTCAAGGGTCGGGAGCCGAATCGTGCGAAAGTTAAATCTGGTTTTCATAATATACCGCCTCGTAAAAGTAACTTTCTTTCAAAAATGCTTGGAGTTTCACACCGTCTTTGGCCACTTCTTCAAATGCCGCCTTGTTCCTGCCGAGGAATAAATCAAGAAAGGGGTTCACTTCCTTATCTCGGAACAAAATCAGTAAGTAAGGTTTCAAAACCGCGTAAATCGGGAGGATTTCCGGTTGAAGCCTGCGCCAGTATTCCAGCGAACCAATGGGAATCAATTTGATCATTGAATGGTCAACGCCTTCTTGATCCACGTAATGCACCTTGGCGGCAAGGTCGATATAGTTCTCGATGCCGGTGAGATGACACGAGATGTTCATAATGTCTTTATCTTTGATTTTGGAAGTAAAGGGATAAAGGGCGATGGGTGTAAACCGATACCGGAACTTCCCTTGAATATCGCCCTCGCGCGTCGTGGTGCCCAAATGGATCGTGCTAAAGCCGGCCGCATCGGCGGGTTCGGCCATGGTGCGTGCATGCTCAATCAGCCCCGCATCCACCACCTTCCATTCTTTGCTCAAATGCCCCATCTTCAGGCGCATGATAAGGTGATGGTTGGCGTTTTCGATTAAGCTCGGGATACGTTCGTAATCCTTGGGTGACTGACTCGCCAAGACAAGCGAAGAACCATATTTCCGCGTAACCCGCGAGGTCGAATCCAAGATGTGGCCCAGCCCGGTCGCGGTGCCGTCATTTCCCCGGATAAACTTGTGGACCTCGTCAAACACAATCAGCGTCATGCCCGCGATGGGATCGCCAAAGGTCTGCTGGATCAACATGCTGATCAAACCGACCAGCACGTTTTTGTCCTCCTCGGAAAAGCCGTCAAGGTTAAAGGACGTCAGCCTGCCGTCTCTCAGGTCCAGTTCGTTATCGCCGATAAACGGGCTGATCTTGCAAACCGCATCCAGTTCCACGAACAAATCTTGCAGGTCGAGACAGGCCTTTTTGCGAATTTCAAGCGTGCAACTTTCAAGCTGATCCCGCGCAAACTGAATGCTCCGCTGGATAATCTCCTTTAACCGGCATCCTGGCTTCGCAAATTGGTCAAGCACCTGGAAAAAAAGCTCTTTGAACACCGCGTTGTCGTTGATGGATTTGCCCCGTTGACACAAATAGTCTTTGATAAAAATCAAGGACTGCTTGCGAACCTCGGTGCGGAGATCCTGCTGATCACTCAGGTAAGCCGTGTAATCCTCGCCGGGGTATCGCTTCAGAAAAGCCGTCTCGTCCAGCAGCGCGCCATACAAAGGAATCGGGCTGATTTTCAATTTGCCCCGGTCGCTATGGGAAATTTGGTTGCCGCCAATGGCTTCCACCAGACCGGAGAAGGAGCCGCCGTAATCCACCAGAATCGCGCGGTTGAATCGGCTACGGGCCAGGTGACTTGCCGTCAGACCGTTGATGACCACCGATTTGCCCGAACCCGGTTCGCCGACGATCACGATGTTGAAGTTGTTGCCGCCCTCAAAGAGGTTAAAGTTCAGGGTTTTACCCGCAAAATCTTCGAGAATTTGGTTGGAACCCTCGTGCCCGTGCCAGCTCGAAAGCGCCTCCATTTCGGCATGGATCTCGCCCTCTTCGCCCGCGATGCCAAGCCCTTGCGTGGAATCGGCGGCGTGGGCTTCCAGACCGGGGTGCATGCTCGCGAACAGGGCCAAGGCCCGCGTGGGATTGAGGGCCGAGGCTTGCAGGCCGCGCTCAAACAGCCACTCCTGTGCTTTGTTCAAAACAATGCGTGCCCGATCATCGTCATCCAGCTTGATCCAAATCACTTGCTTGAGCAGGCGGGGCTTACGGCCGCTTTGGAGTTGTTGCTTGAGGGTTTCAATTTCGGCGGGGATTTGCTGCATGTTTTCACGGGTAGTTCGGTCCAGCAACCCCTTGGGAAAGGCGGATTCAAGCGCGCCAACCCTGGAAATGCGGCGTACCTCGCGGGCCGGGATCGGAAAGGCAAGCGTGTGCCAGAGAATCGGCCGGTTTAGATGTTGGCCAAGGTCCTGAATGCGTTTGTGATTGAACTGATGCGCATAATTGGCTTCGTAACCGATGATGAGCAGCGGCATGAAGGTGCCGCCGACCAGTTCAACCACGGCCGGCACGCCCAACGAACGCGCCGCCGAATAAGCGACAGCACCGGCCTGGCCGTACAAGCCAGGGCTAAAGAAAGACGCGGCAAAGGATTCAAAGGGAATGCCGCGAATCTTTTTGGATTCTTCCACGATGGCCGCGGCCTCTTGTGGGTCCTCGACTTCAACCATGACCTGCATGCGAATGACCCCGCGCGCGGTGGTTTGTTGGAGTCGGCGGTTGTCGTAGTCCATAATCCGGCGCAGCGCGGGTTCGACCCCTTCATCGATTTTGTAGAGGTTGGGTGCTTTGCCGGCCTCAAAGTAAACCGCGGAGACAATTTTTTGCCGGAACAGCACGCGCAGGGGCCGGTGGGTCTCCCTTTTGGCGTCCACCAGTTCGAGGAAAGGAATGGTGACCTCGAAGGTGGCGCGGTAACCGTTGGTGGTGCGGCACACATAATCGAGGGCGGTTGGTTTGAGCCCGATAATGTCTTTTTGTAGGGAGATAACCGGGTTGGCCGCGAAACGTTTAAGTAGGAAACCACGCCATGATCGGGCATACACAAAAGCGACCACGATCATGAGCCCAAAGATGGCCGTGTAAATAAGGGTTTTGGGTTCAACGAGGATGCCGAAACGGTAAACCGCCAAACTAACAAGCCAAGAAACCAGCCAGGCAATCAGTAAGAAACCGATAAAAAAGAAAAGGGTGCCCAGCCGGTTTCGAAAGGGGTAATCAAAGGTGGTGGAGGATTCAAGCATAGGGGTCTCTTTTTTAGGAAATGGAGATAGAACGCGAGGGTTTGTGAATGTCGACGGCTTTCTCTTGGTTGAGCTGCCACGGCATTAACCGATTTTGAACGGGATGGGTTTCCAAGCTTTTTTCCCACTCGGAAATGGAGCGGGTAAAACCACTTTTTTCAATAATTTGTTGTTCGAAAGGTGGATAAGTAGACACAGCTCCGCCATTCATTAAAGACCTCCTTACTTTGGTTATCTCGTTAATGCTTTGCGTTAGGGGTCAATCGACACTCTGCCTTTAAGCTTGGTGTACAGTATTTCTTTTGAAAAAGGCACTTCCGAAACCTTACCAACAGCAAAGCTCAGAAGCAAAAATAGGGTTAGGTTGACAATATAAGGGAAAGGAAGTAATTGCCATGCAAAAACCAAGAAAGACAACAAGCATCCACCCACGAAAGAAACCAGATAGATAATCCTAACTTCTAATGTAAATAGTTTGAATTTGTGTGTCTTGCCAAGATCTTTAAACCGCATAAGCTGTTTCACCTCCCACGTCTTCCGTGTGCTTAGAGGATACGGCACTTAAATCGCGAAGGTTTTTAAATAAACTAGTGTGACAATGTAAAAACAAACATAGTTAAAGCAGAGCGGTAATTGTTATAAACAATGAGTTGAGACGATCTACCGCGTGATTTCAACAAGCAAAAAGAAGTTCGTTAAATTACTTTTGCAGAATCGGGTTAAATCTTTGGAAGGGATTGGGATAATGCCTGGGTAACCCAACCTTTGGGAAAGCCATGGTGATTTCGCCTTTAACGTCCGCCCGAGGAAACCGCGAGCATTCACCCAACCCCATTCCTTTGGACGGCTTGCCCAAGCCAGCCGTGACCATCCCGCGTTTCAGCTTTAAGCGAAGGAAATTTCTTTAAAATCAACAAACCGGGCGTCCACTTTTTTGTCGTCTTCACTCTTTTTGAAATCCCGAAAAAAGACATGATAAAGTTGTGAACACTTTCCCTGGTAGCTTCTAATTTTCACGACTCTAGGACTTCAGCCATGTCTTCGTTTTCTCACCAACCAAAGCGCACCCTTTCCTGGTTGCACCTCTCCGACTTCCACTTTGGCAAAGGCGCCGCCTGGCAGCAGCAGGCCGTTTGGGATCACCTGGTCTGCGATGTCGTGGAGGACCGCTCACAGGAAGATCCGCCCATCGATTGGGTCTTCCTCTCCGGCGATATCGCCAACTGGGGCATAGCAAAGGAATACACCATCGCCCAAGCACGCTTCGAGGAACTCGCCAAAGCACTCAATCACAATCCCAAAGACCATTGGTTCATCGCACCGGGAAATCACGACGTTAATCGCGGTTTGGTGTCACCCCTGATGAAGCGAATGCGCAATAAGCTGGAAATCGAAGACATTGATCTGATTTTGCCGGATCGCGCGGAAAGAGCTGCCCACGCCAACCGCCAGGATGCTTTTTTCAAATTTGCATCCGATTTTTGTGGTGGCGACTGGTCCCCTGAAAACCCATGGCAGGTTGAAATTCGCGATATTGCCGGTATCCGCGTCGCCGTCCTCTGTCTCAACAGCGCCTGGCTTTGCCAGGATGACGATGACGAGGGGCATATCGCCATGGGCTGGTACCAGGTACAGGATGCCTTGAATAAACTCAAAAAGCATGACGTCCATTTGAAAATCGCCTTGTTCCATCATCCTTTATTCGACTTCATGGAAGAGGACGCCCACAAGGTCGAGGGTTTGCTCACGGGTTCTTCCGGCTGTCAATTCATCATGCGCGGCCACAAACATCAAACCCGCCTCAGCCTTGCCCACACACCCGACCAGGCTTGTTTCGAAATGGCGGCGGGCGCGGCTTGGGGCGAAACCCGCCACCCCTTGGCCATCACCCAGGTGAGTATGGACCTAACCGCCAACACCCTCCAGGTAACCGTCTGGGCCTACAGTGAAAACAACGGTGGATTTTGGCATCCAGCCAACCACATCTACAAAGGCCTCAAAAACGGCCGCTACCAAACCGAGATCCCTTCATGCTGGGGGCTTAAGCCGGGATTGGTCAGTGACGGGAACGAGACCACCGGCACAACCCGCGTAGAAACCCTCTGGATTCCGACCAGCTACCGAAAGCACCTTTTGTCCCGGTACGGAAGTTTGGAACCACTCGTTGATCCCGACAAACCGCTGGACATGCGGCTCCGGCGTGTCTTCGCGCCCTTGGAAACCGATTGGCAGTCTGCCGAGGAACGCGAGGCCGCCCGCAAGCGCGAGCAGGAGGCCAAAGAAAAAAAGGAACGCGACAAGGAACATCCAGAGAAAGAGGGACCACCCCGGCGACCATTGGACAAGCTGTTGC
This sequence comes from Acanthopleuribacter pedis, assembly GCF_017377855.1. Taxonomy (GTDB): domain Bacteria; phylum Acidobacteriota; class Holophagae; order Acanthopleuribacterales; family Acanthopleuribacteraceae; genus Acanthopleuribacter; species Acanthopleuribacter pedis. Next base: position 21,976 of record NZ_JAFREP010000063.1, read on the forward strand.
AGCGCGAAGCCTTGCAACACTGCCTGATCGTCGGCGGTCCCGGCTCAGGAAAATCCACCTTGCTCGCTTACCTGGCCTTGGAACAACTGGAAGCCGAAGACAGCGAGGCCGTCCTGCCGATTTTCCTGCCGTTAAAAAAGCTGGGCGATTTTCTCAAACATGCGGCGGCGCCCGAAGCACTACAAACACTGGTTGCTTGGGCCGCGGCCGAGTTGACCCCGTTCGGCATCGACAGCGCCGCCCTCCAAGCCAAAATGGGTTCGGGTCGGGTTTGGTGGCTGCTGGACGGCCTCGATGAAATCTTTGCACCGGAACAACGCATCCAAGCGGCCCGACTCATTGGGGCCTTTGCCCATTGTTTGGGAGAGCGGGATCGCCTGACCCTCACCACCCGCCCGGTAGCACTGAGCCAAGCAGGCGTGCGTGTGGCCTTGCCTTTTGAACAAAAAGAGGCCGGGGTTCTCCCATTGGACAACAGCGCCCAAGAAAAACTCCTTACCCGCTGGTTTGAGGCGATCAAAGGAGAGGATGCTCTTCAAGAAGCCCACGATCTGAAACAACGACTGTGGGGATCGCTGCGCCAACACCCAAACGTTGCCGCTATGTGCGACAACCCGCTGCTGCTATCGGTTATTGCGGCAATTTTCAACGCTGGCAAAGCCATTCCACGGCGCCGCATCGACCTGTATCACCGCGCGGTTAACTTGTTGCTGGAGCGTCGTTTCGGTCCATTGGCGGGCGGACCGGAGGACGAATGTACCCGTCTCTCCGCCGGCCTTGCCCATGCGGCGCTTTGGATGCACCAAAACAACAAGGTTCGGCAAATTCACGAGTTGGACTTGCTCGAACGCCTCAAAGAGAAGTGGTTCGAAACGGACACCGTCAACCACGATCAGCTCGTTGCCCTGCGTCACAAGGTGCGGCGGTTGGGGGCCCATTCCGGGTTATTGCGGGTTGATGACGATCCCCCAAAATACAGTTTCACCCACCTGGGATTCCAAGAGTTCTTGGCCGCCGTAGCCGCTTCAGAGAAGAAACAACCGTTCCTATTCATGAAACCCCATTTAACAGACACCGCCTGGCATGAAGTGGTGCTATTAACCGCCGCCTACCTGTGTCGCACCCGAGGTGGCGGGCTGGGTCAAGTGTTCCTAGAAGGTTTGTATCAACGGGCTCAGGATTACCCTGGGGACATCGAACCGCTAACACTCGCGGTGGAAGCGGCTGCCGAGGCCGATCTGGGCAATATCAATCTCCCGTTTTTAGAGCGCCTGCGCGATCAAACCGCGAGCTACTTAGAAGATGGGAACAATAGGACCACGCCAAAACAACGGCAACGGCTGGGTTTGGCGCTGGGTGTTTTGGGCGACCCACGCCTCAGTTTGGCAAAGGCCGACCGCTGGGTGCGTATCGAACCCGGTACCTTTATGATGGGTGATAATGATTTAGGCGAGATGGACGAGAAACCCGCCCATCGCGTCACCCTAACCCAGCCTTTTCTTATGGCCAAATACCCCGTCACCAACGCGGAGTTCCGCCCTTTTGTGCAAACCAAAGGTTACGAGCAACCCCGATGGTGGTCAGAAGAAGGCCGCATGTGGCGTTGGCGATATCAAGAATGGTTCCAGCGTTTTGAATTGGACGATCAACCCTGGTTCAAGCCGGGAAAGGAACCCGGTTTTTGGCAAAACAACCGGTTTAATCAACCCAATCAACCGGTTGTTGGCGTGAGTTGGTATGAAGCCGAAGCCTTTTGCAACTGGCAGAGCACCCTATTCAATTCGGAACCACCCGCGGGATGGCCGGTTGGGGCGGAGCTTCAGTTACCCACGGAAGCCCAATGGGAATATGCTGCACGGGGTGAAGCGGGGCGTCGCTATGCCTGGCCGGGCGAGAATTGTTCGCCGGCGCATGCCAACTACAGTGAATCTGGTTTATCCCAACCAAATGTCGTCGGTATCTATCCCCGAGGAAAAACCCCAACCGACTTGTTTGATCTGGGCGGCAATGTTTGGGCCTGGTGCCGCGATCATTATGAGGCACGAGCGTACCGGCAGGACGAAAGGGATCGTAACCCTTTTGTCACAAGGGAACACGCCGTGCGCGCGCTGCGCGGCGGCTCTTGGTATGGCGGCGCCCGTAACTTGGCGGCCTCCTACCGCAGCTGGGACCGCGCCGGTTCCCGCAGCAGCCGTGTCGGGTTTCGGCCGGTGGTGGTGTTGCCGTCCGAGCAGGACCCTTGATATTTGTGTTATTGGCTTTTGTGTTCTTGTTTTCCCCAAACGATCTTGCCGATGTGCGGCCGGCTAGAGGCTAAATTGATCGTCGTCTTCCGGCCGCACGTATTTCACAAACCCAACAAACCGCCTTGGTTTACGTTACAAATTGCGATGTTTTGTTACGGCTTTGTCGAAAATGCCACCGCCTCATTTTTTTTTCGGTCTTTTTTCCTTTTTTTAAAGCCAAAGAAGACATGGTAAAGTTTTGAACACTTTCCCCGGAAGCTTCTAATTTTCACAACTATAGGACTTCAGCCATGTCTTCGCTTTCTCACCAACCAAAGCGCACCCTTTCCTGGTTGCACCTCTCCGACTTCCACTTTGGCAAAGGCGCCGCCTGGCAGCAGCAGGCCGTTTGGGATCACCTGGTCCGCGACGTCGTGAAGGACCGTTCGAAGGGAGATCCGCCCATCGATTGGGTGTTCCTCTCCGGCAATATCGCCAACCGGGGCATACCTGAGGAATACACCGCCGCGAAAGAACGCTTCAAGGAACTGGCCCAGGCACTCAATCATGACCCCAAAAAGCATTGGTTCATCGCACCGGGGAACCACGATGTTAATCGAGGTTCTGTAGATCAATTTCATAAAGAGGTACGCAATGATTTAAAGGTTTCGGTTGTTAATACGATTCTCAAAAGCGAGACCCACCGAGCTAGCCACGCCAACCGCCAGGATGCTTTTTTTAAATTTGCAGCCGATTTTTGTGGTGGCGACTGGTCTCCTCAAAACCCATGGCAGGTTGAGATTCGCAAGGTTGCCGGTATCCGTGTCGCCGTCCTCTGTCTCAACAGTGCCTGGCTTTGCCAAGATGACGACGACGAGGGGCATATCGCCATGGGCTGGTACCAGGTACAGAATGCCTTGAATAAGCTCAAAAAGCATGACATCGATTTAAAAATCGCTTTGTTCCACCATCCTTTCACCGACTTCATGGAAGAGGACGCCCACAAGGTAGAGGGTTTACTAACGGGTTCTTCTGGTTGTCAGTTCATCATGCGCGGCCACAAACATCGAACCCGCCTCAGCCTTGCCCACACACCCGACCAGGCTTGTTTCGAAATGGCGGCGGGCGCGGCTTGGGGCGAAACCCGCCACCCCTTGACCATCACCCAGGTAAGTATGGACCTAGCCGCCAACACCCTCCAGGTAATGGTCTGGGCTTACAGCGAAAACGATGGCGGGTTTTGGCATCTCGCCAGCCACATCTACCAAGGCCTCAAGAAAGGCCGCTACCAAACCGAGATCCCTTCATGCTGGGGCCTAGAACCGGGTGTGGTTGGTGATGATGGCTATGACGGTGGCATAATCCGCATAGAGACCCAATGGATTCCGACCAGCTACCGAAACCGGCTTTTGCCCCGTTACGGAAGTTTGGAACCTCTTGTCGACCCCGATAAACCGCTGGAGATGCGGCTCCAGCGTGTCTTTGTGCCTTTGGTAACCGATTGGCAATCTGCCGAAGAACGCGAGGCTGCCCACAAGCGGGAGCAGGCAGCCAAGGAAAAGCAACCATCCGACAAGGAACATCCTGGCAAAGAAGGATCACCGAGCCGGCCCTTGGATAAGCTGTTGCAGCGCGAAGCATTACATCACTGCCTGATCGTGGGTGGCCCCGGCTCAGGTAAATCCACCTTGCTAGCCTACCTAACCCTGGAACAACTGGAGGCGGAAGACAGCGAGGCGGTTCTGCCGATTCTCCTGCCGTTAAAAAAACTGGGCGATTATCTCAAAGATGCGACGGCGCCCGAACTGCCACAAACTTTGGTCGATTGGGCGGCGGCCGAGTTGGCCCCGTTCGGCCTCGATAGCGCCGCCCTCAAAACCAGAATGGGTTCGGGTCGAGTATGGTGGTTGCTGGACGGCCTCGATGAAATTTTCGTGCCAAAACAACGCTTCCTAGTAGCCAACCTCATTGGGGCCTTTGCAAAATGTTTGGGCGAAAAAGATCGCCTCACCGTCACTGCACGCCCTGTTGCGATCAGGCAACAAGGTGTTCTTACCGCCTTGGCCTTCCAAGAAAAACAAGCTCAGGTTCTGCGTCTCGACGATCAAGCCCAAGAACAGCTCCTTACTCGCTGGTTTGAGGCAGTTAAAGGCAAAGATGCCCTTCAAGAAGCTCACGATTTGAAGCAACAACTGTGGGGATCGCTGCGCCGTCATCCGCACGTCCAAGCTATGTGTAACAACCCATTGCTGCTGACTATAATTGCGGGAATATTTAATGCTGGAAAAGCCATTCCAAGGCGCCGCGTCGACCTTTATCACCGAGCTGTGACCTTGTTGCTGGAACGTCGCTTCGGCCCATCGGCAGGTGGTACAGAGGAAGAATGTACGCGCTTTTACCACGGGCTTGCCCATACCGCACTTTGGATGTTCAAAAGCAACCAGGTAGGCGAAATTCTCGAACATGATTTGTTTGAACGACTCAAAGAAAAATGGTTCGAAACGACCACCATGAATTATGAACAGCGTATATCTTTGCTTCACAAGGTGCGACGGTTGGGTACCCATTCGGGGTTATTTCTCGTCAATGACGATCCTCCAGAATACAGCTTCACCCACCTGGGTTTTCAAGAATTCTTGGCAGCCGTTGCCGTTTCTGAATATAAGGACCCCTTCAAATTTTTGGGGACTTATTTTGAAGATAGCGCCTGGCATGAAGTGGTTCGGCTGACCGCTGCTAACCTGTGTCGCACCCGCGGGGGTGGGATGGGCCAACGGTTTTTAGGAGATTTGAAAAAACGTGCGGTTGAAAAACCCACGGACATCGAACCCCTGATCCTCGCCGTCGAGGCGGCGGCCGAGGCCCGCTTGGGCAACATTAAGCTCTCTTTCTTGGAGGAATTACGCGATCAAACGGTACGCACCCTCGAGGATGGAAATAGTTTGGCTACTCCAAAACAACGTCATATACTTGGTAAAGCACTGGGGGGACTGGGTGATCCTCGCCTTGGTTTGGAAAAAGTTGGACGTTGGATTCGTATCGAAGCAGGTTCCTTTGTTATGGGGGATGATAATTCAGACGAGGAAGACGAGAAACCTGCACATCGTGTTACCCTGACCGAACCCTTCCTTATGGCTAAGTATCCCGTCACCAACGCGGAATTCCGTCCCTTTGTAGAAGCAAAAGGCTATGAACAAATGCGATGGTGGTCGGAAGAAGGTCGAATGTGGCTAGGACGATATGAACAATGGCTCAAGCATTTTGGTTTGGACAACCAACCGTGGCTTTGTCCAGGCAAACAGCCACTATTTTGGCAAAATGCGCAGTTTAACGAACCTAACCAGCCGGTCGTCGGTTTAAGTTGGTATGAGGCCGAAGCCTTTTGCAATTGGCAGACCGAAATGTTCGATAAGGAGGAGGGTGCCAGATGGACGGTGGGCAGCAAGATTCTATTACCCACTGAAGCGCAATGGGTCTATGCCGCGAGAGGTGAGACCGGTCGTCGCTTTCCTTGGTCCGGCGAGGAGCTTTCAGCAGAGAAAACCAATTTCAAAGAATCGGAGCTTTCTCATCCAAGTGTAATCGGCATCTATCCCCGAGGAAAAACCTCCACCGATTTGTTCGATCTATGCGGCAATGTATGGGAGTGGTGTCGCGATCATTTTGAGGCGGAAGCATACCGACAGAGCGGTAGAGATCGCAACCCTTTTGTTTTTTCCGACCATACCGTTCGCGCGTTACGGGGCGGCTCTTGGGACAGCAGCTCAGGGAACCTTGTGGCCTCCCGTCGCGGCGGGAGCCGCGCTGGTGGTCGCGGCAACAGTGTCGGGTTTCGGCCGGTGGTTGTATTGCCGTCCGATTAGGACTCTTGATATTTGCCCTATTGGATTTTGTGTTCTTCGTTTCCCCACACGATCCTGCCAATGGGCGGCCAAGGATTGTTTTAGCAGCCGCGAACGGGTACGCATATTGGCAGCACTTAGTGGCTCGATTTTGTCTTGAGAGATCAGTGTGTTTTCCCTAAAGGAATACCCACCTATGCCTTAATTAGGATGCGTCCAAATTTGGTCACGGCCGAGGAATTTGTCAACTCACCTCAGGTTTTTCGCAATCCATACTGAAGCACCCACAAACGGGCGGGGTGATCGCGAACCCGGCACCAGCGCACTACAAAAGCCACTTCACGGAGATGATCGCGATGGAATCCCGTTTCCAGATTGGGGTTTCGCCCACAAGCGCCGCGTTTTCAGGCTTTACCTATGTAAGCCTACCAACGAGCAGGCAAAAACGCGCCCTCGCTTCGGTTAAGCTAGAACCACGAGCCAACGCTAGATTAGGTTGAAGGTCTCGTGCTCATTGGCAAATGCATAGGGAAGCTGAAAGCCGCGGCCGTTGCGGATTCGCATAATCGTTTCCGACAGATACTTCTTCGGGTCGACACCGCATAAAGTGCAGGATACGC
>NZ_JAFREP010000064.1 GCF_017377855.1 Acanthopleuribacter pedis
ACGAATGAAACCCGGCGATTTCTGTTTTGGCTCGATTCTTAGCTTTCCCAAAGCAACCTCCTGAACCTTTTCCAGGAAGTGTAGCCGTCTCGACGCTTTGCGTCTGAACCCTCGTTGGTAGGCTTACCCTTTTTTGGGACCCTTTTTGGGTTTTCGCCCTGGAATGGGGACCGGAATCACTTCCTCGGTAACGTTTCCGGCCAATTCCTTGGTGAACTCTTTACCGACGGCTTTCAGAACCGAACCGCCGAGTTTGGCTGTCGCCCTCAACGCACCGCCGCCGAAAGCTCCGGCGACTGCGCTTCCACCAACACTGGCCCAGGAAACCTTGTCCCAGTCACCGCCATTGGTGATCAATTGAGCGGTCAAATCGGCACCGCCGCCAATGACTGCACCGGCCGCGTGCCAGACCCACTCACCTTTGGGGTCAACCGCTAGGGTCGGACTGTTGTCCACGTAGGTGTAGAGGTTGAGTTCTCCGGGATCAGCCAAACGGCCCAAGGTGATGGTTACCGGGTCCGGCTGCAGAAAACGGCCGTACCGGTTCGAGTAACTCCGCGCCTTCATCCAGGTTAAGTCGCTGTCCGCCAGTCCTTGGTGACCGGTAAAGCCGCGCCCAACGGGAACGCATTCCATGTCGGATGTCCACTTCTGACCGAACGCCGCGAAGCTTTGGAAGCCCGCCAGGGAACCGGAGTCATCGGTGTAATCAGTTGGCGAACCAAGGTAATCGGAATGGAACCAAACGCGTTCGTGACAATCGGGACCGTCCGATTCGTAGATGTCCGATACAACCGGTTTTCCACCAAAATAGAAGGTTTCTTTGGTCAAGGTCAGCGATCCACCATCAAGGCGGTATTCCGCGATGGGATCGCCGGAATCGCTGAAGAGCGTGAGCTTCTTGCTGGAATCACCTTCGCGCCATTCGAGGATGCGGTTACTTTCGGGACCGTAAGCCAGACGCTCGTTCGCACCGAAACCAACGAGCTGGTTCCACGTGTTGTAAGCGTACTGCTTGCCGTCCGGCGTTCGTGAGACGTTGCCATCGAATGTGAATTCCCAGCCGACCAAGCGGTTGGTAACCGGCTCCTCGGGTGTTGCGAAGGGCGCCACGTTGATGCCTTGTTTGGCGGCGTCAAGCAAGGTCACTTTGCCGTCGCCGTCCAGGTCACGCGAGAATTCCGCGTTGCCGCTATCAACCTCGCCAAAGGTGAAGCCGTGAAGGTCGGCTACGCTGATTTCGCCGTCTTCGTTGAAGTCGGCCGTCACCGGGTACTGCATCGGCGTGTTTTCACCGTTGCCGCCGTATGCCAGCAGGTTGTTGTCGAGATCGTAGTAAAACTCGTCGAATTGGGCGTGGCCGGTTTGCTGGTCACGGTAATCGGCACGGACCAATCGCGAAAGTGTGTCGTAGCCGTATTCGGCCACTTGGCTTGGTACATCACCCTCACCAGAAAAGGATTCGTGCGTGGTCACGCGGCCGAGGATGTCAAACTTCCGCACTTTGCGAATCACCCGTTGCCCGCCGACCCAGTTTTGGTTCACCTCTTCCGCAAAAGGACGGCCGTAAGGACCAAAGAAGCGGTCTTCCTGGGTTTGGTTGCCAAGTTTCCATGCGCGCGGCACGGGATTCGGTGATTGACCTAAGCCGGGTGTGTACTCAAGGTCTTCAACCATGGTGCCGGTTCCAAAAGCCGTGGAGACAGAAGCGCCGCTAAGGTGCTTTCCGTTGTCAAAAGCATGTGTCACCCGCGAGCCGGAGGGATATTCCATCCATTCCAGGTGCCCCTCGGGCGTGTACCCATACCGCGTCGTCAAGGTGCTTCGATGTGCTTGTCGCAGCGTGAAGTGGCGCGCCGCCAAGCGGTTGGCACCATCGTAGTCGAACACCACGTCGGCTTCTTGGTTGTGGATCGAGACCAGGTTTTCATCATCGTATTCCCAGCGGATAAACGGAGGGTTCGACACTTGGGAATCGGGGTATTGCCGCTTAATTCGGCCCCGGCCGTCATACTCAAAACGGTGAACCTTGTGAGGCCCATTGCTCTGGTCGGCATCGGAAAAGTACCGGCTCACTGCCACATCACCGGCGCTGTTGTATTGCAGCTTTTGGAGGCCTGTCTCGGGATGGTACTCCTCAAGCAAGTGGCCGAGGCCGCTGTACTTTCGGGTACGCACCGCGGTGCCGTGTTCAACGCGAACAACGCGACCGAATGCATCGGTATATATCTCGGTGAGAGCGCCGGTTTGATCAAAGAACATCGCGGGCGCGCTGCCACCGTCATCGCGCTTGAAGGTTTGATTTCCCTGCGCGTCGGTGTGCATGACGCTCAAGCCGTCCCAGAACTGCCAGCGCTGGATCTCTTCGCGGTCATCGCGGGTCCGTTTGAGTTCGGTGATCCGGTTCAGCGTGTCGTATTTCCGGGTTTCGATGCCGCCATTGGGATGGGTTAGGTTCACCAACCGGTCAAGTGCATCATATTCATAAGTGAACTGGGCGTTGGGGATTTCGCTTTTTCGATGGTCGGTTTTGCGGCCGAACACATCAAAGCTAAGCTCCTCCCAAGGACCGGAAGTTCCGACTTGACGCCGGACGACAGCACCGTTTTGGATTGTGTAGCGGGTTTCAGAGGCCTCCATCAACGGATAACGCTCGAAGCGAATGCGGTCGGCCCGATCATATTCAAAGGTAGAGGTTTGGTTCAGGCTGTTGGTCCAGCTCACCATGTTGCCGTAGATGTCGTACTCGGCGGTGCGAAGGGTGATCCACGTATCACTGTCACGTACCTGAACGATGCTCGGCAACCCGGATCGGTAGCGCACCCGCATATCATCGCGGAACGGTTCAACAATGGAAACCTGGAAAGATTCATAATTGACCGGTGTCAAAACGCGGTGTTGCTGATCGGTCACCAAATCATGAGTGGTGATTTCTGTTTGGTCACCGAAATCGTTGTAGGAACGCTCAACCAAGGTTGCGGGTGTGCCCGCTTCAAACGCTTTTTGCGTTACCACGACTTGGTCGTCATCATCAGGGCCGTTGTGGTACAAACGGTCTTCAGAAACCAAGAAAACCTGGTTGTTGGTTTTTTGCGCCTCGGTGGTCTCGTACTTCAGTTCGTTTCGTTTGATGTGCCGTTCGCCCGGGGCCTTCCGGTTGAAGCGCATATCGAGCACTTCCTCGGGGCGGCCGTAGGGGTCGCTGATCCACACGACCGTGCTGCCTTCTTCAAAAGGCGTTTCGCCCTCGGTCGCAAAGCGCAGAATCGTTTGATTCAGAAGCATGGGATTGGTTCGGTCGCCGGCATCAGGTGCCGAAATGTCGTCGGCCGGAAGGAACGCATTGATCGACCCGGCCGAAAGCGGAATAAAGGGGACCTTGCCGTCCTCCGGGTTGATGCTGCGCGTGAAAAAGATCGCAGGCTCGTTGCCGTTTTCAGTTAATGCGGTTACCAGACGATATTGCGCACCCGTGATGACATTGAGGTTCCAGACTTCTTGGTGAAATTCAGCGGTGCGAATCAAACGCCCTGCATCATGGGCAAAGGTGGTGTACCGCGCACCATCGATCACGGAGCCACCATAAGTCCAGAACACATGCTGACGGCGAACATCCTCGGGGCCTTCGACCGTCGTGGTTAGGACAGCGCGCGTCGAGGTGTAAAAATTCAGCGAATCGTCGTACGTATCGACGGTGGGGTGTTCGTATTGGTAGGCCCACTCTTGATCGCCACGTTTCCAACCGCGAACCACGCGGGTATTGTACAAACCCGTTTCCGAGTTGGAGTGGTAGTACTCCTGGTCCGCATAATCGTAAGTGTAAACACCGCCCATCGGCGTGGTGATCTTATCGAGTTCCGCGTCCCAGTTACCCACCTGGGAACCGTAGTCATACTCGGTCCGCTCACCCTCACCGTTGATGAAACCAGCCAGGCAGTTACGTTCCTCTGGGTCTTCCGGCGTACCGCCGCAACGCGAGACCTGATAGGTCAAAGTTCGGCTTCCAGCTCGAATCGACGCAAGAGCCCCTTCGTTGACATGGACCAAAACTTCAGTCGTCCGTTCAAAATCTGGACGTTGTGTGATGCGAACAAAGCCGTCTTGATATTCAAAGCGAATATCGGTGTTGGGCGATTTTGGGTGCCAGATGCGCGTGGTGGCATAAGTGCCGACCGCGTGATCGACCTTCTCGATCTGGAACAACTTGCCGTCCGTATTCTGGACGTACCAGATCGGGTCGCCCTCGGTCTGGCTAGGCTCGCGCCAGGCACGCCAAAAGTCCTTCGACATGTAAGGCCGAATCAGGTCACCCGTGATTGGCGAAAGGAAGCGATAGTCGTGGGTTGGGTTCCCGGCCAGGTCGGTGCCAGTCCCATCGGTTGCCAAAAACATCCGTTGCGCCGGATAACCTGAAAGCTCAAACACGACGAAGGTCGGTTCAAGATTCAGAACGCCCCAGTTGAGCGACCAACCAACACCAACCCAAGAATCGGCTTTCCTCACGCGCAACTCATCCGCGCGGGGAATGTAGACTTTGCCGTTGAAATCGCGGTTGATTTCCAGGTTGACGCCATAGGGGCCGGGCAAGTGAAGGTCTTGGGCTTGAATGATCAGTGCGCCGCTGTAGAGGTCGATGCTTGCGTTAGGTGAGGACCCATCGAAGGCGCGCTCTAAGTCAAATTCGGGACGATCCAGGCTGGTTTCAATATCGCCCGGTGCCTTGTGAAGGCTTGGCTCATAAAGCGAGGTAGGCGCTCGAAAGCTTGGTTCAAAGGGGTTTGCGGCTTCTTTTTTGGAAGCGAACGTCGGAATGCCGACGGCAAGCAATAAGGCCAAATAAATCCATAAACGCATGGTCTTACTCCTGATTTGATAACGATACGTTGGTGCGAAGTGGGGTCAGCGTGAAGGGCAGGACGCGGGCATTTTCGGCTGTCCAGAAGAGCTGTTTCGAGACGGATGCTTTGCCGGATTGCGGGGTTAAAACCACGAGCAGGCCCATATCGGGCTGGTCCATGATCAACGCGTCCCAGTCGGGCGTCGCATCAACCACTGCCAAAAAGGGCTCGATGTTTTGATCATCGCGCGGTGCTTGAATCACCAAGCCGTGGGGATAGCCGTCCAAGCTCAAGGTGAAGGCACCTTGTTCTGGTTTCAGTACCAAGGCCTTGCCTTGCTTGTTGGTCGTCATGGTCGCGCGGTCGATAAGCTCACGCAGCGCGTTGACATCCGACCAGTTAGGATCGCCACCGCTGCAATCGATATCGGTGAGCTGGTGATAAGCGGCCTCACTCAAACCGGCTAGGCCGCAGCCGCGTTGGTTGGTCGACATGCAGCGGAACAGGACCGCGAGATCATCGAAATCAACGACTTGATCGGAACCGCCGGGAAGGTAGCGCGTCAAGTTGCCCTTGTGCATCGCACCTTCGTGAAGGACTTGAATCGGTTGGTTGCGTTGCCAATCCACGTTGAGCATGTCGCCGCGGTGGTTAAGCACCATGCTGCCGTAGAGCGGGTCCATGGCGGCGGGCCGAAGCGTGATCAAACCACTTGCCGAACTGCAGTGTGCCTGGGTCAAGCCTGCCGCGCGAAAGCGCATTTCGAACAGAACTTGCGGTTCAGCCGAGGGCGGAATGTGGCTTTGGAAATCACCGATGACCATCATCGCGCGCCAGTTGCCACGGGCGTTGTCGATCAAGGTGTCCTGGTATTCGCCATCTGGATTGCTCGGCAAGAAAGCGACATATTCTGCTGAAAGCTCTGTGCCGGTCCTTAACGGCGCGGAACCTGTAGCGTTGCGCCCCTCAACGAGGATCCAGTTGGCTGGGTACACGACCTCCACCTGGGCGGCCGAGATAGGGTCCGCATTATTGGCGGCCATCACCTGAATCCAGAACTCACCGTTGCCGGACAGTTCATGAATGCGAATTTCATGGGCCTCGGGATCATGGCCTGCCACGTTCGGTTTAGGGCGAAGAAACAGTTCGGTTGCCGTGACGTGGCAGCCCAACAGGGCAAGCAGCAAAAGGGATAAGTGTTTCACAGGGAACCTCCATTGCGAATCTGTTGGAGCAGCACGGCCAGGTTTGGACGCTGCTTGAAGTGTTTGCTCGCATTGCATCGCGGGCCGTCGTCGGTGAGGTTTCCAATCGCGATATCAAGATTGGGGCGTTGGTTCGCCAGATCCGTGATTTGGTCGCAAACACCGTCAGACAATGGGTTTTGACTGAGGTCTAAATAGATCAAGCGCGGCATGGCGGCGACATCCGGCACCAGACCGAAACGGTTGTTAACCAAGTCGAGATAGCGAAGCGCGTCGAGCTGGAGGTCTTGCGGCATTTGGCTTTGATCCCAATCAGAAAGGCCGAGCCACCAGAGGTTGGAAAGCTGCGCCGTTGGCAACACCGCGTTCTGGCTGTTGGTTAAAACCAAGATACGCAGTGCCTCGGGAATCGCCGGCAACGCGGTCAGCTCGGTATGCGAAAACAACGCCGCGATCAACGTGCTGGGCAACGCATTGATGGACGCCAGCGGGTTACGGGAGAGGTCAAGGATGCGCAAACCTTCGGGCAGGCTGCCCACTTCCAGGAGTTGGTTCCCGGAAAGGTTCAATTCGACCAAACCCACCGGCAGGCTGCCCACTTCCGTGATCCCGTGGTTGGTGAGCACGACGCGCTCCAGGTTCGGGAACGCTTCTAATCCGGCAAGGTTGGTAACCCGGTCGGCAGACTCGGGATCGGCGGGAAACTCAACTGCTGTCACGTGTTCAACTTCGGCCAGTGACAATTCTTCATTGCAATCGAGGTCATACAATGCGACCAAGTGGCCTTTGAGGATGGGGTCGGCAATGGCAAGTGCCTCGCCACCGGAAGCACTTGCTTCACTGAAGTGGATGTACTTGGGAGCCGGTACGGTGGGGAACTTCGCCAGGGCGTTGAAGTTCCGGCCGTCATAAATGTGCAACTCGCCATCGCCATTCCGGCCGAGGTCAACCCCGACATAAACCCGTTCACCATTGGGCGTGAATGAGACCAAGCTTGCCGAGATATCCAAGGAATGCTCTTGAATCAAAGACCATTCGCCGGTTGTCTCGCTTTGGGCGAAGAGTTGAACTTCACGAGGACTGGTCACACCAAGGAAGAGGCGATCCCCGGCAGGGTTCAACTGGAAAAGCGTCACACGTGTTGGAACGGTGAACTCCTGGCGAACTTGCTCCGTGGCGACATCGATGGCACTCACACGGCCGTCGCTGTAATGAAGGACTAGCAAGGTTTCGCCGTCCGGCGTCATTTGAATCATGGAAGGCCGGTAACTGAACGGAATCGTGCTAACCACCGAGGCGGCTTGAATGTCGATGACGCTTAATGAGCGGCCGGAATAGTTGAGCACGTAAGCGAACGAATCGTTTGCCACCAACGCACGTGGGGAGTCGCCCACCGGAATGTGTGACACCAAGTTCTGACTGGCGGCATCGATCAAGCTCACCGTGTCGGATGAACTGTTCGGCACCAAGACAAATTGCTCATTTGGCGTGACAACCATGTCTTTGGGGGAGCGGCCAACCCGCACATCGCGAAGTTTTTGGCCGGTCAGGTTATCAAAGAAACTTACCTGGACCGAATCCAAACCGATGATCCGGTTTTCATCGCGGGTACGATATACCTTGGTCAGGTAGCTGCTCATCGGCTGTTCGGAAAGCTGACACAGCGCATCTGCTTCTACCCAATAAAACCGCTTACCGCTTTCGGTAAACAGCAAGGTTTGATCCTGATTGTTCACGTAGGACGCATGAAGGCGGTAGTCGAAATGGTGCTGCTGCACTTGCTTGAATTTGTTGGTTGGTAAGGACATGACCAGGTTGTCTTCATCTTTGCTTGTCGAAGAACTGGTCAAGATCAGGTGCTCACCATCTGGGCTGAGCGCCATGCCGGTCGTCAGTTGGTCAATGGGGAACCGCAAGGCCTGGTTGCTTTTCAAGCGGTTAAACCCAATCACGGCATCCTGAAAACGGGCGTAGATCATGTTGTCGGCGGGGTTGAACAAAGCCTGCTTAAACAATCGCCAACTTGCATTAGCGCCGATGAACGTCGCACTATCGGCAATCCATAGCGGCCCGCCTGCCAGATCATGCAGCCGAAGCGATAAGTGCCCAAACGAGTCGCCGTGGTACACCATCATCTGATTGCCGGGAAGCCATTGGAGTTCCTCAATGAAGGAATTGGCGCGATAGGGGCGACTCAGAACCTCGTCGGTGTGCGTATCAATGTACATTACAAGGCCTGTTACTCGTGTGGTCCCGTAAGTATCAAAAGTTGCTACCGCCAGCCATCGGCCGTCCGGTGAAAGAGCCATGGCACCAGGGTTTTTCTTTACCGTGATCTCGGCAACCACCGTCTGTGTCGCCAGGTCGATCTTGGTCACCGTCGTCCCTGGCATGTGTGTTGAGGTACCGAAGTTGCTCACATACATGGTTCGCCCATCTTGTGTGAACACCCAGTCCCGCGTCGAGGTTAACAGCGTGAGTTGGTTCACCGTAGCCGCGTTGGGGTCGATGAAATACAGATTCGCGGAATTGCGAACGATCACCGTCGATTGGTCGGGGCTCAAAATCAAATCGCCGGGCTGTGAAAAGCGTGGCAGATCCATGAACCGCCACTGGTTCTCGACCAGGTTGTAGATAAAGAGCTGAGAGGGCCGCCCCCAAGGCGCCTCACTCAGCGCATACACGGTCGACCCGTCCGGGTGGAACATCACATCCATTCCGGCACCGGAAAGTGACAAGCGACGCTGAATGCGTAAGGTTGCCCGATCCAAAAGAAGGAACTGATGGTTATCCTCGGTCACCACTGCAACGGTTTGGCCGTCGGGTGAGACATCGACCGCGTAAGGACGAACCGAGTTTCGGTCATTGGTCTCCGTTTGAATCAAGGGCTCAAGGGCTAAGGATTCTTGAAAGCCGTGGATGGTTGTTGGGCCGACCCCGGCAATCGTGACCCGATATCCGGGATCCTGGGCTGAAAGATGAATCGGCGCGAATAGGCCGACCCACAAAGCGAAGCCGGCATATATACCGTGACGCAAGAGGGCATAACGATGTTCGAAGGCGAAATCGTAACTCATATTTGCTCCTAATTGGGCTAGTATTTATCTTGATAGGTCTAAAGGACGAGAAGTGTTGGAATAAAGCCATCAGATAAGATGAAGAAACCATAGGGTTTCGTTGGCAACATTTCCAACAGATGGGTGCAGCCTGCAGTCGCAAGCGGCAACATCATTAGGTGCGAGGACTCCCAGCGATCTGGGTTCAACTCAAGCTTAAAAGCCTGTTCTGAAGGTCAAAAAAGGACAGGACAGGGCAAAAGGACAAATGGGTTGGTTTCGGTTTTCAAAGTTTTTCCCGAAACCATCCGAAGCGTTCTGATAGTATTGACTTAATCTTGTTCGTTTGATTGAACATGGTTCTTCATCGGACCTATACCCTTAAGCGTAAAAATGGACGAAAGCCGGTAAAGAAATATCCATTCTTCTGGATGTTTTTTGAAAAACACCTCTTTCTTCGTACTTTATGTCAGATGAGCAACAACGACCGAGATGTTGTCTTCTCCTCCGGCAAGCTCAGCCAGCATCAACAACTGATTCGCCTTCCACTTGGCGTCATGCCCCTCGTTTAACAAAACAACGCGAATCCGTTCTTCCTGGATCATCCCGTATAAGCCGTCCGTGCAGAGCAGGATCATGTCGCCGCTTTGTAATTCCAGGGCTTTCACCGAGGGAAGATGCGATTCTGGGCCACCCAGCCGCTTGGTGAGGGTGTTGCGCAAAGGATGGCTTTCGTAGGCTTGCTTGCTGATTTCCCCGCGTTGAAGAAGGGGCATTGCTTCCGTGTCATCAACCGTCAGACACCGCAGCTTGCGATCTCGCAGCAGGTAAACCCTCGAATCACCCAGGTTTCCATAAACAATTCGCCGGTCATCCAAAAGCGCCAGGCACAAGGTGGTCCCCATGTCGGTGATCATTTGCGAGCGGCCGGTCACCGCGAGAAGGTCGAAGTGCGCTCGATGAAAGGCCTTTCCCACAATCAACTCTGGGATGCCCGATGGGTTGCTATCCGGGCGGGGACCCATGTAGGGATGCCACGCCCAGCGATTCTTATCCCAAGCAAGCGTAAGGGTTTCAGTAGCGCGCTGAACCGCAAGGTAACTCGCGACAGCGCCCTCTTGCAGCCCGCCCAGTCCATCGGCAACCATGAAAAAGGGCGGCGCTTCGCTGACGTAAAAGTCGTCCTGATTTTGTCTCCGTACAAGCCCGCGCGCGGTAACGCCAAACACATCAATCGTGAAGGGGTCCGTGGTGGAGGGTTGATCACTTTGCAACCACGGCTGCCGGAATTTCGGCCATTTCATTCTGTGACTCTCTTTCAGTCGGCAGGTAGGGCCGACAAAATGGATAAAAAAATCCGCGCCCGGCATTGCTTGCCGGGCTCAATCAGCGATCCAAAACTGCATAATGCAGATTCGAAGTGCCAAACCGGGCGCGGTCGAGGAGATTGCAATTGGAAACCCGGCTGCCATTAGCAAACGGCAGCCGGTCAACTGAACAAAAAGGGACCTAAGGAGTTTGTTGCATCGGTCATCTGTGTTCAGTTAGAAGTCGCACTGAGAACTTTGTGGCCGCTCCGTTTCGGGCTCGTGAGCAAGGTGCCTTGAGGCAGAGAGGATGCCCCTGCTCGGGAACGTGAATCGGACTTCAGCCGCGAAAAAGCTTCCCTGAATTCTCAAAATGATTCAGGTCGCCGGCGCCGGATGGGACTCGGCGCGTTTTGCTCGGTACCAACCGAACAAGTTGATCGTTAAGGACCGGATATTGGGATTTAGGACGTAAGGAACAGCCAAGCCCCTCGGCTGTCAACAAGGCTGGAGTAGCATTCCTAGTTGTGAGCAGGCAATCTCATACCAGGGCAAAGCCATTCATGGGGCGTCATCCTTAGAAGGGCTTTGCTCTGGCACGAAGGTGCCGCCGTTTTCCCATAGTTTCTTGAGCCATTGACGAAACACCGGGATGTCTACGAGATAACGGTTCAGGTCAGGATTCTTGTAGACCCCCATCACCGCGCGAGGATCTTCAAGCAATAGGGATTGATGGCGAAGCTGATGGGAACTGAATGGCGTCAAGTGGGACACTTCGGACAACAAGAAGGTGCCGGTTTGACGCAGGAGCGCCTCGCTATCCCAGCTTGGATCCACCTTCTTGAATTTCGGTGTCAGGTTTGCCCGGTAATAGGGCGCAAACACCACCATGCGAACAATCCAGTTGTTCCACAACATCCGAACCCCCATCACCCGATAAGGGTTTAAACCGGCCTTTTCCAACCGGTGATAGGCCCGCAGGACATCGCTCCTTTTGACCGGTAGGATTTTGACCACGTCCTTCAACTTGGCTATGCCGACCTGCTCGAGCAGCGTCTCGGCGGACCAGTCACTCTGCACGTTAATCCGCTTCCGTTCGTCCTCATCAAAAACATGTTTTTGGGTCACGCTTGGATCCTTTCAAAAAGCGGTCGCAGCACAATGGCAGCACACGACTCGATCCCATACATGTCCATGGGAACGAGGTCGCTGGAAAGCCACCTCAAGGACGGCTGCGACCAAAATGCGATCAAGCCTTGGAAGCCAATCGCTGGAGTTCAAATGTCGATTATCAGATTGCGAACGGGTGAATGGCTTTAGTGATTCAGGGTGGACATCACTTCAGCCGTTAAGATCACGGATTCGAAATGGAGGTGGTTTGCGTGAGGGCAGGCGTCATCGGCACGCGGAAAGATGCAGCCGTGTGCCGGGGTTTCCGGTTTAGGACGTTTTAGAGCAAAGTTTTCGCGCTCAGGAATCTGTACCAAGCCAAAGGTCGGCGAGCCATTGGGAAAAAACAGGCATTTCGACAAGGTAAGTGTTCTCCGGCTGGTGGTAGAAGATCCCCATCACGCGCCTCGATTCCGTGCACTTCTTCGCTTGGTTGCGGAACTGTTCTGGTTTAATGAATAAAAAGCGGCAAACATCGGCAAGGCGATAAGTGCCTTTCATTTGAAGGACTTCATTGGTGTCCAAATCCGACGGTCCGAGCTTCCCAATCGTGATCGTTTCGGTCGTCCGTGTCACCGGCCGCCTCCGCGAGCCACGAGGACTACCACGACTGCCGTATCTTCAGGCGGCTTTTTGGCGCGCACCGCCTTGATCAGGCTGTCGGCCGTTTCATCCGCGCTTAACCCTTTTTCTGCGATGACGGCATGAATCTCCTGATTCGTCAGAGCACTGATGCCTTTCGTGCAAAGCAGAATTCGATCTCCGTGGACAAGGCGCTTCTTAAGCAAGAAAGGCGGTTTCCTTTTGTCCGCGTTTTCAAGGGAATCAATATGTGATTGTGCATCGCCAAGCATGGCACCGGATGCTTCCGTAGAAATACACTGGAAATCTTTCTTTCGACTGAGATAGATTCGATTTGATCCGGTATGAGAAGCATAAAGTGTGTTTCCAACGATAAACGCGGTGGTCAAAGCAGCCGAAATATCGCTCCATTTCTTATGCTTACTCTTGAACTGTAGTAGGTATTCATGCGTCAAGTTTCGCGCATGGTTTAAAAGGATTTCAGGTGCATCAGCGTTTACATTTTCAGGTGGAGTGCCCCAGTTCAGCGGCCATCGCCACTGATAGTCGTCAGACCATGCATCCTCAAGACATTTTTGCATGTAGCGAGTAGCGAGCGCGGCGGCCAGCTCACCATGATCCTCCTGACCTTCTCCATCTGCCAACATAAAAAACGGAGGCACTTGGCTTAAAAACGGTACATCACTTGATTTTGTCTTCTTTTCTGCAGTGCAAAGTGATGAGGCTGTTTCAATAGTTAACTTGGTCAAACGAGAATTCTTTCTCTTTGGTAGTAGTAGCTGGAACATCCAATGCCTCCTTTTGAGGATTTCACCTGCGGGCTTTTAATCATTAGAATGTATGCATTACGTAACAAGATATCCTGAGTACCTTTACCTAACCTGGGGACAAGTTGTAACTCGAAACGAATAGGGTTTCAAGTGTAAAAAGCGACTTTTGCGTTAGTGTCTCTGGAATATACTTTTGGAATATAAAGAATATCAATACTTCCCATCAAGAAACGGCCACTTCCAAACTGGAAGGTTTTTGTTTCTAGCTATTAAGCCAAGCCTGCAACCACTTTTCGGCAACCTGTGCCGCCTCTTCCGCTGGACAAAGATTTTGTTTGCGGGGCAATCAATCACCCGCATAGAAAATGACACCAAGGCCTCGGACCCAACTAAATACGCAGCTACAAAACCAGCGAGCAGAGCCATGGAATACCGATTTTCCATCTCGAGAAGCACAACTTCCAAAGCCAAAAAACCGAAGACTAATTCATATTCCGCGATATTCCAAATCCAATCACGATATTCCGTAGACAACCCAGTCGAGTGAGCGAGAACACGTTAACAAAATCACTTCCAGTTAGTTACGATCAGAATATTGAATTTTCCATGGAACACCTTGTAAGCTAGGAGGGTCGTGATCTCTTCGATCCGCGTAACGAGCGCTTCCGGCGTAAACAGACGAGGTTCTTGTTTCACTGAAACACAGCTACAGCAAAGGGCTCCTGCCTTGGGATCTCGTTGACTGCGAAAGAACGCTCAATTAGAATATTCCGACAATTCGAGAGTTTTTACTCAAGCCATAAGGAACGGTTGCACTCCGAGCCGTATGAGGTTCCACGAGGGTAGCGGCGATTGCTCAAGCGACTTTATGGGTCGCTCGCCGAGACGGAACTTTCCTTCCTTACTTAATCAATATTGGAGGATTTCATGTCGGAAGGGTCTCAATCGAAACAAGAAACCCAAGCGTCGGATAGCCAAAAGGGAGTTTACGACCGGAATTTACTGCTGCTGGTGCCTGAGCTGGTCTACTCGACAGGCAACGTGTTTGAGCATTGGCAGCTAGATCCTAGGGTTCCCGAGAGCGAGAAAGAAGAATTGGCAAACCGGAAGGTTGTTCAATCTTTCCTGGCCCGCTTCATGAAGAGTCGATCAGACAATGTGCTGAGAGGCCTCTCCCCAGGTGACGCGCAAGCCATAAAAATCGAGCGAGCGATACGGCCAATCGCAACGCTCGAGTACGGCGGAAAGAAAAACGGAATGAAGCTCTACCTGGGAGCACAATACGCCTACTTTGCAGCTCGATACCTCGGAGAAAAGCCAACCAGGAATATTGATGAGCTGCTAGATCTAATAGAGCGCGAAAAGGAAAACCGTAAAGAGTTCAATAAAGATCTTTTTCCAGGCAATCAGGCAGTCCCTTCAGAAATAGAAAATCCCGAACTGGCTCCCAACCATCCGCTCGTGCAAAAAGTAAATACTGTAGACCATGTTGGTTCTCTTGGCCAAGGCGCCTCCCAGACAAAAAGAAAGCCACTCACGGAAAAGGTTTTGTCAAAATTCACTAAACATATGCCACAAAAAGTAATTCAAACCAAAAGCAAGATCTTAAACTATTCAACGATGTTTATCGCAGGTTTTTTAGTGAGTGCAGCTTTCGCAAGCGTTCTATGGCATCATGAGATGGATAGCCAATTAAAAGAACTTGAAGAACGGTGGCGAAATGAAGGCCCATCCTCTTTAGAAAAATCAGATTACATTTCACTTCAAAAGAATACCAGCCCAGATCTTGTTTACAAGATGTTGTGGAAAGGGGCATATGACCCCAAGATGGATACGGAAAAAATTCAGCCATTCTTTGATCACTTAGTTGCTTTCCCGGAACCCATATGGCAGGCAAGGGCGAACCAAGGTATGGCAATAGCATTTCTAAACAGAGGTGAGTTTGAAAACGCCTTTCATCACCTGACGTTAGCTGAAGAGTTCCTTATTGACACTAAGTACGCTTCTGACCTCCGGCGAGTATACCTATCAATGGCCCATTGTTTGTTCTATTCCCAAGATGCCGAATCAATGCTTGAAATGATTACAAAAGCTGAAAACCTTGATGTCAACACAAGCGAAAGCCGGATTTCCTTTTTTAAAGCGCTTTACTTTTTTCTAGTTGGAGATCCCGGAACTGCGACCGTGCACGCTGACAAATCCTTACATATTTCTCTCGCAGAAGGGGCAAAAAGCCAAACGGCCTACTACCACGCCACACTTGCCCTTTTATGTGTATCAGACAACAAGCTTGAAGACGCATACAGGCACCTAAGGCTTGCACAAGAATACGCTGTAGAAACTAAAGACCGAGCCCTTCTGTTTCAGTTGCAAGGCTACGAAATGCTTTGGGCCGAAAGAATGGGCCTGCCACCTGTTGCACTTGAAGAGGGTTCAAGCAAAGGCTTACTCAAAAATAGTGTCATACAAAGGCGCTCGTTTATCGAGCTGGCTCGAGAACATTTTTAGACTTAAGGAGTCGCGAATGAGAATTGATACTGGAATTGCTAGCTACAGGTCACAAAGCCTATATCAGGCACAAGCAACTCAGGCATCGGCAACGGCCTCGGTAAATGAAGCTCAGAAGGTCGACGCTGACACAGATAGTGCCTCGATATCTGAAAGAGCGTCCGAGCTATTTGATTCTCAGCCGCTGAACACTCAAGATGCAATCCCTCCTGATGAGCCCTTGACCGGGAACGGAGACGGCAACCCTTAAAACCAAACACATATGGCGATATCCAGCTTAATCACCGATGAGGCACTTTATGAAAATTGACTCTAATTCCTTTGACACCCTCCCAAAAGTATTCCAATCCTCAGAAAAACAAGAAAAACCTGCGCAAGCTGGTTCCATCGCCGCTGATATTTTTTTCGGATCAAGTATCGATTTCACCAGAAGGGATTTCAAAAGCTTTGGGGAAAGGCTTTCTAGCTGTTACGGAACTCGACTCTGCAGAAAAGCCACAAAGTTTGACCCCAGACAACTCGAATCGATTAAATATGGTCCTTTCAGATATGGGATACCCACCCAATACACCTTCAATAAGCAGTGGTGGCACCGGGGGCGCGCCGGACGTTCCGCCGATCAAAGACAAACCGGGGGGAGTGGGCTAATTGAGGGTATGCAGGTTTAAACACCTGCTGCATTTCTGATCCCATGACCCTTTGACACAACCGATAGGCTGCCGTATTATGGCAGCCTATCTTGTTTAGACCCAACATGAGACGTCGCGCAAGCGCGGCATGTCTCGGTCTACCGTTTCTTTGTCGATACCGAATTCATTTAATTTGAGGTCTCACTTGGAAAACTCAGTCACGCAACAGATCCCGAACTTTAAGGAACTCATGAACCCGCTCATCAAGGCCTTGGTAGAACTCGGCGGATCGGCCGAAGTCAGGGAAGCACGCCAAAAAGTCATTGAGCAGCAAGGCTATGATGAAGAAGTCACCTCGGTTCTCCTGAAGTCCGGTGCCCAAACCAAATTCAGCAACAGGCTCGGTTGGGCAAGAAAGTACCTGGTTGATATGGGCTACATGGACGGATCCACATTCGGCGTATGGACGTTGACGCCCACCGGGCGAAAGGCATATCCCGTCAACCCGGAGGAGGTCGCGGCTTCAGTAAGGCGCATGTCGACAAACCAAGGGAGCCCCGAAGCTGACCAAAGCAACACGCCGGACACTGGCCTGGTCGCGGAAGTAAGCGAGGAAGAATCCACCACCTGGCAGACGAAGCTGCACGAGATCCTACACGAGGACACCTTCTCAGCCGAAGCCTTCGCGCGCTTGGCTCAGCGGCTACTTCGGGAATCAGGTTTCATCCAACTCAACGTCGACGGCCGGGCCGAGGACGGCAGCATCGAAGGCAATGGCACGTTGCGCTTGAATCCCTTGGTCAGCGCCAAAGTCTTCTTTCAGGTCAAGCACACGCTTGAGCCCGTAACGAAGTCGCAAGTCCGCGATTTCCGCGGTGCGATGCTCGGGCGCGGCAACCACGGGCTAATCATCACCACCGGCAGCTTCACAACAAGCGCCATCGAGGAAGCAATCCGCGACGGCGTTCCATTGATTGACCTGGTCGACGGCGAACAGCTCGCCGAGCGTCTCAAGGAACTGGAGCTTGGCGTAATGACGGAGATGGTCGAGCAGGTGACCATCGACGTTGATTGGTTCGACGGCCTATAGGTGAAGCACTAGTGATACGGCTCATTTTCAAAGCGATCCAACGCCTGGCCGAAAACCAGCAAATAAAACCAGTGCGACACCACGGCAACACCAGCACTGTTCAGTTTGTCAAAATGCCTCCGGTAACCGATTGGGGAAGTGAAGCAGCCAATGCGCAAAACTCTGGGGACCTGGCCTGGATGATAAACGCACTTGACAGTGATTCACCCCTGAACGACAAACACTTCTTGTTCATGACCATCGTGAACCAAACCTACAAAAAGCGCCAAGAACCAGAGATGCGAAAAATCTGCCGCGAGATCGGGTTCAGGCACGTCAACTTGTTTTCAAAGATAAAGCCCATCATTAGCCGAGACATTGGATTTGTGTCTTCCGTCTCGACGTTCAAGCAGCTAGCCATCCTTTTGACAGAGGACGGTGAGTTTGAAGAGGCCATCAAATTGAGCCGCCGCGCCATTCGGTTCGGGGTGCATGATGGAACCGATTCAGGCTTTGAAGGTCGGATTCAGCGAATCATCAAGAAGGCCGAAAAAGCCGGGGTTCAGATTCCGGCAAAATACAAAAATCCAACTGAACCAAAAACCTAACCATTGCGCTTCAACCCGGTGTGGCAGGCACAGGACTCCTATTCTGTGCCCGCCATGCCAACCGGAAGGATGCGCCTTGACAGACGAAAATCGTCCCCAAATTACCGGCTAGGCTACACGATCCTGAAGAGGGTCCTTTTCTGGTGGCAATTTGAGCAGCAACTCGAGCGACTTTGGGTCCTGAGCGATTGCGAGGAGCACTCCGTAAAGTGCAACGTCTGACAGATATCGCGTCGAACATTTCAGATGGCCTAGCGCGTTTCGGCTTGCGGAGAGCTTGAGATCCAGACAGACAACGCGATCCTCGATTTCAAAAAGGACGTTTTCTAATTTCTCAATACGTTTTGGCTTTGACAATTCGCCATCGTTTATTAACCGCGCGATTTCCCGCTCATCAAAACCCAGCACCGCTCGCTTGCTCGGCATCACCTGCCGGAACCAGGTTTCAAGACTGGTCAACTGTTCTTTTAGATGATTCGAGCTGACCGGGGCGGCACTACCATGGCGCGCCGCTGATTGCTTAAATCGATAATCTCGCAAATGATCCATTAGCTGATCCAGGGTCGCTGATAAAGCTTTGGCCTCAGATGCCGGCACCTCGGCAAAGTCGCGAATATCCGACAAGTGTTTCGGTGCGTATTCACAAAGCTTCATCATGGACTTCTCCAATTACCTGCTGGCGACGGAGCAGAAATTCGGCCACCGGGGTGCTAGCGCCAGGCCAATCTACCATAGCGGTCCCCAAATAGAAGCCAAAAAACCTACGCTTCAGAGCTACCCCAAGACAACGTCGCCAAGGCCGGTGCAACTGTATGGATAGGCATTTCATTTTGGTGTAAGTCACGCTAGCCAGAATCAGACTGAAATTTTATCTCGCCGTCAGGGCCGCGAACAATCACCCTTGGCTTCGGCCGGGAGCGAGGCGGAAACACAAAAGCAAGCGTTCGCTTCCCTTTTACCGGATGAACCACGACAGGGATGCCTTCCCGGCGTGCCACAAGGTCAAACTCGGCTTTCACGATTTGCTGGCGCTCCCCGCCGCCCAAGTCAAAGTAGACGTTTTGGTTGTCGTATTGAGCCTCGCGGGCTTCCAGCAAAACGAGCAGTCGAGCGACGTACTGCTCGTCATTCAACTGGATCTGCGCCCGCACATTCTTGTTCTGCTTGGGAGTACGATCTCTCTTTTTTGACTTCGCCATTTGCTTTCCTCGGCGCCTCCTGGGTGTCGAAGCATCGGCAGCGATTCCAAGCCTGATCCGAATGACTCTGGCACCAACCCGCCACGTTTTTCAGGTTCTCACCCTTGACCACCGATACGGTTGTGAAAAACGGGTCAACACACTTGCCCTGCTTTTCAAACACGCATTCTTGCAAATCCAAACCAAGGGCTAGGATCTCGTGGAATCCCAATTTAACGTTTTAATGATCGACGACGATGTGGAAGACATCTTCCTCACCCAAAAATATTTAAGGCGGGGCAACCGTCCATTTTCATTTGATTACCTGACAGCGGGTCGCCATGTGGATTTATACCTTGAGCATGAAATACCATACAATGACCGGTCTGAATTTCCCACGCCACAGCTCATTCTCCTCGATTGGAACATGCCCGAATTTTCTGGCGAGGACACCCTTAAGCTGATCCGGTCAACACAAGTGGGAGCGCTTATTCCGGTCATCATTATCAGCGGACAACATGATCACCAAACTGTCGTGGAGGCCCACAGGGCTCGTGCCAGCGCATTTATCGAAAAGCCCAAGAGCATGAGCGCCTCCATTCAAGTCTTTCAGGCGGTAATGAGTTTCTGGTCCTCAATTGCGGCATCACCAACAAGAGCAAACATCCATTCACCCAGTGAAGATGAACCGGCACAAGCGAAGCGCTCGACTCACTTATAAGGAGGGAGAAGTGACCCAATCTCCAAAACCAAAGATTTTGATCGTGGATGATTGCCCCGTAGCCCTAAAAACGATGACGCACCTTCTTAAAAACCACTACCGTCTTTATTCGGCTGTAAATGGTACTCAAGCAATAGAATTAGCAAAAGTTCAGGTACCGGATCTCATTTTGCTGGACGTGAATTTACCGGACATTTCGGGTTATCAAGTGTGCGCGGAAATCAAGAAAGACGCCTTCCTATCCAACATTCCCATCATCTTTGTAACCATCCAAGATGAGGAAGACGAGGAGCTGCGCGGCCTGGAAGTTGGTGGGATTGACTACCTGATCAAACCGGTCAACGTGAAACTGACCCTTGCTCGAATCAAGAACCACGTGGCCTTGGCCAGATACCAAAAACAGCTCGCCTCATTGTCGATGGAGGACACCTTGACAGCGATCGGAAACCGGCGATGTTTCGAGAACCACCTTCGAACCGAGTGGGTTCGCGCTTCACGTAGCTCAAAGCCGTTAAGCCTGATTCTTGCCGACATCGATTATTTCAAAGGAATCAATGATACTTATGGGCACCCAGCAGGGGATGATTGCATCGTTGAAGTGGCAAAAACCCTGAAAAACTCGGTGCGCCGCCAGTCGGATGTCGTTTGTCGAATTGGCGGGGACGAGTTCGCTTGCCTACTTCCCGAAACGAGCAAGGATGGAACCCAGGTTGTCGCCAGTTTAATTTCAGATCGCTTGGAAGCATTAAACCACTCGAACAATCTGAATTTCCAAGTCAATTTGTCTCTAGGCATTCACACGCTCTCGTTCCCCAATACGGCCAAACCCAAAGAGCTTGTCGCGAAAGCTGACGAGAGTCTGTACCAAGTGAAGAAAAGCAGGCCGCCACGAAGAGCGTGTGGTTAGTAACCATCCCCGACCCACTTTAGGATCCGGTCGAACACGGACGTGCTCAACTCATTCATATCGCTAGAAGGTCGTCACCAAGCATTTCTGGCAACTCGGGTTGTCCACAATCCACAAAGTTACGAAAACCTTTCTTCCTGAAGCAATCATTGAGGTACGCGACAAACGTTGTGCGCTCGCCGTCTAGGTCAAGGATTGGGTCTACGTTGCAGTCTGGAACGAGGACGTTAAACGGGGATCTCTCGCTCACATATTCCTAATGGAGCCTATCAGGTGAGAACGCCAACGGGAATTGCTCAGCGGATGAGTTGTCACTGTACCATGACCCGTGGGGGCTTAATTTCTCAAGCAGGCTACCGTGCTACTTGGGTCGAAGACTGCCGAGAGTGGCCTCGCACCAACCAAACTTAAAAAAAAAATCGACATGGGGAATCATGGCTGAAACTTTTTTGCTGTCCGAGGGTCAGCATGCTCATCGTTCTTCGGTGAGTAACCGCGATGACGATCAGATTGGCTTTCCCGAACGGAAGCCATGTATTCGACCTTTCAACCCAGAGGGTAACCTCGCGAATCCATGACTGGGCTTCATGCTGATGGAACCCAGGTAGCCGGGTAGGTCCCGGCAAACAACCATGAGCAATGTTTAACAAGGTAGCTTTTTGCCGCGGCTGAATTAAATTTATGTTCAGGAACCTTCTTCGGATGTTTGTGCCTCACAAGGCGCAACGCGCCAAATGGACCTGAGCAGCCGCGGCCTTTTTTTGTTTTAGGGGCGACCAGGCGAAGGCACGTTCTGAAAATGGCAAGCCAATTTCAGTTTGCACCACAATGAACGGTTCTACTATGGCTTCGAGCTATCTGGTGTCATTACCGCGGATGTGGGCTTTTTCGAACGCCACATGAAATTGCGCGAGCCATTCCCCCTATACTCGACCCGTTTTATACGCACCGCTCGTCACTCCTGCCGACAACGCGCTTTCATGTTCAGAACGACACATTTAATCATCTTTAAACACTTTGCATTATTCTGCCTAGCCAGTAACGACCGCCTATTGATTGTGCTAGTCGGCTCCTGGTTTCCCGACCAGGTGTGTGCTTGAGTTGAGCCCAGCCCCGGAAGTCCTCGCACCTTTCCTTTTTCGGTTGCTCCAAAAACCCGTCAGGGAAACGGGACCGATTCAGGTAAAATCATGCAGATAGACAAAACCGAGAATAGAGTTTGAAAGATTTAGCTAATGATGAGAAGGTATCTTCCGCGGACAGAGATTGGATAAAACAGGAAATGAATGAGGTTGCATCCAAGAAGAAAAGCCACATTTGAAATCCGTCAAGCAAAGATTTTTCTCATAAACGCGTTGGAAAAAACGCCAAAGGAAATGGTCATGAGCACGCTCACCTTTAAAACAGAAGTGATCAAAAAAGCCAGCATAAGCTGGATGACTGTGTGGCGAAATAATATAAAACGGTAGATTGAATAAGCAAGAAAAAAACAGAAGGAGTTCTCGTACTGCCCGCTCCAAAACAACACAGCCGCTTTGTCAGAAAAGTCGTTTGTTGGAGAGGACTTTGGGCATTATACGACTATGGGCAGGGTATGTCCGAGGCGAGCAATGGGAATCTTGTAATTCCCTTATGGCCGGAGAAAGAGCATGCATGAGATATGCGCAACTGGTGATTAATTAAATAATAGACAAAGATTTTTTTCCGTAGATGAAATTCTTGATAAACTCATCTCGATAATGAAATGAAAAGGTATTCACCCTAGTGTCTTTTTTGCAAATGAAAATAGGCGCGTAAATGCAACAGTTGAAGATTTAGATAAAAACCTAAAGTCTAAATTCACAAGATACGCTTGAAGTCCTTACCAAATAGACCATTTCATATGCGGGTCAAAGTAATAAGTATTCGATTCGACTGGAGGCGCTAAGTCCTAAGAGGGAAGCTCAAGGGACGAAATTAGCGGCACAGTCAAATTTCATTCACACCCATGACATTTTATCAGGGACACCAGCAAGGAAGGGGTGCATAAAATAACCAGAAAGTAGTTTAAGAACGAGGTTTTAAATATGGAAATGACCTAAATATTTCATGTTGTTTTTCGAGTACTAAAAAGCTGTTATTGGGTTTATAAAGCTTGCGTCTATAAATGTTTTAATTATTGACAATCTATAAAAATGCTTCTGTTCAAAGGGTAGATTGTCAAATACGCCATTGCAAAAGGCATTTAGACGATAATTGGATGTATCTCCCTAACATATGAGTTAGAAAGAGCAGGAACAACCTGGAACCTTTTTCAAAAAATATCAGACTTCTGAAGTATTTTCTCTGCCAGGAAGATAAAGAGAGACCTACTTCAGTCTAGATATTCATGATCTCGAATTTGCCGCTCTCTAGAGACAATGCCGTTAAGTTAAGAGAGAAAATTACAGATTAACCTGTTTGTAACTAAGTGTTTATGGTAAAATTTCGGCATGAGACATGCTCTGGCGGGCTTGATTGATAAGCCCACCGAAATTTATTCTCAAATGAGGTTTTTATGACAGGAGGAGAGGTTAATTAATCGCTGATTTAAAACCAGAAAAGGTCAAAAAGTC
>NZ_JAFREP010000005.1 GCF_017377855.1 Acanthopleuribacter pedis
CGGAAAAACGCAACAGCGTTTCGTTCCCGTCGGCGACCTGTTGGATTTGGAAGGGGGCACCGTCCTCGGCTTGGTGCAGGGTGGTTTGGTTAAGGATGACGCGGTAGGCGGCGATGTGTTCGGGCTGGGCGAAGGAGACGGCGAAAGTGAAGTTGTCGCCGGCGGCAAGGTGGTCGGGGGCGGTGATCGCGGGTTGCGGCGGCTGGTCGTTAAAAGAGAGGGTGATGCTTTGTTCGGCGCTGTTGCCGGCGCGGTCGGTGACCAGATAGGTAAAGCGGTTGTCACCGGGTTGAAGGGCGAGGTCGGGGTCGCGGAAGGCACCGTTTTCCAGCACGACGGGGTTGCCGTCGCGGGTGAGGCTGAGCCGGTCGTCGTGGTCGTCGGCGACCCGCCCGACGAGGGTGTAGGGGGTGCGGTTGACCCGCGCCCTGTCGGAAACTCCGGTGAGGGTCAAGGTGGGTGGTTGCGTGTCGCGGGTGAGGGTCAAACCGCGTTGAAACGGTGGATCATCGCCATGGGTGGCGGCTAAAAAGAAGCTGTTAAAACCGTCGTTCAGCGTGAGGGGGTGGGAAAAGGTACCGTCGGGATTGACGGTGACGGCAAGCGACCCAAGCGTCACGACACTGTCGGCGGGTGTTACGGTCCCGGAAAGGGTGACACTGTCCTCGCGGGTGAATTCAGGCAAGGGATCGAGTACGACGGAGGGAGGCTCTTGGGCGAAGCAGACGGCACAAGCCAAGGCAAGCCAAACAAAGAAGGACCGAATCATGACAACACACCTACAGTTTAAAAAATGAGCCGTCGCCCGGTTAAAGAGAGGACGCCCCAAGCAGGTGCCGCAACAAAGTTAGTGAAGAAGTGCAAAACAGGGCGGCGCCGTTCGGTTTGGGGTGTGCGATATTCGGTTTTAACAGGGGTTTGGGTTGGTCCAGTATTTTAAAGGATAATACGTGTTTTGTGTTGTTTTCTTTTTTGGTGGAGAATATCTGTTTTGTGTTGTTTTCTTCTTGCGTGATTTAAGTTGTTTGTTGAGAAATGCTTGTGTTTTGTCCGCGACTGCTTCGCAAAAGCGTTCGATTTCCGCCTCGTTGTTGACGTCGTGAACCGCCGCGCGGGTGATGTTCGAAAATTTGGCGCGTAGGGCTCGGTTTCGCCGTTGTCTCTTTCGGATCAAGCATTTCACCTAAGAAGCGCTGAAGCAGAAAATGGACGAGGATGGAATCCGTGTTGATGTCCGCGCTTGGTCGCAGGCTGTCTAAAAACCAGCTGGTTTTTGGGGGTTAACATGTTTACCCATCTCGGAGATCCCATGGGCGGCGGAACCTGACCCTGTCCTTGGCCGAAGCATGTATGGTTGTGGCCTGACGAAGGTGTTGCCGATTTTTGCGCCCATGGCTTGTCCGCGTCCCGCCTTCAGGCTAAGCTAGCCCGAACTATCGAACAACCAAAACGAGGGTGAGGTATGACTGTGATTCAAAGTGCCTGGCGCGACGAAGACGCCGAAGCGTTCCGAGGCCAATTTGCCGAACAGGGGGCCGATTTGGCCGACCGGGTTTACACCAGCCGTTTGCTGGGAAGCGATCCCGGGTTGGTGCTTCACGGCGGCGGCAATACCTCCGTGAAAACCCAACAATGCGATGAATTGGGCCGCCCCGTTGATGTGCTCTGCGTCAAAGGCAGTGGCTGGGATTTGGGCGGCATCGCGCCGGCCGGCCTGCCCGCGGTCGCGCTGAAACCTTTGCTCGAATTACGTGAATGTCCCAGCTTGAGTGACGAAGCGATGGTGAATGCGGTGCGCCGCTGCCTGATGGACGCCTCGGCGCCCAACCCCTCGGTGGAAACCCTGCTGCACGCCTTCCTGCCCCACAAATTTATCGACCACACCCACGCCAACTGGGTGTTGGCTCTTGCCAACCAACCCGATGCCGAGGCGGTGTGCCGCCGGGTTTACGGCGACACGATGGGCATTGTGCCCTACATCATGCCGGGTTTCGACCTCGCCCAAAAGGCGGCCGAGGTTTATGAGGCCGATCCCTCGGTTGAAGGTTTGATCCTGATCAATCACGGTATTTTCACTTTTGGTGACACGGCCCAGATCGCCTACGAGCGCATGATCGATAAGGTCGCGCTCGCCCAGCGTGAATTGCGCAAAAATCCCGCGATTCGGGTTGCGCCACCGGCCCCGTCCGTTTTGGGCGCGGTGGTCAGCGAGACGCAGCGCCGCGTGCTCAACCATTTGCGCTCAGCCCTGGTCACCGCCGCGCATTCCCGCGGCGCCCAGATTTTGGTGGTGCGCCGCAATCAAGAGATTTTGGACTTCCTCGAACGCGATGATTTGGATGATTTGGCGCGTCGCGGGCCGATTACACCCGACCATGTGATTCGCACCAAACAGAAGCCGCTGATCCTGCGCCCGCCCGCCGCCCCCGATCAGGTACGCGGCTATCTGGAAAAAGCCGTCGCCGACTATGTCGCCGAATACGTGACCTACTTCGAGACCCAGCAGAAAAACAAGGGTACCGACAAAAAACGACTCAATCCGCTGCCGATTGTGTTCCTGATCCCCGGTTTGGGTCTGGTCACCGCCGCGCCGACCCGTTCCGCCGCGGCCGTCGCCGCCGACTTGTGGCAGCAAACGCTGGTGGTGCAACGCGCCGCCGAACCATACGGGCGCTACCAACCGCTGAACGACGCCCACATGTTTGACATGGAATACTGGTCGCTGGAACAAGCCAAACTCGGTAAAAAGAAACCGGCGCCGATGGCGGGCCGGGTGGTGCTGGTCACCGGTGCCGCCGGCGGTATCGGCCGTGCTTGTGCCGAAATCTTTGCCGCCGAGGGTGCCAACCTGGTGTTGGCGGACGTGGACGGGGAACGTTTGAGCGAAACCCGTCGCGCCCTTGCCAAAAACCACAAGGTTGGGATGACGACCCTTGCCGGTGATATCACCGACGCGGCTTATGTTCAGCGTTTGTGTGACCACGCCGTCACCCTGTTTGGCGGGCTCGACTGCGTGATTTCCAACGCGGGGCGCGCCTTTACCGGACCGATTGCCGAAACGACCGACGCCCTTAAAGCCAGCTTGGACATCAATCTTTTGTCGCACCAGTACCTTGCCGCCGCGGCGAGCAAGGTGATGCAAGCCCAGGGGCACGGCGGTTGTATTTTGTTCAACGCATCCAAAAGCGCCTTTAATCCCGGCCCTGGGTTTGGGGCCTACAGCGTGGCGAAAGCGGCCTTAATCGCCCTCGCCAAACAGTACGCGGTGGAGTTGGCCGGCGACCAAATTCGCGTGATGGCGGTTAATGCCGACCGCATTCGCACCGGCCTGTTTGACGAGAAGTTGGTCGCGGAGCGTGCCGCCAAACGGGGTTTGGAACCGGCCGCTTACTTCCGTGCCAACATGTTGTCCGTCGAGGTGACCGCGGCGGATGTGGCCCGTGCCTTTTTGCACCTTTACCAATCCGCCAAAAGCACCGCCACCCTGTTTACCGTGGACGGCGGCAATATCGCCGCGTCACCGCGATAGTTGAAAGGAACTCCCATGCAACACGAACGTTTCCGCAAGCACGGAAAAGACGTTATTGATTGGATTGCGGATTACATGACCAACGGTTACGACGGTCCCGTTTTTCCCAAAACACAACCCGGTGAGGTGCTGGCGCAATTGCCCATGGAACCGCCCCAAGAAGCCGAGCCGGGCGAGCAGGTGTTCGCCGATTTTGAATCGCTGATCCTGCCCCACACCACCCATTGGAACGATCCACGTTTTTACGCATACTTCCCCGCCAACCACAGTGGCCCCGGCATTTTGGGTGATCTGCTGTCGGCCGGCTTGGGTGTGAACGGCATGAGCTGGGTCACCTCACCCGCGGCAACCGAACTGGAAATGCGCATGATCGATTGGCTGGGCCACATGCTCAAACTTCCCTGGCGTGGTTGCATTCAGGATACGGCCTCCACCGCCACCTTCTGTGCCTTGCTCGCGGCGCGGGAGCAAGTTGCCGATGTGAACCAATCCGGTTTTTACCAACAACAACCCATGACCGTGTACGCGAGCAAACACGCCCATTCCTCCATGCAAAAAGCGGTGTGGATGGCCGGTTTCGGCGAGCGTTACTTGCGGCTGGTGCCGGGGAACGACGACGATTTCGCCATGGATGCCGCCGTTTTGGCCCAAATGGTTGCCGAGGATATCGCGGCCGGCTTTCGGCCTACCTTCGTGATGTCCACGGTGGGCACCACCTCCTCCACCGCGATTGATCCCGTTCACGCGGTGGCCGATATCTGTGAAGCCAACAACATGTGGCATCATGTGGACGCGGCCTTGGCCGGCACCGCCGCCATTTTGCCGGAGATGCGCTGGATCCTCGACGGAACCGAACGGGCCGATTCCTTCTGTTTCAACCCGCATAAATGGATGTTCACCAACTTTGACTGTTCCGTCCTTTTGGTGAAGTCGCCTGACGCACTTAAAAAAGCGATGGCCATTAATCCCGAATACCTCAAGGCCGGCCATGACGCGGTCGTCGAGAATTTTCGCGATTGGGGTCCCCAGTTGGGGCGCCGTTTTCGGGCGCTGAAACTGTGGTACGTCATTCGCTGCTTCGGGGTGGCCGGTTTGCAGGACAAAATTCGCGCGCACCTGAACATGACCCGTTGGTTCGCCGACCAAGTTCGCGCCGAACCCCGCACGCACCTGCTCACCGAGCCCAAAATCAACACGGTATGCTTCCATTTGGACGACGACGCGGCGACCAAGGCTTTGATGAAAGCGGTCAACGACAGTGGCGAAGCCTATCTGTCACACACCGTTTTGCGTGATCGTTATGTGATTCGCGTGTCCTTCGGGCAGATTCACCAATCCCAGCAACATGTCGCCACCTTGTGGGGGCTGATTTCCCGGCTGTTGCCCTAGGCGGTCGGTTGTGCCCACGAATCGAACCTTGGCGCGGGCGCCCAACCACTTGTCCCATCTGTCGTCGCAACCGATAGGATGGTATTGACGGCGGGATGACCGGAAGGCGCCGGCCCGCCACCCCAAGCGAAGGCGCGCGAAATTTCGCGCTTCCTCGCAATCCTCATGCGACGAGGTTTGCTGTATGAAAGGAAAGGATATGCTCCGCACTTTGGCGTATCGCCCGCCTTATGTGACGGTGTCCTTCACCCTTTTTCTTTTGATGTGTAATCTCTGGACCATCGCCTTGGCCCGTTTTCCCGACGCTTCTTTTTTTCGGGACCGCGACGCCTTGGTCCAGCTCTACCTTCAGCACCCGGATGTGGTGCTGGAAGGGGACAACTACTGGTACGCCAACAACCCCAGTTTTATCGCCGGCGTACATCGAGTGAATCCGCAACAGGCGGCCCGGCTGGTATCCCAGATTGAGGCGCGCTTCGCCGAGGTGCCCGCGCCCGATGCGTGGGTTCAATTGCCCCGCCGCTTTGACGCGGCGCCCGGGGCGGGTGTCAGTTCCGCGGGCGCGCGATTCAAAGCGCTGGCGCATAAGCTGATGTTGGCCAACGGCAAGTACCGGTTCGCCCTCAAAGCGCACGCCTTTGAACCCATTAACCTCATCACGTATTTGTTCTTTCACGCCAACTGGTTTCACCTGCTCATGAACGGGTTTATGTTCGTGCTTTTTGTGGAAACCCTTGAGTATTGGGTCCGTCGTCGCTGGTTGTTCGGGGCGTTTTTTTGGGGGGGCGTGTTCGCGGGCGTCGCCTACCTGGTCGTTTTGCCCAGCGCCGCCAATCGCTTTCTGATTGGCTTCTCGGGTTCGGTTTTTGTCGTGATGGGCATGTACTTTTTCTATTATGTAATGCCGCGGCTTCAGTCGCGAGGTCGCGATTTTCTCGTTGCCTCCGCACCGCCCGGATGGCCGATTGCCGTCGCCCTGATGCTGTACCTTCTGGAGCTGGTCGTTTTAAAGATTTGGGTTGAGCCGGCCGGCGCCGCTTCTTCCATGCCGGGCATTGCCATTGCCCATGTGGCCCACGGCGCCGGTTTTCTCTTTGGGCTGGGTGTTGCCGCGATGACCTATCGCAAGGGGTTGTACCCGCTTAACCCGCTGCTGGCCAACCCACGCTGCTTGCGGGAATCAGCTTGGCTGGAAGCGCGACCACCGGTGCCGCGCGAGGAGGCCCCGATCAAACAAAGTGCCCAAAAAGCAAGGCGGCGTCCCGACGAGGCGACGGTGCTCGCGGCCTACTGGGAACAGGCGTGCGCGGCTGATGAACCCTTTTACCTGGCCGAGTCGGGCACTTTTTTGTTTGACCACTTGATTGCGCGGCAATCATGGCGCGAGGCTCTGACTGTCTGGGAAGAACTGGACCGTCTCGTCCCCGGCTATCGTTTACCGACGCGGTCTTTGTGCGAATTGATCGAAGGGCTTGCCGGCGCGGGTTATTCAGAAAGCGCGCGGACCATCTTGGAAAAAACCCGCCCCAAGTTTTTGGACAAGGAGCGGGTCGCACGGGTTTTGTTAAACCGAACCGAACAAGCGGTTTTTGGCAATGGAAATTAGGCGTTTTCGCCTTTTTCCAGTTTGATCATGCTGAACCCGGTGAAGCCGTAAATGGCGGAAATGATCGGGTTAAACATGTTGAAGAAGCAGAAGTACCAGTAGGTGCCGGTGGCGACGCCGAGCGTGGTTGCCATGTAGGCGCCGCAGGTGTTCCAGGGAACCAGCACCGAGGTCAAGGTGCCCGCGTCTTCGAGGCAGCGCGACAGGTTTTGCGGGGCCAGGCCGCGGTTTTCGAATTCCGCGCGGAACATGCGGCCGGGAATCACGATGGCGATGTATTGATCGCCCGCGATGATGTTCATCCCCATGCTGGTGGATAAGGTCGCCAAAACCAGAGAACCGGTTGAGTTGGCGAGCTTAAGTACCTGGCCCGCGATGACCTCGAGGGAGCGGGTTTTTTCCATCGAGGCCCCAAACATCATCGCCGCGATGATCAGCCAGATGGTGTTGAGCATGCTCGACATGCCGCCGCGGGAGAGGAGTTTGTCAAAGGCTTCGTTTTCCGTGCTAATCGCAAAACCGCTGTGTAGGGCCGTCCAGCAACCTTTGACCAGGGCGGGGAAGGTGCTCATGGTGTCGTCGTTGACAAAAGCCAACACGGTTTGTTGTTGGAACAGCATGGCCCAGACGGCGCCGATCAATGCGCCGATCAGGAGCGCGGGAAAGGCGGGCATTTTTTTCATGACCAAACCCAGCACGATCAGCAGTGGCACCAGCATCAGAGGTGAAATGGTGAAATGTTCGTTGAGCAGGTTGAGGTAGGTGGCCAGATCGGCTTCGCCGGTGCCGGGCTGGTAGACAAACCCGAGGATGGTAAAGAGGATGCAGGCCAGGATCATGCTGGGCACCGTGGTCCAGAGCATGTGGCCGATGTGGGTGAAGAGGTCCGTGCCCGCCATCGCCGGGGCCAGGTTGGTGGTGTCGGAAAGCGGCGAGAGTTTGTCACCGAAATAGGCGCCGGAGATGACCGCGCCGGCGGTGGCGCCGAGGTTGAGATCCAATGCCGTGGCGATGCCGACCAGCGCAAGACCGATGGTCCCTGCGGTCGTCCAAGAACTGCCGGTTCCGAGGGCAACAAAGGCGCAGATGATGCACGAGGCCACGTAAAAGATGGTGGGGCTTAGGATCTGCATGCCGTAATAAATCATGGTGGGCACGATGCCGGCGAGAATCCAGGTGCCGATGAGGGAGCCGACGATGAGCAGAATGAACATGGCGCCCATGGAAAGTGAAATGCCGTGAACCATGCCGGCTTCCATTTGTTTCCAGGTCAGTCCGTTGCGCATGCCGACGAGGGCGGCGACGATACTGGATAACATGAGGGCGATTTGGTTGGGGCCGTAGCTTGAATCGCTGCCGTAAAACTGAACTGAGACAAACAAAAGGAAAATGAGTAGGGCGACCGGCGCCAATGCCTGGAGCAGGGAAGGTGCGGCCGGTTGGGGGGTGGGTTCTTGCTGTTCCATAAGGGAGTCCTTCGTGCAAGCTGAGCGCATCCAAGCGCGGTGAACCGCGCGGGCGATGGAGGGCGGCGACAATAAGACCGCGAATCCAGAAAAAGGGTGGCTCAAAAAAATAATGCGGATGGTCACGCTTGCGCCAAGGGCTTGTGGATTCGGGCCCGGAGGGGTGCCCGCCGGGGGTGATCAAAAGCCGAAAAGGGTTGGCTGGGCCGCATACACGGCGCTTTTAGCGCAAAAAGTGGAGCATCGCATCAGAAGGTTACCATCGCGGCGAACGGCAAACCAAGCGAAATGATCGGGGGTTGGGCGGTGGCGGGGACTTTGGTGGGGGAAAATAGAAGCAGCCGGCATAAAGTGTTTACGATGGTTGTTTTCTTGGCGGCAAGTGGATTCCCTGGATGGAATGATTGTTAAATTTTTGTTAAGTGATGGAGAGCGTGATTTTTCGCATGGTGTTCGGGGTTTCGCGGGGGCTAAGTTATCCTTGGAAAACCCGCGAAAATTCGCTATACTTGGCCCTTCGTAAGCGCTTGATCGCTGATTCACCCACTTCTCGTGGGTCCGCCCACGGCTTGTGGGTTAGGCTATACAAAGGGCTTAGCATCGCATTTCGTGTGCTAAGGCGTGATTTAGGACTTGGGGTCCATGCATAAACCTGAACCCAAGTGACAAACATAGCAGCAGGATGGAGGGGGACAATCCACCTGTGACTATGCTTTAATCTTGAGTTCTAACCTTCTCAAATCGAGTGACTTTGGCAATGTGTTGTGTTGGGAGCGATGACTCAGGCTGCTTCCCGACATGGGGCGAATGACACCCGGTTTTCCTCTGAGGACCGCAAGTAAAGCATGCTGATTTATGGTTTCACCTTGGGGACCGATGTTTCACCGCTCCTGTTACTCGTGCTGGGTTGAAAAATTGACGTTCAAATCCCGAAAAGAGTGAACATCCCTATGACCAGCCTCTCTTCTGTTTCTACCTATTTAGAATTGCTGCGGTGGCGAGCCCAGGATCGGCCCGATCACGCGACCTATACCTTTCTTGAGGATGGGGACGGCAAAGAAGCGATCCTTACCAATCACGAATTGGACATTGAAGCGCGTGCCATTGCCGCCAAGCTCCAGTCGGTTGCGCGACCGGGTGACCGTGCGCTGCTGCTGTTCCCGCCGGGTTTACCCTATATCACCGCGCTTTACGGCTGTCTTTACGCCGGCGTGGTGGCTGTTCCCGCCTACCCGCCGAACCGCGCTTCCCTGCAAAAAAACATTCCGCGTCTGCTGTCTATTATTGAAGACGCCCATGTGAATGTGGTGCTTTGTAATACCGACATTCACAGCATGGCCGCCTCCTTATTTGAAGATGAACGGGGGAACGGTCCTCACTTTATTCCGACCGATCAGGTTTCCAGTGATTGGGCTTACGACTGGAGCGAGCCGCGCGTCAATGCCGAGGACATCGCGATTTTGCAGTACACCTCGGGCAGTACCGGCAAACCCAAGGGCGTGATGCTCAGCCATGCCAACATCTTGGATAACTCCAAACAAATCAGCCGCTGCTTTGGTGTTCATGCGGGCACCGTCGGGGTCATTTGGTTGCCGCCCTATCACGACATGGGTTTAATCGGCGGTATTTTGCAACCTTATTACAGTGGTATTCGCGTCATCATGATGGCGCCGTTTAACTTTTTGCGGCGACCCATGCGCTGGTTGCGTGCGATTAGCCGTTACCGCGCCACCTCCAGTGGTGCGCCCAACTTCGCTTACGAACTTTGTCTCCAAAAAGTGACCGAGAAGGATTTGGCCGAGCTGGATTTGAGTTCCTGGGAATTGGCGTTTAACGGGGCCGAACCCATTGCGCCGCGCACGCTCGACCGTTTCGTTGACACCTTTGGTGCCTGTAACCTGAGACCTGAGGCCCTGTATCCCTGTTACGGGATGGCCGAAACCACCTTGATTCTGACTGGCGGCAATCATCGCGAAGCCCATGTGATTCGTCGTTTCGACGAGGAGAAACTGGAAGAACATGCGGCCGTGCCCAACGCCGACCCCGAAACCTCGCGTGCCCTCGTCGGTTGCGGGGAGCCGGTCGCCGATCATTTGGTGGAAATCGTGGATCCCCAAACCCACGAACGTTGTGAACCCGGCGTCATCGGCGAGATTTGGGCCTCCGGTGCGAGCATTGCCCAGGGTTATTTCAACCGTCCCAAGCTGACCGAGGCCGTGTTTCAAGCGCGTTTGGAAGCCTTCCCCGGTCGGCGTTTCCTGCGCACCGGCGATTTGGGGTTCTTCCAGGACGATGCGTTGTTTGTCACCGGTCGTCTCAAGGATCTGATCATCATTCGCGGCCGCAACTATTACCCGCACGATATTGAACGCGCTGTCGAAACCTGCCACCCGGCGATCCGGTCCGGCGCCGCCGCCGCCTTCTCCGTGGAGATTGACGGCGAGGAACAACTGGTGCTGGTCCAAGAGATTCTTCGCAAGTGCAAACCCGACCAATATCCCGAGGTGGTTGAGGTCGTCCGCCGCACCATTTCCGAGGCGTTTGAGGTTCGCGCCCATGGGATTGTCCTGATCAAGCAGGGCAGTATTGCCAAAACCTCGAGTGGCAAAATTCGCCGCAGTACCTGTCGCCAGTTGTTTCTCGACGGCGAGCTGGAGGTGCTGGGTGAGGACTTGTTGTCACAAAAAACGACCGGCCACGACGAGGTATTGTGCCGTCAGCTGGTCACCGACATGTTTGAAACCACCGAGCCGCGAACGCGCCGGGTGCTGTTAACACGGTTGGTGAGTGAAATTTTACGTGGCCAACCAGGATTGGCGGAGGCTAAAATTGCCCCACACACGACATTGAGTTCCGTCGGCGTGGATTCCGTCACCGCGACGGAAATAGCCAACTTGTTGGAAACTTACTTGGAAGTGGATTTGCCCGTGGTGTTCCTGCTCGAAGGGCCGAAAATCCAAGAAATCGCCGAGGAGTTGCAAGCGCTGAAATGGTCCTCGGACGCCGCGCTCTTGGAGGCAGGCAGTGATCGATATGCCGACCTGCATTCTCGCAAGCAGCGCGGGATTCGCCGTGCCGCCCGCAAGAGCCGCAAAGAAATTGTCCTGTCTTAAGGGCGATCATTCGGCTCACTTTTAATCACTTAATATCTTGGCTTTTTAGGAGGCCGGTCATGTGGGAGATGAATGGTACCGAGGTTGCGATCATCGGTATGAGTGGTCGCTTTCCCGGCGCCGCTTCAGTTGATGCGTTCTGGGAGATGCTCTGTGCCGGTCGCGACGCCTTTGTGCCATTGAGCGACGAACAGTCCTTGGCCCTGGGTGCCGATCCGCGCTTTTTACAGATGCCCGCCTTCAAACGGGTGATGTGTGCCATGGGTGGTGTCGACCAGTTTGATCCCGATTTTTTCGACATCCCCAAATCTTTTGCCAATGTGATGGACCCGCAGCAGCGTATTTTTCTCGAGTGCTGCTGGGAAGCGTTTGAAAGTGCCGGCTACAACCCATCCGCCGGCGGCGATGTTGTCGGTGTGTTTGCCGCCGCCGACCAAAGCAGTTATCTCATTTTTAACCTGATCCCCGAAATGCCGCGCCTCATGGGCGAAATTACCATCGACGATATGGAATCGGCCAACAGCAACGACTTTGTCGCCAGCCGGGTTTCCTACCACCTCAACCTGACCGGTCCCAGCTACACCATTAAGTGCGGTTGCAGCTCCGCCTTGGTTGCGGTTCACAATGCCTGCAACGCCTTGCTTGAGGAAGAGTGCGACATGGCCTTGGCGGGCGGGGTTTCGATTTTGGTGCATAAACTGGGCGGTTACTTGGCCGAGGAAAAAGATTTCCACGCCAAATCCGGGCGCATGCAACCCTTCGA
Organism: Acanthopleuribacter pedis; assembly: GCF_017377855.1. Classification (GTDB taxonomy): domain Bacteria; phylum Acidobacteriota; class Holophagae; order Acanthopleuribacterales; family Acanthopleuribacteraceae; genus Acanthopleuribacter; species Acanthopleuribacter pedis. Next base: position 11,867 of record NZ_JAFREP010000005.1, read on the forward strand.
CAAAGACGCTTCCGGGTTTATCCGCGGTGCCGGCGGCGGGGTGGTGCTGCTCAAGCGCCTCGAAGACGCGTTGAGCGACGGCGACAACATCGTGGCCGTCATTCGCGGCTCCGCGACCACCAACGACGGTGGCGACAAAGCCCAGTTCAGCTCCTCCTCGGTCAGCGGCATCGCCGCCGCGGCGATTGAGGGTTTGGCCGTAAGCGGCGCCCACGCCTCCTCGCTCCAGTACCTGGAGGGCATGGGTTTGGCTTGGCCGACCGACGACCATATCGAGGTTCGTGCCCTCAGCCACGCCTTTCGTGCCGACGGTGCTTTGGAGAACGAATTTTGTCTGTTGGGTTCGCCCAAGGGCAACATCGGGCACCTCTCGGCCGCGTCCGGGATCGCCGGGTTACTTAAAGCGACCTGTGCCGTTGACCGCGGCTTTATTCCCAAAATCGCCAACCTCGAACATCCCGATCCCAAAATTGATTTCCCCAGTACCCCCTTTGTCCCCGTGCTGGAGAATCAGGAATGGCCGGAATCCAACGGCCCGCGTCGGGCCGGGGTGAATATCCGCGGCGCGGGTGGAACAAACGTGTTTATGGTGGTGGAACAAGCCCCGCCGCAAGAACGGCAGACCCAGCGGCGCGCGGCCTATTTTTTCCCGATTTCCGCGCGCACGCCAACCGCCTTGGCGACCATTCGCGAGAACTTGGCGACGTTTCTGACCGAACCCAAGCAGCGTCTCCAGCCCGCTGATGTAGCCTTTACCCTACAAATCGGCCGCAAACCTTTTGCCCATCGCATGGGTTGGGTGGCGACCTCCCTGGAGGAGTTAATCGAGGCCTTGCGCGGGGACGAAGCACCGGTTGCCTTCCGCGGCGCCCACGAGGTTTCCGAAAGCGTGGATCCCGTGTTTTATTACGGGTCGGTGGATGAATCCCGGCTCTTGGCCGAACTGCACTTCATTCACGACGAACCCATTTGTTCCACCATGTTTATCAACCTCTGGCAACGGGCCGGCCTTAACAACGACGGCGGTTTGGGTTTCCTGAAGCGGGTCAAAGAAACCAACTTGGACGGCTTGGAAGAAGTCGACAAAGCCGTGGCACACCTGCTCGCTTGTTATGTGATTACCGACTGGTGGCGCTTCCGCGGCGTGACCCCGCGCGCGGTGGTCGGGCAGGGTTTGGGCGATTTGGTCGCCGCGGCCGTGGCCGGTGCCGCCGGTTTGCCGCAAATGGTGGCGCTGCTGCGGCAATGCCTGCAAGCAGGCGGCGAGGTGGGTCCCGACGATCTACCGGTTCGTTTTAAGGTACCCGAGTTGACGTGGTACTCCGGGCTCATCGGCGGTGACAGCGGCTTTAAGGGCATACCTGTTCCCGAATACATCGAGCATTACCGCGCCGGGGCCTGTAAAAAAGACGAGGCCTTTGCCGAAATTGAAAACGCCGGGTTTATGTACATCTTTGATGTAAGCGGCAAGGACCAACCCAGTGGTGTGGAGCCCGCCTTGGAGGCCAACGGCTTGCGCGTGGCCCACGGTCCCTTTACCGACCACTTCATCCTGTCGCAGGTTGCCGAGCTGTGGCTCGCGGGTGTCGACGTCCAGTGGAAGCAGTTTTACGGCGAAGACCATCCCCACCGGGTCGCCTTGCCTTCTTACCCGTTCGAGCGGCAACGCTGCTGGGTGGATCGCCAATCGGCCACCCGCCCATAACCAAACCGACGACCTGCAAGCACAAAAGCCGGCGATCCGGTCTCGAGGATCACCGGCTTTTTTGGTGGGTTCGGTGGCTACCGCGGGCAGAAACCGTTGTTGTTGAGCGAAGCGATAAAGGTCAACACGGTTGGATTGGCGGTGGAACAAAAGGTTTCCGGTGTTTGCCGGCGGGCATAACCCAAGGCGAGGGTGCAGACCGTGGGGAACACTTCCGTCGAAACCGAGGTGCTGATACCGCGGGTGTTGGTGACGGTTAAGGTGTAGACGTCGCTGGATTCGATCAGTTCTTGGATGAACACCGTGCTGGTGGTCTCGTTTTCCAAAAGCATGCCGTTCCGTGTCCAACGATAGGTCACTTCTTCTCCCAAAATTGGGGGAATACTTAGGACGAGCTGGGTCGATTCGCACTTAAAACTTTGGGCCGGTGGAGCTTGAACCTCGGGTTCGGTACAGCCTGCCAAACGTGCCCGTTCCAAACCGGGTGGACACAGGGTGGGGACCACCACGTCGACCCCGTGAAACGCGGGTGGGGCGGCGTATGCCGGCAGGGTTTGGACGACCCGCATGTTGGTCGGCTCGCCGAGATCGATGACGCTGAGGCCCGAGGAGGAAAAGCCGCCGGTTGCATAGAGGTAGCGGTCTTCAGCCACCGTGCGGGTGATGGAACGGCCGTTTCTATCGAATTCACCGATCATTCGCGGTTCCGCCAAATCGGAAATGTCCCAGGCCTGCACGTGAAAGTACTTAAGGTAGATGTTGTCCCGGCGGTGTAAAATCCCAAAGTGGTTGATATCGAGTTCCCCTTCAAGCTCCAGCCGATTGTTTACCAAACGAAGCACGAGGATGACATCAAAACGCCCTTCGCCAACCAGCAAAAGGTCGTCCTTGAAATGAAGTTCGTTAAACGGTCGGTGGGCACTTGGAAGGAGGTATGTGAACAGGGGCCGGGAAAAATCGAACGGGTTGGCGGGGTAAAGATACACGCGTTCGTCGTCCATTCCCACCAGGTAATCGTCGACTTGGGCACTCGCGTGGTAACCGAAGAAGTGGCGCCGCGTGATTTGGTCGCGGTTGGACACGCCGTAAATGAACAAACCTTGGGTGTCGGTCGATAAACGGCTGTTGATCTGAACCCGTACCATCTCACCGGTAAAGCCGATGTGGGCTTCATCGCCGCCAAGGTTAAAATCGGCCAAAACCCGAGGCGCGACTTCGTCGGACCAGTCGATAAAGGCAAGTCGTCCCTCGGAAAACCCCACCACCAGCTCATCTTGGAACGCAAGCGCGGTAAAACGTGGGAATGCGGTGCGAAGCGCGTGTTCCGTCGCCGAGAATTCGGCGCCGTAGGTCTGTACCGAAAGCCGATTGTTTTTGATGCCGAGCACGCGGTTGCGTGAACCGTCCATCAGGCAGGGATAACAGGGAGAGAAGTCGTTGTCGACCTGGGTGGGTAGGTCCGGTCGACTGACATCGTATTGGATGACCGTATCCTCGTTTGCCGCCAGCACCAAGGACCCGTCAACCAAGATTTGAACGCCCTGGCTGAAGCCTCAGCGTCGGTCCCGGCCCAAAAGGAACGGTTCCTCTGGATTGGAAACGTCGAACACATAAAAACCGCTGCCGGAATCCAATACCAGAAAATCGTCGTTGGGTAAAAAGGCCCCGTTGTAAGGGCTCGAAATGCCTTGGATGTTGCCCAGGTACCTTGCCTCGCTCTCGCTGACCAGTTCCACGATTTTCGTGCCGCTCCCCCTGGGAATCACGTAAAAAATAGTGTCCTTGACGAGGATGTTGATTACCTCGCGGTCGTACCCGGGATAATCGGGGATTTCGATGGTCGTGGGTCGCGGGTCGACGGCGTTGCGGTTGAACCGCACGAAGAAACCGCCCCCGCGGTAGTTTTCGGTTAACACGGTGATCATGTCGTCGACCACGGCCATGTTGCGGACGTGGGCAACGTGACTCAAGTCGTAAACCGCGGTTTCGACGGGTTGATCGCGGTCGGCCAAGCTGTAGGTGTGTAGGGCGTTTTCCGTGAGTCGGAACAAGGTTTCGCCGTGAATGTGGAGCGCGACCAGCGCGTCGGCCGGGGCGGCGATTTGGTTGAGCAAGCGAACCTCGGACAGGTTGTTGAGTTCGTAGACGTCGATGCCTTCACAGGCCCGGTGGGCGTAAATGCGGTCCGAGGCATAACGAAAGGCATCGTATTCCTGCTGAATGAAGCTGGATTGCCGGGTCCAGTTGGGCGGGGTTTGAGCGGTTAGTGAACAGCTTGCCGCCATGAAAAAGCTGAAAAGAATGAAGTGACGCATGGGGTGCTCCTCCAACGAGCGGGGCGTATGGTTTTGTTGGCGGGTTAGGATCTTGCTTTGATAAAGAGATGTTCCGCTCAGCGACACCCGAAGGTTCGGGGCGAGCAAACCGGCCGGCGATCCGACGACCGGTTGCGTCCCAGTGTACCGAGAATTCTTTTCACAGGTTAATGTGGGGTTCGTGCTTGGTTAGGGACAGGTATCGCCGCTGTTGATCGATGCGGCGAAATCCAACACCGTGGGGTTCAGGCGGTCACAGAAGTAGCCGTCGGTTTGCCAGCGCGCATAAGCGGACGACAAATCACAGGTACCGCTGATCACGTCGATATCGATCAGGGTTGCAAAATCACAGGTCCCACTCACCGCGCAACTGTAGCGAACCGGTGGGCCTGCCTGGCCTTGCACCGCCAGGGTGGTGCCGGTTTCGCCCGGGATCACCTCGCCGTCGCGCATCCAGATGATGTTTTGGTATTCGCCAATGAGACCGGAATCGATGACCGTGTTTTCCCCTTCACAGACAACAACCCGCGTTGGGGGATCGTTGAAAATGGGCGGATCACAATCGAAAAAAGAGACGCGAGCCAAGCCGCTGGGACATTCGGTGATAAACAAACCCTCGTTGCCTTGTATCGCCGGATCCCCGTTTAAGCCAGTCACCGAGAGCGTGGTTTGTTTCGGGTTTCGGATATCGCTAATGTCAAAGTGTGTGGTTCCATATAAACCCGAGACAAACAAGCTGTTGTTAAAGGGGGTACTCAGGCGTGCCGGTCCCCACGGGGGGTGGCCGAGGGGTGCCGTGGTGATGACTTGCGGGTCGGCCGGGTTGCTCATGTCTAGCACGATGAGGCGGCTGTCGGCGATGTACAAAACGTCGCCCATCCACAGGAAGGCGCGTGCGCCCATAAAATGCGAGGAGAGGAATTGAATGCCGCTTGGTGTGAATTGGAAAATATTCCAACGATGGCCGACGGTGGTCAAAATGAAGTTGTCTTTTAAAAACACGCGATCCTGGTCGCTGTAGGTATCTCTATCTGAGATGGGTGACCATTCGGCCAAGGGGGTGTGCAGGTTCCAGGGGTTGAGTGAATAGATGGAAATCTTTCTGTCTTTAATGCCGACCAAACGGGCGCCGTCCTGGTGGCTGTCATCGAAATCGAAGAAGTCTACCTGGAAGATGCGGTTGATGTTGGCCACGTTAAACACCCGCAAGCGCTGATTGTCGCGTGCCTCGCGGTCCAGAATTTGGGTGTACAAGTAGTTGTCGGAAAAGCTGAGATCGGCGCGCAAGCCGCCCACGGTGAGGCGTTGGGTGACGCGCGGTGCGTCGGGGTCCGACCAATCGAGGAACCACAGCTCGCCGTCACTGAAGCCGACGACCAAATCGTCGCGCCAAGCCACGTCCGTAAAGGTGCCGTGGGCCTCGCGCAAGCTGGTTGTGGTTGTGGCGATTCCGGCGCTGTAATCCTGAATGGTGAGGCCGTCGTAGCCGGGCGCGAGGAGGCGTTGTTCGGCCGGATCGATCAAACAAGGTTGGCAATGGGCGAATTCCGCTTCGACCAGTTGGGGATTGCCGGGGTTGGCCAGGGAGAATTGGCGGATTTGGGTTTCGGAAATTGCCAGGAGTAGCTGCCGGTCCAGCACCAGTTGGGCCTCGCGTTCCGCGTCAATTTCCGAGGGAGCGGTTGTACGGTGGATGAGACGACCGGGCGTACTGACATCATAGACGTACAACAAGTCTTCGGTCTGGACCAACAGCACCTCGCCGTTGTCCATCAGTTTGAAATCAAACCCATTTAGGACGATTTCCTTGGTGTCGGTGACCACCGCACCCGTGCCCACCTTAAGGGTTGCCGCGGAAACCCTTCGGAAACCCAAAAGATAAACCTGGTCGCCCTCTACCACGATCTTATCGTAGCCGGTCCGATTGTCGTCGATGATGGCGAAGGGCGTTTCTTCTAAATGGGGATGGTCGAGCGCAATGCGCGTGATGCCGTATAGGGGAAAACCGATAAAACCATGTTCGTATAAGGTGCCCCCGTCCTCACTCACAAACCATACCAAATAGGTTTCGCGGACCCGGCGCTGGTTCTCAAAAACCGGCATGACGGGGTCACTGAGGTCGTACCATTGTAGATAGGTCATTTGCTCGGCCAAGGCGTTTTGGAGAAACAGTCGATTGCCGCGAATCCGTATGTCTTCCACGGTGTCACCAGGCAACGGAAAAAAGTTGAGATGGGTCAAACGGTTGTCGGCGTCGAGTTGAAAAATGTCGATGCCTTCACAAGGGCGTGCGGCATACAGATAAGAACCGGCGTAGGCAAATTCGGTATAACCTTGTTGGGTGAAATCTTTGCGATTCGTCCAAAAACCGCTGTCCTGGGCAAAGGTGGCAAGCCCGGCTGTCGCCAAGAGCAGGAATATACAACGCATGTTGGTCTCCAAAGGGTGGTGAAATATAAAAGTTGAATGTGAGAAACAGCCGGCGGGGGGCGCGACCCTCTTTGTCGCCGTCTACTTAGGTACGCGCGCTTCTGAACAAAATCCAATAAAGAAAAAAATTTCGCCGCGGCATGGGGTGATCAGGGTGCCGGGTTAGCGGGGCCGCGTTGCTTTCAACGGCCGTTGAAAAAAGCACGGTGCAACAAAAAAGGGAAAGGCCGCGGCCTTTCCCTTTCGTAATTTGGTTGCCCCGGAAGGGCGCGTTTAGGTGAGGGAACGCTCCATTTGCGTCAGGGCACGGGCACCGGCCTTGCGCAGGATGAGCGCCATTTCCTTGGCGAACGGTGCCTTGGTCCCCTTGAGGCTGCTGAGCATTTCCTCGACCTGCTGCTCCTTGACCATGTAGAGGCGTACCGTTTTGACCAGGTCCTCATCGGTCAGTTTTTGCAGCCAGGAGATGCCTTCCGCGTAAACAATTCGCGCCGCCGTATCCGCCGAGATGATGGCATCCAGGTAGCTGCGGGGAATGTCGCGGAAAAGGCGTTCCTTGAAGCGATCCACCAAAATGTCGGGGACGTAGCTGTAGACAATGTGTTGGTTCAGCGAGGAACGCAGTTCTTCATCGGAGAGTTTGGCCAGGTCCACCGCGACCAAGTCGGTGACGCGGTTGATGACGTTGGAAAGCACCAGCGACAGCTCAACCAGGGTGCTGCTTTTGCCGGCCTCGCGCCATTCGGACAACAGGAGTTTGGCCTCGTTGTCGGCTTTTTGGCGTAACTTCTCCAAAACCTGGGACACGTAGATGTCCTTGATGTCCATGAACTCTTCCGTGGACAGGATGAGTGAGGCCAGGATTTCGAAGGAGGAACAGATCACGCCGCACTTGTTGGCCGAGCTGTCCTTGAACATCAACATGCCCTCTTTCTGCAAGTTTTTGCGGGCCGTTTCCGTGAAAAAGATGTTGGCGCCTTCGACCACCGCTTTGGCGGTCAGGCCACCGCCGGCTTTTTTGAAGAGTTGCCAGGTGTCGCTGTTCACCGTGTAGGGGCGACCACCCGCGGGGATGAAGACATCGGCCTCGGCCAGCGCGTACAGGTTGTTGCGGGTACGGGTGTTTTCGACCGTGTCCGCGGGAATCACGAATGCCTTTTCATTGCCGCTCAGGTGTTCCGCGTTGAACTTCATGATCGATTCGCTTTCGTTGACCAACCGCAAGAGTTCGGGCCAATGCAGGCCCTCGGGATCGTAGGCCGCACCGAAGCCGTCGGCCACCGCGACCACCTTGGCGTTGTCGCCGTATTCGCGGTTGAGGATTTTGAGCTCGTTGCCGGCCACGTCGCCGTCGGGACCACCCGTCATCTTTACCGTGAAGGATTGCTTGCGGGGGTCGATGCCCAGTTCCAACAGCAGGTTGTCGAGGAACACGTTCACGCCTTCACTGGTCACGCCGTATTCCTTGTGGTTGATACCCGCGCCTGGTTTCGAGGACATAAAGGCGTTCGGGTACTTGTAACCGCGGCGCTGTGCCTGACGCACAAAGGCTTCGATCAGGTCGTTGGTGCAGTTTTCATCGGGGCCGAGGTAGATGTTTTCTTCGTGGCCGAAGTAATCGATGATGTTGCTGTCCAACTTGCCGGACTTGGGATCGGTCGTGATCAGGTTGAGGATGGAATCGACCGCACCCAACGCGGCGGTTTCTTTATCGGCATCCGGGGAAAGCAACAGGATCGCCTTGGCGCCGCCCTCGGGAATGTCTTTGTTTTTCAGTTGCTGTGCGTAGGACAGGCCGATAACCTCGTCGAACAAACCGGCAAACGAGGCCTCGTACTGACTGGCGTCACGGGGCATCAAGATGCGCATGCCCCCGCGCGCCGTGTCGCGGAAACGCACTTGGAAACCGCGGTACTCGCGGCCCAACATAAAGAAAAACCCAAAGGGTTTGTTGGGGTAAAACTCGGGATTAAGGCAGTCGGGATCCATGCGGAAGGACAAACCGGTTTTGCGCGGGAAGAAGTAGTTGGTTTTGAGAATGTGGCGGATAAAGTTAAGCGACTCGCTAAAGATATCCTTCTCAATGCGGATGTTGATGTCGCCGATCCCCTCGAGAATCTGCGCTTCGAACTTGTTGATTTGGTCCTGGTTGCTGCCCGCCTGGCGTGGGTCAAAACGCGCCTTGAAGAGGTCGACCAGCAGGCGCAGGATTTCCGGGAAGCGCGTGAAGGTTTTGCGGACCCGTTCTTCTGAGTAGTAGTATGGGTTGCGCTTGCTCAGGAAGATTTGCGACCAAACCGAAATCGAGCGAATGAGGTTGATTTCGTTCAGTGAGAAGTCGCCGATATCGGGACCGCCGTGGCGGCGCCACATCGAATCGAAGTGATCCGTGTCGACCCAACGCAGTGATTTGCAGGCTTTGTTCAGCTTGAGGAAGGGCACCATTTTGCTGCTGACGCGCTGCCCCTCGGTGTGCCGGAAAATGAAGGTAAACACCGTGATCGGTGTATCCGTATGGGCGTTGACCTCGGCGAACATACAGCGGTTGACCTGAAACTCGTAGCGATCAAACAGGTACAACAGGCTGGCCAGCGTTTTGGCGATGGGCATCTTTTTGTAGGCAATGTCGAGGCGCGCGTATTCGTTGAAGTAATCCGGCACCAAGTGCGTCACCGCGTCCTCGCGATCTTTGGCGAGGTGGAACAGGCGGTACAAACGCGCCATGCGTTCCGGGGTGGTGTGAACCACCATCTGGTCGTCCAGGTTGCGAATGAAATCCTTCATCGCCTCCGGGTTGTCTTCTTTTTTGAGCAGATCCAGCGCCTTTTCGACCTTGGCGCGGTTTTTCTCGTTTTCCATGTCCACCGGCGAAAATTCGTTGGTGAAGAAGGTCGAGATTAACAGCAGGCGGTCGTTGGACGTGTACATCGCGCCGTTGGTGACCTGGTGGCGGCGAACCGACTCGGCAATATCGAAAAAGACCTGCTCGTCGTTGCCGGGCGCGAGAAAGGTCGTTTTGGTACGGTGCCGGTTCCAAAGTTGTAACTTTTGCTTACTTTCGAAGATGTGACCCGTAATAACCGCATGCAAATCGCGCACTTTTTCGGCGCGTGGTGTTGTTTGGTAATAAAATTGCGGCATGTTTGAGAAAAACCACGGCGTTAAAATGGCGATCGATTGGTCGATGGCAACCCGCGCACTTTCCTTAATGTCCTCAATGTATTCTTCCAGCTCGCGGCCCTGTTTCCCTTTGCTGTTGAGTTGAACCAGGGTGTCGGCGCCAAATAAGTTGGTACCGATGCCGTCGTCGAGCAACCATTCATCAATATTTTGTTCCTGATCCAAAAGAACCCCCTTGTTATCTCGGCTGTTGCCGATCCCCGCAACCCAGCCGACAAAACCATGAGCCGGTTGAAGTTGCGGTACTTTTGGAACCCCGCTGATTGTACCTGAGCCGTGGACGAACGGCGAGGTGTTTTGTTGGGATCGTTACAGGGCGACGCGTTGCTCCGGCGCCGCCGCGGATGGGACGGGATCGCGTGTCGTTTGATGGTTTGTCTGCTGGAGTAATAGTGTTTCTAGGTTACCAAATGCAGGCCCGATGCTCAAACAATCGCGGCTGATTCAGCTTATTTTCGACGGGTCCATGTGTCATTGTCGAAGGAATCACGGCGAATCTCGGCCACGCGGGCGGCGTTGCCTGGATCCTCACCGGGCAAGGGCTCGAAGTCGATCCCGAAACCGGCCGCGAAAGCGTCGACCAAACGCTGTACCAGCGCACTTCGTTCGGGTAGGGCCAAACCCGCGTCGCGATAGTGATTGCTCAGCGAGGTCATCAGCTCACCCATGTCCAGATTGGAGCCGGTGATCGCCGCCAGGATCTCGGTACGCGCGTGCAGGGGAATGCTGCCGTGCTGCAGGAAGGCGCCTTTGCCGCGTTTTTGTGCCGAACCGATCATCTTCTTGCCGCCGCGTTCGATTTCAGAGCGCGACATGGACGCGAAACAGGGCGTGTGGCGCATCGAACGCACCTTGGCCGGGGCCGGTTCTTCCGGGAACATGGCGCCGCTCGCGGATTCGCCCAAGTCGGTGAAGCGTTTGAGCGCGCGTCCGATGGCGCAGTAGTTGTGGGAGACCTGATTGTTAAAGGGTTCGCGCATGGGTGCAATCAGGCTGTAGGTGATTTCGTCCGTGTCGTGGAGCACCGCGCGTCCGCCGGTCCAGCGGCGCACCAGCACAACGCCGTGTTTTTCCAACTGTTCCTCGTTCACGGTGCGGCGCCATTCCTGGTGGTAACCCAAGCTGAGCGTGGGTTTGGCCCAGGCGTAAATGCGCAGGATCGGCCGGTCGATGCGGCCTTGTTCGAGGGCCTCGAGAAGATACTGGTCAATCGCCATGTTGGCGCCGGCTTCGCGGGCCTCGGCTTCGACCAAATGGTACCAGGTTGTCATAAGTGTCCCTTTTCGATGGGCGGGGGCTGATGGTGCGACCCGCTAAAAGAAAAGCGCGAAACCGAAACTGGTGCAACAGTTGTCGGCCCGCGCCTGTTTGATTGTGTCGGATGGAGCGCCCTAGCTGGGGCCCCGTGGACGCATTAGCGTCTGATCAATTCGTTGATATCGGCGTATTTGAGGTTCTGGTCTTGGGCGACCGCTTCGTAGGTCATTTTGCCTTGGAAGGTGTTTACACCGTTGCGCAGGTGGTGGTTGCGACGGATGGCGTCGATCACACCGTTGTTGGCGATGAACAGCGCGTAAGGCAAGGTGACGTTGGTCAATGCGAAGGTCGAGGTACGGGGTACCGCGCCCGGCATGTTGGCCACACAGTATTGGGTTACCTCGCCGACCTGGAAGGTGGGATCGTCGTGGGTGGTGGGACGGGTCGTTTCAATACAACCGCCTTGGTCAACCGCAACGTCGACTATCACGGAACCGGCCTTCATGTTGTTTTCGATCTGGTGACGCGAAATCAGCTTGGGGGCGTTGGCGCCGGGGATCAACACGCCGCCGATCACCAAGTCCGTGTGTTCCAGGTGTTTGCTGATGTTGTATTCGTTACTCATCAAGCAGGTTACGCGCGCGCCGAAGACGTCGTCGATGTACCGCATGCGGTCGACCGAGGTTTCGAAAATGGTGACCTGGGCGCCCAAACCAACCGCCATTTTGGCAGCGTTCATGCCCACGATGCCGCCGCCGAGGATCATGACCTCGGCAGGTGCGACACCCGGCACACCGCCCAACAACAGGCCGAGCCCGCCTTTGGTGCGTTGTAACCAGTGCGCGCCCACTTGGATCGACATCCGGCCCGCCACTTCACTCATGGGTCCGAGCAACGGCAGACGACCGTCGTTGTCGGTAATGGTTTCGTAGGCGATGGCGATACAGCCGCTGTCCATCAAACCTTTGGTTTGATCGCGGTCCGGCGCCAAGTGCAAGTAAGTAAACAGGATTTGGTCTTCGCGCAGCTGTTCGTATTCTACTTTCTGCGGTTCCTTGACCTTGATGACCATTTCGGCCTTGGCGAAAATCTCTTCCGCCGTATCGACGATGGTGGCACCGGCTTCCACGTATTCTTCGTTGGTGAAACCACTTCCCATGCCCGCATCTTTTTCAATGAGAACTTGGTGGCCTTTGTTGATGAACGTTTTGACATTGGCCGGGATCAAGCCGACCCGGTATTCCTGATTTTTGATTTCCTTGGGCGTACCAATAATCATGCCGTCGTCCTTCCTTCCTGATTTTTCTGTGCTGGAAACAGAGGCTGAAACCCTTCGTACTTAAGGAACAGCAAACACCGCTATTTTTTGCGGTTGCTTTTGTTCGTATCTTTTCCGGTCTTGGAAACCTCGGGGCCCTTTTCCTCTGTCTTCTCGGCGGCTTGAGCATTTTGAACGGTTTTGCCGTCGAGCATGTGGGAATAACCCTCAAAGAATCCGCCTGGCTGATTGGTGAAGACTTTGGTTTTGATGTCGCCGATCAGTTTCCCCGATGCCTCGACCGTGATCTCCTCCGCCGCATCAATGTTGCCTTCCACCTCGCCGAAAATGGCAATGCTTTGGCACTTAATGCTGCCTTGGATGCGACCACTTGCTGCAACAACAATCCGTGACGCGCAGTCCAATTCCCCCTTGATTTGGCCTGCAATCCAGATGTCTTCTTTCGAATCCAGTTTCCCTTCAATCACAAGGTTCGGGCCGACGATGGTAGAATCGCCGCGACCTTTTGTGAATACCTCGGGTTGGCTCCTGGTTTCGTTTTTGCCGTTGCGCCGTTTGTCCAACCAGCCCATTCATTTGCTCCCGTTTCCCAAGCAAACCCCTTGGGTCGCCGGGCTTTGATACATCACTCACGGGGCCTTATCTTAAACCTAAACCAGGGCGAAGCAAAACATGGAATCGGATTCGATTCACTTTTACGCTTGTTGGGGTTGGATTCGGTTCAATCTAATGGGCCGGAACGGGTGACGGTTGGTCCGATTTTCGCGGTTTCATCGCTCACCATCTTCCGTGTGTCGCGCGGTGACCGACCGAAAAACAGTCGCTCACGCCGGTTGACGGTGAAAGCGGGAGACGGGATTCGAACCCGCGACACCTAGCTTGGGAAGCTAGTGCTCTACCAACTGAGCTACACCCGCATCTTTTTTGTAAGAAGGCTCGGCCTATTTTTACACCTGTTGCCGCTTGTGAAACAACCATTAAAATGGGCCGAGTCAGCATTTTCCTGTGAATGATTCGTTTGTCGGTGCCTTCCGTCCCTCGCGCCAGCCCGTCAGCGCTTCCAAAAGGGCGTCGATTTCGGCGCGTTCGTTGTAAAAATGTGGGGCGATGCGCAGGTAGCCGTCCGGGGTGGCCACCGCAAAACCGGCGCGATCCATCGTCTGCACGCAGGATTTCAGTGCCGACGCCGCCAGTGGGAAGCTGACGATGCCCGCGTCACAATGATCCGTCAGCACTGGGAACGCACGGGCGGCCAGTTGTTCGCGGGTGTATCGGGCCAAATCTTGGATTCGTGTCGCAACCTTGTCCAGGCCGACCGTCAACAACATCTGGAGCGCCGCGTCCATGCCCGCGTAGGGATAAGGGCTCATGGTGCCCCACTCGTAGCGCGTCGGTTCCGCGCGGTAGGCCCGCTGGTAATCCACGTGGCCCCCGCCTTCAAACAGAAAGTCAACCGGACGTTCCTGGCTCAGCCAACCCGCCAGGCGCGGTCTTAACTTGGCTTGCCAATCCGGGTTGACGTAGAGGTAGCCGCAGCCCTCTGGTGAGAGCAGCCATTTGTGGGCACCGCTCGCCACGAAATCGAGCGGTGTTTGTTCCAGGTTGAGGCGCAGTGCCGCCAGACCTTGAATGGCGTCGACACAAACCGCCAAACCGAAGCGTTCGCGCAAGGAGGAGAGTTGCGCGAGATCTTGGGTCCAGCCCGTTTGGTACTGAACCCAGCTAACCGCCATGAGTTTGGGGCGGCGGGCCATGACCTTGTGGAAGGCCGGGGATTCGTCGGCAAGGTCTTGGAGCGAGAGCCAAAAAACCTCGAGATGGTGATCGCGGGCCGCTTGGAGCCAGGCCAAAATGTTGGCCGGGAACTCGCCGCGGATCAGCACCAGACCGTCACCTGCTTGCCAGGGGAACTCTTGGGCGACCGCCGTGATCGCGTGGGTCGTATTGGCGACCAGGCCGATGTCGCCGACCGCGCAGCCCAGCATTTGGCTTAAGTGGCCGCGCACCGCGGCGCGGTGGTGGTTGCCTTGGGTCCAGCCGCGCATGCCGTGTTCGGCGTAGGTTTGGATCATCGCCGTCATCGCCGCTTGTACCGGCGCGGCCAGGGGTGAAATCGCCGCGTGATTGAAGTAGCCGCGATAGCGTAAATTGGGAAAATAGGTTTGGCGGTAATCGACCATGGAAACCTCGTTATGCTTCGGATGTGACCGCGGCAACCACCGCGTCGACTTCGATTTCGACCAAGTGCTCGGGATCGATCAGGCGGCTAACCGCAACCATGGTGGCGGCCGGGTAAATAGCGCCAAACACCTCTTGGTGGGCGCGCCCGATTTCCTGCCAATCGTCGATCCGCGTAACAAACATGCGGGTGCGCACCACATCGTTCAGGGTCGCGCCCACGGCAACCAGTGCCTTTTCGATGATGGCAAAAATCGCTTTGGCCTGGCCGTAAGGATCGCCGACGGCCAGGACCGTGCCGTTGGGATCGGTGGCGGTGGTGCCGGCCACGTGAATCGTTTGGCCCACGCGCACCGCGCGGCAGTAACCGACCTTTTGTTCCCAGGGAGAACCGCTAAACACACGGCGGGGAGAAGGTTGTTTCATGGCGAGTCCTTTCAGTGGGGATGGTTCGGGGCCATCATCGCACATTTTGACGCAAAAGGTCGCAAGATGCCTCGGAGCCTCACGCGGCCATGATCCCGCCACATGCCGCCGGCGTCACGGGATCAACCTTGGCGTGACCTTCGGGTTCGTTAGGGTGTTGGGTCACATTGATGCGCGATCTTTGATGTGTAGCTCCGGGTCCTCGGGGTCGAAGACGAGATATTGGGTTCCCTTTGTATCGGTCCCTACAATGGAAAGCCGGGTTTTTGTGAGCGTGTTTGCTTTGATGGTTCCGTAGGTGTACTTAAAGGGACGTCCGTCGGCTTTGCGTTTGCCGTCTTCGTCGTAGAAGTGATTGAATTGTAGTGAAATAGCACCATAAAAACTGAGATGTGTCGATGCTTTGTAGCGCATCTTGCCAACCTGATCGTTTGAGGCATAAACGGGATCGTATGGGTCTTGGTAGATTGGTTTCGACTTTTTTGATGTTCCCGTTTCGAAACGGGAAACGATACCTAAGCCCGGTTCGATCAGATAGTGCATCTGGTTTGCGCCAATTAAGTATTGCGCCTGGTCCTTGCTCGCGGAGAAGGTACCTCTCGCTTGGATTTTCTGATTTGCGAAATCGATAAGTGCGTAGGCTCTTTCCTCTGACAAGGTGCTATAAGACATGACACCGATTCCCTGCGCGTAGGTGTTCACGGCGATGCTTCCTGCGACTGCTAGCGCGTCATAGCCTTCCCAGCGATTAATGAAACCGGTTTGCAGCAATGTGCCCGTAAAGCTCAGTTCGGCATACTTACTGCTGAGATTATCAACGAGGAAAATAGAGTTGTGCCCAGGGATAATCGTTGAAAAAAGCGAGTGGTTTAAGCGCTCATCGCGAACTTCGAGGCATGTTTCTTGGACGTAATCATAAATGACGAGATAACTCTTTGGTCTTCGCGCGTTCGGAAAGACCCAGGCAAAGGTTTTGTTGTCGATAGAAGTCGAGGAAACAATGTCTTGGAATGAAACCTCGTCAAGTTCCACCTTGCTTACGGCTTGGTTTTCTCCTATCAGCAACATTAATCCAACAAGAACCCACATCGCGTACTCCCAAAGTCAGCATATTTATTTTTTCAAAGGCGACATCCCGTGCGGTCGTGCTTGATTGTCCCCCATTTGTACCGCGCATTTATCTGGGAAAAGCGGGGATTTTTTTGACCAATAGGTCGCGGATTGAAGGGTTGGATGGGTGCCTAGTGAGGGGTGAGGTCATTGGGGCCTGACCTGTTTATCGGCCGCGCGCCGCTTCTAAACTTTTTCACGGAAAGGAGAAAGCCGGCGATGTTTACCAGAAGCGACCCGGCTGTAACCAGGGTCGTCGTGGGGCCGCCCCTCCGGGTGAAGGTGCCGGCCGTGCGTTGATCCCGGCCGGTGCCCATGGTAAAGTGGTCGGTTTGCCGGGAGAAGCACCCGCGCGATGCGGTTGCGGCGTTTCTTTTTTGACGATCCATACCCGTTTCTCCCGCTCGCATTCGATGCGAATAACGGTTTGCGGCGCCGCCACATTACAGTTGAAACATTGAGGGCCATCGTGATTAGTGTTAGTGATTTGACTTTGCGGTACGGCAGCCGCGTGCTGTTTGAAGACGTCAGCATCAAGTTTACGCCGGGCAACTGCTACGGCATCATCGGCGCCAACGGGGCCGGGAAATCGACCTTCATCAAGCTCCTCTCCGGCGAGATTCCCACGCAAAGCGGCGATGTCCACATGACGCCCGGTTCCCGCCTCGCCGTCCTGAAACAGAACCACTTCGAGTACAACGACTACGAGGTGCTGGATACCGTGATCATGGGCCACAAACGCCTCTATGAGGTGAAGAAAGAGCGCGACGCCTTGTATGCCAAAGCCGATTTCACCGATGAGGACGGCGTGCGTTCCGCGGAGCTTGAAGGCGAGTTCGCCGACCTCAACGGTTACGAAGCCGAATCCGAGGCCGGCTCTTTGCTCAACGGTTTGGGCATCAAAGATGCCGATCACGCCAAAAAGATGAGTGATCTCGAGGACTCTTTTAAGGTTCGTGTTTTGTTGGCCCAGGCCTTGTTCGGCAACCCCGACATCCTGCTCCTTGACGAACCCACCAACCACCTTGATGTAGCGTCCATCACCTGGCTGGAAAACTTTCTGTACGATTTCGAAAATACCGTGTTGGTTGTGTCTCACGACCGTCACTTCCTCAACAAGGTCTGTACCCACATTGCCGACATCGACCGTTGCCAAATGAAAATGTTCGTCGGTAACTACGACTTTTGGTACAAATCCTCGCAATTGGCGCTGGCCCAAACCCAGGACCGCAACCGCAAAAAAGAAGACAAAATCAAAGAACTCAAAGAATTCATCGCGCGTTTCTCTTCCAACGCATCCAAGGCCAGGCAGGCCACCGCGCGCAAAAAGCAACTCGACAAACTCAACCTGGAAGACATCAAACCCAGCTCCCGTAAATACCCCTACATCATCTTCCAACCCAACCGCGAAATCGGCAACGAGGTTTTGGAAGTGGAAGGGCTCAGCCGCACCATCGACGGCGAGTTGATGTTCAAAGATGTGACCTTCCGCCTTAGCCGCGAAGACAAAGTGGCGATTGTGAGCGACAACGGTTTGGCCATCACCGCCTTGATGCAGGTACTCGCCGGCGAAGCGCCCGCCGACAGCGGCCACTTCAAGTGGGGCGTGACCACTACCCAGGCTTACTTCCCCAAGGACCACGACAGTTTCTTCGACGTCAAACTCAACCTGGTTGACTGGTTGCGTCAGTACTCGGAGGAACAGGATGTCAACTTCGTGCGCCAGTTTCTCGGCCGTATGTTGTTTTCCGGCGACGAGGGGCTGAAAATGGCCGGCGTTTTGTCCGGTGGTGAGAAAGTGCGCTGCATGTTGTCGCGCATGATGATGTCCGGCGCCAACGTGTTGATGTTCGACGAACCCACCAACCACCTTGATCTGGAATCGATCACCGCCTTAAACGACGGCATGATCAAGTTCGGCGGTTCGCTGATGTTTACCTCCCATGACCATGAGTTGACCCAAACCGTTGCCACGCGCGTGATTGAGCTGAAAACCGACGGTGGTATTGAAGACCATCTCGGCAGCTACGACGAGTACTTGGAAAAACGCAACGCGGCCGCCTCGGCCTAAGTTTGCGTCAAAACCCTCAACCTTTGCCCCGTGTGGCGGCCGTTGTGCTTGCCGCGGGGCGCTCTCGGCGCATGGGTGCGCGGCGCAAACAGTTGTTGCCCTGGGGCGATAGTATTTTGTTGCGGGCCGCCTTGCAGCCTTTCACGACCCTGTCGCTCCAGCGATTGGTGGTGGTGATGGGTGATGAAGCGGAAGTCGCGGCGCCTTATCTCGCGGATGTGGATTACCAGTTGCGGGTCAATCCAAACCCCGATGCCGGGATGGGTCACAGCTTGGCCTTGGGCGCCGCCGCGTTGCCGGCCGAAGCCGATTGTTTTTTTGTTGCGCTCGGCGATATGCCCTTGGTGCGACCCGCCACCTTGCGCACCTTGCTGCAGGCTTTTGCCGAAACGTGCCGCCGCGGGGTTGCCGCGCCCGTGATCGTACCGGTTTTTGACGGGCGGCGAGGTCATCCCGTTTTGTTTGACGGCGCCCGACGCGCCGCATTGACCGGCCTTCAGGGCGACCGCGGCGCCAAGGAACTGCTGCGCCAATGGGGCGAAGCCGTGGTGCCCTGTCCCGTGGACGATCCGGGTGTGGTCGGCGATATCGATCAGCCGGACGATTACCGTCGTTTGTTGGCCGAGGCCGGGATTATTTAATCTTTGGCGTAAAAAAGTGCCTTTTCCAGGTAACCCCGGCCTGTTAACTTGTTTTGCCTTTGGATTTGTCGTACTTTAGGAGTAATCACGTTTCGTCCGCCCTGTTTTCTAGAAACCTTTATCTCGGCCTCGCTCAACCGGTGCGTGGCATTTTCGGATAACCCATGTCGCAAATTAACAATGCCGACGATTTAGCCCTACGCGGGTTTTTACCGAGTGTGGTGTCGCCCAATCCGACACTCGGCGGTCAGGGTATTGGTGGACGTGGCGGGCGCGGCGGTCGCGTTGACGCCGGGGATCGCGATACCTTTGACTTTGACGAACTCGAACAAAATACCGTCGATGCGTTGGCCGACGAGCAAGACGAGGCTGCCGCTTCCGAGGGCGAATCCGGCGCCGGTGTTGCCGCGGGCGGCTCGCGCGGACTGGGCGCAGCCGGTTTTAACGCCTACGAACAAAACCAAGAGCCACCGCCGTTTCGCGGTAATTTTGAGAACCAACCCAATGTAAGCGCCGGTTTTGCCTCGTTTTCCTACCGGGTCCAGAATGAACCGACGCTTAGTTTTGGGGCCCTCGGCGGCAATCTCGATCTGGTTGGTTAAGCCGGGTGCCAGATTACCAGGGCAAATCCTGTTGGACGGGCACATGGTAGTGGTCGAGGCGGTGACGGATGCGCCATTCCGACCGTTTGCCCAGGCACCAGGTCGAAACCGGGGAGTAGCCGGCTTGGCAATAACCGTAGGGTGAGACCATCGCGCTGCCGCAGCTTGGGCAGTTTTCGTTTTCGCTGGTGGTCGCAAACACCGAGTGGCAGCTCATGCAAACGGTTAAATCCGGTGCCGGTTGTAGCTGGCTAATGCCCGCGTTGCGCGCCTCACCCAGCAAACGCTGGAGCAAACCCGCGTCGTTGCCGGTGCCGCCGTGCAGGAACAGCACCGTGTTGTGCAAACCACTGAAGAAGCGGTGCAGCTTGCCCTCGTGGCGGAACCGTTCGCGCCAGCCGATGGCTTTAAACGGCAGGATATTGGGGCCCTCGGTATAAATCGGGTGGGATTGGTCCGGTTCGTGGATCAGGTAGGCACCCGCATCCTTGGCGTGGCGTTTGAAATCGAGGTACGCGAAGCGGTAGGCGACGTTGTCGTTTTTGGTGCAGGACAACAGCATCCGCATTTTGTGAATGCGGTTGCGCACCCCAATATCGCCTTCAATCGCCGTCAGGATTTTGATCGCGGTGTTGGTGATCGCCTCGGCCGAGCTAGACGGTGAGCCGTTGAGGGCCGCCGCCGCTTCACCCAAACCGATGAGCTGCATCGGTTGGGTCGCCTGGTCGATTTTCAAAAAGGGCTGGTTACCCAAGCGGTGGCGCAAGAATTGGAGCGGCCCGCGGTTGCCGTAGGCCATCAGGCGCGAAATGAACAGCCGTTTCTGGCGGTGCGCCGTGACCGACACATTAAAAATACGTTCGACTTCTTGCCAAAAACCTTGCTCATCGCGGCCGAGCGCCATGGTTGGCAGGTTCACCGCCAGCGAACTGAGCGAAAAGCCGCGCATTTGGGCCGGATGCTGCATGGCCTTGAGGTAGTCGGAATCGTTTAGATTGAAATAACCCATGGCGCCGCAGTCGCGGCGGCTATCGCTAAAGGCGATGCGTGGGTTGCCGTGGCGGAAGGCGACCTCAACCAATTTTTGGTGCAGGTGGTCCCAAGGCGCGTTGCGTTCGTTGAGGTGAAATACAATTTGGGGTGAATGCCAGGGGTTGCCGCGCGCATCGCCGTTGGCCAGCGCGTTGAGCAAGACCTCGTTGAAACGAACCAAGGTTCGGCCATAGTCCCCGTAACTCCGGCCCATTTTTTCGCCGCCCGGCCCCACCGCGAGGGTGCTGACCAAGGTTTTCGGCAGATCCAAATCAAAGTCCAAAATTACCTGGCGATACAGGCCGCCGCGCTCCAAATCAAGCTGACCGAATTCGTACAGCATTTGCTGGGCGAACTGGTCCAATTCCGCCTCGTTCATGGGTTCCAAAAAGGGGAGCAGCAGCGTGTTGACGTGGCCCCAGTGGATGTCGCCGGCGAAGTGGTTCTGCAGTTCATGGGTGAAGCGGATCAAGTGGGCCAGCAGGACGTCCGCGTGTTTGGCGGGCCCGGCCGAGGGCGCGGAACGCATGACCGGCAGACCTTCGTGTTTGAGGTAATCGGGGGTCAGAAAAACGTGGTGGGGTCGGTCGATGGCGCCGAGGTGAAGCAATTCGAGGCGGCCCTCGTCATGGGCTTGGACCACGTCCTGCTGGTAAATGCGGCGGCAGGCGAATTGGGCCTTAATGCGTTGGGCGATGCGTTGCGAGGTGGCTTCCGGGTTTTGATCGGCGCCGGCCCCGTAACCGACGGGATGGTAAATATTGAGTTCCACATCGCTGAGCGACAGTTCCAGGGATTGCAGCGGGATGGCGCCTACGGGGAACCCTTCTTGGCGCAAAAGTCCGGTTACCCAATGCAAAACAAGCGAGGGCGGGGTTTGTTCCAGGCCCAGATGGTGGGCGTTGGCCTGCACGCGGTGAATGACCTTTTGAATGACCTCGCCGGGGATTTGGCTGTCTTTTTGGAGGGTCTCGCGTAAACGGTTGAAATCCAGCGTTTGCGGTTGGTGGTCCATGCTCCGAAAAATGGAGGATTGGAGTTCCGACTCGGTCAGTTGATCGAGGTGTAAAGAGCTGGCACCGCGTGAGTTGTTTGGTTGTTTATTGCCAACGCTAACCAAAGCTTCCGGCTCCCTTCGATGACCTATCCCGGCACAAGGTGAGGGGTTGATGAGCGGGATATTTGCGCGCGCGGTCTTAAAGTGCACCGCCGTTCCCGTGCATCATACCAAAGATCGCCAACCATCGCTTCTCCGTTTCCATTTGATGAGGGAATGGCTGGGCAATGTGTCGGATTGTGGCTGACCCGGCGAACCGCGGGGGGTGGGTGCCGGCCCCTGCAGGGCCTACACGCCGGGAACTCCCGAGGACCCTGGGTAACGGGTTGTTCCACAACCCGTTACCCAGGGCTGAAATCCGTTACACCGCCGGTGTAACCAGAGGTGGTTCGCCGTTGGCTCACATTTTAAATCAGTGGTGGACCCCGCGTGGCGGTGTGCGTACCCGCGTAGGGGTACGCCGGATCAAGCAACGTGCGTGGATTACGAAAACCCGGAACAAGCCACGGACGCAGATTATGCAATGCCGCAACAAGGCACGGACGCAGGTTACGCAATGCCGGAACAAGCCACGCGCGTGGGCACGCAATGGCGGTCAAGGCACGGACGCAGGTTACGCAATGCCGGATTAAGGCCACGGACGCAGTTTAGGCAATGCCGAATCAGTCACACGCGTGGATTGCGAACGTGGGGCTTCTGCTCACCCGAGCTTGCGCATTTTGCCGCACCATATCCAATCCTCGTGGAGGATGTAGCGGCGCTTGTGGTTAAAACGTACGTAGGGCACACCGTCGGTTTGGTAGAACATTTCGAACTGGTCGTCGAGCAATTCGAGCATGGCGTCGAAATGACCTTCATTCTCAAAATCCCAGGGCGTGCAAATCGATAAGGTGCCGCCGGGTTTCATGATGCGCATGATTTGCACCAGGACCGCGGCCGGGTCGTCAATTAAATCGAGCACATGGCCGCAGTGGACCCAATCGAAAAGCGGCTCATTAAACGGCATTTGCTCGATGTCGCCGCAGATGACGGTGGCGTTGTCGACCGCCTTTTTCTTGAACGAGGCGCTCTGACGGCCGCGCGAGGGGTCAAAGAACTGGGTATTGATCTCTTTTTGGCGCAGCAAATGGTTGGCCGTGGCGGCCAGGAAGAAGTTGCGCTCCAAACCGATGACTTGGTTGCACATTTCCGCCATCTGTTGGGTCATACCGCCTTGACCGCAACCCAAATCGAGACCCAGGGAGGGGTGGTGCGCGCCGATGGCGTCCAATACCAAATCTTCAGGGGTCTGAATCTCAAGGTCTTGAATGAAGCTGGGCAGGCCGAGGTTCTCCCAAAAGCCGGGATAACCTTCACCGAGGATCTCGGAATCCATGGGCAGCGGTTCCGGCTGGGCAAAAAAGCCGTAGCGTTTAAAGAACCATTCTTTGATGTCGTCCTTTTCACCCATCTGCGCCATGGCCCGACTCACCGCCATGAGTTCGTTGGTGAGGTATAAGTCAATGTCGGGTTGTAGGACGGGCGTGCCGCAAAGGCGCGGGTAAAGGTCGTCTTCCCCGTCGGCGCCATACAGCCAGGGTTCAATCTCGGCCAACTTGGTTTCGCTTTCCGGGCTACAAACGATTTCGAGAAGAGACAGATCGTGATAGGTCATAAGCGGCACCTTCCAGGCAAAAAATGAACATCGTGTCGGACCGAGGTAGGGGTGGGTTGTGGGAACGGGGTTTGGCTCATTCTAACCCGGAGTATGGGCGCGTGGGCGAGAAAAACGGGATGGGATGGATATGGTGTTAACTTAATGCTTCGGCGGCGATTGTCAAACGCTTTACCTGAACTTGGTGTCGCGCGGGGTTTCCCCCGTGAACTTCTTCACCAACAAAAAAGGCCGCCCGAAAGGGGCGGCCCGTTGCCATTGGGTGGGTAAACACCCGCTTTAGAATTTACGACCAATCCAGAAACTGAACCGGCTGGACGAGGGGAACTCGTCGAAGTTGGTGCGCTTGGCCCAGGTCCAGTGGACGTCCAAACCCAGCAGGTTCATGCTGATTTCAACCCCGTAGGCGCCCAGCAGGTAGCGGGGATCGGGGTTTTCCGGGTCCCAGGGACGGGAGAGGGGGTCGTTGGGATCGGCGTCCGTGTCTTGGAATTCCCATTCGAAATCGAAATCTTCGAACCAGGTGCCGCCCGCGTCGACGAACATGCCGCCGCGGATGTTGTAAAACGCGAAACCGGGGAATTGCAGACGGTCGATGAGTGGGAAACGCAGTTCGAATTGGGTCAGGAACCGGCGTGAACCGACGAACTCTTGGTAGCCGTAATCGCCGCGCAGGTTGTTGTTGCCGCCGAGCGCGAAGAACTCGGGTGTGTCGCCGTCCGAATGGTTGTAAATCGTGCGGAAGGCGATCAACGAACGTTGGGTCAACTCGCGGTAAGCGCGGAAGTCGAAGCTGTAGGTTTCGTAGTTGTCGAGCACCGTACGCACGCCCACGTCAAGGGCCGTCCCGTGTTGCGGTCCCCAGCGTTGGTAGCGCAGGGTATCAAACGAGAAGTTGATGTAGGCGTAGGGTTCGGTGAAATCCACGTTGGTAAACACAAAGGACGGTTGCGAGGGGTCGTCCTCCGCGCCCGGGTTGGGAATGAAGCGGAACACGTCTTGGTCCGACATACCGCCGCCGATATCAACCCGCGAGAACAGCGAAAACGGATAGCGCATGTAGCCGCCGAGCTGCACGTTTTTGTAACGACGCTCCAAGCGGGCACGACCGGAAGCCGAGGAGAACGTAAAGGAATCGACAAAAAACTCCTGTAGCGACTGGAAGCTGGCGCCCCACTGCAGCCGACGTGTGCGGTTGAGGTAGTTAACGTAGTAATTTTCAAGGCTCGAAACCGAGTAGGTCGTGATATCCAACACGTGGTCGCCCAAGGTGTCGGAAAAGGAAATCGCCGAGTTCGATATGAAGCGACCGTCGTCCGTGGCGCCCACGTTCACGTTGACGTTGCTAATCGAGAAGTTGTTGCGCAGGCGGTACTTTTTGTACTGCTCGTCTTTTAACTCGATGTTGGCCGACATGTTGTAGTTTTTGACGTTGGCGAAGTTGTCATTGGCCACGTCGTAAACCGCCTCACGCGCTTCCGGTTTATCCATGCGGTAAACCCGGTAGCGGCCCTGGTAATAGGCGGTGAAAATTAGCTGACGCTGTTCTTCACCTTCCTTGTGGTCGAAGATCACCCGTTCCTGTGGCGAAAAGGCCCCGGTCAGGATGTTGGTGTACTGTTTCTTAACACCCGATTCCAGATCGAGCTCGTAGATGTTGTAGATGTCGTCGAAACGGTCGGAGGCAAAGTAAATCGACGTCATGTCGGCGCTGTAGGCCGCCTGAATGTCGTTGCCCAGGCCCGAGGTTAACTGAACCTTGTCGCCCTTAGCCAAGTCCAAGACGAAGACCTTAAAGAAGCCGTTGCGCGAGGAAGAGTAGAGGACTTCTTTGCCGTCCGGGCTCAGGCGCGGGTTGCGGTCCAGGTGCGGGTCGTTGGTCAGGTTCAACAGTTGTTCCGTGTCGCGGTTGTAGCTAAACACGTCGTAAAAACCGTTGACGTTGCCCACGAAGTACAGCAGGCTACCGTCCTTGGAGAACACCGGCGACTGGGCGTCGCGCAGCCCGTCAAAGATCACTTCTTGGCGAATGGAACCCTTGAGCACGTTGACGATGTACAAACGGTTAGAGCCTTCCTTGCGGGCTGAGAAGACCAATTCGTTGCCGTCACTGCTCCAGGCCAAATCGTTGATGCCGCCGAAGGCGCCGACATTGATCTCGTTGTAGCGGTTGGTGTAGCCGCGGGTCAGGTTCTTGAAAATGCGGCCGTCTTTGGTCGAGATCAACACCAGGTCCAGCTCGTTTTTGATCGGAACGATGGCCGCGAACAAATCGCCGCTCGGCGAGAGTTCGGGAGAGAGCGTGGTGATCGCGCGCCGCGTGCGAATTTCACGGGCGTAATCGTCCGGCTCTTCTTTTTCCGGCAGCAGGGTCACGTACCGCTTGCGCAGGTATTTGCGGAACTGGCGGTCAAAATCCTCGACCGGCATCTCGAATGCCCGTTCAATCGCGGCCGGTACGTTGCCGGTAATGTTTTTGCGGTACTGCCACAGGAAGTTACGCACCCCCTCGATGCCGTACTGCTCTTCAATGAACTTGAAGGCCGCGTGACCAATCCGGTAGGCGATAAACGACAGCGAGTTAAAGTTGCCCAGTGAGGAAAAGTTCGAGGAAATCGCCGCGTCGCGCAATACCATGCGGTCCAGGTTGTCCTCGTCGTCGGCCACATAGGACGCCATCCCTTCAATGAACCAGGTCGGCGCGTTGGCCCGCACAATCGAACTGATGCGGTTGTTGTAGAACATGTCGTACTGGAAAATGTGCGTCAGTTCGTGGGTGAGCAGGCTGTAGTTCTTTTCCGGCTCCTGATCAAAGGGCAACACCATGCGGCTCTGGAAGGGTTCGGCAAAGGCACCGACCGCGCGCGGAATAAAGCCGGGGAAGATGTTGGTGAGTTCGAACTCTTCGTGGGTCTTGAAATAAATCAAGGGCACCTTGAAGTTCAGATCGTGCTGCAACTTTTCGGAAACCTGGCGGTATGCGGCCTCCGACATATCCACCACGGTCGGCAGCAGGTTGGCCGCCGATTCGTAGTAATACACCTTAAAGTGTTCCGAGTGGTAAACTTTCCACTCGAAGTTTTCATAGGGGATTTTGTTTTTCCCCCGCGCCATCGCGGAGGGGACCAGGACTCCGAGGAGCAACCCGATCATGAGCGCGCGCGGGCCCACCCGTGGACTGCGCGTGTTGGTTAAAAGCCGGCCTTGATTCAAGACAGATACCTCCTCGGCACGAAACGCCGGTTATGGGAACCGGACATCAGGGACGAATGTGACGCCTCGACGGTTGTCGCCGAAACGCCGCGCGTAAAAGATGTTAGGGAACGGTTGGGACTGAACACTCAGAGCAAAGATCGTTCCGCCTTAACGACGGTATTGGTAAACAAACCCATGACCCGGTCGGAAACCCGTTGCAACAGCTCGTTGTAAACCAGTTGCTCGTCGACGTTGTCGCCTTCCAAATCGGTTGAGTCGCGCATTACCCCGCGGTAAAGCAGCTTGCCCTCATTGAGTTCGTATACATAAACATGTAACTCCAGGTTGAACCCGGTCACCTCGACAAACTGGCTGCGGTTGTAACGGCGCCCGAAGGAATCCGTCGAGCTGACTTCTTTGAAGCCGCTGCGGTCCAGAATGTTGAAGGAGATTACGCCGGTGATGGCAAGGGTTTCCTCCGCGTGGAGGAAGTTGAATTGACGGAAGAAGGGCTGTTGCCGTGCAAAAAACTCGCGGGGGTCTTTTGCACTCAGGTCAACCTTGTCTTCTTCCAGGATGTCCATCACCTCGTTGCGTTTGAATTCGCGAGTGAAAAAGTTGATCGCCGTTTGTTCCGTATCGAAATCAACCCCTTTTACATTGGCCACGAATCCTGGAAAGTACAGGTAATCGTAGTTGGTGAGATCCAACTTGGGCGGCAGAGGCAGCTCAATACGAACGGACTTCCCGGCGCCCCCGCAGCCGTAAAACAGGCATGCAGCGAGCAGCAGGGTCAAGCGGCGGGCGTTAGTATGCTCGATCATGGCCGGCCTCCTGATTCAGGTTGTGACGTTTGTTTGACGGGGCCCGTTTCTTGAGGTTCCGCGCCTTTACGTTGGCGCTCGCGGGCCAATTGCCGTTGGTGACGCTTGTAGAAACTCAAAAATCGCTTGTAGTTCTTGCGAATGTCGTTGTTGTCTTCGTTGAGCTCCAGCGCGCGCTTGTACAGGTCGAGTGCCTGCTCGTAATCGCCGATGGACTCGTAGGCGACCGCCAAGTTGTTGGTCGCGCGTGAGTTGTCCGGGTCGGCTGCACGTACCTTTTCCCAGCGGAAGATGGCCTCGCGCCATAAATCGTACTCGGCCGCCTTGCGTCCGAATTGAAGCTCCTCGCCGATGAGGACGCGGTCCAGTTTGGGTTTGCGTTTTTGGGTCGAGCTACCGCAATTCCATGCGGTACATGCGAAACCCAACAACAGCAATACGGTTGCAACAGCCTTCATGTGTGCTCCTTTGAAACGGATCAATCGGGGCCTGCCGGTACGTAGAAAACACCCGTTGAATTCAGGTACTTAAATGAGGAAAACGCCAGTATCCCGAATTCTATGCCAAAAGAGGCCGATATGCCCACCACTTCGTCTAAATATCTTTAAAGCTAAACTGATACTTTTCACCTATAGAAACTTTTTTACGGCGGCGATCAAGGCCCCGCGTCCCCTGGATGCTGCACTGTCATCCGTTGGCGACGCCCCCTTGAGGGGACAGCCGTGCCCGTCGCGGATCTTTTTGGCCTTACCCCGCGTGCGCCCGCGTTTTTGGGAAAACCACGTCCTGTATTTTTCGCCGGGCCGTCCTTGACCCGGCCGCATCAAGCGGTTAGGTTAGAACTACCAACCACACGCTTTTCTCTCTGCAACCGAACACACCGAGCCCCTTGCATGTTGCGAAAAGATCCTGGCTTTTCACTTGGTGGCTCGTGAAGGTTGCTTAAAATGAACGATTTACGAAGGAAGCTGATTCTGGCCGTTTCAGCGCGGGGGCCACTCGCCTTGTTGCGCGCATACCAACAACACCGCATGGAGCATCCCGGTGCCGCCTGTGAGGCACATTTGGCGCGGGCTGTCGAAGCATGCCCCGCTTCCGGGGACGCCGAGGTTTTTTTGGCCCGCTGCCGTTCCGCCTCGATTGAGGTGGTGACCTTGCTCGACGATCATTACCCGGCCCTGTTGCGACCCCTGGAAGATCCGCCCCTGCTGCTTTTCTACCGCGGCGACCCCCGCGCTTGGGGACGCCCCTGCACCGCGCTTGTCGGCGCCCGGGCTTGCTCCAATTACGGGGCCGCCGTTGCGCGTCGCTTTGCCGTCGAATCAGCCCGTCGCGGCGTGGCCGTGGTTTCCGGGCTCGCGCTCGGCATTGATGGTTTCGCCCACGACGCCGCCGTTTCCGCCGGCGGCTGCAGCATCGCCGTGCTGGGCAGCGGCTTGAACGCCGTTTATCCCCGGGTCCACCGCCCCCTCGGCGAACGGCTCATCGCCGCCGGTGGTTGTTTGATCAGCGAGTTTCCCCCCGACGCCCCGCCCAAGCCCTACCATTTCCCCATTCGCAACCGCATCATCAGCGGTTTGTGTCGCGCCGTGGTCGTGGTCGAGGCCGCCCTCAAATCGGGAAGCCTCATTACCGCACGCCATTGTTTGGATCAGGGGCGCGAGCTTTTTGCCGTGCCGGGACCCATCGACGCCGTCGCCGAACGGGGCACCCACGCCCTCATTCGCAACGGAGAGGCACAGTTACTCGACCATCCCGATCAATTGTTCGCCGGTGAGCCTTTGACAGGGGATCAAAAAAATTCGGATCAACAAACAAGCAACGCTTGTTTTACGGATCCGCTCGCCAAAAAAATTTACCTGGCCCTTGACGCTTTTGTGCCTCTACCCTTAGATAGAATACGGGCCAAGCTTGATGAAAACGTCGAGATCGGCCTCGTGATTGCGAAACTTTGCGAACTTGAAGCCCAAAAATGGGTTGAGAGTTATCCCGGTCAGTGTTACCTTCGCAATCCGTTGCGAAACGTGGTTTAGGAGCGCTCCATGGCAAAATCCCTCGTCATTGTGGAATCCCCGGCGAAAGCCAAGACAATTAACAAGTACCTCGGCAAAGACTTCAAGGTACTTGCATCCATGGGGCATATTCGTGATTTGCCGACCAACAAACTCGGTGTCGATCTCGAACACGACTTTGAACCCGACTACACCGCCATGGCGTCCAAACGCAAAATTATTTCCGAACTCAAGTCCGAGGCCAAAAAGGCTGAGTCCGTCTACCTCGCCCCTGACCCTGATCGCGAGGGGGAAGCCATTTGCTGGCACCTGCAACAGGGTGTCATTCCCGAGGGCAAGCAGGTTTTCCGGGTGATGTTCAACGAAATCACCAAAAAAGCCGTTCAAGCCGCCATCGACAACCCCGGCGCGGTGAACATGCACCTCGTCGACGCCCAGCAAGCACGGCGCATCCTCGACCGCCTAGTGGGTTATTTGATCAGCCCCGTGCTCTGGAAAAAGGTGAAGCGCGGTATCTCCGCCGGCCGCGTGCAGTCCGTCGCACTGCGCATGATTGTGGATCGCGAATACGAAATCCTCGCTTTTGATCCCGTTGAGTTCTGGACCTTCGTCGGTCTTTTCGAGGGCAGTAGCAAGCCCGAATTCAAAGCCAAGCTCGTTAAGTGGCAAGGCGAAACCCTCAAGCAGGGCAACAAAGACGCCAAGCGCAACATCGCCAACGCCGAGCAGGCCGACGAAATCGAAAAAGCTCTGAAGGCCGCCCAGTTCGCCATCTCCAGCGTGAAACGCAAGGCCAAAAAACAAAATCCACCACCGCCGTTTACCACTTCCAAGCTTCAACAGGAAGCCTCGCGGGCGCTGGGTTTTACCGTTAAGAAAACCATGATGCTGGCGCAGAAGCTTTACGAG
The DNA here is from genome assembly GCF_017377855.1 of Acanthopleuribacter pedis. Lineage (GTDB taxonomy): Bacteria > Acidobacteriota > Holophagae > Acanthopleuribacterales > Acanthopleuribacteraceae > Acanthopleuribacter > Acanthopleuribacter pedis. Next base: position 41,744 of record NZ_JAFREP010000005.1, read on the forward strand.
GGCATTGAAATCGACGGCGATCCCGTCGGTCTGATCACCTACATGCGTACCGATTCGATGCGGGTCAGTGAGGAAGCCATCAACCAGGTGCGCGAGTACATCGGTGAACAGTTCGACGACACCTACTTGCCGGCCGAAGCGCGGCGGGTGAAGCAGAAAAAGAACATCCAAGACGGTCACGAGGCCATTCGACCCACCCACGTGGAGTTTTCTCCCGAGTACCTGGCCAAACGCCTGGAGAAAGACGAAGCCCGTTTGTATACCCTGATTTGGAAACGTTTTGTCGCTTCCCAAATGGCCGCCAAGGAAATGGACGAAACCGTTTTGGAAATTACCGCCGCCGACGGGCTCTTTGAGGCCAAAGGCCTGGTAACCACCTTCGCCGGTTTCACCACCCTTTACACCGAGGCCGGCAGCGAGAAAAGCGAATCCGGTAACGACTTGCCCAAACTGGAAGAAGGCGAAATCCTCAAGGTGAACGAACTGGAAAAGAAACAGAACCACACCAAACCGCCTTCGCGCTACACCGAAGCCTCGCTTGTTAAAGCACTTGAAGAAAACGGGATCGGGCGTCCATCGACCTATGCCGCCATCATTGCCACCATTCAAAACCGCGATTACGTGGAAAAACGCGAGGGCCGTTTCCTGCCTTCCGATCTCGGTGTGGTTGTTACCAGCTTGTTGACCACCTCCTTTCCCGATTTGATGGACACCCATTACACCGCCCGCATGGAAGGCCGTCTGGACGAGGTAGAACACGGCTCTTTGACATGGAAACACCTGCTTTCCGACTTCTACGGTGGCTTTGCCGAGCGCCTCAAAGAAGCCGAAGAGAAGATGCCCAACATCAAGCGCGACGGCTTGGAAACCGACCTCAAATGCGACGAGTGCGGCAACCCCATGGTGATTAAAACCGGTCGGTACGGCCAGTTTCTCTCCTGCTCCAATTACCCCACCTGTACCGCCGCCAAACGCATCAAAGACCTCAGCCCCGACGACACCGAGATGCCCATGCTCAAGGGCATGATCGGCAAAGTGAATGAGGCGCCCGAGGCGCTCAACAAGCCTTGTCCCGACTGTGGTCACGATTTGGTGCGTCGCAACGGCCGCTACGGTGAATTTATCGCCTGCTCCAATTACCCGGATTGCCGTTACATCCACAAAGAGTTGGTCGGCGTGAAGTGTCCCAAGGGCAAGTGCGACGGCGATGTGCAAGTGCGTAAGTCCAAAAAAGGCAAGGTCTTTTACGGTTGCACCAAATACCCCAAATGCGACTTTGTTTCCTGGGACAAACCTACCGGCGAAAAATGCCCCAACTGTCCTGCGCCAACGCTTTACGAAAAGGTGCGCAAGAAGGAAACTACGCATTATTGCAATAACAGCGAATGTAAGTTTTCAAAGGTCATCGAACCCGAGGAAGCCGCCGCCACTGTCTAAGACAAGGTCCCTCGCTACACCCCTTTTTTCAGGGATCTCAAATCGGGACTTGCGTCCGCGCCGGCTTGCGCCTTTAATGAGGGTTCGTTTCCGCCGCCCGGTGGGATTGTCTCGGCGATCCTCACCGCTTCAGTTCTTTTTGCGGCGTAGAGGAGTTGTCACCCATGACGCAATCGTCGATTCAGGTCAAAGGCGCCAAAGAACACAATCTCAAAAATATTGACGTTACCCTGCCGCGCAATGAACTCGTGGTCATCACCGGGGTCTCCGGTTCCGGGAAGTCGTCGCTCGCTTTTGACACCATCTACGCCGAGGGCCAGCGTCGTTATGTTGAATCGCTTTCCGCATATGCGCGCCAATTTTTGGACCAAATGGAAAAACCCGATGTGGAGTCGATTGAAGGGTTGAGTCCCGCGATTTCCATCGAGCAGAAAACCACCAGCCGCAACCCACGCTCCACCGTGGCGACCGTGACCGAAATCTACGATTACCTGCGCCTGTTGTTTGCGCGCATTGGAAAACCTCATTGCCCCCAATGTGGTGAACCCATCGAAAGCCAAAGCGCCTCGCAAATTATTGAAACCATCATTGGCTACGAACCCAAAACCGCCTTGCGCTTGCTGGCGCCCGTCGTGCGGGACCGCAAGGGCGAGTACCGCAAACTGTTTGTCGATCTCAAAGCGCGCGGTTATACCCGTGCCATTGTCGACGGTGAGGAGGTTCGCCTCGACGATCCACCCAGCCTCGATAAAAACTACCGCCACACCATTGAAGTCGTGATCGACCGCATTAAGGTCGACCCCGAGAAACGGGACCGCATCGCCGACAGCGTCGAATTGGCCCTCGAACTGGGTGAAGGGCTGCTTAAAATCGACTTTCCCAAGGACCCCGAGCGCGAGGCCGTGACCATGAGCGAGCACCTGGTGTGCTTGAGCTGTACCCTTTCTTTCCCGGAGTTGCAACCGCGCGACTTCTCCTTTAACTCGCCCCACGGCGCCTGTGGCACCTGTGACGGGCTTGGTGAGAAACGGGCGTTTGATGAGGATTTGGTCGTCCCGGACCCCAAGCTCACGCTGGCCAAAGGGGCCGTCGCCGTCCTCGAACAAATCACCGATTCTTGGCTGTCCAGTATGGTTGAGCAGTTGGTCGCTTTTGAAAAGGTCTCCAAACACAAACCGTTTAACGAATTACCCGCCGAAACCCGCAAGCGCTTGCTTTACGGCGACGATCAAGAACGGACCTACAAATATGAGGGGGAACGGGGTCGTTACGCGTTTGATTTGACCTTCGAGGGCGTCATTCCCCACATGCAGCGACGGTACCGCGATTCCCAATCGCAACGCGTGCGCGAAATGTTGCAAGCCTTTATGGCCATGAGTCGCTGTGTTTCCTGCGGCGGGCATCGTTTGAAGCCCATGTCGCTGGCCGTGAAGATTCGCGGTGAGAACATCGCCCACTATACCCACCTCTCCGTGGCCGACGCCTTGGCCGCCTTCGAAAACCTGGCCCTGGTCGGGAACGAGGTGGTGATTGCCGAAAAAATCCTCAAAGAAATCAGTGAACGCCTGCGTTTCCTCAACGATGTGGGGTTGGGTTACCTAACCTTGGATCGTTCGGCCGGCACCTTGTCCGGCGGCGAAAGCCAGCGCATCCGTTTGGCGACCCAGATCGGTTCCAAATTGACCGGTGTTCTGTACGTGCTGGATGAACCCTCGATTGGTCTGCACCAGCGCGACAACCGTCGCTTGCTGGATACCCTGAAGAGCATGCGCGATTTGGGCAACACCGTTTTGGTGGTGGAGCACGATGAGGAAACCATCGCCGAGGCCGATTTTCTCGTGGACATTGGGCCGGGCGCCGGGGAACACGGCGGCGAGGTGATCTTCGCCGGCAAACCCGAGGCCATCAAGGAACATCCAACCTCGCTGACCGGCATGTTTTTGAGCGGTCGCGAGTCCATCGAAATGCCGACGAAAAGGCGTACCTTCAACAAACGCAAAATGGTGAAGGTAAAAGGCGCCGCCCAGAACAACCTCAAAAACGTGGATGTGGCTTTTCCGTCCGGTGTGTTCACCTGTGTGACCGGTGTTTCCGGTTCCGGGAAATCCACCCTCGTTCACGAAATCCTCAGTAAATCCGCGCAAAAATTGCTCAACCGCTCCAGCGTGCGACCAGGGAAACACAAGGAAATCAAAGGGCTGGATCAGTTCGACAAGATCATTGAAATCGATCAGTCGCCCATCGGTCGCACCCCGCGCTCCAACCCGGCAACCTATGTCGGTTTGTTTGGGCCGCTGCGCGAATTGTTTGCCGCCGTTCCCGAATCGCGGGCACGTGGCTACAAACCCGGTCGTTTTAGCTTTAATGTCAAGGGTGGGCGCTGCGAAACCTGCGAGGGCGCCGGGGTCATCAAAATTGAGATGCACTTTTTGCCCGATGTCTACGTGACCTGCGAGGAATGTAAGGGACGGCGTTACAACCGCGAGACCTTGGAGATTCGCTACCGCGGTAAAACCATCGACGAAGTGCTGAACATGACCGTCGAGGACGCCAACACCTTTTTTGAGAACGTCCGCCAGATCAAAAACCGCACCCAAACCTTGATGGATGTTGGTTTGTCCTACATCCGGCTCGGTCAACCGGCGACCACCTTGTCCGGTGGTGAAGCGCAGCGCGTCAAACTCAGCAAAGAGCTGAGCAAACGCGACACCGGCAACACATTGTACATTCTCGACGAACCGACGACCGGCTTGCATTTCGCCGATGTGAAGAAGTTACTGGCCGTGATTCAGCGTTTGACCGACCACAAAAACACCATCGTCGTCATTGAACACAACCTCGATGTGATTCGCTGTGCCGACTACATCATTGATATGGGTCCCGAGGGCGGTATTGGCGGCGGGCAAGTGGTTGCGGTCGGAACACCGGAAGAAATAGCCAAAACGCCCGGCTCCCATACCGGTGAATTCCTGCGGCCCCTGCTGTTGCCCAATTAAACTAACGCGCGCCGCCACCGGGTTTGCCACTGTAAATGTTCAGCATTTCGATGATCAGCGGTGTGGTTGCCAGCGAACGCGGTGACTCGCCGCGGTCGTTTTGGAACTCGGCCTCGGCCTTGTTCTCTAGTAACGCGATGACCGCCGCCGGGTGGGATTTGGAAACCGCCCACATCAACGGGGTCCAACCCGCCGCGGTGCGTTGATGGACGTCCGCGCCTAATTTGAGCAATTGACACAGCAACAGGATTTTTCCTTTACCGGCGGCAATGGTTAACGGGGAACGGCCGCGGTCGTCCTGGTGATTGATGTTGGCGCCGGCCTCGTGAAGGATCGGCAACAGGTAGCGGTGCTCCTGGTTGGTCGCAATTAGGAAGGCCGTGCTGCCTGAGTTTTCCGTTGCCTCAAGGTCGATCTCCTGTTGGAGCAATTGGGTGACTATGGCCTGGTTGCCGTTAAATACCGCGTACATCAGCGCTGTTTTGCCTTGGTCGTCTTTGCGGTTGATGTCCGCGCCGCGCTTGAGGAGTTGCTGAACCAGGGTGCGATCACCGCGCATGCAGGCGATCATCAGCGGGGTGGTGCCGCCCTCGTTGGCGCTGTTAATGTCGGCGCCCTGCGCCAACAAAAAGCCGAGCATGTCGCTGTTGGCCCTTGCCGTGGCCCACATGATGGGGACCCAGCCGTTGCCGTCGGTTGCGTTGAGGTCGGCGCCGCGTTCCAGCAGAAATGCGACGACGTTCGGGTGACCGGCCTGGACCGCCAGGTTGAGCATCGATTGGCCGCGGTGATCCTCGGCTGTTAGCGGAAACCCCTGGGATTCGAGGTATTGAATGAGGTCGAGATTGCCTGATTCTAAAGCCAGGGTCATGGCGTTGCGACCTTGTTGGTCCGTGGCGTGTACGTTCGCGCCCAACCCGACCAGGCACTTGCACAGGTCGAGGCGACCGTCGTCGATGGCCGCCAGCAGTGGGGTTAGGCCTTGTTCGTCGCCGTGGTTGATATCAGCGCCCGCTTCGACCAACAACGCGGCAACGTCTTGGTCATTGCCCTGTTGGATTTCTACCACATCGCCGACCGCCTGTTCGCAATCGCTCGCGGGATAAAGCGAGCGGCTGAAATAAAACAAAGCATTGCGGCCGGCGCCGTCAATACGGCGGACATCGGCGCCCATCTTTAGAAACAGGGCGACGAGTTCGGCCTGGCTGTTGCGACAGGCCCACATTAAGGCGTTGGCGCCGTTTTTGTCCATGGCGGCCAGAGAAATGCCGCGACCAACCAGAAGGAGTGCCGTGTCTTGGTGCCCGCCGTAAGCGGCCAGCATGAGCGGCGTGACGTCGCGCGGTGCGCGTACAAACAGGTCTACATCCGCTTGGATCAAGTGGCGTACCACCTCGGTGTGACCCAGTGCGCAAGCCCAAAGGAAAGGGGAGAGGCCGACGCGGTCGCGGGTTTCGAATTGGGTGCGGAAATCGAGCAGGATGCCCACCGCTCGGGTTAGACCGGCCCGGGCCGCCAGCAAGGCCGCGTCGGTACCGTCGTCCTTGCGCGCGTTGGGATTGGCGCCGTACGTCATGAGCGCGCGCAGACAGTTTTCGTAATGTTCGTTGTCTTTGGCTTCCTTGAGGCACCACATCAAGGTGGTCCAGTTCATGTGGTTGACCGTATTGGGGTCGGCCCCGTGTTCCAGCAAATTGCGGGCAACCGCCTCGTGGCCGCCGCCGCAGGCCCACATCAGGGCCGTCATGCCCCATTTGTCCCGCGCATGAATGTCGAGACCCGCGCCGAGCAGGCGGTCGGTCACTTCTTTTAAACCGTTGCGTGCGGCAAACATCAGCAGGGAGGATTGGTCGAGGTTGCGGTTGGCGGGTTGGGCGCCCAGGTCGAGGAGCAACAAAGCCGCTTTTTCGTGTCCCTCCATCGTGGCCCACATCAAGGGGTTCATACCGCGGCCGTCTTTGTGTTCCAGGTCGGCGCCTGCCTTGACCAGCTTCAAGATAATGCTGTTCTCACCTTTTCGAGCCGCCGTGGTTAAGGCGGTTTCACCCTGTTTGTTTTTGGCGTTTAGCGCGGCGCCGCGATTGATCAGCCATTCCGTCATGTCGGTTTGGCTCGCCGCCGCGGCCGCGATGAGCAGCGTGTTCCCGTGGAAATCGCGGGTTTCGGGCGAGACGCCGTCGTCAACTTTCGCCTTGAGTTCGGTCAGTTGACCGTTGCTGACGAGATCGTGGACGCTTGTTTTTTCATGGGAGGACGCGGCGTCGATGCCTTGGTTTTGTTCAGCGGCCGAATCCGGCTCCGAGGGGTGCGCCATGAAAGGTTCCTTTACATCGTATGGTTTGACGGCGAGTGCGTGCTGAAAGGAGGTCGCCTCGTTGAAAAGCAAGGGCCGTCGCACCATGTGAACGCCCCTGTGAACGTGGAAAAGATGCCCTACTATAACCTAAAAAAGGCGGGGCTTCGTGGCGATTTCCACCAAACACTTGGGCCCCAAGCATTTGAGACGGACCTCTCGTGATTAAGCTGAACAAGGCTTCAGCGATTAAGTGTCGTACTTCGAGGTGTTTGGGGGAAAGAGCGCGCGGTGGGTTCGGCAGGGTATGGCGGCGGAATACGGGGCGGGAACCGGGACCTTGTCGTCATCGCAAAGGAGGCGGACGGATTGGCCGAATCTCTAAGGAAAACAGGGTGATATGGGCTTTGGCCGCGATCTGGATCCGCGCTTTCCGCGCGAAGGGCGTCGTCTTTGCGCGCGGTGTCGGGTTGTTGTGGCGCCTTTGCCCTGGGTGTCCGGGTTGACGGTCCGTGTTGTATTTAACTGATAGATAACGTCTTTTGAACCATTTGTCGTTTTGCGAAACGTGCCGCGTTGTGATGATTCACGCATTCCGGCGGCTCACCTCTCGAAAAACGCGCGCCAATGTCGTAGAATTTTCGGGAACTCCCTCATAGGACGGTCTTTATGAGTCAGCATTCCCTTCCAGGTCCCGAAACGCCGGTTACGGTTTTTTTGGCGTGCTTTAAGCGTGCCTTGGTGCCCGATATCAGTCCGGTAGGTATGGGTTTGCAGACCCCGCATACCTTGGCTGTTGGTAAGAATTACCTTTTTCAGATCCATTGCCAGGGCCATACCTTTTCGGTGATGGGTGGTGTGGTTCGTTGGTCCTTGAGTGAGTTGCGCCCCGACGATACGGGCTCTTCCGTGCCCCTGTATTCCGGGGGCATTGAATTCGATATTCCCCGATCCTACACCGAACAAAATTTGTGGCACCTGCTCAAGGAGAATTCGCCCGGCGAAAAACGCATTGGTTCGCCGCGCATTGAGCCCTTGTACCAGGTTTTCGCCGATGTGTTTGAGGCGGTTGACAGCGAGGTTGGCTTTCTTGCCAACGGGGATTTGGTGTTTTCTGCACCACGCCCGTTTGATCCCGACGGGGAGTGGGACCTCATTCTCGCCTGGGGTGAGCGCCATGTTGAAATTGTCGGGCGGGTGGTCCAGGTCTCCAAAAAAGACAACCAAAGCGCATATTTATCGGTGCTTGAGGTAATGAAATGCGAACCAAAGGGCGAAGAGTTACTTAATCGGATGCGCGCTTCGTTTCCGCGATCCTAGCGCATGCCTCCCGGCTACCGCGAGTAAGGAACTGTGCACAACCGTTGGTTGCGTTAGGAGGGCCCCAAAGAAACGAATCCGGTGGTGTTTCTTCAAACCATTGTCGGTTAGGGGTTTGACGGAAAATGTCGCCGTGTTACGCGGTTTTTGGGTTGTGTCTGCCGTTGGGTAGGTAGGTGGGTTTGGACGTTTGGGTGATGAGGGCGTTCACGCACATCCGAATCATGCTGATATAATGAAGACCTCTTCGTTGTTATCACGTGTCAAGGGCTCGCCCCGAGCGAGCCAAGGTGTTTGAGGTGCTGATGCCCCAATGCCGTCGGTCGTTCTTTCGGATCTTGCCGGGTTTTGTCAAAGAATGGCTTAGCTCACTTTTGTTTTTGCCTGGTTTCGGGTAAAAATCGAACTGAAGCGCCATGGTTCATTAATGGTTCATTGCAAGGAGTTGCATGTGTCGCAAGATATTGTCCCCGTAATTAGTCTCGCTGATCGGGAAATCGATTCACAGCTTATCAGCCTGATTCCCATCAAGGTTTTGAAGAAGCACACGGTCGTGCCGATCAGTCGGCGGGGGTCTACGATTACGGTTGCGACTGCCGACCCCACCAATATTTTTGCCGCCGACGAACTGAAATTTATCACCGGCTACAACATTGAAATGGTCGTTGCCAAACGTGAAGAAATCGAGCAGTTGATCGGCGTGGTTCGCCTCGGTGGTGACGAGGTGCTCGAGGGCATGGGCGAGGAAAGCGCCATTGCCGCTTACAACGAGGCCGGTGACGGCAGTATTGATTTCGCCGCCGACTCCTTATTGGAGCTCGAGGATTTTGATTCTTTGGTATCTGGAGCTGTTGACGACATTGAGGTCGTGGAAGATATCGACGAGGGCGAGTTATCGGAGAACGTCGACGCCCCGATTATTAAGCTGGTTAACAGCATGCTGCTCAAAGCCATTCACATGAAGGTCAGTGATATTCACGTTGAGCCGTACGAGCGCCAGATGCGGGTACGTTACCGTCTGGATGGTGTGCTCAAAAACGTGATGACCCTGCCGGTGCAGTTGAAAATGCCGATTCTGTCGCGCCTTAAGGTTATGGCGCACCTTGACATTGCCGAGCGGCGTTTGCCTCAGGACGGTCGGATTAAGTTGAAAATCGGCAAGGGCCGTGAGATGGACTTCCGCGTATCCTCGCTGCCCACCTTGTTCGGTGAAAAAATCGTTTTGCGTCTTTTGGATAAAAGCAACCTGCAACTGGACATGACCAAGCTGGGTTTTGAAGAGTCTTCGCTTGACGTCTTCCGTCACAACGTTAGCCAGCCTTGGGGCATGGTGTTGGTTACCGGGCCGACTGGATCCGGCAAAACCACCACCCTGTATTCGGCTTTGTCTGAACTGAACAAAGAAGATACCAACATCATGACTGCCGAGGATCCCGTCGAGTACAACCTGTTGGGGATTAACCAGGTGCAGATGGCCGACCAAATCGGGCTTAACTTCGCCGCCGCGTTGCGTTCGTTTTTGCGTCAGGATCCCGACGTTATTCTGGTTGGTGAGATTCGTGACTTTGAAACCGCGGAGATTTCGATCAAAGCCGCCTTGACCGGTCACCTTGTGCTGAGTACCCTGCACACCAACGATGCACCCAGTACGGTTAACCGTCTGATTAACATGGGGATTGAGCCGTTCCTGGTCAGTTCTTCCGTGAACTTAATTTTGGCGCAGCGGTTGGCACGTAAGATTTGTTCCAAGTGCGTGGGGCCGGCGGAAAGCAACGTGGCCGCCATGGAGCAGTTGGGCATGACGCCCGAGGATATTCGCGAGGTGACCCCGATGAAAGGTCAGGGTTGCGCGGTCTGTTCCAACACCGGTTGTAAAGGCCGGGTCGCCTTGTACGAGGTGATGGCTTTGTCGCCCGAGATCAAGGAAGCCATCGTGATGGGCGCAAGCGCGACCGAAATCAAAGAACTCGCGGTTGAAAACGGGATGGATACCTTGCGTCTGGCCGGGATCAAAAAAATCAAAGCCGGATTGTTGTCGCTGGAAGAAGTTTTGCGTGTAACCAAAGGCGACTAACCAACCCGCTTGTGGACGAATGCGCCGGGCCCTGTCCGGGGCATTCCTGTTCATGAAACGCCTGGCGACGGAACGGTTTTTTACCAAAGGCTGTCTGTTGCCGTGCCTGGCAATAACCCCACCAGGCGCGGGTTGACCTCGCGTGGATAAATGACCGGGGTGAAATCCCGGTGGGTGTGATCCGGCCTCACGGGGAAAAACGACCGGGGTGAAATCCTCGTGGGTGGAGGTCTGCCTTGCGCGTGTTCTGTAGGGACACGCACACCGTAGAGCGAGGTCCACCATTTCTTGAAGGGACTGGCGGTGGCACCCTCAAAAATGAACCTTGAAGTCTGGACCGGGAATTGTTGAAGCCTTGAGCGATTTTGGAAGCCCGGTAATGCCGGCACCTTCAGCGCCTGTTGGTCGTGAACCCCAAGCACCCAGGGCGTTGCCCTGGGCTGTCATAGATAACCCTTTCAGGGTAGCTTGAGGTAGTTCGCCTTTGGCGAACCTTCAAATCAATGGTGGTCCCATGGGAGCGGTGTGCGTGTCCATTCAGGACACGCGGGGGCGGCGCCCGAGCTAGGCGTCCGCGGCGCGTGAGCCGTTGCCATGAGCGGTTTCGGCAGCAGGGGGCGTTTCAGTGTCCGGGGTAAATCCGCGGCGCCCCATGAGCGGTTTCGGCAGTAGGGTGCGGTTCCGTGTTCGGGGCCGATCGGTGGCCTGGGTGATCTATTTGGTTGATTAGCCGACCAGGCTTAACAGGCTACCGCGTTCGCTTTGTGCTTGGCCGTTGGCGCCGTAGGTAAAGGGGGCGCCGAAGTTGCCGCCGCCGAAGTTGCCGGGGCCGCCGTTGCTAATTTGTTGCGCAATGGCGCTGGGCGGCGCATTGTTGCCGCCGGCACGGCCCAGGCTATTGGCGGCGCTAATGCCGTTGCTTGGGTTGTTATCCGTGCGATTGGCGCCGTCGAGGCCACGTGCCCCGTTCAGCCCCAGGCCGCTGCCGACAGCGGCGGTCGCTGCCTGATTTGCGTTGTTTTCGCCCGTATTGGGGCCGGTTGCTCTTTGTTCAGTAGGGCCGGTGGCGGTAGGGCCGGTCGTCGCGGGGTCGGCGGTGGGCGCTTGCGCTTGTGGCGTTGTCGCTTCTTCGCCTTCTTCAGGGTTGAGTTGTTCCTCCGCGATATCGCGTCGTGCTTGGTTGGCCATGCGGTCGGCCTGCGACGCGACCCGGCGGTCCTGGGAAGAGGGTTCGGCCGGGGCCAGGGCCGCGCGTTTAATGCGTTGCGCGCGCTGCAGGGTCGCCTCGGGATCGTTGGGAACCGAGGAGGTGTCGATTTGGACTTCGCCGCCGACCGCGTAGCGTTTGCCGTCGGGGCCGCGTTGGTAATCGTAGGTAGGACCGCCAATGGCCAAATCGCCGGCCGCCGACAAGTGCGCTTGTTCGTGGGTGCGTACCTCGCGGTCTCTTGCCTGCAACCGGCGAACGAGATCGCGTTCCGATTCGGTCAATTCGCCGGGTTGATCGTTTTCTTCCTCATCCTCTTCGCCGCGGGATTCGCCGCCGCTCGCGGGTTGTTGTGCCGTGGTGGGTTCGGCGGTAAAGGCGTTTTCGGTTTCGGACGTTTCCGCGTCCGCCTCGCGGTTGACACCCGCTTGGCTGATGGTGGCCTGGTCCCCGTCCTCATTGCGCAGCACGAGACCGTCCTCGGGTTCCGAGCGCCTGGGCTGGGACACGGGGGGGGCGGGAGAAAAACGACTAAGTCCGTCATTTTTTTCCGGTGCGCGTGGGGAAAAAGTCCCCAGACCGGTGCCGCTGCTACCGGTTAAAGCCGAGGTTGTACCGAGGGTCATAAGCTAAAGGTTTGCCTTTGTTGGTTTTGAGGAAGAACGTAGGCAGAGCATACGCGGATAGTTTCCTTATCGGAAGAACCAAACTGCGCCTAAAGACCCAAACGCGTTCTAACAGAGGGTGTGGCATTGTTAGAGGCAACCTGCTCTACGACCCGGCATCGGTACAGGGCCTTGTCGTGGTCACTGGTGCCGCTCCGCGCATTAGCCACCGCCTCAAAAAATGCCTCACCCCAAACATCTTTGTGTAAAAATTGGGTCATGCTTGGGGTTTGTTTTTGACCCAGCCTCTTGCCAGGACTATAATCGTAGGCGGAACCAGTACGTACTCATAAATTGTGGAAGAGTTCGCTGGTTCAGTGAGGAGGTCCGCGATGATTGAACCTGGATCCATCAACGGTCTGAACAACACGGATCGGGCCAAGTTGGATGCAAAAAAAGCCGACCGCGCGGAAAGTGGTTCGGCCAACCGTCGTTCCGGCGGCCCGGTAGCTGATTCCTTCAGCTCATCCGCGCCAAACCAAGCCGCTCCCGTTTATACCAGTGCCGGTATAACCAGTTCCTCCGCAACGAACGAGAAAGCGCAATCCGCGGCACGCCAACGGGAAGCCCAAAGTGACATTGATGCGGACGAAGCGGAATCGCTCGTCTCTAATACCTTGGCGCTTTTCGGAGCCGATAGTGAGACAGCCGCTGTTGCGCAATCAGCCGGCCTCAATGAAGCACGAGTGCTTGAGCTGATCGCCTGACGCCCTAACTGGTTTATGTTTGAAACGCCCTTCCATCCCCTGGGATGAAAGGGCGTTTGTCATTTGGGCTTGCGGGCCGTGACGTACAGTGTACTTGCGAGGCGCTTCGCCTCCGGGAAGCGGGTTACCAAGGCGTCCGCGTATTTGATCGGAAACAAAAGCGCGGTGAGCCCGCCTTTAATGAGTGTGTAGCCGCGTGGGTAACGCAAGCCGCTTAGGACGTAGCCCCATTCGCTGAGCAGGTTGACCATGGCCGAGCAGGGGCCCGCGTGGATGCCGACGGTTACCGCCTCAAAACGACTGAAGGCCGTCGCCAGGCCTTCGTGGGTCCAGCGGCTGAAATCGGCCGGGTGCCCGTGGTAGGGAAACAGGAAGGGGGCGATGAAAAAAGCGGATCCGCCGGGTTTTAGCGTTCGAAAGGCTTCCGCGATCACCCTGTGTGGATCGCGCACGTGTTCCAGGACGACCTCGCAAACGACCCCCGCGAAACTGTTGTCCCGGAAGGGGAGTTGGTGGGCGTCCGCGACCACGTCGACGCCGGGAAAATCATCGATGTCCAGGTGAACCGCCGCCGGGTATCGGGTGACGCCGCTGCCGATAATCAGTTTGAGGTCGGTTTGGTCTATGACGGCTGCCTTGGCTAGGCGCCAGGATTTGCCCGGGAAGTATTCTGAAGAAATTACGCGGCGTAGCTGTTGCATGAAGCGGTTGGGGCGGCGGTAGCCGGCGTCCATCAGGCTGCCCTCGGTGCTTTTGAGTAACTGTTGGGTGTCGTGGTTGGTGTCGATAAAACGGAACATTCCCGCGTGTTGCTGGAAGGGGGTGTTGCAGTGGGGGCAGTGGTTTTGCTCTTGTGAAAGGTCGTTGGCGTCTAACGCTAGCGCCTGGCGGCAGTTGGTGCAGGCCAGAAGAGGTATCCATGAATGCATGCCGGCTCCATTGAGGTCACTTGCCATATTGGTAAATAAGGCCCGACTATGCTAGCATACTTGCACTAAAACCAGTGGGGAACGGAATGTCGTATGTCCTGCGCTACACCGTTGATGGAACGGAAAAAGAGTTCCCGATCAGCGGGCGGGAAATTATTGTTGGACGCGCGCCTGACTGCCATCTCGTTTTAAATCAGCCAGGTATCTCACGCCATCATTGTAAAATGACCGTGGAAAGCGGTGGCGTCTTTATTTCCGACCTCAAATCGAAGAACGGTACCCGTGTCAACAACATTTACATCAAACGGGTGCAATTGGGGAACGGCGACCAAATTTTAGTTGCCGAATTTATGCTGGGCTTCCACCAAGCCGGGCCTTCTACCATGCCTTTTCCGTCCGAGCCCGAGCGGCAAAGCGACCAAATGGTGTTGCTGTCCGATCAGAAAGAATTACACGAGGAAGCCGGCACCATCATCCGCCGCGTTAATGATTTTCAGGACATTATTGCGAGTAAGGATCCGCGTCAGGATGAGGCGCAACGGATAACCACCGTTCTGATTAAGGTTGCCGAGGCGCTGATTGCCGTGAACACCTTGGATCAAATTATCGGTAAACTTATGGACCTGATTTTCGAACACCTGCCGGCGGATCGCGGCTTTTTGATGCTGCGTGACGAAAACGAACAACTGGTGCCCAAGGTGGTGCGCCACCGTGAGCATGGTGAATCAGACAACATTGAAATTTCGCGGACCATCGCGGAAAAAGCCCTGAACGACAAGATGGCGATTTTGACCACGGACGCCCAGGTTGACCCGCGTTTCTCGGCGGGTGAGTCGATTCGGTTTTTGGGCATTAAGTCGGCGATGTGTGTGCCCTTGTTTCACAAAGAGAAAACGATTGGGATTTTGTATTTGGATTCGCCGACTTCGGCGGCCATTTTCGGGCCGAATGATCTGGACCTGCTTACCGCGATGGCCAACTTCTCCGCGGTGGGTATTGAGCAAACCCAGCTAAACGAAAAAATTCTTCAGGAAACCTCGGTGCGTCAGCGCTTGGAGCGTTATCACTCGCCCAGCATCGTAAACCGCATCCTCAAAAACATTGCCGGTGGGCAATCGGAAGGTGAGGAATACAACCTACGGGTTCAGGAGCGTGACGTCACCATTCTGTTCGCGGACATTGTCGGCTTTACCCCGTTTTCGGAAAAATTTTCGCCGAACCGCATCGCCGAGTTATTGAACGAGTATTTTTCGGCCATGACCGAGGTTATCTTTCGCTACGAAGGCACGCTGGATAAGTACATCGGTGACGCCATTATGGCCATCTTCGGGGCCCCCAACAATATGTCCGATCACCCCTATCGCGCCGTTTGCACCGCGCTCGGGATGATGGAACAGTTGGAGGTGATCAACCGGAACAGACCGCCTTCCGAGCAATTCGCCATTCGCATTGGGCTCAACACTGGGCGCGCCGTTGCCGGCGACATCGGTTCCATTAAGCGGATGGAGTACACCGTGCTGGGAAATACCGTCAATATGGCTTCGCGGATCGAGTCGATGGCGTGCAAAGCGGGCCAGGTTGTGATTGGGGAGAACACCTACATGGCCGTAAAGGATCAGTTCGAGTGCATCAACCTCGGGGCGATCCAGTTGAAGGGGATTAGCGAAAAAGTGAATGTTTATCGGGTTCTTGGATTTGCCAAATAGGTGTTGTGTCTCACCGGTTGCCCCGGATTTTGGCTTTCTCTGGTCGTCGTCTTTCGTTATAAATGGGAGCAGCCTTTGTGGGTTGTACCGGTGGCCGGCTGTTGATTGCTTGCGGGAAGCCGTAAATTGGAGTTTTTCATGCGTAAAGTTCTAGTCCTGTGTGTTTTGGTGGGGATGGTCGGTTGCGGCCCCCAGAAAAAGGTCGAAACGGATGTACAGCAAGAGACCCAGCAGGAATACGATTACAAAAGAGCGCTCCAGAATTATCAAATCGGCGTGAATTACCTCAACAACAATCAGGTTTTGGAAGCCGTTTCCGCGCTTGAGCAAGCTGTTCAGCAAGATCGTGGTAATTTTCGTTACCAGCACGCCTTGGGTTTGGCGTACTCCATGAACGGCGAGCTTGCCAAAGCGGAACATTCGTTAAAGCAAGCGCTGGCTATTAACCCCAACGACTCGGAAAGCTACAATTTGTTGGGTTCGATTTACGTGGATCAGGAACGGTTCGAAGATGCGGTTGCCGCGTTCCGCAAGGTGATTCGCGACAAAAACTACAGTCAGCCGAAGTTTCCCTACTACAACATGGGATTGGCGCTCCGTCGTCAAGGCCGCCTGTCCGAGGCTGTTGCCGCATTTCAGCGCGCGGTGGCCATTGACCCCGACTTTTACCGTGTCTATATTTCCCTGGCTGAAATTTACCAGGAGAACAACGACTACAAACACGCGCTGCACTTCTATAAAAAAGCCGAACCTGGTTTTAACGACAGCGTCGACTTGCTCTACCAAATTGGTCACGCCTTCTTCAAATTGAAGCAATTCAATCAGGCCAAGGCCTACCTCGCCCAGGTTTCGATCCTCTTTCCGCCTCCTCAAATCGATCAATCCACGCAAGAAATGCTGCGTTACATTGAACTGAAACAACGCCGCGCCATGAATTAAATGGATTTTCATCACGAGTTTAGCAAAACCGTCGAGGCCTTTCCGTCGATTGAAGGGCTGATCTTTGCCGATCCCGACGGCGAGTCAATTTTGTTTGAAGCGCCGGATATGGATGGTTTTGATGTTAAACTTGCCGGTGCCAAAATGCCGATTCTGATGCAGGTCTTTGGCTGGCGCGATCTGGTCACCGCCCCGACCTTCATGGAGCTGACCTACCAAGATAAATTTATCATGGCAATTAAGTTGACACAGTTCTACAGTATCACCGTCGTCTGCCACGATTTGACGCAGCGTTTTCTCCTAAAGCGCCATCTCGAAACCTTGGCGGTTAAATTCAATCAAGAGATTTACTAATCAATATTGATCACTGGAGATCCACATAATGGCTAAAGAGCCCAAGAAGGGTTTGTTCTCCTTCGGTAAAAAAGCCGAAGATGCGCCCGCGAGCGAAAGTGAACCCAAGAAATCGGGCGGCTTTTTTTCGAAATTTCGCAAAAAAGATACCGCCGAAGAGACGAGTGCGCCGCCGACCGAAAAGAAAAAACGCTTTTTTGATCGTTTCCGCAAAAAGGACCAGGCGGATGGTGTTGAAGAGGCCGTCGCGGACGCCGTTGATTCGGGCGATGGCGCCCCCGCTGTATCCGCTGAAACACCCGCTGTCCCCGATTTGGAACCTTCTTTTGAGCGCGATTCCGAACCCGCGCCCGCTCCCGTTGCCGACACCGCGCCGAGCCAGGCGCCGCTTACCTCCGAACCCGCCGCTTTTGTCGCGGAGCCCGCCGCGCCGGTTGCCGCCGAGCCCGCCGCGCCGCTTTCCTCCGAACCCGCCGCTTTTGTCGCGGAGCCCGCCGCGCCGGTTGCCGCCGAGCCGTCGGCTCCGGTTGTAACCGAATCTGAGCCCGTTGCCCCGGTTGTTGCCGAGCAAGAACCTGTTGCACCCGCGACGACTGAAGCCACCGCCGCGGCGGTGGCCGAGCCCATTGCACCCGAGGCCGCTTCCGCCGAAACGGAAGAAGCGGCCGGTGAGGGCGATGACACTGTCGACGAGGAAGCCGGTGAGGAGAAGAAGTCGCGTTTTGGGAATCTCTTCAAACGAAACAAAAAAGAAAAATCCGAGGACGATGCCGAGACGGAAGGTGACGATGAAGGTGCGCCCAAGAAACGGAGCTGGCTCGAAAAGCTGAAATCTGGTCTTAAGGACACCCGAGCTTCCATCGCGGGCGGTATCAACAAACTGTTCCTGGCGACGCGGCAGATTGACGACGACTTGCTCGATGAACTAGAAGAGCTGCTGATTGGTGCGGATATCGGTGTCCAAACCACCATGGACATCATCGAGAAAATTCGCCTGGAAGTCAGTCGCAAGACACTAAAGGACAGCGAGCAGCTGAAAGAGCACCTCAAAATGGAGTTACGCGCCATTTTGGATCATCTGCCGGACCGCCCGTTTAACCTGGATCACGAGCCGACTGTTGTGTTGGTGATTGGGGTTAACGGTGTGGGGAAAACGACCACCATCGGCAAGCTGGCGCGTCTGTGGCAAATGCAAGGGAAAAAGGTGACCGTTTGTGCCGCCGATACCTTCCGTGCTGCCGCCGTTGATCAGTTGCAGGTTTGGGCTGACCGAACCGGTGTGGACATCGTGCGCAAGCCGGACTCGACCGACCCCGCCGCGGTCGTTTTTGAAGCTTTGGAGCGGATTAAGGTGACCGGCTCCGATGTATTGCTCATTGATACTGCCGGTCGCTTGCACAACAACCCCAACTTAATGAATGAGTTGGCAAAAATTCGACGCATCACAAGCAAGAGTTTCGAGGATGCCCCACACCATACCTTGCTGATTCTCGATGCGGTGACGGGTCAAAACGGGTTGCTCCAGGCCAAACAGTTTGCTGAAAAAATCGGCATTACCGATTTGATTGTGACCAAGCTCGACGGTACCGCCAAAGGTGGTATTGCCGTCGCCATCGCCAAAGAGTTGGGATTACCCATTCAATACATTGGTGTCGGTGAGCAGATGGACGACCTAATTACTTTCGAAAAAGGCGCTTTCGTCGATTCCCTTTTTGAGGGATAAACACGCCGATGGGTTCGTGCAAAGGTCGGGTTCCGGGTTTTGTGCGAGCCGCCGGCCAGATCCGCACCCGTGAAACCGCAATGTGAGGTGGGGTAACTTTCCGCGGCTTTTTACCCGTTGCGTTGATCTGTCGCTGGTGTTTCCGTTGTTTGCGCGTTATGAAATAGATGGCGCGAATGACCCCGCGGTGATCGCCGATTTCATCGGGGTGGTTCCGGTGCTGGAATCGCACCGAAATGCGGGATTTAGGCCCAATTGGTTTTTGGGTCGGAGGGCCTTTGATCCGGTTGAAGCCTTGGTTGGGTTTTGCCGCATGCTTGAAAAAGTCGTGGAAATCTCGTCTTTTCGGTTTTCGGTTGATCGTCTTCCTGCCGCAATCTGTTGAAAGCACGCGTTTTTTAGCGGGATCAGGCGGGTTAAATTCGAGTCGAAACCAAATTGGTAACCAGTGCTATAATGATGTGCTGGATTTTCTTTTTGGGTGTCAATGAATTTGTGGAGGGCCTATGAATTCAGAACAGGCTGAATCCTGTCGGCGGCGATACATTCGCTTTCCCGCCGATACACTGGTCTGGTGGTGCAAGGACTGGGAAACCGAACCCATTGCCTTGATTGATATCAGTGCCGGTGGCATGTTGTGCGAGTTTCCCGGGGAAATTCCGCGCGGCACGAAGGTAAGCTTGCATTTTGAGTTTCCCGGTCACGAGGGGCTCATTTTTTGCCGCTGTAAGGTAGCCCATTGTCGAAAAGGTGAAGAACCCTTCTTTTTGGTCGGTATGCGTATTCTCGAACTAGAAGGGATGGACCAGGGCGAATTTATCCGCCGTTTGAAGAACGGCCTGCCGCCGGGTGAAGCAACGGAAGAAGGCGAAGGCGCCGAAATTTAACAGGGTTCTCTCGGGAACCCGATCATGCCGAATCAGGCGGGAAAAGTCTCAGGGTCCGGACGCCGGTTCGCGGCGATCTCGGACCCGTGACTTTTTAGGCGGAACCTGGCTACAGGTTCATCTCGGTCTTTTTGTAGGGGACGATGTCCATGATTTCGAACGTCTTTTTCCCGGAAGGGATGGTAACCCCGACTTCGTCTTCGACCCGTTTGCCCATCAAAGCGCGTCCAATCGGGGAGCTGATGGAAATGCGGTTCATCTTCGCCTCAGCGTCCTCGGGCATGACGAGCTGGTAGGTAATCTCTTTGTCGGTGTCGATGTCTAAGACCGTAACCCTGCTTCCGTATCCCGCGGTATCCATCGGTAGCCGATCAACATCGACTTGGGCGATTTCATTGATACGGTTTTTAAGACTGCGGTACTTGGATTGAATCAACCGTTGCCGATCCAGGGCCGCCTCGTATTCGGCGTTTTCCGACAGGTCGCCCAGGGCGGCGGCTTTGCGGATCTCTTCCGGCAGCTTGGTTTTTAACTCGTGTTCCAATTCCCTAAGGTCTTCATTTAGTCGTGAAAGCAGTTTTTTGGTCATAGGTGTCCCTTAGTTAACAAATGGTTTGACAATGAGATCGTCGGCGGTTTCACCGCACCACGAAACAACTTGGGTAAGAAAGAACAAAGATACACCAAAATCCGTTGTTGGATCAAGCTTGACAGCGTCCTTCTCCGTGGTAATTACCGCGTCCAATTTTTTCTGAATGCAGCGTTCCCGGAGTTGTTTCAACTGCTCTTTTGTAAGCGCTTGGTGATCTTTCAGAATTGTTTTTTCGACAAGGGTTGCCCCGAGGGCCGTCAGGTTTTTGAAGAACGGCTCTGGTTTGGCAATGCCGCAATAGGCGGCGATTCGCTTGCCGCGAAGCTGGGTTTGTGGATAGCTGGTTCCGTCCTTAAGCGCGCACAAGTCACCGCTCTGGAAGCTGAGTTCGAGGATGGGGATTTGCGGGTTGGCCCGGCGAATCCCTTCGTGCCAGGCGGACAGGTGCTGGGCCTGATCGCATCGTGTTAAGACCGCGATATTAGCACGTTTCAGGCCCATCCAGCCCTCTCGATAGTAACCTCGTGGAAAAATTCGTGGCGGCGGCCCGCTCGCGTCCAACAGCACAATGTCGCAATCGCGGTAAAGTTGCCGATGCTGGAAGCCGTCGTCGATCAGGTACACATCCGGGGGGGCGGGCAAAACCTTGGCTGCCGCGTACCGACTCGGGCCCACGCAAACAGCGGCCCGTGGGTGACGTCGTGCCAGCATCAGGGGTTCGTCTCCCGCGAGGCGCCAGTCGTCCTCGGGGGTAACACGGCGCGATTGATCCGCCTGTTCCCGTCCGTAACCTCGGCTCAGCACCGCCACACGACAACCCACCGCGCTGAAACGCTGTACCAACTCCGCGGTGAACGGGGTTTTGCCGGTGCCGCCCATCGCCAGGTTTCCTACCGAGATGACAGGGCGTGGCAGTTGCTTGATCGGCAAACGTCCCTGATCGTACAGCTTGTTTTTGAGCCCGACCAAGCCGCCGAACAGCCATGCAGGCGGCCTGGCCAGCAAGTCGAGGAAGGGGTTCCGTGTCACGTTTGCTTCCTATTCCCGGTGTTGTGTTAGCGAAAGTGGGTTTCTAAATTGAGTTCGTCCCAGACCTTGTCGACTTCTGCCACCGTGTCCGAGTCGGGGGTGAGAACCGCCGGATATCCGGGCTTGAGGCGGCAATCGATGACCAAGGGGGGCTCGAATACTTTGTGGTAACGAACCGTCGCACCTTTGCCGTAAATGTCGCCTGCCGGCTCGAATCGGGTGAAAATATGCCACAAGAAATCGTGATCTGAGCGTACCGCGTCGGCCGGATCGTCGTGAAGGATGACCAAGCGGTATGGTTTGATTTCTGGGACTTCCAGCAGGCGCAAGGGATCTTCGTTGCCCGTTTTGTAAGCAGGCCCTTTCACCACCAGGACGCCGGGACAGAATAACCGGGGTTCGCTGAAGTCACCATGACCCAAGCTGTCGGGGCAGTTTTTGCAGAGGTCGAATTTGGCTTCACCGGTGCCGATAAAAACCGCCTTGGAGCCCTTGTTAATTTCCGGGCCGGTGTAATCGAGGGTGTCGAGGGAGATGTTGGAAAGGATGTGGACGTCCGTGCGCAGATCGCAGCGGGCGAGGACGTGCTCGAAAAACGGGCGGAAATTGCGCAGGTCGAGTGGGGCGTCCGTGGCCATCAGGACCTTGGAGAGCGATAGCTGGCCTTCACCCAAAATGCGCATACAGCAGGTGAACGCCTCTTTGTGATAGCGTTCGGATACAATCGCACCCGCCAGGGAGTGAACCCCCGATTCCTCGTAGGCAAACACGTCTTTGATGCCTTTCATCACCACGGGGAACAGCGGTGAAAACAGTTCTTGAAGGTAAATGGCGATGTAGTGGTCTTCTTGCGGGGGGCGTCCCACCACCGTGGCCGGCCAAATCGCGCCGTCGCGGTGGTAGATCTTTTCCACTTCCAAGTAGGGGTAGTCGTGCTGGAGAGAGTAATAACCGTAGTGGTCGCCGAAGGGCCCTTCCGGGGCGCGTTTGTGAGGTGGGATGGTGCCGTACAGACAGAAATCGGCCTCGGCTACCATGGGCAGGGATGCCCAGTTGGGATTGTCGATGAGGTCGAGTTTTTTGCCCTGTAACAATGAGGCGAACACCAACTCCGGCACATCCTCCGGGAGGGGGGCGATTGAGGCAATTACCAGGGCGGGTGGGCCGCCGACAAAGACGCAAGCCGGGAGGCCGCGGTTCTCGCGCTCGGCCGCGTAGTAATGGTTGCCGCCGCCGCGATGGATTTGAATGTGCATGCCGGCCTGGCGTGGACCCTGAAGTTGCACCCGGTACATGCCGAGATTGCCTTTTCCTGTTTTGGGATCCTGGGTGTAAACCAGGGGCAAGGTGACAAAAGGGCCGCCGTCCTCGGGCCAGGACGTGAGCGCGGGCAGTTCTTCCAAAGAGTCCAGGGTGTTCTGTACCAGGGGGCCGTTTTTGCGGCGTTTCATGCCGATGCCAAGGGCTTTGAGCGGCAGGTGGCGCATTTGCCACAGTTCCCCAAGACCTTTGGGTGGCAGCATGTTCTCGACGACATGAACCAGGTCCTTAATAAATTGGCCGGGCGCTTGGCCGAACGCCAGATCAATGCGTTTGTGGCTGCCGAACAGGTTGGTTGCCGCGGGAAAGCGACTGCCCTTTACGTTTTTAAACAAAAGCGCGGGTCCCTTGCGTTGGACCACACGGCGTTGGATTTCGGGGATGACCAAGTGAGGATCGAGGGGGATGTCGATTTCGACCAGTTCGTTTTCCCGCTTCAGGATTTGGACAAACTGATTCATATGGGTTATCGGTTGCAAGAAGCCTCCTTGGCTGTCTCCGACAATCGGTTAATTGAACGCGTCTAATTTACCCCGTGATGCGTTGTCGGTTAAGGGGTGGCATGAAAAAAGGCGTCGCCTCTTGGGCTGACGCCTTTCTTTGGTGTGATGGCGGGTTGGTATGTCCTGGAATGTTCGGGGCGAGCGCGTTCTTAGTGATCGCGATATAGGAATTTGTAGGTGCCGATCATGATGATGTCGCCGTCGGAGAGAAAATGCTCGCGAATGCGGTTGCCGTTTACATAAGATCCGTTTTCGGAATTGAGATCGTAAAGGGCGTAGCCACCAGGTCCGAATGCGATTTGGGCGTGCTTACGGGAAACGCGGTCTTCGGTGAGGTGGATATCGTTGTCCGGTGAGCGGCCGACGCTGGTGGTGCCCATGCCGAGGATGACCACCTGGCCTTCGATGGCGTTGTTCAACGCGGTGATTTTGGGGTTGGAAATCAGCATCGTGCCTTCGGTATCTTCCGGTTTGTCCTCGGGCTCGACGATATCTTTGTCCATCATCACCGTTGATTGGGGTTGTGGCGGCATCGGTGGTGGGCTGATGGGTGGCGGCCCCATGGGTGCCGAGGGGGGAGGCGGCGGCGCAAGCGGGTCGGGCGCGGTGCTGAGGGGTGGTGGTGTAACTGCTGGTGGTGGTTCCGACGGTGAGAAGGAAGAGGGTTCGGCCGGCGGGAACGACGGTGGCTCGGAGGGAGAAAAGGGAGGTGGATTGTCGGCCGGTACCTCGTCCAGGGATGCGCCCTCCAGGGGGTCTACATCCAGTGATCCGGTGAATTCAGTGCTGTCTTCTAACAAAGAAGCGTCAAAAGGTTTTTCGTCGTCCAGGGCCAGGTCCGTGTCCTCAATCGGTGGTGCAGTGGGCGCCGGCATGTCATTTTTCGGCAACAACATGGTTTCGTCGGCGGCGGGTTCCTCAAACGCACCCAGCGCCTCGTCGTCTTCGATTAAATCATCGTCCTCAAGGTCGTCGACCGCCGGCATCGGGGCGGACGGCTCGGAAGAGGCGGCCGGTATGGGTTCGGGCTCCGGTTCGGGCTCCGGTTCGGGTTCGGGCTCCGGTTCGGGCTCAGGTTCGGGCTCAGGCTCAGGCTCCAGTTCGGGTTCGGGCTCCGGTTCGGGTTCCGGCGGCGCCGCTTCTAAATCGTCCTCAGAGTCAAAAACCGATACGAAGGTTTCTTTGAGTTCCTGTAGTTCGTCCAGATCGGCGTCAAAACCCGTGATGCGTTCGTCCAATCCCTCCGATTGCTCATGGAATTCTTCTTCCTCAAATTCGCCGAGTTCAAAGCGGAAAGAGAGTTCTTCTTTTTCCAGAGAGACCGAATCTTTCTGATCTTGGATCTGGGTCAGGCTTTGTTTGAGCTTTTGGTATTCTTCACGGATGGCGGCTTTGAGCGGCGCCGCTTCCTCGGCCAACTCATCAAGGCGCGATTGATAATCGGATTGGACCTTGGCAAAAACGGCCTCCGAAACCTTGCCCTTCTTGGATTCCATTTTTTCCAAGCGGCCGTGGATCACATCTTGTTCTTCTTTAATGTTTTTCAGCTCTTCAATACCGGTCGTATCGATTTGGGGCAGGTTGTCCTGCATGGGAGCCTCCGGAATTGGAAATATCGATTGAGTTTACCAAATGCCGCTGGGTTTGCTAAAGCGGTAAATCTATTGTTCCTAGGGTACGAGGGGCAAAGCTGATGCTCGAAATCCCAGGCCGAAGAAATAACGCCCCGCTGAAAACGGAATCACGTGGTCGGGCGTGGCCGTCCCGGCCCCCAAAAGATGGTGCTTGGAAACAAACAAATCCAGTGTACAGCGCGGGAATCGGCCTGTCTAGCGATCAATCCAGGGCGTTTCAACGGGGTCCGTTTGGCGGGTAATCCCCCGAAAGGAGAAGGCGCGGGTGGGTTTACGAGGTGGGGTTTATTTTACGTTTATGTTTGATTTTGCGAGCGCTTCTCATCTTTCTGGAGGCCTCGAAAAGACCCGGGTCCCCGAGAAATGTAAAAAAATGCCACTGGGTTTTCGCGGGTCGAACCTTGGTAAAACCGTAGCTCGGCCGCGCGCTTTCGTGCAGAGTGGGATGGGACACTGTAGGGCAAAATATTGGTAACAAGGTGTTTACGGAAAGGATGCCGCGTGACGTTTTTCAGAATGAAGGCGAGACTACGGGCGGCGGGGGATTGATTTTTCTCTGGAATTTTCGGTGGGAAGTCAAAAAGGCAAAAAAGTTTGTTTGTCAAAATCGAGAAAATGTTTTAATATGTGCCGCAGAGTTCATTATGAAGGGGTAATGAAATGACGCAAGAACAAACTGTTGATAAGATTTTTAACGACGATGAGATGAAACTGCTCAACGTCAAACCGGAATGGACCGAAGACGATCTGCTCGGCCAAGAGGGCATCTTCTTCTTAAAAGATGTTGCTCAGAAGCTCCAGGTTCACTCTTCCGAATTCAAGAAAGAAGCACGTTCCATCGAGAAAAATGGGCTTGATCCTTGGGACGTTATGGGCATCCGCAAAACCTGGACGCACTGGCAGGTACGCATGAAAAAGTTCGCTCCTTACTACCGCGCACACCGCTTACCAAAAATTACCCAGGTCGATCCCGAGTGGGACGGCAACACGCTCCTCAGTCAGAGCGGCCGTTTCTATCTCACCGATGTCTGTGAAAAGATCCCGTTTTCGACACACCAAATCCGGTACCAAGTTCGCCGTTGTGCCAATCCAAAAGAGGAATACGGCGTGTGGAAAGATGACCAATACAAAGCATACTTAGTTGATATGGAGCGTTTTTCAGCGTGGATGAAGCGCATTTGGCTCCATGGTGATTTCAATGGGGGGCGTACTGAAGAGGACTAAACACTTCTCTTCATTAGCCTGAGTGGGCCGGTTGAACTGTCGGGGGCTGACAGTTCAACCGGCTTTTCTTATTTAGGATGTCTTGGGGATGGTGGTGGTGATCCCGAGCATGGCTTAGTAACTTTTATTTCTCAGGATTAAACCTAAGAAGCACGATAAGAGCGAGGGATTTTGGCTAAAGATCTGGAGCGAAATGGTTGGGAAAAAGCGAGCCGGGGTCGCGCACGACCGCACCCCGTGGGTGCGGTGAGCATTTTTACAGGCCGTTGCAGCCCAGAGATTTAGCTAAAATCACCGCGAGTTATCGCGCTTCTTAGGTTAAAGGATAAAAAGAGGATGCGCCTGATCATACGCGCCCTCTGTTGCCTGTTGGCGCCGCGGATGAAGCCGTCACTTCAGCCGGCGTGATTCAGGAGGGCAGGAGCTGTTTCCACCCGGCAAAAAGCCGATGCAACGAGTTTATCAACGTCGGGAACCGGCCAAAGAAGGTGAACAAGCGGGGCCGCATCCTGAGAAGCGTTTTCCCCAGCCAAGAAGACAAGCAACGAATCCACCCCATCCCAGCTGCAAAACCAGGTCCCTTTTCTCGTTAGAGGATGTATTCGAAGGAATCCTCTTCCACCATCTCGTTATTTTTGAGCATGTCGCGGAAGCCGAAAACAAGGCGGATCGGGCCGGCCAGGGCGAGATCGCAAAAGTAATACTTGCGTACCCGTGAGTCGTCGACGTGTTCCACGATTTTTATTTGACCCCCGCGCTTTTGGAAATTGCCCGCGATGTTGAGTATGTTGAAGCGGCTCATGGGCTCCTCGGTTCGGGTTGTCCGCATTTTCATGACAATTTGATCGGATTGGCCGATGCCCGCGTAGCCGAGATTGCGCACCAAGCTCGTCTCTAATTCAATAGACTTTCCCGACTCGGATTCAAACAAAATTTTTAATTCGTAATAAGGCATGAGCAGGGTCGTTTTGCGATTGCGCCGCGAGGCCAAGATTTGGATTTCTCCTTTTTTGGCCAAATCCTGGAAATGCTGTTCCAACTGGTCGACGTACTTTTTCTTACCGGTGGCAATAAAAATGGCAGACATAAGGGGCAATCCGTCCCAATACTGGCGAGGTTTTTGGGGCTGCTGAGTGAACGCTCGGACGAGGAAAACCGAAACCCGCGACAAAGAAGCTTTGCCTTATCAACGGTTATCGTCGCGTTCTTTCTAAAAAATAAGGGCTTATCGCGAATTTTTCCAGCCTCGACGGGGCGTCGTGACCGAAGCCACATCGTGGGTCGGTGCTAGCCCGCATTTCTCACAAGGAGTCGTAGCGAGAAACTGAATGCCTTGGGAGTACGAAGATTACGACCAAGCGCAAAGGGAGCGGGGCCGACCTTTCAGCGCTACGTCGCCTATTGCTCGACTGAGTAATGCGGAAGGCCGCCCCCTCGTAAGCGCATGGGTTGCCCCGCGGCAGAACGCCTTGTGAGAAATGCGGGCTAGGCGGGACGCGGGGGACCGCGCTCCCCGCCGCCTTTGATTTGTGGCATAATATGCGGCCAAGGTGAGGATCGCGAAATAGGCCGAGTTTTAGGGCCGCGGTGATCTCGATTCCGGCCCACGAAAAGGGCGGGTTCGAGGAATCGCTTCCCCGCGCGCGACCGCATCGACCATTTAATAAAGGGTGGGGCGATATGCCGAATGAATTGAAAAGCGATTGGACGCTTGATGAAATTGCCGAAATTTACGATCAACCGCTGCTGGAGTTGGTCTTCCGCGCGCAGGTTGTCCACCGCGAAAATCACGATCCCCTGCGGGTTCAAAAATGTACCCTGTTGTCCATCAAAACCGGGGGATGTCCCGAAGATTGCTCCTACTGCCCGCAAGCGGCCCGCTACCAAACCTCGGTGGAAAGCGAAAAGCTGTTACCGATGCCTACCGTGATGGCCAAAGCACGTGAGGCGAAAGCCAATGGTTCGACCCGTTTCTGCATGGGTGCCGCCTGGCGCAATGTCAAAGACGGTCCCCAGTTCGACCAAGTTATTGAGATGGTTAAAGGTGTAAACGAACTCGGCATGGAGGTCTGCTGCACGCTGGGTATGCTCAAGCCCGAGCAAGCGGAACGCCTCAAAGAAGCCGGCCTGTATGCCTACAACCACAACATCGATACCTCAGAGGATTACTATGGGGAAATTATTGGGACCCGTACTTTTGGGGACCGCATCGACACCTTAAAAAACGTGCGCAAGGCCGGCATTACCATGTGTACCGGCGGCATCATCGGCATGGGTGAAACCCGTGAGGATCACCTGTCATTCCTGCAGCGGTTGAGTTCCTTTAACCCGCATCCTGAAAGTGTGCCCATTAACGCGCTCGTTCCTGTCGAAGGGACCCCGCTGGAAAACCAAGAGATGATTGACCCACTCCTCTTGGTTCGGGTCATCGCGACCGCCCGTATTCTGATGCCCAAGTCGGTGGTTCGGCTCAGTGCCGGTCGCCTGCAAATGTCTCGAGAAGCGCAAATGCTGTGTTTCCTCGCCGGTGCCAACTCCATTTTTGCCGGCGATAAATTGCTGACGACCGCCAACCCCGGTGAATCCAGCGACGACACCATGTTCCGGCTGTTGGGGATCCAGGCCATGGAGAATCGCGCCGGCGCGCCCGCGGAGGAAGACGCGATCAGTGTCAACGTTTAAGACAGACCCCCCCGATGTCGCCCAATGGCAGGCGCGGCATCGGACTTTTGATCAAACGCTCGCGCGGGGAGAAGAACGACTCGCCGCCAAAGGCCGCTTGCGCGCGTTACGGCAACCCGCCGGTTTGGATCTTTCTTCCAACGATTACCTCGGTCTCGCCGAGCACCCTTGGATCCGGCAACGGCTCCAAGCAGCCCTTGCCGACGGGATTCCCCTCGGCTCAGGCGGTTCTCGGCTTTTGCGCGGCAATACCGCCCACCACGAGGCCGCCGAACGCGCCGTGGCGGATTTTGCCGGCGCACCCGCCGCGCTGATGTTTAACTCGGGTTACGATGCCAATGTCGGGGTGATTACCACCCTGACCGGGGCCGGTGATCGACTGTTCGCCGATGAACTGGTACACGCCAGCATGATCGACGGAATGCGCCAAACCAAAGCCGTACGGCACAACTTTCGCCACAACGACATGGCGCACCTGCGCGAACTGCTGGCGCGTGACGCCGCCGAACACATGGGCCGCTCGGGTACGCGTTTCATTTTGATCGAATCGGTTTACAGCATGGACGGTGATGTGGCGCCGCTTCAAGAGATCGTCGCCCTGGCCGAGCAATACGAGGCGTTTTTGATCGTGGATGAAGCCCATGCGACCGGGGTCTTTGGGCCGCAAGGCCGGGGCTTGTGCGCCGCGCAAGGGATGGGTCATGTACCTTTGGTTACCCTCCACACCTGTGGCAAAGCCTGGTCCAGTTTTGGCGCATTTGTGACCTGTTCCGAGGCCGTAAAGCAGCGCTTGATTAACCGCTGCCGCAATTTCATTTTTACAACCGCCATGCCCCCGCTTACGGCTGTCCATCATCTAGCTGTACTGGACGTCTTGCAACACGAATCCTGGCGGGCTGAAAAGGTGTTGGCGCTCGCACAACGCTTCCGTGACCACATGCATGGCCGTCTGGACATGGGCCAAAGCGTCACCCAAATCGTGCCCGTGATTTTGGGTACCGACCAGCGCGCCTGTTTCTTTGCCGAGTCCCTTCAAGCCGGCGGTTATGATATTCGGGCCATTCGACCGCCGACGGTTCCGCGCGGGAGCGCGCGATTACGGCTCGCCTTTAACGCCAAACTCGATGAGGCGGATGTGGACCGCTTGGCGGCTTTGATGGGCAAACTTTTGCTACAGGTGACGGACTAAAAAATGAAAGTTTTTGTTACGGGAACAGATACAGATGTTGGTAAAACGCTGGTTTCTTGTGTGTTAACTGCTTTTCTTGAGGCGACCTATTGGAAGCCGGTCCAGGCCGGGATCGACCCTACGACTGACCGTCAATCGCTGGCCGACTGGTGCCCCCCGGAACGTCTGTTACCGGAACGGTTCTGTCTCAAGGCACCGATGTCGCCCAATCAAGCCGCGCGTCGCGAGGATCGCGTCTTGCGGTTGAGCGATTTTCAGCTTCCCGATGTGAAAGGACCGCTGATTGT
The DNA here is from genome assembly GCF_017377855.1 of Acanthopleuribacter pedis. Classification (GTDB taxonomy): domain Bacteria; phylum Acidobacteriota; class Holophagae; order Acanthopleuribacterales; family Acanthopleuribacteraceae; genus Acanthopleuribacter; species Acanthopleuribacter pedis. Next base: position 71,441 of record NZ_JAFREP010000005.1, read on the forward strand.
GGAAGGTGCCGGTGGTTTGATGGTGCCGTTGAATCAGGAACACATGATTGTTGATTTGATCGGTCACCTAGGCCTTCCCGCTCTGCTGGTTGCCCGCTCCGGGTTGGGAACCTTGAACCATACCTTGCTGAGCCTGGCAGAATTGCGCCGACGTGACATTCCTTGCGTCGGCTTGGTGTTGGTTGGGCCGGAACACCCCGACAATGTCGCCGACCTGCGCCATTTTGGCCAGGTTCCCGTCTTGGGGAGAATCCCCCTGCGCGTGCCCTTTTGGGGGCCCGCCGATTTACCCGAACTCAAATCGTTGCTCGATCTCTCGCCTGTGACTGACTTGGGGTAGACCGTCTCGCGTTTCCCTTTTGTCGCAATCTTACCGGCCAGAGTTGTTTCGCCACCCGCCACACCCCTATGGTGAGTTATCACGGTCAAAATACGGTGGCGGCGCTCGTGACGGCGCCTACCAAATGGAGACCGGGTTAGCAAAGACCCGTGAAAGCGGGAATGGGTTTTGCTCTGGTTGCGTATAATAGGGAAGCGTGCTTGGCGAGAAGCTTTTTTCTCCGTGCCGCCGAGGGAGGATTTCAACACATGAAACACTTGGTTTTATTGGTATTGTTGGCGGCGATGCCGTTGTTTGGCGGCACCCATGTCGCCGCAAAGATTGTCGCGGATCATACCGTGGTGGCCAAGGGCGAACCTTTTTCGCTCGCCATCCATTTAAAAATGCGCGACCACTGGCACACCTATTGGGAAAGCCCGGGTTTTGCCGGCTTACCGACCGAGTGGATTTTGGAACCGGTTGAAGGACTCCAGGTTGAGGATTTGCAGTTTCCCGTGCCCAAACGTTTTGTGGACGATGCCGGTTACGTGACCTATGGCTATGACGACGAAGCCCTTTTAATCGCCCAAGCTCGGTATACCGGATCGGAAACCGAAATCAGTATTAAAGGTCTGGTGAAGTGGCTGGAGTGTAAAGAGAGTTGCATCCCGGGCGAGGCCAAGGCCGAATTGAACTTGGGAGTGGGTCAAGCCAAACCAACTGAAACCAAGTTGTTTGAACAGTTTCGTGCGCGCCTGCCGCGGCCTGCCCCCAAAGATTTTCAATACGCGGTTTCTTGGCAATTTGCCGAGGAAAAATGGAACGCAAGGGTAACCTTTGGCGAGGCGGAAAGCGCCTCAATTAAAACTAAGCCCGAGGCGATAACTTTTTTTCCGACCTTTACCGAGGAAGCCCAACATGACGGCATCAAAGCACGTCATGAGGGCGGCCGATTGGTGGTTGATCTCGAATTCGGTGCCTTTGCGGCCGAGCCGGAGGCGCCCACGCTTGGCGGTGTTTTTGATTTTGGTGCCGATCATCCGCCCCTGCGTTTACAGCTCTATCCTGAACCAAGCGCCGAACTGGGCGTTGCCCCGGCGTCCAGCGCCAAGGTCGGTCCACCCGCCGAAACGCCCGCGCTTGATTATTCATTTTGGACGATTCTGCTTTTTGCCTTTTTGGGTGGTGCCATCCTTAATCTCATGCCGTGCGTTTTGCCGGTTCTTTCCCTAAAAGTTTTTGCCGTGGTCAAAGAAGCCGGGGAGAACCATTGGCATCGCATTAAGTTAGGCTGGGTGTACACCGCCGGAATTATGGTTTGTTTCTTGGTGTTTAGCTTGTTTTTTATCGTGGCCAAAAGTGCAGGCAACGAAATCGGTGTCGGCTTCCAGTTCCAAAATCCCGTGTTTGTCATCGGCATGACCGCCTTAATTTTTGTGTTGGGTTTGAGCTTTCTCGGCGTTTACGAAATCAGTGCACCCGACGCCAACGCGCTGTACGGGCTTTCGAATCGCCAAGGTGCCGGCGGGGCATTTTTTCAGGGGGCGCTGATGACCCTGCTCTCGACGCCTTGTACCGCGCCGCTTTTGGGAACCGCTTATGCTTGGGCGCTCACCCAGAACGCGCTGGTCATCTTGCTCGTGTTTCAGGTAATTGCCTTTGGCCTCGCGTTTCCTTATTTGTTGCTGTGTTACATCCCCGGGCTGGTCAAGCTGCTGCCCAAACCGGGTCCCTGGATGCATCATTTCAAAGTGGTGTTGGGTTTCTTGATGATGGCGACCGTGGTGTGGTTGTTCAGTGTGCTTGTTGATTTGACCGGCCGCGACGGGGTGATCGGTACCATGACGATGTTGGTCGGTCTCAGTTTTTCCGCCTGGGTCTTTGGTCAATCCTGGTTCACCGAAAGCCGCCGCGGTGGTTTGCTGGTGGCCGTGCTTTCCGCCGCGGCTTCGATTTTTGTAGGTATGTTTATGTTGTTCGACATCAGCAATCCAAAAGCCGCGCGGGAGCGTTTTATCGAGGACCTTCGGTTGGACTTACAGGGGCAACTGCAAGCAAGCCAGACGAATACAGGTGAACTGGGTGATCAGTATTTCAAGACCATTGAGCGCCGTTTCTCCACCCCCGACACGATTGCCTGGATTCCCTACTCTGAAAAAGGTTTGGCGCATTTGCGCCAAACCAACAGCATTGTTTTTGTCGATTTCACCGCTGCTTGGTGTTTGACCTGTAAGGCCAATGAGAAGTTGGTCATTGATCGTTCCGCCGTGCGGCAGGTGTTGGCTGATGAGGGGATTTACAGCGTTAAAGTGGACTACACCAACAAGGACGACCACATCACCCAAATGCTGCAACAGTTCAACCGTGCCGGGGTTCCGCTTTATGTGGTTTATCCTGGACAAGGTGATCCCATTGTTTTGCCCGAGACGCTGACCCAAAAAATGTTGCTCGACGCTTTTTCCGATGCGCGGGTTCAATTGACCCAGCAAACCAACAACGCCTTCTAAGCACAGCATGTTCGGGAGACCGATGATGGGCAAGCTTCAGGTCCTGCGGCAAAGTAGCCCGACGCAACTTATGTGTTACGTCGAGGTTGTGCTTTTGCTCGGGGTGGCCAGGTTTGCCCTGCTTTTTATATCGTTCCAGCGGTTGCTGCGCTTGTTCGGCCTTCGGGCGGAGAAACGTCAATGGCAACCCGAAACCGTGAGTGGTCCGCGCGCCGCGGAGATTCGGGTCGTGGCACGGGCGATCCGGCGGTGTGCGCGGCACGTACCTTGGCAGGCGAAATGTTTGGTGCAGGCCTTAACCGGTCGGGCCATGTTGGCACGGCGCGGTTTAACCCCTTGTATTTGGTTCGGTGTTCTGAAAGAGCCTGATCAAGCCATGGAAGCCCATGCTTGGCTGGTATGTGACCAGCAATTTGTGACGGGTGGTGAAGAATCGGGGCGTTTTGTGCCGATGACCTGTTTTGTGCCGCGCGATGCGCGTTAGCCGCCGGGTGGTGTTGCGGATTGGGTGGATGAATGGGTGAGCAGTTGTGCGATGTGTTCCAGGGTCGCTAGGCCGTTGCCGTAACGCAATCGGTTGACCTGGGTTCGTTCGACCAGCTTCGCCAAAGTCATGAGACGTGTGCTCTGAAGGCCTAATGCTTTTATTTCCAAATGGATACTAGATAGGTGGGCCAGGTGGACCAGGGCCTGTGCAGGCGGTAGACGACTGATTTGGGGTTCTGGTTGGTGTTCGTCTCGTTCGAGGATGTAGAGGTGGGTTAGGGGCACGGCATTTGTGACAAAGCGATCACGACCGGCGACGATTCGGGGGATGCGCCGTTTGTCAATTTCGGGATGAACGCGGGGGAAGTCGTCAAAAGACGCGCCATAAAATTCGCGTCCGAAGGCGGGCCACATGCGCGAACACGGAATGCCGGGCTGAACGATAAAGGTCCCGTTCTGGTCTTCCAGGGGAATAAGGTCGTCGGTCACCAAAGGGATGTCGCGAGTATTGAGGTAACCGGTGAGGGTCGACTTGCCGGCGCCGCTGTGCCCGAGGAACCCACGTGCGGTGCCGTGAATGTGAAGGGTGGCGCCGTGGAGAACGGGCATGTGAAACAGTTCCAGCCACAGGGTGAACACCCGCCCCAGCAGATAGGGGACAGGACTCACGTCGCCGTTATGGAAAACGCCGATTCCTTGTGGTGCAATCGAAAAAAAACCAACCCGGGCGACCCGCAGGACGTAGCCGTTGGTTGTGCGGGAGAGTTTGAGTTGTGGGGTTCCGTCGGACAAAGAAAAAGAGCTAGCCCATAAGGGATCGCTCTTTCGGGGTTCGTCATGAAGACGGGTGATGGCACAGATGATCGACGACGCGATGTTTGATTCAGGAATCCCTAAACAGAAGGGACTGGTGATCTGGAAGCCGTGAAAAAAATAATGGAACGTTCTAGGAGGCGATAACAAAGTCGCCGGTGGCCTTGCTGTCGGAGCCCGCGTTGAAACCGGAAAGGGTCAATTCGGCGACGTCGCCGCGGCACACCATAACGGGTTTCTCGTAGGGCTTTTTGACCATAGAGATGTTCGCGTCATGTTGGTTGGCGTTTGGTTGTTTGACGTTCATCATTTTCTCCCATCATGAAGCAAATGTAGGTTTGCTTGAATCTAAGGTTTTATTTCTTTTGGGGCAAGTCTTAATCGCCGCCCATTAGCGAGGTTCGACCACAAGGGTCTCTTTGAAGGGTGGTGTCGTCCTAAGCGATACCCAACTCTTCGGAAATCTTTCAAGCAAACTTTAACCAAAGAAACAAACTTTTGAACCGACTTGCCTGCTTCGGAAAAAATCGACTGAAATGATTTTTATCAAGTGTGTTGCATATTTTAACACCCTCGCGGTCAATTGGAAGTGAAATCTTGACTTAGCCAGACCAAATACCAAGCGGCGGATAAAAAATCGGCTGTAGGGTAAGGTGGCGTGCCGGCACAAAAAGTTTCGACCTCGTGACAGAATTTTTTTTGGTCAAACCAGGGCGCGTCGAGAGCGTTGCATGCCTCGGTCAGGAAAGCCTGTTCCGCTTTGATGCCCGCGTGATAATAGGCGGTCAGGGTGGGTTTTTCAAGGCGTTCACACACGCCGAGACCGGTAAAGGACCGCAGTAAATCGCGTTGTAAACCTTTGGGTTCGGGATGTTTGTGCCAGGCTTCACGGGAAAGGCATAGGATCAGGTCGGCAAGGCGTTCGTCGAACAAGGGGTGCGCGATGTGGATTCCGGTTTCCAAGGCCGCCCGGTTGTACCAGTGAATCGCGCGGCGCACGCCGGCCGCGTCGCGGGTCATCCGCGTGTGTAGGTAATGGGTCAACGGATTGAGACCGGTCGGTAGGCCGATTAGGTCAAACAGCGACCAAGGGTCGGCTGTTTGCAGGGCCGTTTGTCGCAGCCACGCCGGGTGGCGTTTCCACAGTCCGCGTCGCCGTGCCTTGGCGCGCTGGAGACCGTCCGGCGGGAGGTGTGCCAGCCATACCTGCCAGGCGCGTTTGGCTTTGGTGAACAGGTTTCGGCTCGCGGCCGCGTTTGCGCGCCATGGGAAACGGAGTAAGGTGCTTTGGGGCGGGTTGGTAAACAGGGTGTCGCCGCCATGTCCCGTGAGCAGGGTTTGGCCGCCTAGCTTGTTGATTTTTTGAAATACGGCATATTCCAAGGGGTCGTTGCTCTGGAAAGGGTTTTCCGGTGGTTGGATGCCGTCTTGGCGGTAAAAGGCGGGGAACTGTTCTGCATTATATAAGTGTAGGGGCGCGCCGAGTTCTTCCGCGCTTTTTTGGCTAAACGCCTGTTCGGCGCAGTCGTGTAGGGTTTCAAAGGCAAAGGCGTGGCAGCTTGGCGGTCGGCCGTGGTGATGGGTGAACGCGGCCGCGACGGAGCTGGAATCGAGCCCGCCGCTCAGCATGGCGTGGGTTCGTGTTGCATCATCGGTTGCTTCAGCGACGCAGGTTTGAAGGGTGGACCAGAGTCGGTCGAGGGTGACCGGTCCCGTGTGATCGCGGTGAATGCCGCGGCGTTTGCCGTCTGGTTCGCCGGCCCCGTTAAACGTCAGCCATTCTCCCGGCCGCAAGCCGTGGATGTCTTGCCACATGCTGAAGCGGGTGTCGTATTCGTTGAGGCACCACATGAGCGCGGCTCGGGGTTCGGGGGGCCGGTCTTTCGCAAGGTGGCGAAGGGTGCGAGCGTGGGTGGCAATGGCCCAACTGTTTTCACCGAGTGCATGGTAGTAGAGCGTTTTGGCGCCCAAGGGGTCGAGCGCGAGGGTGAGCCGGCGGTGGTGCCGATCCCAGATGATCAGGCTGTAACTTCCCCGTAACTCGGCGGCAAGTTTGGCGCCCAACCGGGTGAAACCGGCCGCGACCAAAGCTGCACCGCTGAGGTTTTGTTCGCCGAGCTTGCGCCGCAGTCGGGGTTGATCCGGCGCGTCCATGTCGGCAAGGACGGTGACCGATCCGACTGAGCCAATGCAAGTCTCTGGAGAAAGGCGTGAGGCCTGATATTGGTGTCCGGCGAGAATCCAGTGATCACCGTTGGTTTCGGTGTGATGGGTCACGCGGGCCTCGGCCGGTGTTCGCAAACCGCGTTGTAAGTGGTGAAGGCGTTCTTGTTGGAAGGGTCCGTTGCCGCCGAGCAACGCACAGAGTTCACGCAAGGTGTTGGATTACCGTGGGGGTTAGATCGTTTGCAACAGGCCGTTGGCTTCGAGCTGGTGCAGCAACGTTTTGAGGTCGGAATCGAGTTCTTCCGGTAGGACCTCGAACTCTTGCTCCAGGGTTGCCGCAACCACCTTGGGATCACCGCATTCATTGAGCAATTCGATGATGCGGCGGGCCATGGGGTTGAGCTCGTAATAGGTACCTGAATTGAGATCGAGTAGGACGGCTTCCTCGCCGACGCGTTGAAGGACAACGTCGGCATGGGTGCGAACTTGTTTCATGGGAATGCCTCGATGAGCGTTTGGGATGATGGTTCGGTGATGCGGTTGGCGGCGGTGGGGCCCAATGTAGCACGTTCCGTGCCGCGGCCAAAGAGCGGTAACGCGAGGGTACTGGGTAATGTGGGTTGTAGTGGGTGTCGGGATCAGTGATGAAGGCCGCATTTGTGGATTCCGGGGATGTGGGCGTGAAAAACGTCTCGCCCAGGGAGACAGGATTGGGTAAAGGCGAAGGTGTGAAAAGGGGTTGGCTTAGCGCTGAATTTTCGGTGAAGTTTCTTTGGTTAAGGGTTTTGATTTATTGGTTTTGTTTGTTCGGTGTCGTGTCCCGGTAAAGGGTTGGCAAAAAATATGCTTTCCTGGAACGGTCCTTGCACGGGGTGTGAATGGTTTCTCCAGTAACAAAAGTAAAGGTCGGTGCTCTCATAGATGCATTGGCAAAAAAATGGGTTCATTTGGTTCGCATTTGGCCTGGAAAGAATTGGCAACACGATCTTTAAGGACGATTGGGGATCCTTCCCGGCAAAAGGTTGGATTAACGTAATCAACTGTGGTACCTTAGCCGACAATAAAGTGCCTCACCCCACAATTGAACAACCTAATGATTTCTACGGAGACGAGAAATGAGAACGCTTTTCTATGGATCCATTCTCCTGTTATGGTCAATGGCAGGTTTTGCCCAGGTTCCACCTGAGTTTCAAATTGACGGCCCCGGCGGCGAGCCGCTGGCTGATATTCCCACGCGTGGTTCGACCGTTTTGTTCGACACCACCGACGATTCACCCGCAACCTCGGGTGGTATTTTGTCCCAGCGCGTTACCGATACGGAAATTTCCCCCGGTGTTGACTGGACCCTAACCGCGGCAGACGATTTCGTCATTCCCGGTACCGCCAAAGCATGGCGCATTGAGTCCATCCTGGTCCAGGGCAACTACTCCAACGGTGGTGGCGGTCCCGAGGGGCCCGCGGCGTCCGTGAACATTTACATTTTGGGTGACAGTGGCGGCTTGCCCGACACCACCGATCTTTCCGGTAGTGCCATTTACGCTTTGGAAAACGTCACCCCGACCGACGTCCAGTCGGCTGACTTTCAAATCAACTTACCCGGTGGCGGCGTAATTTTGACGCCCGGCACCTACTGGCTGGCGGTTCGCACCAACCAATCTTTCTCTGCAGCCGGCCAATGGAACTGGCGGTATTCCAACTCCGCCGACGATTTGCACGAGAGTGCGTACACCGCGAACGCGTTGATTTCCGGTTGTATCGACGCTTGGGGCGCGCGGATTGCGACTTGCGCCCAGGGTGCCGAGCCTTTGGACGACCTTTCGTTCCGCATTGACGGCGATCTTTTGGTTGCCGGCACAACCGTAACCGGCAACAACCTGTCGGTTTCGGAAGGTGGCGGAACCGCTTCCTTCGAGATCGTTCTCGACGCGCCGCCAACCGCCGCGGTTGACATTGCATTGGCTTCCGACGACGTAACCGAAGGAACCGTGGCGCCTGCAACGCTTTCTTTCTCTTCCGCCAACTGGGACGTGCCCCAATCCGCCACCGTTACGGGTGTCGACGACGGCGTGGCCGACGGCAACGTTGCGTTCAACATCACCACCACCGCAACGTCCGGGGATGGTGATTTCGATGGGATTGCTGTTGACGATGTGGCGGTGACCAACCTTGACGACGAGTCAGCCAACATCCAGGTAACCCCTACAACCGGCTTAATGACGACTGAGGCCGGTGGTACCGCGAACTTCACCATCAGCGCGACCACCACACCCGGCGGTGGCGAAACGATTACGATTCCTCTGAGCAGTTCCAACACCAACGAAGCCACGGTTCCCGCCTCTGTAGACCTGAACCCCGGTAACAGTTACTCGGCAATGGTCACCGTCACCGGTGCCGACGATATGGTTGACGACGGCGATCAGCCCTTCACCATTACGACCGGTGATCCCACCAGTACCAACGGAACCTACGATGCCTTGGGCGCCGGTGATGTTGCCGATGTGACCGGTACCAACACCGATGACGACACCGCCGGTTTCACCGTAACGCCTAACGGCGCGGAGCCTCTGGCTACCAGTGAAACCGGAACCACCAACTTCTTTGACGTGGTGCTCGACAGCATGCCGACCGCGGATGTGGTCATCGGCATTGAAACCTCCGACGTTTCCGAGGGTACCGCCGATGTTTCCAGTTTGACCTTTACCACCGCTAACTGGAACGTGTCGCAACGGGTGACGGTAACCGGTGCAAACGACTTTATCGTTGACGGGACCATCGACTACTCCATCATTACCCGTCCGGCGGCATCCACCGATGCGAACTACAACGGTTTGGATCCTGCCGACGTAACCTTCGCCAACGCGGACGAAGGCGATTCGGCCGGCGTGACCGTTACGCCCAATGCCACGCCCATCGTCACCGATGAAAACGGCACGGCAACCGACTTCTTTACCGTTGTGCTCGATGCGCAACCTTCCGCCGACGTGATGATCAACGTGTCTTCGCAAGATCCTCAAGAGGGTGTCGCGGATCAGACCGTCTTGACCTTCACCAACGCAAACTGGAATCAACCACAAACGGTGAACGTGACCGGTGTTGACGACATGATTGCCGACGGAAACGTGAACTTCTCCATCATCCTGAGCGACACGACCAGTACCGATCCCACCTGGCAAGGTGTTCCGGTTGACGATGTGCTCTGCTTGAACAACGACAACGATACCGCCGGCGTGACCGTGACCCCGGTTGCCGTCACTACCTCGGAGACGGGTACAACCGATACCTTCACGGTTCAATTGGATACCTTCCCCATGGAAGATGTGACCATCGCGCTCGCTTCCAGCAATACCGCGGAAGCCACCGTTTCACCCGCGTCATTAACCTTTACTTCCGCCAACGGTACCACCTCGCAAATGGTCACCGTAACGGGTGTCGATGACGCGGTTGCCGACGGTAACCAAAACTTCACCATCACCACGACCGCAACTTCCGTGGACACCGCCTACAACGGCATCGCGGTAGCGGATGTTTCCGGTGTGAACGTTGACGATGATACGCCTTCCATTACCGTGAACCCCACCACCCTGACCGTGAATGAAGCCGGTCCCGCCGGTACCTTCACCATTTCCTTGGGTGCGGCGCCCACGGCCGACGTCAACATCCCCATCACCTCCAGCGATCCTTCCGAGGTAACCGTATCTCCCGCGACCGTGACCATTACCACCGCCAATACACCGGCGACCGTAACGGTTACCCCCGTTGACGACGGTGACAACGAAGGCGACTTGAGCTACACCATCACGGTGGGTGATCCCACCTCAACCGACGCAAACTACGATGCGTTCGGCGACGGTGACACCGATGACGTAACCGTGACCATCACCGATGACGACACCACCGCTTGCGGTACCGTGACCTTGAACATCACCATCGGTGGTTCCATTGTGGCCAACGGTACCCCCGGCTGTGTATTCTCGCTTTACAATGCCAACGGTTCTACCAACCCCGCCGATTGGACCCTCATTGAAGGTCCCATCACCATCCCCGCTTCCGGTACCATCACCTTGAGTGCAACCGGCGCGCCCGACACTTCTTATGTTGCCGCCGACGGTGGCAACGTGATCCTGAACCCCGGTGGTGCTCCGGTCTTGACCGTACCTACCTTGGGTGAATGGGCACTGATTGGTTTTGTCCTGTTGCTGATGGGTGCCGCCATGGCGATCTCCCGCAAGCAACGCGGTAACGCCTAACACAATCGTTCTTGATCGTTTCTAGAAATCTGGGTCGAAGGCTCCCGCCTTCGGCCCATTTTTTGTTTGCCCGGCGTAGCGGGCAAACCCGGCCGACTGAAACAAATTGGAAATGGATTGATTACCCCCGGTTCACCCCACGCGCCGGCCGCCGGCGCCGAGGCGAAAATGAGGGCTTCTGCAACCAAGCGCACGTCCCTGCCGTGGCAAGCTCGCCCGTTCTTTGAAATAATGAACCCTTTGGCGGCTGTTACCTCCGTCGAACGCGATATTAAACGCTAAAGGTGCTGTGATGCAGTGGTTGCTTCTTTGCTTCTTGACCCTGTTGGGAGCCGGCGAGGTGCTGGTCCTCAAGAACGGAAAAAAAATGTTGGCCGAACGGGTGGAGCGAAACGGTGGCACGGTTTCCATTACCCACAAAGGTCAAACCTTCGCACTGCCGGAGAACATGGTGAACTGGGAAGCCTCCGCCAAGGCAACCGAGGAATGGCGTGAACGGGTGGAAACAGATCAGAACGCGCGCCGCAAAGCGGCCGAGGCCAAACGTCAGGCCGAGGAAGAGCGCTACAAACTGAAAGACCCTACCGGTCTCACCAACAAAAACTACCAATCGAGCAGACCCGCGGCGACAAGCGGCAAAATCACCTTGGAATACCGTTTGGAAGGGAACAACATCATCGTGGGGCTGCACCTCAACAAGCGCGGGCCTTTTGATATTGTGTTGGATACCGGTGCTTCCAAGACCGTGATTGATCCCGCCCTGTTGGAGCAGGTTGGTGGCAGCAATACCGGCCAATCGATTCCCATGACCGGGGTGGCGGGCAAAATCGTCCACGCCAAAATGTACAAAATGAATGAACTCTCCTTGGCCGGTGCGCGCGTTTCCAGCATGTCGGTTCTGGGCAACCGCATCCACGCGCTGACCTCCGGTGGGATCTACGGTTTGTTGGGCCAGGATTTTCTCAACCACTTTATCGTTAACATCAACACCGCTACCAAAGTGATTACCCTGGAACCCCACAACCTGCACAACAATCAAGGCACCGAAGCCTTCGATCCACGACAGTTCGGCGAACAACTGGAGACCTTTTTTCGTGAACTGGACCAAGTGGGTCGTGACACCTTGCGCTACACCGACGATTTGGTACGTCGGGATCAAGCGGAGCGGCGGGTGATGTCCCAATTGCGTGGCAAAACCACGCGGCTCAAACAGGAATCCAGTTCCTTGTTCAGCAAGATCGGGCGATTGGATGAGGAAGCCTTAAGTGAGGAGGGCCGCCAATCGGTCCAGCGTTTGCGTACCTGTCAGCCCGGCCTGAGCCGGATCTTCCGCGTGCTTGATTCGCTCAATTCCTCCCTCGCACAAAGCCGCAAGTTAGAAGGGGATCGCGGCGCGGTGACGGAATACAAGGGCGAGCTTTTGAACAAGGCACGCACCGTCCGCGAAAGTTTTAATCAATACCGCGATTGCCTCTAGCCCACTTTACGCCCCAAGCACTGGCCGCGGTCTCGCCCCACTTGCAGACCGTTTCCCAGGTTTGAAGTGAAGGTTCATCGGCCCGCATCCGATAGATAGAGGACCAGCGCGATTCACGGAAGCCAAGTGGATGTCATGCGGCTTTGTGGTAATATATCAACGCAGAAAAAAAGAGAAGCATCCGAAAAGACGGTGGATGAGATGTGAGTGGACCCGTGGCGAAATCTTTGCAGCCTGATCGCAAGACCAAAAAGATCCTAGTCGATCTGGAGAACCTATCTCCCGGTTTGTTACAGGTCAAAGTGCGCTGGTTTTTTGAAGCGGGTCGTCTCGAAACGGCGTGGCATGCCGCCGCCTTGTTGGTGCGATCTAGGGCGGATGAGGCGGGGTTGGCACTTTGGCGCGCCATCCACGCGGCTTGGTTTGATCAAGCGCTATCTCGTGGCGATTCAGCGCGGTGCCAGGAATTGTTGGGCCAAGTAGCGCCGGGTATGGACGCGCGCTTTCACCACACCGGCGCGGTGCAACTCGCCCTAAAAACCACACCAACGCGGCTCCCCCCGGCATGGCTGGCCGGTCTTGATGGATCCGCCGGCCTACCCGCCGGTGTCGCCCGTCGCCTGGAGGCGCGCTTCGCGGCGAATTTTTTGTGGTTTCATCCCGAGCAAAAGGTCCCCCAAGAGGCCGCCGTTTTTGCCGTGCGGCTTGAGGCGGCCCGGCGGGCGCTTGCCGCCTTTTGTGGTGGCGATGCGCCGGCGGCACGGACCGCGTTAAAAGCATTGCCTTTTGATTCGGGTTTTCGTGACTTGGCCTTGGTGCTTAAGGCGGGTTTGGCCGCGGATCAAAACAACCGGCTCCCCGAGGTAGCGCGTCGTTTGGCGACGGATTCACCATTTTTACCCTTGTGGCGTGTCGTGGTGGCGGCCCGGCAACCCGTTACCTCTCTGTTGGTTTGGGAAGGGCGACCGGCCTATGAACGCCGCCTCATCGCCGGGCTAAACGGCCTGGATGAACGGGATTACGGCTTGTTGGTTTGTTTGCGAGACGAAACCCTGGCCCCCGAGGCCCGGCTCAAGGCATTGATTCCTTTTCACCGCGAACTAACCCAACGCGATCCCGACGCCGCCGCGCGGGTGGCGCATTTTGCGGTCCAGTGGTTGCCCCTGATCGCGCCGGACCCCGCGTGCGACGCATACTGGCCCCGCCACGAGCGGGAGTGCCTGTTGGTTTCGGCCAAACGCGCGGAGGAAACCCGCGACCGTTTCGGCGCCGCCGCCTTGTGGTTCGAACTGGCGGATCATCCTGAAAATGCATCGAGCTTGGACCGCCGCGTGGCCGTCAAACACGGCTTGACCCTGCTGCTCGAAATGGAACGGGGTGGTTTTGACTGTCTCAGTTTTGGTTTTGATGTCTGGCCGCGCTTGGAGCATTGTGTGGCCGAGGCGCCGGATGAACAAGATACGTGGCATCTTCTCTTGGATTGGCTGGCCGCCGATGTGCATCCCGGCCCGCGGGTATGTCGTTGGCTGACGCGGGTTTGCGAGGAACAGGTCGATTCGGCGCCCATCATGCGCAAGGCCTGGGGGTTGGCACGGCACGTGGCGGATACCGACCTGCTCTGTCGCATCGCTTTGGCCTTGGCGAGCTTGGAACCGGCGGCGCGCGATGTGCGCACCCACCTCATCGGTCGGCTCCAACAGGTTTTGGTGGCGACCGAGGACCCCGCCGAGCGGATCAAGCTGTTGGCGGCCTTTGACCAGTGCGCGCGCGCCCATCTCGATCGCGCCTTGTTTTACCTTTACGACCATCATTTCAACCCGACCACGGAACCGGCGCCTTTGGATTGGCGTGAAAAACTGACACCCCTGCGTGGCCGTGCAACCCACATGATGCGCTGGCTCCATCAGGCCGCCCGGCTTGGAAAGGCCCCGGACTGGCCCGAACTCGATTTCGACGCCTTAGGTGAGTGCATCGCGTGGCGACCCGATGCGGCCGAGCTGCAACAGTTCCTTGATGACTGGTCGGCCTGGGAGGATCCCGAACTCCACGAACCGCTAATGACCCTCGCGGCCAAGGCATGGGCGCCCGCTATGGCCGCCACCGAGGAGGATGGTCGTCTGGCTGCATCCTGGGTACAGTTGGTGGAAACCGCGCTCGAACTTGATTGGCTTTCCCTTGCCGATCAACTGCTTAAGCACCGCGGCGATGTGAACCATGCGTGTGTGTGTTTGTTGCAGGGCCGTCTTTTACTCGCCCAGGGGAAGCGGGTCCCGCCGGCGTTGCTGCAACGCTTGGACGACAGCTTGTTTGAGGCGGTCGCCCACGATGAAACCGAACTGGCGGGCCGTATCGAACATTTTTTTGCCTTGCTCGAAGAACACGGCGACGGCTAGGAGCATCCCATCATGGAACCCGCAACAGAAACGTCTCACGATCTGGGAAAAAGACTATTGTGTCTGGTCGATCCATTTGAAATACTGGGTGTTACCCCCGCGGATGACAATGAGACGGTGCGCCGCGCCTTTCTCGCTTTGGTGCGCCGATTCCCGCCGGAACGGGCGCCGCGCGTTTACCAACACGTCCGCGCCGCCTACGACGCGTTACGCTGCCCCGCGGGCCGTCGCGCCTTGCGCCTGACGGATCGTCGCGCACCGGCGACCGCCCCCTTGGTTGCCGACCTGCAGGCCCGCTTGCGGTTGCAAACCGCCGCGGTCGCGCCGGACGATGTGCGGCAACTGTTTTGCCAAAACGGGGAAAACCACGAAGAGCCAACGTCCTGAAAGCACGGGAGGGAACATGCCGAAAGCGCCGGCCGATATCGAACCCCTGGTAGAACGGTTCCGCCACTACCTGAGCCAGGATTGCCCTGAGCCGAATCCCGAGGCCGACATGGGCGCAAGCGCGCTGGTCTTGCACCGGGAAATGACCCAGCTCAAGAGCGAGGTTCGCCGCGAAACGCGGATCCTACAAGACGGTTTGCAACAGTTCGAGGGTGCCTGTGCCGCGATTGAAGTGAGTCGTGGCGTGATGGAACAACTTGGCGCGACCCAACAGGCGGATCTGGATGCACGGGTTGAAACCCAGGTGCGCGAACTGATACGGCCGATCCTGCTGGACATGATCATGGTTTGCGACAAGTTACACGCGGAACACCAAGCCATGAAGGATTTTAAGCCTGGCTGGTCGGGTCGGGTCTTTGCCAAAGAAGCCAAGTTGTTGGCGACCGTGACGGAAGGGCGCGAGGCGCTGACACATCGGCTCCAAAATCAATTGGCACAATACGGGCTGGAACCCATCCCGACGCTGGGATTGCCTTTTGACGGTCGATTCATGAAAGTTGGCGAAGTGGTGCATCAGGCGGATCAAGAAGACGGCCTGGTCACGGGGGAGTTATTGCCCGGTTACACCTGGCGCGACGAGGTGTTGCGGTATGCCGAGGTGCAAGTGAACCGCGGCGAAGGAGGCAACGATGGCGCCCCATCGTCCTGACCTCCCGCCGGGTCCCATTGTCGGCATTGACCTGGGTACCACCAACTCTGAAATAGCCGTGTACCGCGAGGGTCGCGTCGATTTACTCGGTGATCCCATCATTTTGCCCTCGGTGGTGGGCTGCGACGAATCGGGTCGTTTCATGGTCGGCGAGGCCGCCAAAAACCAGTTCGCCCTGTTCCCGGAACGGACCGTTCGTTCGGTGAAACGGCAAATGGGCGGCACGCAAAAGATCCATCTGGGTGATTCCGCCTTCCGGCCGGAGGAAATCTCCGCGCTGATTCTCAAAGAACTGAAACGCCGCGCGGAAGCGGCCTTGGGGGTTCCAGTCCGCCGTGCCGTGATCACCGTACCCGCTTATTTCAGCGACGCCCAGCGTCAGGCCACTTTTGCCGCCGCCGAACTGGCCGACCTGGAAGTGATGCGTATGATTCACGAACCCACCGCGGCGGCCCTTGCCTACGAAGTGGGCAAGGAGGGCCGGCGCCATTTGTTGGTTTACGATTTGGGCGGCGGCACCTTCGACGTCTCGGTGGTGACCATCGAACAGGACGTTTTGGAAGTGATGGCAAGCACCGGTGACCGGCGCTTGGGCGGGGACGACTTCGACCAGTGTTTGGTGCGCCACTTTTTCGAGGAACTCAAAAAAAGTTACAGCTTGGATGCGGATGCCTTGCAGGGTCGCCTTGCCGCGGCGTTGCTCAAAACGGCGGAGGCGACCAAGGTCCATCTCAGCGATTTCCCGTTTGCGGTGGTGGAGGAAGCATATATTGGCGAAGATGCAGCGGGTACGGCGATGCACCTGCGCTGCGAGGTTACCCGCGAAGAATTCGAACAGATGATTACGCCCCTGGTCGACCGCACCATGGAAGCCGTGCAGAAAGCCTTGCTTGAGGCTGAACTCACCGTGTTGGACATTGAAGAGGTGGTGTTGGTTGGGGGAAGCACCCGCACGCCCTTTATCCAAAAGTCGCTGGAGCGTTTGTTCGGTCTGGTACCGCGTGGCGGGATTCACCCGGAACTGTGCGTGGCCACCGGGGCCGCGGTGCAGGCCGCGGTAATCGACGGCGTCGAGGTCGATTCGGTGCTGCTGGACGTCACGCCCTATACCTTCGGCACCAACGCCATTGACGCCGCGTCCGGCGGGGAGAAACCCTACAACCCCCATTTCTTTGCGCCCATAATTCGCAAGAACACACCGATCCCGGTCACCAAGTCCGAGGTGTTCTGCACCGTTAACGAGAACCAAAAAGAAGTCGAAATCAAAATTTACCAGGGTGAAAGCGATGATGTGCGCGACAACCTGCTGATTGGTGATTTCACCGTCACCGGTTTATCGCCCGCGCCTGCCGGGAACTTGGTTACCGTGCAGTTGTCGCTGACTGCCGACGGCATTTTGGAAGTCACCGCCCAAGAGAAGGTCAGCGGTCTGCAGAAATCGCTGGTGATTCGACGTTCGATTCAGGCGGGTGACGGTCAAAGCATCTCGGCGGCGAAGGAGCGCATCGAGCGGTTGTTCGCCGAGGGTGAAAAAGGGTCGGCGACCGTTGATGCGGCCGAGGACGGTTCGGAGGAATCTTTGAGCGAGGATACCGCGACCGAAGTCATGGACCTGATCGCACGGGCCGAGTCCTTGTTGCCCAAATTAACGGGCAATGATGCGCGTGATGTCGCTACCTGCTTGGCCGCGGTGAAGGATGCGGCCAACGAAGGCGACGAGGCCAAGTTAGACGAACAAAGCAGTCGTTTGGACGATCTGCTGTTTTACCTGGAAATGTAGGGGCGGTGGCTGAGATGACGAAATCCTTGAGCGATTGTCCGGCCTGTCACGGCCAAATTGATGAACAGCATCAATGTGGCCGCTGTGGTGCCGATCTTTCCTATCTACACACCCTGACTCACGAAATGGAACGCCTGGAGGCGGCGGCGACCCATGCGGTGGCCGCCAAGCGTTTTGAGGTGGCGCGAACCTTCCTTGCCGAGGCCGCCCAATACGAGCGAACCCCCTACAATGTCGCGCTGGCCGCTTGGATTCCGGTACTTGAAGCGGAGACCGCGCACGAGGCGGCTGAAGCCGAGGCGGAGCAAGTACAGGCCGAGAAGCCGTCGCGCTTGGATTCGGTCAAACAATTTTTTTCCCGTTTCACTCGTGGGAAAGACGGATCCTGAGGACGCGAAGGGGATGTTGGTGGATCTGATTGGGCCTGGTACTCGTTGTTTAAGGATGAATGGATGGTTGCGGTACATTGTTTGTTCCAATAGAAGTTAGCTTGGTATTCGTTATTTCTCAGGATACTAGGATGATTTGAGGATGGGCGATTGGGTGTGCCCGCTTGGCGATGCGAATTCCGCCTTGGATGAATGGCGACTGTGCGATTGGGTGCGCCTGCTTGGTGTTGCGAATTCCGCCTTGGATGAATGGATTTACCAGACCAACGAAGTAGCGGCATCATCCGCGGCGCATCCAGATCCAAAAAGGCGGGCAGGCGAAATCGCCTATCCTCAAACCATCGGGAAATCCTAAGAAACAACGAATCCCAAGCGATGCACCATCGGGACACCCCCATCAATGACTTCCTCGCTCGTGGATGGGACCTTTCTTTTCACGCAGCGGTGCGCCCGTGCGGCGGTGGGTTTCTTTCATGACCTCGGCCACCACCGAAAGGGCCACCTCGGCCGGGTTCTCGCCGCCCAAATCGAGGCCCGTCGGCGCATAGACGCGGGCACATTGTTCCGCGTCGAACCGGGTTCCTTGTTCGGCGAGATGGGCCACCAGTCGTTCGAAGCGGCTTCTCGGTCCGAGCACGCCCACGTAGGGGATCGCTTCCTTCAAAACCGCCGCCAGCCAGGCCGCGTCGCGCTCGAAGTGGTGGCCTTTGATGACCGCCGCCGCGAAATCGCGGCGATGCGCCGGTCGGGCCGCGAAGTCCTTGGCCCGTTCCGCCGTCAGCCAGGTCGCCGCGGGGTAGCGGTTCGGGTCGCGTTGGTCCGGTCGATGGTCGATCACTTCCACTTGCCAACCGAGCCCCGCGAAGCCGGTGATCAGCGGGGCCACGTCACTGCCCGCGCCGACCAACAGGACCGCCGGTGGTGGCGCGGCGGGCCGAAACAACCAACGCGCACTTGGTTCTTCCAGCAGCGCGGGGCGTCGTCCGCGTCGGTCCGACCCATCACGGTCCAGTCGCGCCATGGCCATGTCGATCACTGCCGCGCTGGGAAGGCTGCTTGTGGGGAACGCCGGGGTGACGCCCTTTCCGTCGAGCCAACACAAGCCGGCCGCCTCGGCGCCGTCGGCGACGATTTCCTGCAAAAAGGCGCCTGAAGCGCGGCGTTGTTGTACCGCCTCGATCCAAGACAACAAGGCGGTTTGGGCCGGGTCGAACAACGGTGTTATTTGAATCTCGATGCGACCCCCGCAACCCGTACCCATGCCCCAAATCAGTTCATCGTCGTTGGTGGCGTCGTAGGTTACCCGGTGCACGCGCTGATCCTGAAAACACAATTCGGCATGGCGGCGTACGTCGTTTTCGAGGCAACCCGCGCTAATGGTGCCGTAAACCGGGGCGTTGGCGCGAATCGCGATTTGGGTGCCGAGCCCGCGGTAGGCGGGGCCGTCGATACTGACAATGGTGGCGACCGCCGTTGGTTGCGGGTCTTGTTGGTTATCCTGAAGTGCTTGAAAAAGCGCGGAATCGTCCATGGGTTCTCCCGGAAAGCTGTTGGTGGGGTGCCTTATGGTGCCCTTCATCGTTCCGCGGCTTGTTGTCTATGGGTTCTTGCGCTAAAGTTTTGCTGGAACGGTTCGCCGCCGTGTTGGTGAGTTAAAGGTGCGTTCTTCAAGTACGTTACACCACTTAGGCAATTCCCGGTAGGGGGGAAGGGTTCATGACTTCGTCCGATGCAAAACGCAAAAAAGCGGAGATTACGCGGCAGCGCATTCTCGACGCCGCCCTGCCGCTGATGTTGGACGGCGGTTACGAGAAAATGACCATGCGGGCCATCGCCAAAAAAGCCGGCCTTTCGCCCGGTGCCGCTTATTACTACTTCGAAACCAAAGAACACATTATCAACGCCTTCTACGAGCGTTCCTTGGTTCAACACGAGGCTGCCTGCCGCACAATCTTGGAAGAAGAAAAGAACTTCGCCAAACGCCTCAAGTTATGTGTCCAGGCCCAGATCGAAATCAGCCGACCCTACCACGAAATTTCCGCCGCGTTGTTTAAGGTCGCCGCCGATCCCAACCACCCGCTGTCGCCGTTTAGCGAGCCCTCGCGACCGTTGCGCGAACGCAGCATGCGTATTTTTGCCGAAATTTACCGGGGCAGCCGCTCGCGCGTGCCCAAACCGCTCGACGCCTTTTTGCCCGGCCTGCTGTGGCTGTACCACATGGGGATCATTTTGTTTTGGGTGTACGACAAAACGCCCGGCCAAAAGAAAACCGACCGCTTCATTGAACGCACCGTGCCGCTGCTGATCAACTTGATTCGCCTCGCCAAGGTGCCCGGTTTCTCGCGGGCACTCAAGGCGACGCTGCAATTGCTCGACGATTTTTCCTTCCTCAAACTGCCCGAGGCCGAGAAGTTATCCGATAAAAAATAACGCGATCATGCTGATAAAGGGCACCGCCCACGCCAGCGAACGCAAGGTCGGTTTGTCGGTCAGGTAACAGATCCCGTAGACGATGCGAAACACCACAAAGGTGACCGCCAGAATGTCGATGGTTTGTTGTTTGGCGCCGACCAGGTGGGCGATGATCACGCCCGCCGCGAAGGGAGGAAAGGCCTCGTGTCCGTTTTGGTGGGCCCAGTGGGCGCGTTTGCGCCAACCTTCAAGTTTGTCCTGACATTCGCGCACGCGGCGGTTACTGAAACCGGGCGCTCCGATTTTCGCGATCGCCGTAAAAATGTACGGCAAGATGGCGGCTGCAAACACGCACCAATAAGCAATGGTCACAAGGCTCTCCTTTTCGCGTTAACCCGGCTTCACCGCGCAGGTGGCGATGTAGTTGTTCATATAGCGGCTCAAGGGTTCTTCCGGCGCGGCGTCCTCGAAAAACCCCTTGATGAGCAAACCCGCCGCCAGTTGCCCGCCGATCAGGCTGTCGAGCGAGTGGCCGAAGGTCATCGCCTCGTTTTTGTCAGTTAGCGCGGCCAGCTCGGCCTCGCTCAGGTCGGTGGTGTCCGCGTAGGGAATTTTGTGGCGTACCTCGAGTTCGCCCTTCAGTGACTTGGCGTAGTCGAACACGAACAACGCCGGGTTGGTGAAACCCATCATCAACAAACCGCCGGGCCGCAGCACCCGCGCCGCCTCGCGCTGAATCGGCGCCACGTCGGGCACAAACACCACCGAACAGGGGTTAAACACCAAATCGAAGGAGGCGTCGGGGAAACAGCTTAGGTCGGCCATGTCACCCTGAACCGTTTGAATCGTCAGCCCCTCACGCGCGGCGACCTCGGCGTCGCGCGCCAGTTGCGCGGGTGAATTGTCGAAAATGGTGACCCGTGCCCCGGCCGCGGCAAAAAGCGGGCCTTGTTGTCCGCCACCACAGGCCAGTCCCAGTAAATCGCAATCGCTCAGATCGGGAAACCAGTCGCGGGGGACGGGTTTGGTTGGGGTTAACACCACCTGCCAATCACCCGCGCGGGCCGCGGCCACCGCCGCTGCATCGACCGGGCGCGTCCATTCGTTGCCGCTTTCCACGTAACCGTTCCAAGCATTGCGGTTGTGTTCCAGAATGTCCATGCTTCCTCTTTCGTCAAAGTGCGGCGCGGGCAAGGCCGCGCCGATTCGGTTTAATCGCGGTGTTGGAGGTACCAGGCGATTTGGGCGTTGGTGGACGCATCGTGGTTTTCAGGCGCCGCCTTTTTCTCGGCCAGCTCCGGCAAGATGCGTTTCGCCAGTTGTTTCCCCAGTTCGACGCCCCACTGGTCGAAGCTGTAGATATCCCAAATCACGCCTTGTACAAAGATTTTGTGCTCGTAGAGTGCGATCAGGTTGCCCAGTACCTCGGGCGTCAATTGCTCGGCCATGATCGAGGTGCAGGGGCGGGCGCCGTCGAAGGTTTTAAAGGGGACCAGTTCTTCCGGGGTGCCTTCTTCGCGAACCTCGTTTTCGGTTTTCCCGAAGGCCAGCGCCTCTTGTTGGGCGAAGAAGTTGGCCATGAGTTTGTCGTGGTGATCGCCGACCGGGTTCAGTGACTTGGCGAAGCCGATGAAATCGCAGGGGATCAGCGAGGTGCCCTGGTGGATCAGTTGGTAAAACGCGTGCTGGCCGTTGGTGCCGGGTTCGCCCCAAATGATCGGGCCGGTCGCGTGCAGCGCCGCCTCGCCGTCGCGGGTTACGCTTTTGCCGTTGCTCTCCATGTCACCCTGTTGGAAGTAGGCCGGGAAACGGTGCATGTATTGGTCGTACGGCAAAATCGCGTGGCTGGAGCCCTCGAGGAAATTGATGTACCACACGCCCAACAAGCCCAAAATGACCGGCATGTTCTCCGCCAAGGGTGCGTTTTTGAAGTGCTGGTCCATCGTGCGGTAACCTTTGAGCAAGGCGTCAAAATGGTCCTTGCCCAGTGCGATCACCAGGGATAAGCCGATGGCGGAGGTCAGCGAATAGCGGCCGCCGACCCAATCCCAAAATTCGAACATGTTGGCCGTGTCGATGCCGAAATCACGGACGCCCGCCGCGTTGGTGGAGACCGCCACGAAATGGCGGGCGACCGCCGCCGCGTCGCCCAACTGACCAATCAGCCAGGTGCGCGCCGAGTGGGCGTTTGTCATCGTTTCTTGGGTCGTAAAGGTTTTGGAGGCGATGATAAACAGCGTTTCTTCCGCGTTCAGATCGCGGGTCGCCTCGGCGAGGTGGGTCCCGTCCACGTTGGAAACAAACCGAACCGTCAGGTTGCGGTCACTGTAGTGTTTCAGCGCCTCGTAGACCATCACCGGCCCCAGGTCGGACCCGCCGATGCCGATGTTGACCACGTTTTTAATGCGTTTGCCGGTGAAGCCGAGCCATTCGCCGTTGCGGACCTGTTCGCCAAAGGCCGCCATGCGGTCGCGCACCGCGTAGACCTGGTCCACCACGTTGACGCCGTCGACCCTGTAGACCTCGTCGCGCGCCGCGCGCAGGGCTACATGTAGGACCGCGCGGTTTTCGGTGCGGTTGATTTTTTCACCCGCGTACATCGCGGCGATTTCCCTGGGCAGCTCGCGGGCCTCGGCCAACTTCAACAACAGCGAGATGGTTTCCGCCGTGATCAGGTTTTTGGAGTAATCCATCCACAGGGGGCCCGCCGTCAGTGACATGTTTTTGGCGCGTTCGGGCATCAAATTAAATAGTTCGCGGGGGTGAATCCCGGCCGTGGTGGCCGCGTGATTTTCGAGGGCGGACCAAGCCGGCAAATTTTCCAGTGTCATAGCAGACGACTCCTTGCTCCAACGTAACGCGTGATGAAAGTGGTTGCGAACATTCTACCTTGGCGACTCGGCGGCGGGGCAAATTTAATCGGACCCTCACGAAAGAGATCGGATTTTCCCGCCTTGCGGATTCCGGCCCGATTGCTTTTCGAGCATGGTGCGGAAGGGGCCGTCGTCGCGGGTCAGCTCCGACCAGGTACCCGACTGAACCAAGGCGCCGTCTTCCAGAACCAACAGTTGATCCGCGTTGCGCAGGGAATACAGACGGTGGGCGATGATCACGATGGTCAGGCGGCCGTGGAGGTTGTGCAGCGCCTGTTGGATGCGCGCCTCGTTGTCGCTGTCTAAGGCGCTGGTCGCCTCGTCCAAAATCAACAGGTTCGGCTTGCGCAACAGCGCGCGTGCCAATGCGATGCGTTGCTTTTCGCCGCCGGAGAGTTGCACGCCCCGTTCCCCCAGTGGTTGGTTCAGTTGCCCCGGTAGCGCGCGCACAAAATCGTCCGCCGCCGCCTGTTCCAGTGCGTGCCACATCGCCGTTTCGCTTGCCGCCTTGTCGGCCCAGCGCAGGTTGTCGGCCACCGTGCCGTCGATGAGGAATGTATCCTGGGGAACGTAGGCCACCTGGGCGCGCCACGCCTTGAGGTTGTCCGCCGCCAGGGGGATGCCGTCGATGGTAAGCGCCCCTTGTTGCGGCATCATCAAACCCATTAACAAATCCACCGCCGTGGTTTTGCCCGAACCCGAGGGACCCACCAAAGCCGTGGTTTGGTTCACGCGGATCGTAAACCGGATCTGGTCCAGCGCGGCGCGTGCGCGGTTCGCATAGGCATAAACCACGCCCTCGAAGCGGACCTGGCCGGTAAGCGGGGGCAGCTTGTTTTGCTTCCCCGGCGCGTCGCATTCCATCGCCGCGCGGCAATCATCCAACAAATCTCGGTAGAACCGGTAGATCGGCAAAACGTGGCTGAGGTGGTGTAGGTTCTGCTGGAATTGCGCGATTTGCGGCATTAAACGCGCAAAGATCAGGATCAGTAGCAGCAGCGAAGCGCCTGGCAGCGCAAACCAGCGCACGGCTGCGTAGAAAAAGCCGCAAAACACCGCGGTGCTTGCCAAGGAGAACCACATTTGCGCCGCCACCGCGCCTTGGTTGAAGCGCATGATCACATCTTTGTTCTGTCGGTTCAGTTTTTGGAAGTGTTGGAGGTTGTTGTTTTCCGCGCCGAAACTCTTGGTCTCTTTCATGCCGTTGAGGTGTTCCGTGATCGCCGTGAACAGGCCGTTGGTGATTTGGGTGATCGCCTTGCCGTCAATGGCCGCCGCCTGCATGCGTTTGCGCAGCAGCAACAGCACGCCGCCGCCGATCAAACCCGTGAGCAGCGTGATTGCCGGATCGATAAGGAGCGCAAGCAGGCCGTAACCGCCGATCATCATCAGCGTTACCGCGCCGCGCAGCAGGTAGGCCGAGCCATGACCGATGCGGTTCATGTCGGTGGTGAGCGCTTGAATAAAGTCCGCCGACTTGTGGGTCAGGAAAAAGGTCCAGTTGCTGTGGAGTAAAGCGTGGTAGAGGTCGCCGCGCAGGGTTTCCATAAAATCCTGTTGCAATTGCACGCTCAGCAATTCGTTGTGGTAGAGCACGAAACGCCGTACGACAAACAGGCCCGCAAACAACAACAACACCCCTTCCAAGCTAGGGGTGAGGTGGAGGAAATCGAAGCAGGCCCGCAGCAGGGCGTCGAGCCGCGCATTCCCGTTTTGCCAATCGCCCACGCCCACAAAGGACAGCAGCGGTAGCAGCAGCACAATGCCGACGCCCTCCAGCAGGCCGAGCAGGACCATGAGCGCAAGCGAAAGCGGGAGGCGGCGACCTGAAACCGTATGAAAGTGTTGCAGAAAACGATGCAGGGATTGGATGGATGACATGGGGTTTACTCGCGGGTTGGCTTGGATGGGGAAGGCGCGGAAGCGGCGAATCGTCAAGGGTTTGGGCTTACCATCGGCGTTTCGGTGTGCTTGCTTGAGCGGTCGTGTTCGCCGTTGCAATCCGCTAGCCGACAAGAATCACCGTTCTTCAGGATAGCCCTGTGCTATGATTAGCGGTTCGGAACGAGACCGTGTGGAGGGCCTTTCGTTGTCAGTTGATCCCAAATTCATTCGAAACTTTTCCATCATTGCCCATATCGACCATGGCAAAAGTACCTTGGCAGACCGATTCTTGGAGTTCACCGGCAGTGTCTCCGACCGTGAGAAAAAAGCGCAAATGCTTGACGACATGGAGTTGGAACGCGAACGCGGCATCACCATTAAAGCGCGCTCCGTAACCATGAACTACAAAGCCAAGGACGGGAATCTCTATCAGTTTAACTTGATCGATACCCCCGGCCACGTTGATTTTTCCTATGAAGTTTCGCGCAGTTTGGCCGCCTGTGACGGCGCCATTTTGGTTGTTGACGCCGCGCAAGGTGTTGAAGCCCAAACGCTTGCCAACGTATATTTGGCCCTCGAAAACGATTTACAAATGTTGCCCGTGCTCAACAAGATCGATTTGCCCTCGGCCCAGCCCGATGTCATCCTCGAGCAGATTGAGAACGTGATTGGTTTGGAAACCGACAACGCCTGTTTGATTTCCGCCAAAACCGGTGAAGGCGTGAATGAGGTGCTTGAGGCCGTCATCGAAGCTTTTCCACCGCCCAGCGGCAAAAACGAAAACCCGTTGCAAGCCCTGATCTTCGACGCTTGGTTCGACAGCTACCGGGGTTTGATCATTTTGGTACGGGTCTTCGAAGGGCGCTTGGCCCGCAAGGATCGCGTGAAGTTCATGGCGACCCACAGCGAGTACGAAATCGACGAGGTCGGCATTTTTGAACCCAAGATGGCCAAAACCGAGGCGCTTGAGGCCGGCCAGGTTGGTTATGTCATTGCCACCATTAAAACCTTGGACGAGGCCCGCGTCGGTGACACCATCACCCACGCCAAAAAACCCTGTGCCGAACCGCTGCCCGGTTTCAAAGAGTCGAAGCCGATGGTTTTCTCCGGGCTGTACCCTTCCGACGCCGCCGATTACGCCAACTTGCGCGATGCCCTCGACAAATTACAGATCAACGACACCTCCTTCGTGTTCGAACCGGAAACCTCAATTGCCTTGGGTTTCGGTTTCCGCTGCGGGTTCCTCGGTCTGCTCCACATGGAAATCATCCAGGAACGGTTGGAGCGCGAGTTCGACCTCGACCTGGTCACCACCGCGCCCGGTGTTGAATACCGCGTCACCACCAAAAGCGGCGACGTCGTGATGGTTGATTCGCCCAGTAAATTGCCCGACCCCGGTCACATCGAGATTTTCGAGGAGCCCTACATTTTGGGCACCATTCTGACCAACAGCGAATACGTCGGCGCCGTGATCAAGCTGTGCGAGGAGCGGCGCGGGATCCAGAAGAAACTGGAATACGTTTCCGAGGATCGCCTGCTCATCGAATACGAATTACCGCTGAACGAGGTCGTTCTCGACTTTTACGACCGCCTCAAATCCGTCAGCCGCGGTTACTCCTCGTTTGATTACCACATCGAGGGTTACTGGAACTCGAACCTGATCAAGTTGGACATTCTCGTCAACGGCGATCTGGTCGACGCGCTGAGCTTGATCGTCCACCGCGACAAAGCCCAGAACCGCGCCAACCTGCTGACCTCGAAAATGAAAGAACTCATCCCCCGGCAGATGTTCGACATCGCGATTCAGGCCGCCATGGGCGCGCGGATTGTGGCGCGGACCACGGTCAAGGCCCTGCGCAAAAACGTGTTGGCCAAGTGTTACGGTGGTGACATCTCGCGGAAACGCAAGTTGTTGGAGAAACAGAAAGCCGGTAAAAAACGCATGAAAGCCGTGGGGCAAGTCCAAATTCCCCAGGACGCCTTTTTGGCCATGCTCAAGATTGACAACTAACACGGGATACCGGCGCGCCCCGAGCATCCCGGTTTTTCAAATAGCGAGGCATGCGACCCCCGCGGGTCGATGTGCCTCGATTTGTTTTTAGGAATGTAGAAAAATGGAAGCAATGAAAGTAACACCCAAGCAGCGCCGCTTTCTCAAGGCGCAATCTCACCATCTCAAACCCCTGATTCAATTGGGCAAAGAAGGTCCCTCCGCCGGGTTCCTGCGCCAGTTGGAAGAGCAGATCAACGCCCATGAACTGATCAAGGTCAAGGTGTTGGGCAACTGCCTCGCCGAAAAAGAGGAAATCGAAGCCGCCGTCGGTAGCGTGGGTGTGACCGTGGTTCAGAAAATCGGCCACATCTATACCTTCTTCCGGCAGCGTGAAGAAAACTCCAACTTCGATTTGGACGAATAGTCCGGGAGGTCGTTTTGACCGAACACAAGCAGCCGGGTGAGGTGGTGCTCTCCCACCTCAACCAACAGGGCGAGGCGCATATGGTGGATGTCGGCGGCAAAGCCGTGACGTCGCGTCAAGCCGTGGCCGAGGGTTTTATCTCGATGCCGCCCGAACTCATCGCCACGCTTGATCGTCTCAAAAAAGGCAACGCATACGAGGTGGCGCGTTTGGCCGGCATGATGGCCGCCAAAAAAACCGCCGACCTCATTCCGCTGTGCCACACCCTACCGCTGGACAAGGTCAAACTCCATTTCGAGAGCGAAGCCGACCGGGTGCGTGTCACCTGCACCGTGGCGTGCCACGCCCGCACCGGCGTGGAAATGGAAGCCTTGACCGGCGTACAGGTCGCGTTACTGACCCTGTACGACATGGGCAAAGCCTACGCGCGCGACATGGTCATCGGCCCGGTACGCCTGCTGGAAAAACACGGCGGCAAGACGGGATCCTGGCAAGCTGATGCTCTGTAGTGTGGGTTGTTACGGGCATTTTTTAGGGAAGCGTGATTCGTAACTTGCGGGCTATTTGATCCTGCTCCTGACGTTTGTCGGTGGGGCGTTGACGCTTCTATGCCTTCCCGCTCGTTTGAGCAGAAAGGTGCAGGCGAACTCTGGTATATTCGTGGCAAGCTTCATTCACAACTTGCAACGTTTTTACCCAGGAGGACGTTATGGCCCCGGCGTTTGGTCGTGCTTTCGACCGTGTCTTGATCCTGATGTTCGAGAACCAGTACCGTTCCTACGTGATGGAAAACCCCTACTTCCGCAACCTCGCCAAACGCGGCCTGATGCTGCGAAACTACTTCGGTTGTTTCCACCCTTCCCAAACCAACTATATCGCCTCCACCGCCGGCGAGGTTTGCAACGTAACCGACGACGACCCACCGCCCGCCCTGCTCAAACAACGCACCCTTGTCGACCTCGTCGAAGCCTCCTCCGCCGGGTTAAATTGGAAAGGGTACATGGACGGTTTTGTTCCCCAGATGCAGCCCTGGACCCCCGAACTCAAACCCGCCGACAACTTTCCCTACGTGATTAAACACAATCCCTACAGTTCCTTCGAAAGCATCGTGCGCAATCAGGAGCGCTGGGCACGCGTGCAGGATGAAGCCGCCTTTTGGGCCGATGTGCTCAACGGCACCTTACCCAACTACGCCTGGTTCACCCCCGACATGTGGAACGACGGCCACTACCTCAACGGCACCCATACCGATCCACCGGAACGGGCACCCGCCTTGGTGGATCAGGCCGCCCTTTGGCTCGAATCCTTTTTTGACCGGCTGCGGTTCCCCGGCCCCGACAGCCATCTGCCCGAGGGCACCCTGGTGGTGGTGACCTTTGACGAGGCCGATTTCGAGGCCGATTGGGAAAAAGGCGAAAAGTACACCTACGACGGGCCCAACCAGATCTACACCGTGCTGCTCGGGGACGGCATCGAACCCGGCGTGTGCGAGGTTGCCTACAACCATTACAGCCTGATCCGTACCATTGAAAAAAACTTCGATCTTGGGCATCTTGGCAAAAACGATACACATGCCAATTGGTTCCGCTTCCTGTGGGGCGAACGCTTTCAGTGGTTTGACGAGGGCGCGACCCCGCTCGGGGCCGCCGCCGGCTTGGCCGCGGCGAGTTTTGCCGGTTCCCTTTATGTGGTGGAAACCGACGGGGACGGCGCCATGCGCGTGCGTACCTGCCACGACGACGATTGGCACAGCCCGCAACCCCTTCCTTTTAAAGGTTCCTCTCCCGTTTTGGCCGCCGACCAACAAAACCTGTTGCTGACCTTTACCGATCCTGGCGGCGACAGGGTTTGGAGCCGCTACACCTTGCAAGACGGCTGGTCCGCCGCCGCTTCTTTCCCTGCCGGCAATACCGCCCAGGTCTCCATGGTTACCATGGATTCCGGTCGGATTATGGCTGCCTACCGCGGCGCCGGCGACGCGATTTATTCCGTCATTTTCAGCGACGGGGCCTGGGCCGATCCGGTTGCGACCGGTGCAAGCACCGCCGGCGATTTGGTGTTGACCCGGCTTGGCGCCACCCTGTTGCTCGTTTACCAAGCGCCCGGTAGCGAAGACGCCCTCGCGGCGCTCAGCTACAACACCGCCGATTGCAACGTGGTCACCTACCCGGAAGGGAGCAAGTGGGCCGGCCCCTACGACGACACCGTCAAAGACGCCTGGGCCAAAACCGCCTTCCCCGTGGCCCATTTCGCCCACGGCCCCAACGCCACCACCCCCGGCGAAGCGGAACCCTTGTTGCGTCCCTACGCCGGCGGCCGACCTTTGACCGCCGCCACCCTCGACGGCGTGATCCATCTGATCCACCCCGGCCGCGCCAATACCCAGCTCTTGACCGAGTCCTTCAGCTTGAGTGGCATCATGACCCCCAAGCTGGCGATTTCCTACGCGGCCTCGGACGAAACCACGACGAGTAACGGTTACGGATCCCTGGCCCAAGCGGGTTGGTCGCACCAAACCGCGGTACCCGGCGCCTACGCTCGCGACCTTGCCGTGGCCGCGACCCATGACGGCGCCGTTTACCTGTTCCATCGTGTCGGCGGCGACGACGACGTCCACCTCACCATCGGTTGCTACGCCGAATAACCTTTATGAAGGATCCAACAAAACCCCCGGTTCCCTGCGATTACCCGGTTTCGTGACACCCGTCGCCTGTTTTCGGCCATCCGACACGGGACCGGGTTTTGTTTTTCGGTTACAATAAGCGATCTTTTTCCGCCAAACCAACAACCCATCGCCGGCGCCGCCCCGCATCCGCGGGTAGGTCCTTAAGGAGCATGTGCCGTGAATCCCTTGATTCGCCAAGATTTGATCTTCCGCGAGTTGGAAGGCTGCTTTGTGGTTTACGATCCCGTTTGCGATACCACCGCGGTGCTCAATGTCCAGGCCGCCGCCGTCCTCGACTTTTGCGACGGCACCTTCAACCCGGACCAAATCGCCGCCGAACTTGCCGACACCTTTGGCACCACCGCTGCCGCCGTTGCAGGCCAAGTTAACAGCCTGCTCCAGGACTTTGCCGCCAAGGGTTGGTTGCAATCGCCGGGTTCCGCGCCGGTGATCGAGGTGGAACCCATCTCATGAACGTTTTAAACCTCCACCTTCTGGAAAAAAAGGTTCGGCTCGAAACCGATTGGGCCGAGGCCTTTGAGGCCATGACCCAAATCTTCGAAGCGAGCCTGCCCGACGCCGTGCCGGCGGCTGCCGATTTAACCGTGACGGTTGCCAAACAACAAGATGGTCGCGGGCGCACCTGGTTCCAGACCCATTGCCAACCGGCCAACGCCCTCCAGGGGATGGAAACGGAAGAACCTTTGTCGCCGCTTTCCCTGGCGCGAAACCTCTGTTCCTGGGCGGCCCAACAGACCCGGGAAACCTACGTCTACCACGGTGCGGCCTTGGCTCAGGATGATCGCGGCGTGCTGTTGCTCGGTGATTCCGGCAGCGGCAAAACCACGCTTGCACTGGAAATGGCGCGGCGCGGCTGGGCATTTTATTCAGACGAGGTGGTTGCCCTTGCGCTTGAAAACCGCGCCATGACCGCCTTTCCGCGCCGACCCGTGCTTCGACGCGATGTGTGGTCCTTGTTTGACCCGGGTCCTTTTCCGTCCTTACCCCTTGAGCCCGCGGCCCTGCCCAACGAACAACCCGCCGCACCTCTGCGCTTGGCGGCCGTTGGCGCGGTGCGTCCCAGCCAGGTCGCTTACCCCGCCGCCGTCGTGTTTCCCCGCTTTGAGGCCGGCGCCGCGCCGCGCCGCGAACGGCTCGACCAAGGTTCGATGTTACTCGCCATGATGGGGGCCTCTTGCTCCCAGCCAATCTTTAAGGTGCGCGGCCTCGACTTTGTGATCGACATCGTGCGGCAGTTGCCCGGTTATTTGCTGACCTATGGCCGTGGCGGCGACGCCGCCGCCGAAATCAGCAGCATCGTGTCGGAGCGGTGATCATGGTGGAACCTTGGCGGCTTTGGTTGACGGCGGCCGCGCGGCAAGAGGCGGAACCGCCCGAGGCGGTGGGTCCCGTCGACTGGAACCTGTTCCTCGCCAAAGCCGAGCAGCACCAAATGAGCGCTTTTTGTTACCAACATCGTCGTGCGCAAGGACGACCCGCCGCCATGCCCGCATCCGTTTGGGAAGCGCTGCGCTTCGAATGGCTCCATCACCATATGCGCAACCTTAAGCTGTTTCAGGAGTTACAGGAAGTCCACGCGGCCCTGGACAGCGCCGGCTTGGAACACCTTTTTGCCAAAGGTCCCTGGCTTGCCTTTCGCGCTTGGCCCGCGAGCGGCGCGCGCCCGGTTGGCGATATCGATTTGGTGGTTCACGAACACGACGCCGCCGCCGTCTGGCTGGTTTTGCGCGACCTGGGTTATACCGCCGAATCACCTTGTCCCGCCGACGGCGCCGAGGCCTTGGCTTTTGCCCATTACCGGCGCCAGTACCGCTTTTTTGCCACCGGTCGTCGTCCCCTGGAACTGCACTTTCGTTTGGTGAACATGGGGCCGCCTTCCAAGGGTGAACCCTGGCTGTGGCAGGGGCGACGGCTCGCTACATTCGAAGGTGGTGTCTTACCCGTGCCCAGCCCGACCTGTATGTTGTTCCACCTTTTGCTGCACGCCAACCAACACGGTTATGCCGTGTTGCGTTTGTTCCTCGACATTCGCTTTCACCTCGACCACGCCGGCGCGGAGGTTGACAACGACCTGTTCCAACGCCTGATGCGCCGCTACCATTTGACCTGCTCCTTCCATTTCACCCTTCACCTGACGCGGCATCTCACCGCATTGACCTTGCCCGAAACCCTGACGCTGCCCCGGCCCAACTTCCTGCAACGGTGGCGTTTCGCCCTGTTGTGGTCGCCGCAACGGGCCGCCGATCTCGCCCTGCCGCGTACCTGGGAACGTTTTGAGGCGCCCAAACTCTATCTCGCCGAAATGGCGACCCCGCTGGGGGCACTGACCTATGCGCGCGGTGTCGCCCGCGCTGCCGGTGGCTGGTCCGCCCTGCTGCGCCAAGTGTTGGGAAGCAGCGCCGGTGAGGTGCGCCCATGAGTTGGTCGCCCGCGCTGTTTGCCCGTAACCAGGCCTACCTGCGCGAGCGGCATTACATTGTCATGCCCGATCCACCGGCCACACCCAGTGTCGGCGCGGAGATCCGCCCCGCCGCCAACGGCAAACCCACCGTTTGGCTGGGTACCAAGCCGCTGGAACACAGCGGGGATCCCGACGCCGAGGCGCGTCATTTGTTAAAAGGCATCAAAGGCGAGGTGCACATCCATTTTGGTTTTGGCTTGGGGCGGCTAGTCAACCTGGACCGCGCCCGCAACCTGGCCAACCTCATCATCTACGAGCCCTCACCCGAGGTGTGGCTGGCCGCCATGGGCGTTTGCGACATGGAAGCCCTGCTCAAGGGCCGCGGCGTGGTGATTTGCTTCCACCTGCGCAGCTTGCGTTACCTCGTCATGCGCTACCGCCACCGCAAACAAAGCGTCGGCTTGGTGATTCCACCCACCTATTCCGCCTGCTTTCCCGACCTGTTGGATTTGTTCCATCGCAGCGTGCAAATTTGGGGACCGGCCCCGATTGATTACGGCCGCCTCTACCCGAAGATCGTCAAAAATACCGCTGCCAACTTGGCCCGTTTCAGTGAGGAGCCAGGATGCGAGCATTGGTACCAGCGGCTCGCCGGTAAACCCGGGGTCGTGCTGGCCGCGGGCCCTTCGCTCGAGCGCAACATCGCCGAACTCAAGGCCGTTCGCGACCGCGTTATCGTGTTTGCCATTGCCCGCACCGTTTCCACCCTGGAACGACTGGGCTTGACCCCGGACTTTGTCGTTCACGTCGAAACCCAAGATTTTCACCATTTGGTTGCCGGCCGTGAAAACTTGGTCGATGCAACCTTGTTGGTGCCGGACCAAGTTCAACCGCTGTTTTGGCAAAGCTTTGGCGGTTCACGACGGTTCTGGTTCGTTTCCAAAACCAACCCCATTTGCAACAGCATTAAAAACTTCGATCCCGACTACAAACGCCTGGTCATCAAGACGGGCGGATCGGTGGCGACGGCGGCTTTTTACCTGGCTTTTTGTTTTGGTTGCCAACCACTCATCTTAATGGGTCAGGATCTGGCCTTTACCCACGGCCGCCAATACCTACCCGCCCCGGAAAATCTACACTACCGCACGGTGACCTGCGAGGTGCCCGCCTACAACGGGTTGGGGAAATTGGTGTCCCAGACCCAATACCAACGCAACCTGGAATGGTACCAGCATTCGGTTCAGGTGTTGGGGCGGATGGATCCCAATCGGGAGTTTATCAACGCGACCGAGGGTGGCGCCGCCATCGAAGGTTTTCAGCAAATGAGCTGGCGCGAGGTTGTTGTGCGCAAGCTGCGACAGCCCGTGTCGGTCCCCGAGCTTGACGTGGCGCCGGTCGCCTCGGAGCAAGTTTTGTACGCCCGCTTTTACGCGCGTCTGCGTGACGCTTTTGATCAATACAACCTGATCGAGCGCCAATTCCAGCGTGCGGAGAGCGCCTTTATGGCGATGATGATCGGCGGTCGTTTTGAAATGACCTCGGCGCATTCACCCGCGCGCCAATTTGCCGTATTGGGTGAGTGGTTCCAGCAGTTTAAATCCTTGGAGCCCTTGTTTCCCAAGGAATGGGATCGCTTGCGCAAGATGTCGGGTCAACTCACCAACTTGGGCGAGGAAAACGCGCTTGAGGTTTATTGCGCGCTTTGGACCGGCCTTGCCGCTGTCTATTACGGCATTCGGTTTACCCTCAACGAGATCGAGGAAGGGCTTCGGCTCGCGCGGGAGGCCGGACAACGGGAGGCGCATGGGGCAACCGGTGAAGGTTAGATGCCTCAAGCGGGGGGCCTTCCTGATTCGGACCGCGCAAAGGCGGCGCCAAAGGTGGGCCGCGATCACCACGTATCTGGTGGCGGGCACATGATTCAAAAATGGTTTCCGACGGTGGTTGCAGTGCTCTTTCCTTGGCTGCTGTTCACCGCGCTCAATGCGTTGGTGTTTGAGCCGCCGGTGTGGCCGTGGAGCTTGTTGGCCACCTTGCCCGTTAGTATGCTCATGGTTGGTTGCGGGTTGCTGTTGCCACATTCTTCTCGGGTGCGCAAGCGTTTTCTGATGCTGGGTTTGTTCTTTTGTTGGCCGCTGCTGAGGCTGATCTCGATTTACCAGCAGGAAATCGTTGCTCAAGTGATGGCGGTCCCGCTCTTTGTCGGCCTTAACTTGGGCGCGGGTCTGCTGAGTGGCTGGGTGGTTGGTCGTTGTTTTTCAGGTGGTTAGCCGGGCACTCTTCGTTTGGAAGGGCAGGGGTGGTTTTCGATGATGCGTTGGTCTTTGACCGAAAAAAGTGCGACCGCCACGCGGTCGCACTTTGTCCCTATTGCTTACAGGCGCGAAGGCGATTATTGGCAGTCGGAATCACCGACCCGTTGCCAAACCGAGGCCTGGCCGGGTTCGTCGCCGCGCGACCACCATTGGTTTTGCCAAACGCCGCCCTGGTGATGGACTTGCGTGTTGGCCGGGTAGGCCACGTTGCGGTTCCAGACCAGCGGGACGTCACTGATTAACTGCCAAACCTCGGCCGTGTTGCTGGGTTCGGTGCTGTTGGTCCACCATTTCGCCTGCCACACCAGGTTGTTGTGGCTGACGCGGTCACCCGTGTTGTACACCGTGCCGCTTTGCCAGGTCGGGTACTGGTCCGCGTCGGGATCTGTTTGATCGCAGCCGCCGCTGCTTCCCGCCCTGACCGTAACCGCGGTGGTACCGCGTACTGTTGCCTTGCCGTCGCTCACCGAAACCGTGATGTCGACCGTGCGGTCGTTGGACACTTCCGGGGCGCTTGCATCCAGCGTGGCCGTCGCCAGGTCGCCGCTGTCAAAACCCGCCGGGAGTTGCCAGGCGTAGGTCAGCGCATCGCCGTCCGCGTCCGTGGCTTCCGCCGCAATGGTGAAGCGGGCGCCGCTTTGGACCGAAAGGGTTTGGGGAACACGCACCACCGGGGCTTGGTTGCCCGTACCGCGTTTGACGTCGAGTTGGAAGGTGTGAAGGCGGTCGCGGACGTAGACTTTGTTGGCATAGAGGTCGCCTGGATCAAAGGACACCACGCTGTCGCGCAGGATGCCGACGCGGGCCGCGCTGTCGGAAGGTGAGTTGACCCGTTCAACCAATTCGCGGGTCCAGGCGGCAACGTCTTGGTTGTTTGCGGTGATGCCCAGGCGTTCGAAAATGAGTTCGCTGCCCGTGCCGTCGAAGACGCGGAACCAGACCTCATCGCCCTCGGCCGGGCGCACGTCGGGTGTGATAAAGGAGCCGGCGTCCGTCCAAGGGGAGGGGTTGCCGTCTACCAGGAAGATGTCGCTACAGTTGTAGAAACCTTCACCGGCCGGGTCTTCCCGTTGCCAGCGCGTGAAAAGAATCGCGCGGCCCAGGCGGTCGAGAGGCAGTGAAACGCGCATCACGTAATAGGGTTTGTCGTCGATGCGGGTGATGATGACATCGCCGGTTTCGTCGACCAGATCCAGGTCGTCCCAGGTCAAACGTTGGGTGGTGGGATCAAAACCCTCACGGCTCAGGAAGAACTGCCAAAAGCTGGGGTTGTGCGGGGTTGAGGCGTAAAAACGAAACTCGAAGGTCCCATCCGCATCTAATTGTAAGTATTGAACTTGCCATTCGGAGCTAGGAATGTCCATGCCCGCTTTGGCCGGGTCGCCGCCGGCACAGAGGGTGCCGTCCGGGATGGCGCGCATGACCGCATCCATATTGGTGTAGTCAGCGACCAACTTCGCGAATTCGTTGGATTGGACAAAAGGGTAGTGGCCGGTTTCCAGGAAGGCGGCGCGGCAAGCGGCGTTGGGAATGGCGGACCCGTCCTCGGGCCACCAATAGCCGCCGTCCTGTTCACAATAAACCTGGCGGGCCTTGGGGAAAACCGCGTAGCCGTGGGCTTGTACCGGTAGGGAGGCGACGAACAGGGAAAAAAGGCCGATCAGGAGGATCGGCCGTTGAAGCCATGAGGCTTCAAAAGATGGGCGAAAACAGCGCATGGTACATACTCCTCATTTTGGGCGCGTCAACCGCGGATGCAGCAAACAGCAGGTGCGATTCGATTGGTCGCGTCAACGCAAGTGAATGCATGCAACGAACTCAGGGCTTTTGCATGAAACAGGCGCGTTGCTTTGACGACCGCTGGAAACCTAGATGCGTTAACAGTGTCGATCTCGGAAATTAGCACGTTTGCTATACTTTGATTGATGCGGTGGAACTGACAAAAAGAATGTCAAGTTAGAGAACAAAATGTGCTTCGGTGATGTCGCTTGATACTTAAAGTGATGAATATCAATGTCTTAGTCGATTAATGAATCGCGCGCCATGGCTTCGCTTGCGAAGCTGATTGCGCGCGAAAGCAGTCCACCAACGTGGGGTGCAAAAGGCCGAGTTCACAAGCGCCGTGTCGCTTCAGCATGTTGTGATCTACCTCGCATTGGGTGACGGGTTCGGGTGCAGATCCGATTCCGGTGATGAGGATCTTTGCAGGGTGTGACATTGTGTGCTGTGCTTTAGAGACCAAAGGACATCGTGAAACAGGGTAGAGCCAATCGATAAAATCAATGAATCAAGGTGGTTCACTAGGACAATGGTGCGTTAAAAGGTCGTTGCACCGGATCGCCTATCAGGATTCGGGTTGGGTTTGAAACGGGTTTGAATCACGCGGGCCACGCCGAAAAACGGCGTTCTTCCGTTGCGATCCATTGGCAGCAAGGACACCCTGACACCAACCAACCTGTCGTTAAGTTAAACACAGAGGCGTTGGGCCTAGCATGACCCTGATCACACTATTTGTAAAGTAAATTTACTTATTTTTTTACACCAAGCTTGCTTGCCGGGCGCGGCCGTCGCCTTGGGCCGCGAAACCCGTTGACGGTGCCCATCAATGCGAGCGGTGCGAACCACCGTGGTTTTTTCCGGCGAGGCTCTTATTCAGGTGTTGAAGCATGCTTCTGGAGGATAATACTGCTTCAACTAGGCAGTGCATTTGAAATATTGGATTTGTGGTGATTGTGTTGGCTGGTTGAGGGGGTTTGTTGAGGCTGTGCTGCTTCAATGCGTTGCCGCTTCCGGTTGATTGAAGCCAGTGCTTGCATCCTGCCTTGTCATTTGAACCCCGCGTGTTTAGAAAGACACCACGTTTGTCAGAAAAAATCTGACACGGCGCTTAAATTCACACGCGAGCAAAAATACAACGTCGTTGTCGGCTGTTCCCACTGTCGACCGCCAATGCTTCCTGTGAAGCCTTCCCGCCCGCCCCGGCGGGTTCCTATCTGCCCCGGCGGTGCGCCCATTAACCAGAGAGGTACTTTTTATGAACCCTATTTTTGATCGTGATGAGATGAACCTGGTTCATGCTCCCCGCGATTGGTCGGTCGAGAAAATGTTGAACCACGACGGGATCTTTTATCTCAAAGATATCGTGGTGCCTCTTGATCTCGATGCGGCCAAACTAAAACGCAAGGTTCGCGAGATGCGGGCCGCGGATCGCAACCCTTGGATCGAAATGGGGGTTCGCAAGATTTGGAACCATTGGGTCGTGCGCATGACCGTGTTTGCGCCCTACTACCGCAAGCATCTGGTATCCAAGGTGCGACGCTTGGAGCCTGAATGGGACGGCAACGCCTTGCTGACCCAAAAAGGGCTTTTTCACCTCGCCGACGTGTGCAAACTCATTCCGTTCTCGGCCCATCAATTGCGTTACCAGGCCAAACGACGCGCCCATTCCCGCCGCGAAATCGGTGTGTTTAAGGACGCCGAGGTCAAAGGTTACCTGGTCGATATGGAGATTTTCGCCAAATGGATTTTGGTGGTTTGGCGCGAAACCGAGGGCATGCGCTGACCCGTCGGGCCCTTGGGGTGGCTATGGCCCGCGCTTCGGCTTTGAGCTATACTCTGACGCCTGCGCCCCAACCGGCGCGGCGGAGGCCTGGCTTGGAAGAAAAACGCAAACGCGTCAATTTTCGCGCAACCCGTTGTGACCAATGCAAGTTACACCCTAACTTGTGTGTCTGCGGCGCCATCGTTCCCCAAACAACGCGAACCAAGATCACGCTGGTCATGCCGCGGGTGGAATCCCAGAAACCCACCAACACCGGGTTGCTGGCCACCTACTGCCTGCCCAACAGCGATGTGTTCCACCGCGAATACAATGCGCCCGAGCCGGAAGCCTTGGACCCCGATTACCAATCACTCCTGTTGTTTCCCGGTGAAGACGCGGTGTGCCTCAGCACCTACCGCGACGACCCGCGTCCCGTCCAGCTCATTGTGCCCGACGGTACCTGGCGGCAAGCGACCAAAATGCGCCGCCGCGTGCCCTGTTTGCGTCCGGTTCCCCGCGTGATCCTGCCGGACGGACCGCCCTCCGAGTACCAGTTACGGCGCGGCCAACCGGAAGGCCGCCTGTCGACCATGGAGGCCGTCGCCCGTGCCTTGGGCGTGCTGGAAGGGCCCGAGGTTCAGGCTCATCTCGAGCACATCTTCCGGTTGAAGGTCGACCGCTACCTATGGCAAATGGGCAAAATCGCCAAAGCAGATATTTACGGCGGGATCGCGCCCGGCGTCTTTGCCCACGATCCCTTGTCCGGTTTGCCGGGGGCCGAGGGCTAGCCGCGTGCCTTGCGGAAACGTACCTCGAGCCGCTCCGCCTGCAGGCGATCCATGCCCATGGCGACCGCTTTGCCGAACACCTCGTCGCGGCTCATCGAACCCGCGCCGATTTGTTCGAACAACTGCATCACAATAAACTCGAGGGCCAGGTTCTTTAAGGTGTTTGCTTGGCCGTCGCTGATCTTCATGTGGTTGGCCAGCTTTTCCAGAAAGGCGACCTCGGCCGGATCGACCTCGTAATCGGCAAACAACATCGCCCACGCCAGCATCAGCATGTTCTCGCGGACCGGACCGGCGCCGGTTTCCATCAGTTCGGCCTGCGACAGCGGGGGTTGCGCCAGCAAGCTGTTGAGCGAAAGATCGGGTGGTAGGAAATCGGCCAGCATGTCTTTTTCTTCGTCGCTCATGGCGCCGTCGACCTGGGACATTTCCACCAGAATTCGTGCCATCACCTCGCTGTCAAATCGATTGTTAAACGAGGCGCGTGCCAGCTTTTTCTCGAATTCGGTTTGGGTTTCTTGCAGGGCCGAGGCCGAAACCCAGGCGTGTTTTTTGGCGTCCCAGGCGAACTTGTGGGAGACCTTGTTAAAGGCTTGCACGACGGCTTGTTGCTGGTCTTCCTCGGTGTAAGCCGCGTGGGTTTTGACGTTGCGGATCGCATCGCCCGCCGCGCGCGCCGCCATGTTGCTGAGCGGGTTGTAGCCGAACATGCCGCGCATAATGCGGCCCATCGCATAACTCAGTTCGTTTTTGATGCCGCGTTTCACCGAGGAGGCGGCGTTGCTCTGTATTTCGGCGCTGCGCACCATATTGCCCGCGGCGCTGTAGGTATCGCCGCTGACCGGACAGCGGAACACGCAATCGACGCGGCTGTCGTCGATTTCTTTCGAGGCCAAAAGCGGGAGGACATTTTCGTAATTAGCTTGTTGCATGGGCTCCATCCTTGTTGGGGTGCTCAATCAAGGCCACAAGGGCTTACCCTTGTACGCGCCGTTCCGCGCGAAAAGCGATGAACGGAAATCACGGATTGGCAAGTTCGATGCGCCCATTCTAACCCTCTCCGACGATAAAAGCGCCGTTCCCAATGCGAAAAATCTTACAAAAACTGTAAGAAGTCGGCCGCGATCCTGACTGCCGGGGTGGATCTGAAAATCGTGGACCGTACCACGCCGCCGCATTGCTTAAACCCAAGAGGCGCGCGTTATCGCGCTTCTTAAGTTGCATGGACTACCGCTTCACGGCAGACGCCTTGGTAAGCAATGGGGATCAGCGCCTCTGTTCGAAGGATGATTGCCGATGACCGTTGCTTTGCTCTTCCATGTTGTCCATCCAAACAGCTTGGGTTTCCCCGCCGGATTGGTTAAGGTTGGATCGAAAGCCAAACAATCGACCCAAGGACCCAGCAGAGGAGTACCCGTTTTGGAGCCGGCGGCTTTTCAAAAAATACTGGATGAGCACGCGGCGGCCCTGAAACGGGTCGTGGCTACCTATGAAGCCGATCCTCATTTACAAGAGGACCTTTATCAGGAAATCGCCATTGCCATCTGGCGGGCCATGGCCAATTTCCGCGGCGACGCCGCCGTAAAAACCTTTATCCTACGCATTGCCCACAACCGTGGTGCCAGCCACGTCGCCAAAGAAGTGCGGGTCCCGCGCGGCGGTGAGCCGCTGATCCCGCTGCGAGACAACCAGCCGACCCCGGAAAAGCGAATGATCGAAAAACAAAGTGGTCCCGAGGTGCGCCTGGTGCAAGCCATTCAAAAATTACCCGTTAACCAACGGCAAATCATCACGCTGGCGCTTGAGGGAACCGCCTACCAAGATATTTCCGACATTCTCGGGATCTCGATGAGCAATGTCGGCGTGCGGCTGAACCGCGCCAAAAAAGCCCTGCGTCGCGAATTGGGGCTGATCTCATGAGCCAGACGCCGTTTGGGCCGGAATCTGCAATGAATCCCCCCGATCAACCCAAGATTGCCGAAGAATGGTTCGCCGAGGACGAATGGTCCTCCCTCCAAGAGGCCTGGCAAAGCCGTCAACCGGAAATTGCGGTCGACGACCACGCCTTGCTTGGCAAAATCAAACGCCGGGTGCGCTTTAACAAAATCTGGAACAACCTGGTCATCGGCAACAACCTCTTCTGGTTGTTGACCTTTGCTTATTTGGCCTACTACATGATGACCAACGCCCCGCTGGTGCTGGCCCTGCCCTACGCGGTTTTTTTGGGGCCGATGATGGCCTACGTCACCGTGGCCGATTACCGGTTACGCCGCCAAGCGGGCGACATCGACCACCAACAAACGCGTTCCTATTTGGATGCGGCCATCCAGCACTGTCGTG
This sequence comes from Acanthopleuribacter pedis, assembly GCF_017377855.1. Lineage (GTDB taxonomy): Bacteria > Acidobacteriota > Holophagae > Acanthopleuribacterales > Acanthopleuribacteraceae > Acanthopleuribacter > Acanthopleuribacter pedis. Next base: position 112,771 of record NZ_JAFREP010000005.1, read on the forward strand.
TCGCCATCAAACTCCGGCGCACCCTTAACTGGGTGTACCTCTATTGTGTGCTGTTTATTATCGGCTACAGTTGGTTCTACCAAACCGTGGAAAACGGCCGTTATGCCAACGACGGGGTCACCTGGATTTTTACCGCGCTGGTGGCCTTTTACGTGGCCTGGATGTTTGTCAGTTGGCGTTGGCAAAAACACAAACAAAACGAGCTGGCCAAATACGAAAACATTTTGGCGCAGTACGAAACCGACGGCGCGCTCCCCGAGCTTCCGTGAAGCGGGAAGGCCGCTGAACGCCGGGATTCCCGACGTGCGGGCCTTCGGTGGTGCTTGTATGTTCCCAGAGCCCAGGTGGCCTTTTTCAGGGGACCCACCGCCGTGAAGCGCGGTTTCGAAGCGCTTCACGGCTGGGTTATCGGGGACCCGTGGGTTAAACCCCTTCCGAGCCGCCTTGGGTGAGGTGACCCGCGTGGTAGCTGATGTGCTCTCCGATGAAGGAGGCCACGAAGTAATAGCTGTGGTCGTACTTGGGGCGCATGCGCAGGTTGAGTTGGTGGCCGCGGCGTTGGCACACTTCCTCCAACAGATCGACGCGTAGGCCTTCTTTCAAAAACTCGTCGTCCATGCCCTGGTCGACCAACATCGGCAGTGGGTTTTCCGCTTTTTCCAGCAGTGCCACCGCGTCGTATTGGGACCAGGTTGACGTGTCTTCGCCCAGGTAGTTCTTAAACGCCTGTTGGCCCCAGGCAACTTGGGTGGGCGCGCAGATCGGGCTGAACGCAGAAACAGAGCGGTACTTGCCGGGGTTGCGCAGTGAAAGCACCAGCGCGCCGTGGCCGCCCATCGAGTGGCCGAAAATCGAGGCCGCGTCGGGGCGCGCGTTGAACTGTTCTTCTATGATCTTGGGCAGTTCGTCCGCCACGTAATCGTACATTTGGTAATGCTTGGACCAAGGTTCGTTGGTGGCGTTGAGGTAAAAACCCGCGCCGGAACCCATGTCGTAGCGGGTGTCCTCGCCGGGGATGCCGGTGTTGCGTGGGCTGGTATCGGGCACGACCAGCATCACACCGTGTTCCGCCGCGTAACGTTGCGCGCCGGCTTTGATCATAAAATTTTCTTCCGTGCAGGTCAGACCGCTGAGCCAATAAAGGACCGGCACCTGCCAGCCCTCGTGTTGGGGCGGGAGATAGACGCTAAAACGCATCTTGGTGCCCGTTGTGGCGGCGTCGTGCTCGAAATAACGGCACCAACCGTCGAACATTTTGCGGCTTTCTCTTTCTTGGAGTTCGGTGGACACGGGGTACCTCCTCAATGGGTCCTCCTAACGCAAGCGCGGCTTGCGTTATGCGCTTTTCTCGCGGGGACCGCGAGGAATAAGCTGAAACTTAAGCGCAGAGCTTAACACACCCTCGGGCGCGGACCCAGGGCTGATTCACCCGAAAACCGGGCGGTTGTCATAGAGATAACACCTTGTGGGTGTTGGGTTTCGCGCGCGTGAGACGAACCGATGATTCGTCCCACACGGGCGCTGCTTGGTTCCTGTTAAAAAACGATGACCGAGCGGATGCTTTCGCCCTCGTGCATCAAGTGGAAGGCGTGGTTGATGTCTTCCAGCCCCATCACGTGGGTCACGAACTCATCGACCTTGATCTCGCCGGCCATGTAGCGGTCCACGTAGCCGGGAAGCCGGCTGCGGCCTTTGACCCCGCCAAAGGCACTGCCGCGCCACACGCGGCCCGTCACCAATTGGAAGGGACGGGTTGAAATCTCTTGGCCCGCGCCCGCCACGCCGATGATGATGCTTTCGCCCCAGCCCTTGTGGCAGCACTCTAGCGCCGCGCGCATCAAATCGACATTGCCGACCGCCTCAAAGCTGTAGTCGACGCCGCCGTTGGTTAGTTCGACGATCACCTGCTGAATCGGTTGGTCGTAGTCCTTGGGGTTGACGCAGTCCGTGGCGCCCAATTGTTTGGCGAAGGTGAATTTGTCCGGGTTGATGTCGATGGCGATGATGCGTTCGGCTTTGGCCATCACCGCGCCTTGGATCACGCTCAGGCCCACGCCGCCCAACCCAAAAACCGCCACCGTTGAGCCAGGAGTGACCTTGGCCGTTTCTAGGACCGCGCCGATGCCGGTGGTGATGCCACAGCCGAGCAGGCATACTTTTTCCAGTGGGGCGTCCTTGCGGATTTTGGCGACCGCGATTTCGGGCAACACCGTGTAATGGGAAAAGGTTGAGGTTCCCATGAAGTGATGAATGGGTTGCCCGTTTTTGCTAAAGCGCGAGGTGCCGTCCGGCATGAGACCTTTGCCTTGGGTGGCGCGAATCGATTGGCACAAATTGGTTTTGCCCGAGGTGCAGAAGTTACAGGTTTTGCACTCCGGTGTATATAAGGGGATGACATGATCGCCGACCGCAACCGAGGTGACCCCCGGTCCGATTTCCTCGACGACCGCGCCGCCCTCGTGGCCGAGGATTGAGGGGAACAGACCCTCGGGATCGGCCCCGGACAAGGTGTAGGCGTCGGTGTGACAAACACCGGTGGCGACATTGCGCAACAGGACCTCGCCTTTTTTGGGTCCTTCTAAATCAATTTCTTCGATTTCCAGGGGCTTGTTGGCCGCCCATGCAATCGCGGCGCGCGTTTTCATGCTGGAACTCCTCTGCAAACGTAATTTCGACAAGCGGTACACCCATTGTACCCGAGCGCCGCGGCAGCGTGCGAAGCAGTTCTGGTTGAAAGAGCCCGGCTGCCTGTTTATGCTGCACAAGCAACCGTTTTTCCTCGTTCCTTTGTTGCTGCATCCATCGTGCGACGGACCGTGATTGATCCCACGCTTTGGTTCCCGTCACCGCGCGCGCCGTGACCGTGGCAACCACTTTGCAACGTAACCGGCAAATTTGAATCGGGAGGTGTTCCGATGAAGCCATTGATGAAGGTGTTGTTCCTTGTTTCCATCCCCCTGTGTTGCTTGCCGTTGGCCGCGCAAATCAGCGTGCGCCAAGGTGACGAGAATGTGATTTTCTACCGGGAGCGCGGCTTCCGCGGCGTGACCATGGTGGAAAACGAGGGCGTGCGCAATTTTTCCGATACGCCCATCGGCAACGACCGCCTCAGTTCCGTCCACGTACCGCCCGGTTTTCAGGTCACCCTGTACCGCGACGCCCGGTTCCGCGGTGAATCCGTCGTCCTCTACCACAGCGAACGCGACCTGAGTCGCACCAGTTTGGGCGCCGCCCAAGCCAGTTCCGCCGAGGTCCAGTGGATCGGCAACGCGCCGCAACCCATCACCGTATTCAGCGAGCCCGGTTATCGCGGTAACCGCGAAGACTATTACGAGACCTTGAGCAATTTCGACGGCAGCACCATTGGTAATGACCGCATTAGTAGTGTGCGTGTGCCCAACGGCGTTACCGTCACGCTCTACCAGCATGCCCACTTTAGAGGACGATCCGTGGTGTTGCGCGGCGACGCGCCCAACCTGGCCAGAACAGGCTTGGGTGTCAAGGAGGCCTCTTCCATGCGCGTGGACTATCCCGGCCTCAATCTGCAAATCAAAGCGTTTGCCGGCGTGACCCTGTTTGACGATTACGGTTTTACCGGTCGTCGCGAAACCATCGAGGTCGACGATCCCGATCTGCGCGATAACCGTATCGGCAATGACCGCATACGTTCGATTCGGGTCCCGCGCGGTTTGTCCGTCACCCTTTACGAACACGTTCATTTCGGTGGGCGCAGCGAAACCTTCAGCAGCAGCGACGACGATTTGGGCGATAACCGCATTGGTCTGGATCGCGTTTCTTCGCTCAAGGTGTTCGGGCGTGCTTTGCCCGCGCAGCAATTGGAAGTAGAGGAACGGCCCGGCGTGCGCATTTACGCCGACAGCAAGTTCCGTGGGCACAGCGATTTGCTGTACGGCGATGTTAGTGATTTGGCGTATACCCAAGTCGGCCCGCGCCGGCTCAGTTCCTTGCGGGTCCCGCCCGGATTTCGCGTTGTCCTGTACGGTCAACCAAACTTCCGCGGTCGCAGCCAGATTGTGGATGGGGACATGGGCGATTTGGATGGGAGCCGCCTGGGCAATGACCGCGCACGTTCTCTGCGCATTGAACGCAGCAACACACCGGTCAACCGCTACCGGGATCGGGTGCAACGTCGCGACCGTGCCCGTAAACGTGGGATTGTCCTGTACGCGCGCCCCAATTTCCAAGGTGACCACCAAACCATTTATGAGGATGTGGCAAACCTGAAGCGCCATCCTTTCGGCAACGATCGGTTGTTCTCGATCAAAGTGCCCCACGGATGCCGGGTGACCTTGTACCGCGACGCCCATTTTAAAGGTCGTTCCGAGGTATTTGAGGCCAACGACCCCGTTTTGGGCGACAACCGCATCGGTGCCGGTCAGGCCAGTTCCATCCGGGTGGAATGGCTGGATTAACCGAAAAATTTCGATCAGGGATTTTTACAACCCGCGTGCGTGCCGAGGGGGCGCCGCGGGTTTTTTGTTTTTAGGCGAAGGCTTGGCATACCCCAGTTGGGTTTTCTTGGGGGATTATTTGGTGGTCATTCTTTTTGGGATGTGGCCGATTAGGTAAACGGGCGCTTTAACCTAAGACCTAACTTGAGCGATTCTTGGCGGCGCACTTGCACAATCTGTTGGGCTGCAACGTGCAGCAAAAATGCTCACCATACCTTCCTGGTACGCGTCGCGCGGACCCGGTGCGCTTTTTCCAAACGGTTTCGTTCCGACCCCGGCGCGTTCTGCACCGAACCTTGTGCAATTGCATCCACCCGAATCGCACACGTTGGGTAAGAAGCTCGATGAGTTGCGGGGACTTTGGTGAAACCACTGGGCTGTAACGGTCTGTAATAATGCTCGTTGTATTTGGCAAGCCGTTTTGCTTCAGAATTTTAGCTGGAATCTCTCGCGCTTGCCGTGTCTCTCAGGTTTGGACAGGGTGTTGTGTATCGCGAAAGATACCCTTTGCACGTTTCCGCGACCCAATGGAGACTGCCGGCTGGACCGGCGCGGGGAGACGCGATGTTCGCGGGTTTGATACGGTATTGGTGTTTGTGGCTGATGGTGGTGCCCTTGCTGCACGCCCGCACCGTTTTTCACTATCACTACGGTGCCCGCAACGGCTTGACCCAAAACACCGTGCGTTTGTTGCGTCAGGATCCAAGTGGGCAGGTGTGGGCCGGTACTTTGGCCGGTTTGTCGCGTTTCGACGGGCGCCATTTCTGGAATTTCTCCCACGGCAACGGCTTTGAGAACCATCCCGTTCGCGATGTGGCATGGTTGGGCGACCGCCGCTTGGCGTTGACCGCCAACGGGGAAGTTTTTGAGATCGGGCTGAACCGCGCCACCCGCATTCCCCTGGCTGCGCGGGTTCATGCGCTGATTCGTGGCGAGGATCGTCTGTTGCTACTGACAACCGAGGCCTTGGTTGATTTCGGCTCGGACACCCGTTACCCGTTGGGCGAAGGGGTGAATCCCGCGCTCACCTTTGCGTTTTTCACCCACCAGCTCGGCAGCGATTTGTTTTATTCCCTCGACGAACAGTTGTTTTGTTTTGACGGCCGCCGCGCACCTTTTTTGGTGAACCGTTTCGACGCGCCTATTGCCGGCTTGGTAACCACGCCGAACCAGCGTCTGGGCGTGCTCAGCGGCAGCCAGGTTTTTGAGGCCGTCCCGGAGGTGGGGCCCGCTCATTTTCGCGTGTTGTACGAGGCCCCCGCGGAACTGGTGCCTACCTGTGCCGACGGCAACGGTCGTCAATTGCTGGTGGGTACGCGTGACGGCACCTACATCATTGTCGACGACGGTGGCACCCGCCGGTTGCGGGTGGGGTTGCCGCGCAAGGCTTTGGTCACCGTGTTGATTGACCGTGAGGGCAATTTTTGGGGCGGTTACGATTCCGGCGGCATGGTCTTGATTCCCAAGGTCAAATTTGAGTCGTTTACCTCAAAGGACGGTATCGGTTCGAGCGAGGCTTTTTATTTGGTTCACGATACCTTTCGTGGCGGCGTGTGGGTTGGTTCGCGCAACGGTGGCTTGGCCCATATTGGATCGGATCGCAAGGTGACCGCTTACGGTCGGGAGCAGGGTTTGCCTGCCGATCAGGTGCGTGAGGTGGCCCAAGCAAGCGACGGCCGGGTGCTGATTGGAACCCAAGACGGCACCGCCTTGATTCATCTGGATAACCGCGTGGCGGTTGTGACCCCGGATTGCGGAATCATCGTTCGCACCTTCTACGAAACCGCCGACGGTGATCTTTTGGCCGGGGGTTTTGGCGGCGATCTGTTGATGATCCCGAGGGAAGGTGCGCCGCGGTGTTTGAATGGGATCGGCTTGCCCAAGCGTCAAGACGTGCGCCGCATTTTCGCTTTTGGTGAGCATCTCTACGTTGGCACCAATTCCGGCCTGTATCGGTCCGAAAAAGAACCCTTGGCTTTTTCCGCGGTTGGCGAACTCATGGGTGTTGACGTGGTCGATTACCTGATTGAGAGCGAACATACGCTGTGGGTGGCAGGCCGCACCCAGGGTTTGTGGCGCTACGCCGAGGGCAAGTGGTATTCGGAGAAGGAAGGCTTGGAGAACCGGCTGCGCGGTTTGTTCCAGGATCCACTGGGTCGGGTTTGGGTGGCGGGTGCACATGCCGTTTACTTGCGTGACGGGGGTTGGCGCAAAATATCCACCGAGCAAGGGCTCAACTCGGACGATATTTATCTGGTGGGTTTCGACACCTTGGGCCAGACCTGGATCGGTACCAATCGCGGCCTCAATTTATTGGCCCACGATGTGGTGATCGATTCCTTTGATTACCGCGAGGGTTTGGCTGACGACGAACTCAACGCCTCGGGATTTGTCATCGACGAGGACAACAACGCCTGGTTCTGCACCATGGGCGGGGTGAGCGTGATCCAGCCACGTGACATCCCCCGCAACGAGGTGGAACCGCTGACGCGGATCGCCGCCTATACCCACGGCAGCTGGAGCGAATTCGACCAAATGCGCTGGCACCCCTTCGAAGGAACTGATGAGGAGCCGGTTACCTTCGCCCCGGAAAACAATGCGCCGCGTTTTTACCTGTCGTCTTCCTGCTACAGCAACGCCGGCAACGTGCGTTACCGCACCATGCTGACCCGCAACGGTCGCATCGTGAAGGATTGGAGCAAACCCCAAGCAAGGCATTGGGTTTCTTTCTCCCATTTGGCGCCGGGCGACTACGTCCTCAGCGCCAAAAGCAGCAATAACGACGGCTTGTGGTCCGCGCCGGTCAGCCGTCGCTTCCGTGTGGACGCGACGCTGATGCAGAGCCCGGTGTTGCGTGGGGTCGCCGTGTTGTTGGTGCCGACCTTGTTTGGCTTTTTGTTTTACCGCCAACGGACCCGCCACAAACGCCGCCAAAAAATGTTGGAAGACCGCTTGGCCGCCCAAGCCAAGGAGTTAGCGGCCGCGACCCGTGAAATCTCCGAACTGGCGCTGCTTGATCCGCTGACCGGCCTACAGAGCACGCGGTATTTCGAAACGCGCATCGATCAGGACGTGAGCCTGGTGTTGCGCCGCTTCGAACGTTCGGACACAACCGAGGACTTCGACCTTTTTGGTCTGGGGTTTTTCCTGATCAATCTGGATGCCTTCGGCGAAATCAACCGCATCCACGGCGACGAGGTCGGCAACCTGGTACTGCGCGAGGTGGCACAACGCCTGCGCAAAACCGTGCGCGAGAGCGACACCCTGGTACGTTGGAGTGGCGACCAATTCCTTCTCGTTTCCCACGAGACGTCTCCCGGCACCGCGGCGGCGCTGGCCCTACGCCTGCACCGCGTCCTGGTTGAGCGTCCGATCCTGGTTGCCGACGCCCCGCTTACGCTGTGTTGTTCGCTGGGGTTCGCGCTGTTCCCGTTCCATTGGGAAGCCCCGGATCGCGTCACCTGGGAGCAAGTCATCGCGCTGGCTCACGGCGCGCTGCAATTACGCGAGTCACGCGAGGGCCTGGCCTTCATCGGTGTGCAAGGCACGACCCCGGACCTAACCGACAAGCAAATATGCGCCATGATCGAGGACCCGGCCCACGGCGAACGCGAAAACTGGCTCCGTGTTATCGACTCGGTTTAGCATAAAAACTGAGTGAATTTTATAATTTGCAAACGAAGTCTTGTTTTCGTAAACTTTGGTTTCGTTTTCTTTTTCTATTTTGCTTTGATGGGTGTTTTGGGTTTCATATCGTCGGTTCGTTTGTGACTTCGCTTTCGTCAGCGTGCAAGGCGTCTGGTGAAGCCTCGTTGGTTTTGGGCCCGTTATGAAAGCGGAAGGTGTTCAATGGATTTACTAATCGGATTGGCGGTTATTGGCTTTTTTGTCTTTGGCGTGATTTTTCTTTTTGTCAGCGCACTCGTGATTTTGTGGCGGATGTTGGGACATTTCCTGCGCATGCTGAGCAGTCTTTCCGAGGAGCAACCGAAACCGAATCGTCGTCCTCGCCGCCAGGTGGCTGAGAGGAGTGGCGCCTCGATAGCGATCCAAGTCATTGAGGACGAGGCGGATTTGCTGAGAAGTTATTCCGAGGAGCAACCGAAGCCGAATCGTCAACCGAATCGTCGTCCTCACCGCCAGGTGGCTGAGGCGGCGAGTGGCGCCTCGATAGCGATCCGAGTCATTGAGGACGAGACGGATTTGCTGAGAAGTTATTCCGAGGAGCAACCGAAGCCAAACCGTCGTTCCCACCACGAGGTGACTGAGACGAGTGGCGCCTCGATAGAGATCCAAGTCATTGAGGACGAGGCGGATTTACTGAGCAATCTTTCCGAGGAGCAACCGAAGCCAAATCGTCGTTCCCACCACGAGGTGACTGAGACGAGTGGCGCCTCGATAGAGCTCCAAGTCATTGAGGACGAGGCGGATTTACTGAGCAATCTTTCCGAGGAGCAACCGAAGCCAAATCGTCGTTCCCACCACGAGGTGGCTGAGAGGGGTGGCGCCTCGATAGAGCTCCAAGTCATTGAGGACGAGGCGGATTTACTGAGTATCCTTTCTGAGGAGCAACCGAAGCCGAAGCATCGTTCTCAGCACGAGGTGACTGAGACGAGTGGCGCCTCTATAGAGATCCAAGTCATTGAGGACGAGGCGGATTTGTCCCCGGTTTCCTCCAGGAACGATCATGCTGTTCAATGGTACGGGCTTGGCGATTTGGTGACGTTTCATGGTGTTGAAATCAGGGATCCGCTCATTTACTTCGGTTCGCAAAGGATTTCAAGAGGGAAAGATTATCGCTATGAGCCAAGTGTTGTTAATCCCAACCTAAAAGTGCGGATGCCCACGTCGGCTTATGAAAGCGGGCAAGATTATATTGATTATTGGCCCAGTTACCGTTATTTGTCTTCATCCGGGCGCGGTCATTACTTGCGATGGCTCTCGACTGGAAGAGCTGAACCGGATATCGATATCGGTTATGTTTTTCTTTTCTTTTATGGTTTGGAGCGACGGCTATTGGTCGATAAACCACAAGGTGAATTACCGGTAGAAGAATACGTTGCAATCATAGAAGAAGTAGAACGTTTGATAAAAGCCTATCCTGACAATCATTCTTTCCAAAGTTATGCCAAACGATTATTGGCCTTTGACTGGATTACTTCCAATTTTGAGAAACCCATTCCTCCGAATCTTGACCTGGGCGATCCGGGTTATTCCTTGTTGTTCGACGTACGTCTCGCAAAGTTAATTCGGGAAAAACGACCCATTTCAGCGGACATGGTGCTCCATTGGTACCGGCATCATCCCGACTATTCTTTTCGGACACCCGCGCGCCGCTGTCGCGAAGTGTTCCGAATGCTTTTCGGTCTGCGTTATCAGGAACAGTTTGGCGAAGGCATGATGCTTCGGCCGAATAAATCGCCCTTGGAGATTTTCTATCAGCCCGCAAGTTCGGGGTTAAAAGCTGTAACCTTTAAGCCGCCCACGCCGTTACCCGACCCGGGTAGGCTCAAAGCCCCGCTGAAAAAAGTGCATCTTTTGGTTGAATCCTGCACGACCGAGTTGGAAGCCTACAGTCGTTTTCTTGCGCGAAAGAACCAGGATCCCGAAAGCTTAGCCGCGTTGGGTTTGTTGCCGGTTGACGTGTTACGGCGGAAAAAGACTTTTGCCGCGTTGGGTGCTCGTGTCAAAGCCTGGCTTGAAAAGACGGACGAACAGGGGTTGATTTCCATTGAGGACCTGTACCAACTATTAAAGGAACCCGCACCGGAAAAAGTCACCAAGAAAATGGTTCAAGGACTCGCCGGTTTTCTTGATCGACTCGGGTTTGGGATGGCACCGGACCCGCGCTACCATGTCGGCAATCTCAAATTAACCGATCAGGTTGTGTTGTTCAAAGAAGGTCATGGTACGGATTTCGCCCCCTCGGATGACTTTCGCATGATGGTGGTGATTCTGCGGTTGGGTGCCATTGTCAGCCAAATCGATGGGGATGTTTCGCCCGCTGAGGAAGCAATCCTTGCCAAGACCGTTGCCAATCATGAGGCTTTGACACCCACGGAGAAGCGGTCTTTATCCGCGTTTCTTAGCTGGTGCATGCGCACACCTCAAAAAACCGCGGGGCTCAAGGCCGGCCTGGCCGCCTTGGGCGCATCGCAAAAAGAAGCCGTCGGCCACATTCTCATAACCGTGGCGTATGCGGACGGCGTGATTGACCCAAAAGAAATCAAACAGTTGGAAAAGCTCTACACCACCCTCGGTCTCGACAAGGCACAGGTAACCACGGACTTGCACGCCTTGGCCGCCGCTCATGAGCCCGTAGCCGTGAATCGCCCCGATGCGCCCGTCGGCCTTGCCGTACCGGCGCCGAAAAAGAAGGATATTCCCGTCGAGGGGTTCCGTTTGAATGAAGAGCTGGTGCGCTTGCGTCGCGAAGAAACCCATCAGGTCAAAAGTGTTCTTGAGGACATTTTCGGAGACGGGCCGGAAGAAGAGGCGGAATTGACCGAACCGCCGGCGTCCGTTGTTAAAGATCAGCTCGCGCCCTCAATCCCGGGTGGGTTGGATGCCGCCCACCAACAATTATTTGAGCGGCTGGTGAGCCAAGCCTGTTGGTTGGGTGACGATTTCGACGCTCAGGTGAAAGCTTTTGGTTTGATGCGCAACGGCGCTGTTGAAGTGATCAATGAATGGGCTTTTTCCGTGGTTGAGGCGCCGCTTGTTGAAGATGAAGGCGATACCGTTTACATCGACCAAGATATTGCCGCGGAAATTCACCAAGGCGTCGGTGTCGGCTGAGTGTTCCGAAAATGCGTGAGAGGCGCGTGCCTGCTCAAATCTGTTGGCGCGGTTAATCTGAAAAATGCTTAAATGTGGCTGCCGATCCACCCGGTATTGAGGTTCAGCCATCCAGGTGGGCCGGATGGAATTGAGGAGGGCATTATCGCAACCAAACGAACCCAAAAGCCTCCGAAACCGGCTTCAAAAATTGAGACACATCTGGGTTACTTTAAGGTTTCCTTCTACCAAGATAGGCGGGCGCCGATTCTGCCCGCAACCTATCCGCCAAATAAGGCAAAGTGGGTGATGCCAGGGGAAAAAGTTACCGTAGAAGGGATCGTGATTGAAGCCGGGTTTTTATATGTGGGAAGCCTGCTTCGGGGGCGGAGTTACTATGAAAATGACGGTTGTCTTGTTAATCCATCTTTGCCGATTAAAGCCGATCCCACCGGGGTACAGGCTTCATTAGGCTACTTTGTTGATCGACTGTATGAACATACTTGCCCGGAACGGCGCTGGGCTTTTTTGCAATGGAATGCCGGTGGGCGTAAAGATCCCGATGTTCAAAATGACAGCTTGGCCATTTTTTTGGCCGGGTTGGAGCGGCGATTAATGATTGATCGCTTGTATGGGGAAGTGAGTACCGTGGAACGGTATGCGCTTCTTGATGAATTGGTTCGTCTTATGTCCTTATACCAATCCCATTCCCACTTTGTTGAGTGCGCCGCGGAACTCCTTGTGATTGACTGGCTCTTGGCCGGTGGGGATCTGTCCACCTGTTCGGTTTACGACAAATTGGAAAACTTCCAAATTGGCGCCCGTGAATTCCAAATTCAGTTGGCGTTTACCATCAGTAAACGGATGCCCCTGCGTGGCGAAACAATGCTGCGCTGGCTTGCGGTTGAGAACCCTCATTGGTTAAAGGGGCCCGTGGTTCGGTGTCCCGTCGCCTTCAGAAAGTTGTTTACCCAACGTTTTGACGCGACTTTTGGACAAGGTTTGGTCGTCAAACCCTGCAGGACCCCGCTGGTGATTGAGCTTGAACCCATGAATGATGCCGTGGATGTGCTTTCCCTGGAGCACCATCCACCTTTACCGGACCCCTCCGAGCTGAGGCAGCCTTGGGTTCAGGTGTACCCAATCTTTGAATCTTGTTTGAAGGACCTGGATGCTTACAGCCGTTATCTCGGGCGTGAAGGTGCCAAAGGCTTTTCCCTTTTCGGCTTAAGTTACCTACCCCCGGAGCTTACAGCCGAATTTAAGCAGGGTCGCGAGGTGTTGGTGCGGCTTCAGCAATGGTTTCAAAGCAAAGAAACGTACCAAATGATTCGCCTTGATGATCTGTACCGTGAATTCGGTGAGGTCGTCTTTGAAAAAGTTTTGAAGCAGCGGCTCATTCGGTTGGCACATTTATGCGATCTACTTGGTTATGGGATAGCCCCCGACCCACGCTTTCCGGTTTTTGCACCCTTTACCCAGGATCAATTTCTGTTGTTTGAGGGTGGTTTTGGCGCTGATTTCGAACCCTCTCGTGATTTTGAAGGAATGGTGCCTTTTGTTCGTATGGCCGCCATGCTTTGCCGGCCTGATCAAGATCTGGCGAATGTTATAGCGGGACCTGTTGTCCAAGCGCTTCGAGAACACCAGACATTAAGTGACGTGGAAAAACGTGGTTTGACGGCCTATTTTCTCTGGTGTTTCCAAGCCGAACAAAAAACAAGGGGTCTTCGAGTCAGTCTGAAAAATATTGCCCTGGAGGAAAAGCACCAATTCGGGCGAAAGCTGTTGGTTTACGCGCATTTGGGGCGTGGAATGAGTGCCAAGAAAATGAAGTTGTTGGAGCGGTTCTACGGCTTTTTGGGTTTGAAGAAGGATCAAGTGATTGCTGATTTGCATGATCTTACCAGCGCCGGCGAACCCATGCTTGTTGCCAACGCGGGCGCCGCGACAGGGTATGCCATTCCTCGGCCCGTTGATGAGACGCCTGGAGCCAAGCGCATTCACTTGGATCCCGCTTTGGTGCGTGCGCACCGCGAGGAAACCGAGCAGGTGCAATGGGTGCTTTCCGATCTTTTCGGTGATGACACAACGGAAGAGAAGACCAAGCCGATGAGGCCTGAACCTTCGCCGAATACCCTTGCTGCGCAAGAATTTGCAAATACTCTTGATGCCATCTATCGGCCGTTGCTTCACCGGCTTGTAACCCAAGCATCTTGGCCGAGTGGGGACTTTGAGGCCCATGCCAAATCTCATGGGTTAATGCGCAACGGCGCGGTGGAAATGATTAATGAATGGTCCTTCGCGACCTTGGACGCGCCGTTGCTTGAGGATCACGGCGACACCCTTACCGTTGACCAGGATTTACTAGAGGAGCTACGCCATGGAGCAAGTTAAAAAGAAACGGATTCGTCCCCGCGAGCGCGACGCCGTCATTCAATCTTTGCGGGCCGGGGTTACCCCTCGCGCCGGTATCCAGCACATTCAAGTCGGCCGCCGTCGCGAAATCGAAGCGATGTTAAAAGATATCGAACGCATCGGGGACGGCGGCACCGCCTTTCGTTTGATCATTGGGGCTTATGGTTCCGGCAAAAGTTTCTTTTTGCAGCTGGTGCGCCTGATTGCTCAAGAAAAAGGTTTGGTGACCGTTCATGCCGATTTATCGCCGGATCGACGGCTGCATGCCACCGGCGGCCAAGCACGCGGCCTGTTCGCCGAACTGATGAAAAACGCTGCTACCCGCGCCAAACCTGCCGGCAACGCCTTGCCCAGTATTGTCGAGCGCTTCCTAACCGAGGCCGCCAAGGAAGCGGATCAAACCGGTAGCGAGGTTGAAGCCGTGATTCACCAACGCCTGGAGCATTTGTCGGAATTGGTGGGCGGCTATGACTTTGCCAAGGTAATCGCAGCCTATCGCGAAGGCCACGAAACCGACAATCACCAACTGACCAACGATGCGGTTCGGTGGTTGCGGGGCGAGTTCTCCACCAAGACCGATGCGCGCAAACAGCTGGGTGTGCGGGTGATTATCGATGACGCGCGTTTTTACGACCAACTCAAATTGCTCAGCCTGTTTGTTCGCCAAGCCGGCTACAAGGGTTTGTTGGTGAACCTGGATGAAATGGTGAATCTCTACAAGCTCAACAACAAAAAAGCGCGTGAATCGAACTACGAGCAAATCTTGAGAATGCTCAACGATAGTCTGCAAGGTGGTTCGGAAGGTTTGGGTTTCCTGATGGGGGGGACGCCGGAATTTCTCTTGGACCCCCGAAAAGGGCTTTACAGTTACGAGGCCTTGCAATCGCGTTTGGCCGAAAATCGGTTCGCCAACCAGGCCGGTGTGGTCGACTATTCCGCGACCGCGCTGCACCTGGCCAACCTGACCCCGGAAGAATTGTACTTGCTGCTTTGCAATATTCGCCACGTTTTTGCCGCCGGTGATCCCGCCAATTACTTGCTGCCGGATGAGGCGCTTACCCAGTTTTTGAGCCATTGTGCCAATCGGATTGGTGAGGCCTATTTCCGCACGCCGCGCAACACCATTAAGGCGTTTGTCGATTTGCTGTCGCTTCTGGAGCAGGATCAACAGCTCGATTGGGGTGAACTGATCGGCCGCGTGGAACTGAAACCCGAGCTTCAGTCGGATATGCCGGACAGCACACCGGCCGGTCAGGGTGACGATGAACTCAGCAGCTTCCAACTCTAACTCGGCCGCTTTTGCGCGCCTGCATCGGGGCGTTCAGCGTTGGATTTGGGGGCAGGGTTGGACCGCGTTACGGGATATCCAAGAAGCTGCCGTGAATCCGCTCCTCGCCGGTGATCGCGATGTGGTCATCAGTGCCGCAACTGCCTCGGGCAAAACCGAGGCCGCGTTTTTGCCCATATGTTCGCGTCTGGCCGAAGAGCCCGCGGAAGGGATCGGTGTGCTGTATATTAGCCCGCTAAAAGCCTTGATCACCGATCAGCATCGGCGATTAGAAAGTTTGTGCGAACACGTGGGTCTCCAGATTACCCCCTGGCATGGTGATGTACCCAAGTCTTTGAAAACCAAATTGAGACGACGTCCGCGCGGTATTTTGCTGATTACCCCCGAGTCGTTGGAATCCTTGCTCATCCATCAAATGGGATGGCTCAAAACCGCCTTTGCACCGCTCCGTTACATCGTGATTGACGAGTTTCATGCCTTTATTGGTAGTGAACGTGGCTGCCAGCTTTTGTCGTTGCTGACGCGTTTGGGTTTCCTGCTGGATAAAGAGGTTCCCCGTGTTGCTTTAAGCGCGACCCTCGGCGATTTGGTTATGGTGGGTAAGTGTTTGCGGCCGGCCGAAGCTGGTTGTGAGCCCGCGGTTATTGAATCGGCCGCGTTAAAGTCCTCGCTCAAAATCCAGTTGCGCGGTTACCTGATCCCGGATCGTCCTCACGACGAGGACGACAATCCGGTCGATACCGTGCAAAATCAAATCGTCGCTGACTTGTTTTCGATTTTACGTGGGAAGTCCCATTTGGTGTTTGCCAACAGTCGGCGATGGACCGAATATTTCGCGGCTGAACTGGCTGACCGCTGCGCGGTGCACGCGTTGCCCAACGAATTTTTCCCTCACCACGGTAATTTGGCCAAGGAGCTGCGCGAGCAATTGGAGGCGCGGCTGCTGGAGGGGCGTTTACCCACGACCGCCGTGTGCACCATGACCTTGGAATTGGGTATCGATATTGGAAGCGTTGATTCCGTGGCCCAGGTCGCGGCGCCCCATTCGGTGGCGAGCTTGCGACAGCGTTTGGGACGATCCGGCCGGCGGGGTGAAGCCGCCGTGTTGCGGTTGTTTATTAAGGAGCAGGAAGTGACCGCCGATAGTGGCGCGGCGGACCGGCTGCGGTTCCACACCATGCGTTGTGCCGCCTTAATCAGCCTGCTGCTGAAGAAATGGTACGAACCGCCGCTTACCGGCCTAAACCACTTCTCAACCTTAGTTCATCAGGTGCTTGCGGTGATTGGCCAATACGGCGGGGCGCGCGCCGACCAGTTACATCGTTTGTTGTGCGCGAGGGGGCCGTTTCAAGAAACTGAACCCGCCGCTTTTGCGGCCTTGTTGCGATCCATGGGTGAGGATGAGCTGATTAGCCAGACACACGACGGCCAATTGGTGTTGGGTGTCAAAGGAGAAAACCTGGTTGGCCATTATTCCTTTTTTTCGGTGTTTAAAACGCCGGAAGAATACCGCTTGGAAGCGGGTGGAAAGGTATTGGGTACCGTGCCGGTGGATGGGCCGCTGCTGGTCGATCAGATCATCATTTTCGCGGGCAAACGTTGGCGCATCGAGTCGGTGGACGATGAAAAGAAAGTGATCACGCTGACCAAGGCAAAGGGCGGTAGCCCACCGCTTTTTCTTGGCGATCCCTTGTTGGTACATGACCGGGTGCGCCAAGAGATGTTTGCCCTGTTTGAATCTGGTGAGTGCCCTGTTTATTTTGATGCCGTCGCTCGTGACCATTTCGAGGAAGCCGTTAGCGGTTTTCGTGAGTGGGAGCTAGCGGATCGTCCTTGGCTGGTTTCAGGTGCCAACTTATGGGTATTTCCATGGTTGGGTGATCGGGTGGTGAATGCCTTGGCGATTCTGGTGACGGAACAGGGCTTCCAGGCCGGTAATGACGACGGTATTCTTGAAGTGAGAAACTGTTCGGAGGCGGCGTTTAAGCAAGCTATTAAAACCCACCTCGCGGGACCGAGGTTGACCAAAAAAGATCTGGCCGCCCGCTTAGAAGGATCACCGATTGAGAAGTACGATAAATGGGTCCCCAAATCCTTGCGGCAACAGAGCCAAAGCGGGCATTTCTTTGACCTTGAAGGGGCTTATCAATGGCTGGAACGCAAAACTGACTTTCTTAGATAAACAGGTTTCGTCACGTTGTCGCGACCTCGGCGCTTCCTTTGGTTTATCTTTGTGAGCCTTGAAGCCGAAGTGGCTTTTGCGGGATAAGCCTATTGGGTGAAGGGGTATTCGCTATTTGGTAAGCCTATCAACGAGAGGTGAGACACAGGCGGTTAAGACGGCTGCCCTTCCTGAAAATGCTTCAGGAGGTTGCTTTTTGAAAACTAGCCCGCATTTCTCACAAGGATTCGTCGCGAGAAGCAGAAAGCCTTGTGAGTACGAAGAGGATGACGACCGAGAGACGGCGCAGGGGTCCGACCTTTCGGCCTAGCAGCGCCACGGGGAAGGCGGCTCGACCGAGTAAGGCGGAAGGCCGCCCCCTCGTAATCGCATCGGTTGCCCTGTAGCAGAATTCCTTGTGAGAAATGCGGGCTAGACGCGGGACTAAAACCTAGAGGCGTGATAAGAGCGAGGGGGGGTGTCTAAAGATCTGGAGCGAAACGACTTGGGGGAGCGGGCCGGGGTCGCGCACGACGTGCTCCCACTGGGTGCCGTGAGCATTTTCACTAGCCGTTGCAGTCCAGAGGTTTAGCCAAAACCACCGCGAGTTATCGCGCTTCTTAGAAAAGCCCCGCGTCTGCGCCTGGGCGGTCTGTTGGACGTTTCAGGCCTGCAAATACGGGATGTGGCGCCGCTGAATTTTCGTTAAAACGTGCTTGTTTTAGAGCCCGAGGTGCGCCTACTCATAAGGTCAAAACCCAGATAAGCTGACACAAAAGCCAAAGTCCGAACCAGGCACTGAAAATGACCGGATCCCCGCCTTGAAAAATCGTGTTGGTACCATTTTTTTCATGTCGACAATGAGCAAAAAATACGGCAACCCTAATGAAACCAGCTTCTTTCTCCTGCCTGTCACCTTGTAACTGGTCACCTTGTAAGGCGTTGTAAGGCGTTGTAAGGCGCCTGTGGCCGTTCCTTTCGCCTGAAAAAAAGCGCGATTCCTCCCCGAGTGATAGCCGCTGGTGTTGACTAAGGTTTTCGGAAGGAATCGCCCCTATTGGTTTTTATTACTAGTTGACTTGGGTTTTGTTGGTTTGGCCTGCTGACCAGTGGCGGGTGCTGCCCGCGTAGATGCCGAACGAACCGCTGTTGCGTAGGACGGCGCGGTCCGCCCCGGTTCCGTTGGTGCCGCTGCGCCACAGCGCGCTGCCGTTAAGGACAATCTAAGAATCTAAGTGACAGGCAAGCCTAAGTGGTTGAAAGTAGTGTGGTTTTCTGTGTGGCGTGTGATTTTATTAAGGTTGGCTTAAAGATAGGTGGTTTGAAAAAAAACACGGCCTGGTTTTTTTTTTGCTAAAATTGCTTTCGCCAAACCTCGCAGGGAGAAAAATGAAAAACAGCTCTTTGCGATTCAAAAATACGCACCCAAGACACGGGTTTATCTGGGTAGATTCGATAAAGGGACTTGTCCAGAGCACCCGACCTAAATTTTTTCAAGAAAGCGGTAGCCGGTTTCTTGGCACGTTCAACCTGCGAACCTTTGATGTGACAGTCCCCACCTGTCAGTTTGACGAGGTCTTAATCGTCGGTCGGAACTTTTCTAGCCAAAAAGCAGCACACCATCCAAGATTTGGCAAACACAGCGGAAATTCGCTTGGTTTTCAAATCGGGGGAGGTTCGGCATGAGTCGACGTCCCCGAGTCAAGCTCGATAAACCCATTTCCTATTACCATGTGATGACCCGAACCGTGCAACAAGAATTTTACCTAGGTGATGATTATGTGCCAGGTTTCAAACAGGTTATGCTGGATGTTTTTCGAGAGGCGGCCTCCGTCTTTTACGTAAACATTCTCGCATGGGTAATCATGGATAATCATTACCATCTGTGCCTTGAGGTGAAGAAACCACCGAGGGACCCAGAAGATCTCAGACGTCGATTTGAACGCCTCCAGGAGATCAACGTCAATAAAAGGCGATGGCAGCCTGAATTAGCGCATGCCTGCTACAAACGTTTTACCGATGTCTCTGAATTCATGAAAACGGTGAATTTTCGGACGGCAACCGCATTCAACCGCGCCCGAGAAACCAGAGGGCACCTGTGGGGTGCGAGATTCAACAGTAAAATCATCGGGGATGAGATGGGTCTGTTAAAAGTCATGTGCTATATCGAGCACAATCCCGTGAAAGCAGGCTTATGCAGGAAATCGTCGGCATACCCATGGTGCTCTGCCGGGCATCTCAAACACCAATTAGATCGTGGGAAGGCCATTGACTTTCCTCCGATCAATTTTCTCAAATACATGCCTCGCAAGCGTCGTGCTCGAAATTACCTCCAATTGGTGGATGAACTGGCGGGAAAACTTCACAGCGGACCCTCAAATCCCGAGCCTTGCGTGCCGTCATACGATTTACCCATTACAGATGCTGAGCTCGAAGAATGGCGTAAAGAGTTTGCGTTCAAGGCGCCAGAAGATTGGTCAAACCAGGCATTTGGGTCGGAAGCATTCCAAAGGCAAATCGCGCTGCAGGAAAAGGCCAAAACGCAGAAGGTTTCAAAGGTTCGGGGAGAGGCGGTTAAACGAAGGCGTTGCGACCCTGACGATCAAGGCCTTTAAGGTAAGTCAAATAAAATAAATAATTTAAAAGAAAGGCGTGTTTGTTTTAGTGCCCAAGGTGCGCCTAAATATAAGACCAAAACCAAGATAAGCTGGCAAAAAAGCCAAAGTCTGAACCCGGTACTGAAAATAACCCGGTTCCCGCCTTGAACAATCGTGCTGGTACCATTTTTTACATGTCAAAATTAAACAATAAATGCGGTAACCCTAATAGGACCAGTTTCTTTCTCCTGCCTGTCACCTTGGAGTCTGTTGGACGTTTCAGGCCTGCAAATACGGGATGTGGCGCCGCTGAATTTTCGTTAAAACGTGCTTGTTTTAGAGCCCGAGGTGCGCCTACTCATAAGGTCAAAACCCAGATAAGCTGACACAAAAGCCAAAGTCCGAACCAGGCACTGAAAATGACCGGATCCCCGCCTTGAAAAATCGTGTTGGTACCATTTTTTCATGTCGACAATGAGCAAAAAATACGACAACCCTACTAAAATCAGCTTCCTTTCTCCTGCCTGTCACCTTGTAACTCCTACTAAAATCAGCTTCTTTCTCCTGCCTGTCACCTTGTAAGGCGGTCACCTTGTAAGGCGTTGTAAGGCGCCTGTGGCCGTTCCTCTCGCCTGAAAAAAAAGCGCGATTCCTCCCCGAGTGATAGCCGCTGGTGTTGACTAAGGTTTTCGGAAGGAATCGCCCCTATTGGTTTTTATTACTAGTTAACTTGGGTTTTGTTGGTTTGGCCTGCTGACCAGTGGCGGGTGCTGCCCGCGTAGATGCCGAACGAACCGCTGTTGCGTAGGACGGCGCGGTCCGCCCCGGTTCCGTTGGTGCCGCTGCGCCACAGCGCGCTGCCGTTGAGAGTGCGGATGACGAGGTTGCCGTCGCTTTGCATGGTCAGGCGTTGGCCGCCGCGGCCTCCTGTTTTCGAGGACCACAGCGCTCGCCGCGTCGCGACTTCGCGCAGGACGAGATTGCCGTCGCTTTGGAAGGTGAGGCGGAAGTTGCCGTTGTTGGATTCCAGGAAATCGTTGACCTTGAGCTGTTCGTCCCGCGCCAAGGTATTGCTTGTCGGGGGCTCGTCGTCCACGGCCGGATCGTCGTCGGTGTCCTCGGTTTGGTTGCTTGCCCACACGGGAACGTTGCCGGCGTAGAGAACGAGGACACCGTCGTTTTGCAGCACAGCGCGATCCGCGTTGCTGGTGTGGGTTCCGCTGCTCCAGATCGGTGTGCCTTCCGCGGTGCGTAACACCAGGTTGCCGTCGCTTTGCAGGCTGAGGCGTTCGCCGCCTTGGCCACCGGTTCTGGAAGACCACAGGGCCGCGCGGGTTGCGGTGTCACGCAGGACGAGGTTGCCGTCGCCCTGGAAATAAAGGCGATAGGCACCGTTGGTGGATTCGAGGAAGTCGTTCCTGTTTAACAGTTCGCCGAGCGCCAGGGTGTTCGCCGTGGTGGGTTCGTTGCCGTCGCCGGCGTTGTCATCCGCGTCATCGTCCCTACCGGCATCGCCGCCGGTGTCATCGGCCGTGTTGGCTGACCAGACCACGGTGATGCCGGCGTAGACAACGAAGGAGCCGTCGTTGTTCAGCACGGCGCGGTCCGCGCCCGTTCCGTTGGTGTCGCTTGCCCAGATTGCCGCGCCGGTCGTTGCGTAAATGACGAGGTTACCGTCCGCCTGCATCACGAAACGATTGCCCCCCTGGCCCGCGCTTTTGGTCGACCACAGGGCTTGCCGGTTGACGGTGTCGCGGAGGACGAGGTTACCGTCACTTTGGAAATAAAGGCGGTAGGCGCCGTTTTCGGATTCGAGGAAATCGTTGGGTTCTAAGTGTCCGCCGGCGATCAGGGTGTTCGCTGAATTGGGTCCGTCATCGGAACCATCATCGGAACCATCATCGGAACCATCATCGGAACCATCATCGGAACCATCATCGGAACCATCATCGGAACCATCATCGGAACCGTCATCGTTACTGTTCACGGCCCACACGACTGATTCGCCGGCGTAAACGACGAAGGAACCGTCGTTGTTTAAAACCGCGCGATCCGAGCCTGTTCCGTTGGTTCCGCTCGCCCACAAGGCGGGACCCGCGCTTGAATAAATCACCAGATTGCCGTCGCTCTGCATCACAAACCGATTGCCGCCTTGACCGTGGGTTCCGGTGGACCACAAGGCCTGGCCGCTTGCCGCATCGCGGAGCACCAGGTTGCCGTCATTCTGGAAGTTGAGCCGATAAACGTCGTTGCTCGATTGGAGGAAATCGTTGAGGTCCATTCGGTCACCCGGACGCAAGCTGTTGGTCGAGGTCGCTGGATCACCCGCGCCGGTGCCGTCATCGGCACCATTCCCGGCCGCATCCGCGATCCACCAAACCTCGTTGATCCCATCGCCTGTTGTATTCCCCGGCGTTTGATCCCCCGCGAAGAAGTACAGCGGACGACCCAAAAAAGCTGCTTGGCGCGATCCGTCGCTGCGGCGAATGGTCGACAAACCGGCCACGCCTGATGCACCGATATCGGTTACAAGGAGTGGTGGCCACGAGACGGCACAATCGCCGTTACAGCTGCTGCCTTCCACGGCCAAATCATTGTTGAAAACGTACAGCGAAAAACCCGGTCGCGCTGATCCCATACCGCCGAGCAGAACGCCGTTGTCCACCGCGACCTCATCGATCGGCGCGGATCCACCCGAACCGTCATCAAGGCCGTCCACGGAAAGCGCACCCAAAAAGGCCACTATGTCGTCGATCTCGCGATCGTTCAATTCCAGCGGGCGAATGTCTGTATCACGGCCCACCACATTGGGTGCACCGTCGTTGTAGGCCAACATCACATCGCGCAAGGTCTCAAAACTCCCGTCGTGCATGTAGGGTGCGGTTTGCCCCAACGCCCGCAGGGTCGGCACCTTAAACAAATGTGCATCGCGCGCGCGGCCGGTCATTTCGACGCGGCCCACATCATCGTTTGTGGTCAGGCCGTTGTTGCGAAAGCTCTCGTCGGTAAAATGGTCGCCCGCGTGGCAACCGCTACAACGCGCTTTGCCCTCGAACAGATCCAAGCCGCGTCGTTCCGCCTCGCTCAATGCGCCCATGTCGCCGGCCTTAAACGCATCCACGCGCGTGGGCCCCGAGAACTGCAACGCCTGAAAACTCGCCAGTGCGACGGGGAGGTTGGTCGCGTTCGGCGCCTCGCCAAACACTTGCTGGAAACGCACCGCGTAGTCGCCCTCGGTTCGCAGGCGTTGCACGGCCTCCGCGATGGGCAGGTTCATTTCGTGGGGGGCCGCGATGGGCACCAACGCCTGGGTTTCCAGTGAACCCGCGTTGCCGCTCCAACCCTGCAAACTGGAGAACAACCGGTTCAGAAGGGTTGGCGTGTTCCGTGAGCCGGCGTCGGTGGGTTCGTTGCCTTCCGCGATGGGTAAGCCGTCCGTGAAAGCCAGGTTCGGATCGTGGCAGGTGGCGCAGGAGGTGGTTCGTTCTTGCGAGAGGATTACGTCGGAAAACAGCTCCTCGCCCAACTGGGCCGCGGCCGGGCTAAAACCGGCCACGTCGGTCGCATAACGCAAAGCACCTTGCAGGTGCGCCGGAACCGCATTGACCAGGGTCTGGCTGGGCGCGCGGTGGGTACGCACGTTGGCGTAATGGGCGATTTCATGGGGTTGCCGTGTTACATTGGAAACTTTGACCTCATCCAACCGCATCAAGGCGGCGGCGTTGATGGGACCGACCCGCACGGCGCCGGTGATGTTCACGGCAGCCAAGCCGTCCGCGGCGCGTGAGGCGATGTTCACGCCGTCGCGGTACAAACGCAGGTCGTTTTGGGGAAGGTCATAGGTAAAGGCGAGGTGGGACCAGGTGTTGGTTGGAACCGTGGTGCCGGTTAAAACCACGTGGGTGCCTGCCGTGTCGGTGAGGGCCGCGCTCAAACGATTACCGCGGGCGAGGAACACCTCAATACCGTTTTCAAGTTGGAACAAAGGCACTGTGCCGCTGCCGCGTTCCAGCCGGATCCAAAAATCAACCGAACCGGTTTGGGTCAGGCCCTCCCAGCCCTGATTACGGGTGATCTCCAAGTAATCGCCGTTGTCGAAATAAATTGCTTGGCCGTAGCGACCCTGGAGTTCATCCCGGCCGTTGAACTCCAATGGGAATTGCGCGCCCACCAGGGTCGCGTTGTTGAAATTACCCGAGGTATCGTTGGAACGGGTTACCTGAAAATTACCGGCCCGGTTCAAATGCTCGTTCATGGCCAGGTACATCACGAAGTTGCCGTCGAGGTAGTCGTCGAAACCTACCTCGGCGTAATCGCGCGAGTTGGAACCAAAGATTGGGTAACTGGGCCCGCGCACCGAATAGGGAATTGCTAGATCGGGCAGGTCCTTGTAGGGTGTCCACATGGTGGTGAAGGCACCGGGCGAGGACAGAAACAAACGGGTATCAAGGTGGCGATTAGGATTGATCGGGCCGTCAATGTGGCGCACGATCCAGCCGGTCCAACGGCCGACAACGCTGGTGCCGGTGCGGCGTGCGCTGACGCCGTCGCGTGAGGCCTGGTAAAACAATTCCGAGCCGTCGTGGCTCACCCAGGGGTAAGCGCCTTTGATCAGTTCACGGGGTCGGTAAGGCGCGCCGGTGGCGTCGCGGATCGGGTTTTCGGCGAGTGGGTAACGCACATGGAAGGGGATGCCGTCGACCAGGGTGTCGCGGTCGTCGTAGTGCATATTGGCGAGGGAGAACGGGCCACGCCAGTTGTCGGTGGCGCCGGGGGTAGGGTTCCAACCGTAGACCAGGTTGTCGATGCGGCCGTTGTTGTCGGGGTGACCTTGGCCGATGATCAAACGACCGTCGAGGGTGACGGTGGGTTCAATGCAGCGGAAGTCTTCCCCGTTTTGCAAACGCAGCCGTTGAAAGCCGCTGGTGAAATCGGCGCGGATCACCTGAGCGTCGGGCGTGCGCGCGTCGGCGACAATAAAGGTTGCGCGGCGGATGCCCATCTGGTCGTTGTCGTTGTTGCGCAAGGAGGTGTGGTAAACCAGCGCGCGGTAGGTGTCGTGGCTGCCGTTTAAATTGAAGGTACCGTCGGCGTTGGAGGGATAGGGGTTTTGACTGGAAACGGCGGGGTCGGGCACGATGGCGATCCAGTTATGCTGCATGTCCGGCGCCTCGGTTTTTAGTTCCAACGGAATGGTTCGTCCGAAGGCGCCTTGGCGGAAGCTGACGGTGCCGTCGTTGTTGCGCACGATGCGTTCCGGGCGGAAGGCGGCGGCGTACCAGCCGGCGGTCCGGGTGACGACAAACAAACGGCCGTCCCAGGTTTCGGCATGACCGTTACCGCTGAAGCCGGTATTGTTGCGTGCCGGAAACCCGCGTTGTCGGCTGTCGTTCAGCGAGTAAAGTGCGGCGTTGGGTGAGGTGAACCGGTCGTTGCCGGTAGCCGTCTTGTTGCTTGTTAAGTGCGATTGCGTGTTGTTTGAAGGTGGAGAAGGTGAAGAAACGGTGGGGGAATTGGCCGTGAGGATCCATCCATATAAACATATTGCGGTAATCATGAAACCTGTTCGCATGTGAAACTCCTAAATGAATCAGGCGATTTCAGGGAACAACGTTTGTGCAAGCCAAAAACAGCATCGGGTACAAGCACACACGATGAAACCTAAGAAGCGCGATAAGAGCGAGGGATTTTGGCTAAAAATCTGGAGCGAAATGGTTTGGGAAAAGCGGAAGCGCACCCATTGGGTGCGGTGAGCATTTTCACAGACCGTTGCAGTCCAGAAGTTTAGCCAAAATCACCGCGAGTTATCGCGCTTCTTAGGTGAAAGGATTGCTTTTGAATAAGCAACATTTGATGTGGTTTTTGGTCGTGTTTCATGAAAGCGAGGCGCGGTAAAGTTTCGGCGGCGGTTCAGCGTCTCGTGACAACACGTTTTCCATAAGATGATCGCCATCCATTACGAATGGTGCATCTGGAAATCAAACACTGCAAGCCTGAGTTAGGTTAGGTATTCGAACCATTAAGATGCATTCATTTTTGGATGCTCTTGTTGATGACGAAAGCCGGCCAACCAAAGACTTTGCGCGTTTAGACCGCATTAAACATGAGGTGGGGAACAACTGACGATGAACAATCACGCATCGAAATGGGTGAAACAGGTAAGCATAAAACGTTGTTTTGAAACTAAGAAGCGCGATATGAGTGAGGGGTTTTGGCTAAAGATCTGGAGCGAAATGGTTTGGAAAAAGCGGAATCGCACCCGTTGGGTGCGGTGAGCATTTTTGCAGGCCATTGCAGCCCAGAGGTTTAGCTGAAATCACCGCGAGTTATCGCGTTTCTTAGGTTGAAGGGCGTGTGGGGAATTCCTTTTTTATCTCATGTTTGCAAAACAGGACCGGTTCCTGTTTTGCGTAGAGAGCTAACGCGAAAAAACCATCGTTTTGTTTGCCAACGGGGGATCAACACGGTGTCTTAGTATGAAACCATGAAACAGCGACCTAATTTAGAAGTCATGTTTGTCTGTTCGTGGGAGATGGTTTCTCTAAGAACAATCCGCGCCTGATCATTGAAGCGATGTCTTTCACGCCGGGAGCATTTTGGCGGCGCGTCTCTTAATAGAAGAAGTGCGCCATAGATAGGTTGTACACTTTTGTGGATATTTAAAAAGTGACATGGGGCAATTTTTGGCGGGATGGAAAATGAAATTTGACGGGGGTGTCTGAACATCTTATGGCGAATCGAAATGGTGTCGGTTCATCACAACCGTTTGGCGAGGTAGTGGCGTTCGTGGCCGGTGGGGAAGTCGCGCAGGGTGGCATAGACGCGGTAACCGCGGCGTTGGTAGAAAAACAAAGCCTGGAAACTGAAGGTGTCCAACAAGATGTGGTCCAGCTTGTGCCGTCGCGCCGCTTTTTCTACGCTATGTAAAAGGCGCCCGGCGCAGCCGCGACCGCGGTAATCGGGATGGGTCCAAAGCCCGTTCAACGTGAGTTGGTTCCAGCAGACGCTCCCCAACACCCCCGCGACGGGTTGGCCGGCGCGGTTGCGGATAACCCGGTTTAGCGGTTGTTCTTCGCGTGGCGGCAAGCCGCGCGCGGTCAAGGTGCGATCCAAAAGCTGGGGGATCCAGTTGCGTTCTGAACGGCGTTCGGGAACCGTGGTTGGTCCGGGTCGAACGGGTTCGCCCTTGTTTCGCCAGACCATCACGCGGTGGGCGAATCCGCGCGGGTAGCCCTCGAGCTTCCCAACGCGGTGGAAACCCGCGTTGGCTAGCTTATCCTGATCGGCTTTGGTAAAGCAGTGGCTCAAAACGGCATGACAGCCGTACCGCCGCGCCGTTTCTTTGACGGCGGCGATGAGGCGTTGCTCGTTTTCGGCCCGTCCGGGGCCGGCTTCTGTTTGGTGATAAATCACCTGTAGCCAGCCCCAAAAAGAGACGGCGGCGAAGCGACCCAGGATGTGACCGCTTGGTTCGCACAGGTTTTCGGCGATGGTAATCGGCAAAGCGGCGGGGTGTCCGCTCGGGGGCGGTTCGGTATGCATGGCGTGGCGTAAGATGGTCAGTTCGGCTTCACCCGGTGATCCTTCCATTAAGCCGACGATGGGTCTGGAAAGCGGGACAGCTTGTAACATGGGAAGCTCCTTTTGGTTGTGTGAACAAGGTTGGCTTGCGGGGACGAGAGACCGACGCGGTTCAGGCGCGAGGCCGACGCCCCCGCGGTTTAAATAAAACTCTCCCAGGGTTCAAAACCCGTCGTTGGCGGCTTTCTGCCCATGGATTGGTCGAGATCTTGTTTCAGACCTTGGTCGACCCCGCCCCACAGGCTGTTCGCGAAAAAGTTGTTGGTGCGCGGCAGCGGGCCGGTGCCGGAACCGTGGGTGACCACCACGGTTTTGCCGTTTTCCTGGGTAACCGAGCGATTGACCATGCCGTCGTGGAGCAGGTGGTCCGGCGTGGTTTGGTTGGTGATGGAACCGTCGTCGTGAACGAGGTGTTTCACGGTGCCCAGCATCGGAATGGTGGTTGTATCGCCGTCGTGAACCGGTTTGGAGACATCTTGCATCGGCGTCATGTGGTGCGGCAGTTTTTCCTGCACCTTGTTGGGTGGGTAATCCTCAACCGAACCCAACTCGGTTTTGACCGTGTAGGTGTGAGGGTTCTGGTTTTTGGAGAACATGAAACTGAAGGGATGGCTTTTGGGTGTTTTGGGTTGTGACGGGCCGGTTTGGAAGCTGGGTGGTTCGCTGTCAAAGGTGCTGGGTTTGGATTTGCCGAGGGATGAGGATTCGGGCGCCTCGATTTTTTGCGGAGTTTGGGTGGGGTTGGTTTGTGTTTTTCCAAAGATGTTGGGTAACCAAGACATAAGCGATCTCCTTTTGCTTTTTTTGGGGTTGTACGTGAGCGAATGGCGGGTTAGGCGAAAGTTGCGTGTTGGTGGAGGGTGGGTTCCGGTGTAGGTGGTTGGTTTGGCGTGGCTTCCTTGATGCGTGCCGGGATTTCTTTTTGGAGCCAGACCGCGGTGTCGACGAATTGGATGATCCAGGCTTTGAAAGCGGGGTAATCCAACAGGTCTGGGTTTTGGTGCGCGCACAAACAAACGGTGGCGGCGCGTTCATTGACGGCGAGGGTGGCGCCGGCGGTGTCGCGACACAGGAAATTGAGCGCAAGGATGCGGCGGTAGGCGGCGTCGTCAGCGATTTCGGTGAGGGGTGTCAAAGGCGCGTATAGAATGATTGCGTTTTCAGATTCGGGTGTTTCCAGCACGATGGTGGTGTCTTCGATATCAAAAGCGCAGACACCGTTTTGGTTGCGTTGAAACGTGAAGGTTCCGATGTCGGTTGAGAGTTGGTGAAGCCAGGATTGCGTGGACATAGGGGTTCTCCTCGTGGACGGTGTTGCCGTGGTTTGGGCACAGTTTGGCCCTGCCGCGACGTGCGGTGGTTTCCAAATGAAACGAAACGCGTTGTTCGATTCCGTCGACCCCGTGTCAAAAGGGGCGTTGGAAGCGGTGTCCAACCGAGATGCCTGTTCCTGTTTCGCCGGGGGCGAAGGAGTGGCGCTACGGTTGCAACCAAGGTCGCGTTTCAGTTCTCAAGCGATGCATTTCACGAGCGCCGAAAGGTCAAAGAGACAACGCGGGGTGCGTTGGCGGCGAAGAAGGTGAAATCTTGCTTGGGAGATAGGGGTCGTTAGGACAGGTACATCAATGGGTCGGTCAATCAAGCGATACCGAAACATTGGTGTTGACGCTAAATTAAGGTCACAACATGGAGAAATGATGGAGATGTGGACGAAATGTGGTGATTTTGAATCTTTTTATTCTAAAAAGGGTGACTGATAAATCACCGGACCCCGGTTCAATGCGACTTATCCCGCCAGTTCTTCCTCGGCGAGTAAAAAACGGTTTTGGACCATATTAATAATGAGGTCCTCTTCGATTTCCAAGCCGTGTTTGGTCTCGAAGGCGGCGATGGTTTGTTCGGTTTCCTCACCAGAACAGGTTTGAATGAAACGCCACAGCAATATCGGCATCTCGGTCAAACCGTTAAAACCTTCGACCACGATGTGCTGTTCGCGCTCTTCATGAATGCGTACGGAGGGATTGCGGTGTAGTACCGGGGGCAGTTGTGGGTAATCAACGGCGCGTTTGGCGGCTTGGACCTTGGCGGCGTGACGGCGTTCCTCAAAACCGCCCAAGGTGGCGAGATCGTCGGGGGTTAATTGGCTGATTTCGCGGTAGCAGGCGATGAAAAAAGCGTCTTCACGGCCGGCGTAATCGCCCCAAAGTTTGTACCAGGTCGCGTCGTCGACGCGGCCGTCGAGATCGGCCGCGCTCAGGCGGGTGTTGCGACCGACTAAGCGTTTCATCGGGTTGGCCGGCAACGCGTTGCTCGGAAAGTTGAGGCGTTCGAGGGCGACCTCGCTCAGCAGCCCTTGGACGAAACCGAGGTATTCTTTCACGCTTTGCCAAAAAGCCTCGCCGGCACGACCGTCGTTGTACTTGCAGAAAAAGGTGGAACAAACGGCGTTGCGGTATCGCCAGATGGAGCAGTTGTGGTTTTCGCGGTGGAAGTAGGGGCAAAGCAAGGTTTCACTGTTGCCGAAGGCGTCACCGCCGGCGTGGGCATAGAGTAATTCGCGAAGCAGGGGGGCGTTGACACCGTAGGGGCTCACCCCGGAGCGTTGTTGGATCAGGTTGCGTACACGCTTTTGTCCCTCGGCCGTGGCGGGGTCCGTGTCGCTGAGCAAAGCGCCGACCAAGTAATTGGGAAGATCGGGATAAAAGGTGCAGCACTTAAGGTGGGGCTGGTAGGTGGCGATTTTGTGGCGCCCAGGGTTGGGTCGGCACATGGCACAATCGCGACAGGTGGCCAGGGCTTCGGGTTCGTAACTTTGCCCGAACCAAGTGGGCAACAGCTTGCGGTACAACGCGGGGAACTCGTCCCACAAAAGGTTCTCCGTCAAGACGACCCCCTTGGTGTGGTGATTTTTGTGCGCCGGTGGCGGACGGGATGGTTGATCACATCCACCTTAACGCATCAACAGCCTTGGCAACAAGGTGGTGGGGGCGGCGCGGGCCGGGTCGGTGAAAGGGGCCGGGCTGGGAACCCCGGGTAAATGAACCGGCACGACACGAAGCGCGCGGGAGAAAACCGTAATTCGCCGGCAGGTGGTTTTCTCCGCGGGTGGGGTCGCACGTCACCGATAAATGATGGTGAAACGCCGACGCCTGAGGCGCGCTGTTATGTGAGGGATGCCTCACCAAATGAAGTCGTGTGTGCCGGGATTGGCATGAGGGAACCGGTGGGAACGACGTTTAGGTCGTTTTCCATTTCTTTTTACGGGGTTGGTCGTCCGTGAAATTGTCACCGGTGGTGGTCCCGGAGGAAGTGGATGCGTTGCCGGTGGGGGTGTTGGTTGTGTTACCGCCGGCGATAAAGCGCAGATCGTTTTTAGACAGTTTGAGGGGCTTAGGTGCAACGGGTGCGGTCAGTTGGGAAGGCATAGTGTGTTCTCCTTATCAGTGTCGATTCAATGATGAATGAAAGAATGCGAGGCGACAGTCGGTCGATGGTTTTGCCGAAATGTGGCGAACAAGTCGCCTAGGTGCGGCGAGCGAGTCGCCTAGGTGCGGCAATCTAATCGCTTAAATACCAAGTGTTATCACTCAGATACAACGCGTATCGTTTGTTCTTTGCGAAAAGTCGCTAAGCTAACGTGGATGAGTCACTTAGAGCCGTGATCAATTTGCTAAGAACAGAATAGAAACGCTTGGATCCGACAAAGTCGTCCGCCGGGTACGAATCTTCAGCCGCTCTTTTGCGGTAGGAAGTTCGCTGGAGTGCGGCAAATCAGCCGCTTCAGGACGGCCGTATTATGCACCAGGTAAAAAAGCTTTTCAATGATATTCTTAGGTTGATGTAAGATATCACCTTTTTTGCTTTCGGTGCATCTGTGAAATTGAGAATAAAATTAGGATTCAGGGCAGGTTTGGTCTTGACGCGCTGCGGCTATTTAGCGAGCCGTCAGGCGTTGTCATGACAGGGTATCACTGCCGGATGGGGAGTTATCTGTTTTTTGTTTGCTCGATGTTCAAGCTTGTGATCCAGCTTGCCTTTTTTCGGCGAGCTGATCTTGGAGTTGGCGGGTGGCGTGTGGGAGGTCTCACACTTTTGTGGGAAATCAGGCTGTCCGATGGATGGTTTCCTTTATTCAAGGTCCTCCGGGTTGACCACTCGGTCGGTTGTACGGGTAATGCCTTCAAGGAGGAAGGCCCAGAAGTTGCGGTTCTCCACTTGGATAACGCATTCTCCGGTCATGCCGATCTGTAACAATCCACGCAGTCGGCCTGTATCGGTTAGGCTAATTTCGAAAGGAAAAGCCCCGGTTTCATCGGGCGCGAGGCTGAGATAACGTATACGGCCTTTGACAAATCCCCAGCGATAATGCGGGTACGTATCAATTTTCATAATTAGGTCCATGCCAGGCCGGGCATGCCCTATTTCGGCCGCGGAAATCTTAGCATAACCCTCGAGCTGTGCAGCATTATTTAGCAACTTTAATGCGACCGCATCCTTGCTGATATGACGCGGTCCTTGGAACACATAACTTATGGTTGAAGGGAACGGTGCGCGCAGGATCAGGCTGTTGCCGTCGATGAGGGTGTCGCCGTATTGGAGCTTGATTGCTTCGACCGCGTCGGCCCATTGATCTTGCAGTTCTCGAAGTCGCAGCGTGCGTTGTTGTTGCAACAGGGCCTTTTTGGTTCGCTGTTGCTCCAGGGCCAGAATGATGGCGTTTTGGGCTACCTGATCCAGGCGGCCTTGGGTTTGGCGGGTATCGGTTAGTTTTTGCCCGGTTATGGCTTCTAAGGCCGCCTCGGTTTGCGCACGCTGTTGGTCTTCTTCCGAAACAAGGGCAACTTCGGCAAGACGCCGTCGGGTTTCGGCGACCCTTTCGGCTAGGGCGCGCCGTCGGTCCGCTTGATCGATTTCCGCCGCTTGGGTGCGGTCGACCAGTTGCTGTTCCAGATGCAAGCCCTGTTGCTGGTTGCTGAGCCGGTCGATTTCGTTTTGGACCGCGCGAATTTGCAGGTCGAAGGCATGTTGTTCGTGTTCCTCGAATCGGGTCAGTTCTCGTTTGGCGCGATGATGGGCGGCGATCAACGCGGCGATTCCCGGCGAGGTAATCCGCATCATTTTATGCCCGCCGGCGATCTCCTGGCCGGCTTTGACGAAACAGGCCTCCATGTACACGTCCTCGGGGAAGCGAAACACGGTTTCCGATTCCTGGCTGCGCAGGACGAACGAGGTGCGCAGCTCCCGTGGAATATCGACCCAAAAGCCGGCGGCGACAATCAGCATCAGGTAGAACAGCGCGATCCAGGGCAGGCGCCCTTGCAGGTTGCGGCGCAAATCGAGCAGCGGTTCGTCTTCTTCCTCGTAGAGACTTTCGTACTGGTGTGGGGCGAGGCTGTCGGTTTCGGGTTGGGACGCCGTCGCGTCCTCCACGCGATCCGGGTTGTCTGGTTCTGGTTCGCTCATGAGGGGGTCCTTATCGCGCCTTTTTAGAAGTCAACATAGGTTTTGATGAAGGTGTAGTACAGGCCGCGTTCATTCAGCAAAGCTTGGTGGTCGCCTTGCTCGATGATTTCGCCCTGGTCGATGACCAAAATGCGGTCGAGGGCGCGCAGCGTGTGCAGACGGTGTGCGATGGTGATGATGGTGCGGTCGCGGAAACGTCGGTAAAGGTTGGCCATAATTTTGGCCTCGGTTTCCACGTCCAGGAAGCTGCTGGCCTCGTCGAGGAAAATCACCTCGGGGTCCTGCAGGAACAAGCGCGCGAAACCAATTTTGAGACGTTGCCCGCCGGAAAGGTTGGAGCCGGACTCGCCAATCATGTGGTTGTAACCCAGGTAGAGTTTGGAAACGTAGTCGTGGAGATCGGCGAGTTTGGCCGCTTCAATCACCGCGTCCATGTCGGCGTCGGGATTGCCGTAGAGAATGTTCTCTTTAATGGTGCCGCTGAAGAAGTGTTGTTCCTGGGGGATCATGCAGACCGCGCGGCGCAAGCTGCCAGGGTGGATGTCGCGCATTTCATACTGATTAAAGAGAATGGTGCCCTGGTAATCGGTATACAGCTTAACCAGCAACTTGAGCAGGGTGGATTTGCCCGAGCCGTTGCGGCCGACAATCCCGATGCGTTCGCCGTACTTGACCTCGAGGTTGATGTTCTTGAGGACGTCGCGCTCGTCGTCGGCCCCGTAACGAAAAGACACGTTTTCCAGCTTGATGGTGGGGCTGGGTAGGTGGGTTTGTTGTTGGAGAAGGTCGGCATGCTCGGGTTCTTGGATTAAGACGTCGTTGAGTTTGTCGAAGGTGATCGAGGTTTCGGTCACGAGGAACCACAGGTTGGAAACGCTGTCGAGCGAGGCCATAATCATGCCGAAAATGGTGATAAAGGCGATGTACTGGCCAATGGTCATGTGGCCACCGAAGGTGAGGTAGGCTCCATACCAATAAACCGTCAGCCGCCCGGTGAGGTAAATACTGTTGAGAAAGGTGTTCATGTTGAGGTAGGTGCGTTCGCTTTGGAGTACCTTGTTGAGGGTGCGGCGGTATTGGTTGCGCCATTTCCAAAACTTAATCCGCTCGAGCGCCATCAACTTAACGGTTTGGATACCGAGCAAGGTATCGAGAAATCCCCCCATACTTTTGAGGTTCTCGTGGAAGATTTTTTCCTCGAGGCGGCGCAGTATCGGCGTGTAAACCAGGGTGATCGCGAGGTAAAACACGATAAACACCAGCGAGATGGCGGCAAGCGTGGCGTTGTACAGGAACATCGCAATCAGGAAATTAACCGAAAACACGAAGTTGACAAGGGATTGTAAGACCGATTGCGAAAACAGACCGCGGATCTTGAGGTTTTCGTGGAAGCGGTTGATGAAGTCCTCGCGCTTGTGGGCGTCGAAGTAGGCGGTGCGCAGGCGAATGAGGTGGTAGAAAAATTTGCTGAAGAAATCCAATTCGAACTGGACCTTAAACTGAGCCAGCAGCAGGTTTTGGAAGTAACTGAGCCCAACCTGGAGCGAAAACACCGCAAAAAGACCTGCCAGAATGGCAAACAGCAGTTTGCGGTTTTGGTGGACCAGGACTTGGTCCAAGATGGTTTGGGTAAAGAAGGGCAGCAGCAGGCTGAGCAATTGCAAAATGCAACTGGTGACCAGCACGGCGAGGGCGACGCGGCGAAAGGGTTTGAGGGTTTGCCAGTAAAAGTGGCGGAAGACGCCGCGGGTGCGGCGTTCGGTACGGCGCAGGATTTCCTGGACATCCGCGTCTTCGAAGAGGTCGGTGCGCGGGGTCATGGTCAGCACGACGCCGTTGCATTTTTGGTAATACTCTTTTTTGGTGAGCGTGGTTTTGCCGTAGGCCGGGTCGGCGATGCTGATTTTGTCGGGGCCGACGCGGTAGATAACCACGAAATGGTTGCTTTCGTAGTGGGCGATACAGGGAAGGGGTATTTCGCCCAGCATCGCGAACTCGGTGAGGTGGTAGCCGTCGACTTCGAAGCCGAAGCGTTCGGCAACCTCGCTCATGTGGTACATGGTGGTGCCGGAGCGGCCGACAGCGGTCATCTCGCGAAGCGGCTGCTGGATGTTTTTGAGGCCGTGGTATTTAAAGATCATGGCCAGACAGGCCGAACCACATTCGGATAGGTCGCGTTGTAGGACGAGGGGAAAGGACCTGCGCTTGGGGAAAGAAAACATGCGGGAAATTCCAAAAATCGTGGTAGCTCGCCCGCGACATGGGGGGCAGCCTCGTTTCGGCGCGGAGGTTTCACCGCGCGCGAAGCCTGAAGCGCGCGATTCTTAGCGGTGCACGCGCGCAACCTGCCGGGCTCAAGCATGCAGGAAAAATGCGCGCTGCACGTTGCAAGGACGCCTGTTCTTTCCCAACACATTTCGCTTCAGCCCATGGCGCGTCCTGCGCCAAAACGTGCGCGATTGCATCACCATGAATCGCCACCTGGTGGTCAAACCATAGCGCATGCGGCGTGCGACACGCGTCAAAGTTCGCCAATACCCATGTGAGAAAGACGGCGCCGGTCGGGGTGAAGGTTACAACGGCCCGCGAATCATAGGGTGCGAGCGGCATCGCATTGGATAACCTTGTTGCTGAAAATGTGAGCCGGCTCAACTTTTTTTGTCAAAAATGTATCGGAATAGGGGGATGCTCGCACTTTTGCTTTAGCGGGCCGCTTTGGT
The DNA here is from genome assembly GCF_017377855.1 of Acanthopleuribacter pedis. Lineage (GTDB taxonomy): Bacteria > Acidobacteriota > Holophagae > Acanthopleuribacterales > Acanthopleuribacteraceae > Acanthopleuribacter > Acanthopleuribacter pedis. The sequence continues at coordinate 148,248 of NZ_JAFREP010000005.1, forward strand.
GCGGTGCGGCACAAAAGAGCGCGTCAGGGTAGCAGATAAATGGCGCGTCATTTAAATTGACCCCCTTTGGCGACGGATCACGCCGTTGGTGCGGAATGCGTCCAAGGAAGCCGGCGTGCGTTGCCGCTTGTAAGTTGCGCGAGGAAATATGCTCGCTTGAGGTAAATGATTTGAATTGAGAAACATGACTCACTGTTAGGTGATGATATTTCGAGTAAACTATACAATCCAAGGAAGGTTGTAAAGTAGTTGAGGGTGACGGAAAAAATACGAGTAGGGCTAAGGGGTGCTTTTGCGTCAAAAGCGCCTTTTAGGTTGTTGACGAAGCGCGGCACACGGGTCATAATACTGCTCTGTAAAAAATGCGGCGTGGGCAAGAAATACTACCCGTATTTTGGTTATCCTTGATAAACTTAACGCGTCCTTTCCTTCTTAACCAATTTAGCATCTACCTTGTGATAGGGGTTCCATGTCTTAAGAGGTTGAACATGCAGGCAGGAAGTAATATGTGTAAAGCAAAAGGTTTAGCAGAAAGTGAATGCTCTCTGATTCGAAGTGAGGCCGACCTTTTGGGGTACCGCCATCAAATTCTCGGTCAGGTGGTTGCCACCAACCCCAAGTTGGAAAAGGTGCTGGCTGTTTCATCGCAACGCGAGCACGAAGTTTCTGGTAAAAAATAACCCACCATCATCTTATTAGTCGTTCCTACGACGGTCACGCGACCTCAAGGGCGGTTCCCCTCACCGCCGCGAAAAAAAAAACGCGAATCTTCGGATTCGCGTTTTTTAGTTGTGTGCCCGGATGTTGCTCATCGATCAAGGCGAACCCATACGAAGCGGTAGGCGCAAGGCCCGTTCTCGTTGTCGCATTGATGACCCGGCGCGGTTTAATTCGAAGCGAGGTCGTACCATGCACGCATTTGTGTGCGCACCAAACGAATCCTGTCCACACTGATTAGGTAGGGCTGAACAGGATCCGTTCAAACGTTTATGGCTGCCTCGCTTAGAATTCGTTCATGGTGTGACCTATCCTTCGACCACGCGTGGAAAGCCCGCGTCGGCCACCATTTTGACCGGTACGTACTTGGCGAAGCGGCCGTGGTTTGCCGGCCAATCGCCGAGCAGGTCCGTGGCGACCTCGCTTTGGGTTTGTTGGACGTAGTCCTCGAGGTGGTTTTTGAGGGCCGCCGCCTCCGCCGTGTCCAGCGGGACACGGGTGAGGTACTCTCGGTTGACGAATCCACGGGTCGCATCGAGCAGAAACAAGCTGCCGCCCGTCATGCCCGCGCCGATGTTTTCGCCCGTGGCCCCGAGGATGATCACCGTGCCCGAGGTCATGTATTCGCAGGCGTGCAAGCCGCAGCCCTCGACAATGGCCAGGGCGCCGCTGTTGCGCACCGCGAAACGGTCACCCGCGCGGCCTTGCACGTAGAGCTTGCCGCCGGTGGCGCCGTAAGCCGCGCAGTTCCCGATAATGGTGTTTTCGTGGGATTTGAATTGCACCGCTTGACCGGGACGAATCACCATATCGCCGCCGCTCATCGATTTGGCGACGCTGTCGTTGGCTTCGCCCCACAGCAGGACCTGCATGCCCGCGCTCATGAAAGCGCCGAACCCTTGACCCGCGCTGCCGCGGAACACCAGGTTCTTGGTTTGCCCGGCAAGGGATTCTTCCGGGACCGGGGTGTTTTGCGCCAAGCTGTCGAGGTGACGTTGGTGTTGACGGCTCGCCACCGCGCCGGCCAAACTTGCCAGCACACCGCGGTCGGTGTTGGTGATCTCGTAGCTCAAATGTACGGGTTGGTTCTCCTGCCCGGGCGCCCATGCTTCGTCCAAAATGCGTTGGTTCAGGGCGTTGAGCCCCTTGTGGAACAGGTTGGCACTTTTCTCTTTCGTCGGATAAGGGTTTTTCATGAAGTAGCTGAGGTTGAAGCCGAGGTGTTGGCTCAGTGCCTCGTGTTGGGGCGCGATCGTCAACAAGTCCGTGCGTCCGATAATGCTGTTGAGATCGGCGGCACCCATTGCCGCCAGGGTGCGGCGCATTTCGTCCGCGAGAAAGTGCATCACCGTCACGATGTGTTCCGGGGTTCCCTTGTACTTGGCTTTGAATTTGGGATTGTGGGTGGCGATGCCGGTGGGACAGGTGTTTTTCTCGCAAATCCGCGCCATCACGCAACCCTGCGCTACCAGCAACAGCTTGCCGAAATCAAACTCCTCCGCGCCCAGCAGCGCGGCCAGAATTAAATCGCGACCCGTGCTCAGGCCGCCGTCCGTGCGCAGGGTGACCGAGGAACGCAGGTTGTTTTCGCTCAGGGCGCGGTGGGCTTCAATCAGACCCAATTCCCAGGGCAAGCCGGCCTGCTTCATGGAACTCATCGGGGCCGCGCCCGTGCCGCCGTCGCCGCCGGAGATTTGGATGATGTCGGCGCCGGCCTTGGCGACCCCCACGGCGATGGTGCCGACGTTGTTGCCCGCCACCAGCTTCACGCTGACCTTGCCCTTGGGGTTGAACTGCTTGAGTTGGTAGATCAACTCTTTGAGGTCTTCAATCGAGTAGATGTCGTGGAGCGGCGGCGGTGAGATCAGGTCAATGCCCGGTTCCGTATGGCGCGCCTTGGCAATATCGGCCGTGACCTTGATGCCCATCAATTGGCCGCCTTCGCCGGGTTTGGCGCCTTGGGCTACTTTGATTTGGTACTCGGCCGCGTCGGCCAGATAGCGGGCCGTGACACCAAACCGCCCGGATGCCACCTGTTTGGTTTGCGCGGTGACGCCTTCGCTGTAATAGTAGGGGTTTTCGCCGCCTTCGCCGCTGTTGCTGCGCCCGCCGATCATCCGCATTGCTTTAAAAATGTCGCGCTGGGCCTCGGCGCTGATGGCACCAAACGACATGGCACCGGAACCAAAGCGTTTGAGCAGCGACGCGCGCGATTCGACCTGGTCGATTGGCAAAGGTTGTTCCGCGTTTTTGGGCGTCATTAAGTGGCGCAGGTTGACAGGTTCGTCGCGGTGGCCCTGCTTCACATATTCTTGGTACAGCATGGGATTGTCGAGGTCGAGCCCGGTCTCGCGCGCCAACTGGTGGATCAGCTTGCTGCGTGTGTTGGTCATGCTGTGTTTTTCGCCGACCAACCCTTTGTTGTGTTCCTTGTACTGGTGCGTGTTGGGCAGTTTGTAGCCGCGCAGTTGTTCCTCGCTGAAGCGGGTATGGTCCAGCAGGCGCCGTGCGATTTGTTCCAAGCCAAGCCCCCCGAGCGGGCTGCTGATGCCGGGGAAAAACTCGTTGATCAGTTCTTCTGACAAACCGAGCGGGGTAAAGAGTTTCGAGCTTTGGTAGCTGCGCACCACCGAAATGCCCATTTTGGCCATGATCTTCAACAAACCGTTTTCCAGGGCGTGGATCAGGTTGTGTTCTTTGGTGGTGGGGTCGAGGCGGTTGAGCTTGGGATTGTTCTCGTAACGCGCCACTTCTAATGCCAAATAAGGACAAACCGCCGCCGCGCCGAATCCGATCAGCGCCGCCACGTGGTGGGTGTTGCGCACTTCACCGGTGTGGCAGACCACGCTGACCTGCAGGCGGCGACCGTGTTTGTTGAGCGCGTTGACCACCGAACGCAAGGCGAGCAGACTGGGAATTGGGGGGTGTTCCAAATCGGCATCACTGTCGCTGAGGATGAGAATTGAAACGTCGCGACGGGCGGCGTCGATGGCTTCCCAGCTCAGCGCGTCAAGCCGCGCGATCATGGCGCTGGGTCCCTCGGCACGGGAGAAGGTAGCCTGGAGGGTGGCGATTTTGTGAGCCTGGGGGCCGTTGTCCCGCTGTTGTTTTTCGAAGTAGGCCATTTGGCTCAGGCTGAGAATCGGGCTGGGCAGTTCAATGCTTTCGACCGGGGGAATCAGTTCCTTGGGTGCGAAGATGTTGGGGCGCCGACCCAGGTAAATGCTCAGGTCGGTCACGGTCCGTTCGCGCAGATAATCCAAGGGGGGGTTGGTGACCTGGGCGAAGTTTTGGTAGAAGAAGTCAAAAAAGGAACGGGGCTGGTCCGACAAAACCGCGGGCCGCGCCGTGTCGCCGATGGAGCTGATCGGCTCCTTGCCGGTGGTTACCATCGGGATTAGCACGCGGTCCAAGTCTTCTTTGACATACTGGAACAGGGGCAATTTGTTGAGGTGCAGTGGTTCCAGGCTGATGTCCGCCTCGTGCAAGGTGACCAAACGCGGGTCGAATTGGGCGTTGCGGTTGGTTTCGTTATCGCCGGGATCGCCGAAGTTTACCGCGCCGCTCCCCAAATCAACGGAAACCCCGCTGCCGGCCGCCAAGCTGCCTTTGCGCTGCACATCCGTCTGCTCGATGGCATAAGTGCCGCTTTCCGAGGCCAGGAAGAAGTGGTCTTCCGTCATTGACCAGCGACAGGGACGAAAGCCGTTGCGGTCGAGGCGGGCGCCCACCGTTTCACCGTCGCTGAAGGCGACCAAGGCCGGGCCGTCCCAGGGCTCCATCGCGCGGCTCCAAAATTTGTAAAACGAGCTGTCGGCCTTGGCGGGGGGAATCATAATCGACAAAATTTCCGGCAGGCGCGTGATACTGCTGCGGAATTTTAGCGCCTCAACCATTTCATTGAGGCTGCCGGAATCGCTGATGTCCTGGTGGGTGATCAGTTCGCCTTCCGGTAAACCCAGCGACATCTCCCGTGAAAAACTCCAGCTACGGTTGCCGGCGATGGTGTTGATTTCGCCGTTGTGGCCGATCATGCGGAACGGCTGGGCTTTGTCCCAGGTGCTGTTGGTGTTGGTGCTGAAACGGCGGTGGAACAAGGCGAAACGGGTTTTAAAAGCGGGGTTGGTGAGGTCGGGATAGAGTTCGGGGAGCGCGGCCGCGGTCGTAAGCGCCTTGTAGATAATGGTTTTGGTCGATAGCGAGGCGAAGAAATAACGGCCTTTCCAGCCTTGGCTCCAGGCGCGCGAGCGCAGCAGTTGTTTGGCGCGGTAGAGCAATTGATCAAAGGAGGCCTGCGTGCGGCAGTGGCGCGGGCGTTCGATAATTGCCTGTTCCATACGCGGCATTGAGGCTTTGGCGATGGGACCACAGACCGAGGCGTTGACGGGTACCTCGCGGTAGGTGCTGATGTTCATGCCGAGGAAACTAAAGGTCGATTCGATCAAATGGCGAATGGTGGCACGGCACTCGGAATTTTGCGGCAGAAAGAGAAAAGCGACCGCGATTTCTCCGCGCTTGCGGCCGAGTAATTCAAAGGGGATGTCCGTCATCACGCCGGACCCGTCGCCGCTGGTTCCGTCGGCCGCGCAGGCGCCGCGGTGTTCTACCGCGGCCAAGGCCTTAAGTGCTTGTTGGAGTGTTTCGTGGGTCACCTCGCCTTTGCGGCTCGTCACGAACCCGACACCACAGGCGCTGTGTTCGTCGGGAAAATACTGATCACGTTGAGAAGATGATGAGGCGGTTGGCGTGTCTTGGGGGACTAATGAATCGTGCATCGCTCCGTATCCTTCCTTATGGAAATATCTGCGAACCCTCAAGCGGGTTCGGGGGCTTTGCGACGGGACGCTTCCGGTAGCGCGTGGACCCTGTGTCGTTTACCCGCATGATGGGCCATGCGGGCCAAAGCCGTTGTGGGGGGGGCGGGCTGTTGGGGAGACGGCGCCGCGTGAGACGAGCCCGGACGAAAAAAAGCCGCCGATGAACCGGACCATCGGCGGCTTGAAGGAAGGAGGTATGCCGGAGGTTTTGCGTGTGGCACCGCCGGACATACTTGGGGTCAAGGGATACGACGCAAGAAGACCGCTCGTGGGCTGGTTCCCACGATGTCAAGACACACAGCATGCACGCGGCGACCCGGTTTGTCGCTTGTCCGTCGCACTGACATGAGTTCCTGGATGGTTGCGTTTGCGTCACGTTAATTCATCTTCCTATTTCGTTCGGTTGGGGAATGGCCGCGGGTCTCGGGTCCAACCTCGAGCGCATGACCCACAAAAATGGGTTGTGTGTGATGCGCGCGAAAGACCCGCGAAGCCGAGTTAAGGGGGAAGCTGTCGCCCGAGGGGATTTGGGGGGGAAGGCCCCCGGACGACAACCGGGTGTCGCTCGGGTTCAGGTTCGGGGGGAGAACCCTCGCGACGGGAGGCCGGGAAAAATGGGATCAAGAACGAATTCCCAATAGAAGGTTTAAGGGATTGGATCAAATGAGGCGGAAGGGGAAATCGCCGCCAATCACCTTAAACACCTTGTCAAAGAGCAGAGCATTTCGAGAACAGAGGCTTGGTAAGAGAGGGGGGGGAAGCCGGGTTTTGGGTGGGTCGTCCCGCCACCCGACTTCGGAGGTATCAACCGTGTAAACCCACTAGTTTGGGGTGGTAAAGGGATGGTGCGAGTACGCTTGAATGCCGTGTTCGGCAGCGTCCAAGCCGTGGGTTTCCTCTTCCTGGCTGACGCGGATGCCGACGGTCATTTTGAGAAGACCGAGGAACAAACCCGCGTTGATCAGGCAGAACACGCCGGTGGCGGCGACGCCGACGAGCTGCGAGGTGAAAGAAAGCGAGTAACCCAAGACGGCGGGATCGGCTTTGCCGAAGATGCCGACCGCGAGGGTGCCCCAAATGCCGCACATCAAGTGGACGGGGACGGCGCCGACGGGATCGTCGATGCGTACTTTTTCAAGGAGGGTGGTGCCGAGCACGACCAGCACGCCGCCGATGAAGCCGACAATCACCGACATGGCGGGGGAAATGACGTCGGCACCGGCCGTGATGGCGACCAGGCCGGCCAAGCTGCCGTTGAGGACCATGCCCAAGTTATAGGTTTTGCTCATGGTGAAAGACACGATTAAGGCGCCCATCACACCGGCCGCCGCGGCCAGGTTGGTGGTCACCAATACCAGCGAGACCCCGCCGGGATCGGCTGAAAGCACCGAACCGCCGTTAAAGCCGAACCAGCCCAGCCACAGCAGGAAGACGCCGATAAAGGCCAGCGGCAAGCTGTGACCGTGAATGTCGGTATGGCCGTCGTCGTGGAAGCGGCCGATGCGCGGGCCCAGCATCCAGGCCGCGATCAACGCGCCCCAGCCGCCGACGCCGTGTACGATGGTGGAACCGGCGAAGTCGTGGAAACCCATTTCGGCCAACCAGCCGCCGCCCCATTTCCACATACCCACCATGGGGTAGGTGATGGCGACGTACAGCGTGGCGAACATCATGAAGGAACTGAGCTTTATGCGTTCGGCGACCGCGCCGGAAATGATGGTGGCGGCGGTGGCGGCGAACATCGCTTGAAATAGGAAATCGGTGTAGTAGGTGTAACCTTCGTTGTAGGCGCTGGTGAGAGCGGCGCTGTCGGCGTTAATGCCGAAACCGGCAAAACCGAAAAAAGCTCCGGCGAATGATTCGCCGGGATACATCAGGTTAAAACCGACCAAGGCGTAGGCTAAGATGCCAATACATAAAATGGATACATTCTTGAATAAAATGTTGACGGTGTTTTTGGCGCGGGTGAAGCCGGCTTCCAATGCAGCGAAGCCAAGGTGCATGATGAACACGAGGAAGGTGGCAACCATCATCCAAGTGTTGTTGATGCGGAACATTTCATCCGAAACGGTGGCCGACTCGGCCAAGCACATGGGGGCTGCTGTTAGAACCAGCAGTGAAAGGAGCAGTTTTTTTGACCCTGTCATAAAGCATTTCCTCAAATGATGAATCCCGAATAATACGGTCGCCGTGGAAGTGATAGGGGTTCCAATCGGTAAATGGATCCGGCAGCGGGTGGGGAACGGGTTGCGCGGTTCCTATGAGCACCTGTGATCGCTTGAATCAAGGTTTCGTGAAAACGACCTGTTCGGTTGCCCCCTATAAGGCAGAATCTGTGCCAATAGTGAAAGGTGAGACGTGTTTAAATGTGTTAACCCTTTTGAACGAGTAGTTTATGCAGCTTTGTTGTTGACGCGCTTTGGCAAAAAGCGGCCCGGGATGACGGGGAGGTGCTTGTTAAAACCCTACGAATGTGTAGGAATGGGCCGAGTGTCCTACATCCGTGTAGGAATGGCAAAAATGTGAAGCGTCATTCAGGCGGCTAGTTAACCTATTTAAAATAAAGGTGATTTACTAACCCTTTACGAGGTAGAGGGTTGGCCGCTGAAAAATCATTTCTGGTAAGTCGTTTTACAAACCCGCGCTGCCTTTTGCGACTATGTCGCGGTGCGCCAATGTTTATGTCTGATCGCGGCAAAAGGGGCTGCCTTTTATGCATGAAGCATCAACCGAACGCCTGCCTACATCCGTGTAGGAATGGGTCCGGTAGCTTGAGTTTGGCGCTTAAAGTGCTTGTTAAAATGGTTTTAGCGCCGATGATCGCCGGTGTTCTTGTTAACTGCCCGCGCGAATATTTTTGACATTTATGTTGTACTTACGCACGCGTAGACCCATTTTTCGTTCGGTTAGCCCCAGCGCTTTCGCCGCTTTGGCCATGTTGCCGTGGGTGGAAATCAGGGCGTCCATGATCAGTTCTCGTTCCATGTGTTCGAGCGAACGTTCCAGGGAACCGATGACCTTGGTTTGGGTGGTATCGGCGGTTTGCAGGGTCGGCGGTAAGTCGATGGAGCGGATCACATCGTTTTGGCTGAGTAAGACGGCCCGCTCGATGGTGTTTTCCAATTCGCGCACGTTGCCCGGCCAGTGGTAACTCATCAACATGTCGATGGCCGAGGTTGAGATGCGTTTGATGTTTTTGCCGTTGATGCGGTTGTACTTCAAAATAAAGTGATCGCACAGGGGTGGGATATCCGGTTTGCGCTGGCGCAGCGGCGGAATGTGGATGGGGAATACATTGAGGCGGTAGTACAAATCTTGGCGGAACTTGCCTTCTTTCATCAGTTGTTGCAAGTCGCGGTTGGTGGCGGCGATGATGCGCACGTCAACTTTAATGGTGCGGTCGCCACCGACCCGTTCCAGTTCTTTTTCTTGGAGGATGCGCAGCAAGGTCACCTGAATCGAGGGTGAGAAGTCACCGATCTCATCGAGGAAGAGGGTGCCGCCGTGGGCTTGTTCGAAGCGACCTTTGCGGGTTTTAATGGCGCCGGTGAACGCGCCGCGTTCGTGGCCGAAGAGTTCACTTTCCAAAACGGATTCGGGTAAAGCCGCACAGTTTACCTTAATAAAGGGGCCGGGCGAGCGGTTGCTTTCATAGTGGATCGCGTGGGCGACCAATTCCTTGCCCACGCCGCTTTCGCCGAGGAGCAACACGGTGGCCTCGGATTGACTGACCTGACGGATCTGTTGGTACACGTCGATCATGCTTTTTGAAGTGCCGATCAGGTTGGCAGGATGGTAACGGGCCTTGAGTTGTTGGTTGAGCCGGGTGTTTTCGGCCAGCAGGTCCTGGTTATCTTCCAGTGCCGTTTCGCGTAATTTAAAGGCCTCGACCACCAGGGAAGCCAGGGCGCTCAAGAGTTGTTCGTCCTCGTCCAGGGTTTTTTGGTCGGGGATGTCGCAGACGGCGCTGAGGGTGCCGAGCATTTCTTTGCCGCGTTTGATCGGCACGCAAATGAAGGACTTGTAGTCCTTGGGTTCGAGGCCTTGCGCCATGATGCGGTCGAGGAAATCGTCGTCGTCGGCGGCGTTGAGGATGCTGACCGGTTCGCCGGTTTGGAAGACGCGGCCGGTGATGCCTTCGCCCAGCTTGTAACGGCCTTTTTTCTGCTGCTCCACCGTCAGGCCGTACACCGTTTGCATGACGAGTTCGCCGCGTTCTTTGTCGGGTAGGGACAGCGCCACGCGCGAGTTGCCCATGAACTTGCCGATGATGTGCAGGACGGGGCCGACCACGCTTTCGAAGTAATCGGATTGGTCGAGGACACGGCTTTCTTTAGCTTGGAGCAGCCGTTCGCTGTTTTCGAGAATGTCGCTGGAACTATTGGTCATGAAAGAGCCTCGTAGTGCATGAATGAGGTGGGGAAACCGGACCAGAAAGCCATCGACAGCGGGTTGAGGCTTGCCCAAGCGAGGTCGACAACAGGTGGATCCAAAGGAGGTTCTTTCGTGCAGTTGTCGGAGAGCATGCTTGGAAAATAAATGGATGAAACCGCCCTTGGGGCGAAAGGGAATCCCATGTGACACGGCCACGGGGCGACCAACCCCATTGGCGCGGATTGCGGCACATGGGATGGGACGACGCCGAGGCGTCGGGTTCCGAGGATGAATTGGATGACCCCTAAAAACGAGCCGGGCCGCGAGAAAAGGTCGCGGCAGGCAGCGAACTCAGGTGATGGGGCGAAAGATTTGCCAGCCAAAATTGAGTAGGTACTCCTTGAAGTACCAAAGATTGGCGGGAAGTGCAAGAGGGTAGGGTTAAAGTTGAGGGGGGATTCAGTAACAGGGTCGGAGAAGTATCATCCTGGAATCGAGAGGGTTAGGTGGTTTATGCCGCATGGTGGCAGGGGCTGAAAATTTTCCAACGGACGAGGTCGTTGTGCAGGGGAGTGACCGAAACGCATTGACCGCGCCTAAAAAGTGAGAAATGCCGGGTTCTCTTGAAAATCGAGGTGCCTCGGCGGATCGGCCTTGGGGCTCACGCGCGCCGGTGTTAGAATCGGCGGCTAGGCTCGCTTCCAGCCGGCCCTCTGCCTCGACAAAGCGTCGAATCATTGACTCGGGGTGTGCGCGACGCTTCCGCCGCACGAGTCACCAAAACTTTGACCAGCAAGCTCATTGAAGGCCGCGGCTGCTTTTTTAGGCTGGGGTTCGATGAGGAAGGAACATTCATGTCGTTTTCACTTATCACCGTGCTTTTAGCCGTATCCTTATTTCAAGAACCCGCCACCAAACCCGCGCCGGCCGAACCGGCCATTCCCGACAAAATGAAAGTTAGTTACATCTTGGGCCAGCAATACGGTGAAGGCCTGAGCCGGGACAGCATCGACATCAGCATTGAAGAGTTTGTGAAGGGTTTTGAAGACGGCTCCGCCGGCAAAAACAAATTTTCCCAAGAAGAGATCCAAAAAGTGATGTCGGAACTGCGCACCTACGCCATGGCCAAAGCGCAGGCCCGTCGTCAAAAAGAATTGAGCGAAAACACCGTCAAAGCCGAAAAGTTTTTGGCCGAGAACCAAAAGAAAGACGGCATCCAAACCATGGAAAACGGCATCCAGTACAAGGTGCTGACCCAAGGCAGCGGTGAAAAACCGACCGCGGAAAGCCGCGTTAAGGTTCACTACCGCGGCCGTTTGATCGACGGTAAGGAATTCGACAGCAGCTACAAGCGCAACAAACCCGCCGAGTTCCGTCTGAACGGCGTGATCAAGGGCTGGCAGGAATCACTGGTTGAAATGCCCGTGGGTTCCAAATGGGAAGTGTTCATCCCACCCGCGTTGGGCTACGGCGAACGCGGTACCCCCAACATCCCCGCCAACAGCTTGTTGATTTTCGAAATCGAGCTGCTTGAGATTTTGTAAACCACGCTTACTCCAAACCAAAAAAGCCCCGGTCACAACGACCGGGGCTTTTTTGGTTTTGGGTGTTGGGGTTGGTTAGCGGAGCGGGTTCAGGCTGACCTCGATTGCGCGATAGTACAGATCGGTGGTGCCTTCGAAGCCGGAATCGGTGCCGACGATGACCCAAATGCGACCCCAGGCGTCTGCTTCAACTTGATGACTGGCCAGGGTCAGTGACTTTTCACCAAAGACCGAGCCCGAGCAATCCGCGTCGGTGGCCACGTCGCCCACGGCTTTCATTTCGCTGCCGTCTTGGGTTTGGTTGCCCTTGTCGATGCCCATGGTGACGAAGGCGTCGGGACCGCGCAGGGCGACCGGCTCGCGATTGACCGCGCCGAACTTGACCGTGACCGATTCGCCGGGCGCGCCGCCGATGCCCGCACAACCCGTGCCCGCGTTGCTGAGGAAGTCGGCTTCGATGGCGACATCGTAACGTGCGCCGGGAACCAAACCGTCGATGCGGCGTTTCAGGTACATAAAGAGATCATCCGAGGCGTTGCGGGCCGAGATCAAATAGCCTTGGCCGCTGTAAGGTGTGGGCAGGTTTTCCAGGCCGCCTTTGAATTCAAAAACTTCGGTGTTGTCGGCGGGATAATCAGCGAAACCGTGGACGAAGCCGTGGTCGCCTTTATCAAAGGAGAAGGTGAAGGAGGTGGGTGTCGGCTGGACGTCGCGCACGTCGGGGTAGATGGTTGAGCCCGAGGCCATCGCCGGTTCGGCCGCGCTGTTGAACATAAAGTGGACCGTGGTGAAGGGTTGACCCTCGGACACCGCGTGGACCGAAAGGTCGCCCAAATCGCCGCCGATCAATTCGGTGACCGGCTGTGCAACCGGGATGTAGGGTTTGAGGGCCACCTCGATGGGTGCGAAGGTTTCGAGGAAATCGCCGTTTTCGTCGGCGAAGGTCAGGGTCACGCGGGTTTCCTGTTCGCCCAGGTTAAGGAACACCAGGGCCGAGGTGAATTCGGCGTCGCTGCCGACCGTATCCAGCGTCATCATTTGGCCGACCGCGGGGTGGTTGCGGCTCAGGGGTTTGATCGCGACGCCTTGGGCCGGTGAACCGGAGGAACCGGTTTGGCGGTTAAACGTCAGCCAGCGACCGGTGATTTGGTCGCTTTCGGCACGAACCTGAACCGCGAGGCCGGAGCCCTCGTCGAGGCTGGGGAAGAGTTCGGTGATGGGTCGTTTGAGGAAACCGCGCGCGGGAATTTCATGCTGTGCGGTGAAGGGGGTGCCGTCGCCGCGGGTGGCAATCATCACCAGGGAAGCGGGGCGTTCGGCGTGGTTGGTGATAAACAGCGTCGAGGTGAACTGCGCGTTGTGGGAAACCCACGGATAAACGAGCTGGACGGGTTGGTCCTGGGCCGCGGCAAGGCAAGCAAGCATTAAAGAACAGATAAAAAGAAGATGTTTCATGGTGTGCCTCTCAAAAAGTGCAATGGATTCTTAAGACCGAGGAAGCGCGGAAAACGTGGCTGATTTTGGTTAAAGATCTGGGGCGGCGTGGTTTGTGAAAGGGGGAGGGCGTTTTTCTGCGAGCCGCGACAACCCGGATATTTTGCCAAAATCACCGCGTATGATCGCGATCTGTTGGTCATAAAGCAAAGGACAGGCCAGATTAATTTGTTGCTATGGTTCAGTTTGATGCGTTGAAGCAGGATGGGTTGGGTTAGGAATTTTGGGAACGGTTAGGAAAAGTTAACGCGCCGGATTAATTGGGTTTTACGCCGCGTACCATTTCTTTTTTTCCCGGTGGTCCGGCCAGGCGTGGACCCAGTTGGTAACCCGCCGCGCGCATGTCGCGCTTGAATTGACCTTGCGCACAATAGGTGACCAGCAAGCCGCCGGGCCGCGTCGCCGCGAAGGTTTTTTCAAAGTTGGCCGCCGCCCAGATGTCGCTTTGTTTGTTGGGCGCGAAGGCGTCGTAGTACAGGATATCGAAGTGATTGTCCGGCAGGATTTGGGTTTCCAGCCGGTTTTGGGTTTTGGTGAAGGTCATGCCGGGGGAGAGCGCCGTCGGGGTGTCCCAGGCGGCGGTGTGGATCTGACGGAATACCGCTTGGTCCGCCGCATCGCTTTCCAGCAGGGCGCTGTAATTGAGTTGGTCGACGAGGTCGACTGGGACCGGGTAGGGCTCGAGGCTGAGCATTTCGACCGTGATCGCGGGACGTGCCCGTTGCGCCAGTACCGTCAGCATCACGTTGAGGCCGGTGCCCAGTCCCACCTCAAGGATACGGATCGGTCGGGCGTCGGGCAGCAAAGACAAGCCTTGTTCGATGTAAACGTATTGGGATTCGCGCAAGGCGCCGTGGTGCGAATGGTAACTTTCATCCAGTTCGGCATGGTAGAGGCTGTGCGAGCCGTCGCCGGTGTCCATCAAGGAAAGCTTGGGTTCGGTCATGGTTGGATGCTCCGGTTAACACCGAAGTGGGATAAGAGCGTGGGATTTTCGCTCCAGAGGTTTAGCGAAAATCACCGCGAGTCATCCCACTTCTTAGGTTACAGTCAGGACACAGGGCCTTTGTAGCAAGTAAACACGAAAAACCCGCTTCCTGGCAAACATCGCGATCACGAATTGGTGCGTGCGCCATGATCTTCCCACGATCTGTGGACAGAGAATTCAAGGCGGCCTGAGCGGCTGCTGTTGACGCTTTCGACTTTCTGACGGATATATTTGATTTACGAGTTTTATTGAAATTTCACGGTGTTCCTGTTTGTCTTTTGATGGTTGTATGTTCTGGTTTTGGGTGTTAGCGTTTGTCGGTAAATTCTTGCTCTTTGTGGTGGGAATCTTGTCTTGGGAAGTTGGATTTTTTTCTAAGATGCTGAGAATGCTGTAGCAATCTGAAAGGATGCCCAAAAATACGCATTTTGAAAGGTTTTTTGTTTTTCTCGGTGGGTGCGATTTTTACTTATGTTCAAGCTGTGCCTGTTTTGCCAGGAGCCGGCACAATGGCGCAGACGTCTGCTTTGCACCTAGCTTCTCCAGTCGAGGTTCAGGACACGCCGGGAAAGCCTGATGATCCAGGTGAACACGCCGATCACAATACGGAAAGTAATGGGGATACCGCAAATGCGGGTAATGCAACTTCGAATGCTACGCCCCGTTGCTATGCGAAGTATTGTCAGAAGCGCAACCCCATTGATCGGAAGTTATATAACTGCTCGTGTTGCAAGAAAGTTGATAAGGGAAGCATAACTTGCTCTCCATGTGGTCAGTTTGAGTGCTCGGGTCCTGCTTAACCATTTCGCGATTCGCTGTTCGATTTCGCGTTCCTAGCGGGGTAACGCAACAATAGGTGTTGCATTGTCCCGATTCTTTGTTAGGTGAAAAGAATGACATGCTTGGTTTTGTGCTTTCTCTTGAATGTAGACCCGGAAGTGTTGAATGTGCTTGAGAAGCACTTCTTTATTGAAAGTGCTGTTGAAATAAGAGGAAACGAAGGGGATCCTTTGGTTTCCAATTATTTTACTTATGACAATAACCAAATTCTTTTTGTTGATCAGTTCGATAAGGCCGTATCTGTTTATGGCGAAAGCGGTCGGATGCTCACGCGTTTTGGAAAACAAGGAGAAGGGCCGGGAGAGTTTCTTAATCCAATCATGGCGCGTTTCGATTCCGAGGGGCGTATTCATGTTTTGGATTCGATGCGTGGTCTGATTCAGGTCTTTGAAGATGGTGAATATCAGAAAGCAATTTCGCTATCTCGGATTGGAACCCCGGAAAGCTTTTTTCTTGTGGAAAAGAGAGGCAGCGTTGAATATGTGGTAATTGCCCCTTTTACTTTTAAAGGTCAAATGTTCACGGCGTTTCTCTTGAGTGAAAAAGGCGAAGTCATTCAAGCTTTTGACCGACATGAGATGGTCTATGCAGCTTACGGATGGCAGGGGAATATCCGGGGTGACAATGAACTGTTATTGGGCTATACGTATGACAATAGTTTTCAGGTGTTTAACTTAGATGGGAAGCTGGTGAAGAATTTTCGCATCCGACATCCGAAAATTCAGTCCATCTGGAAAGATGTTAAAGAGTATTCAGAGGCCGAAATTATTCGCGGTAGATCGCCTCTAAGCAAAGAGCCGTATACTGCGCTTTTTGAAATTCTCACCACTGACCGATTCTTGGTTACCTCATGGACCCGAATGAATTCAGAATCCGTTTCTCATCATTTCTACGCGGTGTCTGATCATAAAACGGGTGAAGTTATTCAAGATATTGAGACGGACTTGCCCCTTTTTGGCTTTAAGGACCATCAATTCATTTTTGGCTATTATCATAAAGAGGAGAATGAGTATTTTACCATCTTCTTTTGCACACCTAAGTTTGGTTTGGATGGTGGGAAGGAGTCGGGGCGGCTGGGCTCAAATGAGCCAAACCGATCCCCGGCAAAATGATTTTAAGGTTTAAGAGCGTTTCTTAAGCAAGCGTTGGTATTCTATTCTGCGATTATGAGCGACCCTGCATTGCTCCAAGTATGCCGGAAAACGGTAGATTCCCGACATGTCACTATGAACCTTGGCACGTCCGTTGGCTACCTTGGAAGCCTTGAAGTCCTCACGTAATAATTGAATCACCGCGACATTTTGCCAGGCGCGGCCTAGGTCTTGAGTTGCTTTTTTAACGGATTTTTTGGACTTTTTGAGATCTTTTCCCGAGAGGGAGGGTTGTCTCTTCTTGAGTGCTTCGAGTTCTTCGGTAATGGTTTCCACCGCTTGGTTCATTACCGCCAGAGCTTGGTCATGCTCATCAATAGCCACGTAGCCAAAGGCTTCTTTGAAGGCGGGGCGGCGTTTTGGTGTATGGAAGTCCAGCTTGGCGGTTTTAACCTTGGGGAGGAACCAGTTCGACATTTTTTGTTCCACGGCCTCAAAGGCTTTTTGTCGAAGTACTTCTTCGTCAGGGTAATCTACCGCACCAATTTCTTCATACTGTTCCGTAATGGGTTTTGAGAAGGTGATTTGACCGGTTTGGATATCCATAACGCGAACATCGGCCTTCAGGGTAATGCTTCGTTTTGCGCCTTGGGTGACCATTTGGTCAGCGGTGCGTAATCTCTGTAAGTCTAAAATAATCAGTGCGGTCGGGCCGAGGAATTTACCCAGACCGGATGCCTTATTTTTACTGATTACGCCATCAAGCGATAGATTGTGTTCATCGAGAAGTGCGTCGAGATCCTCACGGGCTAGGACCTCATAATCGTCAAGCAGCAGGTTGCGGAATGAGGTAGCGAGCTCCTGATAGCCTGGTTGGCCTTTTCCATAAATGGCAATTCTTTTGTGGGGAATCAAGATTTTAGGAGGGGTCTCAACGCGGTGTTCAATAGGTTCAAAACGATAGAATACTTGTGCATGCAAAGGCAAGATAAACAGAAGAAGACACATTAGGTGGCGCATAAATTCTCCTCAATGAAGGGTATTAGTATAAAAAGCACGAACGATGAATCAGCGTGCAGGCTTCGCCCCTTGTGGGTGTAACGACTAATCTAGGCGCGAATTTTCGGAGGATTCTAGCAGATCTTTGCTAGGGCGCAAGTTTAGGTGGTTCACATTTACAAAGAAAGGTGGGTTTGTTTGATTATCTTGGTTTGTTTTTCTGTTGAGGTTAGGTTTGTTAGCGGGAGGGTTTTCTGGGGGCGCTTGGTTTCTGGACCGGTTGCTGTCTACCTAAGGGGCGCGATAAGAGCGAAGGGTTTTGCTTAAGATCTGGAGCAAAATGGCTTGGGGAAAGCGAGCCGGGGTCGCGCACGACCGCACCCTTTGGGTGCGATGAGCATTTTCACAGGCTGTTGCAGCCCTGAGGTTTAGCCAAAATCACCGCGAGTTATCGCGCTTCTTAAGGTCTCGTCCCTTATGATTCGCGGTGTGGGGCACGGATGGTTTCATGTTCCCTGTGTGGTGACGGGGTTAAGGGGTTTCCTGTACGCCGCCGGCGTACCTTTTTTGGGTGCCGCCAACCCAGGGAAAGCACCCGCCTGCTTCGCGCCGGGCGCTTTCCCTGGGCTGAAATCCGGCACGGCGTTGCCGTGCCACCGGTTTGCGAGCCGGCGTCCCATCCAAATCGCTGGATTCTGGATCGGTGGTGAGCCGTGCCTCGGCCCTGGTCCATGCGTGGAGATGTCACTGCATCCCAGTTGAACACCTCGAAATGGGTCGAGGTCGGATGCTGATCGCTTGACGGGGTGCCATGGGCATGGATCGGGGATCGGGTGCCATGGGCATGGGTCGGGGATCGGCCGGCAATGCTTGACGGGATGCCATGGGCATGGATCGGGGATCGGCCGGCAATGCTTGACGGGAGGCTATGGGCATGAATCGCGGGGTCGGATGGGAATGGGTCGTCGGGGATCTGTAGGCATGAATCGCGGGGTCGGATAGCAATCAACCGTCGAAGTTCCACGCGAATCGTTGCGGTGCTTCGCCAGACATTGGCCTAGGCGTAGTCGTGTTGTTTGAGGTGTTGTTCGAAGGCGCGGACCTCCTCCCAGCTTGGTCGGTAGAAATAGACGCCGTGGCCCGGGGTGTCCATGCCGCGCACGAACAAATAAAAGAAGCCGGCGAAGACGCGGTCGTAATGCTCCCGTTGGCGGATGCCCAGCCAGCGCCGCATCGCCATCAGGTAAATGCGGACCTGCATCGCGTAGTGTGCTTCCACGTGTTCCTTCAGTGCCGCTTCGCTGTAGTCGCTGAGCGTGTCGCTTTTCCAGTCCGCGAAATAATACCGGTCGTCGCGGCGCAACACCAGGTCGATGGAACCGTTGAGGATGACGCGTTGTCCCCCCTCCGGTTTGACCGGGAAGTAAAAGTCGACCTCGTGGCGGCGGTCGTCGGCGTCGAAATCCATCACGCGCCAATCCTCGCGCAAGGGCTGGGTCAGTGCGTGGTAACACATGGCCGCCGCCGCCGCGTAGTGGCGCTCCAGGTCGTAGTTTTGCAAGCGGCCCAGCAGCGTTGCCTTGACTTTGTCCTGCTGCGCCCATTGCTCGAAATCGGGGAACTCCCCAAAAACTTTCTGCAACGGATCCATGTGTTCGAGGATTTCGTGGATGCAGTTGCCGGTGTTTTTGCCCTTGGGCATGCCCTCGTTTTCGACACCGACCTCGCCGGTGTGGTCCTCGTCGTCGCGCAATACCTTGCTCAGTTGGTCGCTGACCAATCCGGCCAAGGGCGTGTTTTTGTGGTGTGCCAGCTTGGTGTAGCTGGTTAAGCGCAGTTGGTTGTGGGCCGCCAGCACGGCCGGGTAATCCGGTGTCGGTGCGATGTCGGGGGGCGCGGGGGCCTGGTGTAACACCCTCGCTTCGCCCGACCCCAAGCCGCGTTGCAGGCGACGGGTTTCGAAATCCAAGTAGGGCAGGGGGCCGGCCTCGAACAGCGCGTCCAGTGCCGGCAACAGAATGTTGTATTCGGCGCGGCCCGCGTCTCGCCAGTAAGGTAGGTACATCTTGCTTTTGGCGCGCGTGAGCGCCACGTAATACAGGCGTTCGGCTTCTTCATCCAGCTCTTGTTGGTGGGGGACGGCGTGGTTTTTGGCGAGGTCGAGAATGCGGCCCCGTTGCGGATCGTGGAAGGCGTGTACTTCCTCCTGGCGCGGTGCCGAAAACCCCGCAAACAGAAAAACGACCTCGAATTCCAGACCTTTGCTGCTGTGGATGGTCATGATTTGCACGGCTTCTTTTTCGGTTTCCAAGCGCAATAAATCATCGTCGACGGCTTCTTTTTTGTCGATTAACCGGCCCAGTCGTGACAGCAATTGTTGTAAGTCCAGCGCCGCACCCTCGCGTGTGAGCAGGTCGGCGAGGTGTTCGTAGTTGGTGACCGCCCGTTCGTCGTCGCTTTGCTGGAGCAGCCGTTCGAGGATGCCGGTTTCCCCGAACAGTTGGTGGAACAGGCGGCGGTAATCGCGGTCGCTGTAAATCTGTTTGCGCCATTCGATCAGTTGGACGCGCACGCTGTCGGGGATGGTGGGTGCGTTGCCCAGCGCGGTGGGCGAGACCTGGTAGAAGTCACTGAGCAGTGCTTTTTTGACGGCGCTGTCGTCGTCGACCTGTTCGATGGCGGCAAGCATGTCGCGCATGTGGGCTGCCTCGCGGGTTTGGAACAGGCCGCCTTGTTTGTAAAACGCGAAAGGGATACCGTGACCTGCCAGCACCTCGCCGATCTGTTCGCCCTCGCGGCGCTTGCGGGTGAGCACGGCGATGTCGCGTGGTTTAAGGGTCGGCTCGGCAGCGAGCAAGTCGCGAGTGGTTTCGGCCATCCAATGGGCGAAACCCTGCTTGAGGTCGTAGCTGCTGAGTTTGGGTTTTTCCTCGTCGGGATCAGCTTGTAGGTAGAGGCAGCGCACGGCCGGGCCGGCGCCCAGGCGCACCACGCGGTCAGGGCGGCCGCAACGCACTGGGTCGCGGTACTGAATGTCGCCCGCGAACAAACTCGGATGGGTGAAAATGTGGTTGGTGGCCGCGATCATGTCGGCGGTGGAGCGGTAGTTGTGCGAAAGCGACAAACGCCCGCCGCCGCCTTCGCCGATCAGGCGTCGCGCCGCCAGGTAGGTGTGGATGTCGGCGCCGCGGAAGCGGTAGATGGCTTGTTTGGGATCGCCGATGAGGTACAGGCGGTGGTCGCGACTCGCTAGGAAGATGCGGGAAAAAAGGGTCCACTGGCGTTCGTCCGTGTCTTGGAATTCGTCGATGATGGCGATGCGGTACTTTTTGCGCAGCGCCTGGGTTAAGGGTCCGCCCGCCGCGGGTTCGGCGCCGATCTGATCGGCGACAAAACCGATCATGTCGTCGAAATCGAACCAGCCGCGCTGCTGTTTTTCATCGCGCATGGCGCGGCGCAGGTCGGGAAGCAACAAACGCAACAACTGCACCTTCACACTGCAGAAGAAGGGAATTAAGGCCTGACCGTAATGCTGGAGTTCCTGCCAAGCACGGGACAAACCACTAGGATCGTTGACCATGCCTTTTTTGGCCTTGGTGAAGGTCCAGGTAGTGGCGTCAAACATATTTATGAGGCAGGATTTGTTCCTTTTGCCTGATTCCTGCCACGTGGCGCACAGGTGGAGTACTTCCCACAAGGGGGTTGTCTTTTCGGCGGTCAGCGCGGCAAGGTCGGTCAGGTACGTCTCAAATTTTTTGCGGAAATTTGCGTGGAGCTTGATGTCGGCCAGTTCCTCCAGCGCCTTGGCGGGATCCACGTAACGGCACCACTGTTGCCAAGCCTGCTCCGCGCCGCTCAGGTCGGGCAACAACAGGCCTTCTTTGGGGACCAACTGCTTGAGCGTTTGCAGCAAGCTGCCGCCGAGGTCGCTGTCTTCCAGGGCGCGCGGGTGTTCCTTCAAATACGCGGTGAACAAATCGCGGTAGGCGCAGCGTTCGGTCAGCACGTAGGTTTTGAGGAATTGGGGGAAGACCAGGTCGAAAATTCGGGCGGAAGGCTGCTGTTCCATGCGGAACAAACGGCGGTTCTCGAAGGCGAACTCGCGCAGGACACTGTTGCAAAAACCGTGGATGGTGTAAATCGAGGCGTTTTCAAATTCGAACAGGGCATCGCGCAGGCGTTGGCGGTTTTCCGGCGTCAGCAGCCAGGTGTGTTCCGGGTCCAAATCGGCGCCCGCCCCTTCTTCCAACTGGATCAGTTCGATAAGTTTGGCGCGAATGCGGCCTTTGAGTTCGTTGGTCGCCTTTTCGGTAAAGGTCACCAAAAGGATGTCGCCGAGTTTGTGGCCGCGGAAAATCAGTTCTAATACAAGGTGTTCGATGGTGTAGGTTTTGCCGGTGCCGGCCGAGGCTTCGATCAAATGATCGCGCAGGGTGATGGTGTCGCCGAGGATGGCGGGTTTTGCGATACGTGTGCTCACGGCGTTTCCTCCCCGTCCTCGGGCGCAAAGCCGGCCACGCCCATTTGGCGGAATAACAGACCGAAACGACGCGCCACCATGGCTTCGATATCGGCGGCGACGGGATAGTCCTGCCAATCCCGCAAAGGGCCGTATTGATCGGCCAAGCCGGCTGCATCACCGCTTTTGAGGCGTTCGATACGTTCGTGGAACTGACGCGCGGCGTGAGGTTGGTGCCAATCCTTCTTCATATCGAGGATCAAGTCGCCGGGGGCCAAGTAGTTGTGGTGGGGTTGCAGCATCTCGCGCAACAGGCCTCTTAGGTACGTAAGCGCTTGGTTTTTTTCCAGGTGGAACGGCACCGGTTTCACCGGTTTGCTTTGAGTGGTGATCATCAACCCTTGGGTGTGGTTGCCGTGACCGGCGGCGGCGAGGGCAAGCGCATCGATCCAGCTTTTGAATAAGTGGCGATCCCAATTGATTGCAGCGCGGCTGAGCTTGCTGTTGAAGTAAACGGAGGCGCGAGCCTCGGGTCCTTCGAACAGGTACTGGGTTTGACCCGAGATTTCCACGGTGCGCGGACGACCGTCGATTTCCAGCTCGAGGCGAAGCGGTGCGTGTTGGAAACCCTCCGGTGTGTCCTCGCGGTCGGTGCCGAACTGGTGACGGGCGGCGCGACCGCTGATCGGGAAGGCGCGCAATTGGTCGAACCAGGCTTGCAGGGTGACTTGCAATTGCTCGCGGGTGATTTGGTGCAGCGGCCCGCCGGGCACCTCGCCGAGGATTTCACGATGGCGCAGACCTTGGTCCAGCGCGTTTTCAAAGGCGGGCGCCTTGCTGAAATCGCCGACGTGGTCGATCAGCACCTCGGTCAACACCCTGTTGAGGATTTGGTAGCGGGTCAGTGCCGCCAGGGTAAAGGGTTCATGCAGCTTGGAAAAAGCGTCTTCCTCTTGATCGCGCAGGCCGAGGTTGCGCCGGGCGCTTGTCTGCAACGGCGATTCGAGGAACTGGCGCAGTTCGTGTAATCCCACCAGAATCAGGTCGTCGTCGGCGGGGGTTTCCGGGGTCGGTACCAGGGCCGGCGGTTGGTTCAGCGCTTCCTCGCCCCGCGCGACACGGAAGTAGTTTTCGCGCGCCTGAGCCAGTCGCAGGGCAAAGGGATCGTGGTTGTTCCTGGGGGAGGGCGCCGCGTGATGGAAGCGGTAGTAGGACGAGTAACTTTTGAGCGGGTGGACCTGAATCTCGAAATCGGCGCGGTAGCGCTGTGCCTGGTACAGCATTTCGGCCAGTACCGAGGCCGGATTGCGCGGATCGTCCGTTTGTTCGTCGCGGTCCACGTAAGTCAATACGAGCATGTCGCGCGCGGACACCACGGTTTCCAGGAACATGTAGCGGTCGCGCTCCTGTTCCGAGACGTCGCCGATTTCGCGCTCGCGGCTAACCGCCGCCGTATCGCCCCGTTGCAGGCGTGCCCAGCGCAAGTCCAGGGTGTCCTTGCGTTTGGGCGCGGGGAAGTCGCCCTCGTTCAGGCCCATCACGTAGATCAATTTAAAAGGAATCGGCCGCATCGGCATAAACGAACTAACCGTGACCCCGTCGGCAAGGTACTGGTTATAAAAAGGGCGCAGTTGGTCGAGTTCCTGCTCCATAAAGGCCCTGGCCACGGCGTAGGGCAAGGTGGGTTGGTCTTCTTCCGGCAGGTCCGCGTGTAGCTCGGCGATGTCCTCGAAGGATTGTGCGATTTGGAGGATGCGCTCGAAGTCGCGTTCTTCGCCGGGGCCCGGCGCCAGGTAGGTGTTGATCAGCGCGCGCAGGTACAGCGCCCATTCTTTGGCGCGGAAGCTGACCGCGTTAATGTCGCCGGTATCGTGAAACAGCGACTGGGTGACAGTAAAGAATTGATGGGCCGCGTCGCTTTCAGTTTCGCCCAGGCTGTAAACGGCGTAGGCGTCGCCGTGTTGTTGGAACACCTTTTCGCCGCCGCCGTGGAAATAAGGGCCGAGCAGCAAACGCTTAAAACCTTGGTCCCAGTTGAAGCGGTCCTGTTTTAAATAGCTGACGCCTTTTTGGTTTTGGTGGCCCCGGTCGCGTCCGTAGTAGATGTTGAGGCGGTCGGCGAAATCAATCCAGCGATGGGTGTCGGCCTCGGGGAAGCGGGCCTGGAAGTTGGGGTGTTGGTAGAGGCGGAACAACAGATCCCGTTCGAACTGGCTGTCCGGTAGCTCGAGCAGCAAACGCACCGCGTCGATCAGGCGGGCCGCCTTGCCGCTGACCCCGTCGACCAGGTTAAAAGGAATGCGGTGGATGCGGTGGAACGCGTTTTCGATTTCGGCTTGGTAACGGGCCATGTCGGTAACCAGGATCGCCACGTCTTTTAGGTCGAGATCGGGCCGGTTCATCAGGCAGGTCCACAGGTGGTTGGCCACCGTTTCGGCCTCGCGCCGGGGACCCGCGCATGCCAGGACCTGGAGGCTGTCGTCGCCCTCGCCGGGTTGTGGCACCGCCGGCGGAGCCAGGCGTTTGAGAATGTCGTACTGGATGCGGCCGAGCAAGGTGTCGCGCGAGGGATCACTAAAGTGTTCCTGGAAATCCCAATTGCCCAGGTCGTTAATCAGACGGAAGTATTCGCGGCCCGGTTTGCCCCAGGCTTGGAGCAAGGGGTTTTCCGGCAGCTCGTTGAGCAGTTCGCCGCTGTCCCAGGCCAATTCGGAGATGGGCGGTAGGGCGGCGATGCGGCGGCTTTCGTGGAGGGTGGGCACGTCTTCCCAAAATTCGCGGCAAGGGTTGAGCACGTAGAGGGAGATGTCGCCGAATTGCGCCAAAAACTTCAGCACGCGTTGGTGGTAGCGCGAAATATAAGAGATGCCGAAGATGTGGAGTGGTTCAAAAGTGGGGGCGGGGTCGGCGATAAAAGGGAGATGGGTTAGGTTGGTCAGGCGTTGTTCGCGGCTTTGGTTGAGGTCGTCTAGGCGGCCGTCCGGCGCGAAGATGTCGCACCACAAGGTTTTTTGCCAAGCTTCAATCGGATGGTTGTCACCGCAGTAGCTGTTGCCTTCCAGCCAGGTGTCCAGCATGCCGCGGCGGGCGAAGGCGTATTCGCGGAAGAGCTGGACCAAGCGCTGTGCCAATTGGAACAGGCGGCGACTGGGTTCGCCTTCGCCGCACAGGTAGGCGCGCACGTGGAGGAACGGTGGATCGTCTTGGTCTAAATGGTGGGCCAAGCGTTCCATGATTAAGGCTTGCAGGGCCCAATCGGAGAGGATTGCAACTTCCTCGCCCGCCAGGATTTCGGCCAGCAGGGGATCGAGTCGTTGGTAACGGATGTTGATCGCGATGCCCTGGTGTTCGGCCAGGTGCAGGTTGAGCCATTGTTGCAGGTTGCGGTTGGGAATCACGATGGTGGGCGGCCGAAAAGGGTCCTGTCGCCGGGTGGCCGTGCTGAGCGGCTGGATCAAGTTTTCCAGGTGGTTGGCATAGTGGAGGTGAATCATGGTGAGCGGGGCGACCTGCCGAGGAAACAAATCGGCGCGAAGGTGACCGCGGCCGTGGTGAAGGAAGGCTCCACTTTAGCACAAACCGGGGGCGATTCCGGTTTCGGCGGGCCGCGGCCGCGGCATGTCGTGGTTAGAGACAGCCGGTGACCTGGAACTGCCGTGGAAGCTGTGATAAGCTGCCGAACTTGAGGCCCTTGCTCACTTCATTTTCGGGATTCCCGGCAAAATATCGACGGTTTCGCAATCCTGTCCCCCCGCGTCGGACGCTTTGATTGGTTTGAGCGCGTATGCCTGTCGTTGTGTTGGTGCCCCGCCTAAGTGGTGAGGCGTGGGTTTAGCCTCTAAAACATAAGGCTTTAACCTAAGAGGCGCTGAAGTGAGGGGTTTTTGCTAAAGATCTGTAGCGAAATGGTTTGGAAAAAGCGAGCCGGGGTCGCGCCCGACCGCACCCACTGGGTGCGGTGAGCATTTTTACAGGCCGTTGTAGCCCAGAGGATTAGCTAAAATCACCGCGAGTTATCGCGCTTTTTAGGTTTAAAAAAGACACCGTTGGTGGTGACGCGCCCTCCCCCGTGTTTCACCCTTCTCCGGCGGATTCGTTTCATCCGGTTCGGTTCCCTTCGGGCGGCATCCCTTGACGTTTGCACATGCCGCCGCCGTTGGTGATGCCGCGTTGAGCCCGGCGGCACACATTTTGTATGGGTGTAAGTATGCACCTGCTCTGTTGACTGCATTGCTAAATCCCGCGCTGCTTGCGTTCGCTTGAGGTAGTATGACCTTTAAGACGATTCCAGATTCCATGTCGGCCGACGAACTCCTCCAGCAGGAGGGGTGGTTTTTAATGGTCGACGTCTTTCGTGTGCTTGACCCCGAGGATACCGGCAAATACAAGCTGGCCTTTAAGCAAATCAAACGCCTGATCAGCAAGAACCAAGAGCCCTTTGACATCATGGGTCGTCGTAAATTGGGCGGTCGGGTTTTGTTGTTGATGGAAAAGTTTGCGCCTTGGTACCGCAACAATCCCATGTTCAAACTCACCAAGCTTGAAGCGTCGGTTTCCTTTAATGAATTTATGCAATTGGAGGGCGAATATTTTTTTCGCTTGTCCGAAGTCTGTAACGCCTATGCCGATTTTCTCCCCTACAGCTATGCGATTTTAAAGCGTGACGCCGACCGTCGCGAGGATGCGCTGGCGGAAATCGGCGTGTGTAAATTCGACACTACCTATATCGTGCAGATGCCGCGTTTCCGCGATTGGTTGGGTGGCGAGTTTCATCTTTAGCCCGCATTTCTCACAAGGATTCGTCGCGAGAAGCAGAAAGCCTTGTGAGTACGAAGATGACGACCAAGAGACGGCGCAGGGGTCCGACCATTCGCGGGGCCGACCTTTGGGCGTTGCAGCTGAGGCGAAGGCGGCTCGACCGAGTAATGCGGGAGGCCGCCCCCTCGTAATCGCATGGCTTTCGGCTTCGTAGCAGAATTCCGTGTGAGAAATGCGGGCTAGTCGTCGGTTGAATGCCGTGTAAATCCTTATTGAATGATGAAACATTGCGATTCCGCGGTGAGAATTCCGCGCCCGCCGTGAATTATCGTTTCGCGGTGATGCGCCTTGCCGATATGATGGTTTTTTTCCCATAACGCCTTGGGGATCGTTTCAGTTCCCTTTAGGTTACGCCTTGAACCCTCGGAGGTTACAGCATGAGCACCGAATCACCATCCGTGGCCGCCTCGCCGCCGGCCAAACGCCGCCGTTGGTTACGTCGGCTGCTTTTACCGCTGCTGTCCCTGGTGGTTCTGATCGTGGCGGTTGTGTTGTTTGCCGTTTCCCTCGTTCGCGGCAGCTTGCCGGATTTGGATGGGACCCTGGTGGTCGCCGGCCTGGAGCAACCCGTGACCATTCTGCGCGACGACCAAGGCGTGCCCACAATTGAGGCGCAGAGTCGCGCCGACGCCCTGTTTGCGCTCGGGTTCCTGCACGGCCAGGAACGGTTTTTCCAAATGGATCTTTTGCGTCGCAGTGCCGGTGGGCGGCTTAGTGAGCTTTTTGGTGCCGCCGCTTTGAAACGAGACCGTAGCATGCGCCGGCACCAATTTCACGCCACCGTTGCCCAAGTGGTGCGCGACGCCCCGCGCGAGCAGCGTGAATTGCTTGAGGTTTATGCGCAGGGCGTGAACCGAGGTTTGGCGGAACTCGACCAAGTTCCTTTTGAATACCTACTCCTCCGTGTGGAGCCCCAACCCTGGCGGGTGGAAGACTCGCTTATGACCCTGGCCACGATGTTCGTGCAGTTACAAGGTGGTTATGATCGCGCCGAGTACAGCCGCGGGGTGTTGCACCACACCATGGGTCCCGAGATGACCGCCTTCGTTGCCCAATGGGGTTCTCGGTGGGACGCTGCCAATTTGGGCGAGCCCTATCAACCGCCCGCGCCGCCCGCGCCCGAGGTCGTGAACCTGCGCCGTCAGGCAAGCCTCACCCCACCGCCCCGTCGTTATGAAGATGAGGTCGCTTCTTTGATCGGCAGTAACAATTGGGCTGTCGGCGGTGCTTTGACCCAGCACGGTCGCGCCTTGGTGGCCGATGACATGCACCTGGGCATTGATGTGCCCAACACCTGGTACCGCGCGGACTTGACCTGGCCGGCAAGTGACGCGCCCGACGGCCGCCGTCGCGTGACCGGTGTTTCTTTGCCGGGCACGCCCGCCATCATTGCCGGCAGTAACGGCGAAGTCGCCTGGGGTTTTACCAACAGTTACGGCGATTGGACCGATTTGGTGGTCGTTGAACCCGCACCAGGTGACGAAACCCATTACCTTACCCCGGACGGCCCGCGCGCTTTCGACGAAGTGGTTGCGGAAATTCCCGTCAAAGGCGGGGAGCCCGAGACCTTTCGTTTTCAGACCACCCTTTGGGGGCCGATTGTTGGTGAGGACCATCTCAAGCGCAAGTTGGCCTTGCGTTGGGTGGGCCATGAGGCCCGTGCACTTAATATGAATTTGTTGGGGTTGATGAACGCCCCCAATGCCGAGCAGGCCCTGGCCGTGGCCAAAACCGTGGGGATCCCCGCGCAGAACATGGTTCTCGGCGACAAAGACGGCGCCGTGGCTTGGACCATTGCCGGTCAAATTCCGCGCAAGTTCGGGGACGTTGGTTGGATACCGCAATCTTGGGCCGACGGTTCGCGCGGTTGGGACGGCTGGCTTCCGCCTGAGGATTACCCCGTTATTTTGCGGCCCGACCATCACCGTATTTGGACCGCCAACGCGCGTGTTCTGGACATGGAACAGCAAAAACGTTTGTTGGGGAACGGTTCCTATGCGCTCGGTCCCCGTGCCGCCCAAATTCGGGATCGACTTTTCGAGAAAGAGACCTTTACCGAAGCCGACCTTTTTGCGATTCAACGGGATCACGAGGCGCGTTACCACGCCGAGTGGCGTGCCTTCCTGTTGGCCCAACTTGACGAGGCCGCCCTGGCGGATTCGCCGATGCGCGCCGAATACCGGGAACTGATTGAGCAATGGAGTGGGTTCGCCGACCCCGAGGACGTGGGGTATTACCTCGTACGGGCGTTTCGCGTCGCCGTGGTTGATCAGGTGAGCCATACGCTCACCGCGCCCGCCAAAGCGGCTGACGAGAAATTCAGCGTCAATGTTTTCCGGCAACGAGACGGCATGGTGTGGACCTTGTTGCAGGCGGAGCCGCTTCATCTGTTACCGGCTGAATTCGCGAGCTGGCGCGATTACAATCTGTCGATCATTGACGCCGAAATCGCGCGGTTAACCCAAGACGATGAAGCACTTTCGGCCCATACCTGGGGCCGCCACAATCGCGTTCAGATCCAGCATCCGTTTAGCTCGTTTATGCCGCGTTTGGCTTCGTGGCTGGACATGCCGGAGATTCCGCTCAAAGGTGATAGCAACATGCCGTTGGTCCAGCGCGGCAAACACGGTGCCTCGCAACGCATGGTGGTCGCGCCGGGTTTGGAAGCGCAGGGCATCATGCAGATGCCGGGTGGTCAGAGCGGCCATCCGCTGTCGCCCTATTACCGCGCCGGCCACGAGGCTTGGGCCCACGGGGAAATCACACCCTTTCTTCCCGGACCGACCCGCCACCGCCTGAATTTAATGCCGGATTAGCGCTGATTTGCCGACGGGTATGTCGGCTTTTGGGGTGGGTAAAAAAAGGAAGATTCGAAAAAATGCAAGGATGAGCCTTGTTTGAGGCCGCTAAAATGGGGTTTTGTCTTGCAAATCCCGCAAAAACAGGCTTCTCTGTTCAAAAGGGCTTGGGTAGGGGTCGTGTGCTTGTGTTAAAATATCCGCCGAATGTACCTCGGGAAGCCTTGGCTCACTTCGGTTTTCGCTGTGTTGCTCTCGAATCCATCCCAGGGTGACGGACGATTATGACTTACTACCGCATGCGCGATATCGCCACACCGCCTTTTGCATACGTACTCAACAAGGAAGAGGTTATCCGAACCTGTTCCTCGTGCAAGATGCCCTTTCAGGATCTTGAGCAAGAACTGAAGGTCGAAATTTGTACCACCGAGTCGATCTCCTGGGATGAGCGAATCCTCGGCAAACCCATGATGGCCGACCACTGGCTGATCGGTGACGAAACCTTTTGCGGTGCCATCGAAGAAATCGCGGCCGATCAATTCGACGTTACCCCGATTACGGTGGTTTCTTGGCTAACCCGCACCCCGCTCTCGATGATGACCGATCCCGGCAGCTTGCTGAAGGAGCGCCGCCATCCCAGCCCACCCACCTATTTTTATCTCCGGCCACGGCAGCAAATTAGCCTCGACAATAAATTGCTCAAAACCTTTCCGCCGATTCAGTGCGCCGAGTGTCGCCGCGAGATTCCCGAAATTCCCTTTGATTTCCAGCCGATTCCCGACCCTGGGGAAACCTGTTACCCCATCGCCAGCTTGCGCGACCTTTATCTCGAGGGTTTTGATTACCTGTTCCACGAAACCATTGTTGAGGCCGTGGAACGCGTTTTTCCCGAGATGATGTTGGAGCGCCTGATCTCCGAACCCCTGCCTATTTAAGTGACGGCGTCCGCTGTCGGGCCAGGTTGGGGTTATGTCGTTTAAATCGTTTCAATTTATTTTTCCCCATTACCGCCGCATGGAGCGTTGGTTCGGCGGCATTGCACAATGGTGGTTGCCCAAGCAGCCCGAACTGCACGAGATCCGCCTGACCACCCCGCGACTCACCGCGCCCGTCACCCTGGTCCAGCTCAGTGATCTGCACTGCGCCGCTTGGACCCGTGAGGATTACATTAAGGCGACCGTCGGGCTCTGTCTCGACATCCAACCCGATTTAATGGTCTGGACCGGCGACTTTTTCCATAGCGCGCGCAAACAAATCGCGCGTGTGATGCCGTTATTCTCACCTTTGCACCAGGCGATTCCCACCTTCGGGGTGCTAGGCAATCATGATTTTGACGATGTGCTTGATGAATTGCTGCCCTTGCTCACCGGTTGCGGCATTACCTTTTTGCGGGGTGAGCAGCGCTTGCTGACATGTAACGGGCAGCCCGTGTGGCTGGGTGGTATCGACGACTTTTTTATCTGTAAACGCGATGT
The DNA here is from genome assembly GCF_017377855.1 of Acanthopleuribacter pedis. Taxonomy (GTDB): domain Bacteria; phylum Acidobacteriota; class Holophagae; order Acanthopleuribacterales; family Acanthopleuribacteraceae; genus Acanthopleuribacter; species Acanthopleuribacter pedis. The sequence continues at coordinate 178,662 of NZ_JAFREP010000005.1, forward strand.
GCCCGCCGCCTATTTTGAACAGGATCGCGCCGTTTTTCGGCTCCTGCTCTCCCATCAGCCGGATGTGGTGTTTCGTTTGCCCGAGGATGCCGTTGATTTGATGTTGTCCGGCCACCTGCATGGCGGGCAGCTTAATTTTCCACTGGTGGGGCCGTTGTATTTGCCGTCGCCACGCGGACGCGAATTCTTAGACGGCCGGCTTACGCGACACCGCGGGGTACCCGTACATGTCAATGTCGGGCTTGGTTATACCTTGATGCCGCTGCGGATTAATTGTCCGCCCGCGATCAGCGTGATCCGCTTGGAACCGGACGTCGCCGGTGCAAACCGGCACAATGTTGACAGCCGGTGAAAATGGGGTTGTCGGTTGGGGTGAAATAACTGCTAGAGTAAGGTTTGTAATCGTTTTCTGTTCGCCGTCCGTTGTGGTCGGCTTGGGTTCCTTTTGTCGAACCCGGACCTTTCTTTCGTCCGCCGATTCCGTTCTGGACGAAACCACTTTGCGCCGCCTTTACAGGTTTGGCGTGTTGTTGAGGTTCTTGCTTTTGATCGATGTTACCCGTTTTTCAACCCGGTCCTTCTTTCCGTTTCCAAAAGATGTCAGCGACCCCGCCCGCTTGGTTCGTGTTCTGGTCGCATTGGTGTGTTGCGTTACGCTGCTTCACGAGGTGGTTCCCATGGCTCTAGCGTCCTCCGCTGCTTCTTTCCAGCAACGTTTTTTTAGTGGGGCGCGTTTCGACGCCGCCGTTCCCGATTATCGCCAGGTGCATGGCGTCGATTTTGGGGAACAGATCTCGATGAGTTACGAGGTGTTGGCATTCGCGCGACAACTGGCCGCCGCCTCGCCCCGCGTACACCTCGAGGTACACGGCCACAGCCTGCAAAAACGGCCGATGGCCTTGTTGTTCGTTTCCAGCGAAACCAACATTGCCAAGCTCCAGCAGCTTCAAGCCGATTACCAGGCCTTAGCCGATCCGCGCACCCTCGAAAAAGCGCGCCTGGACCAGCTTGTCCAGAAGCTACCCGCTTTGGTTTGGTTTCTCGAATCGGTTCACGGTGACGAACCCTCCGGTTCCGACGCGGGACTGTTTACCGCCTGGTACCTCGCCGCCGGCCAGGATGACGCCGTTGCCGCGCTGCGCGACAAAACCGTGGTCGTTTTTGAATTAATGCAGAATCCCGACGGGCGCGACCGCTTTGTTCATTTTTCTCGAGACACGCGCCCGGTCGGCGGCGATGCTGAATCCCAGGGGGCCCACAAACAAGAGTCCTGGCCGAGCGGTCGCTTGAACCATTACTTGTTCGACCTCAACCGCGATTGGTTCCCGCAGTCTCAGATTGAAACCCGTTTTAAAGTCGATGCTTACCTCAAATGGTTTCCCCATATCACCATCGACCGCCACGAAATGGGCGGCGAGTCCAGCTTTTTCGCCGCTTTCCCCAGTCCACCGGTCAACCCGCTACTGCCCTCCGAAATGACCGAGGCTTATCGCGATTTGGGCCAAGCCATTGGCAAGGACTTCGACGCCCGGCGCTGGGATTATTTCCAGGGCGAAATTTTCGACAGCTTTTATCCGGGTTACGGCGAGACCTGGCCGAGCCTGCACGGGTCGGTCGGTATCCTTTTTGAGCAAGGCGGCACCAGCGGCTTGAAGTACCGCCGCAAAGACGGTGTGTTGGTGACCTATGCCGACGCCGTGGCCCATCAGTCCGTCGCCGGTTTGGCGGTGATCCGTCACGCCGCCGAGAACCGCGACGCCGTCCTGCGCTTTTTCCATGACCGGCGCCGGGGGGCGATTGATTACCGCGACGAAACCGAAGTACGTCGCGTCTTTTTGTTGCCGGGCGACGACCCAACCCGTTTGGCCGCGCTGGGCACCTTGCTGGAACGACAGGGGATCGAGGTTCAGCAGCTTAGCGAGGACGTGCGCAACGCCGTTGTCAAAAAACGCAGCAAAGGCCCCAACCGCAAGCAGGATTTGCCCGCCGGCAGCCTGTTGGTGGACTTTGCCCAGCCCGCCGGATTGTTGGCGCGCACGCTCCTGATGGACAACGTTGAATTGGATCCTGCCTTTCTGGAACGTCAGCGGGATCGTTTTCGGCACCAACGGCAAGGCGCGAAAATTTACGACATCACCGCATGGTCCCTCCCCTTTGTGTTCGGCGTTGAGCCGCGTTATTCGCTGGGGCGGTGGGAAGGCGCCGCGCGGGCTTTGACGAAACCCGCGGCGGCCGCGCCGCAAAATGCGGAACTGGCGTACCTGATTCCGCGTAATTTTGTCACCCCGCGCCTCTCCGTCGACCTGCTTCGGGCCGGCTTGAAGTTGCGTGTGACGGGTAAAGCCATTCGCCGGCAGGACACGACCTTTGGTGCCGGTTCCCTGATTGTGAAGGTCGCCGATCAGCCCGGCGACACCGATGTGGCCAAGGTGGTTTACCAGACCTGTGGCCGTTTCGGGGTGACGCCGACGCCGATTGCGTCGTCCTGGTTTGACGAGGGACCCGCCTTGGGTTCGCGCCAGGTGAAACCCTTGCCGACACCCAAGGTGGCTTTGCTGTGGGATGCGCCCGCGGGTCAGCTTTCCGCCGGTTGGCTGCGTTTTTATTTTGAGCAGGACCTCGGCATCACGCCGACCCTGTTTCGGGCCGGTCAAATGGCAAGCGCGGATTTGCGCGAATTTGATGTGGTGTTTATCCCGAGTGGGTCCGCGTCGACCTGGCTTGATCGTTTGGGTAAAGAGGGGGTGGCCAATCTTAAAACCTGGGTTGCCGCCGGCGGTGTCCTGGCCGCGCTGGGCGCAAGCTGTGCGTTTTTGGCCCATCAGGAGGTCGGTCTCTTGGCTTCCGCGTCGGAGTACCGCGACGGCCTGGTCGAAACCGATCAGGCGACGTCCCATCCCAAGTTACCGGAGGACGACCCCGAGGACATGGTGCTGCCGCGTCGTGAACGGCCGCAAAAAGCATACGGCGCCTTGGTGAATGTGGCCTTTGACACCAGTCACTGGTTGGCCTACGGGATGCCCGCCCAGCAGGCGGTGTTGGTTGAATCGAATCGCATCATGCGCCCGTTGCGTCTGGATCAGGGCCGCAACGTGGGCCGTTACCTGGGCCGCGAGGAATTGGTGGTCAGTGGTTACGTGCCCGAGGCGACCGGTTTACAGTTGGCCCACAAACCCTACGCCATGGTCGCCAAACACGCGCGCGGCGTGGTGGTAGCCCTGTGTGAGGCGCCCTATTACCGAGGCTTCACGCAAAGCACGGCCCATCTACTATATAACACCGCCTTTCTCGGACCCGTGTTGGGGCGCTAACCCACGGCGCGCGGGTTGTCCAGGATTGCCGGCAACCCGCGATGCCCCCCGTCTCGATTCCCCAAATGCAAGATCGCGTGCGGTTTTCTACCTAAAGTGTGCGATTCGGGTGGATGCAATTGTTCAAGGTTCGGCGCAGGACGCGCCGAGGGTTGGAGCGAAAGGTGTAGGAAAAAGCGCATCGGGGTCGCGCACGACGCGTACCTGAAAGGTACGTCGAGCATTGTTACTGCACGTTGCAGCCCAACGCTTGGCGCAGGATGCGCCGAAGCTTGGGCAAGTGCGCCGCCAAGAATCGCTCAATTTAGGTTCTACGGTGCGTTGCAGCCCAATGGGTTGTGGGATTTGGGCGCGGAGAATTGCGCCGTTCAGATTTTGTGAAAATTACACGAGGGTTTTTCCCGGACGGCATTTTGTGTATACTTAACCGGTTTTGGTCGCGGGGCCCCTTCAACGCCGGGTACCCCGCGATCACCGCACTATCGGGGAATTGAGGCTTTCGTTTTTCACGGAAACCGTGTATTTTGTTGTGCTTTGGTTCCCGGCCGCGCGAGGGTGGCGGAATTGGTAGACGCACCAGATTTAGGTTCTGGCGGGCTTGCTCGTGAGGGTTCGAGTCCCTCCTCTCGCATTTACTTTACTCACTCGTAAAGCATATTTGATAGCGCGTTGGGTTTTTCGGTCTGCTTCAAAAGTGCGACCACGCGAAACGCGCCGACCTGGTTACGACCATGGTTTAATCCACTGACCATCGAGGACATTTTCATGCAAGTCACGATTACGGAAAAAAGCCCTATCATGAAAACGGCGGAAGTAACGCTGCCGTGGGATCAGGTGGCGCCGCACTTCACCAGTGCCCTTAACGAAGTCAAAAAGTACGCAAACCTGCCCGGTTTCCGCAAAGGGAAAGCCCCGGTTTTGATTTTGATCAAACGCTACCGTGCTGAGTTGATGTCCGCGATGGTTCAAAAGATCATTCCCGCGACCGTTGAAGAGGTGGCCCAAAGCGAAAATTTGAAGTTTGTCGGTCAACCCCACTTCGTTGACGCCGATTTCTCTTACAAAGAGAACTTGCAGTACACGGTCGGCCTGGAAGTCATGCCGGTTGTCGAAGTGAAAGAGGGTTGGCAGGGTGTTGAAGCGGAAAGCTTGAATATCAAAGTCGAAGACAAAGAAATCGAGGAAACCCTCGAAGAGATGATCAAAAGCGGTACCAAAACCGAGGAGATCACCGAGCGCGGCGCCGAGGACGGCGACGAGGTCACCGTTGCTTTGACCGCCATGACGGCTGAAGACAACGAGGTCGTTACCGATCTCGACAAATATGTGATCTACCTGGGCAAAGAGCACACCCACGCGGTTTTGGCCGAAATGGTTTCCGGCAAAAAAGCCGGTGACGAAGTCGAGCAGGAACACGAAGGTGCCGAGGACGAGGTCTTTAAAGAGTGGGCCGGGAAAAAAGTAAAGCTGATGGTGGATATTCAAAAAGTCAGCCGTCACATTAAACCCGAACTCAACGACGAATTCGCCAAGGAACGCGGTGCCGACGATTTGGCCGGTCTGCGTGCACAGTTGAAAGAGAACATGACCAAAGAGCGCGAGGGTTACGAGAAAAACCGTTTGGAAGGCACCGTCATCGCCAAAGTTTTGGAAGATTACGACTTCCAGGTACCACCCGCCGCCGTCATGCAAGAAGCCGAAATGATGGTTCGCCAAGAAATCATGCCCTACATGCAGTACTTGCAAGACTCTCCCCACGCCGAGCAAATGGTTCGCGGCATGATGGAGCGTTACATGCCGGGTGCCACTCAGAAGGTGCGTATGAACGCTTTCTTGGACGCGCTGGCCAAGCAACAAGGTATTGAGGCGAGTGAAGAAGACGTCAACACCGAACTGCAAGAGTACTTGGACGAGACCGACGACAAGCGCACCCTCGAAGAAGTTCGCGAAGAATTCAAGCAAAGCAAGGTCCTCGACACCATTCCCGAAATAATTTGTCGTCGTAAGGCGTTGGAGTCTGTGGTTGAAGCGGCTAAAATTACCAAAGTCGACGAGTTAACCAAGCCCGAGTCCGAGGAAGAAGCCGAGCATGTGCACGGTCCAGATTGCAATCATGATCACGACCATGACCATGCCGAAGAAACATCCGTTGCGGCGGAAGGCTCCGAAGCTTAAGATTCTTAGACGTCCGTCGGGTGGCGCCGCGGTGACCACCCCTAACACATCACATCAGGGAGTCCGTTCATGGCTTTAGTTCCAATTGTTGTTGAGCAAACCAGTCGTGGTGAGCGCAGTTACGACATCTATTCCCGCTTGCTGAAAGACGGCATCATTTTCATTGGTGAACAGGTGACCGATCATTTGGCCAACTTGGTTGTATCCCAGCTTTTGTTTTTGGAAGCGGAAGACCCAGAGCGCGATACCTCTATTTACATCAACTCCCCGGGCGGCAGCATTACCGCCGGTATGGCGATTTACGACACCATGCAACTGGTGCGACAGGATGTATCGACCATCTGCATCGGCCAAGCGGCCAGCATGGGCGCCTTCTTGTTGTCCGGCGGTGTCAAAGGCAAACGCTACATTTTGCCCAATGCCCGTGTTTTGATTCACCAGCCGCTCGGCGGCGCGCAAGGTCAGGCCAGTGACATTGAGATTCAGGCCAAAGAGATCCTGCGTATGAAAGAATCACTGAACAAAATGTTGGCGGAAAATACCGGCCAAACGCTAAAGAAGATTCAAAAAGATTCCGACCGCGACTTCATCATGGGTGCCCAAGAAGCGGTTGAGTACGGCATTGTCGACGAGGTTATTTCTGCAAGAGACTTAAAGTCTTGAGACCAACCAATCGATAAAACCGTTACCTGATAATGAGGCGATCGTTCGCCGTTAACGCTAGCCAGCAAATGGGGTGTGAGAGTTTATGCCAGCATCGAGAGATTTAAAGTGTTCTTTCTGTAACAAAAGCCAGCGGGAAGTCAAAAAACTGATTGCGGGCCCGGATGTCTATATCTGTGACGAATGTGTCGCCGTCTGTTATGACATCGCGCAGGAAGACCAAATCTATGAGGCGCCTCGGCAGCCGCAACTTTACACCCCGGCTGAGTTGAAGACGTTTTTAGACGACTATGTGTTGGGCCAGGACCAGGCCAAACGCAAGCTCGCGGTTTCGGTGTACTTGCACTACAAGCGCATTGCCGCACCGAAACCCAAAAAAGACGATGTGGAACTCGAGAAAAGCAACATCCTGATGATCGGCAACACCGGTACGGGGAAAACCTTGCTGGCGCGGACCTTGGCCCGCATTCTCGAAGTGCCTTTTGCGATCGTCGACGCCACCACCTTGACCGAGGCCGGTTATGTGGGTGAGGACGTTGAGAACATTCTGCTTCGTCTGCTGCAAGCTGCCGATTACGACATCGAAAAAGCCCAGCGCGGCATTATTTACATCGATGAAATCGACAAAATTTCGCGCAAAAGCGAGAATCCCAGCATCACCCGCGACGTGAGTGGCGAAGGGGTTCAGCAGGCGCTGCTTAAAATTCTTGAAGGCACGGTGGCCAATGTTCCGCCCCAAGGCGGGCGCAAGCACCCCCATCAAGAGTTTTACCAGTTGGATACCGGCAACATTTTGTTCGTTGCCGGTGGTGCTTTTGTCGGTCTCGACAAAATCATCGAAAAACGTTTGGGCAAGAGCACGCTTGGTTTTAACGCCAAGCAGGTTGTCAAAACATGGGACGAGCAGAGCGTGCTCGCGCAGGTTGAGCCCGAGGATTTGATCAAGTTTGGTTTGATCCCCGAGTTCGTCGGCCGGATTCCGGTTATTGCGCAGCTTGACCCGCTGCTCGAAGAAGATTTGGCGCGCATTCTCACCGAACCCAAAAACGCCCTGATCAAGCAGTACGTCAAGATGTTTGAGATGGAAGGCGTTGAACTGAAGTTCAACAAAGACGCCATTGCTTTGATTGCCCGCCAGGCGATTGAGCGAAAGTTGGGTGCGCGTGGCTTGCGACTGATCATGGAAGATTTAATGCTGGATTACCTGTTTGAGTTGCCCAGCATGACCTCCACCAAAGAGTTGACGGTGACCGCGGAAATGATCCGCAGCAAGAAGCTGAAGTTCTCGATTATCGAGGACATTGCCGGCTAAACCCGAGACTCAAATGAACCATTAACCCAACGAGGCGGCTCCCCGCCTCGTTGTTGCTTTTGCGAGGGTGCGAGCCTTGGCAAGTCCCGTTTTTGCGACGCGGGGCGGGGCTTAAATGCGCCTTGCAGGTTGTCATCTTTTCCTGTAAGCTAGCTGTTAAATTCACCCTTTGTCAAAAAATTTATCATTCTTTGCTGCTCAAGGCATTTGAGGAACGATGCAAGTACGTTCTGCTGTTTTCGTTACATCAGCGGCTGATTCCAGCGGCTTTTTGAAACGCCCGATACCCCATTTTGTGTTCGCGGGTCGATCCAACGTGGGCAAATCGAGCTTGCTCAACAGTCTGCTCAACCGAAAGAAGTTAGCGAAAACCTCGCAAACTCCAGGAAAGACGCGACTTGTTAACTATTTCCTCATCAATGATCAATTTTTTTTCGTGGATATTCCCGGCTATGGCTACGCGAAAGTCAGCAAACAGGAACAAGAAAAATGGGGCTCACTCATTGAGGATTACCTCACGGAGACGCCCTTTATCGGCGTCATCTTCCTTTTGTTGGATATTCGCCATGATCCTTCCGTGCATGACCGACAAATGATCGACTGGTTACGGGCGACGGGTTTTCCATTCCGGATCATCCTGACAAAGGCAGACAAGCTTTCTCGCAACAAGGGGTTACAACAGCAGCGGAATCTCGCCAAGCAATTGGGAATGAGCAACACCGATCTGATTGTAACCAGTTCCCAGAATGGGAACGGCATGCGCGATGTCTGGACCTTTCTCAACCAGGCTTTTGAGGAAACCAAAAGCCGGATTAACCAGCAAAAGGATGCGTCATGAATATTTCCGATCTTAAAGAAATGAGCATTGAGCAACTGGTTGGTCAAGCAAAGAAGCTGAAACTCCAGGGCATCGCCGGCCTGCGTAAGCAAGAGTTGATTTTTAAACTTTTGCAAGCCCAGACGGAAAAAAGCGGCTTGATGTTCAGTGAAGGGGTTTTGGAAATTTTGCCGGAAGGGTACGGCTTCTTGCGCGCCCCCGATTATAATTACCTGCCCGGGCCGGACGACGTTTATGTCTCGCCCTCTCAAATTCGCAAGTTCAATTTACAGACGGGCGACACGGTCAGCGGCCAAATTCGTTCGCCTAAGGAAGGGGAGAAGTTTTTCGCGTTGCTCAAGATTGAGGCGATCAACTTCGACATACCCGAAAAGACCCACGAAAAGATTTTGTTCGACAACCTGGTCCCCTTGTATCCCGACAAACGGATCACGCTTGAGATGGAGCCGGACAACCTTTCCGGCCGTGTCATGGACTTGATGACCCCGCTCGGTAAAGGCCAGCGTGGTTTGATTGTGGCGCCGCCCCGTACCGGTAAAACCATGTTGCTACAGAGTATTGCCAACTCGATAACGCGCAACCATCCCGAGGTTTATTTAATTGTTCTATTGATCGATGAACGCCCGGAAGAAGTCACCGACATGGAGCGTGGTGTTGACGGCGAGGTGATCAGTTCGACCTTTGACGAACCGGCCAACCGCCACGTGCAAGTGGCCGAGATGGTGATTGAAAAAGCCAAACGTTTGGTGGAATACAAAAAAGACGTGGTCATTTTGCTCGATTCCATTACGCGTCTGGCGCGTGCCTACAACACCATTGTCCCGCCGAGTGGCAAAGTATTGAGTGGTGGTGTTGATTCCAACGCCTTGCAACGGCCCAAACGGTTTTTTGGTGCCGCGCGCAACATTGAGGGCGGGGGCAGTTTGACCATCATCGCCACCGCGCTGGTTGAGACCGGTAGCCGCATGGACGACGTCATTTTTGAAGAATTCAAAGGGACCGGCAACATGGAGGTCATCCTCGACCGCAAGTTGTCCGACCGTCGCGTGTTCCCCGCCATCGACATTTCCCGTTCCGGTACGCGCAAGGAGGAGCTGTTGCTTTCCAAGCTAGAGCTCAACCGCCTGTGGGTACTGCGCAAGGTACTCAATCCGCTATCTGCAACCGAGGCGATGGAACTCCTGTGCGAGCGTTTGGCCCGCACCAAATCCAACTCCGCCTTCCTGGAAAACCTCGCCAAAGGCGGATAGCCCCTTGGGGTGGACGCCCTTATGGTGTGATCGCGTGTTTTCGGGTAGAGGTACGGCCCCGGGTGAACGGGTTTGATTCAACCTACAACCCGGCTTGGGTATGGGTTTGAGCGATACCCGACCCGGCACGAGGGGGATTAACCCGGAACACGACCCGGTATGGACGGGGGATTGACCCGGAACACAACCCGGTGGGGCGTGGGGTTAACCCGGAACACAACCCGGTGTGGGCTTGGGATTAACCCGGGACATAACCCGGTGTAGGGGCTTGGGATTGACCCGGGACATAACCCGGTGTAGGGGCTTGGGATTAACCCGGGACATAACCCGATGTAGGGGCTTGGGATTGACCCGGGACATAACCCGGTGTAGGGGCTTGGGATTAACCCGGGACATAACCCGGTGTAGGGGCTTGGGATTAACCCGGAACACGACCCGGTGTGGGCGTGGGGTTGACCCGGGACATAACCCGGTGGGGCGTGGGATTGACCCGGAACACGACCCGGTGTGGGTGTGGGGTTGACCCGGGACATAACCCGGTGGGGCGTGGGGTTGACCCGGAACACGACCCTGTGTGGGCGTGGGGTTGACCCGGAACACAACCCGGCATGGACGGGGGGATTGACCCGGAACACAACCCGGTGTGGGGGCTTGGGATTAACCCGGGACATAACCCGGTGTGGGGGCTTGGGATTAACCCGGGACATAACCCGGTGTGGGCGTGGGGTTGACCCGGAACATAACCCGGTGTGGGCGTGGGATTGACCCGGAACACGACCCGGTGTGGGCGTGGGGTTGACCCGGAACATAACCCGGTGTGGGCGTGGGATTGACCCGGAACACGACCCGGTGTGGGTGTGGGGTTGACCCGGGACATAACCCGGTGGGGCGTGGGGTTGACCCGGAACACGACCCTGTGTGGGCGTGGGATTGACCCGGAACACAACCCGGTGTGGGCGTGGGGTTGACCCGGAACATAACCCGGTGTGGGCGTGGGATTGACCCGGAACATAACCGGGTGTGGGTGTGGGGTTGACCCGGAACACGACCCGGTATGGACGGGGGATTGACCCGGCGCGCCCCAACGGGGGCCGCTCAGCTCTTTCGCTCGGTAACTCTACAATCTCCCTGGGTGCTAATAAGCGTCTTGTTTGCAATGTTTTGTGTATTGTAAACAGCATGGCGGGTGACGATTTGATCTCTTCCTGACTTGTGGTTTAGATTGGATTTGTCGACAAATTGTCGCCGAGAGAAAAGCGCTTTTCTCCTTCCTACTGCCAAATTTGAAGGAGAAACCCCATGGCAAAAACTGTTCGATTCAATAAAACCCTTCTCACTGGACTGGTCCGCGACCAGCAATCATGCATCGTTAAAGACCGCGAAGTCGCCGGACTTAAATTCACCGTTGGCAAGAAACGGTCGTGCTTCGTTTTTGAAAAACGGATCTCTGGGAGCAAAGGCTCTCCGATCAAGATCACCATTGGGGCCTTCCCAGCCATTTCTATAGAGCTGGCTCGGCAACAGGCTCGAGCTTATGCCAGCCTCTGTGAAAGGGGTATTGACCCCAGAGAACAGAAGACCCCTGGCCAGGATGAGCAGGAACACTGTGATATCCGACTGAAGACACTCGTCGCCAAGTTTTTTGAACTCAAGAGCGACCTGAGTCATCGCACCCTGCGCAAGTACCACTACACCGTGAATTACCACTTTCCCCCTGAATGGATGGACCTTGAAGTGACGGCTATAACTCCAGAGGCACTGGTGGAGCAATTCCATGAAGCCCGTAAAACAGCTCGTGATGGGTGCTTTACCTTTCTTAAAGTCTTCAGCAACATCTGGAATACATGCGCCCCCTACTGCAAGGGGCCAAACGATGAATGGTTGTTGCACACCAACCCTGTGTCGAATGCACGGAATATGCTCAAACACATTAAACACGATCCACCGCGACGCCAGTTCGTCCCTTCATCCTATTTAGGAAAATTCGTGGTCACAGTGGAAAACTGGGCAGAAAACAAGATTATTGGAACCCCTACCACCGCACTCTCACAGCGGTATTGTCATTTGGTTCTCCTCTGTTTGTTTACTGGTATGCGTGGGATCGAAGCACGAAGCCTGCGTTGGAAGTATATTGACCTGGAACAGGGGCTCATTTGCCTTCCGGGTACAGCAGATGATGTTGCCGCTCAATTCACTGGCGTAAAAAACAAACAGAACCACTTGATTCCCCTCTCCACCTACCCCTGGGAGCTGCTTCGTCAGCTGCATCGTCAGCGAGAGTCCATCAGCCCATATGTGTTTCCTTCGATTTTGTCAGTCAACAAGCCTATTTCTGATCATGGTCGATGCTCCAAACAATTGAGCTTCCTGGTCGGAATTGATTTCGGCCTCCACGCATGTCGCCGGACCTTCGCCTCTGTAGCCGACGATGTGGGTCTGGATTATCTCAAAGTGAAACGCTCCCTCAACCACAGCTTCGAAGGTGGGGTCACTGGTGGGTATATTAATCCTGGCTTCAACCCTGATCGTCGAAGAACTCATTTTCAGAAAATCTGTGACTACATCTTGCGCTGCAAATCCGAGTACCTAGGGCACATTAAAGCCTCTCATCAAGAGATCGACGAACAGAAGGTGCTTCAGGAGCTGGAATGTTATGCGCTGGAACTCGGTTTATCTCGTGCGAGAGTTCAAGAGTTACTGTTCTCTGGGCTACAACAGGTTCAACGAGGAGCCTAAAAAGAGCAGCCAACCGCCAGAGGAGTATGGAATGCTGGTGAATTCCGAAGTACGGTTGGCTGCGTAGAGAAAAAGACCAGATTCGAGTTCATTGTCTTGGAATTTGTGTCTGATGATGGATTCGCGGAAAGGCAGACCTTCCCTGGGTGAACAAAAAGAAGCGTGAAGGGTGAGCTGGGCTAAAAAAAACCGCCAGCCCCGTGGCGATTTCAGGTCAGGGCACCCGATTACGAAAGTGGTACTGGCCACCTACTCAGCTCAGGCCTTTTGGTGGCGTTCCAGGGAGCGTCGCATCGCTTCTTTCCAACGACGACCGACCCAGCCAGCCGTTGCAGGTTGGCCTGGAAGAAAAACGACACCATCCCCTGATTTTGGGAATTTATGTCGTGTGGAAAACTGTGCTAAATTCACGCGAATGCGATAGCGCAGCCTCTCCATGTCTTCCAGGCCGAAGCGTTCGAGTAATCCCCGTTCAAGAGCGAATCGAAAGATCTTCGCGGGGGTAAACAGTTCGTTATCTGGTAACTCGAGAACGATGGAAGCGTACTTCATGAAACCTTCTTACCGTTACAACTGGATGACCACAGCGGTGGCATTATCGGAAGCCTTGGCATCCTTGGCTTTCATCATGAACTGCTCCGCTTGACGTTCCGGCATTCGCGTCGCATCGGCCAGGATGGCACATACCTGAATCGGTCCGAGCGTTTCGTATAACCCATCGGAGCAGATCAAAAATGTGTCCCCGGGAGCACAGGGTTCACAACCTTGCTCGGGAAGGAGTCCATCCATTCCAACATGCTGCGTGAGCCGATGGCCAAACTGAGCAAGCTGATCCCTGCTATCGGGATGGCCACTTGCTCGGATCAGTTCGCGGTAATTTTGGTCCCTGGTGAGGAGTGTTATCTGACCGCCTCTTAACCGGTAAATCCGGGTATCACCTACATGAATCCAATGGAACGCATGCCGGTAAAACACGCCGCCACTAAAGGTAGACCCCATACCCGCGTACGCCACATTACATTCGATGTGCCGGAGCACTTCTTCATTCGCTTGGGCGAGGGCTCGGGCGAGAATACATCGCATCAGCGGTTCATTGCCGGTGTTCGGGCGTTGACCCCACTCTCGTGGCCATGACCAGTTTCGCGCGTGAGCATGCAGCATCCATTTCGCGAAATGCTCCACGGTTGTTTTTGCCGCGAACTCACCATGTGCATGCCCGCCCATGCCGTCAGCGACGGCAAAGACACGGGGTTCAGAAAGGCAAAGTGCGACATCTTCATTCTTCTGTCGGTTTCCAACGAACGAGGCCCAACCGGCATGAAGCGTAAGTTCGGGTGGGGTCCAGGCCTTGGTTTTCGGGAGTAAGCGGTGAAATGGGGTCATAAACTAAAGTTCTCGATCATTGAAGTGTGGGGTCCATGGTCAGTCCGGTTCAAAACGGCTATTTCGTAGGAGGTGGAATAACCAGAATCAGACCGACCACGGGTAAAGCGCGCTTTATGGCACTCAGGCCTCCAGACAGGGCACAGGCTTCGTTCCCCTCCGGTGTGGTTACTTTGCGCCAAGTACTTTGCTAACGAGCTGAAACACACCTGTTCCGGGAATTTGCTTCAGCGCAATTACTAACAAACACTTGTGCGCACCGCATCGGGCGTAACAATGAAAATTTAAATACATATTCACCAAATACAAAAGAACAGCATGTCGGTCTTGAGTAACTCTCTGAATCTTTGCATCTTGTGTCGCAAAGGTCATGAATACGGTGTTCGAAGCGCAGGCCATGAAAAAGACCGTTTCACAAAAACACCCGGAAAAACCGGAGACATGGTATGATCTCACGAAAAATTACGTTCCGGCACAAATGAGAGGGGTTTTGTATTGGGGAGCCGGACGGATTTTTTTTATGCGCCTTCGCCACTTTAGCGTTTCGACAGCGGCAAGCGCATGGCTATCAATAATTTACTGAATACCTGGGGTTTCCGTCTCAAAGAGTGTTGTCCTCGTGGCCCAAATGGGCTGACCGGTACAGAGGGTGTACCGAATTCGGCAACGTGAAGCTTCAGGGATGAAAGGCAACGCAGATGAAATTACGACGGGTTTTATTGGTCCTCTGCCCTTTCTTTGTTTGGAACAACGTTTTTGCACAACCGGAATTTGAGTTACATGAGCCACGCCCGTACACCACGGGAATGAACATTGCTCGGCAATATGGACCGGAAAAAGCATTCGAGTATTTTGATGACTGCCATGAACAGACCAATAATGACATGTGCTTTTATGGTCTCGCCTATACCTGGCAAATGATGGGCGAAAATCAAAAGGCGCTGGAAATGGTAAAGCTTTTGCTCGCCAACCCGAATCTCCCAGACAAGTTCGCTGGGCATTGCTGGGCGCTTAATGGGGCGGCTCTCATCAATATGCACAAGTTTGAGGAAGCACATGAATCTTTGAAAAAGGCGCTCGTACTGTACCAAAAAGCCAAGCACCCCCGGAATCAGTTCAGGGTATTGGTGCAGTTAGGACATGGCAAGCTCAGATCAGGAGACCTAGAAGCAGCGGATTCCTACTTTGAGCGTGCCGCCTTTATTGCCATTTCAGAGGATGTTGGGCGTGGCCAGCTCTATACCATGATGTCAATATCAGCGTATACTCAAGGGAAAACCGAGATGGCCAGGACCTTTGCCGAACTCGCTTTTCCTGAATATGAACGCATCGGAAACCGGAGAGGCATGGTAGACGCCAAAGCCTACATTGGGTTCTATCTTCACGAATTGAATTGGAATGAGGAAGCCAAAAAGACCCTCAAAGAAGCCCATGACCTGGCCGAAATCTTCAAAACCGGCCCGATCACCTGGACCGTACTAGTGACCGCCTACATCAATAAATGTGAAACCCCAGAAAAAACCCAGGAACTTATCGATACCAGACTCAAGGACGAAACGGATATCTTCTTACGTCGATTCACCGAACTCATAAAATCCAAGAAGTGCCCCTGATGGGCGAAAAGGAGCGTATCAATGACCTCTATTTCAGGCAGCAACCCATTGTTGCCCAACTCCTCGCAAATATTCCGGTCACCCCAAACCGGAACCCAACCAGCTGCGCCCCAGAGCAGCGAGTCTTCACCGGCAGATGGAGACACTGTCAGCTTTAGTACAGAAAGCCTCGCTCTTTCGCGGCAGACGGAATCTTCATCCCCAGCCGGGAAGGACGGTACTATTCCTGGTAGTCACCCCGATCCACCAGAAGATGAGGATGCCTAAGGCTCTGGAATAAAGACGCTTTCCAGGGTATCAGGCGTGACGATAACAGAATGAGCCGGGCCGTGATAGTGGTGAGCCAGTACTTCTTGGGCCACCTCCAGGTCAAGCTGAGCGTAGAGTGCCATAACCATTTGATCAGCACGGACTTGGTCGACATAGCTCATCTTTGGGGATGGCAGAAACATCCGACCCACACCAAACGCCAGTACAAGGAATGCGGCTGAAACCAGGAGCATGGACCCGAACCTGCTTTTTGGAGCAGACGGGGCGGAAGGCGCCTGGGGTTGTGCTTCCTCCAGAGAGCCGGGCAACAACAGGAGTTTTCCGGAAGCATGGGAGTCGGTGCGTTTTTGTGGTGGACGCACCGGAACAACTTCTGTGCCCTCTTGAATCACCGGCAGGAATCGATTTGCTTCAGGTGGCAAGCCCCGTTGGAGCAGGTACCGGTCATAAGTAAAGCCGGTATGGGGCTGAGGCGACACTGGTATCGCTGAATCATCCACCGTGTGGCCTCGTCGTTTTTGCGCGGAGTGACTGAGTTCAGAAACATCTCTTTGGATCATGGCAGGAAGGGAACCAGCAGCCCTCAATCGATCAACGAGCGCCTTTTTGAGCAGGTCCGGCGCTGTGGTGGCCGGGATGAGCGGAGGGGTTCCCAGCGCCCATTCGAGCATGGCGTTAAACGCGCCTGTGGGAATGATGGTGAACCAATCTCGTTTTTGGAAGGGCGCATCAAACGCGAAGTTCTCCTTATGAGCGTGAAGCATTCGGGTAACCAGCCCAAATTCTTCAGCAGAAACCCCGAATGAACCGAACTGATCCGGTTGATGGAGCGGTGTGAACACCACCGTTGCGAGAGATAGTAACCCGATACGGAGTAAGCGTTCACCTAATGCGATCTTAAAAATCACCCCGGAAAAGGCGTCATAGGGGCGCCCGTTCCGAGCGACGACCGTTCGTACGTGAATACAATCCCCTAATGGGCCATACTCGCGGCGCATTTGATTTCGGTAGGCAGACTCCGTTTGCCCTGGTCGGCGTTTATAGCCATTGAAGGAATTATTTTTGGCCAGGTTCGCTAAGCTCCTTCGTTGCCGTTGAACTCGCTCAGGTAAACCAACGCGAGCCGCTTGAATAAAGGTATACTCTCTTCGATTCTGAAGCTGCAAAATGATGTAAATCAGTTGTGGGTTGTGTTTCATAAAGCGAACCAGTGGTACTGGAAATAGTGAGTGAATCAACTGAGCGTACCATAAGATGATGGGAGCGTCTGCGGGGGAACGTCGGTCTTGAGAGGAAAAGTTAGTCTCGGGATGGAAGACCTCGGAAAATTGAGCACTGCGCCGTGTGAGAACACCCGGTCCTGGTGTTGAGCTCAAGAGCGTCTTGGCGGGAAGGTTTTTGCTGTAACCTGCTTAATATAAACAAGAACATGAGGATTTCATCTCGGCGGTCTTGACATGTTTTTGCAAGACCGACTTATCGTTTCGAAGAGCGGGTGTCTTGATGTGGTCGCGTGTTCGGACTGAACAAAGCGGACCCGAAAACCCCGCATAAAAAAGAACAGGACCGCATTGGGCGTAGTGCTTCACTCATCTGATCGCAAGGAAAATCCATCTGGATTTTCTGCGAACTAAAGCGAAAAAATCAGGCACTGTACCCGGTCCTGAAATACTTGATGAAGACCTACTTGTGCGACTTGGGGTGAGGAAAAAAATCCGGTACAACAGGGGCATTGCGAATTTGTAGCGTAGCGAGTCCATAGATAGACCTCGATAGCATTTTGGGCCGAAAGATTCTGGGGAGGATCTTTCGGCCACTTTTTTTCGTTTCAGTCACGTGGTATGTACCGTGTTATCGAAGTTGTTTTTTTATATTTCCGGCCTGATTGTCTGGCACAAATTGCCACTACCCCTCTCAAGAGAACCGCACATGAACCATGACCCCTCATCCTGGCCATTTTTTCTGCCCACTGAGCACGCGGACGAAATACACATCGTCATTGCGGGAGACGGTGAAACCTCACAGAAGCATGAGCAGACTCAGGACGGTGCCGGGTATCGGTACGATTCGGGATACATCCTCGTGGCAAACGAGGCCTACAGATCACCTCACAGCGGTTTTACCAGCTACCTCACCTTGCAACGTGCCTCCGAACTCTTAGACCTTACCCGGTCTGGAGGACGGCGAATCTGGCCGGAGATCTGGAGACCGAGACCGGAAAATGGACCGGAGGAAATGCTCAGAGGCATGTTACAGCGCACCTTCGAGAGAGTTCATGAGACGGTGATCAAGTTTCGTGCGTACTCGGAAAATTACGCTGGCACAGAAACCTCCTTGCTGGGGGCGATCATCGAAGGGAACACCCTGGTATTCGGGTACCTGGGCGATATCAGGCTCTATCATCTGCGAGAACACCAACTGCGGTGTTTGACCCAAGACCACAGCCTGGCCATGGGTGGCCTCGCCAGCGGAGAGATTGAGCCTGAAGACTACGAGTGCCACCCCAATCGCGAAACACTCGTCAAGTACCTCGGTGGCAACGAGCGGTACCGACCGACACAAGGCCAGATCCGACTGCGCGCTGGCGACCGCGTTTTAATCTGTACAAAAGGTCTTTACAGCGCGCTCAACGAAGAAGACCTTCGACATGGGCTTGAGTCTCCTCAAATCCCGGCGGAAGAACGAGCCCGCCATCTCGTAAGACTGGCCAAAGGCACAGGCAGCCAAAACACCATGGCGGCCGTGACACTCGAAATCACCGCTGTCTCGGGAAAAGTGTGAGGCGATTTTCAGGGCGGGCTGAGTGACAAAAAGCTGATATTTTTTCAGCGGTTTTGGTGGCGTTCTGCGCTTTAGGACTTGAGCCTCTACGACAAGAAGGTTCTGGCCCTGTTCGCGATCTCTCATCCCAGAACACATCGACCTGATCGGACTACCACCCTCGACAATCCCGAGGATGGTGAGATCCGTGTAGGAAAACCGTGTATGCTTCTCAAATTTTGTACCGACGTCCTTGTCCTTATATGGTTCCCGATCCGTCTCTGGACGGTGAATTTCACCACCTGAAAAACCTCTATTCCTGCTGAGCAAGACTCCCCAAATACGCTGAGCAGGAACGCGGGAATACTCCAACTGCGGCGTGTATGGCACACATACATGTCGCAGTGGTATTCCGGTACGCCCTGGTCCTTACTTTTTATACTCGCACTCGCCCTACAATAGGAGCTCTTATGTCGCACAATTTCGCGGCACGGCATCACCATGCCTGGTGGTACGCCGTGGTCTACGTCCTTTTGCCGTTCCTTGGATACGGTTTTTTTCAGGGGCTTCCCCTTACTGCCCAAGAACCCGAATATCGAGTGGTTACCATTGGAACCCTCGGGAATGAACCAACCGGGATACACGCCTTCAATGAACAAATCGCGCTGACCCCGCTACCGTATTTTGTCACCAACGATCCCCAGGAAGCCCAGCCTGTAGCGGTAGATACGTCACCCGATGGCGCTACCATTGCCGTGGTTACTCAGGACCAGCACCGCTTCCTCCTCCTCGACGCCGGTACCCTGACCCGACAGCGTCGCTTGACCTTAACCGGCCCAGGAATGGACGTCCTGTTCCATCCCACCGGAACCGAAGTGTACGCCCTCAGCGAAGCCCCTTGGGGAAAACCGGCACAGGTGCTGGTCTCCCATCTGCACGACCAGCAATGGCGGTACCTGAACCTTCCGGCCATGACCCAACCGCGAGAACTGATGATCACACCGGATGGAACCTCGCTGATCGTGCGAGGCACACGGCAACTGTGTTTCATTGATTTGACCAACGACCATATGAACCTGGTGGATTTTGCCACCACCTCACGGGACTGGGGCTTTTCTCCTGACGGTCGCTTCCTCTACATCAGTAACTACGGAAGCGCCCACATGCCAGGGAGCACGGTGGAAAAAATTGATCTGGCCTCACAAACGGTGATTACTCAAATCCCGGTGCGCCAGAACCCCGGAGCCCTTTCTTTCTCCCCTGACGGCCGCTTCCTGGCCGTAGCAACCTTTGATACTTACCCCACCCGGAAAACGGGACTCGTGGAATACATCGATACCGAAACCGATACCGTGCTCAGTCGCCCCTATCAAGTGGGAAGCTCTATTGAAACACTCCACTGGTTACCTGACGGCCGATTGGTCATCGCGCATGCTGATTCCTTTGGGTATGCCCGCTTACGTCTGGGTGAACTCTCCGGGGCGCCCTACTTCTTTGTCGATGAACGCGTGACCGTTGCGGCCAATCCCACCCGGGGAGACCTGGAACAAATCGTACAGGATGAGACCGGAGCCATCCTCTATTTCCGGTTTCGTGATGCCGTGATCGCCTACAACACCCGGACGAATGCACCGGCATTGCGGTACCCATTAGACCAGATCACCACGGGAATGGCCCTGAAATCGGATGGTGAGCAGCTCTTCCTGACCACGGTCTCTGAAGATGACATGGCATTTAACCGCGTCGTTGCATTTCCTACGGGCATATTCACTGGGATTGAGCAGCATACAATGCCGTACCCACACCACACGGGCCATGTCGGCACAGACACGGAAACGTTCCTCTTTGCCGAAGCCAGGAAACGCTTTTGGTCTGTCGCACCCGAAGCGCTCTGCCAGATAGACGAGCAAGTGACCAGCAGTGTCCTTTTGGAGGTCTATCACGCGGAAGGTATGCAGACGATCATCGGCCGGGACAGCAGCCGACTGAGTTTCTTTGAGAGCAGTACCGGGCAGAAACTCCGCGATATCACCCTGGGACGGTCACCCGATACGATGAGGGTAACCTCGGACGAGCAGTTTGTGCTCGTCACCAATCGGTTGTCCAATACAGTCACCCTGGTTGATATCCCCGGTCAGCAATTGGTCGCTCATATCCCCGTTGGTTCCTCCCCACGCAAAATGGCGACCACCAATACCCATGCCTTTGTGTTGAACGAATCAAGTCGCAGCATGAGTATCATCGATATCCATCAGGCAGCGGTCGTGGGAACCCTGCCCTTGACCTACCGGCCCTCTCAAATCGAAATCACCCCGAACGGAGAGACCGCGCTGGTCTTGCACAGTTCTGACCGTCAAGTAAGCGTCGTGGACCTCATCACCATGCAGGTGACGCAACAATTCCCGGTCCCATCCTCCGTCACGATCTTTCGCCTGAGCCCCAGGGGAGATCGGCTTGCTCTTGGCTCCACTCGTGGACGCGAACTGCAACTCCATTCACTGAATCCTGGGACCGGGCAATGGACTCAGGACAAGAGGCAGCGCTATTCCGTTGGTCCCTACAGCGCGTTTTTCACCCCGGAAGGTGAACGGCTCTATGTCGGGATCAGTTTTGGTCGCTCTGGCGAAGGTGAACTCCGAATGTACGATGGGCGAGACCTCACCCCATTGGGCGTCATGCCCACCGTGGATTTCCTCAAGTACATGTCTTTTCAGGAGGTATCACAGACCAATGGCAGGTCATTGCCGATTGCTGATCCGGTCCTGAAAGATCACCTCGTTTCGCTCTATGACCTCGACTGCGATGGTGAGATTTCCCAAGCGGAAGGTGAACACATCACCGAAATCTCGTTTCCCCATAGCCCTGACCACCCTGATCGCATCCAGACCCTTGACGGGTTGGACGCGCTTCCTCGTCTCCGCGTTATTGATCTGCCCAATCAGGCCATTACCCAATGGACCACACTTCCAGCTCATCTCCAAGAACTCAACCTCGCGGGAAACGAGATCACTCATGCTCAAAGCTTTCCTGAAGGGCTCCGGCTTCTCGATCTTTCGCGAAATCCCCTGGTTCATCTCCCAGAGTTTCCCTCTACTTTGGTCGCGGCCATGGTGCAACACACCCAACTTTCGAGCGTACCGGCAATCCCCGCCGCACTCCGAATCTTGGCATTGGATGGCACCACGGAAATCACCCTTCCTTCCAGCAGTCTGGAGCAACTGTGGTGGCTGGGGTTATCAGAACACGACCTCTCCGACTTGCCACCGGAACTGCACTTGCCGGAACTCCGGTACCTTGATCTGGTCAATAACCGGTTTGCCCACATACCAGACGTAGCGCGGTTTCCGAAGCTGATATACCTCGACCTCACGCAAAACCCATTGGCCCCATCAGTATGTGATCAGCTTGCTGAACTGGCTGATTCCCGACCGGTACTCGATATCGCTATCGGGAATGTGACCGGCGGCAAGGTGGAATGTCCGGCTGCTAAACGAAGCGCCCGCCATCCGCACGTACAGACGTTGCTGACACAGATTCGTTCCAATGGGGGTGCTCAATGAGATCGGTGTTTTTCTTTCTGTTGTTGGGATTCGTATTCCCGGCGTATTCTGCGCAAATCTATTTACGCCCAAAACCCAACCTTCCCGGCCACGATGCGCAGAATGGTCAGGTACGGATGCATGACCTCACGGGCACCGGTGAATTCTGGGTCCAAGTTATGGTCGCCGAATTCACGGAGCCGATTTCCGCCGCTCAGATCGCCGTTGAATATCCGGCCCATTGGATTCGCGTAGAAGGACCGGCACCGCTACGAAGAGGAGATGAGGTTCCTTCTGAGCACGTGGTGTTTTTGCCCAGCACACCGGACGGGATGTATCAGCCCGATCTCGTAGACAACGGGGAGGGGCAGTGGCGCGCTCTGATGGTCATCGGTGATTTCCAGAGTCATCTTCAACCCACGACTGAGCCCCAAGTGCTCTTTGAAATGCGATTTACAGCGGTAGGCGTGACCGTGCCGGAATGCGCTTCTGCCCGAGGCGAGATCGTTATCCGTCCCCCTTCCATGGACCCATTACACGGGAGCATGGTGCTCAACCACCGTGCAGAACCCCTGTCCCTTGATCTCAGCAGGAACCAGCCCGTCACGCTCGTGCAAGAGAACACGTTGCAGAAAGGCAACTTGACCCGGTATCTGCCAGGCGGCGTTGATGACCTGATCGACTACGATGACCTGGCCGTGCTGTATCGATGCTTGGCCACCAGCCAGCGTGGATGCGGACTCTCCGGTATTACCGAGCAGCAGTACCGGCAACTTACCGACCTGGACTGTAGCGGTGGCGACCCTGACCATACCGACCTTCGTGTGCTCCTTGAGGTCATCGAACGCCGTGCCATGAAGCGTGAAAAAAGATCGGATGCCCAGGTGTTGGTCCCGGAAAACGGGATGTTCCAATTGGTAATCGCCCCGGCGTCAGGTGGCCTGGTGATCCATTTGCCCGACCAGGAAGAAAATAGCCTTGGCTTTGTCGTTGCGGCAAAAAACAGCCCCCATTGGGACACCGTGGTGGTGAAGGAACACCGGCGTTCTCCGCTCCTGCTCCTGCTGCCAAAACCAGGGAACCCTCTTGAGTCGACGCTCCTTACCTGGCCAGCGCTCACGAACCAGGTTCTCCCCATCACGCTCACCACCCTTCGCCCGGCGCTACTCGCCGCATCACCCCAGGAGTAAGACCATGCGTGTATCCCTTATTTTGGCGTTCCTGATGGCGCTTTGCCTCCCGGCTCACGCTTCCAAAAAAGAGCCACAGCTTCCGCATTCTTCCCCATCCATCGCCGCGTTCTCCGTGTTTGATCCGGCTCAACGGAAAGCCCCCGATGGGGTGGAAACCAACCTCGACCGGCCGGAATTTGATCGTTCTCGGGCGTTTGACGGGGTTACGCCCAATGCCAGCATCGATCTCTACAGTGGTGCTTTGGTTATACAAGCTCAGGATCTGGTGCTTCCGGGCGCCTATGGCGTTGATTTTGAGGTCAATCGCGACTTCAACGGCAAAGTGTATGTTCCCCGCGCGGATACCCAGCAGGTACGTGCTCCTGATTCCTGGGTCGGTGTGGGCTGGTCTCTCAACTGGGGGGTGTTGACCATTTCCGAACCGATGGTCGTGTTCCAGCTCTCTGGATATCCGATCCAACGTATGTACCTGGCTACTGACGGAACCGGGACCGATCCGGCAGGGAACCAAACCCATGATTACCGGTTCCGATCACCGATTAGTGGGAACCTGGTTCAGCCCTATATGTCCAAAAACTTCTGGCGCGCATGGCCTGAACCAAATCCGGCCGGAACTGATCCCATCTGGTACGTTCAGGATACCGCCGGAAAACTGTTTCAGGTCGAACGGGTAGACCATGCCATCGGGACCTATGCCACCACCCGCATCTGGCATCCCAAATCACCTGACACCGATCTTCGATTCCAATATGAACCGGCCGCTATCCGCATCACCCATGTCCCGGCGCGAGAGAGTCGCACCCAAATCATGGTCTCGCTGGAAAACAGCGCACTCCAAAGTATCCGTGTCGGAGGTCGCACGCTTTCTTACGGTGTTTCTCGTTGCGGTGGGAACCCGAAAGACCCGGAACAACGCAATTGCTTGACCCATTTTACCAACGGGGAAAACGAACGAACCGAATACCAGTACGGCACCCGTGCCGGAAATCGGTATGCGGAACTCGACCGCATCACCACACCCATGGGCGCCGTGTACACCTACGAGTATGACGACGAAACCTATTACCACTTCTTGTCCCCCACCGGTCAATACAACACCCGGGTGGTCAGGAGCTACCAGCGTGGCGACCAGGTATGGGAATACGAATACCGCCATCCCCAGGTAGATCGCTTCGATGAGGATCACCAGTTTTACGTTGCCACGGACACCCACTTGCTCTCCACGGTGACCGGCCCGGAAAATACCCGTCGGCAGTACTCGTTCTTCACCTATAGCGGTGCCATCCACGATGACGTGACCTTAACCACGTGGGCTCATGATGCCGGTCGGTTAGATCGCTTTGCTGACTACCACCAGGAGTACTGGAACCTCGAACGGATCACGGGAGCCCGGTACACCCTTTCGGCCGGTCTCAACGAAAACGGGCTCATTCCATCTCTGTATTTTACTCATGAGGCCAACCCGGAAGACGGAAAACGTCCCCACATGTTTCTCTCGGGTCGCACCGAAAGCGGGTTCCATCCCGACGAGCAATTGCCAGGGCAAAACAGCGAGGCGGGCAACCCCTTCGTGCTGCAACACACCATCGCTCAGTTCGAAGAACGCGGTGAGACTGAGCTGCCTCATGGCGGCAGTCTGTCCTGGGTCGTAGATCCGTATGCACGGCCCAAGGAAATCATTGCCGCACACTACAACGCCAAGGCTCCTGATCGGAAACATGTTACCCGCCGGGAACGTATCTACACGCTCAGTGATACGCAAAAAACCCATAACCAGGTGTTCCTGATAGAACAAGAGCATCTCTTTCATAACGGGCCAAGCACTGGCGAGAGCACCGTGATTTTGCCGAAGGCACCGGAGGCAAATACCCCGGCAACGGTGCTCACCCGGCAGTATAACGACTACGGAGACCAGACCCGGAGCAATACTCGGGATGTGGTCACTGAGCAAGAGCACACGGTGTTCATCGAACCGGCCTACGTCGACTCCCGGGTGGTCGTTCGGGAACCGTATCGGGACGATATCCGCATCACTTCTCAGGCCGGGTTACCACGACAGGTGGAGGTATTTCAGAACGGCCTCTGGATCACCTTGCGTTCGGCAGAGTACGACATTTTTGGGAACATGGTCTCCTACACCAATAGCTTGAATCAGGTGTTCAGCTTCGAGTATGACCACGCGGATCGTGTTCGCTTCGAACGCTCACCCCTGATGCAGCCAACTCAAACCCAGTACACCCTCCACAACGGGGGCCTGGTGCGTTGGCAAATCGGGACTGATGGTCCCTGGGAAGAGATTTCCTTTGATGTCTATGGCCGTAAAGTCGATCATCGCCGGAGCGAAATACCTCAGGCCCAATTTGTGTATCGCTACGATGCCTTGGACCGCTTGGTGGAACTTACTCATCCCAATGGTGGGAGAGAATCCTGGCAATACGATGCGATTGGCCGGGTGACCGTCCTCACCCGTGAACGCGATGACCGGGAAGAAGTGCAGCACTGGCAGTTCCTGTCCGGGATCGGGGTACTTCATACCGATGGCCAGGGCAATGCCACCTTCACTCAAGACGATGGAGGAGGATATCCCTCCTCATTTGTCGATCAAACCGGCGCGACCACCGATATCGAAACGGACGCCTTTGGTCGGGTGATCCGTGTTTCTCACGGTACGGCCACACGAACGCGGACATACAGCGGGTTGGGACGATTACTGGAGGAGTTTCACCCGGAGACGGGGCTCAGAAAGTTCGAATACAACAGCATTGGTGACCTCGTGGCGGCACGGTTCTTTGCTGACCTGACCACCCCAACCCCTCATAAAGTGCAGCGGTTTGAGTACGACCAGCGCGGTCGTATTACCTACCAACATCCCGACTCGCTCGCTCCGACCGAGCCCTTTATCCGCTTTGAATACAACACGGAAAACCTGGTTTCGATGCATTCGAATCTGGCCGACCTGGTCTTTGATTATGACGGGGCCAACCGATTAGAGGCACGGCACTTTTCGGTGCGACAATCACCCCAGGTGCTCACCACGCGATATGGGTATTCTGAGGAAGGGAGCCTGGAATGGACGCTCTATCCTTCGGGTTCTCGATTAACCCATTCGTTTGACCAAAACCGCCACCTGAATGGGGTTTCGGTAGCGACTGAGTTCGGAACAAGTACTCTCGTGGAAGACATGAGCTATGCGCCTGGGCTCGGTCAGTATCCCAATCCCGTACCGGCAAGCTGGTCGCTAGGCAACGACACACAAGAGGTGCGTTTCTTCGGCCCTTACGGTCGTCCCTACGCGGAAGAAGTACGCCGACTCGATCTGGGCGGGCAACGACTGCTGCGTAAGGAACGCACCTTCGATGTCCTTGGCCGCGTTACCCGGCAGGATTCCTTCTCCGGGAACGAAATGCAGCCCGGCCAGGTAGTGCAGTATCGGTACGATCCCCTTTCTCGACTCCTTCGCGCGGATTACTGGGATCACAACGCGGATACCCATCGCTTTGATGATTTTTTCTACGACCAGGATAATAACCTCCTGGCCTATGGGGGCAATGGGGAAGACCCCCCGATGCAGTACCCTGTCTCTGCAGATTTGAATGAAGACGGTGAGATCAGTGTTCGTGACCTTCATGGGTTCCAGTTCGGGGATGCGCGTGACCAGGACGTGGCCTTCGCTCGTGACCTCGACGGTGATGGCCAGGTAACGATACTCGATGCCGCCAAACAGGGCACCAACGTCGCTCCTTTCGTGACCCCGGAAGATCCAATTCCGAATCGATTGGTCGGCTGGACATTTTCCCCGGAGGGCAATGTCACCCGGACTCCTGATGGGAATCGATACACCTACAATGCCTGGGACCAGTTGATTGGTTTTGGGGACACCCATCACATCGGTTACGGTCCCGAAGGTCAGCGTATCCTCGAGTGGCGTGATGGGGATTCAGAAAAGAAGTTCACCTTGTTCAATGAAGCCGGTGATCCCATCGCCGAGTACCGGCTCACAGGGAATACGCTCACCCTGTTAAAGGAGACCTATTATTTCGGGGGGAAACCCGTCGCAACCGAAATATATGAACCGGAAGGGGGTCAATGTTCAGAACGCGTTTGGTTCCATTCGGATTATCTGGGCTCGCCAACGGACTATACGGACGACTCGGGGGTAATCACCGGTTCACAGAGATTCGCCGCGTTCGGTCAAAAATGGTCACAGGACATGGCCTGTGTCCCGACTAGCCGGGGGTTTACGGGCCACCAGGATCTCGATCATCGTGATTTAACCTGGATGAAAGCGCGTAGTTACTCCAATCGGTACGGCCGTTTTCTCCAGCCAGATCCGCTCACGATTACGCCTGAACGCCTCGTGAACCCTGGTCAATTGAACCTCTACACTTATGTCAATAACAGTCCCACCCTCGCGGTAGACCCCGAGGGGGAATGGGCCTGGCATGTCGCCGGTGCAGTGATTGGCGCTGGGGCTGATTTAACGGCCCAGTTGATTGTCAATGGCGGTGATTTGGAAAAGGTCTCCTGGAAAAGCGTGGCGATGGGTGGTGTGTCCGGGGCGATGGGCGGTGGTGCCCTGAAGGCGGCCGGAAAGCTCACGGGATCGGCGTTAAAGGCCGGATTCGAACGTTTCGCGATCCAGACGGGCCATGATGTGATCGAACATGCGCTCAATGGATCGGGATCGGCTGCTGGATCGGCGGCCCCCTGTTTTCCGGCAGGAACCCTGATCCTGTCCCGGCAAGGACATGTCCCAATTGAATCCATCGCTGTTGGCGATTGGGTTTGGAGTCGGCATGACCAGACCGGAGAGGAATCGTGGCAACAGGTTGACCGCCTGTTTCTCAAAGAGGCTGACGGGGTGCATGCCCTTCGGTTTTTAGGCTCCGATGGGATCGTGATTCACCTCGATGCCACTGCTGAGCACCCATTTTGGGGGGAATCGGAAGCATGGGTATCTGCTGATCAGTTGACACCTGGTGATCGGATCTGGTCGCGTTCTGGGTGGATCACCGTTCAAGAAAACCGGTACGTCCCCGGCCACTTGCCCGTGTACAACTTCGAAGTTCGCGATACCCATACCTATTTTGTTGGACAGGATGGGGTTTGGGCTCATAATTCATGTGCCAAAGTGAAGGCCTCTCCGAAAGGTGGTACCTATACGCTGCGTGACCCCAGAACGGGCGAAGTCAGGCGCACAGGCCAAACAAATAACTTGAAAAGACGAGAGAAAGAACATGGTCGAGGTAATGAAACAAAGGATTTAGTTTTTAAGGTTGATAAAACAAGCGATGACAAAGCTGCTCGCCGAGGTCGTGAGCAGATTATTTACGACAAGCACCCAGAAGCCGATTTGAATAAAAGACGTCCTATTAGCCCCAAAAATCCAAGAAAAAAAGAATATATGGAAAAAGGACAGGAGTTATAAGCGTATGCCAAGAAAAAAACTCAACTACCAGGAAGGAACTTGCTTTTTTGTTCCACTCGAAAATGGAGAATATGGCAGAGGAATTGTCGCTCGTCTCAGGGGAGATGGAGTTGTATTTGGCTACTTCTTTGGACCAGCCTTAAGAAAACCGGAAGGCGATTTCAAAGGCTTGCTAGCGAAGGATGCAGCTTTGGTAGGCAAATTCGGTGATCCTGGACTGCTGGAAAAAACGTGGCCTATCCAGGGCCAGCTTCCTGATTGGAACCGTGCGAAGTGGCCCCTTCCACCTTTATACCGAGAAGATGATGACGAGAGTAAGGTCATTATTTCCCATTATGATGACCTCAATATGGAGTTCCTGTACGAGGAAAAGTGTCCCGTGGAAAACGCCAAGGAGCTCCCTGAAGATGCATTGTTTGGGTATGTGGCGGCTGAAATCCGCCTCGCAATGCTTCTGACCTCCTGAGGCTATTTTCTTAACAAGACTCATTAATTATAGGGTTCCTCGATAAAGATGTTTGAAATCGGGGAATCCTTTTTCGTTGTTCAGGTTTAATTTTTTTACCATTGAGAACCATTCAAAACAGAAAGTAGAGACAGGAGTTAAAAGCTCATGCCCAAAAAGAAACTGAATTACCAGGAAGGAACTTGTTTTTTTGTTCCATTAGAAAATGGTGGCTTTGCCAGAGGGATTGTCGCCCGCCTTGATGGTGGTGGAGGGGTATTTGGCTACTTCTATGGGCCAGTATTGCCAAAGCCTGAGGGGCACTTTGATGATCTTCGCCCGGAGAATGCAATTTTGAGAGGTCAGTTTGGAGATCCCGGACTACTGGAAAAGAGCTGGCCAATATTTGGTCAACTCCCTACTTGGGAACGATCTCAATGGCCGCTTCCCCCTCTTTACCGAGAAGATGATGACAAAACCATAGTTTTTATCTCCTATTACGACGACAAGAATATGGCTTTTCTGTATGAAGAAAAATGTCCCATAGAAGAGGCAAAAGATCTTCCTGAAGATATCCTTATGGGGTATGTGGCCGCTGAAATACGCCTCACAATGCTTTTGACCTCGTAAGCATGTTTGGCCATTTCCTTTATAGGATTTGGTGATGGCTGGGTTTCTCGGTATGGATTCCATTCCCACCGGGGAATCCTATTTTGTTCTCCACTTGAAAAGTTCTCGGTATTCACAGCTACTTTGCTGGAGATGAAGGTATTTGTGCTCATGGTTCATGTCTTGTTGTTTGCGGAGGACCAAAACGCTTTCCGAAAGCTGACCCAAATGCTCGGTACAAAATAGGCCCGCGTGGAGTCCGCGCTTGAAGACCTCAATAACAAGAAGAATGTTCCCATTGGCTTTGTGCCGTATGATAAGACGAAAGGAGCCCAGTAATGCCTTCACTGAGTATTGAATTTCATGCTGAGCCACAAGAACTGAAAGAGTTTATTCGGGATGTGGCGTTGGATCAGAATTTAGTCCTTGTTTTGCCCCGGTTTCAGCCCTTTTCAATAAACATTCTAAATCCTGAAACCTTCCATGATCACCCCCTTGGGAATGGTGTTAAGGATTTAAACAGGTTTTTTTTGAGCAGAGGCATGCCCGACAGAGACGCATCTTCTCAAATGGAGTTCTTAGACAAAAACCCGGCATTGATTATTTTCGATATTGGTAGCTATACGTCTCAAGAGCTATACGGATCATGGTTTTCAATTAAAACCGAAGATACCGAAATGCTGGAAACTGCTAAAACAATATCCAGAGGGTTAAAGAAAATAACAAAAGCTGGAGCAGGGTACAAAACATCGAGCTCTGACGTGGGCTATGATCGCAATCATCGCCACACACAAAAGGCCCGAGACTTGTATGCACAGGGGGTCAAAATGCTTCCGGTCGCTGGAGCAATTGAGTACCTGTTTGATGTGCCTAAACCAGAACGGAAGACGAAACAGCCGGTCCAATAGACTGGTTCAATAGTGAGGGATTCCTCGGGATTGCAATCCGGAGAATCCGCCGAACTCGTCACGGAAAACTAACCCCGTGGCGGGTTTCTTGGCGTTCAGCTTTCAACTATGATTGGATGTAGTGAATATGAGGACCCTCGATTAAGTACATTTGTTATCGTGGAAACCTTTTGTTTCGTTTCTAAAGCAATTTTCCTGAGAGGAATTAATAATTTAACAGTAGCTCTTGGTAAATGAAGGTCAATAGGTGTGGAGTTTATTTCTGAAATTCCCTTCGAGAAGGAAGACGTTCAGCCTTTCTTATGCTACAGTGGAAGCGAAATAATAGCCACATGAAGGATCTCTGACCTCAGGTTTCTTACGTGTATCAATTACGCAGCTTTGTATGCTGAAAAGTGCGGGATTCCCCGGGCTTTCCCGTGAAGTTAGAACCGAGGAATCCACACGGCCCGTCACGAAGCGCTTTTCTTCGTGACGGGTTCTTTATTGCTCAGCTTTCACTGTTTCCTCCTTCTGCGTGATCTCGATGCATGATTGGGGGTTTTCGGTGCGGTCCGCCTTTTGCTTCGTCTTGCTATTTCGGCGTTGCAAAACGACCAGGATTATCGAAACAACACCGGTGATAATAGCCGCAATGACTGGGCTATTGAGGACGGTTTCAATCAAGCAAACCTCCAGATTAAATTTTTAGGTTCATAAAACCAAAAAAAGGCTAGCATAGTCTTTTATATTTCATCCAGGAAATCTTACTTTTTTTACCTAATTATTTCAGGTATGGGTGCAGGCGCCTGTTACGTGGTTGATGGTATTTACGCGAAGGGCGGAGATCACTACCTGAGAACGTGTTATGAAGTTATCTGTGTTTTGTACCGCGAAGCTTGCTGTTGTTCGTCTGTCACTACTATTACACGGTTTGGTCTAATTCGGCGACCACAGAGAACTGGCCCATTCTTCGTATCTATGACTCGCGAAAAATATGACCGTTTCGCGAATTCCCCTACTCGAGCACGGTAGAAACCTGCGAGAATCTCCGCATAAAGAATCAGGAAAACATCTTGCGGAAGGAGCGGCAGTGGATATCACTCAAGAGTTAGCCCGGTGGCAACTTCATAAAGACCGTGAGGCGCTGAACCTCGTCATCGAGTTTGCATTTGAAGAACTCCAACTGCGTGCCCGTGGCCTTTTGCGAGAGAACCGGTTGGTCGATACCGGCGAGCTGGTCAACGCGGCGTACATTAAGCTCACCAAAATGGAGGACTGCCAATTTCAGAACCGAGGGCAGTTTTATAACTTGGTAGCCACCATCATGCGCAATTTCCTGGTTGATGAGGTTCGTCGTCGCGGTTCGCAAAAACGGGATGCGGAATCCACGGTTACGTTTGATGAAATGATGGAAGGGTATGCGCCGCCACAAACCGTGCGCCATCTGCAATCGGCACTCCAGGATCTGCATGAGCTTGATCCCCAGGCATTCGAGGTCGCTATTGATCGCATTACCGGCAGTACCTTTCAAGAGATCGCCACCAGGATTCAAGTGAGCGTCACGCAAACCCACCGAAAGTGGAGTTATGCCCACCATTTCCTGGCAGAAAGAGTTGTTGTCGAATGAATAAAACAGAATATTGGCTCGAACTGAAAAAGTACTTCGATGAAGCAGAGCATGTCCCAATTAATGAGCGCCAAGCGTTCATGGAACAGGTACCAGAGGAACTCCGCAAAGAGCTCACCTCAATGCTGGAGCAAGTAGATCGGTTGAATGCCGGGGAGGAAATCCTTCCTCTTCTGCCCGGAAGGGAGCTTGGGAGTGAACCATTTCCAGACCAAATCGGCCCATATCTCATTCTCGATTCGTTGGGGTCAGGAGGCATGGGCCAGGTGTATTTGGGTTCACATGTGAGCTTGGGTCGAGGCGCGGCCGTGAAAGTTTTGAAGTCCGGTTGGAACGATTCGAAACAGGAACAACGGTTTTCCGCCGAGGTTGATGTCCTGGCCAAGCTGCAACATTCCCACATCGCAACCCTTTACGAATCTGGGACAACTGACGACCGTCGTCCTTGGTTTGCGATGGAGTATATCGATGGGCTTGCCATTGATGCGTATTGCGGTGCCCATAATTTGTCACTCAATGATCGGTGTCGGGTATTCCTGCAAGTATGTCGAGCACTTGCGTACGCGCACTCACAGCTTATTTTGCACCGAGACCTAAAGCCATCCAACGTCCTGGTGATGCCGGACGAACACGGCAAACCATGGGCAAAGGTTATTGATCTTGGTCTCCATAAGCCCCTTGGTGACACCGACACGAACATCACTCTCACGTCAAGCATTGTTGGCTCTCCTCAATGGATGGCACCGGAACAAACAGTCGAAGGACGTACCCTTGATGTAAGAACAGATGTCCATGGGCTTGGTGCGATCCTGTATACCCTGGTCACGGAGAGGGCACCATTCATTCCGGCCCAAGATGGGCTGATTATTCCGGCCCTTCTCGACCGCATTCGCGATGAAGACCCCGTTCTCCCTTCTTCCTTGAACCCGTCGATAAATTCCGATTTGGACGCGATTCTTTTGAAGGCCCTGGCGAAAAAGCCGGATGATCGGTATCAGTCCGCCGAAGAGTTGGGCCGTGACCTCAAGGCGTATTTGGGCAATGAACCTGTTCAGGCAGCGAAAATCACACGCTGGTACCGCGCCAAAAAGTTTGTTCAGCGGAATCGTGTCCCCGTAGTTTCGGCGGCACTGGTTTTAGTCACGGTTTTTTCAGCTTTAGCAATCTCTGTAAATCGGACCTTGGCTGAGGTTAAAGCACGACAGGAGGCGGTTCGGCAATCAGAGCGCACTTCTGCGGTGTTGGCGTATTTCACGGAGACAATGGGGATGAGTAGCCCCTATCTGGGGAAAAAAGATGTTTCCGTGGCAGAGGTCATGAACCTCGCCTCAAAAACAGTCAACGACCGGTTTTCTGGTGACCCTCTCGTGTTGGCAAAAGTTCACCATGCTCTTGCTGAAACCTATTTGGGACGCGGCGAGCTTGACCGTGCCAAGGATCATGCGTCAGAGCTTCTACGCGTTGCCACAACAAATGAGGACCAAGTTGAAGCACTTTTGATTCAAGCTCTTATCTACATGGAAAAACGCGAGTTTGCTCAGGTCTTGGAGTTCTGTGAGACAGCCCTAAAGCGAACTGATCCGAAATCAGAGCAATCTGCAAAAGCGCGCTTATTTCAAGCTCATGCAATGCGGGAACAAGGAGAGCTTGCGCTGGCTGAAGCTTTATACATCGAGCTTTTACCCGAATTTGAGGTAAGGCTGGGCATTGAAACCTTCTATGCTCAGTGCTTGCGTGGGTTGGCAACTACCTTAAAGCAAAAAGGACATTACCAACCCGCACTGGTTAGATACAAGGAAGCATTGAAAATTCAAAAGAAACTCTACGGTATCGATCACCCAAGAACTCAGGAAACCTTTATAGGAATTGCTGGCGTTTATGCCCGCCTTGGCAAACAACATCAGGCTGTGAATCTTTTGAAATCTATTCTGGTAAGTAGAGAAAACACGATGGGAGAACATCATCCTTCTACCTTAGCTGCTCGGGTGAATCTGCAACATGCCCTTTATCGCGCGGCTCGATACGAGGAAGCTAAAACATTTGGGAAAGAAACGGTTCGACTTCATAAAGCTGTCCTTGGATTGGAGGCCCAGGAAACTCTAAAAGCCCAAAACAATCTGGCAATTACCCTAGAAGCTTTAGGCCAGCTTGATCACGCTGCGGAACTTCATAAAGCAACGTTTCACACTCAGAAGCAAGTGTTTGGAGAGGAGCATCCACTTACCTTAAGTTATGGGCATAACCTTGGCAGCTTTTACATCAGCCTCGGTTGGTACACCGAGGCTGAGACATTACTCCAAAAGGTGTTGAATTCTCGCCAACAAAAATTTGGCCCCAGCCACATCCGAACGATCTTTACCCAATTCACTTTGGGTGAGTGCTACGTGGAAATGCAGGATTTCGGCCGGGCACTC
This sequence comes from Acanthopleuribacter pedis, assembly GCF_017377855.1. Taxonomy (GTDB): domain Bacteria; phylum Acidobacteriota; class Holophagae; order Acanthopleuribacterales; family Acanthopleuribacteraceae; genus Acanthopleuribacter; species Acanthopleuribacter pedis. The sequence continues at coordinate 213,118 of NZ_JAFREP010000005.1, forward strand.
CCTTTGTTAGAGGATTCCTACGCAGGCCTGATCAAAATCCATCCGCCGGACCATGATTACAGTCTGATTTTTGCCGGGTTCCTTGGATATACCCGATGCGAACTCGGAAAGGACGCAACGCTTCTACAACAAAGCTTGGTCCAGCTCGACCGTGTTGAGCCGAAATACCGATTGAAGCTAGAAAAGTTTAGCAAGCTCTGTTTTGCAGACCTGTGAAGGAAATTATCCATTTCCATTGCCTGTTCCAGCAGAAGAGCCATCACCAGGAGTGTCGTTTGGTTCACTCATGGCAAAAGCGGCCGGAGCCACTACGCTTGCCGCAGAAAAGGCTAAAAACAAAACCAGCGCGATACCAGCGAATTTGCTTGTTTGGGTCATGGGTCTGAGAAAAAAGAATAAAGCGCCGCGAGTGTACCGGTTCTCCGAGAAAAATCAAGTCCTACCGAGACTAGACATCACCTTGGGCTTTTCACCTGGTCCGGTGCCGTGACGGATCTGTGAAACGAAAGGTCAGATACCTTTGGAAAAACGGTCGCCAATTTCCGTTTCTACTTATGAGGGCGCGGCCATCGACGATCCACTTCGTTTCAACAACGACACATCAACCATATGGATGCCGAGGTGGCCGGGTCCCAACCTAGCGGTCTGAGAAGAAAAACAGGCGACATCAGAAAAACCTTGGAAAAACCAAAACAGGAATCCGTTTCTATTAGTGAGGAGCGATTTTTCGTTTGCGAAAGCCCTGACCAGGTTTTCGGCGACTTAAAGCCGGTGAAGCAACCTTCCCCGGATTGAGGTGAACGCTCCTTATTTTTGGACATGGCAGGTGTTTATGAACCGGGTCTTCTTTCTCTTTTGTTGCATCAAGGCCGGAAGAAACCCAATCATCTGTCTCCTTGCCGCCAGCCAAAAGGCTGGCGGCTCCTCCCAACTTCTTCTTGGAAGTTGGGGCGTAGATTTGACGACTTCGCCTGGCAAGGGCCTTGTTAAACCTTTCGCTCAACAAGTCTTCAGAATCTCAAATGGGAGGGGGCTCGTTCTCACCTAAGCTAATGATCTTCGGTTGGTGATATTTGTCACCTAGAAAAGTTTCGTCGCGTGAACCGATTCGCGCCTAATGCCCGCAATAAGAAGTAACACGGCTCACCGAGACTTTCTTTTTTCGTCCTTGTCCTTTATCTTCCTCAACTTTCTTAATTACGGAGGCGAAAATGACCAAAGAAAATGATCTCAACATCAGCGGTCTTGGTGAAGACTTTTGGGTATTGCATCTTGAACACCAAGAGGAAATGAATCAACCATTTACGATGATTGTGGACGTGGTCTGTCGTGACCCCTCTGTACACCCCAGAACCATGCTCGGGAAAGCGGTTACTGTAGAGGTCACCTGTGGACCACAGGACCAACATACTCGCCAATTGAGCGGAATGGTGACCGATTGGAAGTTCCAGAAACGATTCCATGGAAACGCTGCCCATACCGATGAGGACCATTTTCAATACCGGGCAGTCGTGAGACCGTCACACGCTTTACTCAGTGAAAAGCGTGGGTACAAAGTTTGGCAGAATATGACGGTCAAAGATATGGTCAGTAGTATTTTGCAGAGCCACGGGGTCTCGGCACGGTGGGAACTAACCAACGAACTGCCTGACCGCACCTACATTGTTCAATACGACGAGCCCGATCTCAATTTTGTTCACCGCCAACTTGAAGCAGAAGGCGCGTACTACTTCTATGACCACGAACGCGGAGAGTTGGTTTTTCAAAACAGTCACCAAAAGCACCCTGCATGCGTGCCCATCGCCCAAGCGCCCTTTCGGGATGAGGACGACCATGACTCGGCGTACACCGCCGACGAGACTGTTTTTCATGCCTACCTCGAGAGCCGGATCATTCCCGCCAAATACGTGGCGCATGGGTACAACTACGAAACGCCTGACCTCCCCATGATCGCGGAGCGGTCCTCCCGGCAGTATGGCGCGCAAGTCGCGGGCGAGGTCTATGAAAGCGGACACCTTTTTTCATCTCCCGCCGATATCGACAAGTACACGTTTTTGATGCGAGAGCGAGCCGAATGTTTTTCCGAGGTCCTGAAAGGGAGCGCGACCTGCCGCTCGTTTGCCGTCGGACATGTCTTCGATTTACAGGATCACTACAGTGAAGAGCTGAACCAAAAATGGCTGATTTACAAGGTGAAGATTCAAGCCAAAGAGGTGAATTATCGGGTCGATTTTGAGGCGATTCCGGTATCAAGGCCCTATCGTCCCGCACCCATTACGCCAAAACCCAAGATACATGGGTACCAAACAGCGGTGATTGCCGGAAAACCTGGGATACCTGTTTTTCTGGATGACATGGGCCGTTGCAAAATTCGTTTTCACTGGGATCGTGAAGGACCTCGCGGCGAGCTCAGCTCCAAATGGGTCCGCCGTGCCAGCGGCTATGCGGGGCAAGGATTTGGCTTTCAGCATCCCCCTCACGTGGGCCAGGAAGTTCTTGTGGCCTTCAATAACGGCAACCCCGACGATCCAATTGTGGTGGGTGCAGTGTACAACGCTGTTCAGAAAAACCCATTGGGGCCAGCCCAAAAGCATCAGACCATTCTGAACACCATCTCTGGACATACACTCCGAATGGACGACACGGCAGGTGAACAAAAGGTTTCATTCGAAAGCAGTAGAGACCTGGATACCATTGTGGAGCATAATGCCGCCGAAGCCGTAAAAAACATCAAGTCAACCACAGTCAAAGGAAATTACACAATTATCTCCGAAGAAGGTCAGTTCTCAGTGACAGCTGATAAGCAAGGGGTTTCACTTAAATGTGACACGAGTAAAGTAGTACTTACTAATGAGAGCGTAACCCTGAGCCATGGAGATAACTCTATAACCATAAACGAGAATGGCGTTCAAGTAAAAGGAACGCTGATTGAATTGAATTAGGTATGAGGTTTTTATGATGGGTTCATACTACATGCATGAGGGCACCCTTTCCATTCCTCAAACTTGGAATGATGCCTCTCGGAACTTCTTCACTTGGAAGCAAGGTGACGAGGCGCTAACTCTTGCTGTGATTCGAGATCAGCTTGATGACGAAGATTTTGACCTGGAACAATACGCTCGAGACCAGGAAAAAAAGCTGAAGGATCAACTTCCACAGTTTCGCACGATTGAGAAGTATTTCGATGAGATAGGGAATATTCCGGCCTTTTTTATGGAATTTGCTTGGGAGCCAGAGCCTGGTCGATTGCACCAATTCACAACGGCTTTCAGGAGCAACAATCGGGTGATTTCACTTACGGGATCGGTACCGGGAAAGATGCTTCCAAAGCACAAAGCTATCTTTGAGGACATTTTCCGTTCATTCACCGCGAGAACCTAAGAGGAAGTCGTGGCAGAGAAAACCCAAAGCTAAATCCTTATTCGACACGTTATCACCTGTGAGTGAGGCGGTATGACCAAGTCTGCAAAAGCTCTCCTAGCCATTGAAACCATGATCCCTGTCCTCGAATTTATGGAGGTTCTTAAGCCGAAGCCCGAGTTGCGAGAACCGGCTGTAGTTTCACACGAAGTAGAGCACAGTCTGGCACTTGTGGGACTTGTGGCGGGCGCGGTTATCGGTGGGTTTATCGCATTTAAATTACCTAAGAAAAGCATTTTTTCCATCGCAGACGGGATTGGAACGGGAGCGGCAATTGGCGAGTTCCTCGGCAGCCAATTTTCATTCGGTACGGGTGAGATTTCATCAGGTGCCGCGACCGTCCTGATCGAAGGTAAAAAAGCCGCTCGGGCGGAAGATTTCGTGAATTGTTGGATGCATTCCGTCAGTCAGATCGCTCAAGGAAGCGAAACGGTCGCCATTTGTAAGTCGCCTGCTTCTCGCAAAGGGGAAAAACTAACCTGCGGAGCGATCATCAGAGAAGGTGTTCAGACTGTCAAGATTGGTGGCCCTTCAGCGGACGTGCTGGCCATTGCAGACGAAGTTCCTGAATTCATCAGAGATATTGTGCTCGTGTGCGATATTTTAGCGCTCAAAGATACGGCTGAATGGATCGCTACTGGGTTATTTTTTGTAGGAAAGAAGGCTGTCGGGGCAATAAAAGAGGCTGGCCTTGCAACGTGGAATTTCATCGAATCAACCCCGCTGTTCCGAAAAGCAAGCGATGAAATAGTTGATGGCATAGAGAATATCACCGAAGCCGTACGGAAAAAATTCGACGACATTGCTGGAGGCGGCAGCAGCGAGGCGATTGAAGAAGTCTCCGAGCAAGTTCGCAAGAACGTCGATGATCTCGGCTTGGGCGGTAGCGGCAGTAATGCGATTGAAACGATCTCAGAACAGACGCAAAAAGGGCTTGATGACCTTAACCTGAACGGAGGTGCCCGTCAGGCTGGAGATCAAGTAGAAAACATCTCAGATCGAATACAAAAGAACGTGGATGAGCTGGAAATCAATGGGAAGAATTCCTCGAAATCTCCTGATGGGCAATCCTGCTCCAATCGTTGCACCGATGGTGACCCCATTGATGTGGCAACAGGCCAGGTCGTTGAAGTGCGAACAGATTTCCAGATTGATGCAACCATTCCTTTGGTGCTCAAAAGAACCTATCTCACGGGTCTCAAGTACAGCGGACAACTCGGAAAAGGTTGGGCTGATACCTGGGGCCAAAAACTTCGGATTGTAGGCGAAACCTGTGAATTCTTTACCGACGAGGGCCAGATTCTCTTCTTTGAACTCCCTCAGGGAAACGGAAGTGGCCGGAATCCACACCAACCACATCTGACTTTGGTTCGATACCGAGGACACTATGCGCTCTATGATCACCTTGATCAGAAGCGGTATGGATTCTTCTGCCAAGACGGAGAGTGGATGTACCTTTCCGAAATAGCCGACCGTAACGGTAATGTGGTGGCTTTTGATCGTGACGAGCACGGGAATGTGCGCGAAGTTCTCCACAGCGATGGTCATCGGCTCCGTGTGACTATGGAGGACGGTTTCATTCGGAAAATAGAGCAACGAGGAAGCCAAGGTCAATATCGTGATTTGATGCGCTACGAACAAGACACACACGGTCGCCTCATCGCCGCTGAGGGGGTCCAATCCACCCGGCTCCAGTACGAATATGACGACCGGCATCGATTGGTGTGCTGGCTCGATCAAAAAGAAACATGGGCGCGCTACGAATATGACGACCACGACCGTGTCAGTTTCACCAACTGTGCGGATGGGCGATATACCGGCCGCTTCGAGTACCAACCTGACCAACGGCAAACTCACTTCTATTCGGAGGAAGCCGGAAGACGTACCTATTTTTACAACAGTCTCGGCCTGGTAACACGCCAGGAGGATGAATTGGGATTGGTGCGTACCACCTTGTGGGATCAGTGGGGTCAGTATATTGGAACGAAAACACCGAGTGGTCGTAGGACCACCCGGTCCCTCGATGAATATGGTCGCGTGGTGGCGGTTGTGGGACCGGATCAATTGGCAAAGCGCTTTTTTTACAGTTCCGCCGGAGACTTGCGCTGCGTCGCTCTTCCTGAAGGAAGCACTTGGCACATGGCATACGACTCTTGGGGGAACAGACTCAGTGTTACCGATCCAACCGGTGCCGTGACCAAATATGAATACAACCGCCAGGGCAGGTTGAAGGCAGTTACCAAGGCAAATGGCGCGTCTACCCGGTACCAGTACGACCAATTGCTGCGACCCATAGCAGTCACCAATGCCAAAGGCGAAAAGACCAGCGTTCGGTATGATGAATTTAGCCGAATTATTGACACCACCGATCCTGAATTTGTTCATAAAGAATATCAATACGATGCCTGGGACCGAATCGTCGGCGTCAATTATCCTGCGGCAAACCCTCTCGATCTGGGGGGCCGGTTTCGTCAAGCCTTCGAATACGACATCGAAGGCAACCTCGCTCGCTTCACTAACGGGAAAGGCCACTCCGAAGCATTCGAATTCGGGAGTTTTGACCTCCTGCGGCGTAAAGTTGATGCCAAAGGCAATGAACATCGTTTTTTTTATGACGGTGAGATTCGCCTTACGAAAGTGCAAAATAGCCGTGGTGAAGCCTATCGGTATGAGTACGACCAGCGAGGAAATGTCATCCTGGAACAGGACTTCTCTGGAAGGATTCATCGGTATGAATACGATCTCGACGGCTTATGCGTCGCCAAAATAAACAGCCACAAAGAAACAACGACCTACCACTACAATGCCGCAGGGCGACTGGAAAAAGAGGTGAGTCATTCAGGAGGAGAAACGCGGTACAGCTACGATTTGCTTGGCCGGATGATTCGCGCAACGTCGCCTACGGCAGATGTCGAATTTAAGCGGGACCTTCTGGGCCGGGTGATCTCCGAGAAACAAAATGGACGAATCGTTGAATCGCGGTTTGATGAATGTGGGAACCGTGTTACCCGTGTAACGGACAGCGGGCACCTGACCCGATTTGAGTTTGATCGCCGTGGGTTGCTCAAGCGTTTACAGCTGCCGTTTGATCAGGGGTTGGATTTCCGATACAACGGCCGTGGGCAGGAACTCCAACGCAAGCACGAAAAGGGATTTATCCTCCGGCAGAGCTACAATTCTTGGGGGCTTCTCAAGCAGCAAACCGTTGGCCGTCATGTAGAAAATTGGGTCCCACACCAGGCTCAACCGGCCAAACGGAAAATAGTGCCCTCAATGAACCGGTTGTTTTCCTATGATCACCACTTCAACCTGACGAAAGTGGAGGAGAACGACCACCTCCGCGCAACGTATCGGTACGACCAAAATGATCAGATACTTTCTGCTGAGTACGGAAATGGCGTGGCGGAAGCCTTTTCTTATAACGGCAACTTGGACTTGAAAGCGCGATCAGTAACGGTTCGAGGAGGAAGCGTTCCGATTCAGGCTGAAGCACGTGATCGGATTATCAACTATCAAAAAGGGTCACGGTTTGCCTCTGACGGTGTGCTTTCTTACCGGTACGACGAAGAAGGTCGCGTCATTGAAAAGCGAGAGGAAAAGCCGGGGTTCCGGCCGCAGGTTTGGGCCTTTGAGTGGAATGAAAGTAACCAGGTTCAAGCAGTACGAACGCCTTCTGGCCAAACCTGGAAGTACACCTACGACCCCTTTGGGCGCAGGCTCGAGAAGCGCTGCGGCCAATCGGGTACTAAATTCCTGTGGGATGGGGATGTTCTGGCTGAAGAGGTTCCTTTCGCTTCGGGTACTGATGCCTCTGCCAAAGTCTGGGTGTTTGAACCTGGTCAGTTTGTGCCCATGGCCTGCCAGCAAGGAAGCAAGGCCGCTTATGTAGTCACCGATCATTTGGGCACTCCGGTTGAAATGTACCGAGAAGACGGTGATGTCGTGTGGTCTGGAAGCCTTGGTGTGTGGGGTGATCAACATCGTGCCGAGGGCCGATCAGATGGGGAAGCCGCATGGGAGAATCCGTTCCGGTTCCAGGGACAGATGTTTGACAGCGAAAGCGGCCTCCATTACAATCGCCATCGCTACTATGATCCTTCTTCATCACAGTACATTAGTCCTGATCCGATTGGGCTTGAAGGTGGTTTCCGCCCTCAAGGGTATGTTGAAAAACCTTGTGCCGACTTTGATCCGTTGGGACTGAATCGGTGTGAAGGCAATCCTAGTGTCTCACTCCCTTCAGATGGAAAGTGGTCTCCTACAAAATTTGCCGACGGAAAATTGGAGGACCACTTTCAAAAGCATTCACATGAATGGGGACTTGGGAATATAACCATAGAAGGATATGAGAAAAGAGCTCATTCGCTATTAAGCAAAGTAGTAGATGGAAATATTTTGGGCTTCACTAGCAAACAAGGAACAGTATTTAGGTACAACAACAGGACTAATGAATTCGCAACAGCTAAACCAGATGGCACAATAGAGACGCTTTTTAGGCCAATAGATGGGTTTGATTATTTTCAGAGGCAGATTATTAAATATGGAAAAAACTAAAAAAACATGTCCGTGCTGTGGTTGCTTGACATTGGAAAAAGATAGCATGTTTGATGTGTGTCCAGTATGTTTCTGGGAAGACGACCCGCTACAAAGTGAAAACGAGCTTTACAAAGGCGGAGCAAACCAAGTAAATCTCAAAATAGCAAGAATTAACTATTTGAAAATAGGTGCGATTTCCGAAGAGTTTAAAACGCTAACTCGAAAGCCTTTAGAAAGTGAAATTCCGTAAAAACATCGCCAGAAAAAGGGTGAAGAATGGCGAATGAAAACTTGCTAACGATGACAAATTAACAGACTCAAGGAAACATTGTTGCAAAGTCTGGCAAACGATTTTATATTGATATTAAAAGATAATTCATGCAGGACAACTGACTCCTGGTTTAGACCTGGCTACCAAGATCAAGGAATAATTGCCTTAGAAGGTGACAATCTTAAGATGCTTTTCTGCACTGATAAAGATGAGTTAGTTATTGAATTCTATCCTGTAGAGTCGAATGACTGGCCTTCGGATGAGTACTTTACACTTGATTTATTATACCCCTTAATAACAGGAGAAGAGACGGGTGAAGATAGAGTCAATCCAATAACAGTTGATTACCTAAAAGAAAAATTAGATAAGATCGAATATATTTTTTGTCAAAAAAACATAAAAGAATTACTTGACTCATTGAGATAGAAAGAGTTGCTGGTGTTTTCGGGCTAGACTTAGGTTTTAAGCGGGGGTTTTTGTGCGTTTTTCTGGAGAGATGTTTACTGGAGAAACTTGAGAGCCTCTGTTTTTACAGGTCTATTTTTACTAGATAAAAAAGGACAAGGCTCTTCAGTGTTTTTGGCAGATTCCTCTGTTTCTTCTTCATTGTGATCCTCTGCGCTCTCTTTGAAATCAGGGATTTTCATGGTTTTCCCCATTTTTGAGAAAGCGATAATGGTCCGTTCCTCGTCGGGGAAGAAGTTGTCCTCGAGGCTTTTGGGTAATGCAATAAGGCTACTCAGGAAGTCATCAATGGTTTGCGGTCGAGAGCGTGGAGAAAGAGAAAGTGCTTTGGTAAAAAGCTGTCGAAAACCCTCTTCCTCAAACCTCATTTCCGGGAACGGTTCTGAAATAACCAGGCTCTCATATTTTCTTTGTTCTAGAACCTCTTCAGAATTACTTCCCCGGTAAGGCGATTCCCCAGTAAAAAGAAAATGAGCCAAAGCCGCAAAGGAAAAAACATCAGAGCGAATATCCAGCTTTTGATGACTGATTTGCTCGGGGCTGGCAAATTCAGGTGTAGCCTGTTTTTCATGGAGGCGCTTGGCTGAACCTTCAATCGAGCGCGCAAGCCCAAGATCAATGAGGCGGATCTTCTGATCCTCTTGAATCATGATGTTTCCAGGAGTTATGTCACAGTGAATAAACCCCTGACCATGTAATGCAGATACTGCGATAGCAACACCTTCAAGAATGTGCATTACCTCTTCCAGGCAGAGGAATCCAGGCTGTTCCAGAATCCAGCTTAAAGAACGGCCTTTTACTTCCTCCATCACCAAGTGTGGTGGGTTTTGGGTGCTTTCACAGGTAAAGTATGTCAAAAATGTTGGATGAGAAACTTGAACACCAATACGAGCTTCATTTTCGAGATTTTCAAGGGCGAGCCAATACCAACCTTCGGATACCGATTCTGGAATGGTTTTTACAACTACACGTCGGCGCATGTCCGGGTCCCAACAGCGGTGAACCGCAGAAAGAGGACTTTCCTGAAGGGTTTCGATAATCTCGTATTTTCCAATAGCTTTTTGTGACATTAATCCGACTCCCTGAATCGAAACTACTGTTCTCATTATCGCATATTTTGTCATGCATACCTCAGAGAAGTTGTTTTCAGTCGATGGTATCGAAAAAAGTGTCTTGTCAAGCTGGAAGCCTCTCTTGAAAAATAGCCCCCCAACTTCCTCATGAAAGTTGGGTGCTCTTGACATCACTCCTTTTAGACAACTTTGTGGAAGGAAAGGAGCTTAATTTTGCGTTGTTGACTCATTATGGCCTGCTCCCGTGCCAGCTCAGCACGGAACTTATGTCGTGCTTTCCACCAACGTGGAAGAAAGGGTACCAACGAACGCATTTTGTTTCCTGCGAGGGTAATAGCTCGACTGCTGGAAGCCAATTCTTTTTGGTTGGCGGCCAAGACAGATTCATAGCCCTGCTTTCGAATCAAACTCATCAATTTGGTCGCTTCATCTCGCCAGCCCCGGCGTTTTTGGAAATCGACCATACCCAATTTACTCGCCGCTGGCAGGCATTCACGTGAGCGGTTGACGAGTCGGAATACGTACAACGAAACGAGGGAATACCAACCCTTGGGTGACGCATGCAGTAGGTAAGATGCGATAGCCGTGGTTGATGCGCGGTATTCTGCATCGAAAGCTTCCGCGATCTGCGAGTACTTCAGCGGGTCCTGCTTCCCGACCGCGTCCAAAACGGCGTGGCTCACCGTTTGAGAAAAGATCCGTTTGAATTGTTGCCGTTTTCCTGTTGAGAGCCAGGGAAGGAAAACGGTGTATTTGCCGGTTCTCCAGCTGCGCCTGAAGCCCGCCTCATTCGCATACTTTACGGCAATATCGGGAAAACGGGACGGGGCAATCCCATTAGCTTTCAAAAGGCCGAGGGCCAGGTCCACTTCCTTGTGCAAGCTTTTTGCGCTGATACGATGATCGCCTAGCTCCACCCGAATACTTAACGGGGCAATGTTTTGGAGAGACCGTTCGGCTTGAGCCTGTACCCGGGGTGGATTCGCAGGTCCAGGCAAAGCGGTATCAAATTCTCCGGCCGATTGGTCGGGAACAAAATCGCTTCGCACGGTCAGGGAATCGGATGACCTAGAAAGACTATCGACTCGGCCTAAACAGCGGCATTTAGTGAATACTTTTTTCCCCACTCGGTATGAACTCTGTTCGTAGAGGTACTGGACTCCACGAATGGTTTTAATTACGTGATAGGCCATGCTGGCTCCCGTGGTAACACTACATTTTTCGGAGTCATTTGATCATTTGCTACTACTCGGGAAAAGATTCCCTTCGATGTGAGTGAACTCGTTAGCTTGTGTGGGAAATCTTCTTTTACAGAGAACTGTGATCGAGTTTTTGTGTGCTCCAACCCTCTAAAAGTACCTCAGCTGATTGCTTCGACTCTCGTTTTCTTCTCCGAAGGATTGAGCCAAAACCCAACTCAATATGAATGTATGGATAGCATGTCGAATGCGCTCGTTCGATTCGGCAGCGGTGTTTTTAGGTAACACTACAAAAACCGGGATGATCGGATACTTGCTTCTGGTTGCTATTTATGAGTGTGTTGTCCCAATGACGGAATTTGGTGTTTGCATAAAAGCTCTCGATTCGAGGAATTGGTTTCGATCCAACAGAGGTGTGTTTTTTTCTCCCAAGGCCCATCACGAGGACACTCGGTGAACCCTGTTCATGTTTGATTCTCGGCGGCCAAAACCATAGGGCTTGCCCCTTGAATGAGCAAGCCCCAGGTGCAGTAACACTACAGAATGGATTTTGGTTTGGGGAACGCCGCGACCGGGGCGCTCGCCATCGTCATCGCGGGCATGAATGGGGTCAGTTGCTCGGACTCCATGATGAAGTTTTCCAGATCACTGACCTTGTAGAACACCCGAGAGTTCTTGTGGTTGCCGAGTTTGTGGAAACGAGGTCCGGTTCCCCGGTAGCGCATGTTGCGGAGCCGCTTGACGGCGAACACTTCACCGTACCGGGCAGCGACCTGATTTTCGTTAAGGAGCTGGTCACCCGCTAACACTGCTTTCATGATGCGGGGTTCTTGATGTCCGATGAATCGGTCCAATTCTTCCGGTTTTTCACCCAGGAGCTGGGCTTTGAGCGAGAGTTCGACGAGTAGGGCGCGCAGTGCGGGCCGGGCCTGGCTATGCTGTTCCATGATGGTCCTCCTTGGGACGTGATTGAGTAGGTGGAGATGGTTGGGTGGATGGCTATGATTGAGGTTTGGTCTGGATGAGTGATTGGGATGGTTGGTTGGTGAGGAAGTTTGGGAATGAGGTGGATTGACGGCAGGCGAGGTCGGAAGTGTGAAAAACACTTCCGAATTGAATTGTGAATTTGGCATCAAGTCATAAAAAGACAGTGGTTTGAAACGTCGCTGTAGCGACGGCCAAAACGACGTTCATACCGACGTCCAAAACGACGCTCAAAACGACGGCGTCAAACTTGAGGTTGGTGAGTCCCCGGCAGCGCTTCAAACTGAGGTTTGTTGCCCCCCGCCTCCAATGAACTGACGCTGGATCGATTCAGGGATTGGGACGAACTTTTGGCGCGGAAAAACACCTGACGACGAGAAGCACGCCGCTTGGCACACGATTTCAGAAAAGACGATTTGCCGATGGATTGGATTTCGCAGGCGTCGGCACATGATCCGGGCCGCCTGGCATTCACCCAGAAAATGGAAGGGGACGCCTTCCAGGAGATGATCCACGTCATGTACTGCCCGGAATTGCCAGTTGATGACCTTGGGGAAGATGCTGTCAGAATGGGCGACAGTGACCTGTAAACGCTTTGTCGCAGCCACCGCAGCTTGCATCTCCCACAGGTCACGGTAGGGATGGTGATCAACGAATTCGACGGCGACCGAAAGTCGATGGAATTCGCTGTAAATGAATCGTGTGAAAGACTCGATATCGGGGCATAGTTGAGGGCGAGTGTGATGGTACCTGGTAGCAAGAGATCGGACAGAAGTGGGAGCAGAAGATGGCATAGCGGCACTCCTTGATAGTGCGGTGCGTGGGCAGACCTCGACCTTCTCAGCGGGTGGGTACCGCACTGCTGAAAACGGCCACGGTCTGCATCAAGGTTCGTGAGGAAGGACGGGATCGCTGGCGTGATCAGGGCCAATCCCATGGGAACAATGAGGGGTTATGAGGGAGGAAGAGGAAACGGCTTGGGCTTCAAATTCAGCACACTGTAGTGATCAGATTGGCTTAAGGGCCGTGGTGCCCGCCAACAGGTTTCGGGATCGCGAAAAAAGTCGTCCGCATGAGTCACCAGCACAAACGGTGCGAATCGATCAGGTCGCGAGAAGTACTCAGCAAAACGCTGGCGTACCGTGGAGGCCAACCCGGCTTCCTTGCAGAGCAACAATATCGTCGCGCCCTGTTGGTGCCCGTAGGCGGTGGCAAGGGATTTGTTCTGGAGACATTCGCGATAGCGTCCCAAATGTTTGAGGTTTCGTAAGGTGTCGTGCCCGAGGGCCACTTCCCACAGGAACCACATCGATTTGGTGCGATCCGGCCGGGTATCGGTTACTTCGCAAATGACATCAGGAATGCAGTACCGGTCTGTTCCCGGCAGCTCCAAGCGAGTTTGTGCTCGCAGTTGTGCCCCAGAACTTTGGCGGTTGTTTCCGGTTTTTACGAAGTAGCGTTCCCAGCGTCGCAGGGATAACACCCGGTAGCGTTGCTCGAGCATTTGGTCAAATGCGATATGGGCTCGGACGGTCAGCTGGCGGTGGAAATAATCGCGTTTGGCGAACTTGGGGTATTTGGCCGAGAGAGCCTCGATAGAGTTGCCCGTGTCTTCTTCACGAAGCACTTCTTGTCCTGCCGTTGTCAGGCAGTACATATACGAAAGCCTTCCAAAGCGGGCATCGACGCTGAATTTGAGGGGGAGAATTAAGGGCTGCTTCTTCCAGCGCAGTCGCGCCAGCTTAGCGGTACAACGTTCTACTTCCCGAAGACAGGTGCTTATGCCGAGCATTTCGTAGAGCATGGCATTAGTCAGGTATCCATAGCGGTTGAGGGTACGCAGTACCCGGAGTTGTCGCTCGGTGAGGTGGATCATGCCGCGCCTCCCCAGTTGCCAACAGAGGGGTCATGGAAGTCATCGAGGTCAAAGCCGTCTCGCGGTGGTGGGTCCCCTGCTTCAGGGTTTTCATGTTCGGGCACGTGGGATGCGGCCACGTCTTCATGAAACTGGGAATCGTCACCAACCCCATTCGGATCTGGGTGGCCAGTGGATTTGCGGTAGTAATCACAGATGAAGCTTTTTCGAAGTTCACACCATTGCGCTGGTTTCATCTGGGTTTTCTGGCCAAGGTAGGTATCGAATACCTGGCAGGTCAGAGCTGGCCGAGAGCCACATTGGACGACGAATTGCCCGGGCCTGAGATTGTGAAACGAATCGGCCGACGTGCGCATCTCGGTACTCATGGCTTTCGCCGTGGCGACCGTACTCTTGCCGACGATTTTGACATTGGTATTGCTGACAATGGCCCGCCGCATATCGTGATCGATGTTCTGGCCCAAATACTGCTGAGCCAGAAAGAGACGAAGCTGAAATTGTCTGGCTTCCGCCAGTGTCTCCGGGACGGTACGTGGATCTCCCAAGAAGTTATGGGCTTCATCCAGGTACACGTGAACAGGAACACGCTCTGCTGGCGCAATTTGACTGCGTCCAAATGCCACGGCCAGGATACTGGCCAAAAACAGGCGTCCGATGCAAGAGGAGACTTCGGCACCAATGGCCCCCTTGGGCAAGCTCACGATCAGTGTTTTGCCGTCATCAAGGACCTTTTGCAAATCGAACGAGGATTTCTGCTGGCAGATGACCCGGCGGAAGACGTCAAAATTGAGTAGTGAAGTGAGCTTGGTTTCGAGGCTGGCTCGGGTTCGATCAAAGGATTTATGGTAGAGGCGCGTGGTCAAAAATTGCCGGTGTTGGGCGGGGAGCAGGTGCGCGTTCTGGCACAGAATTCGATCATCACCCCGCAGCAGGGCAACGAGATCCTCGAAGGTGCTGTTTTCGGCAGCAATCAGAAGAACGATCAGCGGATGGAGCAGCGTGGATTGATGCAAGCTGAGTTCGACACCAGAGTTCAGCATGGCCAGGAACCCAGCGGTCAGGAACTGTGCCTGGCTATCGATCTGAGTTGGTGATAGCGTTCGCCCCTGTCGGTCGAAGGGGTTAAAGCTCGGGTAGAGTCCCTCGTCGGCCGCCAGCATTGGATCGAACAGAATCAGGTTTGATTCCTCTCCTTGGGTTTGCCGTTCCAAGTAGTCGACCCAAAAAATGGCCTGTTTCGCGACATCCCGGCTGAGATTTCCGGTCGGTTCGATCAGCACCACGGCACGTTTCCGGCCTCCTTGTTGCCCATGGAGTCGTGCTTGCATTACATCGCGCATGATGAGGGCCTTGAGGAGTTCAGATTTTCCTGAACCTGTTTGACCCAACAGGAGTCCGTGCTTGGCCTGTGCCGATTCGGGAAGGTATACCGGAATGGGTTTCTTCCGCGCAAAGTCCCGGTACAACACCGACAGCGGCGGTACAGAAAAAACCCACTTCTGCCAGCTTTCTTGTAGCCGCGCTTTCCCTCGTAAATGAGCGGGGACACTGAGCTTTCCGTAGGGATCGGTTCGGAGTTCTGCAAATTCTTGCCGGGTAGGGATTTTGAGATTTCGGAGTTTCGAGCTGAGATCCGACCACGCCTTCGGAGCGGCCTTGAGCAGGGTTGCAATACGTTGGTTGTGGTACGTGACAAACGCTTCGAGGCCATTGGTGGACAGGCCGGTAAGGGTCGTTTGCCCTATCGCGAGATCGGTGGGTGCGGCTCCCTGGATTTCCTGCCAGTATTTTTGCCAGTTAGTGGAAAGTAAACGCTCTGGAGAAGAGTGCATAGAAGCCTCCTTTTTCATGGGGTTTGAGCGTGCTATTTGCCCAGGTCGCGGACCAGTTTTTCGAAAGCATCTTTTTGGGCTTGTTTCTGATTTTTTTGCTGTTGAGCCAAACGCTGTTCTCGTGCTGTGGATTCTTGGTCTTGCCGTTTCTGGCGGCGACGGGAACGCCACTTTTGCCACTGCTGCCAGATGGCGGAAATGGGTCCCAAGAGCACAAAAGCGACCGCTCCCGAGATCACTTGAATCGTGGTCATACTCCAACTCGTCCGAGCTTGGAGCCAGAAAAAACACCCCACATACCCGGCAATCGCAATAGCGACCCTGAGGAGTCGATCAGGGAGACCAGGGGTAAACAGGGCTTTGGCTATAAGAGGGCTGAGGATGAGCAACAGGTACCCTCCAAACAAAATGAGCAGGGGCGCAGTATCTAGCGTCATGATGGGAATTCCCCGCTGCGTCAGCGGCAAGACTTTCCGAAAGTGGAGGGCGGCAAGGACCCCCAGCACAATGAATCCGAAGTCTTTCGGGTTGACCGAACCATGGTTTTGTTGCCCATGCGAAAGTATTTGGCAGCCCAGTCCATAGCTCATGAGCGCGGTGGCAAAGAAGGCCCAGTTGATATCTGACATGTGGAATCTCCTGTGAAAAAATTCCGGGAGCCCCCATGTGCCTACTTCCAGATACACTTCGGGCAGAGAGCACGAAAATGACGGCTCCCGGTGTGGGGTGATGCGTGGATGCCTTTTTCAGATTGGCGACGTGAGATGCTTTGCAAAAGCGCCGCGTCTTGGATGAGGAGCCACTGATAAGGTCATGTCCGCATCAGGTGATGAGTGAGAATCAGTGAGGAATGAGGCGAATTAGATGACGTGCAGCCGATCTTTGACGCAGGGGTTTTCTTCCAAAAAGCGGTGACCGAGGGCGAAGGAATAAAAGACTACTTCAATGCCTTGGCGTTCCAGTTCGAGAACGACGTCACACAGGGTGGTGTCCGGGACCGGACAGGCATCTGCGCCGTCGCCCAGGACCAACAGTAAGCGTTCGCCAGGAGCAGTGCGGCCAGAAGTGAACATTGATGGAGCCTGTTGCAATGTGCGGGTGAGTTGCTCTCGATCACCACCATGAGTATTGAGCGTGCGTTTCAGGTCGTCATGGGTTTGCGTTGGATCGACAGGAAATACAACTGGATCAATGTCGCAGCCCGCTGGGGTTGAGTAACTGGCGGTGGATACCGGGGCATCAGGGTGCTGCGCCGCGTACCGCTGCAAACAACTGACCACCAGCTCGAAGCAGCTCATTTCCCCTACGCTCTGTTTCTGGAGGTACTTTGCGGCGATGCTCTCGGAGACTGGTCGCGCCATTGAGCCGGAGGTATCGACCAAGATCAGTACCTCAGACTGCGGCGTTTTGGGCGCTTGGAACAGCGACTGCGCTGGAGTTGAAGTTGAAGTGGCAGGGACTGCCTTGATGATCGGTTCCGTGTGGGGATTGGGGGGATGAGTGCCGGGTTTTGGCTGGTATTGCTGAGTGCCGGTTTTTCCTTGGTGAATGGCCACATTCTTTACCGAAGTGACTTCGAGATTTTCGGGGAGGGGGTCAGGCACATAGTGCCGAAGGGCATCCGGGTTCCCGACAATTTCCCGTGGGTCAATGTAACGCCAGCGGTCTGAGTTGCGGCGATCACCACGTCCATGGTCGCCAACACCTCCTGGAACGGGGATGATTTTGGTGTACTCAATGCCCTTGTGAACAATGCGCACTTCGGCTGGAATGGGCTCGCTACTGCGCCCGCTGTAGTGGTTAATGAAGAGCTTGAGTTGGCGCAAGTCTGCATCTGGTGAGTCATAGATGACCGTTTCATGGCCGTGGGTGGCCAAGGCCGCCCCACGACTGTAGTCCTTCAAAAAGTGGCCACCATATTGCGAGCTTTCCGTCCCCTCTTTCCGAAAGGAGAGCTCGTCATCGCCGGTGAATTGCGTGTAGAGGTCAAGGTCCACTGCACCGCTGGGAAAACGTAGTCCAATGGTGAGCGGGCCGGTGGTCTCACTGCTGGGGGCATCCAGGTCGAGTGCGGTAGGTTTTGCCTTCGGCGCTGTCCAAATTTTTGGCGTGGATTCGAGGATACCGTTCTTGATGGTCGCTCGTTCAAATTGGAAGACCTGTCCTTCTTTTTGGGAGGGATCAGGGGGAACGGTGATAGCGGGAAAGGCACTGGTAGGGATAGAATTGAGACGATCAATAGCGGACCCGAAAAAGTTCAGCGATCCGAATCCAGCTTGCATGAAGAGAGCATAGATCCGTTGCATTTTTTGTTGGTGCAGATCGCGGTAACCCGTGATCGAGGTGAAGTCTTCCAATGAGGGTTTGAAAAACACGTACAGATGGCAGTTTTGGAAAAAGCGGTCTGAGATGGTTCCAGTGTAGAAGATTGATTGAGGCTCGTGAAGTACCCCATCTGTCGGATAGGCATTCCTCATGTCGTTAAAGGTGTTCTCCGTTGATGTGACAATCGGAGAGCCGACCCAGACGAGATGATAGTCATACTCAGGGCCAAATTCCGTAGCCGTGAAATTGCGCAGGTACCTCACCAGGTTCGCCTTAAATCCTGGGGTTGGAGAAGTCAGCTCCTTGAGTATCACCGGTAATTTGGAAAGCTCCTGGACGTGGACTTTGTAAAGGAGTGCTCTCCGTTGCTCGGGGGTTCGGTTTTCAAGCCGGTGGTCCAGTTTGATCACGAAGCGGCGTTGCAGGGTGTGCATGGAAACCAGACTCAGAATGTCTCCGGGACGAAGTTTGGTTAACAGCAAATCGGAAAGCGCGTTCCTCAGCGCGTCTTCCTGGTCACCAGAAAGGTGCGGTGACACCACGATTTCAATTACGGCAGGTCCAGAAGCATGACCATGGAAACAAGCGAACTGGATGGTAACCAAAAGGAATAAAAGTCGAATCATGTGAAACTCCTTGAATGAGTGATGATTATTTGTTGAGCAGGGATTGGAATTGGGTAACGGCATTGGTGAGATAAATGGATTCGTTGATCGCCAGGTTCTCCTCATAGTTCGACAACACTTCAATGCGACGATCCAGTTGGATAAGAACGCGATCCAGCTCTTGGGCGGTTTTGACATGGGACTCATAGACTTTGGAGGGATGAAGGGTATGCGTAATGTCAGTGACGACGGCATGCCGGGCACAGATCCGTGAGGCGTAAATGAGCAACAAGGTACTGGTACTGATTTCCAGAATGATTTGGGTTAACAGCGACACGTAGTTGACCAGTTGGCGATTGATCGTTTCGGTGGGTACAGTTCCGCTAAACAGCCCTCCAGGCGCAGGTGCTTGCGGCATGTTTTGATAGGCAAAGAGCATCATGTAGATGAACAAGCTGCCGAGCATGGTGTAGAACAACGAACTCAAATACTTCTCTTTCGCCTTCTCTGTGGGTAAGGTGTCAAAGCGCTCTTTAACGCCAAAAGCAGGCATTAAAAAGACCAAAGAACTTAAGACTACGACCGACCAAGGGGCATCAAGAAAAACAAGATTGTTTTGCTTGAGATTGATGCTCAGGTTACTGATACCAAAAAGAGCGGTAACTAAAGAGCCGACCCCACACATAATTGCTTTCATTTTTTGCACAGGGGTCCAGTTGTAGCTCACCACTGAAGTTTGTTTCTTGGAGCATTTTTGGCTGTTCTCAATGAGTTCTTGCTGTTCGGTTCGGTCTTGAGTCACGAATTCTTTTTGTTGATTATGAGAGTTGAGCTCGGCTTTTACCTGTTTCGAATTCATGTGGTTGGCTTGATGAAATAGTGCGTGATGGTGACTACGGATGCATTCTTCGGCTTCCGGTAAGGTGGTACGACTGTTGGTCACCTCTACGTATTTCCGGGTCGCATAGGTGCTGTCTACCGGTGGGGTGATGACTTCAGGAACCGTACCCATATCTTTAATGTAGTCACTGTCGTCTTTGTTGTTTGAAAACGTTTTCCCAGTGGTGATAGGGGTTCGTTTGGTTCCTCGAACAAAGGAAAGCAATTTCATAAGTACCCTCCATGTTTTGACTGATTTTTGGACATAGTTACTCCTTCCCCGGCCGCATTGCGCGGCCGGGCTCCATGGTTGGATGGGAATTTGAGCGCACTTCGGCCAGCGCTCTGAAAATCAGAGGGGTGCCTTGCGCGCCGAGCAGGGTGAATTTGGCCGGTTGATAAACTGTTGGCTAACTTTTATGGATTTGTTGGCGGGCAATCGTCATTGCCCAGCCTCGGTGGCAGCGCGCTTGGTATGTAAAATTGATGCTCCGGCTATTCAGAGATAAAGCGCAAAAGCGCAGAAACGGGGATGGGTAAGGCCCCAAATCGGGAAAGATCTTCGCCAAGGCAGACGATCTTCTGATGGTGCAGAAGTTTGATTTTGAGGAGTTCCGATTGATCACGAATGACTTGTTCGAACATTCGCTCATTGCTCAGCGCAACGTTCAGATTTGGTTTCTTGTTTGAATAGTCAAGAATGAATTCGCGGAAGTGTAAGTTTTCCTGAAAGTAAATAGCGTATTTAAAGGGCTGGCTTGATAGATCAGGCGGAGGGTTAATGGTGAAGCGAAATTGAAACAGGAGGTGATGATCGATGTTTTCGTTTGATTTAGAATGATATTTATTAGGCTGATTGATGTTATGTAGTTGTTTTTGGACTATTTGTTTCATATTCCACCATCCCTTTGTATTGTGTCTATAATGGTTGTGGTTGGTAACCAGAATACACTCTTGATGAAAAAGCTTGTGTGCAGAAAAAACAGCTGTCTATTTTATGTAGTGGTAAAGCTTGCTGTAAGCCTTATTAACTCTCTCAATCAAGTGTGTCACCAGTATAATCCAGTTAAATCCATGAGCAGCTTACAGCTTCGCTTACAGATTTAAAAAATTCCAATCGCTGTAAGTCAAGTTGTAAGTGATTTAGCTGATCATGTTGCTTGGAATAACCAAAAAGTTTGTAAGCCTTGACTGCAACTTGAAAGTCTGTAAAATAAACCTCTCTTTCACTTCTTAAGATGACTAAAAAGAAACGATATCCACTTGAGGAGTTACCTGACCCATATGATTCAAGATGGATGGGGAAACGTGATAACTTTAAAACATCAACCTCTGATCCCTGGACGAAGGAAAACTGCCCTGATTTTGAGAGGTTTCAGGTTGTAGAAGCTATCGCTAGGTTGCAAATCCTCGAAGCAAGAAAGCGAACAGTAAGGGGACGCTATCCGCGTGAAGACGAGATCCCTGATGACCCAGATGAACTACGACAACAATATCGAGAATTGTTCAGAGAAAAAAAGCTTCTGGAAGCAAAGGCTTTTAAGCTACGTGACGAGGTATTGGAATGGCACCGCTTTGACATTGAGTTCATGTCTCATTTAAGAAACTTATTGAATGCTATGGGGATCGAAGATACAGTTAATGAACTGTATTACGAAATGCGCAAGAGACATGACGGTAACGGGTGGAGTTATCGGGAAGGAGATGTAACTTGGTGGGCATCGAAAAAGAGCATTCAGGAATAATCTCGGCCGGTTACAGATTTAAAGCATGGAATCCAGAGACACCTACCTTTTGGATTGAAGTCCAAATCACACAAACAGTGGAAGGACATGATAACAAGAATGAAAAATTGAAAAAAATCCATCTTGAAGGGTGTTACATCGACTCAGAACAGAAGATTGATTTTGGGGATTTTTTTCACAGGGATTCTAGACATAAAGACTATAGTTTAATGATTGTCTTTCTCTATCATGTTATTGCGGAATCGAGGTGTTCTGGCGTGGTTTTAAATACAGAATACTTTCAAAAGGTATTTGATGAATATAATTTTTCTAGAGGTGTGTCGTCAATACATACTCTTGCTTACAGGGTGCGTGGTCATTTTACAGATTCAGTAACAAAAGAAAAGTTAAGAAAAATGCCACGCGTATTTCCGAAAAAGTATTTATCAGCGCTTCAGGAAAATAAAAGAAAATTCAAATGGCTTGGCAAAGTAGAGCCCCTTTCTTTGTCTTTGACTGGGGCGGGATATAAAATAAATATAAATAAGGATATCAAGAGCGAGATCTGTATTGAAAAGCCTGGCAGCGTGCCCCCAAAAAAAGATCCAGCAGACAAAGATAATACCGTTCTTTGTTTAGAAGGTGATGTAACTTCTCTAGATGCTTTGGAGATTCATCTATTACGATTAGAGAGTGAAAAGAGCTTTGCCGAAAGAAAAGTCACGAAAGACCAGGTAATAAAAACCCCTGTGCTTAATTTAAATCCAAGGAGGATGCTGTTTCCCGAGTTCTCAAATAAGGAATTTTTGCGTTGCCGGCAAGATCTCTTTTCTCGTGAATTCGAATATGTTTACTTTTCTGCTCTCAGAAGATCAACTGATGGTTTGCAAGCCCCTTTTAGGGCATATGAAACCTTAGATTTAGATCCCCATATGAGCACATGGACAAGTGAGCTTTCAAAGCTGTACTCTCTTGCTGAATACAGAATGGGTATTAGACGTAGTAAATTGATTCAAGAAAAAATCGAACAGGAAGCTATTAGCCTTTCCCTTGTTGATGAGATAAACCTTCTATTGTGGAAGTTTGAAATGACTTTTGAAAGCTTTGAATTTAATTCAGCCGTACAAGTAGCTGATGATATCTTTCTGTTGAGTCAACATTTGAGCGGCGTTATGAGAAGATTTTATTCAGGACTTGCACTGTACAACAAAGCGATTGTACAAATACGCATATACCAGGAGGACCTCACACGTGGGCAAGGCTTTGAGCTTTCAGAGAGTACCCCATTTAAAACGCTTCACCAGCTTGAAAATCACATGAATTCGAATGAATTTTGGAAAAGCAAATATTTAGCATACCTTCGCGCTGTTTCCAATAATCTTCTAACTGTTTTTGGATCGCAAGGTGATGAGATAATTACGGGGATATTTTCGGTCAATATTCCGTTTGCAATTTTGGACCCAAATGATCCTCGCAGGAGAAACCTCAAGTCAATTGACTATCTTTCAAATGTTGAAAAATCAAAAAGAGGACTCAATGAAATCTATTACGTTATGTCTTTTTACGACACAATTGAAGACTTTTTTCTTTTTGCTAAAGAGGTGTTGACTCGCGGAGAGCTGCAATATATTAAAGCTATTGAATCAAATACAAAACGTGTCTCAGGAAAAACTCAGCATGCGTCATTTCGGGAAGAATATGAATATCTAAAAAACGCCCGAAGTTCATTCTTGCAAGAAAAAAACTATCACATGTGGGCAAAGTGTTGTTTTCAGCTTGCCATGACTGTTCGTGCTGCGAAATGGAGAAATTCTCAAGATGAAGCAGTGGCTTACCTTAAGGCAGCATTTCTGGTGTTTCAGATACAAAAAAATCGAATGATGGGGGTCGCATGTTTACAGCAACTGGGCTATCCTACACCAATTACCGACAACTTCATGGAGCACATTGAACCACTCCTTAGGTGATAAAATCTTACACTTTCTTGAGGCACTTCAGAAGATTGACGAGGAAATATGACTATTAAGCGATATGTTATAGAAGACTTAAATTTGGTTAAGAATATTTTAGATGAAAAAGTTTGCTATATATGGAACAGGAGAAAACAAACCAATCCATCCTTCAAATCTGGTGACGTTATTGCAATTGCTGAACCTTTTCAAGTTTGGGCAAATGGGCTTATTCCAAATAAGAGATTGCCAAAGGGAATTGAGCCTGATGGAATTGTGTTTAAAGTTGATGGAAAAGCGCCCAGCTGGCAGCAAGCAATTAATATGTCAACAGAATTCTGTCGAATCTACCTGCCTGTACTTAACTATAAGCGTATATCACCTGATAATATCTTCAACTTAGAAGAGCATGGGTTCTCTGATCGTGAATCGTTTTTCAACTTTTTAGGTCTAGATAAAAGGGGTCGGTTTCCAGGAAGAAAAACTTCGAAAAAACGGGAAGAGCGGTTGCCTCACTTTGGTTTTCTATGGGTCTACCAGGTTGGAAAACCTGAGATACGCAACCCTCTGGAAAACGTTGAATACCAGCAAGAAATCCTTCCGTATGGCACAAGGCATTCTCTTTCAAACAGCACACCTGATATCAAGGTTAAAGCGGAAAAACCTTCAAATAAAAACAACCAAAAATCAGACTGCATAGCTAAAAACCTACTTCTGACAGGGGAAGTGTTCAAGGAGCTATCATCAGATCAAAAAGAAAAAGTATCTCAATCGGAAGTTCAAAAAATCTTTCTTGCAGCTGGATTAGACCCCGAGTTGTACTCAGACAAGAAGTTTGCAGTAGATATGTTTGTTGATATTTTAAATGAAAAAAAGAAGCCCACAGGTAAGAAGTTGCTTGTCCAGCTGAAGTCCGGCGATTCATACTTCAGGAGTATGAATCGAAATGGCGAAATTCGTTTTTCGTTTGGATCAATAGAGCAAGTAATTTACATCGCAAATAGGCGGTTTCCTGTGTTTTTGGTGATGAGAAATTCCAAGGGAGAGATTTTTTGGATGGAAGTAAGAGAAAAACTTCAACAGTCACTTTTGGAAGGGAAGAGAATCAGGTCATTTGTATTTCAAAGTGAACCTTTTACTGTAAAAAATATCCACAGGAAAATCAAAGAGATCTTCAATACAAAAAATCCTTGGGATTAGTGACTAGCGTTTTTTCGTGAATTTTTAAGTTATAAGGTTTCGAGGGGGGAAACCTTGCTGCCTAACTTCGACCGTAAAGTTGTCGCAACCCCCAACAGCAGCCAGACGTGTCCTTTCACAAGAATGCTTCCCCAACTTTGACGGTGAAGTTGGCCTGGTTCAGGAATCCAGCCTTCCGTCAATGAAGAGCTTTCGGTACAGCTCGGTTCCTGCGGTTTGTCGATGACCGTTGGCGATCTCAAAGAAGGTTTCGGCCGCAGCAGTGAGGTCCCGCCACTTGTAGGTGTTGCTGGTGATGAATCCTGGCCGGTTTTGATCGAGGTGGATCTCAAAGCCGTGTACCAAGGCGGCCAAGTCTGGGGTGTCCAACTCGCTGAAGTAGGCGACGGGGAGCGGAGTTGATGCGGAATTGAAAGCGCGCTGGAGTGCGGCCAGCATGGCAAGGAACTGTTTCGTTTCCGGCTCGGAGAGAACGGCAAGAAGCGGTCGGCCGTTTTTCGTTACAGGGCGACCAAGTCGACTTGCTAACTTGGCCAGTTGTTTGAACTCGTGTGTTTCATATCCATCGCTTGCGGCCGTTTCGATGGTCACTGTCCGTGCCGGATCGATTTCCGCGTGTACCAGCTGGTCTTCGACAGCCTCCGCTTCTTTTTGGGACAGGCCTTTTGTATCCGCTGTGTGAACCAGAGTTGCTGCCTAGCGAAAGCCCTGCTCGGTTTCTTCAGCTTGGTGGCGTTCTGTTTTGGTGCGCCTCAGGTTTTTCTTGTGAGGCGCTTGCCTCAACTGGAAGTTTTCACGGCGAGATTGCCCCTCGTTTCGAAGTCGCTTCTCTTTGGTTTTGGCCCGCTGGAAGTCACTATTCTTCTCAATTTCTTCTGTGATCGTTAGCTTTTGCTCCCTGGCATTAAGCAGTGCCAGTTTGTCTTTCAGGCGCGACATTCGTGCAGTGCATTCTTCTTTTACGAGATGGCGATGATCCGGTGCTTGTGGAGCGATCTCTGGCATGAGTGGACGGGAACGTAACGGTAAACATTTTGCCGAGGAATCGGTATGAAATCAAATTCGTTTGCCCGTCCACTGGAACATGAGCTCATCAACTACAGGAGAAAGAGAGGGAGAATCGGTTAACAAAGCCTTCATCGCATCCATTTGTTTTATGAGGGCAGGTTCCTGTTGAAGAATTGGCCCTGCCACTTCATCTGTCATGAGCTTCCAGACGATGTCAGTAAGATTGGCTATTTGCTTTTTGGTGATTTCATCGATCTTCCGCTGGGATTCTTTGATCTGCTGCTCGGCCGCTCTTTCCGCCATTTCAAGGCGTTCAATCTTTGACAACAACCTCAATTCTTCTGATTTGAGCCGTTGGGCCTTTCTATGGGCTTTGTCTGCTTCACGGTTTAACGCTTCGGCCGCTTTTGAAGTATTGACTCGGGTTTGGCTCCACACCGGCACGGATGCGGCAAGTATGAACGTGATAATGGTGACCAGGATACGCATGGACATCCTCCAACTTATGAGTTGGGGAACTCCTTGTGTGACGGCCAGTTTTCCCGTATCGTGCTGCCGATAATTAGAGTTACCAGATGTTGACCCCCAATTCGCCCTCCATTCCTGAGCCGACCATGGAAAGTTTCCGATTGCTTGCTTTCGACAAAAAAATCCTTTTACGCCAAGCCCTGGAATCATTTGTGGCCAAGCAAAAATCTCCAGAAACAGCCCGCGCATACCGGCGCGAGGTCGCCGGGTTTTTAGCTTTTGCCAAGGGGCTCGGCTGGTCCATTGAAGAACTGCAAATGGTTGAGCTGAGCACCCTATGTGACCAAGTCTTCCGCTATTTGCAGCAGGGCCTGCGACGTGACCCCGCAACCAAAGCTCCGCTCAACCCAAAAAGCTATAATCGGCGAAAATTCGCTCTGCAATCCTTTTTTAAGTACTTGCGCTGCTATCATGGGTACGCAGGGCTCAATCCCGCTGAATTCATCGACAAACTTCCAGTGCATGGCAAGAGCAACACAAACTGCCTTAATAAAGATGAAATTCTAAAAATCTTGCGCTACCTAAAAAGCGCGGCAGTCGATGAGGGTAGCACCCGCAACTACCTGCTGGTCCTGTGCATGCTGGTATTCTGCCTTCGCAGAAAAGAAGCAGCGACGTTGAGTTGGTCGCAAATCGATGAGATCGATGCCAGAATCACGTTTACTCAAAAGGGTTTACGAGAGAAGGTAAATCCCATCAGTCACCTGTTACTCAAACTTCTTCTTGAGTACCGGAACAAATACGGCAAAGAAGATAGTTACCTTTTTCGCCCGATACGGGATCGGCGCAGTAAAGAATCGAATAAACCTGTTTCCGGGGAGTTTGTGTATAACTTGGTGACTACCACGGCCAAGAAGGTGCTCCCTGAAAAGTCCGGCGTGACCCCGCATAGCTTCAGATCATCATTCATTTCCAACGGTTTGGATATGACAGACGACCTTACCCGGTTGATGAATGCCAGTGGACATAGTTCCGTAGAGATGCTGCTGTACTACGACCTTCGCAGCAAATTGAGGGTCAACTTTTCTAACGAAGTCGCCGCGTGGCTGCATGACGAAGGGGTCATTTGAGGTATACTTGACAGGTTACGGGAACTCTAATTATCATGAATTCGCGGATACTCAAAAAATTCGTTCCCCTTTTATACCCTATTCCCCCGATGTATGCCTGAACGTCCCCTGTTTGTGTTCGATCCTAACCCCAAAATCTGCAATTTGGTCGAACGCCACCTTCGTCGCAACAACATTCCGGCAGAAACGTTTCCGACGTCATCACAGCTTCTGTTCCGTTTCCTCACGTTGGCGCAACAGCATGGCGCACCGGAAAAAGGATCGGGCCAACCTAGCTCTTGTTCGGCAGTACTTCTGGATTTGGACCCGGTGGATGAAGCGCTCTATTCCGCCTATCGAATTTTTGAATTCGAACGCAAATGGTCACTCACCCCAACATTCCTGGCCGGATACACGATGAATCCGAAGCTGGTAAAGATGAAATACGAGGTCGCCGGTATTAAGCGTATTTTTGGAACTGGCCTTGATCCCGAATGGATTGAGGGGTTCGCTCGTGACCCATCATGTTTCCGGGATCGCGAGATCTGAAGTTTCTGAATCGGCTTCGGCCGGTGGCGTTTTCATGCTTTTTTCCGGTGGTGCTATTCGGTGTTTGATCGTTCCATCACCGCTGCAAACAATCACTTCTGCCGGTGGCCTTTCTGCCGGTGGAAAGACGAAAGCAAGTGTGGGTTTCCCTTTTACGGGGTGGACCATGACCGGAATGCCTTCGCGACGGGCAACCAAGTCAAATTCGTCTTTGACGATCTGATGTCGCTGGCCACCACCAAGGTCGAAATAGTTGTTGTGCCCGTCATAATGGGCTTCACGAGCTTCCAGAAGCGTCAGGAGTCGTTCGTGGTACTGTTCTTCTGTGAGGTGAACCTGGGGCCGGTGGGCTGGTCCGCTTTTTTTGCGTTTCTTCTTGGGTTTTGCCATTGTACCAGCTTGTCCTTTTTCAGCTCTTTGTGATTTCACATTACGCTCAGGAGGAGGTTTTCAAAAGCGTAATGCCTGGCAATATTACAGCCTTTTGGAGCACTGCTTGACTTGAACTTTCTTTGCGTTCTCGCTGAGTTTTTACTTTCCGTTGAGGAGTTTCGGCATTTCTCCAAAGAGCAGATACTCTACTGAAACGTCGAGGTATTTGGCCACGGCATTGAGGTCATTAAAGAGATCGCCTCGGCGTAGTTTTTTCAGGAAGTCGTTGCAGCGCTTGATGTGCGATGCAGGGTTGATGGTGTCTTTTTTTGAACCGAGCCGTTGACCGAGTTCTCCTCGGCGGTATTGCGTATGTTCCTTGAGAAAAATTTCGATACGTTTCGCTATTACGGTTCCTCGGAGGCGTCGTACAGATTGCATTAAAAAACCATAAAATTGTGAAACGAATTTGGAAAAGTCGACCAAATCAGTCGAATTTTTACATGAGCTTCTTGCCAAAATCAAATTTTGGGCGGTAGCCTCGGTCGTTGCGACACAACAAACTTTTTTCCTCATTCATGACCTGTTTTCACTACCTTCGTCTCCAGATTGTTCGCTTTCCCATTGGACCTCCGGCGAAATTTGAACGCTCCAACTCTTTTTTCTTTTTTTCCGCCCATCATGAACCAATCAAAAATTTCCATCGGTGAACTCAATACGGCGACCAAGGAAATCCGAGAAAGCCTTGCCGACCTTCAAGCAATTTTAGAATTCCTCGAAGAAGAACATCCTGAATCCGCTGCCTATGCCAAAATCCAACACAACCTCTTCCAAGTTTTTCGTGGGGTGAATCGGGTATTGCATTTGGCTTACCGGGCAACGCGGTAACAGACTTTGACTTCGCTTTTTTTCCTTTCCCATGTTTCAACCACACTCCCTGATTTCCTCACGGCCTCGCCCCAAAGATCGATCACGCCTGTTTCAACCGGGTCGCCATAGCCGGATTCTTATCGCCCTCTTGCAGCGATATACACGATTGAGCCTGAAAGGCTTACTCGCTCACTAGGTCCCTTTTTTTCTTTCTTCTTGCTTCTCATGCCCAACAACCCCGAATACCCCACCCAACTTCTGGAAATCCCACCCGCCGACGCGATTCACATCAACCGGCTGTTGTGCGGAACATTGGAGCCGGAATCTTTTGAATCCGTTGAGACCCATCTGCACCAATGTTGGCATCGACCTTCTCGGGTCAGTTTAGTGTTACTTGCCTGTAATGAAATCCTCGAAGGACACGGGATAGAACCCATCTATGGCCACGATCACTGGGATGTGTACCATGGCAATGTGGAAGCCAGCTATGTGAATATGGGCGATCTTTACCTTCCCACCGTCATTCGCGACCATCGTTGGGACGATTGGCGGGTTACCAGTATCGACCAGTTCATGGAACAGCATGAGGGCCGTTTTCGGTGATTTTATGGAGGTGGTGAATGGGTAACGGTTGTGGATCGAATGGTGATGAACGATGACAGGTGAACGAGAGGTAGTGGACGATGACTCAGAACGAGAGTGGATGACGATGACTGCTTCACCATGGCTGAAAGAGTCGGTGGGCCGAGGAGGTGGCGGCTATATTGAATATATGAAATATATGCGACCAATCCTTTTGGTGCCTTTACCTGAGGAGAACAGGGCAAACACAAACCATGCACGTTCCCCATAAAGACGGCATACATTCACCATAATGATCCCCATAGTGATCGCCAAAATGACACGCAAAATGACCGCCATACGTTCACCATAATGATCCCCATACGCACACCCATAATGACCGCCAAAATGACACGCAAAATGATCACCAAAATGACACGCATACGTGCCGCCAAAAAGACCGCCATACGTTCGGTCGTTCTTTCTGTCCTTTTTGTCCTCTCCCTTGAAATTCTGGAAGCTTCTGCTCGGCCTGGAAAAATTCCCGACAACCTTCACGCCCACCAAAAACTTGGGCTGGTGGCGGGTACCGTTTCTCCACAAATGGATTGCGGTCATCCGTCTCAAGTGGCTTTTGCCGCTGCCTGCTCTCCGTCGGCATGCCGCCATGTTTTCGAAGTCAGGTTCAGGGAAGTCCTACTTTCTGTACCTGTTTCTGCTCACCATCAAAATCCATTGGGGGGTATGGCCTTGGGTTCCGCAGGTCAATTCTCGGCGCAGCCTGTTGCTCTTTGACCCACATGGTGATTTAGCGGAAAAGTGTGCTCAAAACCCAACGTTGCTCCGGGAAGCCCTCCGAGCGCACCGTCGTGGGAAAGCTCCCAACCTCATGTTCATTTCGCCTACGCTCTGTACCAACTCCATCCCTTGTTGTAATCCCTTTGATCGGCGCGGGAAACGTGATTCGAAGGCGACGCGTGAGGTTCTGGCGCAGTACCTCACTTCGACCTTTGCGGCCATGCTCAGCCGGGGCGACGTTTCGCTGAGTTTCCGCATGGAGGCGCTGCTCACCCCAATGTTTACGGTACTGCTCGCGATAGCGAGACAAGGTCGTGAAGTCACTTTCTTCGATCTCCTGCGGTTTCTCAAGGACGATCAAAACCGGGACTTGGTGGAATTCGGGATGAAGAAGCTCAAGAATCCTGGCATGAACCTGTTTTTTCGGGAGACGTTTATGGAGAAGCAATTGGTGTCGACCAAGTTCGCGTTGCGGGTGAAGTTGGCGAAGCTTTTGAGCTCTCGGATGTTTGTGCGCCTGCTCTGCCAAAAACAAAGTTCCTGGGATTTGGAGACGGCACTCAATAGCGGAAAAACGGTCCTGATCGATGGTTCGGTTTCTCAATTGGGTCGCGAAGTCTCTGAAATCTATGGCCGGACCATTACGGCTTTGACGCAGGCCTATGCGTTTTTACGGGCTCGGCGGCGTCACCAGAAGTTCATGCCGATATATTTTATCGTCGATGAAGCCGCCTCATTTTTAACCGAAGACGTACGGGTAATTCTTACTCAGGCGAGGAAGTTTGGACTGCATCTTATTCTTTGTCAGCAGATGGTGAAACAGGCTGGGATGAGTCAGGACATGCATGAAACGATCATGGGAAACACCGCGCTCAAGGTGGTCGGCAACGCCGGGCATACCACGAAAAAAGTGCTGGC
Source organism: Acanthopleuribacter pedis (assembly GCF_017377855.1). Classification (GTDB taxonomy): domain Bacteria; phylum Acidobacteriota; class Holophagae; order Acanthopleuribacterales; family Acanthopleuribacteraceae; genus Acanthopleuribacter; species Acanthopleuribacter pedis. The sequence continues at coordinate 244,109 of NZ_JAFREP010000005.1, forward strand.
GGCAGAGATGGAAGTCCCTCTGGCTGATCTCACCCACTTGTCGGTTGGTTCCTTTGTGCTCAAGGCTGATGGCCGGGGGCATCGTCGGGTCAAGCTGCCCTCATTCTGGCTCAAGGAGGGGTCGAAGTCTCTGGATCGAACCTGGGCCAAGGTGAAGCCGATCTTACTCTCGCACTATTCCCCTGATGCCGTTGCTGGAGAAGGCCCTGGGAACACCAATACCGGGGCAGCAATGACGGCGAAACGATTTGGTCCAAAGTTCAATACGTTGCCGTTCCGCGTGGTTCCCTTTTTCTTTCTTTTGCCCTTGCTATGAATCTGACGACCTTGCAACTCTCGATCTTGTTGGCGCTTGCCCGCTACCGCTACCTGACCTGTTCCCAAGTGGTCTTGATGGAACTCGGCAGTTTGTCGGCGGTGAGGCGCGCGATGCGGGTGCTCAGCGCCATTCGGTTTCCCTCTCCGATCCTATTACGTCGCACGTTTCCACCGTCTGCTCGGCTGGGTCGGATTGAACACATGTACAGCCTCAGTGCCTACGGGATCATTTTTTTGACCGAACAGCTTCCGGGGTACGCCACTTCGCGGTCACTTGCTCCTACTTGGGAGGTGTTCAAACTCGACTACGAACATCGCAAACTGACGGTTACCAGTCGCATCCTTTTGGAGAAGGCGCTCCGAGGTCAAGACGAATACGACCTGCTGACGTGGGCCAACTACTTCGAGAAGTCGGACGAGGTGTATGGCGAGCCGGTTCAGCCCAGACGCAAGGCCGCGACAGAAGTGACACTTGCTTCTGGGAAACGGTGTATTCCTGACGGTGTTTTTGAACTCAGTGATCCACAGCAACGTGGACTGTATGTGGTGGAAGTAGAACTCAGCCGGAAATCGTCCCGCGTGCTCTCGAAGGTTCATCAGCACCAACAGGCACTGGCTGACGGCACGTTCTCGCGGGTTTTCGGGCTTGACGAGGACTACCATGCAGTGTTCCTGCTCCAACATCAGACAACGCTCAAGCGGCTGCTGGAACGTCTGGAAAAGAGTTCGTCGTTTACGCCGTTCCGCCAGCATATGCTCTTTACCACTTTGGCGGCCTTGGAGATACGTCCCTTGACGTGCTGGTTACGGGTGGGGTCCTCGGAGCCAGTTCATCTGGTCACGGGGAAGACGGTATCCGACAGGTGAACCCGGTCCATTTTTGTTCTTTTTTTTGTTTCTCATGTCTCAATTCGTGAAACCCGACGCCCACAAGGTGGTCTCCTCTGTGCCCCTGGATTGGTCAACCGTGGAGGGTATTGCTCGGACGTACCAACAAAGCCATCCCAATTTGGTTCCTGATATCCGATGTATCGAGCTGTCTGTACGCCAGGCTTTCCACCAGTTGCCGGTGTTGGTGGATTTGGTCGATTTTGATCCCTATCCCGACGTATGGGTGCTTCAGGCTGATGTCGTGAGTACCAACCGGCTTTCGATTACGACCCGGAATAATCAGGCCCTCCTGACCCCTGAGACCAATCTGCAATTTAGAGCGGTCCACGATTACGACCACCTTACTCAAGGACTCAATTTTTCGGTGTGGGGAGAAGTAAAAGCGGCCAAAGTCTGGTGCGCACGGGTAGAAGATGACACCATGCAGGCCTTTCTTTTCAGTGAAATTGTCGCTCAGGCCTGCGTGGCGGTGGTATCCGGCTCGTTTGCACCCCAAAAGTATGTGCGTTTCCCGAAACGGTTCCGGGATGAGGTGTTTCGGTCGGTGTGAGACTTGTGTACGTTTTTGAAATTTTTTATTCGTTTCTTATGTCTTCAAACCCTGAAATCAATCACGCCATTGGCATCCAAGCAGACCCTCTTTTGAGAACCTGGGAGGAAGACGGCTTTCGGCTGGAGGTATTTGATACCCACCAAACCAGGAATGGGAAGAACCGTCTGGCCTACCGGCTCTTTGATCGCCACTTTGACGAAATTCCCATTTTTGAAGGTGATGACTTTTGTGCGTCACCCCTTGATGCCATTGATTCTGAGGCGACCATCGCGGCCCTCCTGAATTTCCTCTCCCTGCGACCAGGTGATACCGACGAGACCTATTTTGACGATTACAGTGCTCGGCAGCGCGAATGGTGTGACCTTCGTGCCGAAGCATTGGCCCAGCTCACTTTTGATCTCCGGTCTGCTCTCGATCAGGAACACGAGTTCAGTGACTCTGATTGAGGGGTTCCGCTCCTATTTAGATCTTTTTTGTTTTTCCCATGTCTCAATTTTGTGAATCCATTCCCGAAAGTTTTCGGCACTACATCAGCGACAGCCTTGCCAGCCTTTCCTTTGAATTTGAGGGCCTGGTGGGTGATATCACCAGCAATGCCGAGCTTGAAAAGACGGCTCGCCGTCTTTGCCGCGATGTGGTTGAGCCCCATGATTTTGAGGAGGACCAATGGCCCGAAATCATCGAAGCTTTTGATGGTGAATTGCGCACCAAATTCGATGATTTTGGTCCTCAGTTCATCAGCGATAGTCTCCATGCTGCCGTACAGGAGGTTTTGAGTCACACGATGGAACATCAAGTATTCCGGTTCCTGGACCCGTTCTTGGAAGTCCTGGAAGAGGAAGGGGTTGATTTTGGCAACGTGTCTTCCTATTGCGGACTGCTCCTGGGCGATCCAACCAGGACCATCACTCGTGAGGACCTCGTTATTGATGAATACGATGCTGAGCGGTGCGATCTGGAGGCGACCGTTTGGGCCATCAAGCACGAGGTATTTGATTGGACCTTGGAATTGCCAAGGGAATCGTAAACCGTTCAAAAGCCTGGGCTCCTGCGTATACCGTCACCATTCCCGTGGTTGAAGCCATCGCCAAAGCGCTGGGCCGATAAATTTTTCACTTTTTCTTTTTCATCATGAACTCCAATCCTGAATTTTCCCATCGGCTGTTAGAGGCTTCTGCGATGCCGGAATCACCTGATGTCCTGGCAAGGTACGCTCTGGAGATTTTCACCAAAATACTCATCCTAGAATTGGACGTAGACCCAACGGTGGGACAGCTTTCCGATCATCTCGACCTGCATGACGGTGAGGAATTAGAACGGGCATTCAAGTGCGCCGAAATCGCGCTTAATAACGATTTACTCCGAATGCATGGCCCTCAGACGTCGCGTATTCCTGGTCGGATCGTTGTTACCAGATCGGTTGGAGAGGCGGGCAATGTAGACGCCATCGTTGATGCGGTCAAAACGTTCGACAACTTTACCGAAGGGAATGATCCCCACCATCAACATGACTTTGGTGCTTTCGAGATTGATGGCGAAAGGTATTTTTTCAAGATCGATTATTACGACAAGGAGGTAACCTACGGCGTTGACCCAATGGAGGAGGAGCCCTTCCGCGTGATGACGATCATGCGTGCAGATGAGTATTGATTTGCTGCTTTGTAATTTTTTCATGTCCCTTTCGGATTCAGACCAAACATCACCGGCAAGCGGGTCAAAACCTGAATTTGGCTGGCAGCGTCAAATGACCGTAAAGAAAGCAAGAGAGCTGTGGGGTCAAGGACACAGGCAGCTTACTGACAAGCAGCTTCAAGACATTATCGATCTGATGTATTTTGTAAGTATTGGTGTGTATGAGAAGCGTATCAATCTTTGACTTCCCGATGATTTGGGAGCAACATAGAGCCATCTTTTTCTTGAAAACAATGATGTTACCCCCTTTGCCAAGAGTCATAAATGAGCGAATTTCCTCAGGCCAACCGATAAAGGAAACCGGTTCTCTCAACAGGTTAGGGTCAAGCGGAATCCAATTGGGAGTACTGCTGGTACGCGTGTCGGATGCTAAAGCAGCGGACTACACTGATAGCTGGGAGATCCAAGAAGACAATGGGCGTCGTTGGGCGAGCGATAATAAGATCGAGTTAAAGAAGGTTTTTTACGAACCATACACCGCGAAAGAATGGGACCGCCCAGTCCTGGAGCAAATGTTTGCCTATCTGGAACAGAATCCAACGATAACAGTTTGCATTATCCCTCGCATTGATCGATTTACTCGTGGGGGGTCAGATTTCCATTTCTACTTCAAGAATCGGCTCAAACAGATGGGGGTCGAACTGCGAGATGTTCAAAATCGTATCCAGCCTGAACAGAATCTCTTGGCCCACACGGGATTTCAGTATGAATGGTCAGTCGTTTCTCCAAGCAGAAAAGGTGAAGCGGCCGAAGCAGAAGATGCACGGGATTATCGGGTACAGTTTCTGACCAAAACCATCAGTAAACAAATCAGATTGGCAAACAATGGGTACGCGGTGCGTCCTGCACCATTGGGAATGACCAATCAAAAAATTCGGGATGGAGAGGGGAAGAAGCGGTCTATTAGTGTTCCTGACCCGATAGAAGGCGCGTGGCTACAAAAAATCTTTACCCTCCGAGCCGAGGGAGTTCTATCTGATCAGGAGATCTGTGATCAAGTAAATGCGATGGGTTTCAAAACCAGAGTCCAAGAAGTACATGAGCGTTTGACCAGAAAGGTTATAGGAACGAGAGGAGGAAACAAGTTAACCCCAAAACGACTCCAGCGACTTATTGCAAACCCCCGGTATTGCGGTGTAATTCTCGAAAAGTGGAACCAGGGACAGGCGGTATTTGCCTGTGGTACACCGCTGACTACGGTCGAAATATTCAACTTGGCTAACCGAGGAAAAGTCCATGTTGCCATTAACGAAGACGGTACTCCATCCGTTTCTCACAACCGAAGTCCCTATCAATCTGATGTCAACAATCCTGACTTCCCATATCGTTTCGTTGTTCGTTGTCCAAAGTGCGGTGGCCCATTCAAAGGTTCCTTCGCTCGAGGACGGCATGGAAAACGTTATCCAGGTTATCATTGCAGCAAAGGTCATCGGTATTTACGCCTGCCTCAAAGTAAGGTTCATAAAGAAGTAGAGTCTTTCTTCAAAGACACTCAGTTTTCTCTACAGATGCAAAATCTTTTTCGTGAAGTTGCGCTAGAAACTTGGGAACAAAAGCGCAAAGAGTATGTAGGAACCAGTGAGAATTTCACTCGAACTGTTGCTGAGATTAATCGAGAGCAAAGTTTGTTAGTTGACAAGATAATATCCACTGAAAACACGGTGGTCAAAAAGATACTTGAAGAAAAAATTGATGAACTGGAACAGCGAAAGAAAAAAGCGAGCAACATCAAAAAAGAAGCATCGGTTTCAAAGGAGGAGATCGAAGCCTATCTGTCAAGCATTGAGAAGATAATGAATAATCCAGAGAAAATGTTGGTCGAACCCTCAAATCAGCAGGTAATAAGGCGAATTTGGAGCATTGCCTTTGAAGAGTTGCCAACCTATGAGGAAATATGTGGTCGAACCCCGAAGTTATCGCTTGCTTTTGAGCTTTGCAGCGATTCTAAAAGGTCAAAAAATACGTTGGTAGCCCCTTTGAGAAAAAAGTGGAACCAATTTATCTCTCAAGTAAAGCAGTTTTTCTCTGGTGTTAAGGAGCCGTGTTCGGACTTTATAAGTTATCAAGACCGTAGCATACAACCATCTTGAAAATCAAATGGTTGAAATAATCGGTCGTTTTTTAATTTAACTTATTTAAAATGATTAATGACAACCAACCAAAAAGATCTACTTGCAAGAACCCAAATCACCCCAAGAAGGGTTCATCTATAAAGGTCGAGCCCATTCGAGAACGAAGCGCAATCAATGGGATTAAAAGCAACCTCAGTGGCAGCCCGCGAAACCTATTGCTGTTCACCTTGGGCATCAATACCGCGTTCCGTGCCAATGAGCTGCTTTTCATCAAGGCAGGGCAAGTCCGCTATTTGAAGCCAGGTGACGACCTTGAGATCAAGCTAAGCAAGACAAAGACATACCGGAGGGTGACCATCAACCAGGCCGTAACCGATGCCTTGGGAAACTTCTTTCGTAAGGAGCGACCGGACGATGGCGAATGGATATTTAAGAGCAAACAAACAGGGGGTCCACTGAAAGTCAGCACCCTCTCGAACATGGTGAAATCATGGTGTCGCGGTGTGGGCTTGGCTGGGAATTACGCGAGCCACACTTTGAGAAAGACTTGGGGCTACTGGCAGAGAACAGAGTGCGACACCCCAATTCCCCTATTGATGGCCGCTTACGGGCACTCCAACCAAAGGCAGACCCTGTCCTACCTGTGTATTCAGGATAAGGAAATCGCCGGAATCTACATGAGCCTGGTGCTTTAGAGAGAGCTCCCGGAAAAAAATTTTTTTCATTTTTCAATTCACCCTATGAATCACTTTTCATACGAAGTCCAACAAGCAGTGGAAAGTCAGGCTACCGCTTTGATTGAGAACGCCATCTTCGACAAAGAAGACGATGCGACCTTGGAGGACCTCATCGAATACATCAGAGAAGAATATTTGGACGCAACCAACGTAGTTGGAGTAAGCCTCGATGACCGGGTACGGGTCATAATGGAGCATGACGAAGGAATAATTCCCGAAACCCTATCCTGTGAGAACCTACTCTGGGACATTGAAAATGCGGCATCGGTAGCGCTTCACTTGGAATCCGAAAGGATGGCCTGTGAGCTGTTGGAAAAGCTGGCAGAGCTTCTTGATGAGCTCGACCTTAAATTCGATCAGGTGAGCAACTCAGATCCCTTCGAGCGCTTCCCTCCAAGCACAGTCAGCGACCAGAGAGGCCACCAGGTTTATGAATACCGAAATTGCGATGGGATCGACGCCGACGTCTGGCACCTAGAGGGCTTTCTCATAAACCTGTATCTGTGTTTGGAGGTAAATGAGGAGGAGTGACACACCTAAAAGAGCGCATATAGCAAAGAAAATCACCTGGCCTGAGGAAAATACATATAGATAACCAAGATATCAGAAGGAAAAAATTGAAAACAAAAGGGAAGGCAGGTGGCAAACTGGTAAGATGGTGGAACGACCTCCACCTTAACCAATCCGTGCCGTCTGCCAAAGTAGCAGGCCAACCTGGCCCAACATTTGCCGAGAAGAGTGAACGACTTAAGGCACCCACACGCTAACTCATGCTTTTGGAAAAAAGCACGAAAGAAAGTTTTTTCATGATGGAATCAAAAGAATAATCGCTATTAGTTTTTAATCGATCCTAAAAAATGGTTCATTTTAGAGAAGCAAAAAGTGAAGGTGGGTAAAAATGGATGAAACTGCGTCTGGTGTTAAGTGGTGGAAGCCGGTGCTTCTTACTTTTGTATTAGGCTTAGCGGGTTCTCTTATATTAATAATTTGGAAGAACCCAAATGGCGATCCTATACCTCCTGAATGCACGGAATGGAGTGAGCTTAGTGCCGCTGATTGCTGTCACTGCACTGGGGATAAACTTGATGAAGGGGTTGTGGATAATTTAGCCCAAGCTAAGTCCCGTGCGGAGATGGTGAATGCTACATGCCTTATCTGGCAAACAACAAAAAATTTTGCAGCATATGACGGAAAACGAGTACAAGGATGCAATGGCTGTACTGCCCGCGTGACTCATGCTCTTGACAGAATATGTAAGTGAAAGAAGCAAGTAGTACTCTTTCCATTTAGTGATTGACTTGAAGATAAATCCGTAATGAGGCAATGGCGTTTTGGTTTAAAATCGAAGAAAATGGCTAAATTCGATATTTCCTTTAACAGCGGGCGTCATAGATTCTCGTTGCGAGAATCTATGACGCTATTTTCAATAATCGAAAAGCTTCTGGCTCTTTCTAATGAAGATCGTCCATGCCATGAATCGGAGATAAACAAGAAGCTGCCTTGGGATGCATGGATTGACCTGCTTGAAAAATTCAAAATAGAAAATGGCCACCTCTGCGTACCACAAAGGTATGTTTCAGGTGGAGCCAAATTAGGGATTTGGGTCTCGCAACAAAGAAGCAAAAAGCAAGCGGGAAAACTATCTGAACAAGAAATTGCTCGGTTGGAGGCTTTTCCGGGCTGGAAACGGAAAGTATTAAAAAGTCAATCTTCTCGTAATAAATAAACGTTCATGAGTGGTTGAGATAGCCAACTTATAACTAATAGTTGGATTGTACATGAAGAGGTGTTTACGTAAACGACTTCAAGAAAGAATGTTTATATTTTTTAGCAACAAAGAACCTAAGTTCGTAATTCTTGGATTGGAATACTCGGGTTCTCCTTGTGTATTAAATTTTGGCAAGCCGGTCTTTTTGTCAATTTTAAATCTTCTCTTAACCAATCCCAGGCGCTCTAAATGTTCCCGATAACTAGATTGAATTGCTGCGCGATCCACATCTTGCTGTGGTGAAGTTATATGCACATGAATGCGCTGTATAACCTTCTTATGTCTCTCATAGAAGTTCTCGTCCTTGTTCGCACCAGAGTTGGCGTAAAACTTTAAAAATATAATCTCCTGTTCGTTTAGTTCGGCGATCAACTTGAGCAGAACTTTAGAGTTGGAATATTCTATTCTTTCTGCACTGATTCCGTTAGCCAATATATCTGCAATATATCCTCGTTTCACTTGACTCATTGCGCGAGAAGCATGAATAAAGGCTTCTTCAAAAAGATCAATACATTCATGATTAGATACTTGCTCAGCTAAGACTTTTTCTTCAATTAGACTTAGGCGTTGCTCTAGCGCTTTTAAAAATTCCCCAAAACGGTCAAGTCTTTGATTTGGGATAATGCTACCAGCAATTTCGCTAAGCAAGGATCCTCCGACAGGAATCATGCCAAGCACACCCTTTGTGACAGTAGTTAAATGATCAAACTTGTTGTTCTTGTTTATGTCTTTGTTCAAATCAATTCTCCGTGTTTCGAAAATTAAAAATAATGCCATCAAAAGTGTCGCGCAGGAAAACGAAATACCTCTTCTGAGTGCCATTTGATATATTCTTCAGCAATCCGTGGGAACCCATTTTGCGGCGGGTGGTACCTCTTCCCAGAGAATTGAAGAATAAGCTCTTTGACACGTTCTCCGCCATGAAGATGCTGTGAAACAGTGATCTGGTGACCGAGGGTTATTCCCATTACACCGCGGTCAAACATTTTGTGGTGGAAATTACACAAGAGCAATCCATTTTCTGGAGCATCAGGACCCTCCGCCTTTCTCCACTTAACGTGCGCGGCCTCTAGGCCAACCGTGGCGTTTCCGAGCTTTCCGTCAAATCCACATACGCAACATCGCCGCTCGTAAATCCGAAGCATGGTACTCCTGAAATCATTGTTGATTAGATCGCCGAGCCGTTTATAGGCGCGGGGCATTCCTATTGCAGCGAAGATGTCCTCATGCATAGAAGGCGGAAATTGTTCCTCAAGAAGGTAGGTGGCAATTTGGAATAGAAGACCTTGGTTCTGCTGGAGTACTTGATGAGCTTCAAGGCAAAACCCGGCATTTGCCTTGACCTCTACCAGTACATTTTTGGGTACATCGCCTTTTCGAACTCTTGTTCCCCGTGCAGCAATGGCTTTCTCCCTTTCAGGTATTTCCCAAAAATTCCCATCATTTTGCAATCGCCAAAAAGGATATTCTGGGTGGTACGATTTTCGTTGTGGCCCAAAGTTAATTAAGAGGTCTTCCAATTCTGAGTAAAGGACCTCAAACGGTGTCAATCGCTGTTCACCGCGTGCAACTCTGGCTAATGCAAGCAGCAACAACAAAGGCTTGTGTGGGGCACGTTTATCCCCACGCTTCCAAATGGACACAGTCTTTATTTGCTGGGTTAGGCTTTTAGGATTCATTGTGATCCCAGCTCCGTTTAGAGTGACGCGGTTGAGAGATCTCTCCATTTTAACTCATCGAGCTATCGGCGCCCCTTAAAACCAAATCTCCTCAATGTTCCCAACTTTCCCTCAAAAGTTGGGCCTGCCAATCCACTGACGTAGACCAAGGTCCCCCAGAAGCCAAGGCCTTTCAGCCCGCAGGCCGAGACTAACGAGCTCTCTGTAGTTGATCTAGCAACTCGCTAAGCGAAACTTCATCACAAAACCTTGCACCCTGAATGGCCTTGGCTGGTTTCCAACTCCTCGTTAAGACTTGAGATCTCCCATCCGATTAAGGTGATCGCAAGAGACTTTTTCAAATCTACCTGAATGCCGCAGCTTGACACTCTGTTTCGTGAAGGGTTAAATAAGGTTGAAAGTTTTCTCAATACCCTTGAAAAAAAGAATTAAAGCCCTGATTGCTTGTCTTTCGCTAAGCCTGTTTCCCCTGGTGTTATTTTTGATCACAGAGCTTTCGCGAGACTTTGAATGCGAGAAACCAGTTGTTGACCAGTTGAACTGTTGGGACACTTTCACTCCACAATTCATGGAAGGTTTTTATCTGATTTCAAACAAAATTATGACGTGGTACACACTGGGTGACGTAACAAACACTCTCTCAGGTTACATTCCTTATCACTTCAGAATAAAATTCCACACAGAACTTAACTTTGCAGGATTCGGCTTGCTTGTCCTGTTGTGGTCCAGCATTTTATTTGTCCTTTATGAAACCTTACTTTTTGTTTTTCGCTCGCTGAATAAAAAAGGAGCCCGTTTGAGTTAGGCTCCTCTGATTCTTTCTTACTGTTAAGTCAAATTAAGCGACTGTATGGCTATAGCCCTTCAGGGTTGTAGTCCAAAGGTCTGTACACATAAAATAAGGCATCGTAATTATGCTCTTCATTCAAGTCGCCAAGCCCTTTGTGTAGCCGATTATTTGATTGATAGGTCACCCTTATTTCATTGTATCCCCAACGCCAACTTTCATATTTGGTGACGATCATTGCGTGGTCGATACTCCCATTTCCTTCCCAGTCAACGAAAATAATGTCTCCAACGCGAACTTTTGTGTATTCCATGAAGTCGCTTGAGGTATCGTGGGTGATGTATTGAAAATGTAGTCCTTTGTAGTGAGATGGATTGTGTACCGCATATTCGTATAGTTTGGCAGCGCCAGTCCAGGCCGGTCCTCGATCTCCGTCATTGTGAAAGAACCACTCATAATAGCTTCCAGAATTCCGATCAGTATCGAAATCAAAACGTTCTTGAAAAACCTTCTTCGGGCTAGTTGTTTGAATAAAACCAGCAACCAAGCATTGGCTCACGAAATTAGTGCAGTTTCCACCTTCAGTTTCGCCATCATAATCAGTGAAAGGGTTTTGAGAAGAACCGTTTCCGTATGCCAGGTTGTAATTTTTAATTGCGTAAGCAGCGGCATAAGCCGCATTGTATTCTTCGTAATCATCCGCATAGCCTAAGCTCAAAGTGGATAATACAAAAAGAATTTGAATCAAAACTTTCATTATTTTAATCCTTTTGATTGTTGAATTTTTAACGTCGCTCAGTCGTGAGCAAAAGGAAGGACTAAAAGGACAGGTCTAAAAATGAGAAGCATCTGCCTGTAAGTGAGCCAGTGGCCAAAACGATGTATCTCGATCTGCCGTTCTCTGGCATCCGGCAAAAGGGCAATCAAGAGTTGGTGGATTCCTTTTTTAAGAAGAACGGAAAGTGGCTGAACCTGACCCAGATTTATTCACGGTCAGCGGTTGAATTCCGATCCTCCTACGGAAAAGAAAAACCACTCTTCATAAATAGAAACGTTTTTGGCGGTCAGATTTTTCATATTTTCTTGATCTGTCATTTTTTTTGAGATGAAGGAGGGCTCTTGTTGCTTGGAAGGAGGCTGGGTAAGCATTTAGGACAGGTTTCTCCTTCGATGAAAATTGAGAATCCTCTCCTTGAGGGTTTCTCGCGGGTCAGATGGTGACCTTGACGTTGGCCGTGGAGAGCGTATCATGACGGCATGAACCTCAAAGCAATTCAAAGGGCTATCGAAGACAGCGTCCATGCCGGTGCATTTGAATCTGCCGATGAAGCGCTGACCTTCGCGATCACGTCACTGAAATGCGCGGCTACGCAAAGCGCCTCGCCAGAATACGACGAGTGGAAAAGAAAAGAATTGGACAAGGCTATTGCCGAAGCTGACCGAGGCGAGGTAATCCCACACGATATCGTAATGCGGGAAATCGAGGAGATATTTCACCCACAGAAGGCTTGAGGCTTGTTTGGACATCAACAGCAAGGAAAAGCATGCGGACAATCACCGCCTACCTAGCCGCAAAGAATCCCGCTGCGGCCCTGGAAGTGGTATCGCGTGTTTCGGCCTCAATCGAATCGTTATTGATCTTCCCGCAAAAGGGACGACCGGCGAAGACTGGTTCCCGAGAGTTGGTCATTCCAAAAACATCCTACATCGTGCCTTACCGCATCAATGGAGACAAAATTGAACTTCTACACATCTTCCATACTCATCGAAGGCCGCCGAGGCAATGGGAAGCTGCATGATCTTTTTTCAGTGATGAACGAGCGCGCCTATGTTCGGAAGCGTCAAGGTTCCCTCTGGTAGGGAGATTTTCGGTCGCTGGCATCCGGCCGCATGCGCAAGTTTCCTCAAAGAGAAGCCCTGGTGGGTGACTCCCGGGCAGGTGTCCAAGTTTCCTCAAGAAGTTGGGCTCGCTACTGGTCACGATCCACAGGCACAACAGCAAGTAATTTGGCTCAAATGGTTGGAGAGAGATTGAGCAGGTTTGCGCCAGCTACTCTCATTGGAAGGGACAAGGGTTGGAAATACGTGTTTGCTCTACTGAAGCATCTGCAAAGACATGGATTCAAAGCCTCTAGACCTAAAACTTAGCATGGGATTAGCTCAAAATTTCTCCCGTACGACTTGCAGGCGGCTGGCGCTAACCAATTTTTTTTCAGATGACCTTAACTTTGGTATAAAATAACTAAAAATGGGAAGTTGATTTAGAGCAGGAGGTCCGATTGAAAAAGGCAAAGGACGTTTTTGTTGCAGGAGGCCTGCCAACATTTACTTACATTCCAAGAGAAAATCGTCATCTTGAGTCAGCACTAGAAGACTACCTTGATCAACCTTTTAAAATTTTGTCAATCACAGGACCTACTAAGTCGGGCAAGACCGTACTGACCAGAAAACGCTTGCCTAAAAAGGATAGCATCTGGGTCACCGGTGGTCAGTTTCAAAATATGGATGAGTTTTGGGAACAAGTTTTAAACAAAGTCAATGTATTCAACTCGGTTACAGCAAGTACTACCGATAGCGATAGTGTGACCACTGGTAGAAACTTAAATGCAGGATTAGGCACACCTGTCGTTTCAGCAGGAGTTAAGTCAAATCACCAAGTTACAAACGGAACTAGCAGTACGAATTCAAAAACCAGAGATTATTCTTATTCCACCTTGGCTATCAATTATTTAGAAGAACACAAAATACCTCTTGTGATTGATGATTTTCATTATGTCGATCAAGATTTACAACTTCAAATTGTCAGAATTCTTAAAGAACTTATTTTTGAAGGTTGTCCGGTTATTTTTATTGCAATCCCACATAGAGCATATGATGTTATTAAAATTGAAAAAGAAATGACCGGCAGAGTCAAGCAGCTGTCTGTCCCAACTTGGAGTGAAGAAGAGCTAATCGAAATTGCCAGAAAGGGCTTTAAAGAACTCAATCTAGTCGTGGTTGATAAAATGCTTGAACGCCTCTCAAGGGAAAGTCACGGGAGTCCGCACATAATGCAAGATTTTTGTCACAGCATCTGCAAAATTAATAACTACAGAGAAGCTCCTACTCAAGAGCAATCAATTCCTCACTTGGCTGATTGGGATTCCTTTTTTAAGTCTAAGGCAAGTGATATGGGGAAAGTGACATTTCAACGATTGGCTCAAGGACCACGGCCAAGAAAAGATAGAAAACAAAGACTTTTAAAAGACGGAAACACGTGTGATATTTACAAGGCTATTCTATTAGCTATAGCCGAAGCTGGTCCAAAATCTGTCTTAGACTACGAGGAGATTCGCACGGGCTTAAAGAATGTGCTGAACGAGCAAATTCCAAACATCCGAGAGATATCAAGAGTTCTTGATAGTATGACGAATATTGCGAAAGAAGAACTAGAAGGTGAAGCCGTTCTGGAGTGGAACAAAAGTGAGGGAAAGCTACATCTCATTGATCCTTTTTTATCTTACTATCTTAAATGGGGAGAAGGTTAATTCTACGAGGTGTTGTGATCAGGAAATGGATTCTCTAGTTTAAATCTCTTTACAAGAGCTTAATGAGATAAGTGCTCGTAGCTTGTTTTGGCTTAAGCAACGCTGATTCCCAACTTCTGTAGAGAACTTAGGAAAGGTCAAGGGCTGGCGATTTCTACTTGGATTCACAGCCATGCAGTCATGAGATTGGTTAAGATCACCGCCAGAATATGGCGGTGATCTTTGGGATTAACGACCCTTTAGGTCGGTATCCTTCATTCCGTCGTTGTAGCTTTTGAGAAGTAGCATCACCCTGTTCACTGGTTCAAGGCATAATTCTCGGTAGTGATCGGTCCAGCCAGGCGTCTCAAACTCAAGCCAATCTTTATAAACGGAGAGACTGTGCAAAACTACGCTTATGTCCGATTTACTTAGCTCGAACAACGGATTTTTCCTGTTTTTCATGGGAAAAAGGTAAAAGGATAAAGAAGTAGAAACTATCGATCTTCACTCCTTCTAGGAGGCAAAAGATCCTTTGTCACTAAATCAGTAAGCTAGGTCCTTTTCAAGGTGATGTCAAATCCTTTTTTGTTTTCCTAAATCCAACTTGGGCTGTGAATCATAAAATTCCAGTCTGCTCGCCAGGCGGTTTCTGTTCGACCAGGCCGCCAGGTATTTGAAGATACAGGTTTGCAGGTCCAAATTGACAACCTTTTCTCTGGCCATCAAGTTTTAGGTGAGACACCTTTAGTCTCGACTTCTGCTGTCGATTAGGCGCCCAAGCTCCTGAGGCGAGTTATCTGCGGTATTTCCTCAGGCCCCCGCAACGGAGTCCAACATTTTGAGGAAACTTGGGCATCAAGCCAGACACCAACGACCGCGAACGCCCACACGAATCAATGAAAAAGGATCATGCAGCTTCCCATTGCCTTGGGGGTTTTCGATGAGTGTGGAAGACGTGTAGAAGCTCAGTTTGGTCTCCCTTGATGCGGTAAGGCACGATGTAGGATGTTTTTGGAATGACCAACTCTCGAGTGCCAGACTTCGCGGGTCGTCCCTTTTGCGGGAAGATCAGTAATGATTCGATTGAGGCCGAAACACGCGATACCACTTCCTGGGCCGCAGCGGGATTCTTTGCGGCTAAGAAGGCGGTGATTGTCCGCATGCTCTCTCTTGCTGTTGATGTCCAAACAAGCCTCAAGCCTCCTGTGGGTGAAAAATCTCCTCGATTTCCTGCATTACGATATCGTGCGGGATTAGCTCGCCTCGGTCAGCTTCGGCAATGGCCTTGTCCAATTCTTTTCTTTTCCACTCGTCGTATTCTGGCGAGGCACTTTGCGTAGCCGCGCATTTCAGTGACGAGATCGCGAAGATCAGTGCTTCATCGGCAGACTCAAATGCACCGGCCTGGACGCTGTCTTTGATAGCCTGCTGGATTGCTGTGAGGTTCATGCCGCCATGATACGCTCCCTGCTGAGAACGTCAAGACCGGCCGTTAAGGAAACCCACAGAGAACCAAGAGGGTCACAGAGCACAGCCTGACTTTGAAGTTTTGCCCTGAACCTCGAAAGGATTCTTTTGGGGGGGTAACGACACCATTCTCCATATATCCGGTATAATGTAGCATCCACCAGCGTCCAACGAGCTTTACACCCAGGTGGGTGCAAAAGTGGATTTTTCGCTCCAATTTCAACCGAAACGCCTTAAGCGATTCGGGGAATTTGGAAGGTGTCAAAGCCACCTTGAGTGTTTTTTTCCTTTTTTCTTTTTCTATGGATCTTAAAAATCACCGGCAATCCTATCAGGGTTAACCCTCTGTTTTTAACCTCTAACCAATCCCTTATGAAATACCGTTTCTCTGCGGAATCCTACGACCACATCATTTTTGCTTTGAATGAAGTCGCGTTGGACTATCGCAAGTACGACGTACCAAAACCACCTGAGGTAAAGCAAGCACAAGATGAAGTACGAGCATCCTTTAATCATGATCTTTATCACGAAAAAGGATACCAAGTAGTCTTTCTCAGCGAATCCTCAAAAAAGGCAATTTATCAGGCTCTTGACGAAAACGCTTTCCGATACCATGAACAGGTGTTGGTCAAACTGAAAGAGGAATTTGAATCGCCCATTCTTTAAAAAGGGTAGGCCAGCTCCAATTGGAGCTGGCCGATTTCACTTACCTCGCTTTGCGGACTGAAGCAGGAAAGGGTGGCGGTAATCGGTGTGGTTCCGCCATGTAGACAGAGCTAATTGAAGAGCTTTCTCGTTATTTTAGAGCAGGTATCTTTTTTGGCAATTCTTCTCTTAGCCCACAGAAACGGATACACAAAGGATAAAATTACAGAAGCTACAAAGGGGACAAAGAGCATAGTGTCGGAGCGTTTATCAAGAGGTATATGGTAGAGAAGATATTCAATAAACCCATATGTAAACTCTAAAAACTCAGCACCAGTAAAATTAAGACACGTTATGCCCGACTTGGGGTTTTTGGCATATATTGACTCACCATATATTCGATTAAGATCTTCGATAAAGATACCTCTGTAGCAACCCTTGTAATTATTAACCGGTACATCATGTCCAACAGGAAAGAACACAAGTGACACGCCATAGAATACAACCACAAATCCCCAAAATCCGGCAAAAACCTTCAAGACTTTCTCAAGCATTGCTTTGGTAAAAATATGTAACAATGATATAGCTGCATGTAAAAAGAAGCAACTTTTAAAACCGGGAAGCGGAGCGTTTCCGCTTCCCGGGGGCAATGACTATTTTTCTACATCGGGATAGAGCCACCTAAGAGCGTTAACATCCCAATAAGAGAAACCGTTCCAGGTTCCCTGAGCGCTGTTGAAGACTGAGTTCTCATCTGACTCAGGGGTGCTCCGTATTAGGGTATGGTTGGCATCATCGGTGTGGGCCATTCCTACGATATGACCAAGCTCGTGAACAACAGTAAACACTCGCTCACTATGATTCAAACGAGCGTATTTTCCGACAAAAACATTCGTTCCCGGCATACCATTTACCGGCCCGTATGCATATCCATATCGCATCCAGCCTAACCATTTTTCAGTAATCACCACGTCGGGAGAGTTTTCTACAACGTAAAAGTTTATACTGCAACTAGGAAGATCACGATACGCTTGCAATGCATCCGAAATTGCGCTGACCCAAGCTGAGGATACAGTTGAATCAATTTGAATCCGTATGTCTTTTACGTTCTCGTTAAGGACTAAGTTCGCATAACGTCGTTGCTTTGAATGACTGCAATCCTTCAATTCCTTCTCCAGCAGGAGAACTGATTTGTGAAAATACATGTCACCATCATAGATCACGTCCACACCTTCAAAGGTGACTTTTTCTGGGTCCAGCCCACGTTCTTCCATTAATTGAAGTATGATCTCTTGTTCTTCTGTCAGGTAGAGATCGTCGTTTTCAATTTGTGAAACTTCGGGTTCAAGTCTCTGTTGAGCTATTAAATCACTAGCCGTAAGAATAGCGATTAAAGCTAAAAAAAGGCAAACACGCATAATTTCCTCTTCTTCTTATTTGGATAATCAATGAGTAGAAGCTGTAGGGGTTTGAGATTCCAAACAGGTGGTAGCCCTGACTAGGCTCCGCAATGTGTCGAACTCGTCTACAACTTCAGCAAATGAGGATCAGGCCTCTATTAATTAAAACGGGATTTCGCCCGATATTTTCCAGGAAACTTTGTTTTTTCTTGGTTTGCCTGATTTTCTGGCCCACTCAGGGAATCCGCCACCTGAGTGGCACTCTTTTCCAGGCCCAAAAGACAGGTCGCAGTTGTCACGGAAGGCGCGAATGAAAACGGAAGGAAGGAGAGCTTCCTTGTTTTTTCTTCGAGTTCCTGTTTGCATGCTCCTCATTTGATCGGCGAATTACGAGAGAAAAATGTGCGAAGGATTACCATGTTTAGCGCTAGGAAGGAATTGGCTTATCCAGCAGGAGGGAAAATCTAACTCTTGAGTGGGCGTTGGTCTTGGCCAGCGAGCTGGCAGGTCAACTTCTGAGGGAAACTCGGACAAAACATTGGGAGGCGAGACTTCGCCTGAAGTGAAAAAGGTTTTTCAGAGATTATCCCAGATCTGATAAACAAACTGACAAAATTTCCAAATTGCTCGGCGTATTTTCATGCACTTTGAGCCAATTCCTCTTCTTTTGACGCAAATTACGATAGAAAGCGTCCTTTGCAGGTTGAGAGCACTGTAATACGACAGTTGATAGGCTTGGAAAGAAGCTCTCCGCATTTTACAGAAGGAGGAGTGGCTTGACTATCTCGACAAATGAAAAAAGCATAGGCTTGAGATACTTCGATTTGGGTGTAGCTGTGACTGTTGTTCTTGCAATTTTTGCAGGAGCTGTTCAATTTGGGATTATGAAGGGGCGCTTGGATGAAATTCATGGGAATGTTAATGTTCAATTAATAAAAGATGAGCTTCATGAAGAAGCAGAACGCTTAAAATCCCAAATTAAGAGCGAGGCTTTTAGTAGCGGACTTCCTATAGGAGCAGTTATTGCTTCAGTTCTGCCTCCAGATAAGTTCAGCATGATCGCCAATAATGAACCATACACAAATTTAGATTTCAAGAAGTTTTCTTGGGTGCTCGCAGCAGGTCAAAAAGATCTTCCTTTAACATGTGGTTTCGTGGAAAAGACAGGAAAAACAGAGCTACCTGATTTGAGAGCTGTCTTTTTGCGAGGGATAAATTTCGGAAGAGATGATGTCTTCAGTGACCCGGATAAAGAAAGAATACCAGGTTCTATACAACCTCATGCCCTACAAAGCCATGTTCACCCTTATTTTGATAGATACAGTCATGATCGCACTCCAAAAGATAATGGAAACTGGCCCGAAGCGCTCAGAAAAGATGCAAACGAGCGAAAGGAAACAGAGCCACAAGCAAACGCTAGTACAGAAACTAGACCTAACAATGCCGCTGTCTATTTTTATATCAAGGTCAACTGATGTTTACACCTTGAGAAAACTTTCAAAGCCTTGAACCGCAAAAAGACTTCTTTCATCAACAGCATTTTGCATCCATGGGTATCTAGTCAATTTTGGAAGGTGTTCTTTTGTACTGATGACCTGGTTTTCAACGGCTAATTTCGCTCCATCGCGAATTGCCACTACTTGCCAAATGAACTCATAACACCACCCATCAAAACCATTACCCCAGACAGTGTCTATTTTAATCATTTTCGGCTCCCTGCCTAGAGGTAATACCTTCTTGAGCCATGGGGTAGTCAACTCTTCCCCTCCTCTCCGCGCCGACGCAAGATGTTGCCTTAATCTTCTTTTTAAATCTATGCTTCGTCCGATGTACACCCAAAGATCTTTTTCATCATAATCGTAAAGTGCATAAATATTATGCTCTCTTCGTTTGTGATCTTTAAAAATTTCACAACTCCTTTCTCTCCACATTCCACCCTGTCTTATCAAATACCTGATCTTGGGTGGCGCATGTTCAACATAAGCGACATGGATCTGAGGTTCAATATCTTGCTGTTGGTTTTCAAAGCGCCCGCCAACGCTCATGGGTATTTCCTGACTTTGGGGAGCGGGTACCAAAAATAATGAGAATCGTTCTGTTCATTTTTTGATTGTTTTCAATTTGGATTCAGGAAACGATCCTTCCTCTTTCTTTGGATGAGGGCCGTGATAAGTGCAAACGTTAGGCTTTCTGATCCCATCCTACAACGATGTCATCATCGAGGGTTACTCGAAGGCCGTATCTATTGCTCCCTTGATGCTGGTATTTCCATACTTCTTTTTTCTTTGTTTTCAATATTTTTTGATCGATGTCAACAGGAGACCCCAGGGAATCGAACAACTGTTCTGCGGTTTGACCCAACCAAAATGACCCCTCCATAATGAGATCTACAAGGTCCGAATCTCCGTATTTTTCCATCAGGTCACGGTACTTCCGTTTTCTTGCCTCCGAGGTAAAATAGGCCACAAGACAAAGTATGATAATTACTCCTGCCGCAAGAACATACCACCCAACGAGCTCTGCAAGCTGAAAAACCCCGTAAATCGGAAGCCCAATAACAATTCCCCAAAACAATAGTCCAGCTTCCGCTTTTGTCATTCGTTTAGCCATTCTTGTTTACCTCTCAATGTTTTCCTGAAATACCAACATCTATTTGGTTCATGTATGAAAACATGCCTAGTTTCTGCCACTTCTTTTGGCCATCAATGTTGCCAACAAGTGCTCGAACTGGCAGAAGAAACTCTTTTACACCTTGAACCCTTTTTTGTTCTCGCAACACAACGTCCATCTGAAACTTTCGATTTCTTCTGGGCCGTACTTGCGGGGTTTTTATCAGCTGAGATATTCGATTTGAAGCAAACAGAACATGGATCAAAGCCCTTTTCTTTCGCTTCTTGCTTGGTTTGAATTATCTTACTTTTCTTTAAATATCTACAACCGTCAGCATGATATTTTTCTCCTGTTTTTGTAATGTATACAGTTTGGCTCTTGTCTTTTCCTCCCGTTGCAGAGCTATCTGAACATAAGATCGCAGGGTTGGAAAAAGCTAACAATGCCAAAATCGAAAACATCTTTGTTAATTGTGACACGTAATTCTCCTCTTTCTAGAAGTGAAGCTTAGGGCATCCAGAATGAAGAGTCCTTCCTTCTCTTGCCGCTTGACCTTCTATTTTATTTTTTTGAGAGATCATTTTTCCATACACACAATCGAACGAACTATGAAAGACCTTCGATTTTCTTGATGCATAAATTGCATTTTTCTGTTCGGACTTTTTCTCAACAACCGCAGGGTTCATTTTGAAACTGTTATTCTTTTTAATGTTTTGGCCAAAGAAAAAAGAAAACGCAGTCACAGAAGAGAAAACCACAAAGACTAAAAGTGCCGCTCGTATTACCCTGCGGTGCTTTCTTTCTCGCGTTTCCATCTTTTTAATGGCTAAATCATGTAACTGCTCACCCGACATTTTATTGGTATCAATATACACGTCATCCATGGTCTGCTGAATCAGTATTCCTCTTTCTTTTTCACTTGCTGTGCTAATTAAGTTTATTTTCTCTTTGGTTTTCGTTAAATAAAACCAGTAAAGAACCACAGCTAACGCAGCCATCAGGCTAATCGGACCCGTTACCATTGAGACGATGCTTACATCCATTCCTCAAACCATCCCTATTGATTCGAAAACCGCTCGGGCGGGTAGCTGAGTACCCCGCCCTTAAAGGACTGTCATTTGGCAAGAATGGCTATCTGTAACCATTTCGGCGCGCGTTGCTTTCACAGTCCACTCTGTTGGAGTAGCCTTCTGTTGAAGAACCGACAATCTGGCCGTTTTGTGCGATTCTTCTCCACCGCCACTTACCTGCATTATCCTTATAAAATTCCCACCTATCGGTAGACCCTGTCGTTAAAGACTCTTGATATCCATGGCGACGGGCATTTGAGACACAGCTACTTTTGCTTTTATAGCCTTCCGAAGACGCTCCAACAATGTTCCCGTTGGGCGCGGTTCTTCGCCAACGCCATTCACCCTTCCTGTCCTGGTAGAACTCCCATTTGTCGTTCAATAGGTTTCTCCAAATTTTTTGATTAAAGGATCATTTCAACCTTTTCTTGCGAAATTGGTACCGATATAGGGCCAAAAATTCTCACGTTTACATGGAAAAACTTATCAAGCTATTTGCTCCCAAACAGTTAGGCTAAATTGACTGTCTCAAATTCTGGTCGTTCCAAGAAAACAGTCCTTCCTTGGGAAATTTAAATCGAATCAGACCTTATCTCCTCATGATTGCCTTCGAAAGCGATGAGGACTTTGGGGTATGATTCGGGTGGACATTACGGAGACACCACGGCCTAAGCAGCCAGCTTTCAACTGTTTTTGGCTGACAGAAACAGGTTCTTCGAAATTCGAGAATCGGACTGTTAACCCCATGCAAAAAAGAACATTCGAACGGGACCGCCATCAAGGTCAGAGCGAAACTAGCCGAGGTTGAAATGAAATATTTCCTTCACTTTTTTTTGTTCTTGGTTCTGAATGGTGCCAGCACTGAGGTTTTTTCACAGAGTTCATCCAGCAGGCACATATACGGTGGAGCTCCCTCTGACGGTCCGATAATCCGAAGAAACGCCTACGTGTTTGAGTATGATCAGGATAAGAAGTCACCACGTTGGGTCGCTTACCGCTTGATTGGCGAGTACCGAAAAACCCCGGAGCGAGAAGGGCAATGGGAAAAGTATCGTGACGATGAGAGCATGGAACACGAGCCCAAAAGATCCGACTGGCAGGGTGCATATGACGATTCTATACGGAACTATGCCAAGGGACACCTGGCCCCTTTTTTCATTTCGGGCGGCGACCGTGACGGCGACGGGCTTCTGGCAGATGGACCAGATGAAGACCTCGACGTTGACGATCCTGATGATGCAAAAACCGTCTACGAGATTAACTACTTCTCAAACTTGGTTCCTCAGGCCCATGATTCATTCAATGGTGCGGGAGGGATCTGGAACGGCGTAGAGACCCGGATCAGAGAAACGTTGCTGCCGCGACATGATGAACTTTGGGTGTTCGCAGGACCAATATTCGGCCCTGGTGTTTATGATGTGATCGGAGAAGGGGTCCATGTCGCGCCGATGTTCTTCCAAATCGTCATCTGGGAAGAAGAAGGTCAGCCTGTTTTCGAGGCATATCTGTTGCCACATCACCAGAAGGCCCACGGGGAGATTGAGGATTACCTGGTAAGTATTCGTCATATAGAAGCGATGACCGGGCTCAATTTTTTCTCAGATCTCAGCCTGGGAGATAAGGAGCGTATTTCTACTTTGCGTTCACCTGAATAATGGCACCTCTTGTTAGGTCACACTGTTTCAGGTAGCCTGCGCTTGATGTCCTTTTCCATTCCTCCAGCTTGAAGATGAATGCCCAGCCAATTCCTTCAGCAATCGCAGCTCACGAAAAAAAACGAAAGGGTATTTTGGCCTACAACACCGCGATTCTGGATCACTACTTCCTCCACCTGAAGGTTCAAGAAAAGTACAGCGAGGCGGAAGTCCAAGAGACCAGGCGAATACTGGAGACCTTCGGGAACGATTACCTGATACTGAATAGCGAAAGCCTCATCGTGGAAGGAGCGATGGAGATTTGGCCCTTCGTTTGGTGGTTCCAAGAAAAGTTGATCGGTGAGAAGCCAAGTAAGAAGCATGTGCGCGATATCCTTCGCAAGTTCTTTCACTTCATCATCGATGACTTTTCTATACTGGGTAACTCACCTTATACCGAGCTCCAGAAGGCCGCTACGCACTGTCGATCACGGTAAAACAGCGAGGATTGGTGCTCGCACCGCCCCAGGCGAACCAACAGGATCGCGTCTCACTGTATGAAAGCCGTTTCCCATTTTGTCTAAGAGCCACCGAAAACGCACTGACCAAATGAAGGAATGTAAAAAAAGACCCCTTAAAGGTAAAGGGCTTGTAAGTGAACTGGATGTCGCCAATGGGTCGCGAAATTTAAAAAACAAAAGAACAAGTGTAAGTATTCTAGATAATTAGAGCTTCTCGGGCGAGCCCCAACGGGGGCCGCACAACCCCATTTTAGGACCATGCTTTGAATGAACGCCGGGCGGAGCACGGCCACTCTGGACGCATCCTGCAGGGATGCAATAATTTAGCCCAGGGTACGGTCATTGAAAATGGCCGCACCCTGGGTGCTTGGGGTTCACGGAGGGTAAAACGCTGAAGGCGTTGACACCAGAGGCGTTGTGGATTAAAACCACCGGTGGTTGGTTTTGTGGTGCCGGCACCTCCGGCGGCCTACACGACGGGAACCCCAAGGGACCCAGGGTAAATGGTTGTTCTACAACCATTTACCCTGGGCTGAAATCCGTAACACCTTCGGTGTAACCAGTTGTTGTTCGCCTTCGGCTCACGTTTAAAATCAGTTGTGGACCACACACGGCGGTGTGCGTACCCGCTTCGGGGTACGCCGGGTCAACGTTGGGCCAGACAGGTGGATGGCGGGGAAGGGGTACGCCGGGTCAACGTTGGGCCAGACAGGTGGATGGCGGGGAAGGGGTACGCCGGGTCAACGTTGGGCCAGACAGGTGGATGGCGGGGAAGAGGTACGCCGGGTCAACGTTGGGCCAGACAGGTGGATGGCGGGGAAGGGGTACGCCGGGTCAACGCCCGTCCATAGAGTGAGGGGACGTGTTTACCGGACATCGAACCAACACCCGTTCAACCTGGGTGTCATCAAATCAGCAAGGCTAGAAGCCGATGTTTTGTAGGTTGCTTGGTGGAGCGCCCAAGTAAAAAGCGGTGCGCTCCTTGCGGCGGTTGGCTTCTGCCTCGCCGTCGAGCACCTTGATTGTTTGTTGGTGGAGCTGTTTGGTTTGCTCCCGGGTGTTGGCGATGCAGGTGATGCCCAACTTGCCGAACTGACTCAGCGAACCAATCATGTGGAAGGCCACCCCGTCTTGCTCGACCGTGTGGTAGTGGAGATCGTGGTACACCGCCACGTCGATCAGGTCTTCCGGGCCCATACCCACGTACTGCGGGTCGAGCAGGTTGTCGGTGGCGAGGTAGTACTTTTCCTGACCGGAATTGGAGACGTAGATGCCTTTTTCCTCGTTGTAATCGCCTTCGATCAGGAACTTCATCATCAGGAACGGGTGGGTGGTGCCACCGCGACGCAGGTTGATCTCGATGGCGTAACGCTCGAAGCCGTTGGGGGTTGGCACGACAATGAAATCAACCGCGAACCGGCCGATCACGCCTTTGGTGCTGAGCACTTGGGCCACCTTGCGGCCGTCTTCCTGCAAGACCTTGCGGTAGTCGCGCCGCGCCGGGAACCAACAGCCCATGAAGACTTGGCCGTTGGGACCGCCCATGATTTGGTCGTGGGTGGAAATGACCTGGGGTTCGCCGATGGCGTTAACCCGTGCCTGTACCGAGGGGGAATCCTTGTTTTCGCCTTCAATGAAGGTTTCGACCACGCCGCGTAATTTTCGGAACTGGCTCTCGAAACGCGGCCAGGTTTCGTTTTGGGATTCAAAACGAAGGTTGTTGAGCTGTTGGGCGATGTGTTGACGGCGATCCTCTTCGTTGGCTTCCCGGTGTTTCTGGATGTCGTCGAAGAAAAACATCGCGTTGCCTTTGCCGGAAAAGCCCTCGTTGAGTTTGACCACGGCGCGGCGGATGTCCGGCGTTTTTTGCCAAAGGTCGTCGAGGGCGGTGACGATGTCGTGTTCGTCGCGCAGATCCTCGTGGCCGTAGGGCACGGGAATGCCTGCCGATTTGAGGATGCGCCGACAACCGGTTTTGCTGCCGAGGTAGTGAAGCGCGGGGTCGGTGCCGTAGACGGGGATACCCAGACGCACGGCGAGGGTGCGCTCAAAGGGGGTGGTGTTAAAAACCACCATGTGGGCGCGGTCGCGGTCGCCGATGTACTTGCGCATGCGGTCCATGAGCCAGGGGCTCTCAAGAATTTTTTGGGTGAGCGGCTTGGGGCTGGTGTCGCCGCAATCGAGCATGATCAGGCGCCGCATGGCGTGGCCGAAGGGGACCCCGGTCAGGAAGTTGAGGTAGTACTGGGTGATGAGCGGGTGGATGCGGGTGGAGGACACAAAAACAATGCGGGTGCGGGGCCGTTTGAGCAGCATGAGCATGCACAGCAGGCGCTCCTCGTAAAACATGTGGCCTTCAACTTTGGAAAGCTCGGACTGATCCAAGGAAAGCGAGGGGATCACCACGGTGGTGTGTGGGACACGCCGATCATTGGCGAGTCGAGAATAGATGTTGGGCAATTTTGCCATCAGGCGATTAAAAACCGCGATTTCTTGGTCGGAACCGGGACATGGAAAGTCCCTGTCGAGCGTCGTGTCCACCATGCGCGTCTCCAGATTGTCCAAGGCTAATTCATATCGTTAAATATAAAACACTTAGCATTTCTAAAACAACTGCAAGCTGGGAAAACTCGCGATCCGCGCGGATCGGGTTGATCCGCGATGCGCACGCATGCGTTTTTTTGCGAGATCTTGCGATTGAGTCACAATAACCAAGCCGTTCGAAAAAAGAAACAGAGCCCTGAAACGGGCGACCTATCCTCGCCGTGTCGCCCCCGGTTCTTCAAGAACGGGGAATGCAAACGGTGGGTTAAAGACGGTTGGCCATGCCCCACAAAATAATGGTAGCGGTGAACAAGCCACAAAGCGCGGATGCGATACAGGCGCGGCCGAGTTTACCGTGTAAGCGGCGCTGCTTCTGGTGCACATCTGAAACGGAATCGCCGGTGAGGGAGGTTCTGAACGTGTGGGCGAGCCATCGCGCCCAGCCGCCGGTTAACAACATCAGCGCAATAAAGGTTTCGTGGATGTACAAAGTATAGAGATAAAAAGGGGTCCAGTTGGTTTTGTCCTCACGACCTAGCACGATGACCTTCACCACGTAGGAAACGACAAAAAAGAGGATGAGGTTAATCGCGGCGCCCATCTTTTGTTTGTGGGCTTGAATGTCGCCGGCGATGATGTTGCGCCAACCGAGAATGGCGAAGAAAACGGCGGTTGTGGTTAAAAGGTAGGCGTAACCCCAAAACATTAAGTTCATCATGCGAAACGCAAACTCCAAGTGTGTGATCCTGATGTCGGACCAACAAGATGAGAGCAACCATAGCATTGAACACCCATAAAACGAAGGACAGGACTGTGCCCAATAAAACAAACTCGAAACACCGCTGAATCATCTTAATTTTTTAGCTGGGTTAACGCGTGTGGCAAGGTGGAAGCTTTTGGCTTTAATTGACTTGGTAAAAGGAGTCGCGTTGCTTCCCCGGCGAGCCCGGCCCGGACATTTTTTGATGGGGTTAGGTCGCGTCCGTCATTTTTTCCAAGACCACATAGGCGTTGTATTCCTCGACCTCGAACTCCAGAATACAGCGGTTATCGGCGGGGGTCAGATAATCAAGTGGTTGCTTGATAATATGTGGCAAACCAATCAACATATCCATTTTTTGCGGGGCCAGAATGGTTTGAATATGGCCGGCGGCGGTGTTGCACACTTCTTTATTGAAGTCCGCGAACAAGGCCGGGGTTAGGTCGGCCCCGCCGGAGGCTGCATCGAAAAAGCTGCCGACCTGGTCGTTGGTAAGCATCAACACGAACCGGAACGCGAGGGGTTCGGGCATGTCAATGTAAACCGCGGTAAGGCCGTCCGTGTCGCCGGTAAACGCGCTGAGAACGCGGTAACTAAAGACCTGTGCAAAAGCCAGTCCTTCAAAGGAATCGGTCAGGGCTTTTTGCAGTGCTTGGTGGGTGATTTCCTGCTGAATGTCCATGGCTTAGTCCTCGAAAACACGGGTTTCTTTCACGGCTTTATTAAGCGTCGCGGGGGAGATGGGTTTGCTGACGACGAAATTGGCGCCGTACTTCATAAAGGTTTCGCGATTGTCTTTGTTGGCGGCGCTGGAAATGATGATGACCGGGATGGTGTTGAATTTGGGCGAGGCTTTCAAGCGGCGGATAAACTGGTAACCGTCCATTACCGGCATGTTCATGTCCGTGACAATCAGGTCGTAGGGATGCTGCTTTAAGGCTTCCAGGGCTTCGCCCCCGTGTTTGGCCTCGGTAAATTCGGCGCCGGCACAACCGACAATTTCCAAATACTGGCGGATGATCATGCGCGCGGCCAGGGAGTCGTCAACAATGAGTACGCGTTTGGTCATTGGGCTTGCTCCTCTTGATTAAATTTGGCCATGACGGTTTGGTATTCCTCGTGGATGTCCATCATAATCTGGGGCAGGGTCTCGAGCTCCCATTTGCGGTTGCGCACCACGAATTCATCGATCATCGGATCCATTTGGTACTGCATGTTGTCGCGTTGGGTGCCGAATCCCGCCATCATGGCAAACATATCGCCGAGGTGAACCGCAAGGGCGGTGCGGCGGTAGGCGGGTAGGGCTTGGCTGGGTTGGTGATGGAAGCTGATGGCTTGAACCAAGTCTTCCGGGAGATGCCACTTTTGGGCAATTTGGGCGCTGATTTGCGCGTGGTCGATGCCAAAGTGCTGTTGTTCGTAATCGAGGAAATGGGTGATGTTTTCGGGATCCTCGGTTTCTTTTTCGGCAAGGAAGGACGACAGCACCAGTTTTCCGACATCGTGAAACAAGGCGGCGGCGTATGCGCTTTCCGGGTTGGTGTTGGGTGTGATGCGTTGGGCGCAGATGCGGGCCGCAATGGCGCTGTAGAGGCTGTGCCGGTAGAGATCGTCGGCGCTGGAGGCGTAACCGGTGAGTGCCTGGTTGTACGTACCGCGCACGCTGAGCTGGAGCGCCAAGTCGAGCACGGCTCGCGCGCCCAGCAAGGTCACGGCGTGGGGTACGGAAGAGATCGTGCGTTTGATGCCGAAAATGGGGGCATTCACTGTTTTTAGGCAGCGTGCCGCCAGGCTGAGGTCCGCTTCGATCAAGGCCGACAGTTCCGTCGTTTGGTATGTCTCGTTACTGAGCAAATCAATTAACTTTAATGTGGTTGTGGAGATGGGCGGGAGACTGTTGAGTCGGTCCGCCGCCTTTTTTGCAAAGTCCGTCATAGTTCCCACCGTCCCTTGCCGGGAGACTGCAAGTACATGCGCCCCGAATCGACCTCGACCCATACCGTTCGTGAAAAATTACCGCCGACATCCTCGGCAATGGCGGCCATGCGGTGTTTCCACAGTTCCTTGCGACAGGACAAAATATTGCGTTTGCCAATGTCGAAGGTGTTGTTGGTATCCATCACCGAGGCGCCACCCGCCAGCTTAAACACCAACTCGCGGGGGTTTTTGAGGCCGAGCCGTTGGAATTGCTCCAGCATCGCGGGGATGCCGGTGTCGGCAAAGTAGCCGGGCGTGAGATTGGCCTTTTCGGGGTTGGTGCGCGAATGGGGCAGCACGATGTGGGCCATGCCGACGGCGCGCAGCCGAGGGGCCACCGCGATAATGCCGACGCAGGAGCCCAGTGCCATGGTTTTAATGACGTCACCGGGGGTGTTGGAGGCGTGAATACCGCCCAAGCCGATCATATGTGTTTGCGACATAGCCTCATACCATCGCGGCGGGGCCGCGTTCACGCTTTGTTTATGAAAAACCACCGCCAAGAAAAGCACGCGCTGAGGCGGTTTCTCTTAATCGTGGTGTTTCAATAGGTATCAGTCTCAATTGGAATACCCAAGTTTAACCGATACGGGGGCGTGACCCAATGGGAAATCGGGGCATTGTCCAAACGAGGCGGCATTTTACCTGGATCGGGTGGCTCTGAGGGATGAACAGCCCCAAAAAACGGGCTGGTCTGGGTCGGTCGTTTTGTTTTCAGGGGCTAGGTTGGGGACGCCGCCGCCGGGTTCCAACAAGGCGGCGGGAACACCTAGTAAGGCCACTTGGCGAGGGCCGCGGCGCAAGCGACAAAAGCCTCGGGCGGTGCTTGCTTAAAGGTGAGTTCCTCGCCGCTACGTGGGTGGCGGAAACGCAACATCGCGGCGTGGAGCATCGGATAATCCGGCATCGCCTCGAATTCCTTGGCCAGGTTGCGGTGACGGTTGCGGCCGTAAAGGGCGTCGCCCACCACCGGGTGGCCGATGTGGGCCAGGTGAACGCGCACCTGGTGGGTGCGGCCGGTGAGGATGTGGACATTGAGTTTGGCAGCCTCGCTCCATCGCGCCACCAGCTTGTAGCGTGACAACGCGTGGCGACCCTGTTCGGCCTGGGCGGTCATCATGTAGCGCAGGCGCGGGTGGCGGCCGATGTGGCTTTCGATTTCACCGCGTTCGGGATCGGGTGCGCCCCACACCAGGGTTTGGTACAGCTTGGTCACGCTGTGGGCCTGCCATTGTTCCTGCAAGTGTTTGTGGGTAAAGTCGTTTTTCGCGACAAGGATCAGGCCGGTGGTGCCTTTGTCCAAGCGGTGCACGATGCCGGGCCGCATATCGCCGCCGCGTGTGGCCAGTTGCTCGAAATGGTAGGCCAAGGCGTTGACCAGGGTGCCGGAGTAGATGCCCGCGCCGGGGTGGACCACCATGCCGGGCGCTTTGTTGATCAGCACCAAGTCGTCGTCTTCAAAAACGATGTCCAGCGGAATGTTTTCGGCGCGCACGCTGTCGACCGGTTCCTCCTCGGGGACGGTCAAGGACAGCTCTTCCCCGCCTTGCAGCAGGTAGGAACCCTTGCGGGCTTTGCCGTTGACCATAACCGCGCCTTCTTTGCACCAACCTTTGATTTTGGTGCGGCTTACCTCTTCCAAGAGGTCGGCCAAATACACGTCCAAGCGCTCGCTGCCGTCGAGCTCGGTCACCTGGAATTTCTCTTCACTTGTCACGATGCGTTTTCCTTCAACCGGAAGTGTTCTTCCGGCTCAAACCTTTGAACTTCCATAACGTCCAGCCGATTGCCGCCGCCATGCCGCCCAGCGCGATGAGCTGGGATGTGCTGATCATACCGTCAAACCACACGCCGCGCACGCCGTCGCCGCGGTAGTTTTCAATGATTGCTCGGGTGAGGCCGTAGAGGAACACGAAAGCGGCCACAATTTGGCCGTCGAATTTACGGCGACGCAGCAGCCAAATCAAGATGCCGTAAAGCACAACGCCGTTTATGAGACTCACAATTTGGATGGGGAACAGGCCGACACCGGCGGGCGCGGGGCAATGGGCGACCTCGGGGAAATGCAGGGCAAAGGGGCCGTCGTAGTGGACCCCGTAACAACAGCCCGCCAACAAGCAGGCCACGCGGCCCAAACCAATGCCGAGGGCCAGGTGCGGCGCCATCACATCCAGGGTTTTGACAATGGGTAACTTATGGCGGTTGAGGTACCAAATGACACCCAGCGCCCCGCCGATTTGACCGCCGTAAATGACGCCGGCCGAGCGGATCGTATCCAGAAGTTTGGCGGGATTTTGAATGAAGTCGTCCAGTTCGACGATGATCAGCAACAGTTTGGCCCCGATTAGGCCGAACAGCAGGCCGGAAACAGCGGCGTCGGTCAGTTGTTCGGGATCCAGGTCAAGACGCGCGCCCTCGCGGCGCAACAAAATGGTCGCGATGATAAACGCCGTGACCAGTGCGACGCCGTAGCTGGGAACCTCGAAACCAAAGATTTCAAATAAAATAGGATGCACGATTAGACCTCGTTCCGGTTTTTGGTCGGGGTGCGGAGGATGGCAACCCACAACCACAGGCAACCGGTCGTCAAACATAAGTCGGCGAAATTAACGGTTAGTCCGCCCGGAAAAAAACGCAGCAGCAGCCAGTCGGTGACGTAGCCGAACCACAGCCGTTCTAGGGTGTTGCCGAGTGCGCCCGCCATCATGCAGGCCAGCGCGCCATGCAGCGAACGCTGGGTCGCCGGGGTGAAGCAGGCCCAGATGAACAAGGCCGCGGTGGCGGCTATGCCGACCCACGCGGCCGAAGAATCACCTGGCGCGCTTTCCATGGCCCAGAGACCGTGGTGCCGCACCATGAAAACACCGATTTGGTCGCGGATCATCCATTCAACCCCGCCAAATTGTTGCGAGGCCCAATGTTTGCTCCAAAAATCAAGGCCGAGGCCGAGCGGAACACAACCGTAAATGACCCACAACCAGTGGGTTTGGGTTGGCGGTTCCGCCGCGGCGTTATTCGCCAATTTCCTCTAAGTGTTTCTGCAAATCGTTTTCGATGCCTTTGAATTCTTCTTCGTCGACTTCGATGTAGGCGTCCTCTTCCTCTTGGCGCATGACGAAGAAAATGCTCTGTTCGTCACCGTAGTATTCGTTGAATTCCTCGTCGGTCATGGTGTCCATGCGTTCAAAGTCCTCATAAAGCGCCATCACAGCGTAGCTGCTCTCACCGGATTTAAAGGTGCTGATGACCACGAACTCTTCGGTTTCACCGTCTTCGGTTTCCATCTCTACCACTAAAAACTCTTCTTCTTCACCATCAAGTGCTGGGTTTTTTGGTTCTTCGGTCATGGCGGGACGTCCTTTGCATCGCGTGGTGCGATGTTGATGCGAGCCTGTGTGGTCAAAATGGGTGACCGCACAAGATATCGCTGGAAGCATAACGAATGCGCTCATTTAGCACAAGCGATAAGAAACAGGATTTGACGGCATTTGAAAGCCCGTTGGCAAAGTCCCGCCGGGCCGCACCGTCACCTGCTTTCCGGCGAGGTTTTCTTTGCGATTCAGGTTGCATGGGTTAGATTCAGGACGCCCTCGGTCGCCACACCACCAACCTGCCGTTTTGTCAGATGTCCCGGCTTCGGAAAACGTGCTCCCTGGGAAAAACTATGATTTTGGATGTGTTATGAATCGACGAATTCACCGTATTTTGGCGCTTGTGCTGACCTTGCCCTTTTTTGCTTGGGCCGTGACCGGCATCTTTTTTCACCTTAAGCCGGGTTACGCCGCCGCGTATGCGATGCCCCGCGTGAAAACCTACCCGCTCGGCGAGCTGCCGGCGCTGACCCCGCAACCGTCCTGGCACCGAATCCAGTGGACGCGCACCGTGCTGGGGCTTCACTTGCTGGTGGAGGCGGACGGTAAAAAGCGTCATTTGGATCCGGCCACCGGTGAAGACTGGACGCCGGACCTGGCCCAAATCGAACGTTTGGTGGTCGACGCCCTCGCCGAGGATCCCGTGATCGGCGGCAAGGTGATCGAGGTGGCGCTGGACCGGGTAACCCTGGACAACGGGCGTACCGTCCAGGTTCATTGGCAAAACCTGGGGTTATCACAAAAGGGCCGTGACACGCGGTTCATCAACTGGATGTACGAAATCCACTACCTGCGTTGGACGGGGATCCGTTCCCTGGATCAGGTATTGGCACCTTTTGGGTTGGTGTTGGTTACTGTTCTTTTGGTTACCGGCCTGCGGTTGTGGGTGAAAAGCTCGCCCTTATTCGGCGGGCGGTTTCGGTAGTTCGGCTTCAACCGAGGGAAGATCCGGTTCAATCGAGACCGCCTCGGCTTCGTTTGCCGGGGTATCGGTCGCGGCGTTGAAGCCGTCGCTGTTGCGCGCACACCACGCGTGCAAGACCCCATTAATAAAGGTAGGGCTTTTGTCGGTGCCGAACATCTTGGCGAGGGTGACCGCTTCGTCGATGACCACTTTCCAGGGGACCTCGATGTTTTTGGCGAGTAACTCAAACAAAGCCAGTTCCAGGATGATACGGTCCAGGGTGGCGATGCGGTCCAAGGTCCAGTTTTTGAGGTAACCATTGATTTCCAGATCCAGTTCCGTGCGCTGCTCAATGACACCCCGTGCGAGCTGGGAACTAAATGCGCGGGTGGTTTGGTCCGCGTCGATATTGCGCCAAAAGTGGTGCAGAATGTGGTCCAGGGTGTCGCCACTGAATTCGAACTGGTAAATCATTTGAACGGCAAATTGGCGGCCGCGGCTTCGGCTTGACATGAAGACCTCGTAACGTTTAATCCATCATGGGTCGCCCACATCAGCCGATGCGGGTCGGTCTATTGACCGCAACACGTGTCGGCCACGCGTGCGTCCCACAGTCTAGCCGCGCCGTCCGCAATAGGCAAGTACGGATGCCGCCCGTGATCGGCAAGCACCCAACGCGCCGTATGCCGTGACGGCTTATTTCTTGGCGGCGGCTTTGACCCGGTTCCTGAGTGTTTCATAAGGCAGCAGGCGTTTGCCCGGTTGTAAAACCTGTTTCAGCAGGCGGGGGGTTTGCCAAATCGGCTGATCCAAAACACGCACCCCGCTCAGCAGCATGGGCGCGCCGCCGATAAAAACCGAAACCTGCCACAGACCCGCCCCGATCACGGTCCCATTCGGTTGTTTTTCCGGCATGGCGGGCAACGGCCAGCACTGCTTAAAGCTGAACAGAAAGCTGTCGCAGCCGGCGACACGGGGATGGTGCGCGTGGCAGGCCTGGGTTCGCCGAATCAGCGCCGCGGGCGGCTCGTCCAATTTAAGCAGCCGCATGCGCGGTCGGAACTTTATTGCCTCGGTGACCGCGCCGGATTGGGGGGTGGGTTCGATCCCCGCGCGGATCATTTCGACCACCTTGGTGACCGCTTCCGGCACCACCGCGATGAAGCGCGCGTAATGATCGTCGTAGGTGCCGCCTTCAATTCGGGCCAGGTTTTGTTGATGGTAAATCGCACCGCCGTCCAGTTCATCTTCCAGGCGGTGAATGCTGATGCCGAATCCCGGTGCTTGTTCATCAACCACCGAAAAAATCGGATCGGCCCCGCGTAACAAAGGCAATCGCGAGGGGTGGACGTTGATACCGCCGTGGGGGAAAAGCTGCACCGTTTTGCTCGGAATCAAATGGGGCCAGCCAAAAACCAGCAACAGGTCGGCGCCGCAGTGGCGCACGAACGCGTGGATGTCGCCTTGGTCCAAGCGGCGCGCCACGCGGATGGGGATGTCCTTACGGCGGCAGACGTTACCGATATCCCAGCCGGCGAGATCGTAACGCCAGAAGGGGAGGCCTTGGCACTGGGTGCGGTAAACCCCTTGGTAGGGAGAAATAACCGCGGGCACCTCGCAACCCGCGCGCAAGAGCGCGCTGACGACACCCCCGGCGAGGCGTTCTCCTGTGGCCGTCAGTATTTTCATGTTTCCTGTCTTTCCTATGCAAAGGCATCCATGGTTTGAGCCCGACGAGGTCCAAGCGCCGGCCGCGGCGGCGCGACGCTTGGGGGTTCGTTATAGGAGGTTGCTGGCTGCTTCCGCCAAGGGCGAACGTTCACCACGGGTTAAGGTGACGTGCCCGTAAAGCGGGTGGTTGCGGAAACGGTTGACCAGGTAGCTGATCCCGTTGGTGGATGCATCCAAGAACGGGTGGTCGATTTGGTTGGGGTCGCCGGTTAACACAATTTTGGTACCGTGACCCGCGCGCGTGATGATCGACTTAATTTCGTGGGGCGTCAGGTTCTGCGCCTCATCGACCAGCATGTACTGGTTGGGAATGCTGCGACCGCGCATGTAGGTCAAAGGTTCGACCACCATCCAGCCTTTGTCGATAAAGTATTCGTAGGTCACCTGGCCTTTGCCGAAGTCCTCGGAGTTGCAGTGGAGGATGTACTCGAGGTTGTCGAATATCGGCTGCATCCAGGGGCGAATCTTTTCGTCAATATCGCCGGGCAGATAACCCAGATCTTTGCCCATTGGGTGGATCGGGCGGGATACCATCAAGCGGTGGAATTTGTTTTCGTCTACCACGATTTGTAGGCCGGCAGCCAGTGCGATCAGGGTTTTGCCCGTTCCGGCCTTACCCACCAAACTCACCAACTGGATTCGCTGGTCCAACAGTAACTCAATCGCCAAGCGCTGTTCCACGTTTAGCGGTTTTACGCCCCACACGTCGCGGACCGGCGGCAGCGCCGACAAACGACCCGTTTGGGGATCGAGCCGCGCGGGAATGGGTTCTTCCGAGACATCCGGGCAACTCACAATGAAAAATTGGTTCAAAGAGCCTTCTTCCGGTTTTTCGATTGATCGCGTGTTGGACAGCTCTTCCCAGGCTGCCGCATCGACTTCCAAATCGGAACAGCCCGTGTACAACTCATTCAGTTCGACCTTGTCGTTGGAGTAATCTTCCGCGGGAACGCGTAATGCATCTGCTTTGATACGCAGGTTTACATCTTTGGTGACCAGGATGCAGGTCCGCTCCGGGTTGTGGTTCATTTGGTGAACCGCCACGCCCAGGATCCAGTTGTCGTTGTTCATCGACGAGTTGCGCGTGTTCGATTTGAGGCTGACATCGGCCGATTCCAGTGCCGCCCGCAAGGTGCCGCCTTCATCCAGGGGCACGCCGTCGCTCAGGCGACCTTTGGCGCGTTCCTTATCGAGGAAACGCGAAACCATCCGCGCGTTGCGGCCGACCTCGGACTGGTCGCGCTTAAATTTATCAATTTCTTCAATGACCACCAGGGGAACCAGGACTTCGTTTTCCTTGAACTTGTAAATCGCCATGGGGTCGTGGATGAGTACGGTTGTATCAAGTACAAATGTTTTCATGGGTGGGGTGTTCCTTAAGCTTACCTGGCTATGATGTTTCGCGGGGCGGGATCCCCATCGAGACGAGGGGTGTCGGCACAGGACATCACATCAAACGGTCCGTGACCGTCCGTGTTGTCGAAGAACCCGTGGATGATGCGTTGTGTGGGTGCTTGCTTATCCAATCCAAAATCCAATCGCCGGGTCAACCGTGTTGGTCGGGTGTGCCGACAATCTATGATTCCCCACCTGAAATGCCCTTTATGACATGAGCCTGTCGGGTAGTCGGGCTGTGTCAAAAAAGCGTATCTCGCCAGGTGTCAGAGGGTTAGGCTGGTTCTGAAAAGTGACGCTGCCCGTATGGTGTTGGGGACCGGCCGACGTTCTGAAACGGGTTTTCAGGATTGTCGCCCAGCCGCGATCACATGCGCCCGTGGTTTCTCTTTTGGTTCGGCCAAGTGGCGCTGGTTCAGGTGGAGCCTTGCCGACTATACCATGAGCCCCGCCGCGACCTAAGCAAAAAGCCCGGTCCCTGGTGGGTGGATGTTCCGTGATTGTTGCAAGCACCTCGGGGTTTTCATCTTTGGGTGGGTGGATGGGGGGTTGCTTGGTTTGGCCTGGTCGTTTGGGGGGTGAGGGGGACCTCTCTGAGGATGACTGGATGAATTGAGGATGGGCGATGGGCCGTGGTTCGTTTGGCGGGGCGAATACCGGCGCGGAACGGGCAAAACCAAATCGTCCATCCAAGCATGCTCGGTACTTACCAATAAAAAAGGTTGGCGTAGGGTTTTCGAAAAACAAAACGAACCAGGTGGACGCCTTCATCCGCGGCGGAACAGGCAGCACCAAGCAGGCAACGCGCATCGCCCATCCTCATACCATCCAGGCATCCTCAGAAATAAACCCACCACCCCTAACCTACCCAAGCAAAACCAAGCAAAGCCAAGCAGGCCAACCCAAATCACCCCCATCCACTCGGAAAACCAAGCAGGCCAACCCAAATCACCCATCCTCAAACCATCCTCCATGTAGAATGGAATGGGGCTTTTCCCCTATCTCTTTGAACTAGGTTGGTGGATGTCGTCACTCGCGCTTTATATCCATGTTCCTTTTTGCGGCCAACGCTGTTCCTATTGCCATTTCGATATCAAAGTACTCCATCCCCAATCTGATTTTGATGCGTTCCAGCAGCGTTATGTTGTCGCCCTTCAGCAGGAGATGCGCGCTTATGCCGCCGAGGTTGGTGAGCGCCCACTGCATTCCGTGTTTTTTGGCGGCGGTACGCCCAGTCGCCTGTCGCTGCCCGCATTGCGTGTCTTGGTTCAAACCCTGCGCGAATGTTTTGTGACCGTACCCGATTGTGAATGGTCGATGGAAGTGAATCCCGAGGACGCCGTGCCGGGGTACTTGGCCCAACTCAGAGCCCTGGGCTTGACTCGGGTTTCCTTCGGTGTGCAAACCTTCGACGCGCGCGGTCTGCGCGCGCTCAAGCGGCCCCATGGCCCGGAGCAGGCCCAGCGTGCCTTGACCGCTTGTCGGGAATTGGACTTCTACCACGGCTTTTCCCTCGACCTCATGCTCGGGTTACCCTTTCAAACGCGGGCCACCTTGGCCGAGGATCTGGCGCTGGTGCGCCGTTTGGAACCCGACCACGTTTCCGTGTACATGTTGGAGACCGACTTACCCACCAGTCTCGATAAGACCCGCGCCAAACTGCCCATGCCGAGCGAGGACCGGCAGGCCGATTGGTACGAATGGGTGGTGGCCGAACTCGGCGCCGCCGGCCTCGAGCATTACGAGATCAGCAATTTTGCCAAAATCGGTTTTCGCAGTCGCCATAATCTGACCTATTGGCGGCGCGGCGATTATTTGGGGCTTGGTCCGGCCGCGCACGGCACCCTTGGCGGTCGTTACTGGGCCAACCACGGGCACCTGGCTGTCTGGCAACGTGCGGTTGCAGAAAAAGGCAAAGGCGTGGCGGAAGAGGAACACCATGACGCGGCCCGTCGCCGGAGTGAGCAACTCATCCAGGGTTTTCGGCTGATGGACGGGGTGCCCTTGCACGACCTGTCAGCCGCGCAACAACAGGCGCTTGCACCCTATGAGGGTGCCGGCTTGTTGCATCGCCGCGGTGCGCGCATCGCTTTGACTACCAAGGGCTGCCTGCTTGCCAACGAAGTTTTTACCGCTTTGCTCGACGGTGATGCCGCGCCCTAAGGTCACCGGTCGATCCAAGATCAGGTAGGCCGGTTTGGGTGGTAAATGCCGCATTGTGACATTTGCTGTTTTGCGGCATAAATGCTTGGGTTTGCGTCGGTTTAAAGTTTCGCATTGTACCAAAATGACGCCTCCCCGACGATGAATTTACACAGATTTTAATCAAACCTTCACCTTTGGTGCTAGAATGGCGTTCTCCACTGGTTATTAGGTTTAATCCGTGGATCACTTTAGAATGGGGAGGTCGATACGTTCTTATGCGTAATATTGTTTTAAAGAACACCGAAGTGCCTTCTCGCGCTTCTACACCCTGGCAAGAGGATTTGGCGGTGGATCTCCGTGAGACCCGGCCCGCTGATTCCGTGAATTCATCACTCAAGCAACCGATGCCTACCACCTTGCGTCGACCCAGTTCGACACAGGACCTGATTTTTATTTAATGTCAACGCGGTTGTTGATTCGAGTACCTTGCTGATCGCCTGAACCCGTCGGCGGATGGGGACGCGTCTTGTTCGCGTTTAAGATACCCCCGCCGCGGGTTCAACTCATCGCCTCGATGGGTTTGGATGTTTTTGGCGTTGCATGGGTTGGTTTGCGTTTTTTTACGAGGATAAAAGGATGAAGTGAGGATGCAGATCAACACTGCTCCCCCTGTTCACCTTTTCCCACCACCGATGATGCCGTCGCGCCGATCTTTGGACGGAAAAGGGGTTTGCCTGATTGGGTGACGACCCGGTGTGATGTCGGCATCGGGAAGGGGCCGGTTTGATGCCGGGTTTTATTCCAGATGGTGACCTGATTCCCGTTTGGCTGTCTCAGGACCTGCTTAGTCGGCGTTGGCGCTTTTGGATGTGGTCTGGCGGGCGGCGACCAGCTTGGACTTGCGTTTGGCCGTGCCGTCGAAGGGATGGCTGGTGTCCGTGTAATGGCGCCGGATCTTTTTGACGTAATGTTTGGTTTCTTTGTAGGGCGGGATGCCTTTGTGGCGATCCACCGCGTTTTCACCCGCGTTGTAGGCGGCCAGAACCAAGTCGACCTCACCTTCGAAATAGCTGAGCAGGTAACGCAGGTAACTGATGCCGCCGCGTACGTTTTGACGCGGGTCCCAGGCGTTGCGCACGCCGAAGCGTTGGGCCGTGGCCGGCATGAGCTGCATCAGACCCATGGCGCCTTTGCTGCTGATTGCCGCCGCGTTGTTGGCGGATTCAATGCGAATCACCGCCTTGACCAAATCCGGGTCGACCGACATCGAGCGCGCGATGGGTGTGACCAAGCTGTGAATTTGTTCGTCCGTTAGGCGTCTGCCCTTTAGGTGGCGCGACGTCTGCGCCCTTCTTTGTTGTTCCTTGGCACGCACGTGCTTGGGGGTGAAGGTATCGACCAATTTAAATTTCTTTTTGGTTTTGGTGGCGTCTTCCATGGGTTTGTCGGTGATGACCAACTTGCCCGCTTTGTTGCGGTAGGCGTATAACTTTTGCGCCATCACGGGTTGTGTGGCCAGAAACCAACCACTCACCAACATTAAAAAACAACATGTCCATTTCATCTTGAGGGCCCCCAGAGTGTGCCGGTAATCTCATACATCGGCCCATTCGCCTAAAGCTATAGCGCAATAGCGCGGCCGGAAAAGTGCGTGGCACGCCTCAAGCCGCGCCAACAGCGAGTTCCCATTATACACGAGAGCCGACAGGCGCGCGTTGTCTCGCCGAATTCTCAAGCAATCCCTTGTGGCGACGGGTTTCCCGAGCCATTGTTCCCGGCCGGCTAAGTCTTGGATCTGCTTGGTTTTGACCTTTCTTGTGCGTTTTTTGCCACCGCTTGGATTTTTGCGGAAATGTGCGACAGGGCAAGAAAAAAGCGGCCGGAATCGGCCGCTTTCGCGCTTGTTCAGGTTGTTGGCGGGGTTAGCCCTGAAGCAAGGCCAAACCTTTTTCCAGCGCGTCGCCCAGCTTGTCCGCGTCGCGTCCGCCCGCCATCGCCATGTCGGGTTTGCCGCCGCCTTTGCCGCCGACAACCGCCGCCATCTCGCGCACCAGGTTGCCCGCGTGGACGTCCTTGCGGTTGGTTTTCACCAGTAATTGGACCTTTCCTTCGTTTTCCGCGCCCAGCAGGACCACGCCGTCTTTGATCTTTTTCAGCAGCTCGTCCGACAGTTGGCGCAATTGGCCGCCCGCTACCTCGCTCACCTGCTTGACCATGACTTGGAAGTCGCCCACGGTTTCGATGCGTTCCGCCGCGCCGCCGCCTTTGGCCAGTTTCATTTTGAGATCCTCGACCTTCTGCTGCAGCGCGCGTTTCTCTTCCTGGGCTTTTTCCAAATCGGCCAGGAAGCTGTCGCGTTTGAGGTAGAAACGGTCGGCCGCCACCCGCAGCAGGTCTTCCGACTCGCGGAAGCGTTCCAACGCCTTGGGACCCGTCAGCGCGATCAAACGGCGTACGCCCGCGGCCAAACCCCGTTCGCTCACGATTTTGAACGAGCCGATTTCACCCGTGGCGCCCACGTGGGTGCCACCGCAAAATTCTTTGGAATAGGAACCCACGCTGACCACGCGCACCGTGTCGCCGTATTTGTCGCCGAAAAACGCGATGGCGCCGCTGTTGCGCGCATCGTCTTGACCCATCACCGCCGTCTCAACCGTTTCGTTGTTGAGAATTTCGCCGTTGACCAGGTCCTCAACCGCTTGAATCTCGTCCAGGGTCATCGGGGCGAAGTGGTTAAAGTCAAAACGCAATTTGTCGGGATCGACCAAACTGCCCGCCTGACGCACGTGCAATCCGAGCACATCGCGCAGCGCTTGGTGCAGCAGGTGGGTGGCGGTGTGGTTCTTCATGGTGTCGCGGCGGTTAAGGCGGTCGACCGTCGCTTCTACCTCGGCACCGCTTGCCAGCGTGCCCGCGACCATTTTGCCGTGGTGCAGGACCAGATCCAGGGTTTTGGTTGTTTCGGCCACTTCAAAACGACCCTCGGCCGTGACCAAGGTGCCTTTGTCGCCGACCTGGCCGCCCGACTCGGCATAAAACGGTGTGCGGTCCAAAACGACCACGCCTTCTTCGCCGGCGTTCAGGCTGTCGCGGCCTTCGTCGCCGACCAGCAGAATTTTGACGGTGCCGCTGTCGGCCAGGCCGCCGTAGCAGGTCATTTCCGTGGTGAACCCCGCTTGCTCCAAGGCCGGCGGCGTTTTCTTGGCGCCTTCGCCTTTGGCGGTATCGGGACCGGCGGTATCTTCCGGTTTCACCGTTTCGGGGTCGAGTTTGATGCCGGCGTCGCGGGCCACATCGGCCATCAGGTCAAGCGGGAAACCGAAGGTTTCGTAGATGTACCAAGCGACCTCGCCGGGGAATTCCGGGCGTTGTTCCGCGGTGAAGCGGGCCAGGTACTTTTCGAGGATCGGCAAGCCGTTGCGGATGGTGCGCTCAAATTGTTTTTCTTCGATCTCCGTCAACAACTTAATGTTGGCTTTTTCGGTGACCAACTCGGGGAAAATCGCGCCCATCTTCTCCACCACCAAATCGGTCAAGCGGTGTAGGAACGGTCCTTCCTGGCCAATGTGGCGTCCGTAGACCATGGCGCGGCGCATGATGCGGCGCAACACGTATCCGCGCTTTTCGTTGGAGGGGCGCACGCCGTCGGCCAGCAAAAAGCTGGTGGCACGCAAGTGGTCCGCGATCACGCGCAGGGCCGCGTCGCCTTGCTCGTTGTCGCCTGGTTTGACGCCCAGTTCGGCCGCCGCCGGTTGCATGATGTCCTGCAACAGGTCGGTTTGGTAGTTGCTGGTCACGTCCTGCATCACGCTGGCGATACGCTCCAAACCCATGCCTGTGTCCACGCTGGGTTTGGGCAGCGGGGTCATGGTGCCGCTTTCATCGCGATCAAACTGCATGAAAACCAGGTTCCAGATTTCGACAATTTTGTCGGAACCACTTTCAATTGCCTCGTAGGGATCGGCAGGGCCCGCCACGCGATCCCCGTAATCGTAAAAAATTTCGGAACAGGGGCCGCAGGGACCGGTGTCGCCCATCGACCAAAAGTTGTCTGCTTCGTCAAAGCGGAAGATGCGTTCTTCCGGGACGCCGATCATGTCGCGCCACAGGGCGAAAGCCTCGTCGTCCTCGCGGAACACGGTCACGTACAAGCGGTCCGTGGGAATGCCCAGGTCGACCGTCAAAAAGTCCCAAGCGTAACGGATGGCGCCTTCTTTGAAGTAATCGCCAAATGAAAAGTTACCCAACATTTCGAAAAAAGTATGGTGGCGCGCGGTGTAACCGACGTTGTCAAGGTCGTTGTGTTTGCCGCCGGCGCGCACGCACTTTTGCGAGCTGCAGGCGGTGGTGTACCCGCGGTCTTCCAAGCCGAGAAATGCATCTTTGAATTGGTTCATGCCCGCGTTGGCAAACAGCAGGGTGGGGTCGTCGGCGGGAATCAAAGACGACGATGCCACGCGCTGGTGACCGTTCTTTTCAAAGAATGATAAAAATCGTTCGCGAATCTCGGCTGATTTCATGGTGGGTTCCTCCCTAGCATCCACCCGAATGATCGACTTCGGGCTGTAAAACCCGCCATCATAGCACAGACCTCGGTTTTGGTTCCGCCTCTTGGGAACACCCATTTTCTTTTGTATATAAAGAGCTCGCCGTGGGTGGAACCCGGTGGCGATTCGGCCTTAACCGCGACCGTGGTGTCCCAAAAACATTCGGACCGAATCCTTGATGATGTGGGCGATTTGCGCCAGCTCGGGCAAGGGTTCGCCCATCAAAAATTTCGGCCAAAACAGGAAGGCTTTTACCAAGGCAACCAATTGCGTGGCCGCGTAGTCGGGATCGACCGGTTTGAGTTTGCCGTCGGCAACGGCCGCGGCGATCAAATCGGCAAAGCCTTTGTTGTGGCCCTCGAAGCGCTCGCGGATCGCTGTTGAGATTTCGCCGTCCTTCAAAAACTCCGCGATCAGGATGCGGGAAAGGGTCATGTAGGCGTCCGAACTGATTTTGGCGAAATAGTTTTCCAGGGCAGCCTGTAGCTGATCCGCCATGGGTTGGGCCGGTTCATAGTCGATGCGGCTCGCCGCTTGAAACTCGGCAATGGTGAGGTCGATGATCGCGTAGAACAGCGCCTCTTTGCTTTGGTAATGCTTGTAAAGCGTTCTTTTCGAGACCTGTGCGCGCTCGGCGATGCGGTTGATGCGGGCGCCCGCGAAGCCGGTCTCGCGGAATTCTTCAATGGCCGCCGCCAAAATATCGGCTTTCTTTTGATCGCTGAGCTTGAGCTTGGCAGAAGAAATCACAGACACCCCGCAAGAAAAAGTAAACAATCTGGTGTACCGTCCCGTTTACGGTTGGTATGGTAAACATTCTTGTTTACCGTTCGGCCTCGGGTCAAGGGGTTTCCAGCAGAGGACCTTCCCCCCTTGTTAAGGTGTACGACCATGAAAAGCAAACACGACGCAAACAATCGGGCTTTTCGCCGGATGCGGGTTTTGAGATGGGCCTTTTTGGCTGCGATCATTTTGGGAGGTGTGACGATGATTCATATGTGGCGGGCCCTGGGTTCGAAGCCGGAAGGCGAACGATTGGCACGGGTGCAGCAGTCGCCCAACCATCGTAACGGCGTCTTTCGCAACGCCCTCACCAATCGCGAGGATATCGCCGCGGCCCTCGGGCAAATGATGCGCGGCGGCGCGCAACGCAGCCCCGCCGAGCCACTAACCGTGGTGCGGCGCACACGCGAGGATTACGCCAAGCCGCCCGTGGACGGGCTGCGCGTTACCTGGTTCGGGCACAGCAGTATTTTAATTGAGATCGACGGCAAACGCATTTTAACCGATCCGGTTTGGGGGCCGCGCACCTCGCCCTCGCCGTTCTTCGGGCCGAAACGCTTTCACCCCATGCCGCTTGCACTGGAAGAACTGCCGCCTTTGGACGCGGTGCTCATTTCTCACGATCACTACGACCACCTCGATTTTCCCACCATCCAACAACTGGCCGGCACGGATGTGCCTTTTTACGTTCCGCTCGGCGTAGGCGCACACCTGGCCTACTGGGGCATTGAGGAACACCGTATTATTGAAATGGATTGGTGGCAGGAAGCAACCCTGGACCAGGTGCGTTTGGTGTTTACGCCCGCCCGCCATTTCTCCGGCCGCGGCCTCAAGCGCGACCGCACCCTTTGGGGGAGTTGGTCCCTGGTCGGACCGCAACACCGCGTTTTTTTCAGCGGCGACTCGGGCATGTTTCCCGGCTTTAGCGAGATTGGTGAGCGCCTCGGCCCCTTCGACATCACGCTGATGGAATCCGGTGCTTACAACGGCGCCTGGCCGGATGTTCACATGGGACCGGAGCAGGCGGTGCAAGCCCACCGCATGGTACGCGGCAAGCTGCTGATTCCCGTCCACTGGGGCACCTTCAGTTTGGCGGCCCATGCCTGGACCGAACCGGCCGAGCGTATTTTGGTTGCCGCCGAAAAAAAAGGAGTGCGGGTGTTCATCCCACGCCAGGGCGAGCGGGTGTTGCCAGGTCAGGTTCCCGCGCAACAGCGCTGGTGGCCCGACATCGCCTGGCAGACTGCCGACCAAGCACCGGTCCTTTCCACCGCCTTGCCCGAGGCGCTTCGCGGCGAGTTGGCCTCCGATTTGCCGGTCGCCGCGCCAAGCAAGTGATCTAATCATTCCGAAACCAACCCGCGGCGCCCCTCCGTTTCGCTTTGTGCTAAGGTGAGGGGGAAACCCCGTCATCCGAGAAAACGATACCCTACCGCACTTCGCCC
Organism: Acanthopleuribacter pedis; assembly: GCF_017377855.1. Classification (GTDB taxonomy): domain Bacteria; phylum Acidobacteriota; class Holophagae; order Acanthopleuribacterales; family Acanthopleuribacteraceae; genus Acanthopleuribacter; species Acanthopleuribacter pedis. The sequence continues at coordinate 289,064 of NZ_JAFREP010000005.1, forward strand.
AATGCGGCCCGCGTTTGACCCGGCGATGGGCGTTGGGAGGATGCGATGAGTGAACTGTACGTTGGTATCATGTCGGGAACCTCGCTCGACGGCCTGGATTTGGCCTTGGTTCGCATTGAAAACCCTTTTTCCATGGAACTGCTGGCCTTCGAGAATGTGGCCTTCCCCGAGGGCCAACGCGCCGAGTACTTCGATGTGATCCAAAGCGCCTATTGGGAGCCCGCCAAAATTTTGGCAATGAACCACGTGCTCGGCGAAAACATCGCGGAGGCCGTTCACAGCTTTTTGCGCAACCAACGGGTCGCCCCCCAACGGGTGACTGCCATCGGGTTACACGGGATTACCTTTTGGCATTGTCCCGAGGGGTTTGAGGTCCATGGTGGTGTCGGTCGGGGAACCCTCCAACTCGGTGATCCTTTTACCGTGGCCGCGCACACCGGCATTCGCGTCGCTTTTGATTTTCGGCAAACCGATATCGCGCTCGGCGGGCAAGGCGCGCCTCTGGTTCCGTTCCTCGATGAGAAGCTGTTTCACGATCCCGAGTTGGGGCGCATTGTGCTCAACTTGGGCGGCATTGCCAACCTCACTTTTTTACCGCCCGGCGAGGCGGAAATCATCGCCTTTGATACCGGCCCGGCCAACATGGTGATTGATCATTTGATGCAACGGCATCCCACGGATCCGTTGCCCTACGATCCCGACGGTGACTTTGCCGCGCGCGGCAAGGTGCTGGAAGATTTGCTGGAAATCTGCTTGGCACACCCGTTTTTCAGCACGACCCCGCCGAAATCGACCGGCCGCGAGGATTTTGGTCCCTCCTTTTGTCGCCATTTCCTGCGCACCAAAAATTTGGCTTGTTACGAGGACCTGATCGCGACCGCCACCATGTTGACCGTGGTGACCATTGCCGACGCGGTGCGTGGTTACCGGCATCAACAGTTTGGTTACACTGATTTTAAAGAACTCATTGTTTCCGGCGGCGGTGCGCACAACCTTACCCTCATGAAATGGTTGCAGGAGCAACTGCCCGAATTGACCGTGAAAACCACCGATGAACTTGGTTTGAACTGTGACGCGAAGGAAGCCGTGCTCATGGCGGCACTGGCCTGGGCCTTGGTCCACAAGCAGCCGGGCAACTTTCCTTCGGTGTCGGGCGCCTCACGGCGCGCCGTTCTGGGGGCGATTACGCCCTGAGTTATACTTTGAGTTGCGCCGTGATTTCGGCAATCACCCGCTCGAAATCGCGTTTAATCTCGTGTTCCCAAAAACGCAAAACGCGCCAGTTGTCGGCGCGCGGGGTTTCGGTGACTTCCACGTCGCGAACCATGTTTTTGTCGATTTTGGCCTGCCAGAATTCGCGGTTGGTTTTGGGGATGTTCTTGCACCTCGGGCAGCCGTGCCAAAAACAGCCGTCGACAAAAACCACGATCCGTCTACCCACAAAAACCAGATCCGGTCGGCCGATCAGTTTGACCTTGAGCCGATAACGAAAGCCTTTTTGCCACAAGGCCTTGCGAAGCACAATCTCGGGTTTGGTGTTTTTGTTTTTGACGCGTTTCATACAGCGGCGACGCTGTTGTTCCGACAAATTATCCATGGGTTTATCCAAAAAAGGCCCTCCATAGGAGGGCCTTTAATCAGTATGGGGCGCGGTGCTTAGCCGAGCATGCTGCGCAGCATCCAGGCGGTTTTCTCGTGCAATTGCAGGCGCTGGGTGATGAGGTCGGCGCTGGCCTCGTCGCCTGCTTCCTCCGCGGCCGGGAAAATTTCACGGGCCGTGCGGATAACCGTTTCGTGACCTTCCAACAGCGAGGCGATCATTTCTTCCGCGTTGGGCACGCCGTCGGCTTCTTTCACGGAACTCAACTTGGTGAATTGATGGTAAGAGCCGGGTGCAAAAACACCCAAGGCGCGGATGCGCTCGGCGATCTGATCCACCGCGGGCGCCATTTCCAGGTAGTGTTCCTCAAACATGGTGTGCAAGGTATTGAACATGGGACCGGTGACGTTCCAGTGAAAGTTATGCGTTTTAAGATAAAGCGTGTAGGTGTCCGCCAGCAAGCGGCTTAAGCCGTCGGCAATTTTTTCGCGCTGACCCTTTTCAATGCCGATATGTAATTCCATTAAAAATGCTCCTTTTGGTTCGCCTCATTGGGCGGTTGGTTCTTAGGACGCTCGTTGGTAAGTACCATAACCCGGCAGTAACGAAATCCAGGTTTTGTCGTGGAAAAAAACGGTTAATGGTCCTGGCATTCCTTGAGTAGCGGGTCGTTGTTGCTGCGCACAAAGCCGAATGAGGCCGCACGGCGCACGTAATGACAGGCATCGTCGCGTTTGTCCTGGGCTAAGAGAATGCGCGCGTGGTCGAGCAGATCGTCGGGGTTGTGGCGTTGCTCCAGCAGGTGCAGCGAGCTTTTCTCAGCCGCCGCGAATAGGCCGTGTTCGTAGAAACGGTCGCGCCAGGCGACGATTTCCTGGACGTTGTCGCTCGTTTCGGTTGGGTTGCCGAAGAGATCCGTAAGCTCTTTTAAAAAAAGCGCTTTGGCATCGGGGTGCGCCGTTAACCGCGCCATTAAATCCCCGGCGCGGCTGAGGTCGTCGACGAAATAAACCGAGGCCCACAGGCGGAAGAAATCGTAGGCCCGTGGTTCGGCGTGCGCCAAACCGAGGTGATCGGCCAAGTTCTTGGGGAGTTGTTCCCATTGATCCGGCCGCGGGGTGGTGGCATCGTCGAGGACTTGCAGCGAGGCCACATCGAACCGGCGCCGGCGGTAATGGTCCCTGTGGATGGTAAAAACCCAGAGTTCTCGCGCGCCGAGGTCGGCCGCGGTTTGGAGCTTCGAGGCAAGGGACAGGGGGGCCGTAATCGAGAGGCCCACTTGATTCAAATGCGCGCGCAATTGGTGGATATCAATCACGCGATTCGGTTCGGTCAAGCTATGGCTCATGGCGAGAAAGCAGGCGATGCCCTCGAACGGGTCGATGTCGCCCGCCTCAATCGTGGGTGGCCAAACCAGAAGCGGCTCAGGGGATTGGTCGGGTGTGGCGGCTTGGCTTGGCAGGGCGGAGAACAGGCACCAGCAAAGGCTCCAGCAGAGGCGATTAATCCAGGTCATCTTGATAACTCGCAACAAAAACAAAATCGCCCCACCGGTCGCTAACCAGGGCGTGGGGTCGGTGGTGGTCAAAGCGAACCAGGGTGCGGTAGCTCAACTGCCGACCCGAAACCGTAATGGCGGCCAGCGTTTTCCGGCTCGGGAGCGCCAGCCAATACTGGTTGCGCAGAGGAACCGCTTTCATGGCACCGGCCACCCCGTCAATGGGGAGTTGGTCTTCCAAGCGCAGCGTTTCCGATTCCAAGCCGATTAGGTGAATCACGCTGGACTGGTCCGAGGTGTCCACCGCCGTGACCGCGTGGGCCCCGTCGCGCGTGGGCAGCAGGTGACCGCGGCGCAGGGTTTCGGGCGCGTCGTCGGCGCGTCGGTTTTGATCCAGCAGGATCCATTCTAGGTTCTGGTTGACCTTGCGGTCGAGGTGGAAGCGCACCAGCTCGTCGCTGGGCTTGCGTAACAGCAAGAGGCTGTTGTGTTTATCGTCAAAAAATAATGCCGAAACCCGTGTCTTGCTCTGTTTCTCAGCCGGGACATCGATAAAACGCAGCAAGTTCAGAACATCGTGTTCGCGTCGGTAGGTCAGCGCGCCCAGGGCCGTACCGTTGCGACGTACCCGTCCTTGAACCCCCAGGAACAGCCGGGTTCCGCCTGGGTCCCAGGCCGCGCAGTGGCCCTCGCGGACGCCCTCGGGGAAATCCGCAACCAGGACCGGCTCCAAGTCGTCCATGCGGACCAGCATCATTTTCGGCCGATTCCTGTCGCGACCCTGTTGCTCAAACACCAGCGCGAATTGTTCGTCGGGGGTCAGTGAGAGTTGCGAGGGATGAAACGGGGTTTGGACTATCGGGTGTTGGGCCAGGTTGCGACTGCGGTGGCGTTGCAGGTTGTGCCCGTTGAAGTGGTATTCCGAGAGCAGCCCGCGTTCGGCGTCCGTCAGCAGCAAGCAGGCGCGTTGATTGGCAAAGGCCATGCCGGTGATGGGGTGGTTGGCCGCGATTTCACCGCGCAGGCTGAGACCCATTGGGTTGTGGGCGAACACCTGAATCGTGGGGGAGCCGGGCACATCACGGGGGGGCGGTAAGGCCGGAATTTCATGGCGGGCCGCCTGGGCCAACAAAGCTTCCTTGGGTGTGTTCGCCGCCCAGTGCCGGGTCAGGCGGCTGAGGGTGTCCCGCAAGGTGTCGGCGCGTCGGTAGGCGCCTTCCGGCAAGAGGTTGCGCGCTCCAGAGAAGGCAAGACGGTTCTCTTCCCGGCGGATCTGAATCGTGCCTCCCTGTTGGTGGGCTTCCAGGTGTTTCAAGCGTTGGGCGCGTTGTTCCAATTCAACTTGGCGGTCGATGGGTGCCAGGACCATGTCGAATTGGTCCTGTTGCAGGCGCAGTTCGTAACGGCCAAAGCCTTGCAACAGCGGTTCATTGTAACCAAAGGGGGGGAATTGGGCGCGACGCAGGTACCACAGCGTACTGCTCCCAAAGGAGGTCGCGAGAAAGTCCGCCAGCCGCGCTTTTTGCATGAGCAGGAAGGTGGTGTCGTTGAGCCCGAGCCACAGCCAGTCGTCCTTGGCCATGCTCAGGAAACCGCCCTCGTTGCTTACGTAAACCCAGCCCGCTTGCGCCCAACGGGTGCTGAGTCGGGTCGGTGCTTCGCGAAAGCGCAGGCCGCAAAATTGGAGTTGCTCGCTGTTGTCCCTGCCCAGCGCGAATTCGCTCAGTCGGTTTTGGTCGTTCTCATTAAATACATGGCCGCCCGGTAAGGACTGCAAGTCCGGGATTTGGTCGCGCAGATCAATCGGGGCGAGCTCCAGGTTGCCGTAAAAGCAGTCGGCCACCTCGTCACGCAGGTAGTCGCCCGCGATGGCCGCCATCGAAACCTCTTGGTGCTCATAGGTGGTGCGGAAGAGCCAGACGCCCAGCAGGACCCCTAGCAACATCGCGTACAGCCAATAGTGGTGTTCACTTCGCCGTTGGGTTGCGTTTCCACCGAACTGGTAATCGGGTTGTCGTTTGCTGACCGCCAAGCGATCACGCAGTTCGTCCAACTGTTCGTATTTGTCGCCGTAAAAAGCTTCGTCCCGGCGCTGCCGGTAGTAGTGGGTTCCCAGATCTTGCAGGCGTTTTTTTCCGTCCAGGCTGAGTTGTAGCTCTTCTTCTTCGACTTTGCGGATGCCTTTGTCGAGTTTCTCCAGGCGCCGTTCCAGGGGATCGATTTCGGCGCGCAAGCGCTCGAGTTCCGTGTTCTTTTCATTTTCCAGCTTGGCGATATCCGCTTGGAGGCGACCCGATTGTGCTTCCAGTTCGTCCAGTTGCTCGTCGTTAATGCGTTTGTTTTGGGCTTGTTGATCGTGAATGAACCGAATCTTGATGTTGATTTCATCCAAATCGTGGCGCAGTGGGGCTTGCTTCTTTTTGATTCCACCTTCGATTTTGGCGGTTTTGTTGATCAGTTCGGTGTAGTCGATGTGTTGCCGGTCGCGTTCTTCTTTCATGACGCGGTAACGGTCGCCCAACTGGCGTACCAGCAACTCCATGCTGGCGAACTCGCGCGGCATCTTCTGAAAACCCTCGGGGAGGTCGCCGCTCATGAACATCGTCAGGCCGATATCTTGAAGGAGCTCGTCGCGTTGCTCCAGCAACTGTTTCTTTTCATAAAATAAATCGGACACAAAGGCACCGTCTTTTCAGGGGTTTTGGGCTTGTTGTCGGGTTCGTCATGGGTTCGTGGGATAGCTGCATTCTAACAAATGCGAACCCATGGCGGGAAACACAAAGCGGGCCGTGTCCGGCCCGCTTCGCACAAGCGTTCGGTTGTCCGTTTCCCGTTATTTGGGTTCGGGGTAGAGATGGTTCCACCATTGTGGTTCGTCTTTGAGATCCTTGTCGAACCAAGCCGTCATGGTGCTCCACCACAGCATGCGGTTTTCCCAGCCGAGGATGTGGTGGTTCTCGCCGGCAAACTCAATGAGTTCGGTTTCTTTGTCCAGCAGTTTTAGCGCCGAGTACATCACGTGGGACTGCGAAGGCGGTACGTTGGTGTCGCTGTCCCCGGTGACCAGCAGCAGTGGGGTGGTCACCTTGTCGGCCGCGTAGACCGGGCTCTGTTCCGTGTAGAGTTCGCGGTTGTTCCAGGGGAAGGAGCCGCGACCGGCGACGCCGTTGTACAGGTAACCCCACCAGCCGTAACCCCAGTATTCGGTGAGGTTACTGATGCCGGCGTGGGAAATTGCCGTGCGGTACATGTCGGTGCGCGTGGTCAGGTACATCGTCATAAAGCCGCCGTAGGAGGCGCCGATGATGCCGACCCGCTCGGGATCGACAAAGTCGTGGGCCGCCAAGAACGCTTTGCTCGAGGCGATGATGTCGTCGGCGGTGCGTTTACCCCAGGCGTTGAGGTGACGTGCGGAAAATTCTTGGCCGTAACCAACCGTGCCCGAGGGTTGCAGTACGTAAACCACGTAACCTTGCGAAGCCCAGTAGTTTTTGGGGTAACGGCCGCCGAAGGCGCGGGTCACCGGGACCACGCCGCCGTAGTAGTACACGATCAGCGGATACTTTTTGCCCGACGCGAAGTTATTGGGCAGGTAGATGCGCCCGTCGATTTCGGTACCGTCCTCGGTTTGAAAGTCCCAATCGCGGACCTCGCCGAATTGGATACCGCGGTAGTCACGGCCGGCGGGATCCCAATAAATAGCCGGCTTGCGACCATCGAGCCCGCCGACAAACACCTGTTCCTGGGTTTGGATTGCGGTGGCGGACCAGACCACGACCGGTTTGCTTTGGTCGCTCACGGCGAGGTTGTCGACGTTGTCGGCCAGGTTTTCGAGGGGTTTGATCGTGTTGCCGCCGTCCACGTAAAACAGCTCAACGCGATCCTGTTGGTAGGCGGAAAAAACAATTTGGCCGCGGGCGTTGACCGCGACCGAGTTCACCGCGGGATCGAAATCCTTGGTGAGCGGCTGGACCTTTTGATCGCTGGGATTCATTAGGAACAGTTGGGTATCGTAGTCGTTGGCGGCTTCTTGGTCCGTACCAATGTTGCGACCGATGCCGTCGAAGGCGTTGGGGCCGGCCATGATCAGAACTTGATCGCCGCGCAGCGCCGCGCCGGTCATGGTGCGTTGCCGGGTCAGTTCGGTGGCGGTGCCGTCGCGGGTATCGAGCAGGGTCAGGACCGTCAGGTAATGGGGTGGCTCGGCATGGTCTTGAAGCGTGGTGCTGTAGAGGATGCGGCCTTGGGCGTCGACGTCGAGTAAGTCGGCGGAAACCGCGGCGTCGGTGATAGGCGTGAGCCAGCCGGAATCGGGATCGCACCAAACCAGTTGGTTTTTGCTACGGAAATAAGACCAGCGATCATTGAGACCTTGGTACAGTTTGGCGCCATCGCCGCGTTCTTTTTGGCGGATGGCCGTTTGTAGTAGGAGGCGGTCGCCGACCCAATGGATTTGACCGACCGTATCGGCTTTCTCCAGGACCACCGATTGGCGGCCGCTGTTGACATCCTCGCGGATCAATTGCCCGTTAAAGGTATAAGCGATTTGTTTGCTATCGGCTTTCCAGGCCAGGTTGGCGGGTTGGTCGCCGTGCCAGATGCGTTTCACCAGACCCGAACCCAGACTGCGAATTTCGAGGACCGATTCCCAGTTTTTGCCGTCATCGCTACGGCCGCGTTGGCCGAGGATGACGTAGCGGCCGTCGGGTGAGAGGGCCAGGCTTTGGATTTTGTTTGAGCCGTAAAGCAGTTCGCCGTTGAGGCGGCGTTTGGGTTGGGTGTGGACGGCGACCGACGCGGCAAATTCGCCGCTGATTTTGAGGTTGGCGAGGGGGGTGGCCGATTCGCCCGCGTGCAGCAGCAGGAAGGCTTGGTAGCTTTGGTTTTGCAGGTGGGTTTTGCCGCGCTGCTCGGGGCTGCCGGAGAGGGCGACTTTGTTGCGGCCCAAGCGCAACTGGGCGGAACCGTCCCAGGTGAAACCAACCGTGGTTTCGGTAAAGCGGACGGGGTCGAGGTTAAAGGCGACCAGCACGGCTTGGCCGGGTTCAGCGGAGACGGACCCGCTGTTTTTCTGGGACCAGGTCATTTGGGTGCCCGCGACCGTCATGCTGTCTTTGGCGCGGACGAAGGGGCCGTCGCTCAGTTTTTGGAACAGGTTGTCTTTGAGCCAGTCGGCTTGTTTTTGGTCTTTAAAAGTGTCGTTAAAGGGACCCAAGACGAGGACGGTGTCGACGGTTTTCTCGGGCGTTGCCGATGCGTCGTCTTGCGAAAGCAGGGGAAAAGCGGATCCAACCAGAAGCAGAACGAGGATGGTCAGACGGGTCAAGGGTGCTTGGCGACGTGGGAGCGTGGCCGGCATAGGTGCCTCCTATAAAGTTCCGCGCGGGCAAAATTCGGCTCACCAACCTGGATGCGCGGATTCATATCATTGCAAAAATCGACGGAGCGAGGAAAAAGGGTGTTATCCTAAACGGCCTATTCTAACCTAACTCCCGGCATTTGAGGGCGCTTCGTTGGCGACGAGGGCCGGATTGTCGCACCTCGGTGCATCGGGAAGAATCCTCGCGGCTTAGGGTTGCCTCTTTGGTTTTATTTCGCGCCGGCGGCGCTTACCGGGCACTTAGCGCTGGGAAGCAGTTAACTTCCGGGAACTCGGTCGAATCCAGGCCGCGCAAAATGGGGATGGCTTGGTCATATTGGTAGGACACCAGGTGCAAGTAGCCGCGTAGCATGGCTGCTTCCGTGTTGGGGTTGTCTTCCAGTAAGTAGAAGGCTTCTTGGAAGGCGCCGGTTTCTACCAAATCCCAGGCGACGACCACGCGCCAATCGTCCAGCGCCAACTTTTCTTGTTTGAGTTTGGCCAAATCTTTTTTGAAACCCTGCCAGTCGCCGCTGAGAAACGACAGGCGCAGTAAGGCGATGCGAGCCGTCAAGCTTTTGGTGGCGGCGACTTCTTCCAGGTGGTTTTTGATCTTGCGGGTGAGGTTCCGGCTCAACCCGAACCCGCCCCCGGTGCCCGCGACCCAGCCGTTGCGTACAAAGACGTCTTTCAGCGCGAATTTGCGGCGTTGCTTCGCCTCCTGTTGGTACCATTCCGCGGCTTGTTTGGTGTTGTCGGCCTGCACCGCGGCGTAGGCCGCGAAGAGCAGGTGGCCGCGCGGCACATTGATGTCGCTCAGCGCTTTGCGGTAGCGGGCCACGGCTTGTTTGGGTTGACCTTTTAACAACTGTTGTTTGGCCAGCGCGGCTTGAACCGTTGCTTGGCCGGGAAACTTTTTTTCGGCCTTGGTCAGCACCGCGGTAAATGACTCGGGTGGCACACGGGTCGCGCCCTGGCTCAAATAATCAACGAGCTGGTGCTCAGAAACCTGACTGTCATCCAGTAATTGGGGAAGCATCTCGCCGTAGGTCTGAACGGAGGGCGGCGTTTCCGGGACGGGGGTTAGCAGGCAATCGGTCAGAAAAGCTTCCTGCTGGTCGAGGTAGGTGATTTTGGCGCGCGAGTGGCGGGTGATGAACCGTTGCAAGGCGGGGCAGTCCTCCTCACTGAGTTGGTTGCCCTCAAAGCTCAAGACTTTGATGCGCAAGGGCATCTTTTTCGGTAAATCGGTGAATTGGTTTTGGTCGAGGTAGAGGGTGTCCAGCGCGGGCGGGAGTTCTGGTAGCTCGGCAAGGCTTTCCTTGCGGGCGTCGAGTTCGGTGAGTGCCGACATGGCGGCCAAACCGGTTAAGTCCCGAATCGCGCCCTTGCCCGGTGTTTTGATTTTGGTAACCACCATGGCTTCTTTTTGGGAGAAACGGCCGTCGCCGTTGCCGTCGTGGGCCGCGATGAGGTACGCCAAAAAGGCAGTGTCGGGAATGGCTACCGCTTGCTCGTTGGCGCAATCCAAATGGGTGCCGCGCTGATCACTGTAGGTGAATGCCACGATGTGCTGCTCGTATGCCCAAATGGTTTCGCAGTTGGCGGTGGTGAGTTGGTTACCTTGTATGTCGAGGGTCTTAAGCGCGGGGCCCACCGCGGGCAGCGTTTCCAAATCGTTGAATTTCAAAACCGCCACGCGCAATTCGGGAAGGGACGATAAATCGGGTGGTTGGTTGAGTCGCACGTCTGAGGCAAACAAACGTTTGAGTTTGGTGGGGAAGGCCGGCCAAGCCTCCAGCGGGTTGAGGGAACAAATGAGAACTTCTAAATTTCGTAAAGGTCCGATATTCAACTGTTTGAATCGGTTGTCGGAGAGCCTCAACTGCTTTAGGGTTTGTAATTGGCTGATGGGTAAATCCGACAGTTGATTACCCGTACAAATCAGTACTTGCAGGCGGGGCGGCAGCTCATTCAACGCTTTGAGTTTTTGGTAGGAGACGTCGAGTTCGGCGAGATTGCGGAAGGCGGCCAGGCCGGTTAAGTCACTGACCGAACCGCGTTTTTTGGGTTTGCCGCCTAGGTTGAGGGTGGTTACCCTTAGCGCTTCCTGTTGCGAAACGGCGCCGTCCCCGTCTTGGTCCGCGGCCTGAAGCAGGGCTTGTTTGAGGGCATGATCGGGGATTTCAATGGTGGTGACCGGCGGATTGTTGCAATCGACGGTGTTGCCTTGGGCCTGCGGGTTGTACTGGAGTGTGCCCGCGAAGTTTTTTAAATCTGGACAGTTGTCCTCTCCCAGCAGATTCTCGCGCAGGTCGAGCCTTTGCAATGACGGCGGCAGGATGGGAAACACGGTCAACCCGTTGCCGGCTAAAACCAACTGTTGCAAGCCGGGGAGTTCGGAAAAGTCGAGCGTGCCGCTGAGCTGGTTGTTCGCAAGGCTGAGTTCGGTTAAGGTGGCGGGCAGTTTGGGCAGGTTGTCGAGGTTCAAGTCATCCAGCGTTATTTGCGAGAGGTTGGGCAGCAAACTCAAGTCGTCAAAGGAGACAATGCCGCTGTCCGCGGGCATGGTTAAGTGGGTGATTCGGTTTATTTCTTCCTCGTTCAACACCCCGTTTTTATCCGCGTCGAAGGCCTTCGTCAGCAGGTTGCCCATGGCGGCGTCTTGAAAGGTGACGGCCGGCGCCGGCGGTGGTTCGGGTTGCGCCGGTTCGCTTTTCGGCAGCAGCAAAGCACCGGCGACAAGCAGCGCGGCAACCGTCAGACCGACGGCAAGCGGCCATTTGGATGTTTTTGTCGCGGCTTTTTCGGTTTTGGAAGGTTCTGTTGTGGATGAGGGGCTTGGCTCGCTTGTTTGGTCCTGCTCCGTTTTTTGATCGCGCAACTTGAGGGTCGGCGCTTCGTCGAGGGCTCGTTTTTGATCGCGTACTTTGACGGTAGGGGTTTCGTTGGCCGAAGACAGGGTGTTGGCCGGCGTCTCCTCTCCGGTAGCGGCCGGGGTTTCCGTCGCGACCGGGGGAGCCCCGCGATTAGGCGTCAAAGCTTCCGGTTCCTCGCTGTAAGCCGCCAAGGCTTCGGTTTCTTCTCGAGGTGTTTGGCCGGGCTGGGCCGGCGATTCTCCGTCGGACTTTTGGCCTTGACTGTTGTTCGATTGGATTTGCGGGGCCGCGTCCCCGTGGGGCGGTGCTTCACTCAGAATGCTGGGGTCGAAGGGGGTGAACAGGTCGTCTTCGGCTCGGTCCGCTGCTTGGCTTCCGGCAGGTGTTCCTTCGGCTGTATCGGTTGGCGTGTTCGGCGTCTCTTTTGCGACTTCTTCGGGTTCCGACGCCTGGACCGACGCATCGGTTGCCTCGAGGTTGTCTTGCATTTCAGACGGCGACGCCTTTTTGGCGCTCGCGGTCGGCTCTGGCGGCGATTGGGCCTCGTCGCTTGTACCCTTTGGCGCGTGCTCGGCTTCCTTTGGCGCGGCCTCGCCCTTAATTTGATCGACGATCATCGCCTGCATTTCCTCGTCGAACACCAGAGTTCCGTCCGAGTTTTTCAGGGAAGGCGTGTTTAAACTGGGTTCCGGCTCCTTGGGATAGGAGAAACCTTTGTCGAAACCATCCATCCCGCAAATCTCACCAAGTGCCTTTAGGAAAACGGGAATGTCGTTAAAGCGATGGTTGGGGTTTTTTTGTAACGCCTGACGGATCACCGCTTTCCAGAATTTCTGGACTTCCGGGTCGCTGTGCGGTGTGATTTTCGGGGGTTCGTTGATAATTTTTGCATCAATGCGACCGGGTGGGCGAACCACAAACGGCAGGCGCCCGCTCAAAATCTGGTGGGCCAAAATGGCGAGCGAGAAAACATCAGAGGGCGGCACCAGGTAACCCATCAAAAGCTGTTCCGGCGAGGCGTAGCTTAATTCAAACAAATCCGTTTGGTCGGTCGACACGTGATTTTTGAGAAAGGTGCGGGCGAGATCGAAAGGAAAGAGGGTGACCTCGTCCGTGTCGGTCACATAAATATTCTCGGGGCTGACCGCTGTGGAAAGGCCCGATTCACGAAGCGCCGCCAAAGCCGAGCCGATCTTTTCGATAACCTCAAGTGTTGGAACCTTGGCTTCCAAACCTTTGTCACCCAGACGTTTGGTTAACGGAGAGCCGATGATTTGCTGCCACAAAAAAAGCGGACCCTGTTCGGTAAACCAGCCCCCCATGCAGCGGGCGACGGCAGGGTGTTCCAATGCCTGTATTTTTCGCAAAACCTCCTCGAAGCGTGGTTTTAAGCGCTCAAAGGTTTCACCGTCGAGGGGTTTGATCCCAATCGTAGAAACCGTGCGAATTTGGCCTTTGAATTCGCCCGCGGTTTCGAAGATCTTGGCGATGCCGTGTTTACCCAAAGGTTGTAGGTTTTTAAGATCTTCAATAAGATCAGATAATTTCGGTTCCATAAGGTCACCGTATAAGGACTAGAGGTGCCGAAAATCCTAACATCATGTTGTCTTTAATTAAAGGGCATGGAATCTAATTTTTGAAAATGAAAAAAATCCAAAAAATCAAACCTTTGTAGATTTTGATTGTGTGCTTACGGTTTCGTTTTGATGGGGCTTTATCCGGCTGGGAAATAGGGCGCCGGCAAGCTAGACCTTAGCCGAAAAGGTATCTGCTCAGCTTTCCTAGAGGCGGCAAGCTCTTAAAAAGTTAAAAGCGAGAATTTTCTCCGTGATTTCAGCCTTTACACTGTCCAAACCACAGCGAACCATCTGTCCCAGGTTTACCAATTTTTTCAGTTGAAACACCAATGATTCCACCGATGACCGATCTCTTCTTGCACTTTTGTATCCTTTGCTCTCCCAGTCTTCGATTGGCGTGATAGCTTTCCCTTTGCTGCTGGAAATACTTACCTTAGCTACCCCTTTGCGCAAGAGTGCGTCTCTCCCTTTTGCGCTTGCGTAGCAACCAACAGCACTGATCAGCTGAGGAGTGACGCCGGTTCTTTTTATGGCACCCTCGCAAAGCGGCAGGAATTGAGATGCGTCATTTGCGTTACCCTTTGGGACTAAATAGTTGCAAACAAATCCTTTTCCTGTTCGCGCAAGCTGAACTCGGTAACCAATAACTGGTTCCCTTCCGCCTTTTTCGATGTAGGCTGCATCAGGATCAGCCAAACTAAGTGGGCGGTTTCCTGACGAGGGCGGCTCGTCTTCGAGAACGCGACGAATGCAAGCCAAAATCAAAGCATCGAGATCTTCAATGTCTTTTTCCAGCCACTGAATTAGCCGCTCTAGTTTCGCTAAGAGGCTTGGTTTTATCGACTTCTTTTCAGCTTCTTTCTTTATGCGCTTTAACTCTTCGCTCATGTCTTGGCTGGTATACTCGGCAAGGTCAATGACTTCCTGGTAAAGCGCTTTGCGGTGTTCTTTTGCGCCTTTCCGGCCCTGGGTGTTTGAGATCTCAAAATCCAGTTTTTTCAGGTCACTAAGCGTTTCCTCAATACCGGAAACAGCCATGTTCCCAACGCCAAACTGGTTTAGTTTTTGACCACGTCGCCAGATTCGCTCGATGAAGCCGAAAATGAGGGCTGAATCCTTGGGCCATGCAGTATGAGCGTTAACCGCTGTCGAATCAACGATTTGTTGCCGAAAATCATCTTTATCTTCATTAAGGATTAACTTCAGCTGTGCGTCAAGAATGGCGTCGCGCGTAGCTTGACTGATCGCATTGGTGTTATCGATGATGGTGCTGAGGCCCGGCATTTTTACGCCGGCCTCCGCCAATAAAAGCTGAATGCTCGTTGATTCCATGAATAAGTTGCGTGCATCAAGACCTTTAACGCCACCAGCGAAACCGCGGACAGCAAGAAAGTAATAGCAAACTTCGGGCGCCATACGGGGCCGGCCGATCTTCAATTCTAGGCTTTGAGTGGAAGGTTGCTCAGATTGCGCATGAGCTCCTGGAAGTATGCCGGCGGCTTGATGCTCCCATTGTTTGTCAGCAATCCTCAATTTCTTCTTTTTGAGTGCATGCGCGTCAAGGTCAGCACGGATAAGCTCAAGAATGCCAGGGTAGTGCAAAAGAAGCTTCCTTGCTTCTTCAAGATAACGAGCAAGCGGCGTTCGTGGCGCAACAACACACAAATATTCGGCTGGAGGGATGAGATAGTCTTGCCGTTCCATAATGCCCCCATTATAGGCAAAATAGAAAAAAGAAATAGCCTTGAATTTGATATATGAGTGATATGGCTGTTGTTTTTGTCTCCTAAGCCCTTTTCGGCGAAGGTCAAGCTATCCAGTGAAACCTGAAGCCAAAGAATTTTTATGGATGCAACAGGCACAAAAAAAGAGGCACCGATAAGGTGCCTCTCTTGTGATTTTGTTGCCTGTTGCATAACTATGGGGCGGAGGGTTTTTCCTTGGTGCCGGGGAGGGTTTCTTCCAGCCATTGGAAGAAGATGCGGTGCCACAAAATACCGTTTTGCGGTTTCAGTACCCAGTGGCCTTCGTCCGGGAAGTACAGGAAGCGGGCTTTGTTGCCTTTCATCTTGGCTGCTTGGAACGCCTGTAAACCCTCGGTCAAGGGCACGCGGTAGTCCAACTGGCCGTGGATCACCAGGATCGGGGTTTCCCAGTTCTGCACGTAGCTGTGCGGGCTGTTTTCCGCGTACTGCTTCTTCTGTTCTTCGCTTTCCCAGTAAGGGCCGCCCATGTCGCGGTTGGGGAAAAACAACTCTTCCGTCGCGCCGTACCAGCCCTCCATGTTAAACAGGCCGCAGTGCGAGATCATCGATTGGAAACGCTTGTTTTCGCCGTGGTTCATGCCCATTAAACGGAACACGGTGTAACCGCCGAAGGAGGCGCCGATCGCCGCCACCCGTTGGGTTTCGATGTAGTCTTTGGCGAGCATCGCATCGGTCGATGACAAAATATCGCGCATCGGTTGGCCGCCGTAATCACCCTTGATGCTGTCGTTCCATTCGCGGCCGAATCCTGGCAAACCGCGGCGGTTGATGCCCACGACCACGTAACCCTGCGCGGCCATCAGGTGGAAGTTCCAGCGGAAGCTGAAGAACTGGGAGACCATCGACTGGGGACCGCCTTGGCAGTAAACCAAGAGGGGGTACTTTTTGTTGGGATCGAAGTTGGGCGGCTTGATGATCCAGTTGTGGATCTTCTTGCCGTCGGTCGCATCAACCCACATGGTCTCGATTTCGGGCAAGTCCAGCTTGGCGTAGTGGTCGCCGTTAATATCGGTCAGGGTTTTCAGCGAACCGTCCGCGTTGACCTTCACCAGTTCGAAGGGGCGCTCGTGGGTGCTTTTCTTGGCGAGGATCAGGTCGCCTTTGACGGTGAAGCTGCTCAGGTTGTGGCGGCCTTTGGTGATTTGGGTGATGTTGCCGGTGTGCTTTTTGCCCTTGCGGGTGATGTCCATGCGGTAAAGCTGGTAGGTCCCCTTGGTGGGGCCGTTGAAGATGAGGGTGTCGTTGTCCTGCCAGGCGATGTGGCTGACCGTTTCGTCGAGGCCGACCGTCAGTTCTTCAATTGTTTTGTTTTTGCGGTGGTACAGCATGATGCGGTTGCGGTCCGACTCGTAACCCGGCGTTTCCATCGAGAGCCAGGCCAGGTAGGTGCCGTCGGGGGAGTAGCGTGGTTCGACGTCGTAACCACCCATGTTCTTGGTCAAAAGTTCGGCGACCTTGCCGTCGGTGGGCAACAGGTAAATGCCGGTATCGGTGCTGTCGGCGGGTCGGTTGGGGACCAGCGCGACGTAGGCGATTTCTTTGCCGTCGGGCGAGATGGTGAAGTCACCGGCATCACCAAAGGGTTTGGTGGGCGTGTCCTGGGTCAAATCCTTCATCAGATCGCGGGCGTTGTCGCCGTTGATGTCGGCCAGGTGCAGGTGGGAATAAGTTCCCTCGAACCAGCCGTCCCAGTGCCGTAATTTGAGGTCGTCGTACACACGGGCCGAGGCGTTGGGCAGGTCCTCAAATAGGTTTTTGACGGGTTTGCCGAGCGCTACTTCTTTGGTAAACAGCAGGCGTTCCTGGCCGGGCAGCAACTTGACGTTGCTCAAGCCGTCGGGGGCGTTGCTGATGCGCTCGGCCTCGCCGCCGTTGAGGGCGATGTAGTAGAGCTGGGCTTTGGCTTTGTCCTCGCGGTTGGAGAGGAAATACACGCCGGCGCCGTCCGCGGCGAAGATGGGGTTGTGATCGGAGGCGGTGTGGCTGGTCAAACGGCGCGATTCACCGCGCGCGATGTCGAGCACGTAAAGGTCGCTGTTGCTGGTTTCATCTTGCCAGTTGTATTGGGTGACACTGTACACGGCGTGGTTGCCGTCAGGAGAAACGGTCACGCTACCCAAGCGCTTGAGCTGCCAGAGTTTTTCAGGGGTCAAAACTTCGCCCGCGCTAAGGGGCGCGAGCAGGAAGAGAGCCGCCGTGAGGGTGATGGTCAAAGCGACCAACGGCGAACGGAATGATGTGAACATAAAAACCTCGTTAAGGTAATGATGCGGGCGTCGGGTTTCCCTCCGCGAAGAAAAATATGCCGGACGGGCCGGGTGGGCGGATGGGAAGAGGCTGGGAAACAGGAACCGTCGCTGGGTCGCGTTTCGCCCCATACCGAAAGAAAGGACCGCTTCCAGAACCTGCCCCATCATCGCCGCGCCGCGCCCCAGCCTAAAGGTCGGGTGACCTGGCAAGCGTTGCCGGCGGTGTGTGCGGCTCTGGGATGGGATGGAATTCGGGAATCGGCTTCTCGGCGCGTGAAACCTTGATGGGGGTCGCGAGTGAATGGATGCTCGGCAGAAAGAAGAGACGGGTTCCCCGACCGCGCCGCGAAACAATCGTGGCATGATTGCAGCGCTTATTGTAACGGAGCGGACGGCGGGGCGGTAGCAAAAGCGCGCCCCGCCCGGATTTAACCTAAAACGCGCGGCGCACCCGACGAAGGGCTCATTCCTCGAAAAAGGGGTTGGCTCAGATAAGTAGATTGCGGTAGGGGCATGTGCCGTCAGGCCTTGCTTATTTCGCCGGATGAGCGCGTTCGAGGAAAAGCCGAATCTGACGCATGGTGGCCGCGGGGAAATCACCTTTCTGATGACCTTCCTCGAACAGTTCGAGCCGCATCGCCGGGGTGAATTCACGTTCGAACTCGGGACTGTACCATTCGCGGTAAGCCTCGGCGGCTTGGTGCATGGCCAAGGTGGTCGTGGAAATCAAACCTTGCTGGTGAAGTTGGTTGAGGGTGTTCACCCGCTCGCGCGGTGTTTTTTCGCGATAGGCGGGGTCGGTCTGGGTGAACAGGGTGAGCGCCGGATCGGAGAAATCGGCGAATGCGGCGTTGGTTTTCTGCGCGCGGCGGTGGATTTCGAGCATGGCCCGGCCCTGTTGCGTCGGGGGGAGGTCACGGCAATGCACGGCAATCGCGCGGGTTAGGAAAAAGTGGCGATACCGCTTAAACGCACCGCTGCGCAGCAACTGTCGGTCGGCGAGATCCTGAATCGCCCACACGTGGCGCGCATCGTTGCGTCCGCCGAATAGGTCTTCCCGGAGGGCCCGTTCGATCAGGTACGCGGTGAAAAGGGTGTCCTCCTGTAGGGCGACCGAGGCGGCTTGAAGATAGGCCTTGAGTTGGTTTTTGGCACCGCGCACCTGCAAGCAGTGTTGCAGGATGAGTTCGTTGCGCAGGTGTTTGAGCGGTACGCGAACGGCTTGATCGCGTTTCAGTTGAAGCAGGCTTTGCAGCTTGGCCAAGGTGTCCTTGGGTCCGTGCTGCTTGGCGAGCCAAGCGCGGGGGTTCAAGGCTTTGGTCGACCGCGGCACGGTGTTTTGCCGGGCTGGGTCCCACAGCAGGTTGATCACTTGCTCCTGGATGTGCCCCAATTTCGGGTCAAGCGGGGCAAGCTTGTCGCGCAGGGCCTGTTTGTTCCAGGTGGTGTAATCGGGGTGGTTGATGACGGCGGCAATCGCCGCTTCAACGAGGTAGTCCTGCAGGACCGGACTCACATGGGTGTTTTCTAGGTAAACGACTTGCGCGGTTTGCAGCCGTTGTTGGGGTGAACCCTCGGTTAGCCGATTTTGATGGTGCAGGACAAAAAAGAGGTCGGTGCCGCGAGCCCAAATGGGCAAATAACGGTTGGCCAAGGTCAGGGCCTCACCCGCTTGTTGTTGGGGGGTGGTGCCGGCGTCGCCTGAAAGCACATGTTCGAGGAGGGCGGCGATCATGTGTTTTTCCCAAATCAGGGTGTTCGGGGCGTAATCGCGTTGGTTCAATTGCTTGAGCAGGCTAAGCCTTTGGTGGATATCCAGGTTTTCAAAGTCATGCTTTTGCAGGATTTGGTCCTGAAAGAGGGCGCCGAGGCTGCCGTAGTCCATGCCGTTTAAAAAGTCTTGGGCTTGGTACAGCGCCTTCAGTCGTGCTTCCGGTGTTTGGACGCGCGTACTTTGTTCCCATACCCAGCGGTTGAGGAACACCCACCCATCGAGACCGCGTTCGATTTCTTTTTGCCGACTTTTCAAGAGGGCGCCTTGTGCCTCGAGCGCTAGATCGGAAAAACCGGGGGGCGGCTGGAAAAAGGCGGGTGGTCGTGGCCGTTCCGTCTGGACCGCGGCGGGCTGGGTCGGGACCTCGGTGGCGGGTGGGTCGGCCGCCGGTGATGGGCTGGATGAGGGTTTACAAGCTGTAAAGCCGAGGAGTAGGAGCCAAAACAAAAATCGCGACATAGGACCTCACAAACCCAGGCGGTCCCGGCGTTGGGTCGCGGGAACCTGGGGGGTGTCGCATCACGGATCCCTGAATCAGGGTTGGTTGCCAACAGCGAACAGCGGTGAAAGCGGGTTGGCGCGATGCGGATCATTGCCTGTTCGCCGTGTTCCAGCATAGTGGACCGACCTTGCTTGGCCCCAGAGACGAGGGTATGAAAAAGCCGTGACAGTTGTCACGGCTGGTGGAAACTGCGACTACCCGTGGCAACTGCCGCGGCTGGTGACGGTTACGCGGCCGCGAATTGTTTGATGCGTTCAACCATGGCGTAAAAGCCGTTGCGGCGGTTGACGCTGATATGGGAACCCAACTCCAACTGTTCAAAAACGGCGTTGATGTCGACGGCGCGTACTTCCGCCGCGGTTTTGTGGGAATACACGACCAACAAGACGGCGATCAAGCCTTTGACAATATGGGCGTCGCTGTCGGCGGTCAAAATAATCCGCGGCGGTGTTTCCTCGCTCACGTCCGCGGTCATCCAGACCTGGCTAATGCAGCCGTCGACTTTGTTGGTGTCGTTTTTGGCGCTTTCCGGGAACGCGGGCAACTTGCGGCCCAGGTCGATCAGGTAGCGGTAGCGCTCTTCCCAGTCTTCGAATAAATCGAAATTCTCCAACAGTTCCTCGGTGGTCAATTCACCCAACGGCATGTGTCCTTCCTCATTGCAGCACCTTTTCCCGCTGTTCTAGCCAGAGGACCGGTTTCGCGGAAAAAACCCTGGTGGGCCGAACGGGCCGGGCGCCGCCTTAATCATGTGTGCGCATTGTAGCGGAGTCATCCCGGTACCCAAGCAAAAAAAGCGGGCCGAGGCCCGCTTTTTCCTTCACCGTTCCGGTGGAACCGGGGTTATTCCATGACGTCGCGTTGGACAGGCGCGTTTTTGCGCACGACGCGGTTGCGGTTCTTGGCCTGGCCGTTTTCGTCCACGATCAAGCTCTGCGCGTCACGGGGCAGGATTTGCAAGGACTTGAGGAATTCGACGATTTCGTCGCGCTGCCGCTGGGGCAAGGCAAAGTACTGGTCGCGTGAAGCACGGGCGTCGCCGCCGTGGTAGTGAATCGCCTCGGTCATGGTGGTCAGGTCACCGCGGTGGCCGAATGGCGCGCTGGAACCCACATCCCACAACTTGCGGGTCAGGAACTCTTCCGTGGGCACGCCGGCCTGAACCAACTGCTCGTTACAGAAATGGCTGTAGTCGTCGTCGCACAGGTTGTGGCGTTTGAGGTCGGTAAAGGCACGCACCTCAACCTGACCGAGGTGGTTTTTGCGTGGCAGCGGACCTTGGCCCAAAACGGTCATGTCCCAGGTATACACCGCGGTGGTTTCCGCGGGGACCAGGTTGCCCTCGGGGTTGTAGGGGTTGGGTTCGGAGAAAACTGGATCGTTCAGGGTCAGACTGGATACGTGACAGCTTTCGCAGCCGATGTCTTTGAACAGGCGTTCGCCGCGCAGGATGGCGCGGGCGCGGGGCGCGTCGTTGGGAATGATTTGGCCGGGCGTGCCGAGGGCTGCCTGCCAAACGGAGATCGCGGTGATGTCGCCCACGGTTAACTCGTCTTCAACCGCGTCTTGGTCAAAGTCTTTGGTGCCGGTGCGCGCCATGCCGAAGCGTTCGGTTGACTGCATGCCGTGGTGGTGGTTCATGGCGTTGTTGCTGAACTCGCGCAGAGACACGACCACGCCTTTTTGGTGGAAGGGTTTGATGATCAGATCGGCATCGACGCCGTCGACCGCGCTGGTGTCGAGGGTCCCGTCGGCGGCGGCGGTAATGGTGCCGAAATTCACGCCTTTGGTGTCGAGTGAAAGGGTGACCGAGGCGTTGGTTTCGGCGGCTTGGGCGACGGCAAGGTCGCGTACCGCGTGCAGATCGGCCGTCATTTCGCGCGAGAGCATTTCAATCAGGCCGGCACCGTGCATGCCGAGCGTGTTGCGCTCGTTGGAAAAGGTCGCCATGACGGAATCCTGGACAGGGTCGGCGGCTTGGGCCAAAACAAAAACGTTGGCCACGATATCACCCGCACCGCCGCGAACCGGGTCGTTGTGACAGCCCGCGCAGGAGTTGGATTCAGGGGCCGAGGTGCGGATAAAAGCAGGTGCGGAGCCAGGTTCACGGGCCGCGCCGGTGCCGGTGGTGCCGGGACGACCTTGGCCGTCATAGGTGTTGAATTTGGCCGCAAACAATAATTCGCCGTGGTCAAAAATCTGCCAAAAATCCAAGGATCCGTTTTCGATCTGGGCTTGATCCATATGTTCGCGGATAATAGGCCCATCACCAATTTGGGCCATGCTCCATCCTGTCATCAAAAGCGCACCAAAAGCCGCGCACCGCAGGGCGGTGTGAATCATCGGCAATTTCATTCCGAACCTCCATCGTCTCTAGGTCAAGGTATCTTTTCGCGTGGTGTGAGCACGACGGATCGCGGGACAGAGCGGCGGGGGCAAGCGATTGCAGGACAGGCAAAAACCGGCACGCTATCCCGAGGAACGGGGTGGATCACACCAACTCATTCAGTCAAAGCAACGGGTAAGCCCAGCAATGTCATGAATTAAGCATTCTTGGGTGGGGGTGTACTAAACTTATCGAACCGAAGGGCCCTAACCTTAACTTAAGTTTGCATCCTAATCAAAGATAAATAGGTCTATTTGGCGTCGGTTAGCAGTTTCTAAAGGGTTATCATGTGGTCATAGCGGATGAAAAATCCCGCCGTTGTTTTGGCTTATACGGAATTGGATGGTCATTCAGCGGTCGCCGAAAAAAACAAAAGCGGCGCCGACCCTCGGGTCGAACGCCGCTCGCGGGACCGTTCCCTGCTTCATGGGGAACGACCTAACAACGGGTTGCCGTGGTTCGGGTGTTATTGCGCGCTTTGGTTGATTTCGCCGAGGATCGCGACCCCGGAGCTGGCGCCGATGCGGTTGGCACCGGCCTCAAGCATGGCTTGCATGGTTTCCAGGCTGCGAATCCCACCCGAGGCTTTTACCCCGAGTGCGTCGCCGACGGTACGGCGCATGAGGGCGACGTCTTCAATGACCGCGCCACCCGTGCCGAAGCCGGTTGAGGTTTTGACGAATTGGGCGCCCGCGTCTTGGCTTGCACTGCAGGCGGCCGCTTTTTCCGCGTCGGTGAGATAACAGTTTTCGATGATGACTTTCACCAGGGCACCCTCGGCGGCACGCACGACCTCGTTGATGTCGATTTGTACCGCGCGCCAGTCGCCGGCTTTGGCCCAACCGAGGTTGATGACCATGTCGATTTCGTTGGCGCCGTGTTCTACCGCCCAAGCCGTTTCCTGCGCTTTGTTGCGCGGGCTGGTCGCGCCGAAGGGAAAACCCACGACGGTACACAGAGCGGTTTCTTCTTGTTCAAGAATGGATCGGCAGAGAGGCACGTAAGCGGGATTGACACACACGGAGAAGAAACCGTGACGGACCGCGTCTTCGCATAAGCTGCGAATTTCGTTCGGCGTCGCCGTGGGTTTCAGTAAGGTGTGATCGATGGTTTTGGCATAGTCCGCGGCGGTTTTCGGCAACATGAGTGCTCCTCTTTTCCCATTCGGGTTCATCCCGACGTTCCGCGAAACGCTTGCGGTCGATGCGCGTGGTTGTACTGGGTAAGTGCGCCGGCGCGTCGTCGCGTTTCGACTTTTTTTCAGGTAATGCACCATGGTGCGGGTTACGTTTGTGCCGCAAGGGTTTTCACTTGCAGCCTCCGGTGGGTCGGAATGGGGCCGGTTGGTTTGATCGCCCGGCGGGGCGAACAGGGTTATTCTAGCGATCAAGCCCGGCCCGGTCACTTGTTTATCGTGCGTGCTTTGGGTGCTGTGATGTGGGTAGCTTTTTTGTCAAATCCCTCCCGTGAAGGGTCACGGCGCGGCCTTTCGTTTTGCTTTGGGATGCTTCGCTTCAGGCGATTTCGCCGCCAAGCGGGCGCGGCCGGCTTGGTTGCAACGGTGGGGGGTTCGGTGGTACAAAAGGAGCCTTGTCGCTTTGCCGGCCCTCGGGCCGGGCGAACCCTTTGCCGGTTCACGGTTTACAAAAATTCGCGAGCGCGGCAAACATGTTTCGAGTGGGAGGACGCACGTGAGAGTGGTCAGTTTTAATGTGAATGGTATTCGCGCGCGACAGCACCAACTCGCGGCGCTTGCCGAATCGAACCCCGGCATTGTCGGTTTCCAAGAAACCAAGGTGGTTGACGCCGAGTTTCCCGTCGGCAACCTGACGGAATTGGGTTACCAGCCACAATGGTTCGGTCAAAAAGGCCATTACGGGGTGGCCTTGATGAGTCGGATCCCCCCGCGCGCCGTTCACAAAGGGTTTCCCGGGGACGACGCCAAGGCCCAAAAACGGATGATCATTGGCGCGTACGCCTTGGCCGACGGACGGACCTTGAAGGTGCTCAACGGGTACTTTCCCCAGGGCGAAAGCCGCAACCATCCCGAGAAATTCCCCAACAAACAGAAATTCTACGCCGACTTGACGCGCTACCTTAAGGAACACTGCGACCCAAGCGAACCCCTGCTGGTAATTGGCGATATGAACATCGCGCGCGTCGACGGCGATATCGGCATCGGCGCGGACAACGCCAAGCGCTGGCTGCGCACCGGCAAAGCCAGCTTTTTGCCGGAAGAACGCGAATGGATGGAGACCTTGCTGGCCTGGGGTCTCACCGATACCTACCGCCACCTGTACCCCGAGGTGGACGACCGCTTCAGTTGGTTCGATTACCGCAGCAAAGGTTTTGATCGCGAACCCAAACGCGGCCTGCGCATCGATCTTATTCTGGCGACCGCGCCGATGATGGATGTCTTGGGTGACGCCGGCATTGATTACGCGTTGCGCGGTATGGAAAAACCCTCGGACCACTGCCCGGTCTGGGCGGATTTCGAGGTGGCGCTCGCCGGCGATTGAGCGGCGCCCCTTACGGAGACCCGACGATGATTTTAGAATTGATGACGGCCGAATTTCGGCTCGAGGGTTGTTATTCCCTCAAGGACAAACGCAAACGTTTGTCCGGTTTGCGCCATCGCTTCGGCAATGCGACCAACATCGCCGTGTGCGAAAGCGATTACCACGACGTGCACGACCGTTCCGAGTGGACCTTTGTCGTGGTGGGCAATTCCCAAGCCGTGGTGGAAAAAACCTTCGCGGTAATCGAGGACCGCTTGGTGAACAGCGTCGATGCGATGTTGCTCGGAATAGAGCGCGAGGCGCTTTAATCCAACCTAAGATAAAAAAACCACGCCCTGTAAGCGGTTGCGCAGGGTGCGGCCGGCAGGCTAGGGGATTTGCAGCCAGGCCTGGGCGTAGGGGACGGGTTCTTGAAGCGGGCCTTGCCACCATTTGGCGGGGTCGTCGAGTTTGCGCACTTGCAGGAACAAAAGATGTTCGCTCGCGTCGGATTCGGCGGTAAGGCCCAGGCGTGCCGAGGCCGGAACCTGGGTGCCCGCGGCGATCAGTTCTTCCTTGCGGAGACCGCCGATCATCAGTGCCAGCCCTTTTTCCGGCGAAACCAGGTACAGCGTATAACCCGTGCCGGGCGCCAGGTAGGTTTTGACGATTTCACCCGCGAAGGGTGCGCTGACCACCGCGCCCGCCGGCAAGCGCAGTTGCATGCGCTGGTAGGCGTCGGTTTCGGCCGTGTTGAGCAAGGCGGCGGCATCAACCGCTATGTTGAGCAGCTTCCCCGCGGGTACGGTGACCGCGGGGGTTTGGGGTTTCACGGGCATGGGTTCATCCCGCGTCTCCGCGGCTTCCGGCCGCTTCGGGGCCGGTGTTTCCGCCACGGTTGGCGCTTGGGTGGTTGCTTCCTCTTCCGCCCGCGGTTGGATCAACGATGCTGGTTCGGGTTCAGCCACGCTGTCTTGTGGTGGCGCATCGGTGCGGGCCGTTTCTTGCGTGGGTTGCGGTGTGACGTTTGCGGTTTCGTTTTGGGGAGAGGTGGGAAAGTCCTCTAATTCGACGGCTTCTTCCACGGTCGTTGATGTCGGGTACGGCTCAGCCTGGCCGGCCGATTCAGCAGGTGCCTCGGGTTGCGCTGCTAGAGGGGATGGTGCGTCGGGTTGCCTGTCATGCGCCGGAGGGCGGGTGGCTGCCGGCGCGGTTTCCCCCGGGGGCGCGCTGGTTTGAATCAGCAGGGCGGGGTAAACCATTAAACACAGGAACATGCCGATGAATAGCCAGGCTTTGGCCAAGCGCATGAGGTGATCCATGTCGGGGCTCCTTCAAAATCAACGAAACGGGGACTGCTATTCAGCGCGGAAACGGGCGCGTTCTTCCATTTCCGTCCAAACCTTTTTTACCATGCCGGCGCCAATACTGGTGAGGGTACTGGTCACCCGCTCGCGCACGCTTTTGGCGACGTCGTAACGGATCAGGTAAATGTTGGTTTCGGGGCGGCGTTCCAGCAGGTAGTCGTCGCTGGTCAGCAGCCGGTCAATGAGTTTTTGTTCCAGGGCGCGGGTGCCGTACCAGGTTTCGCCGGTGGCGATTTTGTCGACATCCACCGCCGGCCGGTAGGTGGTCACAAAATCCTTGAACAGTTGGTGGGTGTCTTCCAGCTCGCTTTGGAACTTTTCGCGGCCTTTTTCGGTGACTTCACCGAGCGGTGACAAGGTGCGTTTAAACTCGCCGGAGGTCATTTCCAGATAATCGACGTCGTGTTTTTTGAGGAGGCGGTGGAAGTTGGGGAACATGGCGATGACCCCGATGGAGCCGAGAATCGCAAAGGGCGGCGCCAAAATGCGGTCCGCGATGCAGGCCATCATGTAACCGCCGCTGGCGGCAACGCGGTCGATGCACACCGTAAGCGGAATCTTTTTTTCGCGCAGCCGTGCCAATTGGGCCGCGGCCAAACCGTACTGGTGGACCATGCCGCCGGAGGACTCCAGCCGAACCACGACTTCGTCTTTTTCGGGGTCGGCCATGCCCAATACGGCGGTGACTTGTTCGCGCAGTTCGCCGACCTGGGTAGCGGCGATGTCGCCGTCGAAATCAAGCACGTACAGGTTCTTTTCCGACGGGGTTTTGTGTTTCTGCTCTTTTTTCTGGGTCTTTTGGTAATCTTTCGCCGTTTTGCGATCCATCACCGCGTAACGGACGCTTTCGACCAGGTCATCGAGGTGGTTGCCGAGATCGACCACGCTGATCGAGCCGATTTCGTTGTCCTCGTTGCGACGGATGGTGGCGGAAAGTAACAGAATCACGGCGCCCACGGCGAGTGTGACAATGCCGGCTTTGACCACGAAGCCGACGATCTCCAAAATAAATTCCATAAAACCTCAAGCGGCGAGATGACACGGGCAAGGGTCGCACCCACCGAACGCCTGTTTTTGTGGCGGTTCTTCGTGTGCCCACTCTAGCAGTCACCCGCCTGAAGGGAAAGGGGAAGCGGGCGCGGTGGTGCCTGACGAGGGGGCCGGGTGCCCGGCGGGTTTCCCGGCCGGGGCCGTTTGGTTCCCGCTAGGGCCGCGAAGGATTTGTGACCGCGCGGGCAGGCAAAGTTCGGCCCGTTCTGTGCCGAACTTTGCGCGATTGCATCCACCCGAACCCGTTACTTTTAGGTAGAATGGTTATCGTTTACGTTGCCTTTTTTGCCGGCGGCCAAGCCGTACTTGGTTTTGATCCGGCCCTTTTTCCGCATTTGCGAGACGCCCCAAGCCCTCACCTGGCCGCGACAACGGGGGGTCCCCCGCACCGAACAGGGTGCCACACACAAACGAAACCTGAACCACAGTGAAACGGAGGTCATCATGAATGCTCACGAAACATTGGACCGCATTCCCGCCCATTTGCGCCGCTATGTGGTGCATCAAGATTACGATGCCTATGACACCGTGGACCAAGCGGTTTGGCGATTTATTCTTTTGCAGACCTATAACCAGCTTAAAGAAACCGCGCACCCTATTTATGTGGACGGCTTACAGCAGACCGGGATTTCGATTGATCGCATCCCGCGCATTGAGGAAATGGACGCCTGTTTGTCCCGCTTCGGTTGGGGCGCGGTCTGTGTCGACGGCTTTATTCCGCCGCGCGCCTTTCAGGAATTCCAAGCGCTTGGGATCCTGACCATCGCCGCCGATATTCGCACCGCCGATCACCTCGCTTACACACCGGCCCCGGACATCATTCACGAATCGGCCGGCCACGCACCGATTATTCCCGATCCCGATTACAACCGTTTCCTGCGCCGTTTCGGTGAAATCGGCAAACTTGCCTTTTCCTCGGGCGAAGACCTCGATGTGTACAACGCCATCCGCAACCTGTCCGTGGTCAAAGAAGACATCAGCAGCACGCCGGAGCAGGTTTACGCGGCCGAGGTTCGCTTGGAGGAGGCCATTGCCGCCGTCTCCTTTACCTCCGAGGCCAGCTTCTTGTCGCGTCTGCACTGGTGGACGGTGGAATACGGGTTGATTGGCAAACCCGAGGATTACAAAATCTACGGCGCCGGGATTTTGTCGTCCGTGGGCGAAAGTTACTTCCTGCACCTGCCCGAGGTGAAAAAGTTGCCGCTCACCGCCGGCTGTATTGACGTGAACTACGACATTACCAAACAACAACCGCAACTGTTTGTGGTGGAAACCTTCGATCAGCTCAACCACATTCTCGACGAGGTCTGCGAGACCTTTGCCTTTAAGGTCGGTGGCCGTAAGGCCTTGGATGTGATGCTTAAAAGCTGCGAAGTCGGCACGGTTACCCTCAACTCCGGCCTGCAAATTACGGGAACCCTCACCAACATTCACGGCGGGTCAAACGCCGACTACCTCCAGTTCACCGGGCCTTGTGCCTTGTCTGTTGGTAACCGTCAATTGGAGGGGCATGGCAAGGAACACCACGCCGAGGGTTACGGTTCTCCGCTGGGTGTGCTGGACGACGGCGAAAGCTTGGCCGCCAAAAGACCTGCTGATTTGGAACGCTACGGATTCGCCGGCAACGGTTCGCGCGGCCAATTACGGTTTAAATCCGGGGTTGTTGTGGCGGGCGTGCTGCAAAAAACGCTGGTCAACGAGGATGGCCGGCTGATGCTGGTCACCTTCACCGACTGCCGCGTGACCTTGGGTGACCAGGTTCTGTTCCAGCCGGAATGGGGCGTTTACGACATGGCGGTCGGCGACCAAGTGACCACGGCTTTTGCCGGTGCCGCCGACGATTGTTATTGGCCCAAAAGTGATTACAGCGAAAAACGCGTGCCCGGCCTGAAGAATTACAGTGAGACGGACTGTCGCTTGTTGGGCCTCTACGACGAGGTGAACCAGGTTAGGCAGGGGGAACCGGCGCGGATGCTCGAACGCTTCACCCATGCCGACCGTGTCATTCGCGAGCAGTATCCCGACCACTGGTTGCTGCCCTGGTACATGTTGGAGAGTTTGGTTGCCCAGGATCGCGGCGTGGCTTTGGCCTTGCGTTTGCGCAACTTCATGAAACAAATCGAGAACCGCCGCTTCCGTGAAGTACCGGTTTCCATGGGCCTTCGGTTCTTGGATCTTTCCTAAGTAAAGCGGGTTTTTGGTGCCTTGGTCGGCATGGGGACGATCCCGGTGCCGGCAACATTGGGTGAAGGGTGTCGGCGTCGCTTGAAAACAAGCCGTTCTCGTGGTACCAATGTCAATACTTTTTTCGCCGCATTCGAGCCAACGCTCGGATTCGCATGGCTTCGAATTCAAGGAGAATCGTTATGAAAAAACTCGTCGTCCTTGCCGCTTTGTTCTGTTTTGCCGGTTGGGGTTTTGGTTGTGATTCAGCCAAGGCCGTTGCCAAAACCAAAACCGAGGCGCCCGTGGTGGCTGCCGCGACCCAACCCACCTTACCCTCGCAACCCGTTGTCAAAGCCGCCGCCGTGCCCTCGGCAAAAACCGCCGCCAAAAGCCACTGCGCCCCTAAAGCCAAAGGCACCGTTGTCAAAGGTCACTGCGCGCCCAAGGCCGCAACCGCCAAATCCTGCTGCGCGAGCAAGAAAACGGCCACTGTTGCCGCCGCGCAACCCGCCGAGGCGCCCAAGGCCGCCAAAGCTGTGAAAGCCGCCAAACAAGGCGATATCTAAGCCGAACCCGATCCCCGCGGGGAACATGCACCAATAAAGGGAATGATTCGTTTGAATCATTCCCTTTATTATTTGGCGGTGCCCGTCGTTATTCGGCGATGAAGGTTTCGATCAAACCCTTGAGTTTGCCCAGTTGTTTTTTCGAGAGATTGGCGTCCGCGTTGACGCTCTGGCATTTGAGCGCCATTTGTTCGGTGATGAGTGACGACAAGACGATGACCGGCAAACTGGGAAACAGGCTTTTGAGATTGCGGCACAGGGTGAGGCCGTCCATTTGCGGCATTTCAATATCGGTGATGACCAGATCGCAGACATCTTTGATGCCGCCGCCGCGATTGATCGCCTCGTTCGCGCGTTTTTCCAAATGGCGGAAGAGCACCAACCCGTTTTCGAAAACGGCGAGGTTGCGGTAGTTCCAGTGGTGCAGGGTGCTGATCAGATTCATGCGGAAGAGGTTGGAATCCTCGGCCAGGTAAAGGGAGGGGCCCAACGCGTCCTCGTTGGCCGTCGGTGCCGGGGCCTGTGCGCTGGGTGCCGGGGTTTGTATCTTGGGTGCCGGTGCGGCCGGCACGGCGGGTGTGGTCGGCGCCGGTGCGGCGGCGTTGCGCCACATGGCGGTTGCCGCGAGGGCCTCGGCGCTCACACCCGCGGGCGGGGGGCCCGGTGCGGCGGTCGGTACCGGGGGCGCGGCTGCTTGTTCCGACTCGGCCGCGTCGAGTTGTGGGGCGCCTTGTACGTCTTCCAAAATGCACTCGAAATCGAGAATGGCGATTTCGCGGTTTTCCAACACCACCATGCCGGTTACCCGTGGATTGTGCATCTGCAGTGCCGGTGAGGTCGGTTGGAAATCCGTCCAATTAATGCGATGGATTTTGTTGACCCCGTCAACCAGGTAGCCGCTTAAGCTGCTGTTGAAATCGGTGAGGATGATGATGCGCGGTACCTTGGTTTCGGTGACCTGCCGGTGCAAATGGCGGTTCAAGTCGAGGATGGGCACGTGGTGCCCGAGATGATGCAGCGAACCCAGCATGCTGGGGATTTGGTCGGGGAGTGCGGTGATTTGATCGGCCTCGTAGCGGACCATCTGCTTGACCTTGGCGACGTTGATCCCGAAACTTTGATCGCCCAGATAGAATTCGAGGAACTCGACTTCGTTGGTTCCCGCTTCCAAGAGTATTTCGTGCAAGGTGTACCCCTCGGCGTCGGTGGGACCTTGATCAGAGACGGGGTCCGACGACGGTTGTTTCGCGTTTTGGTGCTAAATCATGGATGAGTTGCCGCCCATTATAATCCGAATTCGCGCTTTGTGGCGGCGAGAACCCGTGCGCAACCGAGGATTGCGAAATAGAAGTCGGACCATCGGTGTTTCTTTGAGGTGCGGCACCCACCCGGCATGGGCGGTGGGCCGCCCGCGCCGGGGTTTGGAGAAGGCCTTCGTGCTTGCCGATGCCGCGGGTAAATGCGGCTGTTGGTTTACCTTGAAAAGCGTTAAACCTAAGAAGCGCGATAAGCGTGAGGGGTTTTGGCTAAAGATCTGGAGCGAAATGGTTTGAAAAAAGCGGGCCGGGGTCGCGCACGACCGCACCCGTTGGGTGCGGTGCGCATTTTCACAGGCCGTTGCAGTCCAGAGGTTTCGCCAAAATCGCCGCGCTTCGGCGCTTCTTAGGTTAAACTATCCAGAACAAAATAGAACCACCGATACGGCAGGTGAGACCCGGCCGGACCTTTCGCCGGGAAAGGAAGTAACGATGGACGAGATCAAAGTAGACGTCGCGATAATCGGCGCCGGCACCGCGGGTCTGGGTGCCTATCGCAACGCCAAAAAACACCGTGAGCGCGTGGTGATGATTGAGGGGGGACCCTACGGGACGACCTGTGCCCGCGTGGGGTGCATGCCCAGTAAGCTGCTGATCGCGGCGGCCGAGGCGGCCCATCAATTAGAAAAAGCGCCCGCCTTCGGGGTGCATTTCGACGGCGCACCGCGGATTGAGGGTCGCGAGGTGATGGCCCGGGTCAAGCGCGAGCGCGACCGATTCGTCGGTTTTGTGGTCGAATCGGTGGAGAATATTCCGGCCGAGGACCGCCTGCGTGGCTATGCCCGTTTTATCGACAACCACCGTTTACAAGTGGACGGCAAGGTGGTGCATGCGCGCACCGTTGTAATTGCAACCGGCTCTTCCCCGGCCGTGCCCGGTATGTTCCGCGACCTGGGCGACCGCCTGTTGGTGAACGACGCTATTTTTGAATGGGACGACCTACCCAAGTCCGTGGCCGTTTTTGGGCCCGGTGTGATTGGTTTGGAACTGGGCCAGGCGTTGCATCGGCTCGGTGTACGGGTGCGCATCTTCGGGCGCGGCGGCAACGTGGGTCCCTTGACCGATCCGGCCGTTTTGGAAAAATGCGCCACCACGCTCTCGGAAGAATTTTACTTGGATCCCGATGCCGTGATCGGGGCTTTGTCGCGCGAGGAAGATCACGTGGTGATTACCTACAAACACCGCGACGGCGACCAACGCACCGAGTCGTTTGATTACGTGATCGCCGCCACCGGGCGCACCCCCAATGTGCGCAACCTGGGTTTGGAAAATACCGACCTGCCCTTGGACGAGCGCGGCGTACCGGTTCACGATCCCTACACCATGCAGGTCGGCGATTCCCATGTGTTTATCGCGGGTGACGCCACCAACGAGCGACCCTTGTTGCACGAGGCCGCCGACGAGGGGCGCATCGCCGGTGAAAACGCGGGTCGTTATCCCGACATTCGCGCCGGCGTGCGCCGTTCCTCGCTGGGCATCGTGTTCTCCGATCCCCAAATCGCCATGGTCGGTTGTTCCTACAAAATGCTCACCGAGGGGTGTTTCGCCGTCGGCGAGGTCTCGTTCGACGATCAGGGCCGTAGCCGCGTCATGCTGCGCAACAAAGGCTTGCTGCGGGTGTACGCGGAACACGGGACCGGTTTGTTCAAAGGTGCCGAGATGTTCGGTCCCGCCGCGGAGCACATCGGGCATCTCTTAGCCTGGGCGCACCAGCGCAAGATGACCATTGCCGAGATGTTGGCCATGCCCTTTTACCATCCGGTCATCGAAGAAGGGGTGCGCACCGCCCTGCGCGATGTGAACAACAAGCTCCATCTGGGACCGGTTCCGGTTCCGCGCTGCCTGGACTGCGGTCCCGGCGCCTAACCCGCATTTCTCACAAGGAATTCTGCGACGGGGCAAGCCATGCGATTACGAGGGGGCGGCCTTCCGCGGGGCGGCCATCCGCATTACTCGGTCGAGTCGCCTTCGCCTCAGCTGCTACGCCGAATGGTCGGACCCCTGCGCCGTCTCTCGGTCGTAATCTTCGTACTCACAAGGCTTTCTGCTTCTCGCGACGAATCCTTGTGAGAATTGCGGGCTAAGCAGGCCGCCGCGGGTGACTTCGCCCGCGGCTTGAGCGGACGCTCTTTGGTTTGCGGGCGATGTGCCTTAGCTTTCCATGTACATGGCCACGATTTCCTCGTCGAGGACCTGGTCCAAGGTCATTATTTTGAATTCTTTCGAACCCGCGTAGGCCAGCCACCAGCTTTTTAGATCCTCGGGGATGCCCTCGTATTCCACCAGCCAATGGTCGGTTTCGGCTTCCACCTTGGACCCGTACCGTTCCAGCCACGGGGTGATGTCGGCCCAGGGGGCGAGCACCACCTCGGGTTCGTCGCCTTCCTGAAAATCGTCGCGCATTTCGTGGCTGACCAGCACCACGTAATCCACCTCGGGCAAGGCCAACGGGCCGCCGTCGCCCCAAATCACCGCCGTGTGAACCTGATCGTCGACCCAAATAAAGTTGAACTTGGGGACATAGGCCTCTCCCTCGAGGCTCGCTTCATAGGTCTCGCGCGCCACGTTCCAACGCCAATACTGCTTGATGCGTGGTGCCGGTGTGCAGGGAAAGGGGTGTTCGGGGTGCTGGTCGACAATGGCCTCGACCGCAAAGGCGTTGGCGTGGTTCCAGCCCTTCAGAAAGGCCGCGCGCGAAAACAAGCCTTCCCCCAGGCCGTCGTTTTGTGGGTCGACCACGTGCAGTTCGAAATGGTTGATAAAGGCTTCCAGCTCGTCGGCCGCTTCTAGAGCGAACACGTGGGGGCGGAACAGGTTGATGTCGAAAACAATCGGAATTAGTTGGTATTCGGCTTCCTGAAGCGGTTCGTCCTTGTCGCGTTCGGGGAGTTCGGCGTCGAATTCGAAATAGAAATAGATGCCCGAGTCGACGTTTTGGTAATGGGCGTGGTTCTCTTCGAGCAGGTAGTTCTTGCGGTCTTGGAAAAAGGCCACAAATTCGGTGTAGTCGGGAGGTTCCACCTGCATCTGCTGAGTGAAAAATAATTCGTAACTCATGAATCTACCTTTTAAGTCGGGTCATATCGCCCTGTGTTCGCCGGTGAGCTAGCCCGCTGTCAAAAGCGGCGAAGGGCATGCATGTTTCTCTTATCGTATCGGCGCCGCAATTATTGATGGCTAAAATCAAGGTGGCGGTGCTTGGTCCAATTCCGCTTCTTGTTTCCGCGGCAAACTAAGGTGTCCGTTCGGTTGATTTTCTCAGTGAGTCCCGATCTTCCTATTGCGGGTTAGGCTGTCGGGTTGGGGTTGTTGGCTTGATTGAGCGCGCCGGTGGTCGGTGGGGTCGGGCTCAGTGCGCCCTGGCTTGGTTCGGAAACCGGCGTCAGCGAACCGGCGTGTTCGTGGGCCGGGAACTTCGCAGAGAGGACGTCGAGGGTTTCGTTGAGTTCGCGTTTGAGGGTGCCGCCGGCTTCGGGCACCGCGGCGCGCAACGGCGCTAAGCTGTCCCGTTGCCCAATTGCACGCAGGTGTCGTACCGCGGTGACTTGCTCGTCTTTGTCCCCGCTTTCAAGTACATCAAACAGGAAGTGGCGCACGCCCTCGTGGTCTTCGCGGATAATCGCCGACAAAATTTCCGGCCGGTAATGGTTGCGGTGGAACAGCGCGATCAGGTGTGGGATGCAGGCCGGCTCCTGCTGCTCGCCGAGGCGGTCCAGCAGGGCTTGAAACATGATGGGGTTGCCGAGGGTTGTGTGCAGCAAAAGGTGAAGCGGGTAATCGTCGCGTTTGGCGAGCATGTCGAGGGTGGCAAGGCGCGTCTGGTGATGGTCATGCACCAAGGCGTGTCGGATGCCCGCGTTGCTTACCGGCATGCCGCAGTAGAGCTTGAGCAGGTGGCCGAAGGGGTTTTGGCTTTCCACCAGGGCGTCGCCGAGGGTTTCACGAACCTGTTCGGGTTGGTGGTGTTCGCACATGGTGCGAAACATCGCCTGGAGCAGCGGTTGCGGGTGTTCGCCTTCTAGGTAGCGGCCGATGACCTCGAGTTTGGGTTTTTGGTGCAACAGGTAATCCACCAATTCCATGATGATCGCTTGGTCCTGCTGCATGCGGGTCTGGTGGAGCGCGCCGGCGCCGTGAAGCCGAAAAATCAGATGGGTATCGTGGATCTCGAAGGTTAGCCAGGGTTCGAAAAGCGCCAGATGCGGCCCTAGGGTTTGCAAAAGGATTTGATGGTCACCCTGGTAGCGGTAAACCCAAGGTGTGTAGGGATCTTTTTGTCGCAAGTGCTTGTTGAGAAGGTCAAAGGTGTTAGGGTCGTCGTCGCCTTTAGTGGGCGTGAGGGTAAAACCAAAGGATTGGGGCTCCCGAAAGGCGACGCGGTAAACCAAGGTGTTGTTGGCGTGGAGACCGGAGGAATCGGTTTCCAATAAAAGCGTGAGGGTATAGCTGTCATTGACCTCAAGTTTCCAACCATTTTCTGGATTTGTGCCTGGGTAGATGCGCTTGAAGCTGTGGGCTAACCGATTGTTATAGAGCTGCTTGAAGCCAATGACCAGGGTGAGGCCGGCCATGGTGGCGGCGAAAACGATCAGGACCATCGTGGTATCCGCGGTGGTGAGGGGTTGTTGGAAAACTGGATGGGTTGCCGCGCTTAGGCTGAAAAAAAGAAACATCGTCGTCCGCCTCTGTCTCGACCGGAAGTTGCTCGCGCGCGGGTCGTTGGTATGCAACGCGCAAAACCGTGGCCGATCCGTCGGTTACCCTGTTTGTTAGGGTGTTTTATCGTCTGGGTCGGGGGATTCCATCAGGGTTAATTCGGCGCCGCGCGGTGCGAGTCTGAGATTCTCTTGGGCGGGCGCGGGGGTGGCCAGGCTGATTAGACCCTCGGGTTGTTGGATGCCGCGGCGCGTTCGATTCTTTGCGCGCGGTAGCCTGTCTGATTAAGTTACAATACACCCATCCACACGTTTGATCCGTTTTCTCGCTTGCCGTTTTTTTTGCAACGGGATGAGATCTTTTTTGGCGCTTCTTGGTGTTTCGCTAATAAAAAAGATCCATGCCGCATTTGGAGGACGTCGCGGGGTTCATGCGCCGATTTACGCTGATTTGGGAGGTTCGGGTGCGATTCCAGCTTGTTGTCTTTTTGTTTGTGTTGTTCTGTGCACCGGTTTTTGCCGCCAAGACCTATTTGGTCGGGGGCGACAAAGAGGCCGGCAAAGCCGCCGCGGAGGCGGCCGGAGCCAAGTGGGTCAAAAGTTTGACCAAAGCATTTGCCAAAGCTGCCAACGATCTAAACGGCGGTGAAAATGAGGTCGTGGTCAAATTGGCCGCCGGCGATCAAAACGGGGATTTGGGTTCGGGTGCCTATGCGCTGCCGCAATTTAACAATCCATCGGGGTCACTCACCTTGATCGGTGGTTTCGACAATGCCTTCGCCAAACGCGATCCTTTCGGCACGCCCACCGTGATCACCACCATCGCCGACCGCTCCGCGCCGCTGTGGACTTTTGCGCGCAACACCAAACTCAAAGCTTTGGTGGTCGACGGTTTGGTGTGGGACGCCACCGCCTCCAATCGCTACGACGCCAAAACCAACAGCCTCCTCAAAGGCACCTCCAGCACCCACGTGTTTATTAAATTGAACTACTTTGAAACCGATTTGCTGGAATTTCGCAACAACGTGTTTCTCAACGCGCCCCATCGCGTCATCGAAACCTTGATCCGCGCCGCCACGCCCCAAGCCGAGGTGCGATTTATCAATTCGATTTTTCTCAACTGTGTGATCCCGCTGAAGTTGGATTCGGCGCGTTTTCGCAACAAACCCAAAAAGATGGTGGTTGACCACTGCTCCTTTTTGCTCAATTGGGCCTACAAT
Organism: Acanthopleuribacter pedis; assembly: GCF_017377855.1. Lineage (GTDB taxonomy): Bacteria > Acidobacteriota > Holophagae > Acanthopleuribacterales > Acanthopleuribacteraceae > Acanthopleuribacter > Acanthopleuribacter pedis. The sequence continues at coordinate 325,492 of NZ_JAFREP010000005.1, forward strand.
CCCGATCCCAACACCGGCAACCCTTGCGCGCTGGAGATTGGGCCCAAGGACGCCGCCGGCGAAATTCACATCACCAACAGTTTGTTTTACGCCAACTTCGGCGGCGCCATTTTGGCCCTAAACCAACAGATGCCGGGTTTGACCCTGAACAACAACAACATCATCGGCAACGGCATGTTGCACGGTCAAAGCGACGCCGACGCCGTGGCGATGATTGTTTCGGCCGGTGGGCGCAAGCAACCCCTCGGCGTGGACGACCTGGAAGACGTGCCCGCGGTGGATGAGGCGGAGGACAACGTGTCGGTACTACCCGGTATTCCGCTTGCCCTCGGTGAGGTAAAAACTGTCGACGCTTCGAAGATCAAGGTTGAGAAAACTTGGGAAAACGCGGTCAATCGGATCCTGGGTCGCAACGTTTCCGGCGGCACCGTCGCCATTAAGGACTACGCGCCCAAGAAAAGCTACGATCCGGTCAATCCACCGTTCGCCACCCGCGAGGGCGCCAAGCAATACGGTGCCTCGGCCGCGAACGTGAAATAACCGCAATCGTTGCCGCGCGCGGCCGCGCGCCGCGCGGACTTTATTCCGGGGGCGCGACCCTGCTCAAATCGTCGCCCGGGCTTGCCGGGCTCAGCATGCCCGTGGTTTCTTCCATGGCGACAACCATCAGTGCGCCCGCGTTGGCGTCGCGTGGGTTTCTTGCTTCGATTTGGTCGATGATTTTTTGAACCTCAAATTTGAACAAGAAATTGCCTTCTTGCGCGGCCGTTCGAATCAAATGGGTCGAGGTCCGGTCGCCCACGTGGGCGAGCAATTGGGCCGCCCGCTTCCTTTCGGGCCGCATGCCGTGGACCAAAAGCAGATGCAGGAAGCCGCGAACCCGCGCGTCATCAGGACGCAGCAAGAAATTAAGCCAATCAGGCGAGGGTTTGGTGCTTTGGTACCAGGCAATGATATGAGGAACCGAGGCGTGGTCGTGATGATGTTGCAATTCGTTTAAACATTCCTGCGCCAATAGACCCTGTCCCAGGGCGTAGCCAAAAAGGTGGTGCAGGGGATAGCCTTTGCCGAGGACGATCACCCGAGAGAAGCGGCGAATGGCCGTGTGCTTGTGAAAGAGCAAGCGGGCAACCTCGAGCTGGGTGCCGGTGTGGCCCGCGTACAAACGCAGCAAATGCACGTGTTCGGCTTCCAGTCTGTCTTGGGTTGTGGCCAGGTAATGGTGAATCGCCTCGGGACTTTGGGCGCGGAGCGATTCGACCAGCAGATTGGCGCGTACGGCCGGGCCGACGAATTGAGCCTCGGGCAGGGCGACCACGGTTGGGCTGTACGGCCAGGTGAGCAGCAGCACCAGCAGCCGTTCCAAGCGCGGTCGGTCTTTTTCCAGCAAGCGTTTGCAGCGCGCGGGGTTGCCGGGTAGGGTGCCGCCCCCGTGTACGCTCGATAGCCACAACCCTTCCGTGGTGAGCCTGACCGGGTGAAAAGCATCACACTGCGCCTTCCATACTTGGAGGCGCCTTCGGATCTTGGCTTCGCCGATGTGGGTGAACGCTTTTCCCACGGGCACCGGCCGGCCCGCTTTGTTTAGGCCGCGCACAAAATAACAAAGGCCGCTCATTGGATGCTCGGAAGAATCGCGGGTGGCGATGGCAAACACTTGGTATTGAGTGGTTTTGAAGAGTGGCGGCGGGTCCGGCTCCGTCTCGGGACGAAGCAGCGCATGGACCACCGGGTCGTCGGTGTGTTCGCGATTACGGGCGAGCCATTTGTAACCGGCAAAACCCACACCGGCCCATGCCGCCAGGCTGAGGATGATGTCTCCCATCAGGGTTACATCGGGATCGTAGACTTGGCAGCCGCTCATCAGCAAAGCTAGGGCCGCGGTTGTTATCCCGAAAATGACGGGGTGCTTTTTTCGCCTGTACATGGTTCCTTTCCGAGGTCCCGGGTTGGGGATCATTCCTTAAAGGGGGCGCGAGCGCCCCCTTGCGGGTGACATTCTCTTCGGTTGGATCGGCAAGGCGTGTTCCGTGGTTGATGGTTTTATTGAGGAAGGTGGGGCGAATAATCGGTGAAGGTGAATTGGAAGGGGAGTGCATCGCGTAACCACACCGCCTCGGTTAATTCAAAGGTGACCATGCGCTCGGCGCCGCGGGTGAACCTCAATTTTGATTCCTCCCAAACCACCTTGCTATGGCCGATCAGTTGGAGCAGGTGCCCGTTTTCAAAATCGAGAAACAGGAAGCCGCTGCGCGGATCGGCCTGAAGGTTGCCGAGCGTGTTGAAAAACAAGTTGCCTTGGTAGTCGGGAAAGGCGAAGCGCCGTTCGTCCAGCAGTTGCACGAATCCCGGTGGACCACCGCGGTGGGACACATCGACCCCCACGGTCGCCGGATCCTCCGCTTCCCCGTTTTGGCCGTGAAAGGCGCTGGCGATAAAAAAGGTATCTGCTTTTTGCAACAGTGCTTGCATCGCCTCGGTGAGTACCGAGCTGGGTGCCTCGGGTTTGGTGTTCGGTTTCGCGCGTGGCGCGAATTCCGACAGTCGGGTTTGAATGTACTTGGGGCAGTTGCCGAAACTCTGATCGACCGCGACGTCGATCACGCCCGCCGCGTCGATGCCGCGAACCGTGCCGTTCACGCGGTTGCGGCGGCGGCTGTGGAATTCCAAGCCGAGGAAGCCAAGTTTGGCGCCGACCCTGAGTTGGGGTGCAAGCGGATCATGGGCCGTCAGCCGGCTGTTGATGTGCAGGGTTTGCGGATCCGGGCTCCTCACGAATCCTGGCCGGCCCGCGAGTAACGAAGCACGCGGGAAACCGGCCCCATCAAGGGCGCCGACGTACAGCAACGCTTGGTTCTCAAAGAACGCGCGGTGCTGGTCCGGCATAAAGTCGCGAATGACGCGACCGCCGATTTTGGCCATCTTCTCTCGAACACCGAGCCGCGCTTGAATCGCTTGCTCGCCGCGGTGGAATCGGTTGGGGGGTTGCGCTGTCATACATCCTCCGATCTAGCCCGCACTTCTCGCAAGGAACGCTGCTACGAAGCCGAATCCTTGTGAGAAGTGCGGTTAGGGTTGAATAAGTTAGGGTCAGGTGGGCGATCCGGTTGGTCCGAATGTTTCCCGAGGGATTCGTCGCGAGATGCTTGAACCTCGGGGCGAAATTCAGTTGGGATCGCCCGTATCGATTAGACCGTTTGTTCGGCGGGGTGCAGGCCGGGCATGCCGATGAAGTTGGGCTGGGTGGTGATGCGGTTGAGCCAAGCGCGAACGGCGGGATAGGGTTCCAGGCTGATTTCCGCATCGCCGGCCAGCCCAACATAAGGGAAGACGGCGATGTCGGCGATGGTGATCGCGTCACCGACCAGCCAGTCGTGGCCTTGGAGGTGTTGTTCCAACAAGTTGAGCAGCGCATCTGTTTTTTGACGTGCCTGGTTGTAGTCGAGACCCGCGCCGAAGAGTTTGACGAGGCGGGCGTCGGCCGGACCGCGACCCGCTTCGTTGGCCGCGGTGGAAAGCCAAAACTGAATTTCTGCACGGGTTTGCGCGTCTTTGGGGTACCAGGATTCGGCTTCAAATTTCTCTGCCAAGTAAACCAAAATCGCTTGGCTGTCGCTGATGATGCATTCCCCGTCGGCCAGGGTTGGAATTTGCCCTTTGGGATTGATGCTCAGGTACTCGGGTGATTTGTGTTCCCCTTTTAAGACATTCACCGTGACTTTTTCGAAGGGTTGCTGGAGCAGGTTAAGGAACAGACGAACTTTGTAGCAGTTGCCGGATAATTCGAGATCGTAGAGTTTCATGGTGGGGTCTCCTGAAAAGGTAAGGTGTGCGCCGGCGGTGTTGGTTGTCGCGGCGATGAAGTGAATTATACCGATCGTTCGGTTGTGTGCAAGTGTTTTGAAAGGTGGACGGTTGATTTTGTTCTTAAATAATTGAAATAAATATGGTTGAGTTTGCAAGTTTTCTTGGATTTGATCGGTCTAGTGGTGTGGCGGGTTTTTGGCTGTCGCGCTTTTTTGGTGTTTGGGGTGAACAATCGGTATAATGAATCGCCGACACCCCGCCTCGATACGGCGCGTGTTTGCTGAGGAGGGTTCTATGCCGCCGGCGGTGATTGCGAAAGAAGAAGTTTTGCGGGTCTTATCCCATGAGTTCCGAACCTGGGGGTATGACGGCGCCACCTTGTCGCGTTTGTCGCAGGCCACCGGTTTGGTTAAGGCGAGCCTGTACCATCACTTCCCGAAGGGGAAACAAGACATGGCCAAGGCCGTGCTGGACCATGTCGGCCAAGCCTTGATGGAACAGGTGGTGGCGCCCATGCACAAGCCGGTTTCCGTCGATTGGCTTGTTAAAGAACTGTGCGTGAATCTGGCCGCCTTCTATGGCAACGGCAAGCTTTCCTGTTTGGTAGACGTCTTTTCGATGGGGTCCGCCAAAGACCTTCTGGGCGAGACGGTTAAGGGGCATGTCCAGGCCCTGATTCGCGAAATTGCCGCCTTGTTGGTGCGCGCTGAGATTCCCGCCGAGGTGGCGACGGCGCGGGCCGAACGGGCCGTGGTACTGATTCAAGGCGGCCTGATCATCGGTCGCGCCTTGGATCGGCCCGAGGTGTTTTTGGAGCAGCTTAACGACTTGCCCGATATCCTGCTGGCGCCGGTCGATTAGACCGATTGTTTGGTTAGGCCGGCTTTTTGGGTGGGATCCGCCTAATACCGACCTTCGAGACGCCGCAATTTTTCCGCCGTGTCGGTGCCCGGTTTGGGCACAAATTGAACCAGGCAACAATGACTGAAATGGGTGTCGTGCAGTTCGCTGACCGTGAATTCAAAAGCGAGTCGGCCCAGTTCCGGGTGGTCGTATTCTTTTTCGCCGTCCTGGTAAGGTTGGATGTGGTGGCTGTTCCACCAACCCGCAAACTCGGGGCTATGGGTCACCAGGTACTGAATCAAATCGGCGGTCCAGGGATCGTCCAGGAGTTCCGCGTACTGGAGCCGCAGCACGCCGACAAAACCTTTGGCGTGCCGCTCCCAGTCCACCAGCCGCGCACGGTACTCGGTGGGCATGTACAAGCGATAGAGCGCATTGCGTTCGTATCCTTGCGCGCCGGCCAGGTCGCCATGGACCAAATTGGCCGGAGCATTGCCGCCCAAAATGTCGCGACGCGCGTTGTAAATCCAAGCGGGGTAGGGGAAAACGTCGAGCAGGCGCTGGAGTTGCGGGCTCAAGCTGGGTAAGCGGGCCGACGCGGGCGTTGGGTTGGGTTGGTAACCCCCGAGTTGCAGCAAGTGGTTGATTTCTCTGGGTTGAAGCTGGAGTGCTTCACCAATGGCGGTCAGGGTTTCCGGCGAGGCGCGTACTTGGCGGGCCTGCTCCAAATGGGTGTACCATTCCGTGCTCACGCCGGCCAGCATGGCGACTTCCTCGCGCTTCAGTCCCGGCGTGCGGCGCCGTTTGCCGCGTGGGAGGTTGACCGTTTCCGGTTGCAGGCGCGCGCGGCAGACCCGTAAAAACTCGCCCAATTCGCGACAACGTGCTTCACTTAATACCATGGCGCCCTCCCGTCTTTTGCGGCTTCTGCTCCAATCTATCAAACGTTGAAGCGCTAGCCCACATTTCTCACCAGGATTCGTCGCGAGAAGCGGAAAGCCTTGTGAGTACGAAGATTACGACCGAGAGACGGCACAGGCGTAGCAGCGCTACGGCGAAGGCGGCTCGACCGAGTAAGCGAAGTAATCACATGGGTTTCCGCTTCGTAGCAGAATTCCTGGTGAGAAGTGTGGGCTAGCCAGGTAGAATTTATACCAGGATAAATGCTGCCTTATACACCTTTTAGAAACCGCGTAGGATGGCTTTCGTCGGCGTTAGAACGCCGCACGGAGGCAAAACCATGACCACAGAATCGACCATCAAACCTATGATTGAACCGAGCATTAGCCTCGGTCGGAGTGACCTAACCCTCAGCGCCATGGGCCTGGGCTGCATGGGCATGTCCGAATTCTACGGACCCAGCGACGAGGCCGAATCCATTCGCACCCTGCACGCTGCTTTGGCAATGGGCGTTAATTTCTTTGATACCGCCGACATCTACGGCCCGCACACCAACGAGACCTTGTTGGGGCGCGCCTTCGCCGACCGCTGGGACCAACTGGTGCTGGCCACCAAGTTCGGAATCGTGCGCGGCGAAGACCGCAACTTCCGCGGCTTTAACGGCCGCCCGGGGTACGTGGCCCAAGCTTGTGAGGCGAGCCTGAAGCGACTGGGACGCCAACACATCGATCTCTACTACATGCACCGCAAAGATCCCGAGGTGCCGATTGAGGAAACCGTCGGCGCGATGAAAGGCCTCGTTGAGGCCGGCAAGGTGCGTTACCTGGGCTTGTCCGAGGTGACCCCGGACGACCTGCGCCGTGCCCACGCCGTCCATCCCATCAGCGCCCTGCAAACCGAGTACTCGCTGTGGTCGCGCGAGCCCGAGGCCGAGCTGTTCGAGGTTTGTGCCGAACTGGGGATTACCTTTGTCGCCTACAGTCCCCTGGGGCGCGGTTTCTTAACCGGCAAAATTCCCAACCGCGAGAGCCTGAGCGAGGATGATTGGCGCCGCACCAATCCGCGTTTCCAAGAGGAAACCATGGCGGCCAACCAACGGTTTGTGGCCCTGTTGGAAGAACTGGCGGCCGAAAAAGAAGCGACGGCCGCGCAAATCGCCTTGGCCTGGGTCCACAGCCAGAACAGCAGTTTGGTGACCATCCCCGGTACGCGCAAGATCACGCGCTTGGCGGAAAACCTCGGCGCCTTGCAGATTGCGTTTAGCGATGAGGAAGAAGCGCGCATCCGTGCCGCGTTACCCGAGCAAACCGCGGGCGCGCGTTATTAACGGTGTCTGCTTATCCATTCAACGGGTTTGGGGTTCGTTTCAGTTGACGGCTCCAGCACGTTCCTCGCGGGACTCGCGAGGAACGTGCTAAAGGCGCGAAAACAGACGAAACGCCAAACCCGCTTGGGTTTGATTGAAAAGGGGGACAACGGCGGTTTACTCAATCACCGGGGTGGGTTTGTTGATGCGCCACCAACGCTTGCGATTGGGGACCGTGCCGCGGCGGAACTGCTCCTCATAGGCGCCGCGTTTGCCCGCCTTGACGCTGTGTCCCGTTTTGGGATCGATCCACGAGGCGACGATGTTGTTGGGTTTGGGCACGTCCTTGGGGGGACGGGCCGTCGCCGCTTGGTTCATGAAGCCGCGCCACAGCTTGGCCGCTTGATTACCGCCGCTGACGCGGACCTTGCCGTCCTTTTGGTTGCCGACCCAGGTGACGCAGACCACGCTGCCCGCGAAGCCGGCGAACCAGGCGTCGCGCCGGTTCGAGGAGGTGCCGGTTTTGCCGTAGGCACGGATGTCCTTGAGTTTGCCCGCCTTGCCCGTGCCGTTGGCGACCACATCGGCCAACAATTCGCGCACCAGCCAGGTGCTTGCCGCGGAAGCCACGCGGTTGCTGTCGCGGCGGTAGCGTTTGAGGCGCCCGCCGTTGGGTTTCTCCGTTTGCCAGATCGGCTGGGCTTCAAGGCGCACGCCGCCGGTGGCAAAGACGGTGTAAGCCTCGGCAAGGGAAAGGGGTGAGGTTTCAATCGCACCCAGCAGGAACGAGGGCGGAATCGGGCGCGGTACCTGGAAACCCGCGTCCTCAAAACGCGCGGCGACCCGCGCGTAACCCACCGCGCGGCCGAGGCGCACGAAAGGCACATTGTAGGAATGGCGGAGGGAAGAACGCACCGAAACCGTGCCGTGGAACTTGCGGTCGTTGTTTTTCGGACGCCAGGGTTTGCCGTCAATGTCGATTTCAAGGGGGCGATCCGCGATCCGGCCGGCCGGGGTGACGGCATCCTTGCCAAACCCTTTTGAAAAGGCTTCCAAAAGGATGAAGGGTTTCAGCGTCGAGCCTGGCTGCCTGCTGCCGAGGCGGGCGCGGTCGAAATCGTCGCGGCGGTCGGTGGGATCGGCGCCGACGTAGGCCAGCACGCCGCCGGTTTCGGCGTCGAGCGCGACCAGGGCCGTGTCGAGGCGTTTGTCACCGCGTCGGGCCACTTCCTTTTCGGCCGCTTCTTGCAGCAGGGGATCGAGGCTGGTGTAAACCACGAACCCGCGTTTGTTGTTGCTGCGGCGTTTGTGTTCATCGCCGAGGATTTCGGCAACCCAGGCCAGGAAACGGCCTTTGCCCGTGGCGGGTAAGGCGTCTTTTTTGGTGCGGACCGGTTCGCGTTGGGCGCGCGCCACGGCGTCGGCGTCGGCCCATTCCAGCTCGGCCATCCTGCTGAGCACCCAATCGCGGCGTTTCTTCACGCGTTGCGGATGGCGGTGGGGCGCCAAGCGGTTGGGGCCCTGAACCATGGCCGCCAAGGTCGCGCATTCCGCCAGGCTTAAGTCCGCCAGGTCTTTGCCAAAAAAGCAACGTGCCGCCGTGCCGTAACCATAGATGTGCAGACCGTCGATATGGCCGAGGTAAACGTAATTTAAGTAGGCCTCGAGGATTTCTTCTTTGCTGTACTTGGCTTCCAGTTGCAGCGCGCGCACCGCTTCCGAGGCTTTGCGGCCCAGTGTTTTCTTGGGCGTGAGATCGCGATTTTTGATCAGTTGTTGGGTGATGGTGCTGCCGCCCTGAACCACCTTGCCGGCCTTGATATTGGCCCATAGCGAGCGGCCGAGCGCGCGGGCGTCAATGCCGTGATGGCTAAAAAAGCGGGCATCCTCGGCGGCGAGGAGGGGACGCCAAACCTGCTCGGGAATGTCGTCCAGGGCAAATGCCACCCGCTTGGCGCGGTCCCCGTCCAGGGATTCCGCCAGCAGTTCGGGTTCCAGCATCAAGCCGTCGCTTTTCGCCGCGGAAAGGGGTTTGCCTTCCGCGTTGACCGCGCCGCGAATGACGCCGCCTTGGAGTTTGAGCCCGAACAGCCGCTCCGGCTTGTTTTTGCCGCGCTGAATGTGGCGGCGCTGGTAGATCCAAAACGTCTGGTTACCCCAGAAGAACCGGCCGGGTTTTTTGGGCTTGGCTTTAACACGCTGGTAACCAAGCCGTTTAAGCCGCTTCTCCAGTTGCATGCGGCCCACGTGACCGCCTGTTTTCAAGGGGAACCCGTCGCTGTAGATGCGGAACTCGCGGCGGCCGACCTCCTCAACGAGGCGGGGGCCCTCGGCGGCAAGCGGCGGGGTAATCAACCATGCTGCCGCGAGCAGCAATACCCAAAAACGCGGGGATTGAGGACGATGGTGGGTGCGATGAATCATAGATACCTCACGGGGTTTGGGGAGAAAATAATCGCTTCGGCATGGCGCGCCTTCAGCGATTATTCTAGGTGTTTTCACGGTGTGATGCCGGCGCGCCGCCTTTCGCATCGAAATTTCCACCACATCGACCCGTTTATCGAGACCTTCGCAAGCCGCGCGGGAAAGTTAAGCGTGAAAAATTAAATTCATGTGTGATATAAAATGAAAATAAAATTTCCTGTGGAGTTCTCGACTTATGGTTGCGTTTTTGGAAGGTGGGCATGTGGATGTGGTGGATCTGGGTGAGATCGGCCAGGTGACCTTAATTCACGGCGGTGCGGGGCCGGAAGACCCCAAGGACGGCGCCACCGGGGAGGCCGTCGCGGCTTTGGACCGTGTGATTCAGGGCATGGGGCTGCCGGAGAACCCGGACCAAATGGTGCGCGGCCTGAAGGCGCGAGATACGGCCTTGGCACCGGTTGAGCGACGGGCGCTGGCGGCGGCGATGCTGCTTGAAAACGAACCCTGTTTTAACGCGGGTTACGGCGCGGCGCTGCAGGAGGACGGGCAGGCGCGGGTGAGTGCGGCGTTTATGGAGAGCCGGCGGCGCACCTTTTCCGCGGTGATGAATGTGCGTGATGTGCGGCATCCTGCTTATTTGGCGGCTTACCTGCAACAGGAACGTTTCCCTGTATTGGATACCCATGGTGCCGAAAACCTGGCTTGGCGGCTGGGGATGGCTCGTGAATCTTTGGTGGTTCCCCATCGCTTTGAACGCTGGTTGGCGCTGCGCGATGCTTCGTTGAAGGGACCGCACCGGGCCGACGGCAAAGGCACGGTCGGTTGTGTGGGTTTTGCCGCACCGGGGCGTTTGGCGGCCGTAACCAGTACCGGCGGTGTCGGCAACGAAACGGTGGGCCGGGTCGGCGATACGCCCACGGTAGCGGGCAACTTTTGTACCGAGCGAACCGCGGTGAGCTGTACGGGTTACGGCGAACACATTTTGAACCAAGGTTTTGCTGTTCAGTTGGCCACGCGCTGTGACGACGGCGGGGATCTGATCGCGGGTATGCGCCGCGGCTTGAAAGAAGCGGAACAACGCGGTTTCGGTCTGGCCGCGATTGCCTTGCATTGGGATCAACGCGGACGGGTAACCTGGTGTGCCGGTTCTACCGAATCGTTTTTTATCTGGGCTTTACACACACCGGCTTGTCGCCGTCTCTTCTCTGAGTACTTATGAATCGCGCTGTTTTGGGTAAAACGAACCGCGAAGCCGTTGTCTCCTGATGTTTTTTTACGCATCGCGGGTGCCTATCTCAAAAATCGGGCGAGTTGCAGTACAATAGGTGGCATGCCGAATTTTAGACAAACAATGGTTTGTCACCACCCATAGGTTGCTGCGATGGATGCGAAAGAAATGTCCCCGCGAGAGGTAATCCGTCTCTTTATCGAGGTACTCCGGGCCGATGACGAAAAGGTCCAACATCACATCGATACGTTGGAAAAGCTGACCCAGCGGGTCGACGTGGAACAAGGGCCGCATTTGGTGCGGTTGAAGCTGAAGGCTTTGGTCAAAGCGCGTGATGCCTTCCTGCTGCGTCAGAACAGCGTGCCGGAAGACGTCCCCGCGGGCGATTTGCCCAACAAAGTCGGCCAGGTACTTGAGGAAGTGCTCGAGCATCTAAAAAAGGCCGATTCCCAGTCCAGCGCGTATTCGGGAACCTTGGGAACCGCAATTGAACAAATAAAAGCCGCCAAGGACATGGTGGTGCTGCAAAACTTATCGCAACACTTGATTGAGCGCGGGACACGCATGAAGGAAGCAACGGAGCAGTTCCAAAGTGAGATGGGGCAGGTTGCCGAGGCGATGACCCGTTACCAGGAGCGCATCTCGGCACTCGAACGGGAGGTGGCCGAACGCACGGAAGAAGCGATGACGGACACCCTAACCGGGGCGTACAACCGGCGGGCCTTTGACAACCGTGTTCCCGGAATGGTGGTGCAGGCACGCCGTGAAAGGAAGCCCTTGTCTTTGTGTTACATGGACCTCGACCATTTCAAGGAAATCAACGACACCTACGGCCACCAGGCCGGCGATGACGTGCTGGTCAACTTTTCTCAGTTGGTGAACCATAAGGTGGGTTCCAGACAGGTGTTGTACCGACTTGGCGGTGACGAATTTTGCCTGGTGTTTTTTGGCTTCGAGCCGGCCAAGGCGCGTGCCACGGCGCATTCCTTGTGTAAAGCGGTTGCCGAGAAACCCTATGTGTTTAAGGAACTCAAGTTCAACATCAGTTTGAGCGGCGGCTTCGCCGAACTCAAGCAGGGTGAAACCCTGGAGCAACTGCTCAAGCGTGCCGACGGCGCGCTGTACCGTGCCAAGGATCTTGGCAGGGCGCGGGTGTGTGAAGCTGACTAAGCCGCGTGGATCGTGATCCGCATCCATTGTCAGCTTCGCCGACTTATGCTGTGATTCATGATGATGTTCAAGTCGCGGGGGAACCAATGGGGCGTGATTGGCACGACATAACCTACCTCATGAACGGTCACGACCGACAACGGGCCGCCTACCAGGTGCTGCGCGAGCTGGACGTGTTTTACAAGCTCAAGGCCTACAAGCCGTTGCTGGCCGGTTCGTATCCACTTGATTTAGAGGTGGACGACTCCGATTTGGATGTTTTGTGTGAAGCGGCCAACCTGCTGGACTTCGAAAGTAAACTCACCGCATATTACGGTCGTTATCCCGAATTTCGTTGCGAAGCATTGCTGGACGGGGCGTTGCCGACGATGTTTGCTTCCTTGCGTTGCCGCGGTGTTCAGGTGGAGTTTTTCGCGCAGCAGATCCCGGTGCGCCACCAAGTCGCCTTCCGCCACATGGAAATTGAGGAACGCTTGCTGCGGTTGGCGGGGTACGAGGCGCATCGCGCCATTCGCGTGTTGAAAGGTCAGGGGATCAAAACGGAACCTGCTTTTGCCAAGTACTTCGGACTTGACGGCGATCCTTACCAAGGCCTTTTGGATCTTTACAACAAAAGTGATGATGCGCTGCGTGAGCAGTTGCCCGGTCTTAATGTGCGGGCGCTGGAAGAGGTACAGCCACCAAAGCCGAAACGCAAACATATTACCGATGATTGGGATGATGAATAACGGCGAAAATCCTGGTGTCGGCAATGTTTTTTGCCTAAGCTTGGTTTTTTAGCTTAGAATAAGCCACCTTCCTATCTTCTCTATACGGCCCATAGCACACGTCCGGGGTAACCGAACATGCTTGAGGCGGCGGTCCGCCCGTTTTCGGTGTGGTGATCCTCGGTCCCTCTCGCGGCCTGGCGAAGTGCTTCGGAGGGCACGGCTAGCGAGGTCGTTGTCGTTTACCCGGGTTCAACTTCCTAGCCCGCATTTCTCACAAGGAATTCTGCTACGGGACAAACCATGCGATTACGAGGGGGGCGGCCTTCCGCCATGCTCGTTCGAGCTGTCTTCGCCTCAGCTGCCACGCCGAATGGTCGGCCCCCTGTGCCGTCTCTCGGTCGTCATCTTCGTACTCACAAGGCTTTCTGCTTCTCGGGACGAATCCTTGTGTGAAATGCGGGTTAGCGCCTGGGTCCGCGGCAAGGAGTGGTGGGTTTGCAACGGAACTTTATCAGCCTGACGGGATTGTTTTTGCTACTCAGTGTGCTGCTGATGTGGCGTGTCGGTCTGCAAAACGAAAAACAAGTCGTTGCAGAAACCGAAGCCCGCATGAACGAATTATTGCAAACCTGTACCGCTTTGTTGGAGCAACAGGTCGATGCGGCCCGCGGCGACGTGCGTTTTCTCAGCGCTACCCCGCCGATGACCGGTATCTCGCGTGCCATGCGTCACGAAAGCCGCGATCCGGTCGACGGGACCCCGTTGTCCTTGTGGCGGGAGCGACTGGCGGTCATTTTTGAGGCTTTTTTGGCGGCCAACGACGACTTGGCGCAAGCCCGTTTGATTGGGGTGGAGCAGGAAGGGATGGAGTTGGTACGGGTTGATCACCACGGCGGGGTAACCCGCCGTTTCGGGCCGCAACATCTTCAATCCAAACAAAATGAGCCCTATTTTCAAGATGCCTTGGCAACCTATCCCGGCACCATCCGCCTTTCTGATATCAACTTAAATCGGGAACACGGCAAGGTGGAGTTTCCCGCTTGGCCCACCTTTCGCGTCAGCACCAAGGTGGTCGACGAGGAAGGCGCTGAATTCGGCATTTTGATTGTGAATGTCGCGGCGGATCAGGTGCTGAATCGGATTCTTTCCCGGGTAGAAGCCCCGTTTAAGGTTTACTTGGTCAAAAGCAATGGTGAGTTTGTGTTGCACCCCGAAAAACGCCACCGATTTGCGATTCAAAACGGTGACGGCTTCGACTTGGGTCAAGAATTTTCCCCCATCGCCCACAAAAACAACCGCTTGCAAGTGGTCGAGAACCTTCGCGAGGAACAGACGTATCGGGTGGTACGTCACCTGTTCCCCTTTTCAAGCCGTGAGTCCGGCCGTCATCTGACCCTGCTGTTGGGCATTTCAGAGGCCGACTTAAGCGCTCTTGTCGAGCAGCGTCGTCAGGGAACCCTCTCCGCGCTCGGTGGTATTCTTGCCGCCGCCCTGGTGTTTTTGGTGCTCCTGCAGCTTTATTACCGCAACCGCCTGCGGCTAGGCGAAACCCGTGAGGCTTTTGAAGCGCTGGTAAACAGTTCCTCGGACGCCATTATCGCGATGGACGTCGAGGGTCGAATCACCAGTTGGAATCGTGCCGCGGTGGAATTGTTTGGTTTCAAAAGAGGTACGGTGCTTGGCCGGCTGGTGTGGGAAATGCTTAAGCCGAAAGAGGAGGCCCAGTTAGACAAGGGGGTCATTAACCGTGTCGTGGCCGGTGAACACGGTTACCTGGAGCATGTGACCATGCGCACCGCGACAGGCAACGCCATCGAAGTCGCGCTCACCCTCTCACCGATTCGCAAACGGGAACGTGTGAGCGGGGTGTCCGCCATTCTGCGCAATGTAACGGAGAAACGGCGGGCCGAGGCGAAAATCCGCGAGCTCAACCAATCCTTGGAGCAACAGGTTGAAAAGCGAACGCGCGAGCTTGACGTTGCGCGTGAGAAAGCAGAGCGTGCCAGCGATGCCAAAAGTTCGTTCGTCGCCAACGTGAGCCACGAAATTCGAACGCCCCTCAACGGCATTTTGGGCATGCTGCAGTTGATGGAAGACGAGCCTTTGTCGCGCGGTCAAGCGCGTTACCTGCACATGGCCCAAAACAGCGCGCAAACCCTGCTGATGCTGATCAACGAGGTGCTGGACCTTTCCAAAATTGAAGCGGGTAAATTGGCCGTCAACGAGGTGGCTTTTGATTTACCCAAACTCCTGGGTGAGCTTAGCCTTTCCATGGCGCTTGCCGCCCAGGAAAAAGGTTTGGAACTGGTGCTGGACATCGCCGAGGTGACCGTTAGCGGGGTTGTCGGCGATCCCCATCGCCTGAAACAGGTGTTGGCCAACTTGATCGGCAACGCCGTAAAGTTCACCGAGGAAGGCCACATTCTCATTCGGGCCAAAACCATCGAAAAAGACGCGCAATGGGTGTTGGCCTGTTCGGTTGAGGACACCGGGATCGGCATTGCCGCGAATAAGATGGACAAGGTTTTTGGCGAGTTTGACCAAGAAGACAGCGACACGGCGCGTCGCTACGGTGGCACCGGGCTCGGGCTGGCGATTTGCCGCAAGCTGGTAGAAATGATGGGTGGTCGTATTTGGGTTGAGAGCCAAAAGGGGAGTGGCACCCGGTTTTCCTTTGAAATCGTGGTGAAAGTGTCGCGGTTCCGGCGTGATGCGAGGAGCATCCCGGATCTGCAGGGAAAAAAAGTGTTGCTGGCGGAGGACAACCCCGCCGCGCGCGAGGCCCTGTGCGCCTTGCTCAACCGGTGTGGCGCCGAGGTGACGGCCGTGACAAGCGCCGCCGATGCGGTGCATCACCTCCAAGATCATCCCGGCGTGTTTGACCTTGCCTTCATTGATTTTTCGTTGCCTGATTTGTACGATTCCCTGTTGCTGCTTTACCTTGCCGAATCGCGTTCGGTTCCCGCTTCCCGGGTGTTTGTGGCCATGCCGCAAAACAGCGATGTGGATGCCACTGTCCTGGGTAAAGCGCGCCGCATCACCAAACCCATTACCCCGACCGAACTGTTCCATTGCCTGGGGCGCCCCGAACGCGCTGTTCGAAGCGAACGGGATGATGCATCGGCTGTTGGCAAAAAAACGCGAGATTTGGGCTTGGCGCCGGACGCATCTATTTTGGTAGTTGATGATAATCAAATCAACCGTGAGGTGCTAAAGGGTTTGCTCAAAAAGCTGGCGTTGCCGGTGGTAACCGCGGGCAACGGTCGCGAGGCCCTTGCGGTTCTGCTCAAAAATCCCCAGGTCGTTTTGGCGTTAATGGATTGCAACATGCCGGTAATGAACGGTTACGAGGTAACCCGCGAGATCCGCGGCGGGGCCGCGGGTGACGGGATGCGCTCCCTGCCGATCATCGCCGTTACCGCCAATGCGATGGAGGGCGAGCAGGCGTTGTGTCTGCAGGCGGGGATGAACGACTACCTCTCGAAGCCGGTCCAGTTTGTGACACTTGAAGATAAGTTGGCTTACTGGTTGGGTATTGAACCGCGCGGCGATCAAGCCGAGCTTGAGGCCGCGCTTGATTCTTTCGAGGTCCCCCCCCAAACAACCGGGTTAAGCCAGGCGCTTGCCAATGTGGCCGGCGACAAAAAATTGCTGGCCTCACTCATGCAAACCTACCTCGACTGGGTGCCGGGGCAGGTGCGTGCCTTGGGTGAGGCCGTGGCGCGCGGGGACATGGCGAACGTGCGCCAGGTCGCCCATGCCGTCAAGGGGGCGGCGAGTAATGTCGGCGCCCTCGGAACCGCGAAATTGGCCCAAGCTTTGTACGAAGCCGCGGGCCGCGAACCCACGGTTTTGGCTGAGGTTCAAGAAGTGTGGGCCGCGTTTGAGCGTGGCCACAGCTGGGCCCAAAAGACCCTGGAGGAAGCCAAGGATCAGCTAAGGGCCGCCGGTTAATTCCTTCATCGTATTTATCCGGCCCGATTTAGCCCTTGACGGAGTCTGAACCACGGGAACCTTTGGTCTATCAGTTTTTGTGCTTCTGGAAGAAGGGTCAAACCCGATGTGCCCTATAGCGTGCGTCTCGGTTTTGATGGGCGACAGCAATAACCAAAATGTGGTCAGGCGAAATTTGGTACAAAAGATTGTAAGGGAAACCCCTTACGCGAATTCTGCGAGTCCCTTTATGGTTGAGGTGGTAACCGATTTTTGGGAAAACGCCCAAAACCCTCGTGCTCGAACTGATCGAATCAATAAATCTCGCTGCTAAATCTTGGCGCACCGATTCGCAATATCTAAGGGCGTCTCTGAGATCAACCTCAGGCTCAGGGTGATAATCGACCTTCACGAAGGAGTGCCACCATACGCTGGTAAACTTCATCCGCGGGGATGCCTTTTTCTTTTCCCGTCTGATAATCTTTGAGGCGCTGTTCTGCGACCTTGCACCAATAATCGGCCGGTTCAGGTGTTGCAAACCCGTTGACACGCTCCAGAAGTTGTTCGGCTAGATCAAGTCGTTCTGTTGGGTCAAGGGTAAGCGCTTCCGCGGTTAATCGTTTATTTTTTTCAGTTCATGTAAGCCCTCTGAGATTTCAATTTAGTCCAGTTCGCTGCTGAAATCAAAGAGGTCGTCGTCGGATTGGCCGCCGCCGGTGCCCATGTCGTTGGTGAATTCGTTGCTGTCCAGCGTGGAGGGGCCGCCGCCGGCGCCGCTGACACTGAGGCCGGGCGAGGCAGCAATCGAACTTTCCATGTTGTCGCGGGCGATGTCGCTGGTGCTCTGAATACCCTGGACTTTGAGTTTGAATTCGTCCGGGTTGGTACAGCGTTTCAGCGCTTCTTCGTAGGTAATCAAACCCGATTTCCACAGGTAATACAGCGATTGGTCAAAGGTCTGCATGCCGTATTGGGAAACACCGGCCGCGATGGCGTCGTGGATCTGTTTGGTTTTTTCTTTTTCTTCAATACAGGTTTTGATGTACGGCGTGGCAATCATAATTTCCGCCGCCGGGACCCGACCCTTGTTGTCTTTGCGAGGAACCAGGCGCATCGAAATGATCGCTTTCAAAACCCCGGAAAGCTGCAAGCGGATTTGTTTCTGCTGGTGGGGCGGGAAAACCGAAATGATGCGGTTAACCGTTTCGGTGGCGTCCAAGGTGTGCAAGGTCGAAAGCAATAAGTGGCCCGTTTCCGAGGCGTGGATGGCGGTTTCGATGGTTTCGTAGTCGCGCATCTCACCCACGAGAATGACGTCCGGGTCCTGACGCAGGGCACCGCGCAACGCGTTGGAGAACGAGTTGGTATCGACGCCGATTTCCCGTTGGTTCACAATCGACTTTTTGTCGCGGTGCAAAAATTCAATCGGGTCTTCAATGGTAATGATGTGTTCCGTGCGGCGCGCGTTGATGTAATCGATCATACCCGCCAGCGTGGTGGACTTACCCGAACCCGTGGTACCCGTGCACAAAATCATGCCGCGCTGTTCGTTACAAATGTCTTCAATGGTGGTGGGCAACATCAGCTCGCGAATGGTCATGATGCGCACCGGAATGACCCGCAGAACCATGCCGACCGTGCCTCGTTGTTGGAACACGTTGCAGCGGAAACGGCCTAAGCCGGGAACCGAGTAGGCCACGTCGATTTCGTGGTTCTCTTTAAATTTGTGTTTCTGGCGACCGTTGAGAATGGAGAAAGCCATCGACACCGTGTCCTCGGCCATCAGGCGGTTGACGGATTCAATCGCGGCCAAGCCGCCGTCAATCCTGATGATGGGGTAGCTGCCTACCTTGAGGTGTAAGTCGGAAGCTTTGCGTTCTGTTGCAATTTTGAGCAAGTCGTTAATATGCATGGTCGCTTCTCCAAATAGCGTCGCCGCTGATGACGGTGTGATAAAGAGCTGGATTTTAAGTCGATGGTAGCGCTAGCCTAACCTATTTAGGCCCGTTTTCCCACGCTTTTTTCCCGTCCCCCTTAGGGACGCGCGCTTAAACGGTTGGGTCGAATACGCAGGCGGGAATCCAGGCCCGGCATGCGGCCGGCCACGCGGAATCCGTTCTCCAGTTTGAGCAGTTCGACATAACTGCCGACCGCGAGTTGTTTGGTAGTCTCCAAGGGATGGAGGGTGTCAATGCCCATGAGCAAGTAGGTCGCTTCGACGAAATTTACCTTGCCGGAGGGATCGGCGAAGACCCATCCCACGTCGTCGTAGTGAATTTCAATCCAGCGGTGGAGCACACTGCCTTCGAGGCGAAGCACCGCGCGGTCGTTGCGTTGGAAGGCGATGCCGGTCACGTAGCGGGCTTTTACGCCCATGGCGTCGAGCACTTCAATGGCGATGTTGGCCAGGCCGACGCAATTGGCGCTGCGGGTGCGCATGATTTTGGCCAAACTTTGGTCGGCCACATATTCGGTTTCGAGGGTGATTTCCTGTTGAAGCCAAGCGAAAAGGAAGGTGATTTGGTCGGCGAGGTAGGTGTCCTTGTGACGGTTGACCACCGTTTCCAAAGGCTTGAGTGCCGGTGGCAGATCGCGCACCGCTCGCCCGCGAAGGCGAGAGGCGATGGCCGCGTTGCGCGTTTCCACTTGCACGTGGAACCCACCGGGTTGGGGTTGCACCGATTGTTTGTAGCCGTTGTTGTGGTAGCCGGGGAAATGCAGACCGACCTGATCCGAGCGCACTTCAAATTGGGTGCGTTGGGAACCCATCACGATGGAAGCCCCGTGAGGCTGTGGTTCGGGGGTGGCGAAGTTGATTCCCACCAAAAGAAGGGCGAAGGTAAACACGGGGACGTCCTCAAAACGGTGTGCCGGCGCCTGTGCGACGCGGTTGGCAAGATGGATGACAGGTCAAAAACGGGGCCTCTATGTTATCACGAGTGTCCCCCGCGCGGAGCAGGTGGCGGATTGGGTGGCGGGGACCGGGTCATTTTAGCCCAAAATATCGCTGCTCAACCGTCGCGACGCCGGCCCACGTGGGAAATGTGAGGGAACTAACATCGCTGAGCCGAGTTGGTTGGGCGGATTATGCGCCGCGCGGCCCCGCGATGGCTTCGTTACCCCAGCGCCGCCAGGTTTGCGGTGACCTCGTCCACTTTTACCGCTTTCATGCAATCGTGGCCGATCGGGCAGTGGCGTTGGAAGCATGGGCTGCAATCCACCCGGTGGTAAACCGTGCGTGCTTTCTCGTTGAACGGGAAGGTGGCGTTGATGTCGGTTGGTCCGAAAATCGCCACCTGGGGCACGCCGAAGGCCGCGGCGGCGTGCATCAAACCCGAATCGTTGCTCAGGAAAAAATCCGCGCTCGCGATCAGCGCCAGTGATTCGGAAAGGCTGGTGGCCGCGCACAGGTTGCGACCATGCCGCTCCGGTAAACCCGTTGCGATGGTGGTGTTTTCCTCCGCCTCGGCCTTCACCCCCAGCAGGACCACGCCGCCGCCGGTACGGTCGACAAAGGCGCGACAGACATCGCGGTAACCCGCGCTGTCCCAGCGCTTGGCGGTTCCGAAGGCCGCACCCGCGTGGACCATCAGCCAAGGTTTTGGTAAATCGGCGAGGAATTTGGCCTGGGCCGCGTCGCGGCGGGGGTCCTCGGCGACCAAACGGGGTGGCAGGGGTTCGCTCGGGGTCGGAATGTTGCTCGTATGGGCCAGCAAGTCCGTGTAATCACAGGATTGGTGGCGCCCTGTTTTGGGCAGGCTTTTGCGCGCCAAAGCGCCGTGCAGAAACCAGCGCGTTTCCGGGGTGGCGAAACCGATACGGCGGGGGATTCCGGCCACCGCGAACACAAAAGCGCCCTTGAAGTGTTTGGTGAGCACCACGCCCAGGTCGCATTGCTCACGGGCCAAGGCGCGTCCGAACCGCCACAAACCGGGCAACCCCTTGTGTTTCCCTTTGTCGTCGAAATCCAAGCAGCGGTTGATCAAATCACCGCGCCACATGAGTAAATCCTTTACCCAGGGTCGGGCAACGGCGATGATTTCGGCGTCCGGGTAGGCGGCGCGAAGTTGTTCCAGCGCGGGGACGGCCATGATCACATCGCCGATCCAATTGGGCACGCGTACCGCGATTTTGCGGGCCGAGGCGGGGATGGGCGTCATGAGGCGGCCTCCAGTTGCGCGCTGAGTTCGCGAACTTCTTGGAGCACTTGGTAGGGGGTGGTCAAATCCTGGCAGATCAGGCTTTGGCAGCTTCGGTTGCGGCACGGGGCGCAAGGTGTCTCGGGGATGATCATCCGTCGGTTGCCTGGCTGAGGTTGATTGAGCACGGGGTCGGAGGGGCCCATCAGCGCCACAATCGGTACGCCGAGGATCGAGGCCAGGTGCATCGGGCCCGTGTCACAGGAAACCAACAGGTGGGCGCGCTGTAGGGCGGCACCCAGTTCCACCAAATTCAAGGGTGGTAATTCGTCGGGGGGTTCGCCCAGGTGCTCGCACAATTGGTCGCGGTAGGCGCCGTCGGCCGGGCCGAACACAAAACGAACCGGTCGGTTTTGGCCGCGTGTCAGGTTGCGGTACAGCCAGGCCCAGTATTTCGCCGGCCAGCGTTTGTTGCGCCCGTGGTCGGAAGTACCCGGGAAAAGGAGCAAGGCGGGGGCGGGCATGGCCGCTTCGACCTTGGCCGACGCGGTTTCGTTGAGTTCGATCTGGGGCTGTACCGGTGTTAACTCCGGGTCGAAGGCGCGGGCCAGCGCCAAATTGCGGTCGTAACGGGAAATGTGGGGGGAGGGGAGCTGCAGGCGGTCGTTAATCAGCCAGCGTGCGCCTTCCTTACTGCCGCCGCGTTCGTAGCCGACCCGATGCGGGATGCCCGCCAACAAAGGGAAGAGGGCGCTTTTGGCGACGCCGTGAAAATCAATAGAGATGTCGAATTGTTCGGCAGTAATCCGTTGCTTAACCGCCTGCCAGGCTTTGAAACGTGCCGCGGGCCCGCCGCGGCGCAGGGCCGCGCGTTCAATTTGGACCAGGCGGGGGCCGCGCACCGCTTTGAGAAAACCGGCCGAGCTGTCTTCGACCAGCCAAGAGAATTCGGCGTCGGGAAACCGGTTCATCAGGGCCAGGACGCTCGGCATGGTGCGAATCACGTCGCCCAGGGCGGAGAGGCGCACGATGAGGACTTTGCGACCGTCGAGGTTGGTGGGGGAGGATGGCATAAGCGGCTTCCGAGTGAGACTGCGTCCGGCGCACGGGCGCCGGCAAAAACGGCTCAAATTGTACCGAATTGGTGGGCATGTGTCGCTTTTTTTTGCGGGATGCGGTGATGTAACGGGTTTTGGCGCGGTTCGGCGGGTCGCGGCAATTGACAAACGGGAGACGGCTTCCGATAATGTGGGTTGGCCCCTTACGCCGGGGTGGCATGGGACCCACCGCCGGTTGGCCGCCCTTCCACCGCTTCTCTCGGTGGCATGCGAAACGAAGCGATCCGACCCTCCATGCGACGGCCGTCGGCTTCTCGCGGATTCGCTTGTCTTCAATCACGGGTGACACTTAGCATGACGATAAATGATCGCGCGCGCAAGGTTCTCAGTCAGGTGGTCAAGTTACACTATCAGACCTGTGAGCCGGTGGGTTCTTCCTCGATTTGTAAAACCAAAACACTGTCCGTTTCGCCGGCGACCATCCGCAACATCATGGGCCGCCTCGAGCAGTCCGGTTACCTGCACCAACCTCACGCCAGTGCCGGCCGCTTGCCGACGGATCGCGGTTACCGCGCCTATGTCGACGATCTTTCTTTATTTGAAGAGCCCTTGCAGGACAGCGAACGGCGGGAGTTAGAGGCCTTGCTGGCGGAGACGCCCTTGGGCCCCGACTATCTGGAAGCGGTTGCCGAATTTATTCAAAACAAAACGGGTTCTCTGGCTTTTTCGATCCCCTTCCGCCAATCGGGCTTGCGCTGGGACCACGTTCATTTTCAACGGATCGATACCAAGCGGGTGCTGGTACTGATGGTGGCCGAGGGTGGTTACACCCAGCACACGTTTTTAGAAATTCCCGGCCATGAATTAACGCCCCATTTGGCGGAAAAAATTGCCAACTACATCAACCAGCACTTCCGCCGCACCAGCGTTGCCGAAATTGAACGGCGGCTGGAAAGCGCGGCTTGGGACAGTGCCGGTCGCTACGATTTGCTGACCAACAAGGTGGCCGCGGTGGCCAACCAATTGAGCCGCCAACTGAGCCGGCTGGGGACGCTGCGTTTTCGCGGTTACTCCGCGCTGTTGGCGATGCCCGAGTTTCGCGATGCGGCGCTGCTGCGCAACGTGATTGCGCTGTTGGAGGATCAGCAGGAGATTAAGCAGGTGATTCACCGCGCTTTTACCGCGGAAACCCCGTGGATAACGGTGTACATCGGCAAAGAAATGGCAACGCCGGCGATGGAAGCGCTGACGTTGATTCTGGCGCGATTCCGCAACCAGCAGGACTGGATGGGCGGGGTCGGTGTGTTGGGGCCGAAACGAATGGCGTACCGACGCATATTGCAAATTCTGTCTCTGGCCAATGATCGTGTGGGGCAAAGGGCCTGACGGCTGCTTAAGGGCAATGCTTTTTGTGCTATGATTTACGGCTGGTTGAATAAGAGGAGTTTTTCATGAACGATGGACAGGAAGTACAAGAGAATCAGGAAGGTGAAGTGAAAAACGACGAGACCAAAGACACCCCTCCTGAGGCCGTTGCCGAGGCTGAGGAAGTGACCGGTATTGAAGTCGTGAATCCGGCCGAAACCGAGCCCACCGAGGAAGACCGCGTTGCCGAATTGGAAGCGCAGGTTAAAGATTTTCAAAACAAATTCCTGCGCGCGCGCGCCGACTTGGAAAATTTTCGCAAGCGGAGTGAGCGCGAGAAACAAGACGCGGTCAAACGTGCCAATCGCGGCTTGCTGACGGACTTGTTGGACGTTAACGACAATTTCGAGCGCGCCACCACCAGCATCACTGATGAAAAGGACCCCTTTGTGGTGGGTGTGCTGATGATCCGCAAGCAGTTGCAGGACACCTTGACCCAAAACGGTTTGGAAGAGGTGGAAGCGCTGGAACGTCCGTTCGACCCTTATTTGCACGAGGCTTTTGCCTACGAACCCTCGGCCGAGTATCCCGAAAACACGGTGATCCAGGTCTTCCAGAAAGGCTACAAGCACCAGGGCCAGTTGCTGCGTGCCGCCAAGGTCAAAGTATCGGCCGCCCCGGCTGAACCGGTTGAGGAAGCCGCCGCGGGTGATGCCGAAACCACCGACGAAACCGCATAATGTCCTTTATATACAGTTGTTAAACCTGATCAATCCAGCCTGACCAAAACGGAGTGCTTTTATGGGTAAAACTATAGGTATCGACCTCGGCACCACGAACTGTTGTGTGGCGTTTTCAGAAGCGGGAACACCTAAGGTGATTCCCAATAAAGAAGGGAGTCGCACAACCCCCTCGGTGGTGGCGTTTACGGATTCGGGGGAACGCCTGATCGGCCATATCGCCAAACGCCAAGCCGTGACCAATCCCAAAAACACCATCTATGCGGTGAAACGGTTGATTGGTCAAAAGTACTCTGGTCAGGAGATTGAGGCGGTCCGCGAGCACTTGGCCTATGAGGTGATTCAAGCCTCCAACGGCGATGCCTGGGTGAAGTCCCACGATGAAACCTACTCACCCCAAGAGATTTCAGGCATTATCCTGCGCGAACTCAAGGAATCGGCCGAAGAGTTTTTGGGCGAAGAGGTGACCGAGGCGGTCATTACCGTGCCGGCCTATTTCGACGACGCCCAGCGGCAGGCCACCAAGGACGCCGGCACCATTGCCGGTTTGGAAGTGAAACGCATCATCAACGAGCCCACCGCCGCGGCGCTGGCTTACGGTTTAGAGTCCGGTTACAACGGCCGAATCGTTGTCTACGATATCGGCGGGGGCACCTTCGATGTCAGTATCCTCGAGGTTCAGGACGGTGTGTTTGAGGTCCAATCCACCGCCGGCGATTCCTTCCTGGGTGGCGAAGATTTCGACAACGCCATCATCAACTGGATGATCGAGTGTTTTCAGGACGAAACCGGTATCAACCTGCGTTTTGACAAAATGGCGCTGCAGCGCTTGAAAGAAGCCGCTGAAAAAGCCAAATGCGAACTGTCGGCGGTCGAAACGGCCGATATTTCGCTGCCGTTTATTTCCTCGGACGCGACCGGCGCCAAACACCTTAACCTCAAGTTGGAACGGCCCGTATTTAACGACCTGATCCGCGACTTGGTCGAACGCACCCGCGCCCCTTGTTTGGAAGCGGTGCAAGCGGCGGGTTTGACCCCCAAGGATGTCGGTCGGGTCTTGTTGGTTGGCGGTCAGTCGCGCACGCCTTTGTTTCACGAGATGGTTAGCGATATTTTTGGCCAAGAACCCAACACCGATCTCAACCCGGACGAGGTGGTTGGGCTCGGTGCGGCGCTGCAGGGTTCCATCCTCAAAGGCGAGGTTAAGGATATCGTCCTTCTGGACGTTACCCCGCTGAGCCTGGGTATTGAAACCCAGGGTGGATTGGTCTACCGCATGATCGAGAAAAACGCCAACATTCCGACTGCCTACAGTCAAATCTTTACCACGGTTACCGAAAACCAGACGACGGTGAGCGTCCACGTCCTCCAGGGCGAAAGCGATATCTCCTCCAACAACCGCTCGCTCGCCAAGTTTGAGTTGGTCGATATTCCGCCCGCCCCACGCGGCGTGCCGCAAATCGAGGTTACCTTCGAAATCGATACCAACGGAATCGTGAAGGTTTCCGCAACCGACCTGCAAACCAAAAAAGAACAGTCGATTAACATCTCCCCGTCCAGTGGTTTGTCCTCCGGTGAAATCGACGACATCATCCAGCGCGCCGAGGACAACCGCAACCAGGATGCGGCACGCAAGGAAACCATTCGCAAGATGAACAAGCTGGAAAGCATGCTTACCACCTTGGATAAAACCTTCAAAGAGTACGGTCACTTCCTGAGTGATGCCGAGAAGGAAAAAATCAACGCCCAAATTGCCGACGCCCGCAAGGCCGTGAAAACCGAAGACGGCCCGGGGATTGATCAGTGTTTGGAAGGGATCAACCGCGTTTCCAAGGTCCTTTCCGAGGCGATCATGTTCGGCGGCACCCAAAAAGGCGAGTGAGTTTTTTCTTGTGAACTGTTTTTTATCGCTTTAGACCTTTCTCAAATCGTGTTGCACCGCGGTGCAACACGATTTTTTACTTCCCGAACCGGGATTTTTTCTTTTAGCATGTGGACCGGACCCCGCTTCCCGTGGGTCGGGTCCCAAAGCCGGCCGAAGGGTCGGGGTAAAAAATCGGCGGGATTACCCTTTGCCTCAAATGACAACGCCCTGTTTGGGAAACCAATCACCAACGAGGAAAACGTAGCTTATGGCTGAACAAGACTATTACCAAACCCTAGGTGTGGCGAAAGACGCATCGGATCAGGAAATCAAAAAAGCCTACCGAAAGTTAGCGCTGAAATACCATCCCGACAAGAACCCGGACGATAAAGAAGCCGAGGAAAAGTTCAAGCAAGCGGCCGAGGCCTACCAAATCCTTTCAGACAAGGAGAAACGGCAGGTATACGACCAATACGGCCACGCCGGTTTGCGTGGTAGCGGTGGGTTCGGCGGATTTAACGCCGATGCCTTTTCCGGGTTTGAAGATATTTTGGGTGATTTTTTCGGCTTCGGTCGCGGTGGCGGCGGTTCGCGGTCACGTACACGTGCGCGCCAGGGCCGCAGCTTGGAGCAAGTGCTGGAATTGGGTTTCATGGAAGCCTTCGAAGGTGTCGACAAAACCGTGAAGGTTGTCAAAAACGAAAACTGTGACACCTGTGAGGGGTCCGGCCTGCGCGCCGGTGCGAGTCGTAAAACCTGTGGCACCTGCGGCGGTCACGGCCAAGTCCAGGTCCAGAGTGGGTTCTTCGCCATTAGCCGTACCTGTCCAACCTGTCGGGGTACCGGCCAAATTGTTGATCCCAGTGATCGCTGTCGCACCTGTTACGGCAAAGGTGTTGTTGAAAAAGAAACCGAGATCAAGGTTCACATCCAGCCGGGTGTCGACACGGGCATGCAACTCCGCGTTTCGGGGAAAGGCGAGCCTGGCCAACACGGCGGACCCCCGGGCGATCTCTACCTCCACCTCAAGGTTGAGGAACACGAGTATTTCCACCGCAAGGGCGACGATCTTTACGCCTCCGTGCCGATCAGTTTTAGCCAAGCGGCCTTGGGCACCGAGTTGCCGATCCCCACGTTGAAGGGTGAGGAGCAGCTTGCCATTCCCGAGGGAACCCAGTCCGGCAAGCGCTTCCGTATTCCCGGTGCCGGTTTCTCGATTGTGGGGCGGCCCCATCGTTTCGGCGATCTGTACGTGGAAGTGGTGGTGCAAACCCCGACCAAGCTCAGCAAAAAAGAGCGCGAGCTTTATAAGGAACTGGCGGCGTTAAACGACGAATCGGCGCAAGAGGAGAAGTCCGTATTCCAGAAGGTGGTCGACTTCTTTAACTAGGATGGATTGAGGATAGGTGCCGGATGGGCTTGGCTTGGAATTCGGTATCTCTTAGGATTTTTGGATGGAATGAGGATGGGCGCCGGATGGGCGCTCCCTTGTTTGCTTTTCGGCGCATGCGGATGATGCGGTTGCTTCGGTGTTAGCGTGACCTTTGTTTGTAGGTGACGCGCTCCGGTGTGGGTGCCGCCGTTGAATCTCGGCCTGCCTCAATTGGTTTCGGATTTGAGCAGAATCTTGACCAGGTTGGTGTGCCCGTTTTCGCGCGCTAAATCCAACACGGTATGACCGTCGTTGTTCCTTAAATGGAGCGGGGCGTCGGCGGCGATCAGGCGTCGGACCATGGCCTCGTGGTTCTGGATAACCGCTAAGTGGAGCGCGGTGTTGCCGCTGCGTGGATAGGCCGCGCTCAGGTCTGGTTTGTAACGGAGCAGGAGGGCAAGCACCTCGGGACGGTCTTGGCGAACCGCCGCGCAGACGGGTGTTTCTCCCTGCTTGTTGGGATGGTTGATGTCCGCACCACGCTTCACCAACATGCGCACCACATCGGTGTCGCCCGCTTGGATCGCCATCAACAGTGGCGTGTGTGTTTGGTATGGTTTGGGATTAAGCTTCACGTGGGGCTGTTGAAGCAGCAGCGAAACGCACTTCTTGCGGCCTAGGCGAACCGCGTAGGTCAGGCTGGAGTTACCGGTACGGTCGATGGCGTTGGTTTCGGCGCCCGCGTTGATTAACAGCAGACAAATGTCTTCAAAGCCGAAACCGGCCGCAAACATCAGCGGCGTTTTTCCCAGCGGTGAACGAAGGTTCACATTGGCTCGGAATGCCAACATTTGCGCCACCATTTGCCGGTCCCCCGTCACAATCGCCCAGAACAGCGGCGAGATCCCACCCGCGTTGAGGCTATTGATGTCGGCGCCTTCTTGGACCAGGATGTCGAGGATGTCGCGTTGGTTGCGCAGCACCGCGATCATCAGGGTGTTTAGGTGGAAAAAGTTCTTGAATTGGGCGTTATCACCCAAGGCGCGGTATTCCGCGACCAAACGTTCGAGGAAGTCGATGCCCGTGTTGGTGCGTTTCCCAACCACAAAATCACTTTTGACGTAAGCCGCGCGCGTCAGATCGGCGCCCTGTTGGAGCAGGAACAAAACGGCCTGCTCATGGCCTTGGTAGACGGCCAGCATGAGGGAACTCCAGCCCTCGTCGCTCACGTCTTCCACGTTGGCACCAAGCCCGAGTAAGTGCTCGAGGATGGTGACGTTGCCGCGGGTGGCCGCCACCATCAGCGGCGTCCAACCGCCGTTGCCGCGGAAGTTGATATCGGCTTCACGGGCGATGCAGCGGTCGATCAGAGCCACATCTTCTTCCATGATGGCGCGGATCAGGCATTGGTCCGCCTCGCGCGCCGGGCGTGTTTGCTGGACCTTGGGAATAAAGGTCTGTTGACTGTCTTGAGTCGCGCACCATACCGCGCCGGTGGTAACCCCGACCCAGGCGGGCGCGGCCAACGCCGGCATCACCCATCCTGTTAGCAGGATCGCTAGGTACCACAAACGTTTATCCAACAGCACGGTGACTCCCTCATGGTTTGCTGTTCCCGAGCCCGGAAATGATGCATCACGGATAAAAATGATCGCTCTCCATCATATCCGATTCACCGGCGCTTAAAAAGTTATGAAACGGAGATTATTCGTGTGTTATCGGGAAGATGTGACTCCTTATCTAGAATTGTCCGAAAAAGCAAAATTAGAGGTTGTGCGTCAGGTTGAGCCCTTTTCCGGGTTAGGTGGGGTTTCCTTGAAATGGTCGGCGAGGAAGGCGTCCATTTGGGTGACGGGAAGCGGGCGCGAGAAATAAAAGCCCTGCATGAAGTCGCAGTCGCATTCTTTGAGGAAATCCCATTGGGCAAGCGTTTCGACGCCCTCCGCGACCACCGTCATGTTGAGTTTGTGGGCCAGCGAGATCATTGCCTCGACCAGGGCCGCGTCGTCGCGACGGTGGACCACTTCCTGCAAAAAGGAACGTTCGATTTTGAGCATTTTTGCGGGAAAGCGGCGCAGGTAACTCAGCGAGGAATAACCCGTCCCGAAATCGTCGACCGAAAAGCGCAGCCCTTTGGCCGTGAGAAGTTTAAGGTCTTCCATCAATTGTTCCGTTTCTTCCAAAACCAAACTTTCCGTGATTTCAAGTACCAGACTTTGCGGGGGGAGGCCCGATTCGGACAGAACCGATTCGACGACCTGACGGAAATCCTGTTCGCGGAATTGACGGGTCGAGATGTTGACGCTGATGTGCAGGTCGTAGCCTTGGTCGAGCCAGCGTCGTGCTTGGTAGCAGCTTTGCCGCAGGACCCATTCGCCGATGGGAATGATTAGCCCCGTTTCCTCGGCCAGCGAGATGAACTGGCCGGGAGGGACGATGTTGCGGGTGGGATGGCACCAACGCAGCAAGGCCTCGCAGCCGACAACGCGGCGTTCGTTCGTGGCCAGAATCGGCTGAAAATACAGCATGAGTTCGCCCAGGTCCATCGAACGGCGCAGCTCGCCTTCCAAGCGCAGTCGGTCCTGGGCGGCCAAGTTCATCGCCGGGGTGAAGAAGCGAAAGGCGTTGCGGCCCGCTTCCTTGGCGCCGTACATCGCCGTGTCGGCCTGTTTCAGTAAATCGCGGATGGAATCGCCGTCGTCGGGGTACAGTGTGATGCCGATGCTGCCGGAAATGTACAGTTGATGCCCCTCGATGTTAAAGGGTTTCGCCAGTTCGGCAAGCGCCTTTCGCGCGACCACCTCCGCGTGGTGTGATTCTTTGAGGTTGGGTAGGATAATGGTAAATTCGTCGCCGCCAAGGCGTGCCACCGTATCCGAACTACGGGCACAATCGCGCAGGCGGACCGCCGCTTCTTGCAAGAGGATGTCGCCGACCGCATGGCCCAGGCTGTCGTTGACCAGCTTGAAGCGGTCCAGGTCGATAAACAGCAGGGCGGCCTTGGTTTTCATGCGTTTTGCCAATTCGAGCGCTTGACCGAGGCGGTCCATAAACAAAATGCGGTTGGGGAGTTCCGTGAGGGGGTCGAAATTGGCTTGACGGCGGATGATGGCTTCCGACTCATTGCGTTTGGTGATGTCGGCAAACACCATCACGTAGCGAAATTGGGTGGATTGCCCGTGATGGTAGGTGGCCGTGATCGAGCACCAACTGGGAAAGTTCTCGCCACTTTTGCGCTGAAACCACAGTTCGCCTTCCCATTTGCCGGTCTGTTCCAAATGGGGCAGGATGTTTTCGGCAAAGCCATGGCGCTGATGGGGTGCGATGAGTTTTTCGGGGGCGGCATCGTTAATCGCCTCCGATTGGTAACCCGTCATCGAACAAAAAGCCGGGTTAACCGCTTGAATCGTGTTGTGGTTGTTGATGACCACAATCGCCTCACCGGTTGCGTCAAACACCACCGAGGTCAGGTAACTCTGCGATTCCATTTGCAACAAACTGGTGATGTCCACCACCACCGCAAAGGCTTGGCGGACCGCGCCGTGGTTGTCGCGGTCCACGGTTACCTCAAGCACGCACTGCAGGGTGGTTTTGGCCGCCGTCATGACCGAGATTTCCAGGTGGAACCGGCGCTGGTCGCTGTTGCGGCGCAGGGGATCGAGCAGAAAGGCTTGTTGGTCTGGAAGCAGCAGGTCACCTAGCGGCCGGCCGATCAATTCTTCTTTGCGGAAGCCCAGCCATTCGCACAGGGTGTGGTTCACCGCGGTGAGGTTCAGCCGGCGATCACACAGCCACATGCCGGCCGCGTTTTCCTCGAAAGGGATCGTTGTTAGGGCGGCATCGGCGGGCGTGTTTTTCTCGGCGGCGGTTTCCATCAACTGGGGAATGAAGACCAGGCGGCGCCCATTGGGGCCTTCTAAGGTGCTTAGGTAGAAGCTGACCGGGATGGATCGGCCGGTGCGGGTAAGCAGCTCGGTGGTTTGGTACACCGTGGTTTTTTTCTCAATGACGTGGCCGATCCATTGATCCATCAGGGCGGGGTCGGCGACCCGGTCGGCCAGCCATTGACCGCACAGCGCGGTCGTTTCGCCGTATTCGAGGAGTTCGCAGGCGGCAGGGTTGGCAAAGAGGATATGGCTCTGGTCGAGGGTCATCACCGGGACCGGCAGTTTCTGCACAAAATCAACCACATCGCTGAAGCCGTCGCTGGGGAACATTTCGAGAAAAGCCAGCGCGTGTTCTTCAAATTGAAAGGGACCGACGCGAACTTGGAAACCGGGCTGATCGCTGATGTGGAGGGCACTTTCGCGAAAACCGCTTTGTATATGGGGTCCGCGAAAGGTGTGCGAGATGCGGCTTTCGAGCGCGGCCGCAACGGCTTCGGCAAGCGGCGAGTTCGACCAACGGGGCACCAGGTCCTCAAGCGAACTGCCAAACAGGTGGTGGTTTGGTAACTGCAGGATTTGACGGCAGCGTTCATTGATAAAACGAACGACCCCGTGTTTGTCGACAAGAAGGTACCCTGCATGGGTGTGTCGCAACATCTCTTCGAGAAAAACTGCCGTCAAAAAAGAACTCCCATGCGCCTCGGGGCGGATTAGACTGGAGAGACGCGGGTGATGGGGGAATGGGTTTCGATACCGAAAAAAGGTCCCTTTGCTGTATGGTTGAAAAGCTTTTCGGTAGCAATGCCCAAAAAGTTGAAGAAGGGAGCGGGAAAGTTGACAGAAAGCGTCACATCGGTCCTGTGGCGGGCCTGGCTCGCCTGCGCCGAATGGCTGGCGGCCGATCCGCTGCGTCCCTTGTTCGTGGCGGCCGTGCTGATGCTCGCTGTTTTTTTCGCCACGCGATTCTTCACCGCCAGGTGGCGGCGTTGGACCGGTTTTTGGCTGAACCGACGCGGGTCGCGGGCCGAACGCGCCGCCTTACGCCTGCTCAAAAAAGCGGGTTACGATTTGGTGGACGACGAACCGAGGCTTGTGTACCACCTGCTGATTGACGGCGAACGGCAGGCGTTCAGCATCACCCCGGATTACGTGGTCCGCCGCGACGGTTGCGACTACATCGTCGAAGTCAAGCGCAAGGACAAGGCGGGCACCATCCGCAACGGCCAGGTACGCCGCCAGGTGGTGGAATACGCGCTGGCGTCGCAACAGCCCTGTTTGTTGGTCGACATGAACGCCCGCGAAATCACCGAGGTCGCCTTGGCGCGGCACTAAACTCTCGTCGACGGGTTGCGACGGTGGGGAGGAGCAACGGTGTGGTTTCCCTAAGCCGTCTCGATGTCGCGTTGGCTTGAGCCGGGCGGTTTTTCTGAGAATCCTTGGACAGAACCTTGGGCACGAGCGCAACGGGCTATAATGGTGTCCACCCATCAAAACCAAATCCGTCGGATCCTTTAGAGATCGACATCTACCGGTGTTTCGTCAAGCGCCGTGTGTTCGGGAGGGCGACCGTGTCGGAGAAGATTCAGATCAACAAAACCGGGCCGAGTACCATTGAGTTGGAAGAGGGGAAAACCTATTGGTGGTGTCGCTGTGGGCGCAGCAAAGAGCAACCGTTTTGTGACGGTTCCCATGGCGGTACCGGCATCGAACCCATGGAATACAAAGCGCGGTCGTCGCGTAAGTTCCGTTTTTGCGCGTGTAAAGCAACGAAGAAACCGCCGTTTTGCGACGGGGGTCATCTCGAATTGTAAATTCGCGAGCTCGCTGCTACCCCTTCACGGGTTTGCCGCCCAGGCCTTCGCCCGCCTTGGTCGTCGCCGTTTTCCTTCATTTTGGCTACAATGGCCGAACGACCTGTGCGCCGGTGGTGTGTGCGTTGGGTTCTCGCGTGGGGTGGCAGGGATTTGGTTAAAGGAAAAGTTGGGCGTCGCAAAGTGAAACGGGCTCCGGTTGTGCTGTTGTTGCACGGCCACATGGTGGACCATCCCGAAGCCTTACTCCATTGGTTCCAGCAAGATCAGGAGAAAACCCGGCACCAAATCCGCTATCTCTACAGCTTGTTCGCCTTCAAAAGCGAAGAAGGGTCCTTTGCCCGCGATTTGGTGCTGGGCAAACCCAACTTCTGGGTGTTTCGCTGCAATCAAAAAGCGTTCTGCGGCGACTTCCTCGTGATCGATATGTCGCCGCCCAAGGTCGCCGACCGACCCGTTTGGTTGCTTGACCTCAAGGAAGGCTGTCCCGTGTCGGACGGGGCCGGCTCGGCCGGCGCGCAAATGATTCACGCGGATCGCGCCCTGGCCGCGATTTACGCGGAACACGGCGCGGTGGAACCCAATCAGCCGTTCGAGAAACGGGTGGGGAGTGCCGCCGCCCTGCTCGAATTTTTTGGCTGTCCGGTAGCGACGCTTCCCTCGGGTTAACTCGGCGTCTATACTCGGCCGCGTCACTTATTCCGCCCGGCTTCTCCCGTCGCCTGGGTTACAATGGGCTTCTTGAAGACCGGGGAGGCGCCTTGATTCGGGACCAACGCAAACGGCCGCTGCGCGATTTACGGATTTCCGTGACGGACCGCTGTAATTTTCGCTGTGGGTACTGCATGCCCAGCGATCGCACCTACACTTTTTTGCCAAAAAACCAGTTGCTCAGCTTTGAAGAGATCACCCGCATCGCGCGCGCCTTTGCCGCGCTCGGGGTCACCAAGCTGCGCCTGACCGGCGGTGAACCGCTGCTGCGCCGCGATCTGCCGCTGCTGATCGCCATGCTCAAAGAGATCGACGGCATCGAGGACATCGCCCTCACCACCAACGGCTCGCGGCTCGGCACCTTTGCCGCCGACCTGGTTGCGGCCGGGCTCAGCCGTGCCACCGTCAGCCTCGACAGCCTGCGACCCGAGGTCTTCACCCGGCTTGCCGATACCAAGGTCCCGCTCGAATCGGTGCTGGCGCAAATCGACACCGCCCTCGCCGCGGGTCTGCCACTCAAAACCAATACGGTGGTTCAAAAAGGCGTTAACCAGGGTGAATGTGCCGAGATCGTCGCCTATTTCCGTGCGCGTGGTGTCACACCCCGCTTCATCGAATTTATGGATGTCGGCAACCTCAACGCCTGGCAACGGGACCACGTCTTTGACGCGGCCCAAATCGCGGCCCAAATCGGCACCGTTTTCCCCCACCACCCCTTGCCGCCCCGCGTCCCCGGCGAAACCGCCCGCCGGTTCGGCTTCGACGACGGCCCCGGCGAGTTCGGCATCATCGCCTCGGTGACCCAGCCCTTCTGCGGCGCCTGTTCCCGCGTCCGCCTCTCCGCCCAGGGTCGTGTTTACCATTGCCTGTTTGCGGCCGAAGGTTACGATCTCAAAAGCCTGGTTCGCGACGGCGCCGATCAGGAAACTTTGGTTGCTGCGATTGCGACGGCCTGGCGTGCGCGTACGGATCGCTATTCGGAAGAACGCGGCGCGGTCGCCCCGGCCGAACGAACCAAGGTCGAGATGTACCATATCGGCGGTTAACCAGGCCGCGCCGAAACCCCGCGAAAATGCCCACGGGGCTTGTCCCTCAAGCCTTTTCCGCCGTTCATTCTTTGCTTTTTTCGAACCATACCTGGCTTATGATGTGAGGGGCGCCGCGGTTTTCCACCGAGGGCGGCGTTTCAGTGTTTCTAAATTATTGTCCCACGGCGCCGCGGCGCCTTGATTTGTTTTTTAAGCTGTTTGCGCCTGATGTTGTTCTTGGTTTGCGGTTTTTTTTTCGCCGTCGACGCCCACTTTTTGCGCGGACCCTATTAAGGGCCGTTTTCCAAACTTTGTCGGCCGGTTTCCCACGTGGCGGTTTCGCCGGGTTTTCCCGACCGTGAATCCACCCTTTCCTCAACCTTGAGACCCAGCTTTTTCATCCATTCGTTTTTGTGACCTTTTATAAACCATCGACCCGACGATGGTTTGCCAACCTTGGAGGACCTATGTTCCGGTTTTTGGGCCTATTCTTGGCATGCCTGCCCGCGGTTGCCTTTCAAATCCCGACCTCGGTCGGCAGCACGACCGATCTGCCCTCGGCCGTGTTCCGCATCGAACAGCAGGGGTTCCGCATTTCACCGGAACGGCGTATTTTGCTCATGGAAGAACCCGAGGGTTCGGTGGTCTTCGACTATTTTTACGACGCGCCCAATCAATCGGGTTGGCGCCTGCAAGGGTTACTCATTTCGCCGTCGGGTGGCGAACAAACCCTTTCTCAAGATTTTAGCCTCGGCCGTCTGGTCCTCACCCGTGACCAAATCACGGAGGAAGGCACCTGGCAAATCACCAACCTCCAAATCCTGGACGGCGACACGCTGGTGGCCGAAAGTTCGCCCGCGGTGGTTTCCATCGACGCGGTTGCCGAATTGTTGGTAGCCCGCGCCACGGTCGAAGAAATGACGCCGGAAGAATTGGCCGAACTGGGCCATGTGTTTAACCCCAACGACTACCGCTCGATAAAGTTCAACCTGGCCTTGGTCATGGGCTCCACCGAGGTGCCGGTCAACATTCCGGTGCTGCTGCCCAGGGATCCGGCCTCGCGTTTGAAAGCCCTGATGCCGATTTCCGATCCCTTTTTGGAAGGGATTGTTGTCGCGGGCGAACCCCGGTTTGGCGGCGTGCCCAGCCTGTTTTTTGTGGGCGAGGAAACCGTTTCGCCCATTAAAGCCGAGGGTTACGTGATGAGTCTGGTGGTCATTCCCGGAAAAATTCACCACCTTAAAACCATGTTCCGCGCGGCCGTGCTGGTGGTCAACGCCGCACCCGACGGCCTGGAAGTGCGCGTCAACAACCTGCAGGCCAAAATTGAATTTCCCACGCCGACCAAGTACGGCCATCCGCTGGGCTTGAGCGACACCCAAAACGGCGGTTTGGAACGGCCGATGGTGAACCTGGGCGCCGACGGTGAAAGCGGGACCAGCGACGACCGCGATTTCATCGATCCCGCCGAGGAAGCGGTTGCCGAATACATTCTGCGTGGCAATGTGCCCGGCATGTACGATGTGCGTTTTGACATCTCCGGCCAAGCCAATCTGGGCGATGACGATCCTTTTCGCGTCACCTCCACCGCGGAGGCGCGCGTGTATGTGCGCAGCCCCGACTTTACCGTAACCTTCGAACATCCCGACACGGTCGCCACCGGTGAACCCTACGACCTAACCATGCACATTAACAACGTGGGTGAGGTGCCGCTCAACGATTTCAACATTGAAATCGATCCCTTTCGATTGGTGGGGGTCACCATGGAGGCCGGGACCGATCCCCGCCAGGCCGCCGGTACCATTGCGCCCGGCGGCGAAGCATCGCTGACCTGGCGCCTGCGCGCGGATACGACGGGTCAGGTGGTCGCTTCCTATTACCGCGTCGAGGACGGCATTTCCAGCGACCTGCAACTTTCGATTGGGATCGCGCCGAGCGGTGAACGCCTGACCAACCGCGTGCTGATTTTCCCGCCTGAATTTGAGGCCGGCTTCGAGGACCCGCTCAAGGCAAACGTCAAACGCTTCGCCAAAAAGGTGTACGACCTCTCCCACATGGTTGAGGAAGAAGTCCCCACCCATTTGCTGCCCATTGCCGGTCGCGACGCGGGCCGCCTCAACAAACGTTTTGGTTTCTCCGCTGTATCGCTCGGCTTGGGTGCGAATTCAGATCAAGCCCACCTGTCACTGCTGCGCAACGTGATCGGCGCGATGGACGGGCACGAAGCGATTGATCGCTTCCGCCGTGAAATGACGCGCATCAGCGAACCCAACATGACGGCCGCGTTTGAACCGCTGCTGCAAAACTGGGTCGCCTCGCGCGGGCATCGCGACTTGCTGACCTGGATGGCGGAAGAAAGCCGCACCATCGACAACCTCGCCTTGGTTTTGGTGGAAGGGGACCCGGGTTTGTCCCTGGCGGTGACCGACCCGGAAGGCCGCGTCAGCAGCGACAGCGGCGCGCTCGACATACCTTTTAGCGCGGTGTTTAACCTGGGGCCGGGCCGGCGTTTGGCCTGGCTGGGCGGCTTGAGCGGGGCGCCGCAAATCACGGTTTCCGGCGCGGTGGGCGGCCCGCTGCGCGTCCAGGCCGTCTTCAATCCCAACCCCGCCACCGCCATGACCTTCCTCGACACCGGATCGTGGACCCCGACCGTGGATCCCACCTTGACCCTGCAACCGGTCGGCGGCCGGTGGGATATCGAAGAAAACCGGGTTGTGCGCCAGGTGCAGGGCGAAATCGTGCCGTCCCGGGCGTTCGGTGTGGTCGGCGTCAAACACATGTCACCCCTCGACGGCCAAGACGTGGACATCAACGGCCGCCACGTCGCCTTCCAATTCTCGCGGCCGCTTGATCTGAGTGCGATTGCGCAACTCGGTGATCACATCCAAATCGAAGGCGCGCCGGTGGTTTTGGGCAAGTTGCAAAACAATCCTCACTTCCTGGTGGTGAAGTCGCGCCACACCCACGGCCCTTATCGGCCGATAAACTACCGTCTGGAAGGGTTGACCGCGCTCGACGGCACGGTGATGGCCCCGCAAACCGGTAGTTTTGACGGCGATCCGTTTTTCAGCGGCGTCAGCGTGACCGGTCGCATTGTGGACCAGAGCGGGACGGATATCCAAGCGGCCAAGGTCTATCTGGAAGTTCGCGGCGGGTGGTCGGATGTGATTGAAGGCGACTTTATTATTGAGGATGTCAAAACGCCGGATGCCAACGGCGGTTACCGCTTCGACTTTGTGCCCTTCATCAAAGACGGCGTTCAGGTGCCCAGCGAAGACACCAACCCCTACGAATACGACCGTCATTTTTACGAACGTTTGGCGCGCCACCTGGACCGTAAAAAAGATTTCCGCATCACGGTCGAACTGGCCGACGGCCGGCGTGAATCCCGCAAATTCACCCCGCAAGCGCCGGGACAAAACATCGTGGCGGAATTCAGCTTCCTCGACAAAGGCACCATTTTTGGGCGACTCGTTGACCCGGATGGTTTGCCGATCGCCAATGCACCGATTTACGCGAGCAACCAGGAACGGTTGAACGGCTACGCCCAGCTCACCACCACCGACGGCGACGGAAATTACCGTTTCGACGGCCTGGAGGTGGGTCAGGTTGTGGTGAAAACGGCCAAACCGGGCGGCGAGCTGGCCTGGCGTTCGGTGTTTTTGACCAAACAAAACAGCCCCTACCGGCTCGACATTAGCTTCGACTCGATATTCGGCCGCGTCGAAGGCCAGGTGGTGCGCGTGATCGACGGCGAACTGATTCCCCAGCCAAACATGCTGGTGGGCTGGCACGCCTCCAGCACGCGGCCGTTTTACTACTACCGCACGCCCGATGACCTGTATCCCTTGCCCTACAACGGCCTGGCCTACACGGACAGCAACGGCTTTTTCCGGTTGGAGGAGATGCCGGGCGGGATTGGCTCCTTGTGGGCCTGGGGCGTCGGGGGTTACGCCACGCGCAAGCTGACCATGGCCGGCAACGAATTCATTCGCGCCGATCTGCAGATCGTTTACCAGGAACGCCACACCGTGAACCTGAGTGGTCGCGTCGTGGACGGCCAGGATTTTCCCTTGGCCGACATGGATGTGCAGGTTGGCAACCACTACACCAAATCCGCCTCGGACGGCAGCTTCTCTTTTGAAAACGTGCCGATCTCCTTGGGCAACCACCGCGTGAATGCCTACAAAAACCGGGACGTGTGGCCGTGGGACGCGCTCCTGCGCGGTCACGCCACCGTGAACATGGCGCCGGAAATGGACGATATCACCGAACTATTGATCGTGGCCATCCCCGACCCGGTGATCACCGGCCGGTACTTGGATGTGGCGGGCAACCCGATCCCGTTTGCACCGGTGTACAACCCGCCCAACGACGGGCTGAAACCGCCGGTATTCGCCTACACCGACCACGAGGGTATCTTTAAAGGTTCCCTGTTTGACACCAGTAATTTCCCCGGCATGTGGTGGGACCCCCACGTGGGTTTGCAGGTTGGCGGCAACCATTTTACCGGCTTGCGCTATCCCAAGTTGGCCCACACCGAGGTCACGGTCGGGGTGGAAGGTTACGAGAACCTGGTGGTTCAGGAAGAACCGCAATCGCAAATCCGTGTGCGTCTTGTCGACGGCCAAGGTGCGCCGGTCATTGGGACCGTAGAAGTGAGGGGTTACCTGCCCTCCAGCGATGAAGAAACCATGGGCATGCCGGTATTCGGTACCTTGTACCGGCGGGTGACCGACAACGACGGTGGTATTCTGTTCGACCAACTCAATACCCGTGAAACCACCATCCAGGGAACCCACCCCTTGTTGGGTGAAACCGAGGTCTACAGCTACGTGCCCGCGCCTTTGGCGGAAGGTGCCGAAGTGCCTTCCATTACCTTGGCCTTTAATAGCCAAGCGGAACCGACCAATTTGTTCGGCCGCGTTTTTGATTCGGACGGTGTGTCGCCGGCGCCGGAAGGCACGCTGGTCGTTGCCGAGGTTGGCGGGGTGACGGCCAAAACCCGCACCAATCCCGAGGGTTGGTATTGGTTCGAGTCGCTGGTCAACACGGGTTCGCGCCAGTTGGTGGATTTGGTGGTGTACCACCCGAACAGCACCCACTGGGCCGGCGAAAAAATCATGCTGAACCAGGAAATGCGTTTCCGCAACGACCTGATTCTGGCCCAGCGCGGAACCGTGAATGTGCACCTGGTCGACCACGACGGCGTTCCGGTGGAAAGCGGCAACGTGGTGGTTTCCTACCAGGACATCAGTTACCAGGATCCCCAGGTCGTCGGCGAGCTGGGCGAACTGGATTGGGTGAAACAAGAATTTAGCGCCCAGGTTTTGGCGAACACCAATCCCGTTCAATTTACCAACTTACCGGTGGGAGAGGTGCAGTTACGCGCCGCCCACGGCAACGGGTTAAGCGCGCTAAAGTCGGTGTTGTTGCCGCGCGACGGCCGCACCCTCGACATTTACTTACACCTGGAAACACCGGGTTCGATTTCCGGTGTGTTTTTCGATCACGCCAACGAGGTGATCCCTAACGGCGAGGTGCAACTGACCCGCTTTAGCCAACTCCTGGCGCAACGGGTGACGGACGATGCTTCCACGGGCAATCCCGGTTTTTTTAACTTTGAGGCCTTGCCGATGCGGCGTTACCGCTTGCACGGTACGGATCCCGACAGTGGCTTAACCGGAACCACCGAGGTGGAACCCACGCCCTTCCGTCCCGACGCCCAGGTTGATTTGCGTTTGGACCCGGTCGGCCACATTAACGGCGTGGTGCAGTACCAGGGGCAAACGGTGCCCAACGCGCGCATTCGTCTGATGAGTGGTTGGGAAGGCCGACCCGAATTGAATCTGGTGACCGGGGCCGACGAGTACGGCCTGTTCGAGTTGCGCAACTTGCCCTTGGACAGGTACCGATTAATCGTGTCCAGCAATGTCACGGCGGAAAAAGCGCTGGAATTTATTGAAATCAGCGAAAGCGGCGAAACCATTACACCGGTGGTGCGCTTCAGCCCGATGCACGAGTTGTTGCTGAACGTATTGCACGCTGATGGTACGCCCGCGGCCCACGTTTCGGTCAGTGTGAACGGCGGCGGCGAGGGTGTTTTCGACGGCGCCACCGGTTACACGGATGAAAACGGGCAACTCTTGCTGTACAACCTGCGCCCCAACACCTACACGGTATGGGGCAAAGAACCTCGTTACCGCGACGACCTCTACACCCCGATTACGATTTCACCGGATGATCCGCAACGGGTCGAACACAGCGTGCAATTCCCCGGTTGGGGTGTGGTGCGCGGTCAAGTTTTGGATGAACGGGGCGTGCCCATTGATTTCCCGGTGCGGGTGCGAATTCAGGATCCGATCCGTTTCGGCAGCGATGTTTGGACCTACCTCAACACCGACGCCGGTGGCAGCTTCACCTGGTGGCGCGCGCGTTTGGGGCAACGGATGTCGGCGGTCGCGCTCAGCAGCCGCAACTACGAATCAGACACGCAAAGCTTTTATTTGGAAAACCACGGCGACGAGGTCGACCTGGTCCTGACCTTGCGGCAAATGACCACCGCTTCCGGTCAGGTTGTGTTTGAGGACGGAACCCCGGTGCCCTACGCCAAGGTGTGGGTTGACGAGCCGATTCAGATTATTACCCAGGCCGACGAGCAGGGGCGCTACAGCCTCGAGCCGATTCGGGTCGGCGGGATGACCGTGTTTGCCAAGGATCCCTTCTCGCCGCGTACCGGCCAGGCCTTCCGCATCAGTGACAGCACCGGCGAAGGCGCCGTGTTGCCCCATACCGATGTGACCATTCAGCTCGGTGGGGTCGGTACCCTGTCCGGCAACGTCTTCCTCTCGGACGGCAGCCCGGTCACCTACGGCCACCTGATGTTGGAACACCAACAAAGCGGCGCGATGCGCCAGGCCGCCCTGTTCGCCGACGGTGGCTGGTTACAAACCAATATTCCGATGGGGACCTACACCGCGCGGGCCTATGACGCGGAACGCACTATGTGGAGCGAGGATTCGTTTGAACTGGACCTGGTTGAGGACGGTGGTTCGGCCGCGGGCGATCTGACGTTCCAGCCCAGCTTCGAGATTCGCGGGCGCATTTTTGCCGAGGGTGGCACGAACGGTGTGCGCGA
This sequence comes from Acanthopleuribacter pedis, assembly GCF_017377855.1. Taxonomy (GTDB): domain Bacteria; phylum Acidobacteriota; class Holophagae; order Acanthopleuribacterales; family Acanthopleuribacteraceae; genus Acanthopleuribacter; species Acanthopleuribacter pedis. The sequence continues at coordinate 366,929 of NZ_JAFREP010000005.1, forward strand.
CGCCATGATCGAATTGTGGCGCCGGCAGAACGGTGTGCGTTGGCAGCGGGTGTACCGCGATGTCAGCCGCGACGACGGTTTCTATTCCTTGGAACATGTTTATCCCGGAACTTACCGCGTGGTGATCGGCGACGAAACCTTGTCCAACACGCTGAAAACGGAATTGGTTGTGGGTGACGCCGACATGCTCGAGATGGATTGGGTACTGCGACCCGCGCGGAGCATTTCCGGCGTGGTGACCAATGCGGACACCATTCCGTTGTATCCCGGCGCGGTGCGAGTTTTCTCGCTCGCGGGTCAGTTGCTCGATTCCGTTTCGTTGAACCAACGGGGCGAGTTTCAGCTCGAGGATTTTGATTTGGACGAGGTTCGTTTACAGATTACCACGCTGAAGGGCTGGTACACCTTCGACCAGGTGGTGCAGTTGCAACCGGGTGCCAACGCCTTTAATTTCACCGGGCCGGCGACCGTGCGTGTGCGCGGTCGTTTGATCGCGCAAGCGGAACAGCGGGTCGGTGTTGCCGCGAGCCTGTCCTATCGCGGTTCGAGCCGCGGCGTGATGGGCGGCAACGACGGGGCCTTTGAAATAAGCCATGTTCCGGTAGGGGAAGTGCTCACCCTTACCGTGACCGGTCAGGGTACCCGTCGCATGACGGTGGGTCCCTTTTCGACCGATACTGATTTGGGTGATATTTATATTGATACCACCCCGCCCGAGTTGGCTGATTTCCCCGACGGGATTCGGGTGACCCAAATGCCGGCGACCCTTCGTATCCCGGTGACCGAGGCCGAACAAGATTCAAACTACCTGCCCGAAAAAACCAAGGTTTGGCTGAACGGACAATCGATGGATGTCTTCCTGGTTGCCGACGCCGATGCGGTGGTGTTGCAGGTGCCGGCCTTCCCCGAGGGCGCCGTGCGTGGCTACAACGTGCTCAAGGTCCAGGTCGAAAACGACGCGGACCGTCGTGCGGTGAAAAACTACGAATTGTACATTGAATCGCCCGGCGCCACCGTGGCGGTGAAGGTCAACGATTACCGTTGGCGCGACGCCGTCGGCCAGGTCGTTCAATTGGAAGACGGCCGTACCTTCACCACCGATGATCGTGGTTTTGTTTATGTTTACAACGTAACCGGCGCGGCACCGCGTTTTTGGGCGCGAAGCGGTGACGACGGCGCCTTCCTCGGCGATGTGGCCCTGTCGCAAACCGCCGCAACCACCTTCGGCGCGATGCGCCTGGTTCCGGCCGGTGGTTATCTGGGTCAGGTCACCGATGTTGACGGCAACCCCTTGGCCGATGTCACCGTCTGGGCCGAAAACCAACCCGCGCGCACCGACGGCGACGGCCGGTACTTCATGCGCGTGGTGCCGATTAACCAAGAAACCGATTTGATCGTGGACGAACCGCGTGGTTTCGGCCTGCGCCAAGCCGGTCGCATCGCGGTGCCGGGCACCTTTGCCGACGGCTACGATATTCAGGTCGAGCCGGTTGGTACCTTGGTGGGGACCGTTTACGACAGCAACGGCACCACCCCGATCAGCGGTGCCTCGGTGAGCTTGGCCTACGACAGCGTATCCGAACGGTTTCATCAAACCGCGACCACCGACAGCGACGGTGCCTACCGCATCGAACGGGTGTTCGCCGAACCCTTGCGTTTGACCGCGCGCCACCCGTCGACCAATCAAGTGGGTTTGGTGGTTTATCCCTCCATGCAGCCGGGACAAACCGCGACCCTGGACATTCACTTGGAGCCGGTGGGAACCTTGGTGGGCCGCTTGTTGCTGCCCGACGGCAATCCCGCGGCGGCGGTGACGCTGAACGTGGTGGACCAGCGCGACATTGTTTACGCCTCGGCCGTGTCCGCCGCGGACGGTGCCTTCCAAATCGATGAGGTACCCTACGGCACGTTCGCGCTTTCTGCCGATGCCCGTGCCGGCTTGGCTTATTTGGACCAAGCGATCACGCTGTCGCAGAACAGTTTGACTCTCGGTGACCTGAGCATGGCCGTTGATTTACCGCCGACCCTGACCGTTGAACTGCCGCCGGTGTACGATCCCGTTTTGCGGCCCCAGATGCGTTTGGTGCTGGAAGACGACCGTGCCTTGGCGTCGATGACGGTTGTTGCGGACGATTACCCCGAACGCGCGGTCACGCGCAACATCGGCGGGGTTCGTTCAACCACGAGCTTTAATCCGCCGCTGCCGGACAGCATTCCCTACGGGCCGTTGCCGCTGACGATTACCGTTCGCGACCATTTCGACCAAGAGGTGGTTTGGACCGGGGCCCTTAACGTTGCCGACGACATCACCCCGCCGGGCTTGACCCTGGTTTCGCCTACCGAAACGCTCACCCTGGAGGAGGGGCGCACGTTTGAGGTGGTTGCCGACACCGTCGACGCCTACAGCGTGACCGTCACCTACGACGGCTTCCTGCTGGGAACCGGTTACCGCGGTCCGTTCGGCAGTGATCGCTTCACCGCCGAGGTGCGCGTGCCACCGGTGGACGCCTCCGGTGTGGTTGAAGTGAACTTGATCGCCCGCGACCGGCGTGGCAACGAAACACGGCTCGGTATCCCCGTGAACGTGTTGAACCGCGACATTAGCGGCGCACCCGATTTGGAAGTGATGAGCCATGTCGACGGCCAGGTGATGCCGCTGAACCTCGACCGCGATTTGAACCTGGACCTGCGTTTGCGCATGAATGATCCCGACGGCTTGGCCGTGGTGACCGTGCGTTTCGAGGGGGAAGAAGTGCTGCGGGCCGGTTTAACCGAAACCAACCACGAGGTGACCCATCGTTTGGTGTTGCCGCCGTCGGCGAGCCGTCGCGAACAGGTGCGCATTGTGGTGGATGTGGATGACCTTGGTTTTAACCGCACCTCGCAAACCATCACGCTCAACAACATTGACGGCGAGGTGTTCGACGCCGACAACCCGCTGAACATCGGCCGTTACACCACCGCTTTTGACAACCGAAGCCTGATTTTGGTCGGCGGAGCGCACGTTATCGACGGTGCCCACGCGCCGCAAGATTTGGTACTGGTCAACGGCGCCGAGGTTACGCTTTCGAAATCTTCCGGTGAATTGTTGGGTGACGCCGCGGTGACCGACCTGGACGTGGGGCTTCACCTCGTCATTGCCGCCGGCAGCGCCATACGCGCCGACAAGGCCGGTTTCCCCGACTTCAGCCTGTACCCCGGGGCAACCGTTTATCCTTCCCACGGCGGTCTGTCCGTGGACGACGATTCGTTGCGCAAAACCCACGGCTCCATGGTTGAGCCGTTGTTGGTCGCCGCCTATTCCGGCGGCGGCGCGATCCGCTTGCAGGCGCCCAACTTATGGTTACAGGGCGAGGTTACCGCGCGCGGTGGTTGGGCTAAGTTCCCGTACCTCGGCGCGGGCGGCAGCATTTGGCTGCAAAGTCCCAACCTACAGGGCCGCGGTTTGGTCAGTGCCGACGCCTACGCCACCCGAAGCGATGAAATCGCCGGGATGCCCGGCGGCGGGGGCGGTCGCATTGCCGTTTACGGCGCCGGTGAAAACCTGAGCTTGCAGGCTTTGGGCCGCGCGGGCGGCGGTCACGGCACCATCTTCTTGAGCCTTCCCGACCCGGCTTATGCCGATGGAACCCGCGACATCCTGCGGGTTGCGGGCCTGGCTACCACCGAGGTCGCCGCGGCCACGCCGATTCCTTACTTTACCGGCATTGTCGGCCAAGATATCCAATTCCTGCCGACGCAACAAGGTCCTGACGGCTACCGCGACCACCTGATTTTGCCCGAACCCGCCGGTTACCACCGTTACCGCGGTCTTTACGTGTGGCGCGAGGGTGAACCGGAGAACCGCAAGCGGATCGACTTCAATTCCGGCACGGAGATCGTCTCTGAAGCCAATGAGGCCTTCCCGGTTTTTGCCGACGGGGACCGGTTGCATATCGGTTACCCGCTGGATGCCGTGGAAGTGGTCGACGGCGGCCGTTTTAGGAGCGAGGCGGGTCTGGTACGTGCCCCGGTTTTCTTTGACGGGGGCTTCCTGCACGCCGGCGATGGGGTTACCCACCTCCTGCGCGACGATGCGGTGATCCGGCGCGGCGGCGGTCTGGAAGGGGCTTTTGAAGGCCCGGCCATGACCCTTCCCACCGGGCTTGCCTTTAGTGTGGACGGCAGCTTGGCCGTGCCGCAAATGGAGCTACCCGACGGTGCCACCCTCCACCTAAACGGCACGCTGATGACCGACCGGCTGGTGGTCGCCGCCGGCGCGACGGTGGACGCTGTGCCTTGGGCATCCGCGCCGATGCTGGACATCCAGGCGACCGAAGCCGTGATCGACGGCACCCTTCAAGTCGCCCCCAAAAAGGTGGACGGCGGAACGGATGGGTATTGGACCCACGCCGGTTTGCGTGGTAACAGTGAGCCGCGCAGCCCGCATACCAGTGGTTCGCTTTACGAGCCCGGTTCCTTCGCGGGCGGACTCGGCGGCGTGGTGCGCCTGCGGTTTGACGAACTGGTCCTCAACGGCACCCTCGATGTGGGTGTCGGTGAGGTTGGTGGCGCGGCCTGGTTACAGGGCTTGCGCCTGACCGGGTCCGGTTCCATTTCAGCCGACGGCAAGGTGGATTACCGTTATGTTCGCGGCGGCGGCCGGATTGCCCTTTGGGTTGACGATCAAAGCGGCTTCAGCGGTAGCCTAAGCGCGCGCGGTTACGACCAGGTGTCTTTTTATGGCTCCGCGGGCGCGGGAACGACCTTCATCAAAACCCCGACTTGGCCGGACGGCCGGTTGATCGTCGACAACGGCGGTCAAACCGCGGGTGTTGACTCAACCGTGTTGCCCATTTTTGGAATCCGTGTTGCCGGCGCGGGCACCACCCCAACGGTGCTAACCGGCGCGTTTCCGGCCCATCGTGAATTCGTGGGTATGTTCCTGGTGCTCGAAGGTCAAGAACCGCAACGTATTACGGAACAAAGCGCCACGGCGTTGACCCTGGCCGGCCCGATAAACGGTTTGGCCGAGGGGGTCTCTGTCACCGCGTTCCACCGCTTCAGCGGCCTGGTCGCCCGCGGCGGTGCGGCCCTGTACACCACCGACCCCATTCAGGTCACCGGTGACGTGGTTCTGGACGGCGGCCAAATCAACGCCCCGGTTACGCGGATCGGCGCCACGGATACCCGCGTGTTTGCCGATGGTTCGGGTGAACTCACCCAGGACGACGGCACACGGATTTACGAGCTGGACAATTTCCACCTCACCGTCCAGTTCCCCTTGGATGTGGCGCGCATCAGCCTGCGCAACGGCGCGAGCCTGACTTATTACCAACCGGTTCGCGTCGAAACCCTGGAAGTCGACGGCGGCTCGCTGTATTCCGGTGTTTCGGACCGTGCCTTCGGTTTGACCGCGACCACCGTTTCCCTAACCAACGGTTCGCTGTGGTCGGCCGCGGCCAACCGCGATGGGTTTGCCCCGGCGCGTATCAATGTGGATGTCGCCGAAACCTTCACCCTCGACGCAACCTCACGCGTGGAAACCAACGGGGAAAACGGCGGCGCTTCGAGCAGTCCCGGCGGTTCCAATGACTACAGCCACGCCGGCTACCACGCCTTACGCGATTCCGATACCGGCACCGCCTCCACCAACCCGATTCACGGTTCGCTGTTCCGACCGGAAGCACAAATCTACCGCGGCGGCGGCGCGATCCACATCCGCTGTGCCGACTTCCAACTGGACGGCACCGTTTCGGCGGCCGGCGTTTCCCAATACGCGGGTGGTTCCATTTGGCTGGAAGCGAACAACTTCCTCGGTAGCGGAACCTTGACCACGGGCAACAACCCGGGCCGGATGGCGCTTTACCACGGGGGCGATGCAGGTTTCTTAAACCGCTACACCATCCTCAGTTCCACCCCGGAAAACGTGCACCAGACCTACGGCGGCGGCACCCTGTTTGTCAAAGGTGCCGACCAAACCCACGGCGAGTTGATCGTCGATCAGGACGCCCTCAACCGCCATAGCGCCTCAGCCTTGTACCAGCGCTACCGGATGACCGGTGTTGTCGGCCCGGCGCGTTTGACCGTGTCCGCGGGTGACAGCGATCCCGATCCGCTCGTGATCGACGACCTGACCTGGAGCGATTTGCCGTCGGGGCTCGGCGGTTTGTGGGTGAAATTCACCGTGGACGGCGTCGACTACGCCGCGCGCATTCGCGACAACGACGCGCGCAAACTGATGCTGGAAGCACCCGCCGAGGGCAATCTGCCCGCGAGCTTGCCCGCCGGTACCGAACTCCGTTTTGAATTGCGTCTCGACCGCCTGCACCTGCGCAACGGTGCCCAGCTCTACTTCGCCGGGGACCTGACCATCGGTGAACTGCTGCTGGATCAAAGCGACAAAATCAATTCGATTTGGGCGCGGAGCCTCAACGGCTTGCCCAATCCAATGTCCTTAAACAACAACCGCTTGCGTTTGGTTCTGGACGCGCCGAACCTGGCCGAGCAGGCCTTCCAATTACAGGACAGCCAACTGTGGTTCGACAAACCGATCACCCTCGACAGCCTGAACCTGGTTAACAGCCAAGTGCTGCATTCGCCGCCCGAACGGAGCGTCGCGGTGAGTCAATACACACCTTGGCTCCACCTGACCGCGCGTTCGGTGACCATGGATGCGACCAGTTGGTTCGGCGGCACCCGCATCGGTGATAGCCGCGGCGAGGACAATTCCGCTGCTTGGTATCACGGCGGCACCCTCGGCAACTTCGCCGGTCCCTACGGGTCCCTGTTTGCACCCGACCGTTTGGGGGTGGGCCTCAACTATACCGGTGCGCGCATTTACCTCAAAGCCGACACCCTCACCGGCGGCACCTTTGATGTGACCAGCGCGAACGGCGCGGCCGGCTCGATCCAACTCGATCTGGGTACCGTCAGCGGCGACATCACGCTGAACGCCGGGAAACACCCCACTTCCCACAACCCCAACGGCGGTGGCCGCATCGCCGTGGTGTACGACACCTTGGTAAACGCGAACTTTATTGCGGATACCCGCGCCGACGGCAGTTCCGGCACCTTCTTCCTCAAAGACCGCGCCGCCGATTACGGTCGCCTGATCATCGACAACGGCGATTTGGGTGTCGCCGGCGAACGGGAAACCGTGCTGCCGAGTTTTGCACCCGTCACCCTCGACGCCAACTTCACCCTGAGCAACGACGGCGTTCGCTCAACCTTGTTTGTGCCAGGCATGAACCTGGCCGACGATTTCCGCGGTTACCAATTGGCCGCCAACGGCGATATGGCCGCCTTGTTCCCCATCGAAGCCACTGAAAATCGCGACGGCGGTACCGCCTTCACCCTGACCGGGGTTTTGAGCGGCCTCCAGGTCGGCGATCTGATCGAACCGGTGGTGCGGGTGAGCGAGGTGCGCTTGTGCGCCGATTGCCGTCTCGGTCCCGCGAGCCTGAAGATCGTCACCGACAGCCAGTTTCCGGTAGGTCACGTCTTTGCTGACGGGGAGGGGTCCTTCATTGAGCCCCCGGCGATGGTCGATGGTCACTTGATCCTCGACGGTTACAGCATGCAAATCGAGCGGCCGGTGAACTACGCCGCGCTGACCTTGCGCAACGGGGCGAGCCTGCGTTTGAACGGCGCGGCCAACCAAATCAACAACGTTCAATTGGACGGTGGCACCTTCATCATCGCCGAGGACGATCAAGAGACGCCTACCCTCAGCGCGGATGCGGTGACCCTCGCCAACAACGCGGTATTATCCGTGCTGTACCTGGCCGCGACCGATCTGACGGTAGATGCCGGTTCAACCCTGCAGGGCGTGGTGTACGCCGGCGAACCGCTGCGTTGGGGGACGGGTTCGGTCAGCCTCACCACCGCCGCACCCGTCAACTACGGCGGCGAAGCGCGAACCTCTTGGCGCGCGGTGCGGTTCGGCGATTTCCGCCGACCCTGGCGGGTAACGACGGGCATGTCTCGCTTGCGCATTGAGGCCGTCAACGCCTCCGTCGACGGCACCCTGTTCCCCGGCCTGAACCCCGACCTCGGCCAAGTCGCCCCCGGTGGTGCTTTGTGGCTGACCGCCGACCAGTTGCAGGGCAACGGCCGCATTCACGCCAACGCGCCGGTTTATACGCGCACCTCGGATTCCGCGGCCGGTGGTGGTTGTGTTGCCGTTTACACCCGCGACCGATCCGCTTGGCAGGGTATGGTGGAAGCACGTGGCGCGGTTTACTCCGGCTCTAGCGTGTTGGATGTCGACCGCGATCACACCGGCTCGGGCACGGTCTTTATGAAATCCGAAACGCAAACCCACGGGGAATTGCACCTGCTCGGCAACGGTCGCTTGACCCTGGCCGGCATGACGCGGGTTCCCTCGCTTGGGCAAATCACCCTCGGTGACGCCGCCGTGATCGACGGCAATCGCATTGACGACCCCGACGCCGATTACCCCATCGACCTGCGCGGGTTGCATCTGGTCGTCGACGAGGACGGCACGCCGCAAACCTTCGAAATCACCGACAACACCAAAACCTCGATTACGGTTGCCGGTAGCCTGCCCGCCTTAAACGCCGGTACCGTGCTGCGAGCCCAGCTTCACTTGGACCGCATTCACGTGACCGACAATGCGCGCTTCTACACGCCGGATCACTTGGTGATCCACGACCAAATCGTTCCGAGCAGCCGCGCGGATGCGGGTGAAATTTGGAGTCGCCGTTTGAGTCTGCCGCAACCTGCTTGGACGCTGGACGGCGGTTCGACCGGCTTACGCGTAGATGAGACAACCAACCTGACCGATCTGGTGGTGCGCAACGGAACGCTGCAAATCAACGGATCGCTGAGTATCGCGCGTGTGACCCTTGGCGACGGCGGTGTCTTGACCCATGGCCAAACCCTGCCGCCGAATAAGGAGCGATTGCCCCATCCGTTCTACGGCATGCGCCTCCAGGTCCAGACCCTCACTATTGCAAGCGGTGGTCACCTCAACCTTGACAACAAAGGCCTTGAGGGCCGACCGGGCATCGCCTCCAACGGCTACGGCCATGCCGGTGATTATCCCCAGGGTTACGCCTACGGTTCCGTGTTTGAGCCCGACTTGCCAGGAGGCAACCTTGGCGGCGGCGTGTTGAAACTGAACGCCGACGTGGTTCAGCTCGACGGCGCCCTCACCGCGCGTGGCCCCGCCGGCGGTTCACTGTGGCTCGACGTGGGCGTGATCCGCGGCAATGGGTTGGTTTCCGCCGACGCCGTGGTTGCCGATTATGGCAGTGCCGGCCGCGTCGCTTTGTACTACGACGACAACCAACTGGTCCGGTTGCCCAGTGCCAAGTCACCCAAACGCGCCGACAGCAACGTGCTGCCCGGTGCCGGCACCGTTTACCTCAAGAAGCGGGGCGCGCGTGACGGCGAGCTGTATGTGCTGAACGATGCCTATGCCGACGTGACCCTTTACCGCACACCCTTGGCCGCGGTTGGGAACCACAGCTTAACCGAAACCCCAAGCGACCCACGCATCATTAGGATGTCCGGCGTTTATTGGCGGCCGGCCTTTGCGGGCATGGAAATCATCGATCTGCAAACCGATCAGGTTTACCGCGTTGTTTCGCACGACTTCTACAGCCTGACCCTTGATCGGCCGATTACACCGGCACCGACCGCGGGCTGGTCGTTCCGCGGCCGCGCCCCGATCAGCCGTGTCTTGCAGGCCAATGCTACCCTGGAAGCCGATGCAACCGAATTGATCGTGCCGATTCTGGACGGTTACGAGGTGAACCCGCCGACCATCGACAGCTTGGTGTTCGATGTGCCTTATCATGATGCGGTTCTGTCCGGTGCGGCTTTTGCCGTCGACTTGGCCGCGAGCGATGTGAGCGGTGTGACCGGGGCGACCCTGTCCTTCAACGGTGGTACCGAAACCGGAACCGGCGCAGGCCCTTGGCGTTTTGCCTTTACCGCGCCGGTCGTTGCGACCGCCGCAACCTACACCCTTGATGTGACCGTGACCGACGCCTTCGACAATGTCCAGCGTCTCAGCCGCAACCTGCAGGTGTTGCCCGCCGATACGGTCGCACCGACTCTGACCGTCAGCCAACCTCTGGAAAACGACGCCGTCGACGCCGAGCAGTCCTTTATCGCGCGGGTTGAGGTTGCCGACAACTATGGTCTGGACCGCATTGCCTACCAATTCAATGACGAAACGCGACCTGTTTCCTTAGCGGGCGCACCAACCGACCATGTCGACGAACAGCACTTCACCACGCCGGTGGTGGTCGGCGACCAAAGCATGGCGCTGACCGTTTCCGTGTACGACGGCGCGGGCCTGTCAACCGCGGTTACCACCAACATCTTGGTTCGCGACAAAACCGCGCCGGAACCGGCCACCGCGCTGACCGCGCTGCCGACTTCCACGGAGGCCGAACTGCGCTGGACCGCCTCGGGCGACAGCGCCGGTGATTTGGCCGGTTATGAAATCAGCCTGGACGGGGGCACGCCGATCCAAGTCGACGGCACAACCTTGACCTATACCTTCACCGGCCTTTCCGCCGAAACAGCCTACCAAGTGACCGTGACCTCCGTCGACGGATCCGGGAACCGAGCCGAGCCGGCTTCCGCCACGTTCACCACCTTGTCGGAAAGCGGAACTTCGTTGATTGCCAAGCCGGATGCCTGGTGGTCCTTCAACCGCGACAGCGCGGACCAAGGCGTGCTTTCGTTCAACCGCGCCGGTCACGTGAACTTCCCCGACAGCGTGGATATCGCCCGGGGAGCCGAGGGGATGACCTTTGCGTTCTGGGCAAAAGGCAACACCTTCAGCGGTAGCCAGGCCGTGCTGACCTTGCGTCACCCAGACAACAGCTACGAGGAGTTGGTGCAACTGTTCTTTTCCTCCACCCAGTTTTACTGCTATGTGGATTACGGCCCGAGTTCCAGGCGGGCGACTGCCTCTACCGGTGGGTTCCAGCCCGATGTTTGGTACCGGATGGTCGCAACCATCGATACCACGCAAAGGCGGATCGCGTTGTACCGCGATGGTCAATTCATCCGCCACGGCACCTTGCAAGGGACGGGTCCCTTGCCGGACTTCAGCATGGGTTACCTGCAACTCGGCGGTGAAGGCGACCGCAACTTTTTCGACGGTGACCTGCGTGACGTCCAAGTGTGGCGTGGTGTCTGGAACGCCGACGACGTGACCGCCGATTACCGGTATCCCGGGAAGGCAACCGATTTGCGCGTTGCCTCACAATACGGTTTCTCCATGAACCCCAATGATTTGGTGGCTGCTTGGCCGTTGGACGGCCGCGAAACTGGGTCCGTGGTTGATACTTCCTATCACCAAAACAACGGGATTCTCGTCGGCACCGCATGGGGGACGAGCAGCCAACACCTGTTTGCCGTGCCCGATCACATCGGCGGTTTGCCGGGCGCCTACGGCCCGCAAACCATCACCGCCAACGGTGTTTTTGGCAACGCCTTAGTTTTCGACGGCACCCAAAGTGCGCGGGAATGGAGCGCGCCGGCCTTCAGCGGATCGTCCTTCGCGAGTTCGCTTATGGTTCGGCTGGACAGCCTGCCGTCACAGGTCGGCCGTACCATGACCTTGTTCGAGGCCGGTGCCGCCCATCTGTACGTGGATAGCCAGGACCAGTTGGTGTGGGAGCCCGGCGACGGCGCAACCTTGACCGCCGCCGGCGCCTTGACCGCGGGGCAATGGCACCACCTGGTGGTTCGCCGTGACGGCGAAACCACGCACCAGTTGCGGGTGGACGGGGTCGCGGTTGCCGAGGCGCCGCTCCTCGCCGTCACCCAGCCCGGCGGGGCTTGGTCGTTGGCGCGTCGCGTCGGCGGGAACGATCCGCTGATAGGGGCTGTTGACGAATGGATGCTGTGGAGTACCCAGCCGGAACCTACCGCGCTGGACAAATTGGGTCGCGAACCTTTGTCCGCGCTGAGCGCCGGTCTGTCCTTGGCGATGGTCGCCGACTTGGCCTGGTCCGGTTCAACCGACCGGATTGACCTTTCCTGGAGCACCCGACCCAACCAACCCGGTCCGGCCGCGTGGCTGGTGTCGGTTGACGGCGGTGCACCTGTCCGTCTGGGACCCACCGCGCGTTCCTATCAAATTACCGGTCTGTCGGCCGGTGCGACCCACCAAGTAACCGTTCAGGCCGAAACCGAAGGGGGTGACCTTAGTCGCGGCGCCACCCGTCAGGTTGCCACCGCGGCCGCCTCGGCGGCGGCCGGCATGGGACCCGCCGCGCGGTTCTACGTGCCCTTCGATCAAGACGGACCGACACTGACCGGTGCGACCTTTGCCGGCAATGACGATCAAATAACCCTTGCGAGCGGCGAAAACCTGTTTGAAGGTGCGCCTGGCATGACCTACGCCGCTTGGGTCAAAATTCCCAACACTACCACCGCCTACCAGCTCTTCTACCTTGGTGACGGAAACAATACGCAGGAACCGCTCCAGGTCTATACCAGCAGCGGGCGGCTTACGCTGGCGACGCGACCGGGACCGGGCTTGAGCTCGGTGTCGGCCAACACCAGCCATTTCCTCAACGACGCTACCTGGCACCGCGTTGCCATGGTGGTCGATTTCGCCAACAACAACTTGCGCCTGTACGTCGACGGGGAACTGTCCTACACGCGAACCTCGATCAGCAACAACCCGGGCGTCTTCCCAGCGGGTCATTACCCCGTGATGGTGTTAGGTGCCAAACCCAAAAGTTCCAGCCGCGGCTTCCACGGCGCCATGGCCGATGTCCAGGTTTGGCGTGCGCCCTGGCGTGAGGAAGATGTTGCCTTCGACTGGGCCAATCCGTTGCGGGATGCCGAACAAACTGCCGACGGCTCGGTCCTTTCCCCGCGCCGTGACCTGTTGTTGCGCGTCCTGTACGGCCAAAATTCAGGGAACACCGTTTATGACCGCTCCGGGAACGGTCAACACGGTTCCGCCGCCAACGTGAACTGGTCCGAGACCCTGCCGCTTCATCGCTTCCCCGAGCGATTCAGCGGCCGTGCCTTGGCGGTTGCCAATCTGACGAGCGTCGCGGGTTACAGTGGACAGGCCGTTGATTTCGCCGCCACCGGTGCCAAGGCTCGTTTGGACGCCGAGGGACTGCAAGGTCACAACGGCGTGACCGCGAGCCTGTGGTTCCAAGCGCCGCCGCTCGGCGTCGACGGGACCCTCATCGCCCAATCCGATCACCACGGTGGGGTAGAGGTCGGCTTCGACCGCGCGCTGCGGCCCTTCCTTGCGACGCGGGCCGACACCCGCCAAACCGCTGCCGCGGCCATGACCCCGGGTCAGTGGCACCATCTCGCCGTGACCTTGGAACCCAATGTCGGGACCCGCCTGTTTTTGGACGGCAACCCCGCCGGGTTTATCGCGGGCAATCCCTCGCTGACGGCGGAGCCCTGGCGTTTCGGCCACCTGGTACGTGGCGGCGGCGCGCTGAACGGGGTGGTTGACGAATTCGCCCTTTGGGAACAGGTGCTTCCCGCCCAACGCCTGCAACAGATGGTTGTGTCCGGGCAGGCGCATACGGCGCTGTTTGAGGTGCCGGTGAACGAGGCCGAGGTGACGAACCTAACCGCGGCGCCCGAAGCCAACCGGATCACTTTCATCTGGCAAGCGCCGTCGCAAAGTTTGGCCACCGTAACCGGTTATCGTGTTTACCGCGACGGAGCCGCCTCCGGCGTGTTTATCGCCGCCCCGCAAACCACGCATCTTTGGGACGGGCTCAGCCCCGACCAACGCGTTACCCTGCGCGTCACCGCCGTGGATGAATGGGGCAACGAAAGTCCCGGCCGTATCCTGGAAGCATGGACCATGTCCGACCCTTCCGCGGCAACCGCCCCTGGCGCTCCGTCTTCCTGGTACGACTATGAATTCCCTGCTTTGAGCCGCCAACTCGCCTCTTTTGCCGACCGCGGGCGTCACGTCGGCGTTTCCGCCAACATTGACGGTTTCTTGGCCGGCGCACGCGGTGCCACCCTTGCCGCCTGGTTCCGCCTCGATCCCAAGACCAGTTATTCCCGGCAAGAACTCATCAAGGTGAGCCGTGGCTTCAACACACTGCTCGCGCTCCAGGTAAACGGCGGGCGCGTTCAATTCCTGGCGCGGCCAACCTCCAGCATTGGAAACCAACAAGTTCAAAGTAATCTCGGTTTTGACGACGGTCGCTGGCACCGCGCCGTGGGGGTTGTGGATGTGGCCGACAAGGTGGTTCGCCTGTATGTCGACGGTGTTTTGGTTCACGAGCGCACCGTTTCTTGGTCGATGGCGAGCTGGCCGGATCCGAGCGAGGTCGACGCGGTCGAGTTAGGCGACGACAGTTATTACTATCCCAACGGCCTGATTTGGAACGCCCAGGTTTGGCGCGCGCCTTTTGACGCCGAGGCCGTGGCGCACGACCTGCGCTTTACCTTCCAAACCGCCGCCGAGCACGATGCCGTTTCCTCGGTGACCGCTGCTGATTTGGCCGCTCACTGGTGGCTCAACGAGGGTGTCAACGGAACCGTCGCCGATAGCTCGGGTAGAGAACGGCATGGGATTGCCACCGACCTGGTGTGGGTCGACGAAACCCATCCCATCAATGTGGTGGCGGATCAGGCGGGAACCCGCCACCTCGATCTGTTTGACGGGGTGCCCATTGATCAAGGTATTTCCGGTCAGGCGCTCTCCGTGAGCGGTTTTGGGGTAGGCTTGCGCGCTGCCGACGCCGCCGACCTGGACGCCGGTTTTGCCGTGAGTTTGTGGTTCAAACCCGAGCGTTTACCTTCTCAGGAGCAAGCCGAGCAAATTCTGGTTCATCAAGCCAATGGCGATTGGGCCCTTGGGCTCACTATCGAGGACCGCCTCATTTTCGATTTAGCCGGGCGCGTGAACGCGACCGCCGCCCCGCCGCTTTCCAGCGGTTCTTGGTACCACTTGGTGGTGACAGGTACGCCGGGCGGTAGCGTCGCGGTTTACCTAAATGGCGTCCGCGTGGCCGATGAAGCCTTGTCCGCCAATGGCGGCCTGACCCCCGGTCTCCAAATCGGGGGTGGCGCGAATGGTTTGAGACCGATTTTCGCGGCTTTGGACCAAACCGGAATCTGGGCGAATACCTTGACGGCGAACCAGGTTTCCCAGCTATGGCAGCACCCGGCCGGTGGGCCACTCGCCAAACGCTCGGGGACCGCGGCGATCCGCCAAAGCGCGCCTGCCTCGGATGGGGCTGGTGCCGTTGAACCCAGCCGAGGCGGTCCGGTTTTGGCCGATGTGGACCCTATCGTGGAAACCGTGCGCGGTGAGAAATGGGTGCGTGAGGTTTACCAAACCGAAAACGCGCTGGTGCTCGACAACACCGAGTTGGAACTCAACGGCAGCCTGATCGCCCGTTCGATTGAGCTGCGCAACGGCGCTCGGTTGACCCATGCCCCGCTCGCCGACGGTCAGCCCGGGGTCTTGTTAATCGCCGCCGCCGAGCGCATTGAAATTGATCGCCGTTCCTTGATCGATCTCAATGGTCGCGGTTGGCGCCAGTCTGAAGCAACCTTTAACCCTGCCCATGGGACCCCGGCCCTGTCCGGTCAGCCAGGCACGGTTTATGGTTCCATCGTCCAACCCAATCTTCCAGGTGGCGGGAAAAGCGGTGGCGGCGCCGTGGTGTTGATTGCACCGGAAATTGTGATTGACGGTCGCATTTTGGCGCGCGGTCTTGGGTTCTCTTCAGGCGGCTCGGTGTTCATTCAGTGTGCCGACCTGTCCGGTGCCGGGCTGGTCGATGTGCGCGGCGGCGAGGATGCCGACGGCCGTGGCGGCGCGGGACGCATTGCGGTTCACAGTGATCGCACCTTCCGGTTCGGTGGTCGCATGGAAACCGGCTCGCCGGAGCGCGCCTTGATTTTCAGCGCGGACAGTCGTGGAGAAAACCGACGTTTGTCGGCAACCTTCCCCGCTGACGAGAAGGGACGAGGGCGGACCAAGGTTGTTTTGCCGCCGGCATTGCGCCTTTCCGCGGATGCCTTCAAAAACGTGCGCCTGGAAGGCCGTCGTTTGGTGGCCGAGGTTTCCAGCGAGCAAGACCTGCAACAGTACCTCGGCTTCACCGCGCGGGGCAACCTGGGCCGGCTTCAATTGACCGAAGTCATGCGTCTCACCGGCGATAGCTGGGTTCTCTGGTTCGATGGTGATCGTCTGGGTACCCGCGTGGGCGACCTTACCTTCGCGTTTGAGGTTGGCAACGCCGAACAACTGGCGGCGGATAAGGGTATGGTCCCCGTGGTTCCCAGGTAACGACCAACAAAAGCGCCGCTTTTTCGAGGCGGCACTTTTGTCTCTTGGCTTGCGGGTTTTCATAAGTGGGTGTTTAGGGGTTTGTGAATAGAGAATTTTGGATTTAAAGTTATATGTATTTTCATGGTTGATAGTGTTTTTTTTGAGTTGGATTAGATCCATCAATCACCATAGCGTTCGCCATCTTATCCTTCAGTGAAAACGAATTTTGGGGTAATATCAGGCTTGGCCTCGTGTGGACCGCGCTCACCGGTTCCTTGAGGCCGTTCAGGATCCCCTTCTCTGTGGCCACCTTTCGGGGTGTCTCGATGGGATCCAACAGTTGTTAACTAATTATTTGTGACGCGCATAGAGAAAAATTGCAATTTTTTTCGACGGAAAAACCCGATTTTTGCGCGATTGATTGTATGCCCGCCTTACGGGCTGTTTTTACCCTGAACCCGTTCGCGGGCTGCGCCTGTCGGCTTACGCGGTTTTTATTGAACAACCCTTAACCCTTTTTACCTTTTCTTTGTTTCGTTTGTTGGAGGTCCTCATGAATCCAGAAACGTTTTCTCGTCTTGGGCTAGATGCCGATTGGCGACCGTCACCTGATTTTTTGACCTGTTGAAGATTCTTTTGCTTATTTAACGCCTTTTTTAAAACTTGCCTACCACCCTTTGAACCGGTGATCCGCACCGCTAACACGTTTCGGAGTTCCTCATGATGCGTTTTTTGGGATTGATCCTTGTCTGCTTGCCGATTTTTGCTTATCAAAGCGAGCCCGAGGCTGAGCCGCTCACGCCGCTTCAGGCCTTGTTCCGTGTCGAACAACAGGGTTTTCAAGTGAGCCCGGAACGGCAAGTCCTGTTGATGGAGGATCCCGAGGGGTCGGTTTTCTTTGAATACTTTTATGACGGGGAGATCCCCGAAGGGTTGCGGCTTGAGGCTTTACTTGTCTCGCCCAATGGCACCCAAACCCCGCTTTCCCAACCCTACGCGCGCGGGCGCCTCGAAATTACCCGCGATCAAATTGATGAGGAAGGGACTTGGCAACTGACGAACCTGCAATTGATGGACGGCGATGCCTTGCTCGCCGAAAGCAACCCCGAGGTATTAACCATTGAGGCTGTTGCCGAGTTGCTGGTTTCCCGCGCCACGGTTGAACAATTGTCCCGTGAGGAATTGGCCGAATTAGGTTACGTCTTCAGCGAGGACGATTACCGCGCCGTCCGTTTTAACCTGTCCCTGCTGATGGGCGCGGTCGAGGTTCCCGTTGAGGTTCCGGTCCTGATTCCCACCGCCAAGTCCGAGATCTTTTCGCGCCCCGAGGTGATTCAAGATCCCTTCGGCACCTTTAAAATCCTCGTAAGTGAACCGCGTTTTCCAGGATACCCGGCCCTGGGTTTCGACCCCGATACCAGTAGCCGCTCCGTGGCGAGCGACAGCTATATGCTTAGTTTGATTGTGATTCCCGGCAAAATTCACCACCTCAAAAGCCTGTTCCGTGTCGCCGTGGTAACCATGAACGCCGCCCCCGAGGGCATTGACGCCCGGGTGGACAACCTCAAAGCCAAAATTGAGTTTCCCGTCCCCACCAAATACGGTCATCCCCTGGGTCTGAGCGATACCCAAAACGGTGGTTTGGAACGCCCCATGGTGTACCTTGGCGCCGATGGTGAAATCGGTACCTGGGATGATCGCGAATACATCGACGCCGCCGAGGAAGCCATGGCGGAATACTACCTGCGCGGCAATGTGCCGGGTATTCACGACGTGCGCTTTGACATCCAGGGTCAAGCGCATTTGGGCAATGACCGCACCATCCCCGTTCGCTCGGAGGCGACCGCCCGGGTTTATGTGCGCAACCCCGATTTCACCGTGACCTTCGAGCACCCTGAAACCGTGGCCGAGGGTGAGCCCTACGACCTCACCATGCACATTAATAATGTAGGCGCGATTCCGCTCAACGATTTCCACATCGAAATCGATCCTTACCGCCTCGTCGGGGTCACCATGGCCGCCGGCACCAATCCGACCCAACGTGCCGGTGACATTCCGCCGGGGGGCGAGGCCGCGCTCACCTGGGGTTTGCGGGCCGATACCACTGGCCAGGTCGTTGCCTCTTATTACCGCGTGGAAGAAGGCATTTCCAGCGCCTTGCAGCTTTCCGTCGGTGTCTCGCCAACCGGGGAAACCCTGACCAACCGGGTGTTGTCCTTCCCCGCCGGTTTCCGCGGCAGCTTCGAACCCGCCTTGCGCGATCCCATCATTCGTTTGGCCAAAAAAGTTTACGACCTTTCCCACATGGAGCCGGAAGAAGTGCCCGGCCACCTGTTGCCGGTTACCGGCGGCGTGGCTACCGCCTTTAACGAGGAACTGGCTTTTGCCGGGGCCACGCTCGGGCTGGGTGCCGATGCCGCCCAAGTGCGATTGGGCCTGATGCGCAGCGTGATTGGCGCCATGGATGGGGTGGAGGCGATTGACCGCATGCGCCGCGAATCCAGCCGCCTCGGTGAACCTGAAATGGAAGCGATTTTCGAACCCTTCCTGCGCGAGGCCGCCGCGACCCGTTCCGCGCGGGAGCTGTTGCTTTGGATGGCGCGCGAAAGTTTCGAATCCGACAACACCGGTGTGGTGCTGGTGGAAGGGCCTGTCGGCATGACCGTTTCCGCCGAGGATGCCTTGGGTCGCGTGGTTGCGACGACCGGCGCCTTGGATTTGCCTTTTAGTGCCTGGTTCGATTTGGGCGACGGCCGTCACTTGGCCTGGCTGGGTGAAATGAGCGGATCGGTGACGCTGAAACCCCGCGCGGTGAACGGGCAACCCCTGCGCGTTCACGCGGTGTTTAACCGCAATGCTGAAACCGAGTTGCTGTATTTCGACAGTGGTTCCTGGAGCCCGAGCACCGATCCCGATTTGGTGCTGCTCCCCGAGAGCGCCCAATGGCACATTCTTGAGGACGGAGTTTCCCGCTTCGTGGCCGCCGAAACGGTACCCAACCAAGCTTTTACCTTGGTCGGCGTCAAACAAATGGCCTCCAACCAAGTGCCCGGTGCCGACCCATACGGCCGTCACATCACCTTTATGTTCTCGAAACCGGTCGATTTGCGGGCCTTCAGTGATCTCGCCGACCACATCACCATTAACGGCCATCCCGTTCAGACCGCCAAGGTTCACCACGATCCCCGTTTTCTGATGGTGAAATCACCGCGACCGGTCGGCCCCTACCAAACCAATGAATTCGAACTTTTTGACATTACCGCCCGTGACGGTACCGTGATTGCCTATGACCGCGGCACCTTTGAAGGCGACGCCTTCTTTAACGGGGTGCGCGTGACCGGCCGGGTGGTGGATCGCTCCGGCAGTGACATTCAAGACGCAACCGTGTACCTTGAGTTGCCCGCCGCCAGTGGTGACGGGGATCAGCGTGGTTTGATCATCGTCGACAAAGCGACCCCGGACGATGCGGGTCGTTATCAGTTCGATTTTGTCCCGGTCCACATGGGCGGTATTCCCGTGCCGCCGACCGAGGACAATCCATTTGAATTCGACGCAAGTTTGCTGGATCGTTTGCGGGGTTTCCTCAACGCGCGCCGCAAGTTTCGTGTGACCGTGCAGTTGGCCGACGGGCGTTTTGAGTTCCGCGAGTTCCATGCCCAGGCACCGGGTCAAGAAGTGATCGCGGAGTTTTCCTTTTTAAACCGCGGCACCATTTACGGACAAGTCACCGACGCCGACGGCTTACCCATCGCCGACTCGCGGGTATTTGCCCAAAGTGAAGGACGCACCGAGGCGGCGCGCTTTTTGGTGCCGACCGATGAAAACGGCATGTACCGCATTGAGGGCATTGAAGTCGGCCGGGTGTTGCTGAAAACCGTCGGTCGCAACGGTGCCATCGGCATGCGCAGCCTGTTTTTGACCCGTGCCGACAGCCCGATGCGGGCCGATATCGGATTTACCGGGGTCGCCTCGCGTTTGAGCGGCCGGGTGTTGCGCATGGTGGACGGCCAGGCCGAGCCCGTTGCCAACGCCGTGGTGGGCTGGGCCGCCGAGGGCACCCAACCTTTGCAATGGCGACCGCACCCCTTGTCCTCTTTTATCGCGCCTTACAACGGCATCACCGAAGCTGACACCGCTGGTTTTTACAATCTGGAAGATATTCCCGCCGGGACCGGTATTCTGTGGGCCTTTGCGGACGGCTACTACCAGCAACTCTATTTGAACCTTGCCGGGGTTGAGGGCATGACCCAGGATCTGCTCCAACGCGAGGCGGATGCGATGGTTTACGGGACCGTGCGTGGTCGCGTGGTGGACATTCAGAACTTCCCCCTCCAGGGACTTGAGGTTCGCGTCGGCGGTTTTGAGACCTTGAGTGCGAGTGACGGCAGCTTTGAATTGGCCGGCCTTCCCTTGTACCAGTCCCTTAACGGAACCATTGAAATTCAGGCGACCTTGCGCGACGCCATGAACCAAACCCTGCTGCGCGGTAAGGCCTCCGTGGGTTTGTCGCCGGAAAACCCCTTGGTCGAAAATGTGTTGATTACCGCGATCAGTGATCCCAAGGTGTCCGGCGAGTATTTGGACAACGCCGGCAACCCCATTCCTTTTGCGCCGATTTACAATCCACCGGACGACGGGCTGAAGGGCGGCGCCTTTGCGTATACCGACCACCAGGGTCGTTTTACCGGCTCGTTGTTTGATACCAGTCGTTTCCCCGGTATGTACTGGGACCCACACCAAGGTGTGCAAACCGGCAACAACCTGTTTAGCGGCTACCGTTTCCCGAAAATCGCCATCACCGAGGTAACCGTTGGTCTCGCCGGTTACGAGAACGTGGTTGTTCAGGAAGAACCCCAATCGCAGGTTCGCGTGCGCCTCGTCGACGGCCAAGGTGCGCCCGTGATCGGCCGCATCCAGGTTCATGGCTATTTGCCTTCCAACCACAAAGAGTCCCTCGGCATGCCGGTTTGGGGTCAGATGTACAGCGTGACCACCGAACAAGACGGCAGTTACCTGTTTACCCAACTCAACGTGCGCGACACCACCATTCACGGGACCCATCCTTTGTTGGGTGAGACCAACCGCTATGAATATGTGCCGCAACCCTTGGCCGAGGGGGACGAGATTCCCGTGATCACCTTGGCGTTTTCTTCCCAAAACGAACCCACCAACCTCTACGGTCGTTTGATGGGCACCGACGGGGTCACGCCCGCGCCCGAGGGCACCCTGGTGATTGCCCGGGTCGGCGGTGTGATTGCCAAAACCCGCACCAATCCCGAGGGTTGGTATTGGTTCGATACCTTGGTGTCGACCGCGGCCAAACAACGGGTAAACGTCGCCGCCTACCATCCTGACTCCCGCGAGTGGGTTGCCGAAATCGTGGAGATCGACGGCGAAATGCGTTTTCGTCACGACATGACCTTATCCGGTCGCGGCAGTGTGCAGGTGCGTTTGGTTGATGCCGAGGGCAACTTGCTGGATACAGGTTCGGTCAGCGTTCACTACACCGACGGGACCTACCAAGAACCGAGCGCCGACGATTTGTTCGGCGAACTTCAGATCAACGAAATTGTTTTGAGCGACCAGGTCTTGCCTGGCCAAGAAGCGGTGCTTTTTGAGAACCTGCCCGTGGGCGAGGTGACGGTGAAGGGTGTTCACGGCAACGGTTTAACCGGTATGAGCCGCGTGAGCATTCCCCGCGACGGCCGCTATTTGGAAGTCTTTGTTCGGGTGGAAACACCCGCCTCGATTTCCGGTATCTTTACCGGTTTGGACGAGGTGCCCGTCGCCGAGGGCGAAGTGCAACTGCGCCACCGGTCGGAGTTGATGCTGCAAAAGGTAACCGCCGGCGAAACCGATCCCGAACCGGGTTTGTTTGTCTTTGAGGCATTGCCGATGCGCAAGTACAGCCTGCACGGCCGCGATCCCGATACCGGGCTCAAGGGTTCTCTTGAGGTGCAGCCGACCCCATTTAATCCCGATCCGCGTGTCAATCTGCGCATTGATCCCGTCGGTCATATCGACGGGGTGGTTCAGTACGAGGGCCAAGTTGTTGCCAACGCCAAAATTTTGGTGATGGATGACCGCGGCGAGGTGAGCGGTCGCAAGGTCAAGTTTTATACCGGTACCGATGAATTCGGCCGATTTGAGATTCGCAATTTGCCGCTGGACCGCTACGTTTTGAAAGTGGAAACCCATCTGACGCCGGCCCGCGGCCTGGGTTATGCCCATTTGCTGGAAAGCAATCAAAACGTGACCGCGGAGGTCGCTTTCCGCTCATTGCACGAGGTTGCCCTGAGCGTCACCTTGCCCGACGGGCAACCCGCGCGTTTTATGCGGGTTTCGATGAACCGCGGTGTGTACAAAAGCTTTAGCGGTGCCATCGGGTATACCGACGAGAACGGTTTGGTGGTGATGCGCAACCTGCCGCCGGGCGCCTACCAAATTTGGATTCAAGAACAGCGTTATTTGGATCAACTGGTTCGCCATCTCAACATTGGCGCCGAGGATCCGCAACGCATCGACCACGCCGTTCAGTTCGACGGCTGGGGTTCCGTATACGGCCAGGTTACCGATGAAGTGGGTGTCCCCCTGGACTTTCCCGTGATCGTCCAGTTCCTCCAAAACAGCGCCTCCGCGCAGATCTGGACCAAAATCTCCACCGACGCCGCCGGTTTCTTCCGCTGGGACCGGGTTCCCTTGAATACCACCCTGCGATTGATCGCCGTGAGCAACCAGAGCTTCGAATCAGAGTCGGCCACCGTGTTGGTGACCGAGCACGGCGACGCTCAGGAAGTTAATGTGCGCATGCGGCGCATGACCCGTGCTTCCGGTCAAGTTCAGTTTGCAGACGGCACCCCCGCGCCTTATGCCAAGGTTTGGGTGGAAGAACCGATGGAAATTATCGGACAGGCCGACGCCCAGGGCCGTTTTACCCTGGAACCGGTGCGTTCCGGTCAAATTACCCTGTTCGCCAAAGACGCCTTGTCGCCGCGTTCGACGCAGGTCGGCTTGGTGAGCGAAAACCAGGGTGACGGCACCGTGCAACCGCACACCGACGTCACCCTGCGTTTGGCCGGGGTCGGGAGCGCTTCCGGCCGGGTGACCTTGTCCGACGGTACCGGGGTCAACCACGGTTACGCCTATCTTGAGAACGTAGAAACCGGGGCTGTCACCGAGGTGGCTTTGTTCGCCGACGGTTCCTGGTTGCGCAATTTACTTCCGCTCGGTAACTACCGCTACCGTGCCTTTGACGCGGAGCGTTTGGAATGGGCCGCCGACGAACCCGAATTTTCCCTGGCCGCGGACGGCGGTTCGGTCACCGCGGACCTGAGCTTCCATCCCAGTTACGAGGTGCGTGGACGCGTGTTGGCGCCCGGCGGGCTAAACGGTATTGAAAACGCGCTGGTTGAGCTGCAACGAGCGCCGGCCACCGCGGGCGGTCGTTGGCAACGGGTGTTCCGCACCACCAGTCGGGACGACGGTTTTTACTTTATGGAACACGTGTACCCCGGCGCCTATCGCGTGGTGGTTACCGACGAACTTTCGGAAAACGTACTCACCGCCGAACTCTTGGTTCGCGACGGCGATGTCGTTGATTTCGACCTTGAATTACGCGCCGCCCGCAACCTGAGCGGTGTCGTGGTGAACGCCGCCAACCAAGCGCTGTACCCCGGTACGGTTCGCGCCTTTGCACCCAACGGCCGGGTGATTGCCGACGCCCGTTTGAACGCCCTCGGCGAATTCCGTATGGAAGACCTTTCCTACGATCAAGTACACCTGGCCGTCTCCGCCTTGGGCGGTTGGTACACCTTTGAGCGCACGGTCGGCTTGCAGTCCGGTGACAACGCCGTTTCTTTTGTCGGACCGGCCACGGTGACTGTTACCGGTCGCGTGGTGGTACAACAAAACGAACCGGCACCGGCCAACGTCGCCGTGATTTACGGCGGGATCTCTCGTGGATCGAAGGTGCCTGATAACGGTTTGTTCCAATTCTCGCTCGTGCCTGCCGGCCAGGTGATGGACCTCTGGGTTGGCTCCTCGCGGGGGACCCGCACCGTCCAGGTCGGTCCTTTTGATGCGGATACCGACTTGGGCGATATCTTGCTCGACAATACGCCGCCCCAATTGGCCGAGTTCCCGAACGGTATCGACCTGACCGCGATGCCCGCCACGGTGACCATCCCCGTTGTTGAAACCGACGCCACTTCCGGTTTTGATCCCACCCGCACCAAGGTTTGGCTCAATGGGAATCCCATTGCTGCTTATCTGGTGCCTGACAACAACGCGGTGGTCCTGCGTTTTAACGATTTCCCCAGTTGGGCGGTACGCGGCCACAACGTGCTGAAGGTTCAAGCCGGTAACCTGGCCGGGGTGTTCACAACCCGGACCTACGCGCTGAACATTAATGTTCCCGGCACCGCCTTGGCGGTTCGGGTGATTGATGCTGGTGACGGGGTTGTCGCCGGCACCGAGGTTTGGCTTGAAAACGGCAGTCGCCGGGTTGTTGACGAAAACGGCCGGGTTTACTTCTATGGTTTGGCCAATGGCGAACACCGCGTTTGGTCGATGAACACGCTCAAGGGTGTTTTTACGACCGTGACCATGAACAACACCGAACTGCTGAGCGTTGCTCAGGATCTCTACCTGCAACCCGCCGGTGCCTTTCAGGGAAGGGTCACCGATTTGGAGGGGTTGCCGCTGTCGGGCGTTACCGTTTGGGCCGGGAACCAACCCGCGCAGTCCGATGAAAACGGACTTTACCGTCTGGCGCCTTACCCCATCGGGGTACCCATTGATCTGCGCGTGGAAGACCCTGTCCACGGTTTCGGGTACCTTGAGCCCAACAGCTTAAGCGTTGCCGGCAGTACCTCGTTTAACCAAGATATTCAGGTGACCCCGACCGGTACCTTGGTGGGTGTGGTCACCGATCAGGACGGTGCCACCCCGATTACCGATGTCACGGTGATCCTCGATTTTGACAGCTTACCCGACGCCTTTGGACAGGCTGTTCAGGTGGATGCCGACGGGGCGTTTCGCATGGAGAACGTACCGCCGCGGCCTTTACAGTTGACCGCCCGTCAAAACAACGGTGACCGTGCCGGCTTCGTTACTTTCGACGCGATGCAGCCCGGCCAAACGGTCACCTTAAACATCGCGCTTGAACCGGTTGGCCGCGTCCAAGGTCGCTTGCTCGGTCGCGACGGCAGTCCGCTTGCCGGCATTTCCCTCGAGGTCCACGATGCCCGCAAACGCGCGTTTGCCCAAGCCGTAAGCGCCGGCGACGGTACCTTTACCTTGGATACCGTGCCTTACGGTGACTTCTCGTTGTTTGCCGAGGATCAGAACACCTTGGCTTATGTCACACATGCCTTCACCTTATCGGAAAACACCCTGAGCTTGGGTGATGTAACCATGGTCGCCGACTTGGCCCCGCAAGTGGTGATCCAGGTTCCGTCCATCTTCGACCCCACTTTGCTCCGTTCGCTTTCCTACAACGTGACGGATGACCGACAACTTGCATCGATTACCCTCGTGGCCGACGACTATCCCGAGCACGGTGTCTCGGGCGAACTCGACGGGATTGGCGGCGGCGGCGGTTTGCCGGTACCCCTACCGGAACCCACCCCGCACGGTACCTTTGCATTAACCGCAACCGTTGTGGATCATTTTGGGCAAACCGGCACCTGGCGCGGGCAGTTGGTTGTGGGCGAGGATCTGACCCCGCCCACTTTGACCATCACCGAACCCACCGACACACCGACCGTGACCGAGGGTGAAACCCTGCGGGTTCGCTTCACCAGCGATTCGGTACGTACCGTCATTTCCTACCAAGGCGTGGACCTGAGGTTGGCTTCCGGCGGCGCCTACAACGACCGCTACCAAGATGTGCGCGTCCCGCCCGTCAGTGCGAGCGGCGTGATTGCGTTGGATGTGGCCGCCTACGATCAAAAAGGGAATGTGGCGCGGGCATCCGTGCCCATCAACGTGCAAGACGTCAGCTACAGCGGTGCCCCGGCCTTGCAGGTGATCAGCCATCGCGACGGTCAACCCATGCCGCTGAATCTGGACCGTGATCTGACCTTAACCCTGCGGGCCCGTATGAGTGATCCCGACGGCTTGTTGCGCCAAGAAATTTTTGTCGACGGTGTGTCCGTTTTTGCCGATTCGGTTTTCGCTGAAAGTCGGGTGGTGACCTATCGCCATGTCCTTCCACCCGCCGCGACCGCCCGCGAGCAGCTCGAAATTCGTTGGGTGGCCGAGGATGTTGGCTTTAACCAAAGCGAGCAAACGATTACTTTGGTCAATATCAACGGCACCCTGTTTGATGCAGATAACCCGCTGCAAGCCAATCGCTTGAGTTCACCCTATGACGGGCAAACCTTGATCCTGGCCGGTGGGACCCACCTCATCGACGGCCGTCATGCCCCGCGCGACCTGATTCTGGTGAACGAGGCCGAGGTTCGGCAAACCCCATCCTCGCCCGATTTATTAAGCAATGCCGCGGTAACCGAGCTGGATGTAACCGGGAATTTGGTGGTGGATGTCGGTTCCTGGATTTCCGCCGACCAAACCGGCTTCCCCGAGTTGGCGTTGTACCCCGATGCTTCTGCATTCCCAACCCACGGTGGTTTGTCCCAGAACGAAACCGACAGCCGACTTGCGCCGGGTTCCTTGATTGAACCCATGACCGTGGGCAATGAGCGTGGCGGCGGCGCTTTGCGCTTGCATGCCGCCAACTTTTATCTGTTTGGTACCGTTTCGGCCGACGGCGGAAACTGGGGCCAAAAATACGGGCCGGGTGGTTCTATCTGGTTACAGAGTCCGAACTTGATTGGGTTTGGTGACGTTCGCGCCAACGCATTCCGTCCCGGCGATTCGGTTATGAGCGGCGACGCCGGCGGTGGTCGTATCGCCGTCCACGGGGCCGGCGCCGATTTGACCCTCTCCGCCGCCGGTCGGCGTTCTTCCGGTCATGGCACCGTCTTCATGAAATTCCCGGACGCGTCCATGGCCGACGGGACTCGCGACACCCTGCGGATCGCGGGTCGCGATGCCGCGCGCATGGGCCACATCACGCCGTTGCCCTGGTTTACCGGGGTCGTGGGCGAAGATGTGACCTTCCTGCCTACCCAGCAAGGTCCCGACGGGTATCGCGACAAGCTGATCCTGCCTTTTGATTTCGGGATCGATCACTACCGCGGCCTTTACGTGTGGCGTGACGGCGCGCCGGAGCAGCGCGCCCGGATCGACCGATCCGTCGCCAATGAATTGGTGTCCGAGGTCAATCAGGCATTCCCCGTGTTCCAAGCGGGGGACCGCATTCGCATCGGTTACCCCCTGGATGAGATTGAGTTGATCGATGGCGGCCGTTTGATGACGGAATCCGGTGTCCTCGATGAACGGCTGGTTTTCCAGGGCGGTTACCTCCAGACCGAACAGACGCTCACCTTGCGTGAGGAACAGATCACCGGCAATGGGATCAACCTGTTGGGTGACTTCCAAATCAACCGCTTGCAGCTGAACGCGGGCCAAGAACTCCATGCTTCCGGTTCCTTGACCTTAACGGAACTGACTTTGGCCGAGGGGGCCGTGCTGCGCGGCGCTCAGGTCGTGGATGCGCCCAGCCTTTACATCCAGGCCGATCAAATGGTCATTGACGGGGAGATCATCCTCGCCGCCAAGCTTGGCAACTTGCCGCATCTCGGGCGCCACGGCGGCCTGATTCGCGGCGACGCCGCGGCTTCCGCTTTGACCAGTGGTTCCTTGTACCGACCCGGGGTCTTTGCCGGCGGTGTTGGTGGCTTCCTCCACCTTGGTTTCGACACCTTGACACTGAATGGTTCCCTTTCCGTGCGTGATCAAGATGTTGCCGGCGCCCTGCTGCTGGAAGGGCGCTTGTTACAAGGTTCCGGTTCGCTGAATGCCTCGGGTGGACGCAACGCTATTGCGCCCGCTTATCCCGGCGGACGGCTGGCCGTATGGGTCGACGACGTCAGTGGCTTTAGCGGTGACATGGCCGCCTTTGGCTATACCGACCCGGTTGGTGACAATCAAATTTCCGGTGCGGGTACGCTGTTTATCAAAACCGCCGCCGATGTCCAGGGTCGCCTGATTGTCGACAACGGTGGCCGTCAGGCCCTGGTGGATTCAACGCTGCTACCTATTTTTGGGACGCGTTCCGCCGGCGCCGGCACAACCACAACCACGTTGGCCGGTAACTTCCCGGCCTATAACGAATTTGTCGGGATGTACCTCAGCTTGGAAGGTCAAGAGCCGCAAGCGATTGTGGCCCAAACGGAAACGACCCTGACCCTGGCCGGCGAAATCCCGACCTTGGCCGCGGGTCAGACCGTGACCGCCTTGCACCGCTTTGATGAACTCGTCGCCCGCGGCGGCGCCGCGCTCTATACGACCGACCGAATCGAGGTCTCCGGTGAGGTGGTGCTTGACGGCGGCACCGTCAACGCCCCGGTCGAACGCACCAATGCCGGTACCACCCGTTTGTTTCGCGACGGTGCCGGCGAATTGAGCCAGGATGACGGCACCCGTGTTTACGAGGTTGATAATTTTCACCTCACCGTGCGCTTCCCCATGGACGTCGAACGCATCAGCCTGCGCAATGGTGCAACCCTGACCTATTACGAACCCATCCGGGTCGGTTTGCTTGAAGCGGATCAGGCGACCCTGCGTTCGGGCTTGAGCGATGCCGGATTCGGGGTCACCTCGGAGACCGTGACCCTGATCAACAACAGTGTGTGGACCGCGGTGGACAACGATCCCGATTTGGTACCCGCCCGGATTAACATCGACGTTCGCGGGACCTTGAGCCTGGATGCCGGCTCGACCATCATTGCTGATCAGCTACGCGGCGGCGGGTTGTCGGCGGGGACCCTTGGTTACGACCATGGCGGCTACGATTTCAACGTTAATGGGGACAAGAACAACGCCATTTATGGTTCGGCCATACGCCCGGTTTATCGACCGCGCAGCGGTGGCGGCGCAATTCGGTTGCGCTGTGGTGTTTTGGATTTGTCTGGGACTGTTTCCGCACCCGGCGCATCCAGTAGCACCCTCAGCCACGGCGGCTCCATTTGGATTGAGGCCTTGCAATGGCTGGGTTCCGGGCGCATCGATACCGGCGACAGGCCGGGTCGGATTGCCCTTTACCACGGTGGCGATACCTCGTTTTTGAACCGCTACCAAATCGTGACCTACCCCGCCGATACCGGGCGTTTATACTCGGCCGGTACCCTCTACCTCAAGGGGCCCGACCAGGCTCACGGCGAACTGATCATTAACCAGGAACAATTGCAGAACAATACCGAGGAACGCATGGCGCGATCTCTGCGCTTGACCGGGGTCACCGGTCCGGCGGAAATCACACTCGCCGGCAACGATACGGATCCCGACCCGCTGGTGATCCATGATCCCAGTTGGACGGAATTACCGGACGGCTTGGACGGGCTGTGGGTGCGCTTCACCGTCGACGGGACCGCCTATGAAACGCAAATCCTGACCAACCAAGGTGGACGGCTTGAACTGGCACCCCCCGCGAGTGGTGTCCTCCCCGACGTGGTTCCTGTCGATACCACCTTGCGCTTCCGTCTCAAGTTGGATCGCCTGCACCTGTTAAATGGTGCTCAGCTGTACTTCGCCGGGGATCTCGAGCTTGGCGAATTGGTGTTGGACGACAGCGGGCGCTTTGGTTCGATTTGGGCACGTGATCTACACGGGATGCCTGAAAACTGGACGCTCACCGATTCCCGTCTGCGTTTGACTTTAGATGAGCCCACCTGGGACGCCGTGTCCATCAGTTTACAGAATAGTGAACTCTGGCTCGACAAACCCATCGTGTTGAATCGCTTGAGTTTGGTCAACAGTGCTGTCAAACACTCTGCTTCGATGAGCGGAATGGCGGCACCGCTTTACCAACCTTGGCTTCATGTGACCGCTCAAGAGGTCACCATGGATGCCCAGAGCCGGTTTGCCCACGGTGGTTTTGGCCAATGGTGGTTGAGTGGTAATTCATCACGAAACCACGGTGGGACCTATAACCTTTCGAGTGGCGAGACTTATGGCGCCCTTTTCCAGCCTAATTTGCCCGGCTCCTCCGGCTCCCAACCCGGTGGGCGGATCTACCTCAAGACGGAAGTACTCAACGCCGGCGTGTTTGACGTCGTGAGTCGATCCGGTGCTTCCGGTTCCATTTGGGTGGACGCCGGCACCGTGACCGGCCGGGTGGAACTTAAAGCCGGCATGACGCCGGAGGCGCAGAGTAACCACGGCGGTGGTCGCGTTGCGTTCTACTACGACCATATTGACCAAGCTGAAATCATCGCCGATACCTCGGCTACCTACAGTTCGGGAACCTTCCTTTTGCAGAACCGGGCCGATGCCTATGGCACCTTGGTGATCGATAACAAAGGTGTGGGTGACGAAAATACCCGTTTGACCACGCTGCCTACCTTTGCGCCGCTCACCGTGGATGCCAACCGCATCCAGGAAACGGGTGCCGGCACCTCTACCCTGTGGTTGCCGGGCGTCGATCTCCCCGACTTTTTCCGTGGCTACCAACTCGTGGTGAACGGTGACGAAAGTGCTTTGTTCCCCATCACCGCGATGACCGTTCGCGATGGTGGTCTTGAGATTCGTGTAACCGGGGACCTGCCGACCCTTCAAGTCGGCGATATTCTTTCACCTGTGTTGCGATTGGCACGTTTGGACTTGTGTCTGGGTTGTCAGCTTGGACCTGCCGGCCTGCGCATCATGACCGGGGAGACCTATCCTGCCGGGCATGTGTTCAACGGTGGCACCGAGAACTTCGTCGATGCACCCAATGTGGCCGACGGCCACCTCATTCTCGATAACTTCACCATGGAAATTCAAGGACCGGTGGACTACAGCGCCGTAACCTTGCGCAATGGGGCCACCTTGCGTCTCAAAAATTCGCACAACCAAATAGGTCAGTTGGTGGTGGACGGTGGTTCTGTTTTCGTCGAGCCCTACGATGCATCCGAACCCACGCTGATTGCGGATGATCTCCACCTCCGTGACGGCGCCGAATTGGCCGTGTTGTTCTTGGAAGTCCGTAACGAACTTAAGGTTTATTCGGGGGCCGTTCTGAAGGGAATGGTGTTTGAAGGCGAGAACATCCATTGGGGGAGTGATTGGCTTGATTATGCTGAGCACCCCATTTTTGGTGGTGCGGGCTCCCGTGATTCTAATAAGCGTTCCTTCGGTGATTTCCGACAACCTTGGGAAGTGATGAACGGTTTTGCCCGCCTGCGCATCAAGGCCGGTACCGCGGACATAAACGGCACGGTTTTTCCGGGCTTCGATCCCGAGGCAGGAGACCCCAAAGCCGGCGGCGCGCTGTGGGCGGAAATCACGACGTTGCGGGGCGCGGGTCGCATTCATTCCGACGCACCGCCCACTTCGAATCCTATGGTTGCTTTTCCCGGTGGCGGCCGTATCGCCGTGTACTACGGGGACATGTCGCAATGGCATGGCGGTATTTCCGCCAATGGGGCCCTGTTCCAAGAGAACAGCAACACCATTGTTTCCGGCTCGGGGACGGTTTTCATGAAATCCGATCTCCAGACTTATGGTGAACTGTGGGTGCACGGGATTGACGATCCAAGCTTCCCCGGCAGCACGCGGGTTTCCGGTTTGGGGCGTCACCGGTTGAGCGACGGATTTCAGGTCGACGGCACGGTTCTGACGGATCCCGGCGCTGAATTCCTCCACAGCTTGCGGGGGCTTACCCTTGTCATTGATGAGGAAGGCACGCCGCAACGTTTTGAGATCGTGGACAATACCCATGACACCCTTACCGTGGATCGGCCCTTGCCGGCCTTGACCGCGGGGACCTTGATCACCGCCGAGCTCCACTTAGATCGCGTGTGGCTGACCGGTGGTGCGCGTTTACACACCCCGGACCATGTCGTGCTTCACGGTGGCTTCCAGCCGGCACCCAATGGCGCCGACCGGGGCGACCTGTGGTGTCGCCGCCTGAGCTTCCCTTCCGATGAGCTGACCTTAACCACCGGCTCGCTTGGGCTTCGTGTGGAAGAGAGTACCAACTTGACATCGGTTACCGTTTCCGACGCGACCCTTGTTGTCAATGGTGACCTGAACCTGACCCGGCTCACGCTGAACGCGGGTGGGACCTTAACCCATACCAAGATCTTTCCTGCAGGACAGCGACCCTATGCCGTGCCAAGTGAGGGCCTGCATTTGACGCTTGATCAGTTGGTCATTGCCGCCGGTGCCCGTGTGGATGTCGACGGTTTAGGTCCTAACAGTGATGTAGCCGGGCAAACCAGTTCTACCCACGCCGGCCGGGTCCGCATTAGCGATAGGACCTATGGTTCCCTATTTGAGCCCAACCTTCCCGGGGGTCGCAACGGCGGCGGTTTGGTGGACATTCGCGCGCGGATCATCCAACACGACGGCGAAGTGACCGCGCGTGGTTACCTCGGCGGTTCCATTCGTTTGGAGGCTGAAACCCTTACCGGCAACGGTTTGATCAGCGTCGACTCGACCCCGCCCGCCTCGGGGATATTGGGTTCCGCCGGTCGCGTCGCCCTCTACTACGACGAAAACCAGTTAACCCGTCTGCCCAGCGCCGCCAGTTATGGCGATCCCAACGCAATTGTGGCCCAGCCCGGTGCCGGTACGGTTTACCTACGCCGTCGTCAGGACGAGCACGGTGATTTGTACTTGGTCAATGGTGCGCGTGGCGACGCCGGCAGCTATGCGACCCCGCTCAACGCCGTGGGCTCCTTTACCTTGCCCGCCCCATTGGCGGATCCCCGTGTGATTGTTCAGCCCGATGCCGACTGGCGTACGGGGTACGAAGGTATGGAGATTATCGACCTTCAAACACAGGCGCGGTATCGAATCGTTGCTTTTGATCGGACCAGCCTCACCTTGGACCGACCGATTTCGCCCGTGCCGGGTGCCGGTTGGGCTTATCGTGGTCAAGCGCCGATTCGTCGGGTTTACACGGGCAACGCCGTTTTTGAAGCCCTGGACCCCAACGAAGTTCAAGCCGAGGTGGTCGATGGGTTTGAAACCACGCCGCCGACCATTAACAGCGTCACCCTGGATCTTCCCCTGGCCGATGCCGCCCTTTCGGGTCAGCCGTTCCGCGTGACCGTGGACGCCTCCGATAACAGCACTTTGGCCGAAGTGGTTGCCACTTTTGCCGGCGAAACTCAAACCCGTACCGGTTCCGGGCCTTTTGTGTTTGCCTTCAATGCGCCGACCGTTTCCGAGGTGACCGGCTACCCTTTGCAGGTAACCGCGCGCGACGCCGTTGGCAACCAAAGCCAAAGCGAGCAAACCTTGAACGTGTTCCCGGCGGATCAGGAAGCCCCGGCTTTGACCCTTGAGGCGCCGCTTGTCGACGCCGAGGTTGATGCCGGCGTCTCCATGACCGTGCGTGTTTCCGCCACGGATAACTATGGGCTTGATCAGATCATCATCCGGTTCGGCAATCGTACCGAAACCGTGGTGATTGCCGACAAAGCAACCGCGGTGACCGAGGAACGGCTGATTACCGTGCCCGAGGTGGTCGGGGACCAGGCCTTGCTGCTTCAGGTTGAAGTGCTGGACGCCAGTGGGTTAAGCCAAACCATGGATCGGTCGGTTCAGGTGCGCGACACCACGCCGCCGCCACCGCCGATCTCACCTTCGTTCACCCCGGAATCCGACGCGCTTGTGGTGCGTTGGGCCGCGCCGGTTGACGCGCCGGCCGATTTGGCCGGCTTTGAATTGGCGCTGGACGGTGTCGGCGATCCCGTGACCCTTGCCGCCGAGGTGACTGAATACCGCTTTTCCGGGTTGACCCCGGATACCACCTACGCGTTCAGCCTGCGTTCGCTCGATGCTTCGGGTAACCGCTCCGAGCCGCTGCTGGAATCCCTGAGTACCCTGACTGAAAGTGGGGCCGCTTTGCTGGCCGCGCCGGATGCCTGGTGGTCGTTTGATCGCAACCTCGAGGCGCAGAACGCGATGTCCATGAGTGGTTCCGCCGCCGGCATGGCGGTGGCCCCGATGCAGGATGTGATGCGCAATGCCGACGGGCTTACCGTGGCGACCTGGTTCCGAGCCGACGTGGTTTCCGGTAGCCAATCTCTGTTTGAGGTTGTCGGTTCAGGGACTTCTGAGCGCTTGTTTGAGCTTTACCTTAGTGGTGACCGTCTCTACTTCCACACGGACCAAGGTACAGGGAGCAGTGGCCAGGTCACCAATGTGGCCGGCATTGAGGCCGGACGCTGGTACCGTACCGTGGCGACCGTCGACTACAACAGCAGGCAAATGCACCTCTATTTGGACGGTGTTCAAGTTGCGAGCCGCTCTGTTTCCGGCAGCGGTTTGACGGAAGATTCCCCGCACGCTTCAATGACACTCGGCGGAAGAGCTTCCAACAGCCGGCACTTCCTAGGTGATTTGCGCGATACCCAGGTGTGGCGTACGCCTTGGCCCGCCGGCGACGTTGCCAAAGACTGGGCCTATCCCGGGGCTGTTGTCGACGGCGCCGCCGCGGCACGGGCCGGATTTCTGATTCGCCCCGATTACCAGATGGTGGCGGCTTGGTCATTGGACGGTCGCAACACCACCCTTGCCGTGGACCGTTCCGGTAACCAAAACCACGGTACCTTTAATGCGGTCACCTGGGAGAGCACGGGTGCGCACCTCTTTGCCGTACCCGATCACATTGCCGGCTTGCCCGGTGCATCCGGTCCCCAACAGGTGATCGACCATGGGCTCTTCGGGCGGGCATTGGTTTTTGACGGCACCCAGACAGAGCTTGTTTGGACCGCGCCCGTGTGGCAGGACACCGGTTTTGCGACCGCCATTATGGTGCGCTTGGATGCGCTGCCTTCCGACCTCGCTCGTGACATGGTGGTGTTCCAATTAGGTAACGCACAACTGAAAATCGATACGCAAAACCGCCCTGTGTGGCAAACGCGGGACGGCACCCTTGTGACCGGAACCGATCCCCTGCAAAGCGGGCGCTGGTACCATCTGGGTGTGAACCGGGATCAGGGCACGACCCACCAGTTGATTGTGGACGGCGTTGTTGTCGCCAGTGCCCCGGTCACCGACAGCACGCGACCCGACGGGGCTTGGACTTTGGCTGCCGGTGTCGGCGGCACCGAGCCGCTGGTGGGTGCCTTGGATGAGTGGTTGCTGTGGAGTCGACCCGTTTCCGCCGCCGATCTCGGCCGCCTCGCTACCCAGCCTCTGAGCGAGGCTAACACCGGGGCCGCCTTCCGCATGGTTGAAGCTGTTCAGTGGCAAGGTGACGCAACCGGCTTGGATGTCTCCTGGCAACCCGTTGTCGACGGGCCGCCGGCCGCGGGATGGTTGCTCACCCTGGACGGCGGCACACCCATTCGGTTGAGTGCCGCAACCCGTTCTTACCGGTTCTCCGGTTTGATCCCTGAGCGCGGCTACCAACTCCAGGTTCAGGCCGAAACCGCCGGCGGCGATGTCAGTCGTGGTGTGATCCATGCTGTCGCGACCGCCGCCGTTTCCGCCGCGACCGATTTGGGGCCCACCGCGCGGGTTTACCTGCCGTTTGATGCCGCGCAAGGGCAACAGCAGAGTTTGTCCTTCACCCACGATGACGGAAAAATTCGCATGCCGACGCCGGGCACTTTGCTGGATGGTGCCGAGGGCTTCACCTTTGCTGCTTGGATCAAAACCCCATCCAATAGTGGAACTCGCCAGATCCTTGAAGTTGTGGGGAATACGACCTCGGAAATCCCCTTTGATATCTACCTTTCCAGTGGTCGCATTTATTTGCGGGCCGAGCGCGATCTTGCGCAATCGACAACCACCCTCTCCAGCTCTTCGAGTTTGAATGTCGCCAACAACCAATGGCACCGTTTGGTTGCCGTGGTCGATTACGTGGGCAACACTCTGAAAATCTACCTAAATGGTGAAGAAGTGGCTTCGCGCTCAAGTATTCAGACTGGCGCCGGACCCTTGATCGCACCTTGGATCAAAACCATAGTCATCGGCGGGCATTCAACCAGCGCGGGCCGGATTTTTGGTGGCTCGATGGGCGACGTCCAACTGTGGCGCAAGCCCTGGCAGGCGGCCGATGTTGCCCATGACTGGGACCTGCCCGGGCGTTCTGCCGATCAACTGACTTCTGGAACTCAGTTACAGGCAACTCGGGACTTGGTGTTCCACCTCATTTCCCAACAGAGCGAGGGTTCGACCATTTTTGATCGTTCTGGTAGTGGGATGCATGGTGTGGTTGCCCAGCCATCGTGGGACGCGCCGCCGCCGATCAATTGGTTCAAAGATCCCTTGGGTGACCTGGTCTTGGCGCACAACGGTCTTTCTACCGACCCCAATGGGAAAATCGGCGCCGCCGGTGATTTTGGTTTCGGTATGACCCATGCCCATCTGGATGTTCCCAACCTGCAAACCCAACAAGGGGTCAGCGTCGCTTGGTGGCTTAAAGTTGCCGCTGCCGGCCAAGATGCCACCGTCCTTACGCGGTCGAACCAAAACGAGGGTCTTGCAGTAGGGCTTGACACCGACTTGCGACCCTGGCTGTTGACCGCGGCCGGCAATCGCCAAACCGCCGGTGCCGCGCTGACGCCCGGTGTTTGGCACCAACTCACCCTAACCCTGCACCCGTCCGAGGGGTCCCGGCTCTATTTGGACGGCAGACCCGTGGTCGCCTCGACGGAGCCCGCGACCTTGACCGCGGGACCTTGGCGTTTTGCCCATGGTCTTTATCAAATCGGCCGCCTCAACGGCGCCGTGGATGAGTTCACCTTGTGGGAAACCCGGCTGACGCCCGCCCAGATCCTCCGGGCAAGCAGCCAGACCGAGATGCAACAACACGGCGATCTGTTTGAGGTTGCTGTAAACCATGCCGAGGTGGTTGATTGGGTCGTTTCCTCCGAGCGCAATGCGTTGCGCTTCACCTGGCAACCCCCGGCGGGAACCCTGGCCGAAATCAGTGGTTACCGCGTTTACCGCGACGGCGTTGCGACCGGGATTTTTGTTGCCGCGCCGCAGACGACCCATTATTGGGACGGTTTGGACGCCAACGGTCGTCATACCTTGCGCGTCACGACCGTGGATACCTTTGGCAATGAAAGTACCGGGGTGACCATGGTTGGTTGGACCGGCGGCGACCCCGCCGCGGCGTCCGCACCCGCGACCCCAACCGCTTGGTATGACTTCAACCAACCCGGTCTCAGTGCCACCATTGCCAACTTCCCGGCGCGTGGTGCCCTGGTCCGGGTGGATGATGCCGCCGGCGATGCGTTTGCCGGTGCCGGCGGGGTGACTTTGGCTTGCTGGTTCCGTACCGACGCCACCTCGCCCTCCAGCCAGAACCTGGTCCAAATCTGGAGCGGGAACAACACCATGATGCGCATCAACCTTAGCTCGGGACGTTTGCGGGCTTACGCAAGGGCCTCGGGGAGTGGCTCGTCCTACTCGCTGACCACCACGCCGGTGTTTAACGACGGTCTTTGGCACCGCGCCGTGGTTGCCGCTGATTTCACCGGGCAGACCTTGAAAATTTTCGTGGACGGTGCCTTGGTGGCGGAACGTACCGTGAGTTATGGTGTTTCCGCCGTGGCTGAAACCACTCAGGTAACCCGATTTGAGGTCAGCCAGGATTCGAGTAACTACTTTGTAGGGTCCCTGTGGGATGCGCAAATCTGGCGTGCGCCCTTTGACGCCGCCGCCGTGGTTGCCGACTTCTCAGACGTCTATCAAACTGCCGACCAGCATCCCAACGTGACCAACGTGACCGCTGCCGACAAAGTCGTTCACTGGCGCTTGGACGCCGGGACCAACGGCACCGCCAATGATGGGTCGGGGAATGAGCGTCACGGCGTTGCTTCCGACATTAATTGGCTTTCCGAGTTCAACCCGGTAACCGGGCTGCGTGATCAGATTGGCAGCCGCGACCTGATGCTGGACGGCGGTGGCATCTTGTCGCCGAGCCTGTTGGGAGAGGGGCTGGCGTTGCATCCCGGCCAAGCCGGCGCGCGTGTGGCCGCAAGTCAAATGGCCGGCCTGAGTGGCGCCTTCTCGTGGAGTTTCTGGGTTCAACCCAACCAAAGTGGTGCGTCACTGGGTGGTGTTCAGCGACTGCTGACCGTCGCCGGAGAGCGCTTGGGCGTCAGCATTGGTGAAGATGATCGCCTGCTTTTGGTGGCCGACGGCGTTGTTCAGGGTACCTCTGCCGCCGCCCTCGCCCTCGATCAATGGGTCCATGTGGCGCTTGTGGCTGAACCGGGCCAAAACGCCGCGTTGTACCTGAATGGAAATCGAGTGGCCGAAGTTGGTCTGGCCGCCGATTTGACCCTTGCCGACGGTCCCGTGGTATTCGGTGGCCGGGACGACGGTCTCAAAGGCGCCGACGCCGGCTTTGACCAAGCCGGCTTGTGGCTGACGCCGCTGACACCCGCCCAGATTCACTGGTTACACCAAAACCCCGCCGGTGCGAGCTGGGCCAAACAGCCGCGTTCCGTCACCAAGGTAGGTGAACCTGAAACGACAACCGCGGCGCCGCCCGTTGAAACGACAGCCCCCGCCGCGGTGGTGGTTTCTACCGGTACCGAGATCTTGCGGAACCGCAATCTTTCCGAGGAGCTTTATCAAACCGAGCAAGACCTGGTTCTCGACGCCACCACCCTGGAGCTGAACGGAAGCCTGATTGCGCGTTCTATTGAGTTGCGTAACGGCAGTCGTTTAACCCACCCTGTCCTTGCCGACGGCCAACCGGGTGTCTTGCTCATCGCCGCCGCCGAGCGGATCGAGATCGACCGAAGTTCGTTGATTGACCTCGACGGCCGTGGTTGGCATCAGCAGGGTGAGGCCGTGAATCCCGCGCATGCCGTGACCGCTACCGGCGACCATGTCGGTACGCCTTACGGCTCCGTGTTTAAACCCGACACCCCGGGCGGTGGCGAGCAGGGCGGCGGCAGCGTCGTCTTGATCGCGCCCGAGATCATTCTGGATGGTCGGATCCTAGCCCGTGGGGTCGGCACCAGTTCCGGTGGTTCGATTCTCATTCAAGCCGCCGATGTGTCGGGTGACGGGACCATGGATGTCTCCGGCGGCAGTGGCGAAAATGGTCGAGGTGGTGCCGGTCGTCTGGCTGTCCATGCCGACCAAACCTTCCGTTTTGGCGGTACCATGATCACCGGTCTCACCAACCGAGCCGCGATTCTGATCGCGGACAGCCGTGGCGAGAACCGTCGCCTGATAGCCCGTTGGCCTGAGCCGGAGCGCCTCGCACAACCCCTGCGTCCCGTGTTACCGCCGCCGCTGCACCTGGTCCAGTCGGACTTTAGCAACGTGCGCGTCTTTGCCGGTCGCCTGGTTGCCGAGGTCCAAACAGAGGTCGACTTGAGTGCCTACCTCGGCTTCTCCGCTCAGAGCCCACAAGGTGTGGTTCGTTTGGGTGAGGCAAGCCGTATCGAGGCCGACCGTTGGTTGATCCAGTTGGATGGGGAGCGCCTCAGCCCACGCTTGGAAACGCTTGATTTCATCTTCGAGGTCGTCAATCGCGAGCAGTTACTCATCGATCCGAGCACCGTGCCGGTCCGCGAGCCCTAGACAAAAAAAGAAGGAAGCGCCTGGAAACCGGCTCTTCCTTCTCTTTTGCTTTTTCTTTTTTTGGCGGTCGGGAAACGTTCTATGGGAGGGGACTCACCTTCTTAACCCGCATTTCTCACAAGGATTCGTCGCGAGAAGCTGAAAGCCTTGTGAGTACGAAGATTACGATCAAGTAATGCGGAAGGCCGCCCCCTCGTAATCGCATGGCTTGCCCCGTACCAGAATCCCTTGTGAGAAATGCGGGTTAGGTTAAATCAGGGAAGCCATTTCCCCTTAATCGGTTTGATTTTGTCCGTGAGGGTGAAGATGGGGGTGATGTAAAAAAACGGTTAAGATAATTTTGTTCTGTTGCTAGAATTGTCTTTGCCAAACCTCGCATGGAGAAAAATGAAAAATATCTCTTTGCGATTCAAAAATACGCACCAAAGACACGGGCTTATCTGGCGCGATTCGATAAAGGAATCTGTCCAGAGCGCCCGACCCAAATTCGTTCAAGAATGCGGCTACCGGTTTCTTGGCAGTTCCAACCGGCGAACCTTTGACGTGACAGTCCCCACCTGTCCGTTTGAAGAGGTCCTAATCGTCGGTAGGAATTTTTTTAGCCAAAAGACGGGTCACGCCCCTAGATTTGGTAAATGCAACGGTAATACGGTTGGTTTTCCTATCGGGGGAGGTTCGACATGAGTCGACGCCCTCGAATTAAACTTGAGAAACCCATTGCTCATTACCATGTGATGACGCGAACCGCACAACAAGAATTTTACCTTGGCGATGACTACGTGCCAGGTTTTAAGCAGGTTATGCTGGATATTTTCCAGGACGTTGCCTCCGTTTTTTACGTGGACATCCTTGCGTGGGTGATTATGGACAACCATTATCATCTCTGTCTTGAGGTGCAGAAACCGCCGAAGGATGCAGAAGACCTCAGACGTCGGTTTGAGCGCCTCCAGGAGATCAATGTAGGAAAAAGGCGATGGCAACCTAACCTAGCTGATGCTTGTTATAAGCGATTTACCGATCTTTCTGAATTCATGAAATCGGTAAATTATCGAACCGCAATTGCGTTCAACGGTGCGAGAGGTACCAAAGGCCATTTGTGGGGTGCCCGATACAAAAGCAAAATCGTCGAGGATGAAAACGGCCTGCTAAAAGTCATGTGCTACATCGAGCATAATCCCGTGACTGCAGGTTTGTGCAGAACGTCGTCCGCATACCCGTGGTGTTCTGCCGGTTATCTTAAGCGGGGGCTTGCTAGGGGGGAGGCGATTGACTTTCCTGCAATCGATTT
Source organism: Acanthopleuribacter pedis (assembly GCF_017377855.1). Lineage (GTDB taxonomy): Bacteria > Acidobacteriota > Holophagae > Acanthopleuribacterales > Acanthopleuribacteraceae > Acanthopleuribacter > Acanthopleuribacter pedis. Next base: position 408,091 of record NZ_JAFREP010000005.1, read on the forward strand.
CCTTAAGAACCAACCCCGCAAACGTCGTGCGCGAAATTATATCGAACTGGTAGACGAACTCGCGTTAAGGCTCCAGGGCTTGCCCTCAGATCCCGAGATAGGCATTAAATCATACGCGTTGCCTATTTCTGATGCGGAGCTTGAAGCGTGGCGGAAAGAGTTTGCGTCCAAGGCTCCTGAGGATTGGTCGCATCAGGCGTTTGGGTCCGAAGCTTTTCAAAGAGAGATCGCACTTCAAGAACAGACCAAGATGCAGAAGGTCACCAAAGTCCGCCGAGAGGCGGTCAAACGAAGGCGATGCGAATCTGACGATCAAGGTGCAAAAAACAAGCACATGTAAGCGTAACTGAAATAAAAAAAGAAACTTAGAAACAAGGTCTGCTTGTTTGAATGCCCGTGGTGCGCCTGCTCAAAGTTTGAAATCCAAAAAACAAAAAGAAAAGAGACTAAGTCTACCTGCTTCAGGCAATTTGGCAAAAGGAGAACGGCCAAAGGTCCCCGCATCACCGAAATCCACGGGTGACCGGGCGTCAAGTGAGACCATATCCCTAATAAATAAAGTTGCTTAAACCTGCCTGTCACCTGTTCGCGGTCCTCATGCTTAAGTGCTTAAACCTGCCTGTCACCTGTTCGCGGTCCTCAGGCAATTCGGTTGTTCCCCGGACATAGAATGGCGGTTTACTCGAATCACCGGGAATTTGGCAAAAGGAGAACGGCCAAAAGTCCCCGCATCAACGAAATCCATGGGTGACAGGGGGCTGAGCTAGGTCGTATCTCTATTAAATGCAGTTGTTTCAATCTGCCTGTCACATGTTCGAGATGGTGCTTGTTTTTTCGCCTAGTTGCATCGCTCTTAAACCTACCTGTCACCAGTTCGCGTTAGGCAATTCGGTTGTTCCCCGGACATAGAATGGCGGTTTACTCGACTCACCGGGAATTTGGCAAAAGGAGAACGGCCAAAAGTCCCCGAATCACCGAAATTCATGGGTGACAAGGGGCTGAGCTAGGTCGTATCTCTATTAAATGCAGTTGTTTCAATCTGCCTGTCACCTGCTCGAGATGGTGCTTGCTTTTTCGCCTAGCTGCATCGCTCGGTATTTTTTGGGCAGGGTAGACGGGGATCTTAATCCGGCCTGGTTCCTACCAAACCGGATCTTGGCTCATTCTTAGCAAACCGGGAATTAAATCAGGTGGACGTCGGTTTTTACTTCGACCAGCGCCGGACCTTTGTGGTCGAGGGCCCGTTGAATGGCGTCGTCCAGTTGATCTTTGGTCGTTACTTGGATACCGAACGCGCCGCAGTTTTCCGCGAATTGGGCGAAGTTGGGGTTAACCAGCGAGGTTTGCCACACGTCGAGGTCGTCGGCGCGTTGTTCCTTGGAGATTTTGCCCAGTTCGTTGTTGTTCAGCAGGATGTGGGTGATGTCCATGTTGTACTTAACCGCGGTGAGGATCTCGGCCAAATATTGCCCGAAACCGCCGTCGCCGCTAACGCAAATGGTTTTGCGCTCCGGGGCCGCGCAGTGGGCGCCGATGGCGGCCGGGTACCCAAACCCAATGGAACCCAGGTAACCCGACATCAGCACGGACTGACGGCGGCACTCGAAGTAACGGCCGAACGAATAGGTATTGTTGCCGACGTCGCACGCAATCACCGCGTCTTCCGGGATCAGCCGGGTCATGGCCTCAAATACCGACGCCGAATTGACGCCGTTGCCGCGATCATCGGCGAGACGGCGCCGCTTTTCCTCGCGCCAAATGCTCCAGCGTTGTTTGACTTCTTGGCGCTGATCTTCCGATTGGCCGGCCGCGACCTGTTCGATCAGGTGCCGTGCGACCACCCCGATTTCACCCCAAACCGGGAGTTCGACCTTGTGGAACTTGCCCAGCGCCATGGGATCGAAATCCACCTGGATGATGGGTTTTTTGGGGGTGATGCCGGTGTGGTTGGAAAACGAGGCGCCGAAGACGAGCAGCAGGTCGCATTCGTTCATAAACCAGCTTGCCACGGGGGTACCGGAGCGGCCCAGTACCCCGCAGCCCAAGGGGTGGCTGTCGGAAATTTGGCCCTTGGCTTTGAAGGTGGTTACCACCGGCGCATTGAGTTTTTCCGCGAGTTGCGTGATCGTGTCCATGTTAAAGCGCGCGCCGTGGCCGACGATGATCACGGGCCGTTTGGCGGCCTGAACTTTTTCGACGGCGGCCTGCAAGGCATCCGCCGGGGGTGTGATCTGCAATTCGGTTATGCGACCTTGCGGGCCGGAGGCCGGCCGTTCCCCTGCGGGTAATTCCTGGACCTCGTTGGGGAGGATCAGATGGGCGACGTCGCGTTTAAGCAGGGCGTTTTTGAGGGCGAGGTTCATGAGTTCGGCGGGTTTTGAGGTGTGAAGCACGGTTTGCGACCAGGCAGCGACGCCGCGGAAGGCGGTCGAGAGGTCCACTTCCTGGAAGGCGCCCGGTCCCAAAACCTGGGTATCGACCTGGCCGGTGAGGGCGAGTACGGGGGCGCGGTCAACCTTGGCGTCCCAGAGGCCGGTCAACAGGTTGGTGGCGCCGGGGCCGGCGATGGCGAAACAGGCGGCGGGTTTACCGGTGAGTTTGGCGTAGGCGGAGGCGGCGAAGGCGGCGGCGCCCTCGTGGCGGATACCGATGAAGGTGAGTTTGCCGGCTTCCTCGGCCTCGCGCATGGCGTCGGCAAAACCGAGATTGGAGTGACCGACCATACCGAAGACATGGCGCACGCCCCAGTTGGTCATGGTTTCGACCATGACGTCAGAGACGGTGCGGACGCGGGGCGCCTCGGGTTCGAGGCCGACATAAACGCCGTCCTCGCGGATCTCGGTGGTGAAGACGGCCACGCCGTCTTCGAAGCCGCCGGGCGGTTTGCCGGTGTGGGGGCAGTAATCCCAGCCGTGCCAGGGACAGCGTAGCCAGCCTTTTTCAATCGAACCTTCGCCGAGCGGGCCGCCTTGGTGGGGGCAGCGGTTTTCCAGTGCCGTGTATTTTCCTTGGTAATGGGTCATGGCCAGGCTGGTGTGGCCGGCCGTCACGGTTTTGACGCGACCTTCCGGTAATTCATCGAGATCGAGTACTTTACTCCATACGAGCTGAGACGAATCAGACATGGGGGTCCTCTTTTTGGGAAGCGGCGACCGGCCCCGCGGCCGGCCGGAACAATAGGCGTTCGGGGAGAAACGTTAGAGCGGAACCACGCCGCCGTAGGCGACGCCGGTCAGGTAGGCGACGTCGCGTTTCCAGGTGGTTAAATCCCGCTGGTTGAACTGGTTGAAGTGATCGTGGCCGCAGGCGCGTGCCAACACCTTCATCAGTTCGACGGAGGAATCAAAGAAACGGGCCAGGCGTTTGGCGGCAATGGCGACTTCCAGCCGGGCACGCAGGTTTTCCTTCTGGGTGGCGATGCCGACGGGACAGTTGTTGGTATGGCAGGCACGCATGCCGAGGCAGCCAATGGCCTGCAGGGCGGCGTTGGAAACGGCGATGCCGTCGGCACCGAGCGCCAGTGCTTTGACGAAATCGGCGGGAGTGCGTAAGCCGCCGGTGACGATGAGGGTCACGTCGCTGTTGCCGGAGCTGTCCAGAAAACGACGAGCACGGGCCAGGGCCGGCATGGTGGGAACAGAAATGTGGTCGCGGAAAATGAGGGGAGCGGCGCCGGTACCGCCACCGCGACCGTCGAGGATGACGTAATCGCAGCCGACTTCCAGCGCGGCTTCGAGATCGCGTTCTACATGCTGGGCAGAGAGCTTGTAACCGATGGGAATGCCGCCGGTACGTTCCTTGACCTGATCGGCGAATTCACGAATTTGCGAGAGCTGAGTCCACTCGGGAAAACGGGCGGGCGAAATGGCGGGCTGACCTTCTTTCAAACCGCGAACTTGGGCAATTTTGCCTTTGACCTTTTCGCCCGGCAAATGGCCGCCGGTCCCGGTTTTGGCGCCTTGACCGCCTTTGAAGTGAAAGGCCTGCACTTTTTCCAAAAGGTCCCACTGGAAGCCGAAGCGCGCGGAGGCCAGTTCGTAGAAGTAGCGGCTATTTTCGGCTTGTTCCTCGGGCAACATGCCGCCTTCGCCGGAGCAGATCCCGGTGCCGGCCAGTTCCGCGCCGCGGGCCAGAGCGACCTTGGATTCCTCGGATAAAGCGCCGAAACTCATGTCGGAAACAAAGATGGGGATGTTCAGCGTGAGCGGTTTTTTGGCGCGGGGGCCGATCACCAAATCGGTGCCGACGGGGTTGTCGTCCAGCAGAGGCATGCGATGGAGCTGGGCGGTAAGCACTTGCAGATCGTCCCAGCCGGGTAACGCGCGGCGGTCGACACCCATGGCGGATGAGGGACCGTGGTGACCCCACTTGGACAAACCGTTTTCGGCCAATTCGCGGATTAACCCGACGTGGGGTTCCTCCGGTGCGCCGTGGTGGTCCTGGAAATGTCCTTGGTAGGCTTCGTGGTTGTAGGGTTGTGGGTTCTTGACGGCCCAAGCTTTGATTTCGTCCTCGTCGACCCAGACGGCGTCGTCCTCAATCCAGTGGGTGAACTTGTTCAAAACCTCGTGGTTGTTGTATTCGCTGACGCCGGTATCGTAACGGTAATCCCAATCGTGCAAACCACAGATCAAATTGTGGCCGTCGATGTGGCCGTCGGCGAGCAGGGCGCCGCGGTGCAGGCAGCGGCCGTAGAGGACAGAGAGCTGATCGTCGTAACGAACCAAGACAAGGTCAACGTCGGCGACCAAAGCATGGGCGGGCTGACGATCCGCTAAGTCGGCAAGCGGCATCACGTTAACTTTTTTCATGTGGGGGTCTCCTGATAGGGTGGGTGTCCATGGATGAAAACAATTCAGGGGTGGTAACGATTCCCAAGCGTTGCCGCAAAACGGCCGAATGTTTTTTTCAGCCGAGTCTCGTTCCAACCAAACGAGATACGCTGTTTGCTTTTAGGCAAAAGCGTTTTTGGGCCGAAAAGTATGAGAAAGGCTTGGGTTTTTGTACAAGGTGGTAACCCGGTTATCATACCATTCTCAGGCCATGAAACATATGAATGGCAAAAGGGAACGATGGTGGTTTTGTTCTTGTGGCGCGGTTTTAATGGGTGGGTGGCTTGCCGGTTTTTTGCCCAAAATACGCGTTTCCTATTAGCGGCTGCGTGAGGAAAAACCAACAGTCGGTCGATGTTTTGGAGCCTTATCATGCATATTGAAATACAAACCAAAAACACGGAGGTGGTTACCTGGTTTAGCGGTCATACTTGGTCCCCGAGACCCTTTGGGGAATATTTCTTCGGGCCGGATCCCAATACGGAACTGTTGGGCTATTTTTCCGAAATTCATGTCAATACCGGAGGCAGACCTTTTCGGCGTTGGATGGTCAGGCATGCATTGGATGAAACCGAAAAACTTGCGGATTATGGAAAGGGTGTTTTCTTCATTCAAGATGATGAAGAGCGGGTGCATCCTTTCCAGTTTTGGGGTGTTCGCCACGAGCTGCGTGCCGAGTGTGGTTTCCCGCTTTCATCCCTTACCGGAGACAAAGAATGTGCGCTTTCGATTGGTGGCGAAAAGTGGTCTGGATTGAGTGTTTCCGACGCTCGCTACTTTATGACCCCGGAATTACTGATTTACCTTGGTGAAGAAGCCCACGATGTCATCAAAGCTCTTTGCCTGGTGAGTTCTTATGAAGTCCAAATTACGATCCCGCGGGAAGAACAACTGAATGGGAACCTTTTCTAAATGAACAAATCGTCTCGTGTCTATTCCACGGTAGAACTTTTGGTGAGAATTGATGGTTGATCTTCTGTGTCGGTATGTTGATGTTGAGGTTGGAAATGGCTGGCGATCCTTTGGATGAAATTATTCGGTTCCATGGTGAAGGTCTGCTAACGGACCGAGAAGTGGTGTTGAAAATACAGCTCGCTTTTCCATTGGATGCGCGGCAAGCACCTTTGTTTTGGGAACGCGTGCCCGAATGGATGAAAGAAGCGGTGGTTACTTATTTTGCGTTCGACGGGGAGCAATCCGATCTTTTTCATTGGCGTGTAGCGAGAAACATTCAAAAAGAGGCGGATATCAAGGCGTGGCTAGTCAAAGAAGGGTATTTGCTTCAGTAAACGCTTGGGTTAACAGCCGGAGTTCAATTCGGTGATCATGTTTTGGGCTTGGCACGCGTAACCGCCGCCGAACAACAAGGCGTGGTTGAGGATGTGGTACAGGTTGTAAAGCGTGCGCCGTCGAGGGTAGCCGGGTGCGATGGGTAAGACCTCGCGGTAGCCCTCGAAAAAGGCCGGGCCGAAGCCGCCGAAGAGTTCGCTCATGGCCAGGTCGACCTCGCCGTCGCCGCGGTAGGCCGCGCAATCAAAGATAATCGGGGTACCGTCGCGGAGGAAGCCCGCGTTGCCCGTCCAAAGGTCACCGTGCACCAGGGAAACCCGCGGCTGGTGATCGCCGAATCGGTGCGCTAGTTGGTCGAGGAGGGAAGTCGCGCCACGAAAGGTGACACCCCTTCGTTCCAGGGCATCGAACATCGGGGCCAAGCGTTGCTCGCGGTAGAAAACCCACCAATCGGTGTGTTCACGGTTTGCTTGCGGGGTGGTGCCGATGTAGTTGTCGCGGGAAGCGCCGAAGGATTCGCCGCTTGGAGAGCCGAAAGATCCGCCGCTTGGAGCGCCGAAAGATTCGCCGCTTGGAGCGCCGAAGGATTCGCCGCTTGGAGCGCCGAAGGATTCGCCGCTTGGAGCGCCGAAGGATTCGCCGCTTGGAGCGCCGAAGGATTCGCCGCTTGGAGCGCCGAAAGATTCGCCGCTTGGAGCGCCGAAAGATTCGCCGCTTGGAGCGCCGACGCGGTTGCCGACGGGCGCGGCGTGGAGACGGGCTAAATCGGCGCCGAGTCGACGTGGATCGCCGCGTCCCTGCATATCGCACCAGTTCAGGATCAAATAGGCACCGTCGGGGGTGGCGCCGTGGGCAATGGTATGCGGGACGGTGATGGTGTTGGTGACGGCGATGGCTTGAAGGCCCTCGGCCTCGGCGGCGAACATGTCCGCTGAGGCGGCGTCGTTGGTTTTGACAAAATAGCGCCGCGATCCCTGGCTGAAACACCAGCCGCGATGAATACAACCGCCGCTCACCGGTGTTACCCTCGGGGCGTCGAACGGTTCGCCGGTTTCAGCCGTGATGCGTTCCGCGACGGCCTGCGTTAAGGGATTCACGGCCGACCCTACCCGGCGAGGCCGTGCGGTTTCCAGTCGTACTCCAGGTAACGCGCTACATCCAGCGCAAAAGCGGAACCCAGCTTCTTCTGAAGAAAGTACAGCGACATATCGATACCGGCCGAAACCCCGGCGGCGGTGATGATTTTGCCGTTGTCGGTGACGCGCGCGTCTTCCACCACGGTATTGGTTCCCGCCAGCGTGCGCAACTTCTCGAAATCGGTGTGGTGGGTGGTTAAGCGGTCGCCGTCGGCCAGCTTGGTTTTGGCAAGGAACAAGGCGCCGTTGCACACGCTCATCACATGGTCGGCGTCTTGGCCGCGGCTGCTGATCCAATCTAAAAACGGGGGGTTTTCCAGCTCGCGGTAAACACCACGGCCGCCTGGTAACAGTAGGATCTCGGGGTAAGGTGCCTCATCCCAAAGAAAATCGGGGTGAACCAGCAACCCGTTGAAGGTGCGCACGGGGGCGCGGTCGGCGATGGTCACGGGCGCGGCCACCGCGCGGGGGTCGATGCGGTGGGCGACGGAAAACACTTCGAGCGGGCCGGCAAAATCAAGGAGTTCAACATCCTCAAACAACAACACGCCGATGCGGGGGATTTCGGTCATGGCATACCTCTATCGGGGAACGGGGTTGGTGTGGTGGGTTAGCACGGGATGGAACGGGCGGATTCAAGGGGGAACCCGCCGTTTGGGTTAAGGTGAACCGGCGGTGACCGGGATGCGGCCGAATCCGTCGGGTGACTCCGCCGCCAAGAAGGCAAACACGGCATAGGCCGCGACGTTTTGCGCCATTTTCTTGGGATCAATCTTGTCAAAAGTATCGTCGGCGGTGTGGTGAAAGTCAAAATAATCTGTACCGTCTTGCAACAAGCTGACAACCGGCACACCCATCATGCGGAACGGGGTCATGTCCGGGCCGCCGAATGCTCGGTTAGAGCCGCGAGCGATACCTAATGGTTCCAAGGCTTTGTGGATTGCGTCGGCAACGGGCAGATAGGCTTCATCGATGCGGGTATCGAAACGCCAGATCACATCGGCGCCAAAATCGGACTCAACCCCGATGATCATGTTTTGCAGTTTATCCTGGTGCGTGGTCACGTAATGGCGCGAACCCTCGAGCCCGCTTTCCTCGTTGGCGAACAGAATCACACGGACGGTGCGCTTGGGGCGCACCCCGGCCTCGGCGATCAGTTTTGCGGCGGCCATGGTGATGGCGACCCCGGCCCCGTCGTCAAGCGCGCCGGTACCCAGGTCCCAGGAATCCAGGTGGGCGCTAATGATGACGGCTTCGTCCGGTAACGCGCTGCCTTTGATTTCACCGACGACGTTGGCGGACATGACGGTTCCCAACAATTTACAGTCGAGTTTCATTTTGATGCGCACGGGTTTGCCGCGTTCCAACTGAGCCTGGACCATGTCGGCGTCGGGATTGGAAATGGCGCCCGCGGGGATGCGTTTCACGTCTTCCTCGTAGCGCATGACCCCGGTGTGCGCGAAGCGGTGGCTGTCGGTACCGATGGAGCGAATGACAACGCCGACGGCGCCCAGTTTGGCGGCTTCGGCGGCACCCGCTGCCCGGCCGGGTACGGTTTTCCCGTAGGTGTTCCCGTCGCGGGATTTCTCTGTGCGGTGGTTGATAAACACGATTTTGCCGCGCACATCTTCCGCTTTGGACTTTTTGAGCGTGGCCAGGTCCGGGACCATAAAGACCTCGGCCTCCAGACCCTCGGGCGGGGTGCCGATGGAGTGGCCCAGCGCGGTAATGTGCAGCACCTGGGGATAGGGGGCGGTGATCCAAGCGTGTTCGGGACCGCGCACCCAATGGGTGACGGGCACGGGTTCGGCGGCCACGTGGTCAAACCCCATTTCGCGGAACTTCTTTTCGGCCCATGCGACGGCCAGTTTGTCGGCGGGCGTGCCGGCCATGCGGGGGCCGACTTCCACGGTGAGCGATTCAACCAGGCTGTAGGCGCGGGTGTCTTTCAAACCCAATTCGCGAAGTTTGGCAGCGTGGTCCAAGGTCTTTTGGCTAAAAGGGCCGTCGGCGGCGAGGTGTATCGCGGCGGTGAAGCAGGTCAAAACAGCAAAAAGCAAGCGCATGAGGTACTCCAGGATAATTCGCGCCGGCTCGGGGACACACAACCGAAAGAACGAGAAACCCGATTGAGAGCTGGGTGTAACCCACTGACAAATATCGGCGCGGCGCATTCTATGATGGGTTTCATCATACACGAGATTGGGGTGACTCGGCGTGTTCAAACGGGCGGTGAACCATCAATCGGGAGATCGACCTTGTCGGTTTGGCGTGCTTTGGCGGCTTGGGTTAGACTGGGCTGTCACTTGTTTACAGGAGTTTTTTATGGCAATCGCCCCCGCGCTGGCCGTCCTTGGGACGGCGTCTGATGTCGGAAAAAGTGTGATCACGACCGGGCTGTGTCGGATTTTCCAGCAACGTGGATTCAGGCCGGCGCCGTTTAAAGCGCAAAACATGTCCAATAATGCGGGGGTGACCCCCGACGGGCTCGAAATCGGTCGGGCCCAGCTTGTTCAGGCGGAAGCGGCCCGCGCGGTGCCCCATCCCGATATGAACCCGATCCTGCTCAAACCCAATACGGATACAGGCGCCCAGGTGGTGCTGCACGGCCGCGCGGTTGGTAACCAAGAGGCGGGCTCCTACTTCCGCGATACGGCGACTTATCGGGCTGAATCGGTTGCGGCACTGGAACGCTTGCGGCGCCGTTACGGTTCGGTTGTGATCGAAGGGGCCGGATCCTGCGCCGAGGTCAACTTGCGCCGCAATGACTTTGTGAATTTCGACATGGCCCACGCTTGCGATGCGCCGGTGGTGATTGTCGCGGACATTGATCGGGGCGGGGTGTTTGCACAAATCCTCGGCACCATGGACGTGCTCCCGGCCAAGGACCGCGAGCGGGTGGCCGGATTCATCATCAACCGCTTCCGCGGCGATGCGAGCCTGTTCGAGGACGGGCTGACGTATTTGCGGGGACGCCTGTCGGTACCGCTGCTGGGCGTGGTGCCCTGGTGTTACGATTTCGAAATCGATGCGGAGGATGCGATTGCGCTGCCCAAACGCAAGGGCCCGAAAACCCCGCTGGACCACGACAAGGTGCGCATCGCGGTGATCCGCCTACCACACATCGCCAACTTTACCGATTTCGCGGCGCCGGCACGAGAGCCCGAGATCGATCTGCGCTACCTGGCCAACCCACGCGCGCTCGACGATTACCACCTGGTGTTGCTGCCCGGCAGTAAAAATGTGCGTTTTGATTTGGACTGGTTGAAACGGACGGGCTGGGCCGCGCCGATCCTGGATTTTTCGGCCGCCGGTGGGATGATCGGCGGCATTTGCGGCGGTTACCAAATGTTAGGGCGCTCGGTAAGCGATCCCCACGGCGTCGAAGGGGCGCCCGGTACATCCGACGGCTTGGGGCTGCTGCCGGTGCGCACCCAGCTTGCGCGTGACAAACATCTGTCCCTCAGCCACGGGCGCTGTCGGCTTACGGGTCAAATGGTGCGCGGCTACGAAATCCACATGGGCCGCACGGTGTTGGACGACGACGGCGAACCTTTGCTCGATTTGACCTCGGGTGATCAGGCGCAACACGGCGACGGCGCGATGATTGAGGACGGGCGCATTTGGGGCACCTATTTGCACGGCCTGTTCGACGAGCCCGCGTTTTTGGCGGCGCTCCTGCGGCGGTTCAAGCCGGATTTCACCCCGACCCAACAGCTGTCGGCTTTTGCCTTCCGCCAACAACAGTACGATTTGCTCGCCGACCACCTGGCGCAACACCTCGATCTGGACGCCTTGTTTCAGTTTGGGGGTCTGTCTTCGCTTTCGTAAAAAGCCTCACGCGCGCGGGCGCGTCTTCTTTCTAAAATGAAGGGGACGTTTCCAAACCATTGCTCGGAGGACTGATGATGTTCGTTCCGCCCCCGCACGGGCGCCGCACCGCCGGCCGCCTTTTTTTCGCGATCCCTCGTGTGTGTTTGACTTTTTGGGTATCCGCCCTTTTTATTTGCCTGCCCACCTTCGGCCAATTTGAAGATTTGCGGTTGGTGCCCGTGGTTGATTTGGCCGGGGTGGTCGATATCAGCCATGCCGGTGACGAACGGCTGTTTCTCACCACCCAATCCGGTACCATTCACATCCTTGAAAACGACCAACTGTTAACCACGCCCTTTTTGGACCTTACCCAAACGGTGAGTTCGGTGGGTTTTGAGCAGGGCTTGTTGGGCGTGGCTTTTCACCCGAACTACGCCCAAAACGGTTTTTTCTTTGTGAATTACACGAACGGCGACAACGCCACGGTGATCGCCCGTTACGCGGTAGACGCCCAGGATCCCAACCGTGCCGATCCCCAGAGTGCGCGCATCTTGCTGACGATTACGCAGCCTTTTGACAACCACAACGGTGGCCAGGTGAAGTTTGGGCCCGACGGTTTTTTGTACATTGGTATGGGTGACGGTGGCAGTGCCAACGATCCCGGTTGCCGCTCGCAGAAACCCGACGAACTTTTGGGGAAAATGCTGCGCATTGATGTCGACCAAAATGTGGCGACCCCCCCTTATTATGGGATTCCCGTGAGCAATCCCTTTGTGAACGATCAAAGCTACCGGGCCGAAATTTGGGCCACCGGGTTGCGGAACCCTTGGCGTTTCAGTTTTGACCGGGTGACGGGCGACCTGTACATCGCGGATGTGGGTCAGAACGCACGGGAGGAAATCAATTTCCAAGCGGCGGCGAGTAACGGCGGAGAAAACTACGGCTGGGATCGCATGGAAGGCCTTTTGTGTTTCGAGGAAGACGCGGATTGTCCCGTGGACACCCCGGCTTGCGACACGGTGGACCTTACCAACCCGATTCTCGATTACGCCCACACAACGGTTGATAGTTTCTGTGCCTCGGTAACCGGCGGTTTTGTGTACCGCGGCCCCGATGCGCCCAGTTTGTTGGGTTATTACCTGTACGCGGATTATTGTGGTGGGGAGCTATGGGCCGCGCGTCGGCTTCAGGATCAGTGGACGACCACCTTGTTGACCGGGGCGGGGGGGCCGTTTGAAGCGCTGGCCGGACCGGCGACTTTTGGCGAGGATGTGAACGGACGTTTGTACGTGCGCAACGGCCGGGTCATCCAGCGTTTCGAGGAGGAATGTTTGGTCACCGTAGCCGATCTGCGTGCGAATTGGCTGCAAAACGTGGAAACCGAGTGTTTCAACGGGTTTGTGAACGTATTGACCTTGGTGTCGTTTGTGCCTCCGGCGGTAAATTAAGCCGGGGTATGAAGGAACATCACGCGGTCGGGGAAAGGTTGCCCCCGGCCGCGGCGCTTGTGGCGGCCGTTCCTTATTTGGCGAATTCGACCGTTTTTATGTCGTTCCATGCCACGTATTCCGGGTTGGCTTGGTCGTTGGTCATAATTAACAGACCCAGATTTCGGTGGTCGATGTCGTGACCCTCGGAAAAGGTGAGTTTGGTGCCGTCGTGCAGAATAACCAAGCACCGGCGGTCATCCCTGGGTTCCAGGGTTTTGACCAGGCCCAACGGAATGGTGTAGTGCATGCCTTTGTTGCCGGCGTTCAGGAAGGCCCACTGCTCGTTGGCGTCCATGTTAAACACGATATTGCCCGTGCTGGTGGTGCCGTTTTTGAGGGTGACCGTGCCGTTGAGTTTGCCTTGGTGTTCGAAGGTGTCAAAGCTGGGCCCGGTATGGTTTACATCTTGGAAGGTGACCTTTTTGAATCGGGACCATGAAATCCTGACGCGGCCGAAGGTGGCGTTTTCAACCATAATGCCGCGGTTCTCCGAGTTGACGTCGTTGGTACCGTACATATCGAAGGTGACGCCGTCTTTAAGGGTAATGGTGACGCCGGGATCTTTGCGTTCGATCACACTGATCTCACCCATTTTGAGGTCTTTGTCCTTGCCCTGTACCTCGCCGTTGAGTTCGTCGGTGTGCAGGCATTCCTCCAGGTCCCATTGGATGTAACCTTCAAGGTCGCCCTGATCGGTACTGACAACCCCGTAAAGCCGTTTCTGGTGGAAGGCTTTTTTCTTGGTTTCGGAGGGGATGAACTCAATTTTGGCGATTTCCATCCAGCGCATCTCAATTTCGCCCTGTTCCTCGTCCCAAATGCGTAACTTGCTGCCGACGTCGTTGGCGTAACCGCGAACCTGGAACATGGAACCGGATTTCATATGGACGATGGCGTCTTCTGTTCCGTTGACGATGATCTGTTCAATATCGCCAAACCGACAGGCAAAGGAGCGTTTGCCGGGTGAGCGTTTTTCCGGCATGTGTTTGAGGAAGGGGAGTTGTTCCTTGCGGGAGTTAAAGTGGTCGCCCCAAAAAGCTTCCTCGCGACCCCAACGCATGGCGCCGCGGTAGTTGCCGCCGGAAATCATGGTTACCTCGGCGTAGAGGTACCCGGCGGGGTCCACGTTTTTTTCCGCGGCGGAAACCCAACCGCCGGCGGTGGTGATCAGGACCAGGAGGAGGACGGCGCCAAAGATGCGGCTGAAAAAGGTTCCCCTAAAAGATGATCGGTCCAGATGTGTCATGCTCCCTCTCCCCTCGGACATTCGGCCGGCGATGCCGCGCAAACGGATCGCAAAAACAAAGGTTATGGATGTGTAAGTACCATTAGGGCGTTCGTGATAGGACAAGCGAAGGTGAGGTACGTCGTCGTCGGTTCTTTCATGAAAAACGGGCCCTGGGTTTGGTTTAAGCAAACATTATGCACAAGAAGCGGTTGGGTCGTCCACCGCGGCGCTGCCGAGATCCGGGATACCGAGCCAATCCGTGCAGGCTGCCATTGTGTCATTCTTTACGGAACTAATCGACAAAAAGTCGTCTCGGCTAAAGCCGATTTTTCCAAAACGTGCCGCGACACGAATGCAATTCCAAACGGGACTTTTGGCCAAAATGTTTACTGAAAAACAAAAAACCGAACGAAGTCGGGGCTTCGTTCGGTTTTGGGTGGGTGGGTATTGGGGCTGGATGGGTTAACCGTCGGCCTCGAAATCGAGGAGGTGGGCGCCGTGATCCACCAGATCGCCTTCACCAAAGTGGAGTTTGGTGACGGTTCCGGCCGCGGGTGCTTCGATGCGGTGTTCCATTTTCATGGCTTCCATCACCATCAACACCTGGCCGGCCTCGACTTGGTCGCCTTCCGCGACCGCGACTTGCAAGACCTTGCCCGGCATGGGCGCCGCGAAGCCGTCGTGCTGATCGTCGCCGCCGGCGCCGCCTTTGGTTTTTTCGAAGTAAAAGGTTTCACCGGCGAGGGTGACCCAGACACCGCCCGCGACCGCTTTCACGAAGTAAGGTTCGCTGCGATCACCGACCTGAATGCGGCCGGCCCCGTCGTTGAGGGCGGCGAGTTCGAAGGCGCGGCGTTCCTCGTCTTGAGCGATGGTGCCCTTTAACGGGGTGCGCTGTTCCAGATCGACCTGGTAGCGTTGACCGTTCCACTTGAATTGCTGTCTCATTGGTCGGCCCTCCATCCTGAAAGCTGTTGCCATGGTTCTTGGAACGTCGGCCCGGCGCCGCCTGCCGCTTGGGTTTCCGGTTCCGCCAAACAGGTCAAGGCCAGGGCCGTGTCGACGGTTGCCGTGGGGACCGCCAGGTCCGGTGCGTAGTGGCTTAGGTAGGCCGTGGTGGTGTTGCCCGCGCGGAACTCGGCTTCTTGCAGGATCTTGCGCAGGAACGCCACGTTGGTATGCACGCCTTGGATGCAGTATTCGGCCAAAGCGTTGACCAATTTGTCGCAGGCGATGTCGCGGGTTTCGCCCCAGGCGATTAGCTTGGCGATCATGGGATCGTAGTAAATGCTGATCGCATCACCGGTTTCCACGCCGCTGTCGACACGGACATTGAGGCCGATGGGTTCGGCGTAGTTGACGATGGTCCCGGTTTGCGGCAGGAAATCGTGGGCCGGGTCCTCGGCGTAAATACGCACCTCAACCGCGTGGCCGCGGCGGGTGAGCTGTTCCTGGGTGAGCGGCATTTTGTTGCCGCGCGCGACCTCAATTTGCCAACGCACCAGGTCTTGGCCGGTCAAACACTCGGTGACCGGGTGTTCGACCTGAAGGCGGGTGTTCATTTCGAGGAAATAAAAGGATTCGTCCTCGTCGAGCATGAATTCCACCGTGCCCGCGTTGGTGTAATTGACCGCGCGCGCCGCGGTGAGGGCGGCCTCGGCCATGCGTGCGCGCAAGGCTTCGCCCATCGCGGTTGACGGCGTTTCCTCGACAATTTTTTGGTGGCGCCGTTGAATCGAACACTCCCGTTCAAAGAGGTGAACCAGTTGGCCGTGTTCGTCGCCGAACACTTGGTACTCGATGTGGCGCGGTCGGGTCAGGTACTTTTCCAACAACACCGTATCGTCGCCGAAGGCGGCTTTGGCCTCGCGTTTGGCGGCGCCGAGCGCGTCGTTAAAGTTTTTGGCCTCGTTGACGACACGCATGCCTTTGCCGCCGCCGCCCGCTGAGGCTTTGATCAACAGCGGGAAACCGATTTTTTCCGCCTCGGCGGCCAAGTGGTCGGGTTCTTGATTGTCGCCGTTGTAACCGGGAACCACCGGGACGCCCGCTTTTTTCATCACCCGTTTGGATTCTTGTTTGGAACCCATCAACTGAATGACGTCCGCTTGGGGACCGATAAACATCAGGCCCGCCTCACGGACGGCGGCGGCGAAACCGGCGTTTTCGGACAAAAAACCAAAGCCGGGGTGGATGCCCTCGGCGCCACTTTGTTTGGCGGCTTCGATGATCACGTCGCCGCGTAGGTAACTTTCGACGGCCGGGGCCGCGCCGATGGGGATGACCTCGTCGGCCAAACGGGCGTGTTTGGCGCCAAGGTCGGCCTCGGATGCAACGGCCACGGTGGCGATGCCCATCTCGCGACAGGTTTTGATGATGCGCACGGCGATTTCACCGCGATTGGCAATCAGAATCTTTTTCATGCTGGTGCTCCTTTCGCGTGGGAATCGTTACATGCGGAAAATGCCGTATTTGGGTTGAGGGATGGCTTGGTTGTAGGCGGCGCTAAGCGCCAACCCCAAAACCTCGCGGGTATGGCGGGGATCGATGACACCGTCGTCCCACAGGCGGGCCGAGCTGTACCAAGCGCTGCTTTCGCGGGCGTATTTGTCGAGAATCGGTTGCTTGAATTCGGCCTGTTGGCCCGCGTCCATGGTTTCACCCTTGCGCTGTTTTTGGTCCATTTTGACCTGGCACAACACGTTGGCGGCCTGTTCGCCGCCCATCACCGAAATGGTGGCGTTGGGCCACATCCACAAGAAACGGGGATCGTAGGCGCGTCCGCACATGCCGTAGTTACCCGCGCCGTTGGAGGCGCCGATGATGACGGTGAATTTGGGTACCTGGGCGTTGGAAACCGCGTGAACCATTTTCGCGCCGTCCTTGGCTATTCCGCCCGCCTCGTACTTGCGGCCGACCATAAAGCCGGTGATGTTTTGCAGGAACAACAGCGGGATTTTGCGTTCGTTGCAGAGTTCAATGAAGTGGGTCGCCTTGAGCGCGGATTCGCTGAACAGAACGCCGTTGTTGGCGATAATGCCGATGGGCATGCCCCAGATGTGGGCGAAACAGGTGACAACGGAGGTGCCGTACAGGGTTTTGAACTCGTGAAATTCGGAGCCGTCGACGATGCGCACGATGATTTCGCGCACGTCGAAGGGAATGCGCGAATCGCTGGGCATCACCCCCAAAATCTCGTCGCGTTCGTAGACGGGTTCAACCACCGGCTTTTGGACCGGGGTTTGTTTGGCGGGCAAGTTGAGGTGGGCGAAGATTTCGCGCACCGTGTCGAGTGCCTCGCGGTCGTCGTTGGCGAAGTGATCGGCCACGCCCGATTCGCGGGTGTGGACGTCGGCACCGCCCAGGTCCTCTGCTGAAACCACCTCACCGGTGGCGGCTTTGACCAGGGGCGGACCGGCCAAGAAAATGGTGCCGGTGCCTTTGACAATCACGGTTTCGTCGGACATGGCGGGGACGTAAGCGCCGCCCGCGGTGCAGGAGCCCATGACCGCGGCGACTTGGGGAATGCCTTTGGCCGACATGCGTGCCTGGTTAAAGAAGATGCGACCGAAATGTTCGCGGTCGGGAAAGACCTCGTCCTGTTTGGGCAAAAAGGCGCCGCCGCTGTCGACCAGGTACAAGCAGGGTAGGTGGTTCTCCTCCGCGATTTTCTGGGCGCGCAGGTGTTTTTTACAGGTAATCGGCAGGTAGGTGCCGCCTTTGACGGTGGCGTCGTTGGCGACAATCACCACCTCGCGGCCGGCGATGCGGCCGATCCCGGTCACAATGGCCCCGGACGGATGGGGAAAATCGTAAAGATCCCAACCGGCCAGCGCCGAAAATTCGAGAAATGGGCTGCCGGGATCGAGGACGTAATCGATGCGCTCCCGCGCGGTCATTTTGCCGCGTTGCTTGTGCAAGTCCAGCGCTTTGCTGCCGCCGCCCTGCTTGACCAAGGCCAAGTTCTCATTGAGCTGCTGGATTTTGGCTTCCATAAACGCTTTGTTTTCTTGGAATGTTGCCGAGCTAGGGCTTACCTTAGAGACAAAGGTGGCCATGGTTCCCCCCGAAATAAACGCTCTCAGAATAAAAAAACGGCCCGCGTCGACCCATTTCGGCCGAGGAAACTCGCGGGAGCCCGTCGCGTGCACCGAGCCATGCGGTTTGCTCGGATTGAGTGGGTGCGCTTCGAGGCGCGCCCGAACCCGTCGGCACGTCCGTCGGACGGTTACGGGTCGCTGATACGGGCTGTTTCTAACGAGGCCTTCATCATACCTGAGCGGGTCGGGATGGGCGAGGTCTTTTCGGTCGCCTAGGAGGGCAAGCGCTTGCGGTTGGACAGGCGGCGCGACATGGCGTCCCGCGGCAAAACAATTCGCGGTTGAGCGGATTTTCCGACGCGAGCTGCTTTCAGTAAAGTGGTGAATTGTGCTTTAATGGCGCCTACGCGTCTTCCTTGAATCACGGCCCTCGGTTTCGCCGCGGCCCGTCCGATTTTATTCGATCAACGCACCTCTTGAGGCAACGGTTTCCCAACAAGGCCCTCGGCCGCCGAATCGCACGACACCCTTATAAGGGTTCGGTTCGGTAATAAACCGTTGTTTCGATGGTTGCGCGCCGCGCCGGCGTCCTTCCCGGCCGCAACGGGGTGTTCCGCGATTGATCATTTTTTGCAAGATCCCACGAGGTTCGCACCATGTTGTCCAACCTACGCGCGAAGATCTACAAATGGGTCCTCCACTTTTGGACCCTGCACCAGCAACAGATTATCATCGGTAGCCTGATTATGGCGTTTCTGCTGGCTTATTTTTCGCCCAACATTTTTATCCATATTTACCCCGGTGAACGCGGGGTGCTGTGGCGCCGTTTTCTTGGTGGAACCCAACTGACCCGGACCTACAACGAGGGCATCAGCATCCTTTTCCCCTGGGACAAGATGTACATCTACGACACCCGCCTCCAGGAAATCAAAGACACGGTCACCATGATCAACCGCAGCGGCATGGTGATTGATGTGTCGATTTCGGCGCGATTTCATCCCATCCCAGACCGGTTACCCTTGTTGCACCAAAAGGTGGGTCCCGACTACAAAGAAAAAATGCTGCACCCCGAGCTGATCTCCGCCATTCGTCAGGTGTTGGGTGATTACGAGGCCGAACAAATTTATTCGAGTGATGAAAACGGCCTTTTACAGGCCATTTTGCAGCGTTTGCGTCACGAACTGGGCGACCGATACGTTAGAATTGACGACGTACTCATTACCAAACTGACCTTACCCGATGAAATTCAGCACTCGATTCAGGAGAAGTTGACCAAGGAACAAAACGCCCTGGCTCACGATTACATTCTGGATCGGGAGAAGAAAGAACGGGAACGCCGTGAGATTGAAGCAGCGGGGATCGCCGAGTTCGAGCGGATCTCGGGGATACCGATCCTTCAATGGCGGGGCTTGGAAGTCACCAAAGAGCTCGCCACCTCACCCAACGCCAAAATCATTGTGATCGGAACGGACGAAAAAAGTCTGCCGATCATCTTAAACAGTCAGTAGAGGGAACCATGAATTTTCTGGCCTACGCCATTCTGTGTGTCATTGTGGGGATGCTGGGGAACCGAACGCAGATCGGATTTTGGGGATTCTTTTTCCTGTCGTTTCTGTTTACCCCGTTTGTTGGTCTCGTCTTGGTGATGGTTGGCCGACCCCGCGGCGTGCCCAAAACGACGATCCAAAACAAGGTGGTACATGTTCACCTGGAAGAAGAGCCTGATCTAAAGTAATTATTGGGTAAGGGTTTGTGTTCTAGTGAGCGGGCTCCTAACCCTGCTGGGTGACGGTGCGAATCCCCGCGGCCTTGCGCCGCGAGGCGCCCTGGTGTTTGCGCGCGATGTTTACCCACCGACACAACTCGATTTCAGTTACGTGCGATCCCCCTTGTGAGCATTGCGGGTTAAGATTCTCCGACAAACGGGCGATTTTTTAAAAGAGCACCCCCAACCCGTTGTGCCCAGACGCTCGGCCCTATGTTGGTACCTCGCCCTTCGTGACTTTTTCGCTCAGGCTGTGACGCTTTTGAACCAACTCTTTCGTTTCTGCTCCTTTTGCCGTACCCCGGTCCTGTTATTGGGGATGCTGTTTCTCGGTCGGCTTCTCGCCCATCCGCCGGGTTTGCCCGTGATTCGCAACATTGCGAGCGAAACCACGGCCGCGCACGGTCAAAATTGGATGGTGATTACCGGACCCGGGGGGTGGTTGTACTTTGCCAACAGCGACGGCTTGTTGGTTTACGATGGGGCGGGTTGGCACTTGCACCGAACCCCGAACGGTTCCATTTTGCGCTGTCTGACCCGGGCCCCGGACGGCACGGTTTATTATGGGGCCGAGGGGGATCTCGGTTTTTTTCGACCTGACCAGGGTGCTCAAATCAAAATGGTTTCGCTGGTAGATAAATTACCGGAACGCGAACGCAGCTTGCGGCATGTGTGGAACGTCCACTACTTCGAGGGCCGCGTCGTGTTTGTTTCTTCGGGAAAAATCCTGATCTACCATCCTGAACGCGACCTTTTTACCGTGGTTCGTGCCGAGGATGAATTCCACGCTTCGTTCCTTTTGGAAGGCCGTCTTTGGGTGCGGGTTTTTAACCAGGGCTTGTTTCATTTGGTAGGGGATCGTTTGATGTCGATTCCCGGCGGCGAATTTTTTGCCGATAAACGGGTGCACGGTCTGCTCTCCTATGACGACGACACCTTTTTGGTCGTAACCTTGAACCAGGGCTGTTTCCTGTTACGCCCCGGTTACCCGGACCCAAGCCGGCGCATTCAGCCGATGACGGGATCGGTCAACGAATTCCTTAAAACGAACCAGGCTTATCGCGCGGTTTGGCTGGATGAACATCGCCTCGCGCTGGCCACTTTGTTGGACGGGATGATGATTGTCGACCGCGAATTGAACCTGCTTTCCCACATTAATAAGGACGCGGGTCTGGTGGACAACAGCGTGTTTGATCTCTACCTCGATCCGCACCGGACCCTCTGGGTAACGACCAACAATGGTATCAGCATGCTGGCCGTTAACGAACCCTTGCGTGTTTTGCCAGGCTGGCTGGGTTTTGATTCCTCGCCGCAGGTGGTTCAGTACCATCAGGGCAAGTTGTATGTCGGCACGTTTCGCGGGGTGTTCGTGCGTGATTGGCCCTCGGCAACCCATGCCTTAGCGCCTTTTGAGCGGGTCGCGGCGGAACGGGACGTGGCCTGGTGTATCGCCGTCGACGGGGACGACTTGCTTGTCGGCAGTAAATCCCATGTTCGGCGGATTCGCGGTCGGCAGATGGAAAATGTGTTTGCCATTGATTCGCCCGTATTCGCCATGGCACCCATGCCGGGTAAACCGGACACCATGGTGCTCGGTGCGCGCAACGGCCTGCATCTCATGGATCGGCGTGAGGATGATTGGGCCTATCGCGGTCGTTTGAACGAATTTGACCACAGTGTTGAGTACATGGTGATCGACCGCGCGGGCTGGTTTTGGGTGAACTACACCGGGCAAGGGATGTGGCGCGTCCGTTTGGATGCGGCGCGAGGCGCGGTTGAGACGGTGGTCACCTTGGGTGCGGCCCAAGGTTTGCCCTCGGACCTCGGAAACCGACCCTTTCTCATTGGCGACGCGGTCTGGGTGACGACCGAGGCGGGCCTGTACCGCTATGTGCCCGAGGGTGATCGTTTTGAGCCGATCACCGCGGTGAACCATCAACTACCGCGGCCTTTGCCGGCGGTGTTGCACTTGGCCCAAGACACGAACGAGAACCTTTGGTTGCAAATCCGTCGAAAAGGCAATGTCGGCGGCGCCCAGCACCAGGTGCTTCGCTTGGATGGGGCGAGCTCGGAAGGGGTTGCCGCGCCCAAACAATTGGCCTTGTTGGCCGACCAGCGCCTTACCGCCTTGTTGCCTGTCCCTACCGGTGAGGTGCTGTTCCTTGAAAACGACCGCATCACCTTATTTGAGCCGGAGCTGGAAGCAACTGAGGAAGAGGAACCTTTTCGCGCGTTTCTCACCGCCGTTCGTGATCCCGGCGATCATCAGTTGATTCTGACGCCTCAATTGGATCGATTCCCGCCCGAGCATCGATTCCCGCCCAACCGCACCGGGTTCCGCTTTAACTTTACCCAGAACTACTTGGCTTTTGGCGAGTTGGTTGATTATCAATTTTATTTGGAAGGGTTTGACTCGGATTGGTTGCCCTGGACGGATGCGCGGGCCCGCGATTACACCAACATGCCTCCTGGCCGTTACCGCTTCCATTTGCGGGCGCGTAACCACGAGGGACGCATCAGCGAAGAGACGGTGTTCCCCTTTGTGATTCAGGCTTATTTCTGGCAGACGACCGGCTTCCGGTTGGTGCTGGTGGTGGCGGTCTTTGGTTTGCTTTGGTTGGGGCAACGCTTGGCCAACCGTTGGTGGATCCGGCGCACCGAGGCCTTGGAGCGTTTGGTGGCCGCGCGCACCGACGCCCTGCGGCAGGCCCAATCGGAATTGACGGAAAGCGCGCGGATGGCGGGCATGGCGGATATGGCCGTGAGTGTCCTGCACAATGTGGGTAACACGCTCAATTCGGTGGTGACCTCGACCACGCTCATCAAGGAAACGGTTAAAAACTCCAAGCTGGCGGGATTGGCCAAGGCCAATCACGTGCTGGCCGAGGTTTTGGCCGAGGAGGGATCGTTTCCAATTGATCCCGATGTTCATGAGCGGCGGCGGATGCTGCGCGCTTACTATGAAAAATTGGGGAACGCGCATGTGAAGGAGCGTGAACGGTCCCTGGACCATTTGGCGAGGTTGGATGAGTTGGTGACGGTGATGCGCGATATTGTTGCCAGCCAAGAGCAGTTGTTGGAGCATGACAGCTTGCGGGAGTCCTTGGATTTGACCGCGGTGTTGGAGCAGATATTGGTGATGGAAGCCTCCGCGTTCCATCGGCACGGCATTGTGGTGACGCGGAAGACGCGGCCGATGCCGCCGGTGCCGATGGAGAAATGGAAAATTTTGCATGTGTTGACGGCGCTGTTTCAGAACGCGATGGATTCGATGTTGCAGGTTCCGGCGGGGGATCGGCGGTTGCAGGTGGTGACCTTCCAAGACGAGGATGGGGTTGGGGTTTCGATAACGGATAGCGGTGTCGGGTTCGAGGCGTCGATGCGGGAGAAGTTGTTTCAGGCCGGTTATTCAACCAAAGCAGGCCGATCAGGCTTTGATTTACACCACTGCGCAAACTTTATGCGGCAGATGGAGGGCGACCTACGACTGGAGAGCGAGGGCGTGGGGAAAGGCGCGTGCGCAACCTTGGTGCTCCCGCTGGAGGCGGATGGTTAGGCTCCCAACGCGGCGCGCAAACCAATCCGAAACCCTCCATGGACGGCCGGGGTGGCAACGCGGCGGGCACATCGAGACGAAACCCTCCATGGATGGGCGACGATCAGGTGCACCCTAACGAGGCGGGTACACCGAGATGAAACCCTGCACGGATGGGCGATGATCCGGTGCACCCCAACGCGGCGGGCACACCGAGATGAAACCCTGCACGGATGGGCGATGATCCGGTGCACCCCAACGCGGCGGGCACACCGATACGAAACCCTGCATGGAACGCCAGGGTGCCAACTGGGCGCGCAAACCGAGACGAAACCCTGCGTGGATGGGTAATGATCCGGCGCACCCCAGGGGGGCGCGCACACCGCCATACATGGCCCACAATTGATTTAAACGGTGAACCAGAGGTGAACCACGTCTGGTTAGGCTGAAGGCCTTACGGATTTCAGCCCTGGGTAAACGGTTGTGAAGCAACCGTTTACCCAGGGTCCCCGGGAGTTCCCGTCGTGTAGGCCGCCGGAGGCGCCGGCACCCCAACCAAAACCCCAACCAAAACCCCAACCAAAACCCCAACCAAAACCCCAACCAAAACCCCACCCTTGATTCATTCCAGGGAATTTATTATGCGTGGCCTCTGGTGCCAACGCCTTCAGCGTTTTCCCATTCGTGAACTCCCTGCACCCAGGGTACGGCCATTTTCAATGGCCGTACCCTGGGCTAAATTATGGCCCCCCTTCAGGGGGCGTCCAAAGAGGCCGGGTTCCACCCGGCATTCATTCGAAGCATGGTCCATCGATGGGGTTGTGCGGCCCGCTCCGGGGCGCGCCGGGTCAATACCCATCCAATCAGGACCCACGCCGTGACAGGCCCTCTGGTGGCAAAACCTTCATCGTCTGCTCGTCTCTACACGCCCACCCGGGAATTAATGATGGCCCCGCTCCGGGGCGCGCCGGGTCAATACCCATCAGCCGCGATCCTTCAATCTTCGCAGCAGGAAACCCGCCGCCACCGTCGCCGCGATCTGCAAATGGCCTTCCTCGGTGAAGCCGGACTTCTTGCGGGGCTTAAACGAATGGTCGCCGTCCTCCAGCCACGAGATCTCTATCGCCGGGGAAAGCGGGTAACCCGCCACCTCTTCTTGGTTACCGAGCGTGTCGCGGGTGCCTTGCACGATCAGGGTCGGGGTTTTCAAGTCGGTCAGATGCGCCGTGCGCAATTTTTCCGGTTTTCCTGGCGGGTGGAAGGGGTAACCTAAGCAAATTAAGCCGGTTATGTCGTGTTTGTCGGCAATCAGGGAGGCCATGCGCCCGCCCATGGATTTGCCGCCAATGGCGACTGGGCCGCGCGCCTGTACCGCCGTGATTTGTTGCGCCCACGCCTCGAGCAGTACCGCTTCTTGGTTCGGTGGGGCTTTGACGCCTTCCGTGCGGCGCCGTTGCATGTAGGGGAACTCGAATCGGATAACTTGGATACCAAAGCTCGCGACACCCGCGGCAAAGTGGTTCATGAAATCGGAATCCATCGGCGCGCCGGCACCGTGGGCCAGGATGAGGCGGAGTGGCGCCTCGTCGGGTCCGTCGATAAGCGGGGTTTGGGTCATGGGCGGTGGTTCCTCCGTGTTGGGTTAGCCCGCATTGCTTACAAGGCTTTCAGCTTCTCGCTACGAATCCTTGTGAGCAATGCGGGTTAATTGGGGTTCATGGCTGGGTCGGGGATCGGCATGAGGGCCAAGAGATCGGCGCGCATCGGGAGTGGAACCCGTTGCTTTTCTTGGAGCCGGCGCCGCATCCATTCGAGCAAGGCGACCTCTTCCGGGGCAAACACGTTCGGCTCGGATGCTTCGAGGGCGAGCAGTCCCTCAAAGGCGGCTTGACGCTGGTCGCGTTGGTAGGCCAGCAAGAGGCGTAGGAATTTCAATCGGGGCAATTCGGGATCGTCTTCTGACAAGGCCTCAAGCAAGGTTTCGGCTTCTTGAAGGCGGTTGCGGCCGATGAACAGTTCCGCCAGCAGGAGGCGGCTGTTGCGAACGCCGGCGGCGTTGTCGATTTTTTTGAAGATGGTAAGGGCCTGGGTCAATTCGTTTTCGGCAGTGTCCAGTTGGTTGCGTTTTAGGGCGATGACCCCGCTGAGTTGGTGGATATGGGCGCGGAGAAAAGGCTCTTGGAGCTTGCGGTGTTTGACCAGTGCCTGCATGTTGAGGTGTTCCGATTCGTCCAAGCGGTTGCGGCTCTCGGCGCCGCGGGCCAGGTTAAACAGGAGGTAAGCCGCGTATTGGTCGTGGCCGACCTCCTCATAGATGGCCAAGGCTTGATGGAAAAGGCGGTCGGCCTGTTGGTAATCGTATGCTTTCAAGGCCAAGGATCCCAAGTTGTTGTAGTTGGCTGCTTCTACATCGCGATCCTGAATTTCGACCGCGATATCAAGTGCCTCTTGGTAGTAACGGCGGGCTTCTTCGTTGTCATCGCGTGCCGCCGCGATCAGGCCCAGGTTCTGGATACATTGGACCCCGTCGACCTGGTTGTTTTCTTTTCGGAAAATGGCGAGGGCTTGCATGAAATAGGACTCGGCTTTGTCCAGTTCGCCTTTACCCCAAAAAATGATGCCTAGACGGTTCAGCGCATTGGCGAAACCGGAGGGGTCCTCGTTTTTGAGGTAAAGATCCTTGGCCAGTTGGTAGTAGTAATGGGTTTTTTCCCAATTGCCGTCGTGTTTGGCGAGGTCGCCGAGCAGGGTGTAGACGTTGGCTTTGAGGGTTAGGTCGGGGTCTTCGTCCTCGCGTTCCAGCAGGTTGTTGCACAGCTTGCGCATTTCCTCGTAGTTGCCGAGTTGGTAATGGGTGGCGGCCAGTGAATAAATCGCCTTGAGGAAACCGGGATCGCGTTCCACGCAGATTTCAAAATAGTGGCGGGCCGAGGCGGCATTGCCGGTGGTGAGTTGGTGGAATCCCATCGACCAAATCATCAGCGCGTAGGGGTCCTCGGAAAAGACCTCGCCGTGGTTGGGTGTCATCTTGCTTTCCGGGTGGAGTCGGTTGTTGATTTGGGCGACGACCGCGCGGATTGCGAAGGTTGGGTTCTGGGCGATGATGTTGCGGCTTTTGTAGTGTTTATCGTCGCGGTAAAGGTGGTAAACCAGGTGGTATTGGCCGGTGACTGGGTCTTTGTCGACCACGGCTTGGATAAGCAGGTCGGCGCCCAAGCGTTGGGTCAGTTGGTCGACCCCTGGGCGGTCGAGCAGCTGGTCGTCGGGCTGGTTGCCGAGGGCGCGCTGCACCGAATCGCTGGGTAACATGGTGAGGCTGGGAATGTCGTCCAGCTTTTCTTGCAGCAGCTCGGCCAAGCCGATTTTCATCCATTCCGAGCCTTTTTCGTCGGTTTCGTTGAGCAAGGGGAGCAAGGCCGCGGAAAGGGTTTCGTCGCGCATAATTAACGGGCTTTGGCGGTTGAACCAGGCCGTTACCAGCGCGGTGATCACCAGCAATGCGACGAGGGTGCCCAGCGCGGCGATGCGACGGCGGCCCCGGCGTTTCAGGCTGGGTTTGCCCCGTATTTGTTGAAGGCGGAGTAGGGTTTCGACGGCCGTGATGCGGGTGCTGGGATCAAGCCGGGTCAAATCGTTGATGAGTCGGACGAGGTCGGGGTCGAGGTTGTCGCCTTGAGGATCCAAGGGGAACTTTTCGCCCTTGCCGACCTTCATTAACAGGGCATGGTAGGGCAGGTTCTTTTTGTAGGCGGGTCGACCCGTCAGCATTTCCTGCAAAATAATGCCGAAGGCGTACATGTCGCTGGCCGCGGTGGCTTCTTCGCCGCGCGCTTGTTCCGGGCTCATGTAACGGGGGGTTCCGACGACGGTCCCGTGGGTGGTGCGGTCACTGCGCAAGTTTGCGGAATCGGAGGCGGCAAGAGACAGCGTTGGTTGCTCGCAGATATCGTTGAGGCCGTCCAAGGTGGCGGCCTCGGACAGGTCGCCGCGAGGGGCGGGCGCGACAAAAGCAACCGCGGCATCGGTGTCTTCGACCTGGGGCTCGGTCGGGCGTGCCAGGCCGAAATCCAACACCTTGACGTCGCCCTCCGCGGAAATCATGACGTTGTCGGGCTTGAGGTCGCGATGCACGATACGCGCCTGGTGGGCGACCTGTAATACCGTCGCCACGGTTTCCGCAACGGCCAGTTTGTCCCAATCGTCCTCTTCATTGCGCATCAACGCGCGCAAGGTTTGGCCGTCCAGATATTCCAAAACCAGAATATCGTAATCCTCTTGTTCGATCAGATCGTAAATCCCGCAAATGTTGGGGTGCGCCAGTTTCGAGAGGATTTGTGCCTCGCGGAAGAACCGTGTTTTGGTCAGGGGGCTCATTCGCTGGCGGTGGCTGATGGTTTTGAGTGCCACGGAACGGCCCAGCAGTTGGTCGGTGCCGCGGTAAACTTCACCCATGCCGCCTTTGCCTAGCAGCTCTTCAACTTTAAATCGACCGAGTTCGGTGCCCGTCAGGCCGGCGTGGCCGTTCGCGGTCATACCGGAACCCCCTTCAACAAAATGGGGTGGTGGGACGGCTCACCAGAAGGCCGACCCGTGCGAGGAAGGAGCATGGGAGGAGCAAGAAGGCGGGATCAAGCCCGCGTTAAAAAGCGCCGGGCGACTGAAGGAACCCCGGCGTGAAAGGGTCAGTCGGCTTGCGCGGCGGCCTGATCGCGGGCCCGCTTGAGGGCGAGGCGATCAGCGAGGACTTTTTCGGTATTGTAACCCTTGATACTCAAAAGGTAATGCTTAACCGCGATTTCAATTAAATTTTCCAAACTGCGGCCGGGCGCCACGGACAACCGCATCAGCGGACGCGCCACATCGAGGATGCGCATCGACTCGATTTCGGGAAAACAACTTTTGACCGTGTTAGGTGTAAAAGTCTCTAAATAAAGGATTAGTTCGATGGGGTGTTTGTCCAGAACGCTGGAGATGCCGTAGATCTCTTTGATGTTCACAATGCCGAGACCGCGAATCTCCATATGATCTTGGATCAGCTCGTCGGCACGGCCGATCAGGGATCCTTCCGGGGTGCGGGAAACCAAAACGATGTCGTCGGCCACCAACTGGTGGCCGTGTTTGATCAGGTCCAGCGAATCGTCGCTTTTTCCAATGCCGCTTTTGCCTAAAATCAGAACGCCTAAGCCGTTGATAACGAGAAGATTGCCGTGAATATTCAGGCAAGGTGCAAGGTTCTCAACCAAAATGCGGCCTAGGCGTACGATGATGTCGATGTCGTTGCATTGCGAGGCCAACACGGGAATACCCGCGGCCGCACAGCATTGAACGAGAGAGGCGTGTAACGGCAATCCGTAACTGACCAGCAGCGCGCCCGGCTCCCGGTCCAGTACTGTTTGGAGTCGCGACGCCTCCAGGTTTTGCCCTTGTTCCGTGAGGTAGGCGTGTTCCGCGCGACCGACGAGAAACAAACTGTGGGGTTCCAGATCGTGGCAATACCCACAGAGTGCCAGCCCAAGTCGTTGAATGACGGGCGAGCGTATTTCCCGATTTAGGTCGCCGAGTTCCCCCATTTGGACCAAATCGAGATGGTCCTCGGCTTCCAGCAGCTCCTTAACGGTTAACGATTGGCGGCAGCGACGGCCGCGTTCTTCAATCGAATCCGAAAGGATTTGCCAGTAATCTCCGTCGGGGGCGCGGTCCGCTTCGGACATCGGGCACCGTCGGCTAGGCGTCCGGCTCGATGTAGCCGATGTTGCCGTCGTTGCGACGGTAAACCACGTTGACGCGATCCGTTTCGTGATTGCGGAAGATGATGAACTCCTGGTCGAGTTTGGTGAGCTCGTCCACTGCTTCGTCGAGGCTCATGGGTTTCACCACCGAGTTGTCGGTGCGGATAATCTTGAGCTCAGCTTCTCCGGCGGTTTCCTCTTCGCGGTCCGGCGGTGTGATGACGTGGTGACGGATCGATTCCGTGGTGTTGCGTTTCAGCGTGGTTTTCTTCTCTTTGAATTTCTTCACTTGGGTTTCGAGTTTCTCGACCGCGCGGTCAATCGAACCGAACATGTCGCTGGTTTCTTCCGTGCAGTGGAAGGCACGTTTTTTGGACAGAAACTTGACCTCGGCTTTTTGCCGATACTTTTCCACAGAGAGGACCACGGTAACATCTTGGATGTCGTCTAGGTGCTTGGCCAATCGCTCGAGTTTTCCTTTGGTAAAGGTTCGAATCCGATCAGTGATATCGACTCCGCGTCCTGTGAAATCTATTCTCATAGCGCCTCCTATTGGATCAGATCTTCTTTCTGCGTTTGGAAGAGGAGGGGATCCCCAACTCTTCGCGGTACTTAGCTACGGTACGCCTGGCGATTTGAATGCCCTCGCGGGTGAGGATCTTAACAATCGTGGCGTCACTGTAAGGTTTGGCCGGCGATTCCTCGCTACACAGCTTGCGGATCTTTTCTTTGACCGCCAATGAGGAAACGTCGTCTCCGTTGGCCGAGGCAAGACCGGAACGGAAGAAATATTTCAGTTCGAAGACCCCGCGCGGGGTATGAACGTACTTGTTGTTGACCACGCGCGACACGGTCGATTCGTGCATGCCGATATCGTCGGCAACTTCACGAAGAACCAGCGGCTTCATGTGCTCGACGCCTTTGTCGAAGAAATCGCGCTGGTGGCGGACGAGCGATTCGGCCACCTTGTAGATGGTGCGGTTGCGTTGGTCCAAGCTACGGATCAACCACATGGCCGATTTGAATTTGTCTTTAATGTAATCGGAGGCTTCTTTGTCGTTGCCTTTGGTTTGCTCCAGGATTTTGGGGTAATGGGCCGAAACCCGCAGGCGCGGCGTGCCCTCGTCGTTGAGCTGGATGACGTACTCGTCATCGACCTTGACGATGTAGACATCGGGCTGAATGTACTGGGGCGGCAGCGGGGCAAAAGCGCGACCCGGCTCGGGATCGAACTCTTTAATTGCTTCCAGGTACTCCTTCAGCGTTTCCTTGTCGATGTCGTAGATCTGCATGATCTCTTTGTATTTCTGTTTGTAAATCAGGTCGAAGTGGTCCAGCAGCAGGGCTTCTAATTCGGTGCCGCTCCATTCGGAGTAGGCCAACTGGATTTCGAGGCATTCGCGCAGGTTGCGCGCACCGACGCCGAGGGGGTCAAATTCGCGAATTGCTTTCCAAACCTCGGTCACTTCTTCTTCTTGCCAATCGCCAAGTTCGGCGATTTCGGACAACTCGGCGACCAAACGGCCCGCGTCGTTGATATTGCCGATAATCTCAACGCCGATTTCAAAACCGCGTTCGTTGATCGGCAGCAGTCCGAGCTGGTGTTCCAAATGCTCGTGTAAGGTCTCCCGGGAGGAAACCATGTTTTCAAACTGGGGGTAATCACTGGGATCGCGAAACTCGCGGTCGCGGTTTTTGGGCTGGTGATCGGTGAGGTATTCCTGGAAGTAGGCGTCCATGTCGATGTTGTCGAGATGGTTGTCCATGCCCGTGTCCGCGTTTTCGGCACCTTCCCGCTCCGCCCCGGCTTGTTCTTCTTCGCCGTGATCGCGCTGGTCTTCTAAGACAGGATTCTCCAACAATTCATTTTGAATGGTGTCGGACAATTCCAACCGCGACATCTGCAACAATTTGATTGCCTGTTGCAGACTCTGGGTCATGACCAGTTTTTGAGAAAGTTTTAACGATAAACGTTGTTCGAGTGCCATCGTCGCTCCCGATAGTTAATCAAGCGTGAATCCATCACCAAGATAGGTTTTCCGTACTAGCTCGTCTTGAGCTAACATCTCCGGGGAGCCCTCCTTCAGAATGACACCTTCGCTTAAAACGTAGACGCGTTGGGTGATTTTCAGGGTCTCTCTCGCGCTGTGGTCGGTGATCAGGACACCGATGTTTCTAGCTCGTAGCTTTTCAATGATCAATTGTATATCCCCGACTACTTTGGGGTCAATCCCTGCAAAGGGCTCGTCGAGCAGGATAAACGATGGGTTATTCGTCAGTGCTCTCGCGATTTCCACCCGACGTCGCTCGCCGCCGCTCAGCGCGTAGCCGACACTGCGGCGAATATGCTCCACATTAAAGTCCAGCAGGAGCTGTTCCATGCGCTCGACCCGTTCGGAAGAGGTTAAATCCAAAAGCTCTAGCGTGGCTAACAGGTTCTCTTCAACCGTCATGCGTCGGAAGATGCTGGCTTCCTGGGGCAGGTAGGAGACACCCTCGCGGGCGCGCTGGTACATCGGCATGTTGGTCAAATCGCGGCCGTTGAGGTGAATATTGCCCGCGTCGGGTTTGATCAAACCCACGATCATGTAAAAAGTTGTTGTCTTTCCCGCGCCGTTGGGACCGAGTAATCCGACCACCTCGCCCGCGCGCACCGTTAGGCTGATGTCCTTGACCACCTCGCGGCCCTTATAAGACTTGGCTAAATGCGTGGCTTCTAAAAGGGATTCGGTCATCCAACCTTCCTAATCCAACTCAGCGGTACCGGTGCGCCGAGAATGGACTTTAACTTAGTTTTGAGAATTTTCAACGATTTTAGAGTTTATGCGTGTGGTTCCCGGACCGGACCGCATCGTAGCATCCTTTAAGTTGTAGGTCAATTCTGGGCCCACGAATTCACCCGAGGGGTGATTGAAGACAACATCTTTATTGTTTCCAAGGAATTGGAGGGTGTCCTCCGCGCGCGTGTAAATCATGGTCTCGCTCTGCCCACTCACCGGGCTCGCTTTGCCTTCTTTATCCGTTACGCTGCCCTGGAACAAAACATCGCCGGTTGCCGTCAAGCGTTCGACCACCTGCTGGTCATTCTCTTTCTTGACCTCTACTTCCATCAGATCGCAGCTCAGTTTCCCCCGACCCGGCAGCACGGCCTCGGTGACATTCTGGAACACGAGCAGGCCCGTACCTTGGGACAGCTTCATGGTTTTGGCTTCCAATTGGAACAGGCCCTCTTCCGTCTGGAGATTGAGACTCACGCGGTCGTCCGTTTCCAATTCAAACAGGTCCTCGTCGATTTTGCGCAAATTGATTTCCGGGGCCTTAATCGTGTGTTCCTCGTGCTGGAGCTTGGCCGGGTTACCGGTGATTTTAAAGGTGTGGCTCGGTAGCTTTAGTTCCAATTGGTCGCCCCAGCAACGGGTTGGCGTCGGTTCCGAGAGGCGGTAGGTGATGGTGACAAACCGGAAGGCGAAAATCTCGCGCTCTTCCTGGTCCCAATTGGTCAACAAAATACGGTCGCCGTAGATGCTGATATCCTCGTCCTTGTCCAAGAGTTCGCTGCCGGAACTGAAAATAATGTTGCGTTCGCGGTGAGAAATACGCAATTCCCCGGCTTTACCGGCCTGGCCGCCGTAGGTGAAGGTCGGGTTGCCGGTGATAAAGGTATTCACCGCGCGGCCCGCTTCAAATTGGGTTTCGAGGCCTTTTTCGCCCACCAGGTGGAGGGTGGCCGGCGTATCCCGTTGGGCGTTAAGGGTGAGGGGGTCGTCGCTGGTGAGTTTGCTGGGGAGCGAGCCGTCTAGGGTTAAGGTGAGTGCCCCGGTGTCGGCGTTCATCCTGTAGCCGTCTTCCGCGGCCATATCAAACCTGGCCTGGGCGCCGGTGCGTATATCGCGCAGCAAACGCCCGTTTTCATCGAAACGAATATCCAGGCGCGGCGATTGCAACGCGCCTTGGTTCCACTGGAAACGACCGGGTTCACCGATCACGGTGGCTTGTTCCATGATGATGTTGTGGTTCTTGCGGGTGCGGAACGAAAATTCGATGGTTTCAGATTGTAACTTGGCCAAATTGCCCGCTTCATCAACGCAATCGACCACGCCGCGCTGGATGATACCCCGTGCTTTGCTTTGGTCCAGTTTGAGGTGTTCCGCTTCAATGGAAACAGCACCCTGGTCGCCCCGGCTCACGTCAAACTTCACCGCATTTTGTAATTCCACAAAGGCGTAGGGTTGATAGCGCAAGCCTTTGCATGTACCCCGTGATTCGCCCAAAAAGAAGGCGACCTCGGCGTCGCTGGTGTAGGTGCCGTCGGGGTGAGCAACCACGGGACCGGGTGTCTCCAGGCGCAAGCCGTCGCTTTCGGCCAAAATCACCACACTGCCCTTGGCCGCTTCAAGGACCTGGGACTTGTCTTTGTTGTTGCGGTACCGGTCCGCTTTGATATGGTACCTGCGCCCGTTTTCCGTGGCTTCCAGTTCTAGGCCGCCTTCCAGCTCCAATTGGTCCTCGCCGATGAGGGTGACCTGCGACGAGGTACCGGATTGGATCAGGTTGCCTTCCGCGTCAAAGGCGGCGTGGCGCACGTCGCGTCCGCGCAGACCTTGGGGGAGGTCGGCTTTGCTGGGATCCGTTTTTTCAATCGGGACCGTTTCTGTTTTCGTCGACAAATAGACGAAATAACCACAGATGACGATCATGAGGAAGATCAGTCCCCGACTGAGCCATTTTTTGATCATGAAGCGGGTTCCTGTTGCGCGAACAGCGGGCGCGGACGCTGCCGCGCACGCTGTTTAGTTTTCCGAGGGACGCATTTCGATGATCTGTACTTGATAATCATCGCGGAAAGGCGTCAAAGAATACACCAAATCGACTGAATCGAACCGTTCAAATTCAAAATTCAAGTCGTTGGGATGGTAGAAGGTGCATTTTCTTGCGACGTGGCCGTCGCTGGCCTCGAAGTGGAACCAAGGGCCTTTGCGTACGGGTTCGGATTCCAAAATGAGGCCGCCGGTCATGAAGGTGGGCATTTGGTTGCCGATACCGAAGGGTTCCATTTTGGAGATGGTGGAAAACAGTTTGCGATCCAGGTCTTGCCATTCGACGACCGCATCCACGAAAAACACCAGTTTGCAGGCATCGTTGCGGCTGTCGATGAGTTCGTTCATGCGTTCGCGGAATTGCGGGATATTGGTGACAGGAAGCGAGACGCCGGCGGCCTCGGGGTGCCCGCCGTAGCTATTGAGCAGCGAGGCGATGCCGTCGAGCGGTTCCAGGATGTTGAGACCGGGAATGCTGCGAATGGAACCGTGCGCCTCGTTGTGGTCAAAAGAGAGCACGCAGGTGGGGCGGCCGTAACGGCGCAGGATTTTACAGGCCATGATGCCGAGAATGCCGCGGTGCCAGTGACGTCCGGCAACCACGATAAATGAGGGGATTTTGTTGCGGTACATGTGACGCAGTTGGCGGTTGATCTTCTGTTCCAACTCGCGTTCCAGCATTTGGCGCACGGTGTTCATGCCGTCCATGATTTCGACAATCCGATGGGCTTCCTTAGGGGTGCCCGCCTTAAAAAAGGCAATCGAGGTGTCGGGATCGCCGAGACGACCGGGCGCATTGATACGCGGCGCCACCTTGAAGCTGATGTCGAGTGCGTTGGGCATGCCGCGCACACCCAGTTTGCGCAACAAACAGCGAATCGGACCTTGCTCGTCCCTTGCTAATTCACGCAAACCACTGGCGACAATCCAACGGTTTTCCTCGCGCAGGGGGACCATGTCGGCGATGGTGCCGATGGCCGCGATTTTCACGTGGCGGCCGAGGTCGACCCGGTTGGGGTAGACCTTGGCCAGGGCTTGGGCAAGCTTGAACGCGACGCCCGCGCCGCACAGTTCTTTAAAGGGATAAACCGAGCCGCGTTCCTTGGGGTTGAGGACCGCCAGGGCCGGGGGGCGTTCCGTATCCGGGGTGTGGTGATCGGTAATGATCACGTCGAGATCCAGTTGGCGCGCGTATTCCAGTTCCTCGAATGCACGGGCTCCGGTGTCCACCGTAATAATGAGGCTGACGTTTTCTTCCTCTGCCAGCAAACGCATGCGGTTGCACTGCAGGCCGACGCCTTCGAAAAACCGGTCGGGGATGTAGTAAAACACATCGCCGCCGAGTTCTTCCAAGGCCTGGGTCAGGATGGCGATGGCGGTGACGCCGTCGGCATCGTAATCCCCATAGATACAGATGCGTTCACCCTGTTCGAGCGCGCGTTGGATGCGCGTGACGGCGATCGCCATATCGGGGATTTGGAAGGGATCGGGCGGTTGATAACTGCAGGGTTCCAGAAAATCTTCAACCGTTTGGTGTTCGAGCACCTTGCGATTAATCAGACATTTCGCGAGCAGTGGGTCGATTTGGTGGCATTCGGTGAGTTGGGTGATTTGGTCTGGATCCGGCTCCATGAGCTGCCATTCCTTTGCCATCCTCAACCAACCTGTGCATATTTGCCCATGTTACGAAATTTGCGGTAGCGTTGATCGAGCAATTGATCAACCGGCCGCTGACGAAGATCGTCAAGCTGCTGCTGGAGGTGCCCGGCCAGATACTTGAGCATCGCGGGTGGGTCGGCGTGGGCGCCGCCCAGGGGTTCCTCGCAAATGGAATCAACCAGGTCAAGTTTCTTCAGCTTGGAAGCGGTGAGGTGAAGGGCCTCGGCCGCCTTGGGTGCCTGTTCGGCGTCTTTCCACAGAATCGAAGCACAACCCTCGGGTGAAATGACCGAGTAAACGCTATTTTGTAGAATGCTGACGTGGTCGCCGACGCCAATGGCAAGGGCCCCGCCGGAACCGCCTTCACCGATCACATAAATAATGATGGGGACGCGAAGGACCGCCATCTCGCGCAGGTTTAACGCAATGGCTTCGGCTTGGCCGCGTTCTTCGGCGTCAATGCCGGGGTAGGCGCCGGGTGTGTCGATGAAACAAACCACGGGTCGGTTGAATTTTTCGGCCAGTTTCATAATGCGCAGGGCTTTGCGGTAACCCTCGGGGCGCGGCATGCCGAAATTGCGGTGTAACTTTTGTTTGATGTCACGGCCTTTTTGGTGGCCGATCAAGCACACGACTTGCCCGTTGAAGGTACCGAATCCGCCCATGATCGCCGCGTCGTCGGCAAAACGACGGTCCCCGTGTAGCTCCTCAAAATCGGGACACAGGTACTGGATGTAATCGCGGGTGTAGGGTCGTTTGGGGTGGCGGGCGACTTGGCAAATCTGCCATTCGGTTAGGTTTTTGTAGATGTCCCGTTGGAGTTTGGTGAGTTTTTGGGTCTGTTTTTCTATTTCCCGATCCCGTTTCGAGGAGGGCGGTTGGGCCTTTAAACCTTCGAGCTTGGCTCTAAGCTCGACGATGGGGGCCTCTATGGTGCTGAGATCTTTACTCATGGCTGCCATCACCTTATTCTTTTTTTTGTCTTTGCCAGGATACATTCTCGCCCGCGCCCCCGTCAAGAAACACGGCGACCGCGTTTTCTTTCCCGCCGCCCGCCTCGGGAAGCCGGACTTGGGGTAACATCCCTGTTGGTCGGCCTCCTCGCGCGCCCCTCCTCGAATGCCGTGCCGCCGAGGTCCATTCTCTCAAGCGCCCCTTGCGGCGGGTTTGTCCGGGATGCGTTTGATTGGTTCGGCGTGGCTTTTTCGTTCTCAAAAAACGCGGGGATCTGCTAACGTACGGCTTCGCATCATTGGCCGTGTCGCGGGTGGGAGGAAAATTTGGGTAAGAAACAATCGGCGTCGCGCGGCGGGTTCGCATCGACCGCATGGCGTTTGGTTTATCAGGGACTGGCGAGCGCGGTTTTTGTGATTGCCCTGGTTGTTTACCCGTTGTTGCGTCTTTTTAAGCCGGCGACCGCGGCCTGGATCATCCAACGACTCCTGCCGCAACCGCTTTCCTTTCAGCCCGTTCTTTGGCTGCATGCCGTGAGCCTCGGCGAAGCCAAGCTCGCCCTCTCGCTGCTCCAGCGTTTGCCGGAAGCCGCTCGGGAACAGGTGCTCCTTACCGCCACGACCCAAACCGGTTACGACTTTTTCGCGGCGCGCGCCGCCCCGCACCAACTCCGCTACCTTCCCTGGGATCTCGCCTGGTGTTACCGGCGATTGTTTTCCGGCTGGACCCGACCCGACGTGGTTTTGGTGGAAACCGAGATTTGGCCGAACCTGTTTTTCTCAACCCGAAAAGCGGACGCCCGTTTGTTCATTGTTAACGGTCGGCTTGGTCCCAAAACCTTGCGTTACCGCCACAACGCCCTGCTGCGCCGGGTGATGACCCATTGCACCGGTGTCGCCGCGCGCGGGAAGCTGGACGTCGCGCGCTTTGCCGCTTTCGGGTTGCCCGCCGCGCGTATGTGCGTGACCGGCAACATGAAATTTGACCTCAAAGCGCCGCCGCTCGCCAAGGCCGGTGTCCTGCACCAATGGTTACAGCAGCCCGGCCCCTTGTTTGTGTTCGCCTCGATCAGCACCGATGAGGCCGCCATGCTGGCACCGGCCGTCTCCTTTCTTTTGCACCGCTTCCCCGAGGCCCGCGTGCTTTGGGCACCGCGACATCTCGAAGATTTACCGCAACACCTGACGGCGCTTGCGGCCGATGCGCCCCGCCCGCGCGGTTCCTTAACCGAGCAAACGGTTGCCGAGCCGCGTTTGTTGGTGCTCGATACCTTTGGTGAATTGGCGTCCTGCTACCGTTTTGCCACGCTCAGTTTAATCGGCGGCAGTTTTAACCGCCGCGGCGGCCAAAATTTTCTTGAGTCGCTTCAAGCCGGCACCCCGGCGCTGATGGGACCTTCCACGGAAAATTTTCGCCATGAGGTCGCGGAAGCGCTGGCGGTCCACGCGATTCAAATAATTCCTAGGGCGGATCTGGTCGGCGAGACCTTGGCCGGTTTGGTGCGTGATCCGGCGCGTTTGCAAGCCATGGCCACCCAGGGCATGGATTTCCTCGCCAAACACCAAGGCGCGGTCGACCGCACCCTGGCTTTCCTGGAAGCCTCCTTGCGCGAGCGACCCGCGGCGATCCTCTTTAAGGATGAAGGCACGCCGGCGCCTTAATCCGCATCTAGGGTGTTTGGATGGGGTTGGCATTCGTTATTCATCAGGATGGGGCGAGGGTGTGCGATTGTACGTGGTGTTGGTATCCGGTTATTTCTTAGGATATTAGGATAAAATGAGGATGGGCGATAGCGGGTAGCCTGCTTGGTGGTGTGAATTGCGCCTTTGATGAGGTACGGGCGTTTGAGCCTTAGTGTATGTTGCATGCAGGCGACCGCCGCGGTTGAGAACGTGCCGTTGGCAGAAAATGATACCTAAACCCGAACGGGGCCGCGGTTACGCCAAACATTAAATCCCCAACCAGACCAACGAAGTGACGGCACCATCCGCGGCGGAAACCTTTCAAAAAAGGGGAGACAGGCAGCATCGCCCATCTTCATGGCATCCCAATATCATGTGAAAAAAACAGGCGAAGTGACGGTGCCATCCGCGGCGAACCCTGTCAAAAAGGGAATCTTCGCCAAATCGCCCCCCAGAAGCAGCGTGAGAAACCCCGTCTGTTATTTAACCTGTGAAGCACTGAAGCCAATAGGTTTGGCTCAAATTAGCGCGCGTTATCGTGCTTTTTAGGTCTAACCCGCATTTCTCGCGGCGAATCCTTGTGCGCAGTGCGGGCTAGCCAAAAAACGACGGCGGGTTGGGGGGGACCTTGTTGTGGTCCCATCCCAACCCGCCGTTGTTGTTTATTGTGGTGAAAAAAGGAGGCTAGAAATGCCAGCCCGCGGTTACCAGAAACGACATTAAATCCGTGTCGTCGAGGTTGTCGAGCGTGTCAACCGCGCTGCTTTCCAGTGCATCCGGGGTATAAAGGATTTTGCCCTGAATGCTGAGTTTGTCAAAAAACATCGCACCCGCGCCCACCTCGAAGCCGGTTTCGTTATCCACGATTTCCAGTTCGATGTTGTCCTTGTCCATATTGGTGCGGTTGAGGCCGACCTGTAGGAAGAAGGTGGTGCCGAGGGGGTAAAACAGCAGGTCGGCCGAAATGATGTTTTCCACATCAATGTCGGTACCACCGAAGCGGTCTTCGCCCAGGATATCGTTGTAGCGACCGGAACTGTCGATAATCAGGCCTTCCAGCTTTACCGCCACCGCGGTGAATTTAAATTGAATGTTGGCGCCGAACGCCAAGCCATTGTCGTTGTCGTCCAAACCTTTGTTCGGTGAGTACATGCCGCCCAACACCCCGAAGGTGAGACCACCCGCCTGAAGCGGCGCGGCCGAAAACGCGAATAACAAGCCCAGCATGCAGATAAGGGCTGATCGTGACATAGATGCCTCCATCCTAGATCGTGTCTTGAGTCCATAAACGAAAATAAGCATTCACGGGCCGCATCGCCCAAAACACGGGCTGAGGCGATGCGGATGGGTCGCCCATACCGCCGTGGGTTTCCGGTTGGAACCTCGCGGATCGCACCCTCGCGGGCGCACCTAAGCAAGTGGTGGGGGACCCTGACCGGGACGGGAAGAGCGGACGGCTCTTACAGCGACCCCGTGCCGAAGAAACAGCAGCGTTTTCAAATCGCGCTCATTCTAGCGCACATCGGCGCGGCTCGGGATTAAACCTCGATGTTGAGTGCTTCCATCAGCGCCGCGCATTTGTGCCGGGTTTCCAAGTACTCCGCGGTTTGGTGGGAGTCGGCGACAATGCCGCCGCCCGCGTGGAAGCAAATGTGGCGGTCTACCTGGATAATGGTGCGAATCAAAATGTTGAGATCGAGGTTGCCGTCGCCGCCGATGTAACCCATTGCACCAGTGTAGGGGCCGCGCTTTTCTCGCTCCAATTCGGCCAAGGTCTGCATGCAGGAGATTTTGGGGGCGCCCGTGATGGTGCCGCCGGGAAAAACCGAGGCGATGAGTTCCCAAACGTCGGCGGTTTCGGCAAGGTTCGCCTCGACTTGGGAGACCAAGTGGTGAACGTGGGAGTAGGTTTCAATCACCGCGAACTCTCGTACCTGTACGCTGCCCGCGCGGGCGACGCGGCCCAAATCGTTGCGAATCAAGTCCACCAGCATCAAGTGTTCCGCCTGTTCCTTGGCGCAGCTGGTCAGGTGATCCCGTGCTTTTTGATCCGCGGCGGGGTCGTGGGGATAGCGGGGTTGGGTGCCCGCGATGGGGCGCGCGCTGATGAAATTACCGCGTTTCTCCACCAGCCGTTCGGGTGAACCCGAGAGGACCCAGTAATCAAAGAAACGAAAAATCCCCATGAAGGGACTGGGGTTGCGTGCGCGCAGCAGGCGGTAGGTTTCCGTCGGGGCTTGGTTGGTGGGCCTGCAAAAACGTTGGGAAAGATTGGCTTGGTAAAAGTTGCCCTCGTAAATATGGTGTTGTACCGTTTTAATTTTTTCGCCGTAGCGTTGTTCCGATTCGCGCCAGCCGGTGGGGACCTCGTTGTTGTGGAAGGCGGTGAAGCGCCCCTGGATCCTGAAGGTCTTTTCGGGCGATAGTGCCTGAGCCGAAAGGGTTTGGGTGGTGCGGTCGTACGTTTGCAGATGATCGCAAAGCAGCCACACCGCCTGAGCCTCGTGCCAAAGGGGGTGGGGCAGGTCGGGTCGAATGTCGGGGTTAAAGGCCTCGTAGGTGATGAGGGGGAGGAGCGCCGCGTGGCCCCAGTCGTCCTTGCCGTGAAACGCGGCCAGCCAATCGGCAAAAGCGCCAGGGGTGATTTGGCGCGGGGTTTCATCGGGTAAATAAAGGTAAAAGTGGTCGGCGAACTGGAGAAAAACGGCTAGGGTGTTGCCGCTTAAATAACTGAAGCGACCGCGTTCGTGGCGGGGCCCGGCCGAGTCGAGAAATGCGGCCGCGGCGCGTTGTTCCACCTGTTGCAGCGCGTAGGCGGTGAAGGCGGCCTCGGGGAGTTGGGTCGGTTGCAGCGGCTCGCGGGCGGCGCGAAGGCAGGCCGCACGACAGGCATCGAGAACGTTCACACGATGGTCCGGGTTGCGATTATTTATGGCGTTGCAAGAGTTGCAGCGGCATGGTGGTCAGAATATGCCAAATGGGGTTGGGTTCGAAACCCTGGAGCGCGGTGACGGCTTTTTCGGCGTAGTCGCGGGCCAGTTCCCAGGATTGTTTGAGGTGATCGCTTTCCTGAATCCGGGTAACCAGTTCGGGCGGAAGGGTTTCTTCCTTTTCCTCCCAGAATTGGTGGATTTGGTCGCGAATCGTGCCGTCGTCTTCCGCCAACATGCGGATCAGCGGCAGGGTGACCTTGCCCTCGCGCAGGTCTTGCAGGACCGGCTTGCCCAGCACATCCTCGCTGCCGGTGTAGTCCAGCAGGTCGTCGATAAGTTGGAACGAAACGCCCAGGTTGAAACCGTATTCAAACAGCTTTTCGGTTTCCTCGGGGGTTCGTTCGGCGATCATGCCGGCCGCTTTGGTGGTGCCGGCGAACAGGTAGGCCGTTTTGCGTTTGAGGACGTCGAAGTAGGTGTCTTCGCTGATGGTGCTGTCGTAGTTAATTTTGTACTGGAGCAGTTCGCCTTCGATCATGCGTTCGGAAACCCAGGTGATGGTGTGCAGTACGTCCAAACGGCCCGTTTCAATCGCGGTTGAGTGGGCTTTGGTGTAGAGCAAATCGCCGTACAGGACGGTGATGGTGTTGTCCATCACATGGTTCAGCGTATTCCGGCCGCGACGGGTTTGGGCCTCGTCGATGATGTCATCGTGAATCAGGGTCGCCGTATGGATCAGTTCGAAAACCGCGCCAAAAAGGGGCGCATCGTCGCCCGCGTAATTCAGCATTTTACAACACAAGACTAAAAGCTTTGGTCTCAGGCGTTTGCCAGGACTGGCCATGATCCGTTCGTTTAATTCGGCAAGGAAAGGATGATCGGTTCCCAGAATTCGGGTCATCTCGCGATCCAACCCTTCCATCTCAGGAGCAACCAATTCAGCAATGTGTGACCCGTTCAAGTTATCGCACCAACCTGGTTTGTTACCACTTCTTATCGGACGCGAGCATATTAGCACACCTCGCGGATAACGAGCACATTATTCAGAACAAAGGGGGAGCGGTGGTCTTTGGGATCGATTTTTTAGCGTTTAAAGGTCATGCTTTAATGGGTTTGTGGATAGGTGTGGCGGACGGGGGCTAATTCCTGTTTTCCCCGACTGCTGCTTAACACGTTCAATTTATAAGGGGGTTGCTAAGGGACCACAAAGGTTGTTGCCGGGAAACTGTCGCGTTTCTCAATTTGCTTGAACCAAAAACGGGTGCCTTCGCCGTCTTCAAACAAAATATCGAGGTACTTGGGACGGCAATCGGCGCCCAATTCCAATTCAATGAGGTAGTCACCGCCGCCGCGCGGCGCCAGTTGGTAGCTTTTGCTGTCGAGGCTGTTGCCGTTGCGCACGATGAAGTAGGTGGTGAGCTTTTCTCCGTAAAGTAACAAGCGTACCAGCGGCTGACTTTGGATATCGCTTTGCGGGGTGCGGGTTTCGGTGTCGGCCATTTCATCGCGTTCGTAGCAGGTGACCCCGTCCCAAATCACGTGTTTGCGTTCGCCCTGCCGGTAATCCATGCGCATTTTGCCGGGGCGTTCTACCTTGAGCATGCCGGTTGCCAAGGTGGGGTCGAAAAAATCGCTGTAGGTCTCCTGTTTGAACTCCGTTTCGAAACGGTTGAGTTCAGACAGGGCTTGCTGCAAACACTGCATTTTTTTGGGGCTGACTTGTGCCGTGGCGGCCGCCGAACCGAACACCAATGCGACGAGAAGACACAACAGACGTGCCGTGTTCATGCCGGGCTCCTTTTCCAAGTGACGAAAATATAAGGGTTTGTGTCGTTGGCGAACGGAGATGTCCACCGCGACCGGTTAGACTGTAGCAAGCATCATACCGGCCGCATGAGCACCCTTATTTGGTTTTGATGTCCAGCGTCATACGGACTTGGAAGGTGCCGGGCTCCAGCTCCATGGCGTTTACTTTCAACAGCTCGGTGTGAATGACGTTTTCGTCTTCATCCAGAAAGACACAGTTGAGTTGAGCGTTGGTGAAATCGGCGGGCACTTCCACCTGGAACTTCTCCAGCTTGGCTTTTTTCTTTTCGCCGCCGCCGGTGCTGCCCAGACCGCCCAGCAAACTGTCGACCGATTTGCGTTTGCTTTTGCCCTTGGTGCGGATGCCGGCGGTGAGCGAGTTGAGATCGTCCAGACCGGAACTTTTGCTTTTTTTCTTTTTCGATTTGGTGGTGAGGTCCGGTTCCGCGGCG
Organism: Acanthopleuribacter pedis; assembly: GCF_017377855.1. Lineage (GTDB taxonomy): Bacteria > Acidobacteriota > Holophagae > Acanthopleuribacterales > Acanthopleuribacteraceae > Acanthopleuribacter > Acanthopleuribacter pedis. The sequence goes on from NZ_JAFREP010000005.1 coordinate 451,252, forward strand.
GGCGCGGGTGTGGGCTCGCTTGGAGGTTCCGGCTCGGGAGCGGTTTCCGCCGCCGCGGCCGGTTCTTCGGGTGCGGCTTCCGCGACGGGAGCGGGTTCGGGTTGCGTGGGAGCGGTTTCTGTAACCGGTTCGACGGGTGTGGCTTCTGCAGCCGGTTCAGCTTCTGCCATCGGCTCTGGCTCTGTGACGTTCGCGCCGGCTTGAATATCGACCGAACCGCCATCGGCGGAAGCCATGTTGCTTGCTTCCTCGGTTGGTGCCGCGACGGTTTCTACCGGATCGGCTTCAACGGCCGCGCTGAAATCGCCGTCTTCAACGACCATGGGTTCGGGATCCGCGTCGGGTTCCCGTTCGGTCACCGTGGGGAGGGCGTCTTCTTCGCCGGCCAACCCAGGTGGTTCTTCCTCGTTCGAGGTAAAGGTGCTTACCTCGATGGTTGCGCTGGGATCACTGAGTTCACCGAATTGGTCTTTCGAGAAGGTGTCGGGATGAACGTCGGCGTCGAGTTGAATGGTGTCGGCCGCGGAGGGGTTCACCGGGTTTTCCTCAATGGAAATCGAGGCTTCACTGCTCATATCGTGACTGGGAAAGGCGTCCAGTTCGTTGTGAACGAGCGGTGGTGGATCGCCATCCTTCAGATCGGGGTGAACGTCTGCAAACGAGGGTGGGCCGAGATTGACTTCCATTTCCAGCGGAGTCCCGCCGGCGCCGGCTGTTTCGTGTTCCTCGAAGACCGATTCGTCGAAGGTGAGTTCGGCGTCGTCCTCGGGGGGCATGAGTTCGCCGTTATCGTCGGGAGACGGCGTCAGTTCGGCACGAATGGTTTCGAGATCGTCCTCGCCGGCGAATTCGTCTTCAAATTCAATGGACTGATCCTCGTAGGGATCATCACCGAGCAGGTCGTTGTTTTGGTTTTTGGCGGCGACCGCGGCTTCGGCCTCGGCCGCGACATTGTCCAATTCGGCGAAATCGCTGTCGGACAGATCGCCGTCCACCGCGGCGGCGAGGGGATCGGCCGCGTCTTGGCTGTCGCCCGCGCTCACTTCAAGCGGACCGCTGGTTTCCAGTAGGGCGTCGTTGCCGCCTGTATCCAAGAGGGCTTCACTGCCGCTCAGCGAGGCGTCGTCGATGTCGATATCGTTGAATTCGTCGAGGTCGAGTGATTCATCCGCGAGGCTGTCGTCCTCCGGGAAATCCAAATCAAAGCTGTCCAGCGTGTTTTCCCGAACCGTTTGGATTTGGCCTTCCTGATCGGGGCGTAACACTTCCGCGCCGTGCAGGCTAACATCCGGCAGGCTTTCGCTTGTTTCCGGGTGGGCGTCGGGGGTTGGCGCGGGGACCGAGGTGGGTTTTACTTCCTCGTTGGGTGTGCCCGGGTAGGTGTCAAAGGACACGTTTTTGGGCATTTCGTTTTTGGGCGCGGGTTCGCTACCGCGCACCTGCAATTTGGGTTTCTCTTTTTTGACCGGCTCTTGACCGGTGGCTTTGTCGCGCAATTTGAGCAGCGTTTGTTTGGAAACCTCTTTCAGCGTCTCAAAAACGCCGACCCCTTGCAGCGCGGCGGCTTGTACGTAGGGCCGGCCCAGCGGGTTAAGCGATTCATTCAACTCCTCGACCGAGGCAATGTTGGGTAGATCCCGTTTGTTGTACTGGTAAACCAGGGGGATGTCGTCGAGGTCGAGGCCCATCTCGGCCAAATTTTCCTGAAGGTTCTCGAAGCTGTCCACATTGGCGTCGAACATGGGTTTCTGAGAGTCGGCCACGAACACGATGCCGTCAACACCGCGCAAAACCAACTTCCGCGTTGAGTTGTAAAAAACCTGACCGGGTACCGTGTAAAGTTGAAATTTTGTTTTAAAACCGCCGACCACACCGACGTCCATCGGCAACAAGTCAAAGAAAAGGGTACGGTCGGTTTCTGTCTCCAGGCTCACCATTTCGCCACGCGATTTGGGGGACGTTTTCTTGTAAATCTCTTTTAGGTTCGTCGTTTTACCGCAGAGGCCTGGGCCGTAAAATACGATTTTGGCAACCATTTGCATGGTAGAGTAGTTCAAGAATACCATTCAGAAAGCTCCTCTATGGACCTGGGGACAATGATTGCCACAGCATAGCATAGGCATTCCGCTAGAACCAATCACGGGATACAAAAAAGGCGCCCAAAAGAAACCGGTCGCCGTGTTGCTAAAACCCTGGGAGCGTTAGGCCCCGAGCCGACCGGGCCTCGACCGCAACCGCGCACTGATTCAACGCCGATTGCGGTTTTCCTCGACGTGAATGCGCACCGGACGCGATTTGTATTTTCCGTTGTTTATGCTTGCTTTGACCCGGTAATTCCCGGCTTTGAGAAAATCATAGGTAAAGTGGAAAAAAGCGTCGTTGTTGGCTTCTTCATCCTGGTAGTTGTAGCTTTCCTGGGCGATTTCCTTGTGGTACGAGCCGGGGCCGTCGATGATCCACACCACCTCGCGCACTTCTTCCGCGATCGTGGTTTCTTCCGTTTCCAGATAACCCGAGAACTCCACATAGAGGGGTTCGATGCCCCGTCGCACGTCGGCGGTGATGATCAACTGGACCGGTGATTGGTCGAAGACATCCGCATCCGTTTTTTTCTGGTTACACGCCCAGGTGGCGAGGACCGCGGTCAGGATCGCGGTCCGCAAGATCGCACGTTTCATGATTCCCCCTTGAACCGTCACCGGTGTTGTTCGCAAAAAGGTGTCGCGGCGCGCAACGACCGGCGGTCGCTACGGCATGGGCCCCTCACTCGGGGCGCGGCGAACACGTTTAGGTGACAAACCCATTAAAACCCAAAAAACGCCGAGCCGGGACCGGATATTCCCCGAATGCCACGCTGCGCCGGCGCTGGGTCTCCTTTTTATACGCGTGAAGGCGGGCGGTCGCCCATCCCGCAAGGGTTTTTCACCGCTGGATGTGTCCACGACCGAACCACCGCCCAAGGGCATTAAACCTAAGAAGCGCGATAACTCGCGGCGATTTTGGCTAAACCTCTGGGCTACAACGGCCTGTAAAAATGCTCACCGCACCTAACGGGTGCGGTCGTGCGCGACCCCGGTCCGCTTTTTCCAAGCCATTTCGCTCCAGATCTTTAGCCAAAATCCCTCGCTTCAGCGCTTCTTAGGTTAAATCCGTCGTAAAACCTTTGTCCCACCCGTTTCTTGCTTCCTTCCACCCGCTGTCTGGTATTCGCCCGTGCTTTTCGTCATAATAAGCCCCTTACGACAGGCCCGCGCTTCACCGAAGGCCGGGCCGACCACCAACCAACTTTAGGAGATGGCAATGACGACGCATCGCAAAGTGATCATCGTAGGATCCGGGCCCGCCGGATTAACCGCGGCCTTGTACGCGGCTCGCGCGGATTTGGAACCTCTCGTGTTCGAAGGTCTGCAACCTGGCGGCCAGCTCACCATTACGACCGATGTCGAGAATTATCCCGGTTTCCCCGACGGCGTGATGGGACCGGAAATGATGGAACTGTTCCGCAAGCAAGCACAGCGCTTTGGTGCACAGTGCGAGGTTGAGTTTGTCGAAAAAGTTGAAATGAATGCAGCCCCGCCACACCGCGTTTGGGTCGGTGACGACGAATACACCTGCGATGCGCTGATTTTGGCGACCGGTGCCACGGCCAAGCTGTTGGGTCTGGAAAATGAGACGGCCTTGATGGGGCGCGGGGTTTCGGCCTGTGCCACCTGCGACGGCTTTTTCTTCCGCGGCAAAGAAGTCGCCGTGGTCGGTGGCGGTGATACCGCCATGGAAGAAGCTTCCTTCCTGACCAAGTTCGCCAAAAAAGTGACCGTCATCCACCGCCGCGAGGAATTGCGGGCCTCCAAGGTCATGCAACAACGCGCCTTTGACAATCCCAAAATCGACTTCATTTGGAACGCCCAGGTGGCCGATGTGAAGGGCACCGTGGAAACCGGTATCCAGGGATTGGTTTTAGAAGACACCCAAAACGGCGAAACCCGCGACATGCCGATTGAAGGTTTGTTTGTCGCCATCGGCCACAAACCGAACAGCGAGTTGTTCCAGGGCCAACTGGAAATGGACGACGTGGGTTATGTGATTACCAAACCCGATTCAACCGCGACCGCCATCCCCGGCGTTTTTGCCTGTGGCGACCTGCAGGACGCCGTTTATCGCCAAGCCGTCACCGCGGCCGGCACCGGTTGTATGGCCGCCATCGAAGCCGAGCGTTTCCTCGCCGAGCACGAGTAGGGTCGTCTAACCCAAACACCGGTTTGTTTTGAAACAAAAAAAGCCCCGAGATTGCGGTTCTGATCTCGGGGCTTTTTTTCTTTAGCTCGCATTTTTCACGAGGATTTGTTGCGAGAAGCAGAAAACCTTGTGAGAGATGCGGGTTAGGAATGCTGCTCACCGTGGCGCAATGCCGGCAGCCAGGCCAGGCGTCGTGCCGTGTGTTCCAGGAATTTTTTGAGCTTGCTCTGACTGTGGCGTGGGGGATGGGTGCTTTCTAAAAGCAGGAGCGCCACGCATTTGCGGCTGACGGGATCGCGGACGCGCAAGCAGGCGAACAGGCGCGGTTGCATGCGGCCGGGTTGGGTTTCGGCGCGGGCGCGGTAGCGTTGGTGCAGCGTCGTGCGGTAGGCCGCGGTGTGCGCGGCCGGCAAGTCGCCGTCGAAATGCCAGCCGTGTTGCCAGGCCGCGAGCAATAGCGTCGCCGGCGGTTGTACCGGCGATAGGTGGGCCTGGCGGCTGTAAACCGGGTTGCTGCTGTTGCTGTAAAGCGCGGTAAAGGAGGCGGGTTCTCCCTCGATAAAGCGCGGTTCGAGGAGCGTGACACGGTGATGAATGTGGCCGTGTTCGTCGTGGCCGAGGGCTTCCATCAGTTCATGCCGACAGTGCTCCAGGAAACCCAAGATGAACTGTTGTCGTCGGGTCTCCCGTTGTTCCCGTTGTTGCTGTGCGTGGGTTGTGGTGGCGAGCTGCTTGCGAAGCCTTTGGTTTTCAAGGGTGAGGCGGTGCTGTTCGCGGATTTCCACCGCGATGCCGACAAAACCGGCCAGCAACAGCCAGGATGTGAGCGTGGCGAGGTCATTGGGGAGGAAGGCCGGCCACCAGCTTTGCTGGGGGAAGGCACGGCTTTGCGCCCAAAACACGGGCAGCGCCGAGATCAGCACACCCGCGCCGTAGCTGAGGAACACCGCCGCGCGGCGCAGGGGTTTGTGGGTTAGGAAAAGGAGCAATCGGAGCAGGGGTCGGACCATCGCATTCACCAGTCATCAATCAATGACCCAGCGATGGACCAACGCTCGGAAACTTTCGTCTGGGTGGGCGATGATCAAGGTGCGCCGGATCAGAGCTTGGCCGGGCTCTGGTTTTATGGATCGAAGTTTGATCTTGGTTCGTTTGCGATGCCGGGTTTCTTCCTCTGCATCGGGGAATCGGCTACATCCACCAAGTGGTATGATGAAATTCCGAATTTTTAACACCTCGGGTTTCCCGCCCATTAATTAAGGATAGCGATCCGTTTTCGGGGAACTCCCAAGGAGGCCGGTGATGTCTGAATCCAACGTGGTTTCCGATCCCACGACAGCCGCCTTCCATCCGGCTGTTGCCGCCTGGTTCGCGCGGGCGTTTGATGGGCCGACCGCCATCCAGCAACGCGGCTGGCCCCTGATTCGCGACCGTGCCAATGTGCTGATGGCCGCGCCGACTGGGTCCGGCAAAACGCTGGCCGCTTTTTTGGCCGTGATCGACCGTTTGTTCCGCGACCAAGCGGAGGGCCGCCTCGAAAACGAAACGCGTGTGGTCTATGTCTCGCCCCTGCGCGCCCTCAGCCACGACATCCACCGCAACCTCACCGAACCCTTGGCCGGCATTCAAGCCGCCGCTGCATCAGCGGGGCTGGATGTGGCCGCCCTAACCAAAGCGGTGAGGACTGGTGATACCTCCGCCCGCGAGCGCCGGCTGATGGTGCAAAAGCCGCCGCACATCCTCGTCACCACGCCGGAATCACTGTATCTGCTGCTCACCGCCAAGTCCGGTCGCAATATGTTGCACACCGTGGACACCGTGATTGTGGATGAGATCCACGCCCTCGCCGACAACCGCCGCGGCAGCCATCTCACTCTCAGCCTCGAACGCCTGGCCCATCTGTGCGCACGGCCGTTGCAGCGCATCGGTTTGTCCGCCACGCAAAATCCCATGTCCGAGGTGGCGCGGTTCCTGGTCGGGCCCAACCGCGATTGCCGCATTATCGACGAGGGCCACCTGCGTCGCCTCGATTTGGCCTTGTGCTTGCCCGATTCACCGCTTGAGGCCGTGATGTCGGCCGAGGTGTGGATGGAAATCTACCGCCAACTCGCCGAACTGATTGAGGACCACCGCACCACCCTGATTTTTGTGAATACGCGCCGTTTGGCCGAGCGGGTGACCTTCAATTTAAAGAACTTGCTCGGTGGCGAGGCGGTTGCCGCGCACCACGGCAGCATGGCCGCGGAGAAACGGCTGTCCGCCGAGGCGCGGCTCAAAGAAGGATCGCTCAAGGCGCTGGTGGCCACGGCTTCTTTGGAGCTCGGCATCGACATTGGCTCCGTGGACCTCGTTTGCCAACTGGGCACGCCCCGAACCATTTCGGCTTTTTTACAGCGTATCGGTCGTTCCGGTCACCACCTGGGCGGGGTGCCCAAGGGGCGTTTGTTCCCGCTGAGTCGCGATGAACTGGTTGAAGGTGTCGCCATGTTGGCCGCCGTGAAGCGCGGTGAGCTGGACAAACTCATCATGCCGCCGCACCCGCTGGACGTGTTGTCGCAACAAATTGTCGCCACCTGTGCCGACGGCGAATGGGACGCCGACGCCTTGTTTGCCCTCTGTCGCGAGGCATACCCCTACCGCGATTTGGATCGCCGCGATTTTGAGAAGGTAGTGGTGATGCTGGCCGACGGGATTACCACCAAACGCGGCCGCCGCGGGGCCCACATTTTTTATGATCGGGTCAACGGGACCTTGCGCGCCCGCAAAGGCGCGCGGCTCGCGGCCATCACCTCCGGCGGCGCCATCCCCGACCTCGCCGATTACCAGGTCGTGCTCGAGCCCGGCAACACCATCATCGGTACCCTCAACGAAGATTTCGCCGTGGAAAGCATGCCCGGCGACGTGTTCCAACTGGGCAATCAATCCTGGCGTATCCGCAAGGTGGATATCGGCAAAGTCTTTGTGGAGGATGCCCAAGGCGCACCACCTTCCATCCCGTTTTGGTTTGGTGAAGCGCCCAGTCGCGGGATTGAATTTTCCGCCGCCGTCGCCCGGCTGCGCCGCGAAGCCCAGACCCACCTGGAAAACCCTGAAGCTTTCGCCGCTTGGTTGTCGCCGCTCCATGTGCCGCAACCCGCGCTGGACCAGTTGTTTGCTTACTTCGCCGCGACCTACAAAGCGCTTGGGGTGATTCCTTCGCAGGATCAGTTGGTGATCGAACGATTTTTTGACGCCTCGGGTGGCATGCAGCTCGTCATTCACGCACCCTTCGGCTCGCGCTTGAACCGGGCCTGGGGTTTGGCCCTGCGCAAACGATTCTGTCGCAGCTTTAACTTCGAGTTGCAAGCCGCCGCAACCGAGGACGCCATCGTGTTGTCCCTGGGCCCCAAACACGCTTTCCCGCTCGACGGCGTCTTCGATTACCTCAGCCCCAAAAGCGCGCGCACCGTGTTGGTGCAGGCCTTACTCGACGCGCCCATGTTCCAAACCCGCTGGCGCTGGAACGCCACCCGTGCCCTGGCCATGCTGCGCATGCGTGGCGGCAGACGGGTGCCCGCGCAGCTCCAGCGCATGGAAGCCGAGGATTTGATTGCCATCGTGTTTCCCGATCAATTGGCATGCCTGGAGAACATCGCCGGGGATCGCGAGGTGCCGGACCACCCGCTGGTCAGCCAGACCATCGAAGATTGTTTGTTTGAGGTGATGGACGTCGGCGGCTTGGAGCAGTTGCTCATCAAACTCCAAAACAACGAGATCGAAAAAATTGCCGTCGACGTGCCCGAACCCTCGCCCATGGCGCACGAGGTGCTCAACGCCAAACCCTACGCCTTTTTGGACGACGCCCCGCTGGAAGAACGCCGCACCCAGGCCGTGCAATTGCGGCGCGGTCTCGACCTAACCCAAATCATTCCCGCCGGTTTCATGGACGAAAGCGCCGTGGACGCCGTGGTGGAGCAGGTTTGGCCGCAACCGGAATCAACCGATGAAATGCACGAGGCCTTGGTGATGCTCGGCGCCCTGGGCGACGACGAAATCGCGGAACAACCCGAGGCCGGTCGGTGGCGGGCTTTTCTCGACGATTTGGTGGCGACCGGACGTGTCACTCGCGCTCGGATCGACGGACCCGACCGACCGTGGGAACCGTGGACCGCCGTGGAACGCCTCCCGCTGTGGCGTACGCTCTTCCCAGACATGACCTGCACCCCGGCGCTCGATTTGCCGGAAATTTTGGCGCAAGACTGGGAAAGCCACGACGCGCGCGTGGACTTACTGCGCGGTCGCCTCGAACTATGCGGCCCCGTGACCGTCGCCCTGTTGCAGCGCCGTTTCCCTTTTAGCGCGGACGATTTGGACGCGGCCTTCCTCGCCCTGGAAGGGGAGGGCATGGTCCTGCGCGGTGCTTTCGACCCACGCCTCGAGGGCGGCCAATGGTGCAACCGCCGCATCTTGGCCCGCATCCACCAGCGCACCCTGCAACGCTTGCGCGCCGAGATCCAACCCGTCGGGGTCGCCGACCTAATGCGCTTCCTGTTCGACTGGCAACACCTGAGCCGCGAACACAAGGTGCGTGATCTAGAGGGTTTGGAAGACGTTCTGCTGCAACTGGAAGGGTTTGAAGCCGCGGCCGGCGCCTGGGAAAAACACATCCTGCGAACCCGCGCGGCGACCTACCTCCCCTCCTGGCTGGACCAATTGAGCCTGGGCGGCAAGGTGAGTTGGGGGCGCCTCAAAGGCCCGCAAACCGCCGGCGACAAACCCTTTCGTTCCGGCCCGCTGCGCACCACGCCGATCACCTTTTTCTACCGCGGCAACGAGGACATTTGGCGCGCCCCACCCCGCCACGACCTCAAACTGTCCGGCTATGCCCGCGAGGTCCATGAAATCCTCGAACGGAGCGGCGCCGTCTTTTTCAACGACCTCGTCAAGCAGGCGGGCCTGCTGGCGACCCAGGTCGAAATGGGCCTGGGCGAGCTGGTCGCACTGGGAATGGTAACCTCAGACAGCTTCGCGGGTCTGCGCGCGCTCATTTCGCCCGCCAAGGACAAACCCAGCCTCACCACCACCGGCAATCCCGGATTCCGACGCCGTTACGGCGCCCGGCGTGCGCGCGGCGGCGGGGTGCAGGGCATCCAATTCGCGGGCCGTTGGACCCTACTGGCCGAACCCATGGGCGACGAGGGCGGTTTCGAGGAACGCGAGGAAGTGCTGGAATACCAAGCGCGTACGCTGCTACGCCGCTACGGCGTCGTCTTTCGAAAACTGCTTGAGCGCGAGAAGTTCGCCCCCAAGTGGCGCGACTTGCTCACCGTCTACCGCCGCATGGAGGCCGTGGGCGAATTACGTGGCGGCCATTTCGTTACCGGTTGCAGCGGCGAACATTTCGCCTTGCCGGAAGCGTTGGGCGGCCTGCGCGCCGTGCGCCGCCGCGACCCGGACGAGGAACTGGTGGTGGTCAACGCCTGCGATCCCCTCAACCTGTGCGGCATCCTGTTGCCGGGCGACGCGGTGGAGCGCCACCCCAAAAACCGCATCGTCTTCAAAAACGGCGAACCGGTGGCGGCCTGGGTCGGCGGCGAAAAAAGAAGTTTCGCCCACACCCAAACCATCGACGAAACCCAAGTGGATGCCCTAATCACCCCCCGAAAATAACGCGAACGCGGACGGTGCCGGGCGGCAACAGCAGGGTAAATTGCGCGACGCATCGATTCCATCGCATGGTGTTTCACGCCAAACACCGCCTATTCTCATGCCTTGGCCGCGCAAGATGACGCAAAATCCGGCGAAAGCGGGAACACGGCCTGTCCCCGCTTTCGCCGGATTGGTCTCTTTTTTATTAGCCGCATTCTTGTTATCCGCCCACCACCGAAGTGGGTGGCGGCACACCGCACGACGAACTCCCCGTTCTGAAGGAGCACCACCATGTCCCCCATGCACGCGCTGGACGATTTACAAAAAAGTTTGTGCCGCTTGACACAAAAAGGTGTGGCGATGCCGATTGCCGGCATCCCCTACTGGTTGGTCATGTTGCTGTTGGGTCAGCTTTTGGCGACACCCACCGCATCCTTGGTGATGATCCTCGGTCAAGCGGCTGTTTTTCCCGTCGGCTTGGGCATCTCCCGATTCTTGCGTACCCCGGATTTCTTCGCCAAGGACCATCCGCTTTCTACATTGGGCGGGTACCTTGCCGCAACCAATGGTTTGTTGTTACCCATTGCCGTGTTTGTTCACGAGCTCAACCCGGCCTGGACGCCGCTATTCATTGCCGTCACGGGCGGGGCTCACTTTCTCCCCTTCGCCTGGTTGTACCAAAGCCGGGGTTATATGGTGCTCTCACTGGGATTGGTCTTGGGCGCGGTCGTGGTGGCGATCACCGCCCACACCCAAGCCTACAGCGCCATTCCCGTCATCGCGATCACCGCGTCGCTTATCGGCGTCACCATGATCCGCGGCGAGTTGCGTCGGTTGTTCGGCCGGGGGTAACCGGCCAGGTTTCCGGGATTAACCAAAAAACTGGTTGAACTGGTCGGGGCATTGGCCCCGCCGGCGGAGCAGGTGATCGGCCAGAAGTCGCTACGGTTTCGTCTTTCGCAAACTGCTGGATCGCGTAAGGTTCGCCCCTAAATGGCGCGACCTGATCACCGTCTATCGCCGCATGGAAGGCGTGGGCGAATTACGCGGCGGTCATTTCGTCACCGGCTGCAGCGGCGAACATTTCGCCCTACCGGCAGCGTTGGGCGGGTTGCGCGCCGTACGCCGCCGCGACCCGGACGAGGAGTTGTTGGTGGTCAACGCCTGCGATTTCCTCAACCTGTGCGGCATCCTGCTGCCGTGCGATGCGGTGGAGCGCCGCCTCAAAAACCGCATCGTCTTCAAAAACGGTGAACCGGTGGCGGCCTGGGTCGCCAGCGAAAAAAGGTAAGCCTACCAACGAGCAGGCAAAAACGCGCCCTCGCTTCCTTTAAGCTAGAACCACGAGCCAACGCTAGATCAGGTTGAAGGTCTCGTGCTCATTGGCAAATGCATAGGGAAGCTGAAAGCCGCGGCCGTTGCGGATTCGCATAATCGTTTCCGACAGATACTTCTTCGGGTCGACACCGCATAAAGTGCAGGATACGC
>NZ_JAFREP010000065.1 GCF_017377855.1 Acanthopleuribacter pedis
CCGGAACACGCTAAAAACGAGGGAGACGCAAGCGCGCAAACCGTTGGCAAGGTGAAGCCTTGCCGGATTTCAGCCCATGGTTGGGCACCGGGGCGAAGCGACCGGTGGCCAACCATGGGTCAGGGTCAACAGAAGGGAAGTGCGCTGTAGGCGAACCGGAACAAGCAAAACGGAACCAACGAGTTACACATGTCTGTCCCTGCAACCTTTTGGGGTGTCGGTCCCCACATTCCCACGGGTGTCGGTCCCCACATTTCATAGAAGGGGCAAGAGCGGAAAGCCCGCGATCCTTCTGGAACACGCTAAAAACGAGGGAGACGCAAGCGCGCAAACCGTTGGCAAGGTGAAGCCTTGCCGGATTTCAGCCCATGGTTGGGCAACGGGGCGAAGCGACCGGTGACCAACCATGGGTCAGGGGCCACGGAAAGGAAGTGCGCTGTAGGCGCACCGGAACAAGCAAAACGGAACCAACGAGTTACACATGTCTGTCCCTGCAACCTTTTGGTGTGTCGGTCCCCACATTCCCACGGGTGTCGGTCCCCACATTTCATAGAAGGGGCAAGAGCGGAAAGCCCGCGATCCTTCCGGAACACGCTAAAAATGAGGGAGACGCAAGCGCGCAAACCGTTGGCAAGGTGAAGCCTTGCCGGATTTCAGCCCATGGTTGGGCACCGGGGCGAAGCGACCGGTGGCCAACCATGGGTCAGGGTCCACGGAAAGGAAGTGCGCTGTAGGCGAACCGGAACAAGCAAAACGGAACCAACGAGTTACACATGTCTGTCCCTGCAACCTTAAAGTCAGGCAATTTGGGGTGTCTGTCCCCAGGTTTGGTCCCCAGGTTTGCGTGCCCGTCACCCTGCTTCATTGTGAAACATCAGGATTCCAGGAGGCCGAACCGCGTCAATCTAGCGCAAGCGGAGGGGAAAAATTGGAGGGGCCCGACCGAGCTTGCTCGGTTGGGAGGTGCCGATTTTTTCACGGAGCGGTCCTTGACGCAGGTGGTGGCGCGCTAAAATCAATGCCGGCCGGCGGTGAAATCACTCTTGAAACTTCAGTCTTCCCGTCGGCCGTATGGCTCCTAAGCGCGTCGGCCCCACCTGGGTCAAGGATGCGCGGCGGTTTTTCAACCTGGCAGCGTTGGAACCAGCCATGAGCATCAATGATGTTGAGAGGGTTCCTGCTGCCCGTTTTGTTCGCCATTCATGTGTTCGTCCAGGTTTGGGAAGCACAGGTGTCGCCACATCCCATTTAAAATCAGTTTTTTCGCGGGCCTGTTTCCACACTCTGTATAACCAAATTAAAACCAAGTGGTTTCACATGTCTGTCCCCGCATTCCCCTGTTTCCACACTCTGTATAACCAAATTAAAACCAAGTGGTTTCACATGTCTGTCCCCGCATTCCCCCTGATCATGCTCGGCGCCTTGACCCGCCGATCATCCGAGTTAAACCAAGGCCCACCCGCTGTTTGATTTTCTAGAAGGCACTGGGATATTATGAGTAAGCATTTTTTGGGCGGTTTTATGATTGGTACGCTGACAGTTCGATCTTTCAAATCCCTTAAAGACGTCCAAATAGAACTGGGCAACATCAATGTATTTATTGGTGCGAACGGCAGCGGAAAAAGCAACATTCTTGAGGCCGTGGGGGTTCTCTCCGCCGCGGTTTCCGGTCGGGTCGATGATGAAGCCCTGCTCCGGCGCGGGGTTCGTGCCGGCGTTGCCCGCCTGTACAAATCGGCTTTTGCCGATGCACGGATGTTGCCGCATATTTATTTCAAGGCTGAGGACGAAACGGCCGCTTACGCGGTGTCATTGCTCAACAATCTTGACAATCCATTACCTGCCTGGCGCTACAAAACCGAGGAGTTTATCCAAGACGCGACGTCGGTCGCGAGTCGAGGGCCCAAGAGTTCCGACAACAAGGAGTACGGCCTGGCGCCCGCGATCATTGTCGATCTCAAACCCAGTGAGGCGTTACCACGTCTTATTACCGCGCTGCGGGATTTCGGGATCTATGCACCCACGACGCCGGTGTTGCGCGGCCTGCAGCCCGACATGCAAGCGCGCAGACCGGTCGGCCTTGCCGGTGGTGGGCTTGCTGACGCGGTTAAAACCATGAGGACCCGACTTTCCGAAGAAAACGAAAGAGAAAGTGATGAAGATCTAGTGGATTTTTGGGATGATCTGACCGGCTTGATTGATTGGATGGAAGACGTCGACACCGCTACCTCGGCTGCCTCCATTCTTTCGCCCTCCGTTCCACGGCAACAGCGAATCATCCGTTTTTTTGACCGGTTTATGATCAAGGGCAGGAATTCACTGACCGCGTATGATGCCAGTGAAGGTGCGCTTTCCGTACTCCTCTACGGCATTTTGGCAGCCCATCCAGAGGTCGCACCCATTCTGGCAATTGACAACATGGATCAAGCGCTCAATCCGCGTTTGGTTAAGCGTCTCATGAACCTGCTCTGCGATTGGTTGCCCAATCACCGGCCCGACCGTCAGTTTTTGCTGACCGCCCACAACCCCTCCGTACTCGACGGTTTGAACCTCAGTGATGATCGGGTGCGTTTGTTTGCCGTGGATCGAAACAACACGGGACACACAACGGTTAAACGCGTGCAGGTCGACGCGAAGCTTCATGCCATGGCCGAGGAGAAGGGATGGCCCTTATCAAGGCTTTGGGTCATGGGTTATTTGGGTGGTGTCCCCAATGTCTGACCTCCGTATTGGGTTGGTCGTGGAGGGAACAACCGATTTCATCGTGTTGGAGGCCGCGCTCACCGCCATTTTGAAGGACCGAACACTGAGCTTTACCCGGATTCAACCCAGCGATGACGCGACCTTTGCCTTGGCTTCGGGAGAAACCGGTTGGGGCGGGGTCCTTCGTTGGTGCCGTCAACATACGACCGCCTTGCAAAATTCCCTACTTGCTGAGTTAGACCTGGTGATTCTACATGTGGATGCCGATGTGGCGTCCAAACAGTACGGCGACGTTTTCGGCACCAAGCCGGTTCCATTTAATGATCTGCCCTGTGAAAAACCTTGTCCACCCGCTTCGGATACCGTCAACGCTTTGCGCGAGGTTGTCCTGGGTTGGGTCGACGACCGGATTCAAAAACATTGGGTTATTTGCATTCCATCAAAATCGATTGAATCCTGGTTGGTTCCCGTATTTTTTATGGATCACCCGGAAAAAATTTCAGGGCTGGAATGTAACGTTCAAGTGGCGCCATTTTTTATCGGCAAAAAAGGCGCCAAGCTTATTCGACGACGTGGTTCGACCTGCAAAAAATTAACCAAAGAATACCGGGCGATTGCTTCTCTGATCACCGAGCGCTGGACCAAGGTTACCCAGACGTGTGAGCAGGCGCGCCGCTTCGAGTCCTCGGTCAAAGCCGTGTTAACTGAGTAGACCAGCCTGTCGTTTAATCCAGGTTTGGATGGGTGCAGTCACACACATTTTGGCGGGTCCTGCACCAAGGGTTTATGCGAAACCTGTTTTGGAAAAGCCTCTGGGATCGACGGCGACGCGTAATTGGCAGGTACCTTGAGCACGTTTTCTGCGCGTTGGTGCCGCGTTCAACTTTGAGAGCCCAAGATTCTGGGGCGACGTGAAAACGGGGAAAAAGGAGGTTTTGGATTTAACGTGCCTGTCCCCGTTCAGGTCCCCGCCTTGTGCGCTTCCGTAAATCGCGAAGAATCAAGGGGACGCAAGCACGCAAACCGTTGGCAAGGTGAAGCCTTGCCGGATTTCAGCCCATGGTTGGGCACCGGGGCGAAGCACCTGGTGCCCAACCATGGGTAAGGGGTAATAGAAGAGAAGTGCGCTGAAGGCGCACCGGAGCAAGCGGAACGGAACCAAACAGTTACGCATGTCTGTCCCTGCAACTGTCCCTGGGGCGACGTGAAAACGGGGAAAAAGGAGGTTTTGGATTTAACGTGCCTGTCCCCGTACAGGTCCCCGCATTGTGCGCTTCTGTAAATTGCGAAGAATCAATGGGACGCAAGCACGCAAACCGTTGGGCAACCATGGGTCAGGGTCAACAGAAGGGAAGTGCGCTGTAGGCGCACCGGAACAAGCAAAACGGAACCAAAGAGTTACACATGTCTGTCCCTGCAACCGCAAGTGAGTTACGCATGTCTGTCCCTGCAACTGTCCCTGGGGCGACGTGAAAACGGGGAAAAAGGAGGTTTTGGATTTAACGTGCCTGTCCCCGTACAGGTCCCCGCATTGTGCGCTTCTGTAAATTGCGAAGAATCAATGGGACGCAAGCACGCAAACCGTTGGGCAACCATGGGTCAGGGTCAACAGAAGGGAAGTGCGCTGTAGGCGCACCGGAACAAGCAAAACGGAACCAAAGAGTTACACATGTCTGTCCCTGCAACCGCAAGAACAGGCTGCTTCAGATTATGGCGTTTCGGGATCGAAATCCGGTGGAACACGTCCCGCCTTGATCGCTTCCGCCAGGGTTTTCCAGCCTTCCCGTTGCAAACGGGCCCAATCTTCGCGCCAATCGCCCGGCGGCGGCAGCTCAAAACAAATGTCCATGTTGGGTGGAAGGGCGGCAACCGCGTCGCGATAGGCCTGGGTTGAAAAGGGATCGATGCCGCCGGTACCGTCCGCGTTGGCGACGAAATGCAACCATTCGACGACCCCGTTTTGAAAGTGGAGGAAGGTATAGTTTTTGCCGATTTTGGGACGCTGCATGATCTCTTTCCGGGCGTTTCCGTCAGGTTGCGGTGTCTTTGAGGGAGAAGGTCCAACCATCGTAGGTGTAGGCTTCTGGATGCGTCACATGGGTTCGAAAAAGGCGCCAAGCCGCCTCCACGGTGCATTTTTCAGCGAGGTAAAAACCTTCAAAGCGGCAGTTCTGGATTTGGGTTTCGAAGCGGTAGCGGAAGCTGTCGTCGCCGCGGTAGGTGAGCGCGATGCGGCCTTCCCAGGTTAAGCCAAAGCGGTCGATTGTGTGGCGAGGGCCGAACTGAATGCGCATGTCGGCGACCGAATCAAATCCCTGAAGGTAAATGCGAAACGGGTCTTGGTAAGAATCGGCGGGCGCACCAAGACGGTCAACCCAAAATTCTCGGTTTTCCAGGGTGTTGATGTCGAAGGGTTGATCCGGTGTTCCGACGCGAAAGCCATCCTGCTCGCCCCATTCGACCGAGGACAAGGTGCAGGCGCCGTAATTGCCCCAAACCGCGGGTGCATCCCAGTTCGAAGTTTGGTGCGCCTCGGGTTTTAAATGGGTTGGTTCCACCGCAAAATAATCGTCGCTTTCCAAATGGAGGTCAAACCACAAACCACTGTCGGGTTCGAGGCGACCGGACCAGGCGAATTTTGTGACGATATGACCTTGGGGCCAGGGGCTGGTTGGGAACAAAATGCGGTCGGTCATGGTGATTCCTTAAGGTGAGCGATGGATCTTTTATTTAACCAAATAAGTCGGGCCCGGCGCCAAAAAGGATCTGACTAAGTGGAGATCGCCGTTGGTGGCGCGTTCAACTTTGAGAGCGCAAGATCCTGGGGCGACGTGAAAACGGGGAAAAAGGAGGTTTTGGATTTAATGTGCCTGTCCCCGTACAGGTCCCCGCCTTGTGCGCTTCCGTAAATCGCGGAGAACCAAGGGGACGCAAGCACGCAAACCGTTGGCAAGGTGAAGCCTTGCCGGATTTCAGCCCATGGTTGGGCACCGGTGCGAAGCAACCGGTGCCCAACCATGGGTAAAGGACAACAAAAGGCAAGTGCGCTGAAGGCGCACCGGAACAAGCGAAACAGAATCAACGCCTTACAGATACCTGTCCCCGCCACGTCCCTTGACATCTCGACACCTGTAACCCGTAAGTGCATCCGTAAACCGCCAAGAACCAAGGGGACGCAAGCACGCAAACCGTTGGCAAGGTGAAACCTTGCCGGATTTCAGCCCATGGTTGGGGACCGGGGCGAAGCACCCGGTGGCCAACCATTTGTAAGGGACAACAAAAAGCAAGTGCGCTGCAGGCGCACCGGAACAAGCGAAACAGAGCCAACATCTTACACCTGTCTGTCCCCGCAACGTCCCCGCAACGTCTTGATGGAATCGTCCCCGCAACGTCCCCGCAACCTCCCCGCGGTGCAACCAAAGCGTGGTTATGCTTCAACACCGCCAACAAAAGCGAGGCCTCTCGACCTCGCTTTTCGGGAACCGATTTACACGACGTTGTTGGGATCCACCAATTGCGGTTGCGGCGGCCGCGGCGTGAGGAACACCGTTTGCCCGGGATCGCCGTCCATGTCGCTTTTGATGCGGCCGAGCAGCGTGTTCAGGTCCGGGTAGGACTGCTGCTGGGACTTCTGCGAGTCGATCATCCACCAGCGGCCGTTGTCATCCTTGCGGCAGGTCACGTAGTGGGTGGTTTGCCCCGCATAACCCACCATAAACCGGTCGTTGTCGCCGATGGCGTTTTTGACCGCGGTTAACTCCTGGCCATCATTCTCTTTTTCGTGAATTCTGCTTACCGAGGTGGCTTCCAGGTTCTTTAGTTCATCGGGAACCCCGTCCAGTTGGCTGAGCAAGGTCACCATTTGGGCCGTGCTGATCCCTGTCAAATTGTTGGGGTCCAGTTCATCCTGGCCGACCTTTTTCTCAAAAACAAAATTACGGGCAGCGTCGTCCTCAAAGCCCATTTCATCTTTGACGATGTCGACCATTTTGTTGCCGACCTGGTTGGCCGAGAATTGGTTTTTGCCGAGGAAGGCGTTGAGGGAGTGCAGGCCGCACAATCCCGAATTGGCGCCTCGCTGGTACTCGTGGTGATAAGGTGGGTTATTGCCAGGATTGCCGACGTTGCCCGCGACATAATGACAAAATTCGAGATCTTGATCGTGGACGTGGGTGACCGAGGGTTCGAATGAATAAACGTGGTGTTGGTCCGTGGTGATCAGGCTGTAGTCATAATTCTCAAAGCGTTGTTCGAATTGGTCGCCGTCGATGGCCTCGTACTGGTTGGTATCTGAATTCCAGATTTGGATTTCGTCGGGGTCGTCGGGATTTTTGCGTAGGGCGACGACATCAATCGATTGGTCGTCTTGGTTGGTGGCGATGATGAAGGTGATGTTGTGGTTGGGGGTCAGACCCATCATGTCGAACGGCGTGGTGTAGGCGTCGTCAAACATTTGTTTTGTTTGGGGCGAGTCAAAACCATTGCTCGAATAAATTTCGTAGTCGGCTTCTTCGATGTTGCTTTTGAGCGTGTTGGCGAATTGTTGGGTGTTTTCCACATCGATGTCCCCGATGCTAAATAGATCGCTGAGGTTATCGGGTACTTTCAGGTTTATGGTCGGGCCTTGCTGCTGGGGTTGTTCCAGCTGAACTTGGTGAACGACCGCGACTTGTTGACCCTTCACGGGTTGGGGTTGCTTTGGAAACATAAATATCCTTCCTTCTGTTTGTGCGCTACCGCGGGAAAACGCGGGCTAATGCGATGGGGATGGGTTTCGCCTTTAACCTAAAGAGGCGTTGAAGCGAGGGATTTTCGCTAAAAATCTGGAGCGAAATGGCTTGGAACAAGCGGACCGGGGTCGCGCCCGACCGCACCCGCTGGGTGCGGTGAGCATTTTTACAGGCCGTTGCAGCCCAGAGGTTTAGCTGAAATCACCGCGAGTTTTCGCGCTTCTTAGGTTTAAAAATGCGGCGGACCGGAGATGAGGGTGAACCCATGGCACGTTTCATTGAAAAACAGGATGGTTGGGCAAGGAAAGAGAGAATGGCGGGCAGTGTTAAATTTACATGATAAATGAGTGTGCTGATAGTTGATTTAATCACTGTGCCGAAGAAAGTTGCATTGCTGGGGATCTGGCTAAACGGGAAAGTGTGGTCTCTTCCGAAAGGACGAGTGTGTTAGATGAGAAGGAAACCCCTGTGGTTCGGGAAAAAGAAACGGGGGTAGGGGGTAAGCTTTATCGGGTACCCGTCGTTGGTTTTATCCGTGAACCGCCAAAAATTAAGGGGACGCAAGCACGCAAACCGTTGGCAAGGTGAAGCCTTGCCGGATTTCAGCCCATGGTTGGGCGCCGGTGCGAAGCAACCGGTGGGCAACCATGGGTAAGGGGCCAAAGAAAGCAAGTGCGCTGAAGGCGCACCGGAGCAAGCGAAACGGAACCAACGTCTTACGCATGTCTGTCCCCACAATGGTTTCCACAATGTTGATCTCCCACCACTCCAGGAAGCACCACGAATCCAAGTGATGGTGGCGTCTGCCACCTGCAAGTTGATCAATCCGAGCGCGGTGGGTGGAAAAGGTTATAGCCGCCTGATGTGTGTAACCCAATAAAAGTCAGCTGTTTCTTGCTGCCTGTCACCCGTAAGTGCTTTTTTAGCGAGTGTCAATTGCCACCCATCACCCGCAAGCCCGCATGGCCTGATCCCATTTGGCCACTTTTTGGTGCCTGCCACCCGTAAGCTCCCGTTCTTGCCGGGGAGAAGGTGGGAGAAAGAAGGTTATAGCCGCGTGGTGTGGCTAACCCAATTAAAATCAGTCATTTTTTTGTGCCTGTCACCCGTAAGTGGTCACCTGTAAGTGTCTGCGCCTCCGCACGAGAGGTTTGGGCGGATCGGACACCGGCATTTTCGTTTTTGGTGTCGTGCTAAACTTTGAGGCAAATACGTGGTTCATCGCCGGAGGCGGGCCTGTCTCGTTTTGCCGGCGGTCAAAAACAACAACACAAAACCCTACATTCGGTTGAGCGGCGCGCCTGGTTTTTTGGGAAACGGGCCGGTGCCGGTGGGTGGCCTGGTGATGGAGGCGGTTGTGCTCTTGGTGAAAACGCGGCTTGAAATCCCGTGTGGCGTTGCTTTCATTCCGGGCGGTGGGTCATGACGGTGACCCGTGTGCGGCGGATCGCGCCGCCTGATGATTTTCCCTATCCCAGCACCGTGGCTTACGGCCGCGACGCCTATGGTATTTGGCAGACGGTGGCGGTGGCGGTGGCGGGGGTGGAACAGACCTTTCGCTGGTGTCCGCCGGGTCGCTTTCTCATGGGTTCGCCGCAATCGAGGCAAAGCGGGGACACCCATCTAATCTACAACAAAGCGGGCACAAAGCGGGGACACCCATCTAATCCGGGATATAGCAGAGCAAAGCGGGGACACCCATCTAATCCGGGATAAAGCGGAGCAAAGCGGGGACAACTATCCTGAGCATGACAACAGTGCCAGAACAGAGCCAGGACACCCGCCTTTTTCTTTTTAGTGCGGCTAAAACCCCCTATTCGCTGAAGTCGTCCCACTCAAAAAACCGGTGTGCAAGTTGCTAACGACATTTTTTGTAAAAATTCGTACCCCCTGACAGAGGCTGTCTTAGCTTGGCCTTATATTTCGCGATGTCCTCATCCGAAAATTTTGGAGGTCGTCAATGACACGTCCCCGTTCAGAAACCATCAATGACCAGGTGGAAGGCATCCAGCACTGTATCTCCCGTTGTGTACGACGCGCTCATCTTCAGGGTGAAGATCCACTCACCGGCAATAATTACGCGCATCGAAAAACCTGGCTTCACCAACGTCTCATTGAGTTGTCACGCATCTTTTACCTTGATGTATGTGGCTACGCACTCATGGACAACCATCTCCACACCATTCTTCGCAATCGACCCGACCTTGCCGCCAAGGGATCGGATCGTGATGTAGCCGTTCGTTGGCTCAAATTGTTTCCCAAGCGGAGTGAACCCAATGACGTCCCCGTCGAGCCAAGCGAAGATGAGGTGACCTTGCTCCTCATGGACGAAAGCCGAATCAAAGTTCTTCGCAAGCGGCTCGTGTCCATTTCTTGGTTTCATCGGTGTTTGAAGGAATTCATCGCGCGAAAAGCCAACGCGGAAGACGGTTGCACCGGACGATTTTGGGAGGGGCGATTTAAGAATATGACGCTTCTAGACGACGCCGCGGTGCTGACCTGCTTGACCTATGTGGAGCTAAATCCAATTAGGGCCAAGGTCGCGGAAACCCCGGAAACAAGCAAGTTCACCTCGGCGGAGGAGCGGATTCGGGGACACCTGGCCCGTTGTTCTAATGCGTCCCATGGGGCCTGGGGCATTTTGGGTGAGCCCACGGCTGCTATTGAAACCGGCTGCGATGATTGGCTTTGCCCATTAAGGGATACACCGGACCGTCGCGGTTTTTTGCCCATGGATCTCGAGGGTTATCTGGAGCTTTTGGACTGGACGGGGCGGCGTCTAGTTGCGGGAAAAGCCGGTGCCATCCCAGACCACTTGCCACCCATGTTGACCCGTCTATCCGTGAACCATCAACAATGGCTAAACAGTACGCGTCATTTCGAATCGATGTTTTTTAGCGTGGCCGGGACCGAAACCCACATGAAACAGGCAGCAAAGCGGATGGGGCAGGGATGGGTGCGCGGCTTGAGCGCAGGCAAAACTGCATTTTTAGATTAGGGGCAACACACCAACGAAGGACAATCGCGGTCGAGACAATTTATTTGAACGAGGCAAGGCCAATGCCAGGGTTAGAGACAAGCTGCACACAAAATTCGGGTGGCAAGCGATCAACCAATGAATCCCCAAGGGGTTGGTTCCGTCACGTGTAGAGACCGCTTGGTGGGCGGCGTTGGGTCGGTGTTTTTTGGTGCGGCTAGGAGTCATTGGTGAAAAATAGTGGGTGACCGCTTTCTGGGCTCTCAGTCCGCAAGCGGCGAAATAAGTGGGTGTCCTGCCTTTCACCCTGCCTTTCACCTCCGGCGCTCGGGAAAAGGTGGGTGTCCTGCCTTTCTTCACCTCCGGCGCTCGGGAAAAGGTGGGTGTCCTGCCTTTCCTCTCAGTCCGCAAGCGGTGAAAAAAGTGGGTGTCCTGCCTTTCACCCTGCCTTTCACCTCCGGCGCTCGGGAAAAGGTGGGTGTCCTGCCTTTCTTCACCTCCGGCGCTCGGGAAAAGGTGGGTGTCCTGCCTTTCTTTCACCTCCGGCGCTCGGGAAAAGGTGGGTGTCCTGCCTTTCTTTTTCTCTCAGTCCGCAAGCGGTGAAAAAAGTGGGTGTCCTGCCTTTCTTGTAAAAAGTGGGTGTCCTGCCTTTCTCCTGCCTTTCGGTGTCCTGCCTTTCTTCACCTCCGGCGCTCGGGAAAAGGTGGGTGTCCTGCCTTTCTTTGGCGTATCCTACGTCCAAACGGGCACAAATGCATCCACCCGAATCCTACCCATTAAATAAGTCCAATGTTTGAATTGACGAAAAACAACGGCCAAAAACCGACCCAAAAAAACAAAATTTCCACCTAACCCGCATTTCTCACAAGGAATTCTGCTACGAAGCCGAAAGCCATGCGATTACTTCGCTTACTCGGTCGAGCCGCCTTCGCCGTAGCGCTGCTACGCCTGTGCCGTCTCTCGGTCGTAATCTTCGTACTCACAAGGCTTTCAGCTTCTCGCTACGAATCCTTGTGAGAAATGCGGGCTAAAACAAACCCACCGTGAACCCAACGACTTTTTCGGTGTTCCCCCTCAGTAAGCTTCCAAAACCCGCGCGAACCGGCGCACTGGGGGGACACACCGATGGGGACCTATTGCAAACCAAACAGCCGCAACAGCGGTTTCAACCTTATGTTGGATCGATTCGAGAAATCGCTGAGGCGCAAAATCCGTTGCGGGGACTTGCCTTTTCTCGGCATGTACCACACCGAATTCAAATCAACCGACCACCTGATCCGCAACAAACTCGCGGCCCACAAACGCCACCACGATCCCGTTGCCTTCCTCACCGATTGTTTCTACCGCTGGCCCGCCTTGTTCGGCGCATACTTAACCAACCTTCTCTACACACACTATGGTGAAACCAGCACCAAAGCCGTCTACTGCCATTTAGAAGAAGGCTTTGGTTTTAAGTTATCCCACGGCGCCCGACGCGAACTCTATAAATCCTTTCTCCACGTCTGTGCCACCCTGCGCCTGCCGCCCACCCCCCAACACACCCAATCCGCCTACATGGTGCGCCTTTACCTTTCCCAGGTGGGCGTCCCCACCACCGCGCTGCCCCGCCTGGTCAAAGGCATGTTCGCCTTCGCCAAAGAACACGGCCTGCCCAGTCCCGATGACGACGCGGCCCTCATCGCCTGGCAACAACACTACCTGGCCATGAACGGTGCCGCCCATTCCGCGGGCACCCGCGCCGCCCTCCACAACGACACCAACGCCTATTACACCCGCTGGTTCCTTGATACCTGGCACCAAAAGAAGGAAACCCAACCCGAGACCAATCCTTTCTTCGCCGCCCTCGAACAACAGATCGCCCCGCTCCGCGCCGCCGCCGTCCTTGTAGAGGCCGCGCTCAACCTGCCCAGCATCCGCTGGGACGGCAACGATTACGGCCTCTTCCTGCCCCCGCGCGACAACGCCCCTTGGCATCTCTCCCTCGACGACCAACCATCCACCGTCTACCCCGAGCAAGACGGCGTTTTGTTTCCGCTCACCGCCGAACGCTTTTCCCGGATTACCGCCGACTGCACCATCGGCCCCGTCTCCTGGTCCGACGAGCTTTGGCCAGGCCCCGCCGGCAACCGGTTTTTGGTGTTTCCCGCCCGCGGCGGTGATTTGATCGCGCGGGGCAAGCTGTTTCGCGCCGATCAAGCCGGGGAACTCGGCCTCACCCTCGACCCCGGCGCCTACGTTGTCCTCAGCGAATTCCAACCGCTGGGGTTGCCATCGCAACCCTTCGGGTTCGACCCCGAGCTGCATGTCACCGAGCTCGACCTGAGACCGGGGGCCGAGGTTGTGTTCCGCTACGGTCGCGCCGCCGCCCACTTCGCCGGTTTCCATACCACCGCGCTTTCCCTCGACGGGGCCTACCACCAGCCCCTCAAAGGACGCGGCTTTTTCCAAAGCAACAACTGCCACTTGCTGATCGATTGGGCCGGCCAAGAAAAAGAGAATGACGAGGACCGCTTCCATTTGGTAGTTCGCTGTGAAACTTGGCGCCAAACCCTACCCGTCGATCCCGAGGACGACCCGCGCATCCACCTCGACTTCGAGGGCTGTCCCACCGGGATGCGCCAGGTCGTGTTTGAATTGCGGCGCGAGGGCCATGGACGGGCCGAGGCGCGGTTGAGCGCGTTGGTTTGGGTCGGCCTGCAACGCGTGACCGGCGGCGCGTTCCACGGTGCCGCCACGAACTTCGTGTCCGAATCATCGGAAAACTGCGAACAACGCGCCGACGGCATTGGGTGCCGCGATCGCCACCACCGCACCATGGAACCGGCGTTTGCCTTGTCCGACAAACGCACCCTGCGCTTCCGCTTCGCCCTGCCGGGTTTGTTCCTTTCGCTTCGCGAGCAGGGCGCCAAAATCGACGCGGAACGGTTTATTCCGCTTGGTTCCGAATGCGCATTGCGCGGCGAAACACGCCGCCGCCTCACCGTTTATTATCAGGAACCCGCCGTATTGCAACTGGGCGACTACTTGGCCCGGCCCGACTTCCCCCGCAAGGGTTGCTTCTCGGTGGACACCGCCGCCTTCATCGACGCCGTCCAACCCGGCAACAACGGATTGTGGCTGGTGCCCGAACAGGGTCCGCGTGTCTTGCTGGCCACCTGGTTCCATCCCCACACCGTGGCCGACAGCAGCGTGGAAACCGGGCTGAACCACATCATTTGGCGGTTTTACCCGCGCGCGGTGATGTTCGAACTGGCCGCCGAACTTGAAAACCTGATCACCGGCCAAACCACCCGATGGTCCGGCAAAAGCTACGAACAGCCGCCCGGCGGCGGGGACGAACCTTTGATGCGCTTCGAAGGGGAGACCAGTCCCAACCGGGCCGGCCTCTACGAAAACCGCCTGATCCTGACGACCGACGACCTGGATTCCGGCCTCTACCGCGTGTCGGTGCAGGGTCGAATCGGTTCCCGTTGGGGGCTGTTAACCGATGCACGGGCGGGTCGCGAGACCCTTGTTTTTGTCAAAAGCAATAAACAAATCCAACCCATCCAAGCAGCTGAGATCCTTTGGGCGGCAGGACCACCCGTCCACGGCGAGGCCCGTCTGAACCGTTTCCTGCGCTTGCACCGTTTGCTTGCAAGCCATCACGCCGAGGGCGCTTGGGCGCGCATGGAACCCTTAACCCCGTTGTGGTGTGAGGAACTGGCCGCGCTCGATCCGGCCGCGCTTTCCGACGAGTTGGTGTGCCAATGGGTGCGCGAATGCCTCAACGCGGGCGCGGCCCACGCCCCCGCCGGTTGGCTGCCCCACTGGAACCCGGCCGCCTTTCGGCCGCATTTTTTCGCCCAACCCGCCGCGCGCTACCGCACCTTGTTGCCGCGCGACCGCAACGCCTCGTTTTCGGATTGCCGCAACATGGTGTTCCAGATGGCGGTTTGGGCCGGCGGCGACCTACACGGTTTGGCGAAAAGTGGTCGGTTACACCCCGTCTTTTGGGGTGGTTTCCGCAATCTGGCCGAGGCGCAACAGGACGCCGCCGAGCTCCGTGGTTTTTGCCTGGCGCGTTACCAAGAGGCGATGGGCCGGTTGGCATTGGACGACACCTGGCGCTGGTTGCGGCGCGCGTCCTGGCAGCCAGGGGAGCAGGATTACCTGGGCCCGCACCACCTGCGTTACGCCTTGGCGGCGCTGGGTCGCCACTTCCAGCGCGACAGCCCGGGCGATTATCCCTAC
The DNA here is from genome assembly GCF_017377855.1 of Acanthopleuribacter pedis. Lineage (GTDB taxonomy): Bacteria > Acidobacteriota > Holophagae > Acanthopleuribacterales > Acanthopleuribacteraceae > Acanthopleuribacter > Acanthopleuribacter pedis. The sequence continues at coordinate 14,644 of NZ_JAFREP010000065.1, forward strand.
GCGGGCAAGGCCCTGTTTTTCGCCACGCAAGTAGGACGTGCTTTGGGCGAAACCCGCGCGGGCCAAGCCCACCCCGGCCCGGACCGGGTTTCCTTCACCGCACCCGCCGGTACCCTGTTTTCTTCTGAAACCCCGGAACGTACCGACCAGGAGGCCTTGGCGCCGGCCCACCAGCTGATTGCGTTGCTGGCCAAGGCCTGCCGCTGGGAGACGCGGGCGCAGGGTGTGCTCGAGGCGCTGATGGCGCAAATGACTGCCGCTTCCGCGGGCTCGCCCTTGGATACCCGCAAACGGCTCGGCTTTTTGCTGTACCTGGGGTTCGACCTGTTTGGTTTTTACCTTTTGTTTTGGGAACTCATTTTTCGCTTTGATCACGACGGAGGCCGGCCATGACCGATAAAAACCCAATCGACTTAACCAACGACCTTGAAGAAGCGGTACAACGCTACATTCAAACCACCTTTGCGGTGAGCCGCAACTTCCCGGGGCTGCGCGCCGCGGTCAAAAAAGAACTGGGCAAAGCCAAGCTGGTCGAAGGTCCTTTTGTCGAGACCTTGCCGGACTTCAAAAAGGCGAAACGCATCAGCGAGCTGTTGCGGCGCCACGGCGGTTTTTTGCACGACGGCTTCGCCAAGCTGCCGCCGGAAGAAGATTTTCCACTACACTCGCACCAATTCGAGGCGCTCCACAAGTCGATTGTAGAAAACAAAAACCTGCTGATTGCGACCGGCACCGGTTCGGGTAAAACCGAAAGTTTTCTGTACCCGCTGGCGCACATGTTGTTGGACGACCCGGACTTGCGGCGGCCGGGGGTGCGCGTGCTGCTGATTTATCCGATGAACGCCCTGGCCAACGATCAGTTGTACTACCGGATCGCCCCGTTGTTCGGCAAAACCTTTCGCGATGCGGGCATTACCTTCGGGCGTTTTACCTCGCAGGTAAAGGTGCGCGACACCAGGGAGGAGGTGATTGAGACCCTGGAGGAAAATGAAAAACTGATGGGCAAATTGGGTGGGGAAATTCCCGAAAACTTTTTGCTGAGTCGGCAGGAAATGCTCGCTAATCCGCCGCATATTTTGATTACCAACTACGCCATGTTGGAACACATGCTGTTGCTGCCGAAAAACCAAAGTTTGTTTGGCGAGCGCTGTTTGAAAGCGATTGTGTTGGATGAAATTCACACCTACAACGGGGCGCAGGCCACCGAGGTGGCCTTCCTGCTGCGAAAACTCAAAAACCGCATGGGCTTGAATGAGCCGCTCAAAGTGTTCGGCACCAGCGCCAGCCTTGCCGACGATTCCGACAGCGATGAAAAGTTGCTGTCCTTCGCGAGTGATCTGTTTGGTGAAACCGTCCACGAGGTGGTCCGCGGGCAACGGGTGGTTCACCGCGCCTTAACCAAAAAAGCGAAGACCTTTTCGTTAAGTGCCGACCAGTGGATTGGGTTCGGTAAGGCTTTGGCTGAATTGTTGGATAAAAAGCCGGGTGATGCGTCGGCACAGAAGGCGGACGCGGAAAAAGCAGCGAAACATTTTCCTTACGTGTTGGATCGTGATTTATGGCAAATCGCCCTCGAAGATCAAGTTTTAAACACCATCCTGCCCGAGGTTAACGGCCCCGTTGACGCCTGGCTGTTCAACACCTTCTCCACCAACGCGGAATTGCGCCGCGCCGCCGAGTTATTGGACCAGGCCGACACGGTGTCGGCCTACCGCGAACTGGCCGCGGGCGTGTTTCCCGACACCCTGGAAGCCACCGCCTGGAACGCCTTGGCGGTGATGATCCAAACCAGCATGGTCGCCCGCGAAAACGGCGCGGGTTACCCCTTGTTACCCGCGCGCTACCACCTGGCCGTCAACAGCGTGGCCGGGCTTTCCATCAAGCTAGATCCCAATCATCCAGCCTACCTCGCCGAGCTGGCGCCCTTCCCGCATCACGAGGAAGACGACACCCCCTATTACCCGCTGCTGCTGTGTCGCGATTGCGGGCAACCCTACATGGAAGGCTACAAAGACGGGGATCGCCTGCATCCCAAGGCCCGCCTGGAAAACGCCAAGGGCATCGCCGTGAGCCGCGGTATTTATTTCCTCGGTAAAAGCGGTCAACTCGGGTTGACCGATGAGGAGGAGGGCGTCGCCGAGCCAAGTGCGAACTTCAAACCCTTGACCATTGATCCCACCACCGGCGGACTTAACCCGGCACCGGGCGAGCCCACGCTCACCTTGGTTGAAATCCCGATGGAAATCGACGAGCGTTCGCAACGCCGCATTGTCAAACGCTGCCCGGCCTGCGGTTATCGCCCCCAACGCATGCTTGAACCCATCGCGGGCATTCATCCCGGTCACGACGCCTTGTCCGCGGTGGTCATGCAACGCGTCTTGGACTTTTTGCCCGAACCCAAGGAACATGAAATGGATGGCTCGCTTCCCTTGAGGGGGCGCTCACTCATTACCTTCTCCGACGGCCGCCAAGACGCCGCGTTTTTTGCGCCCTACTTTCAACGTACCAGCGGGGACTTCGCCTTACGCGCCGCCATCGTTCGCATTGTGGCCGCAAGCAGCGAACCGGTTTCGCTTCAGAACCTAGGGGGCAGGATTCGCAAGTTGTGGGAGGATGCGCAGGGAGAAGCTTTTGTGTTTCCCGCGGGTAAAAGTCCCTTGGCTGATCGGGCACTTCAAGAAAACCATCTTTTTGGCAAAACCGTGGCCGAATTCTTCACGCGCCCCCGTCGCCTCTCCCTAGAGAAACTCGGATTGGTCGAGGCCCAACTCGATCCAACTTTGGTGAAAAAAATGTTGCCCGCGTTACACCAGTTGGTGCAGCAATCCCATGGGCCGGCCTTGGGTGATAAGGAATGCCGCGCCCTGTTGGCGATCCTGTTGCAGTCGTTTCGGGTCGAACGGGCGATTCTCGCCACCGAAGACTTGGACCTCAATGATGAGGAATTCTGGGGTCCTTTCCAAAGCGGCAAAAACCAAAATTTCGAACGGACCAAAACCCCCAAGAAAAAAGGTTTTGCCTGGACACCGACCGGCAAAGTCGCCAATCGCAGAATGGCGTTTTTGGAGAGAGCCGGTTGGCGCAAACCCCAGGCCCGTGAATTTTTAGACAAGGTGTGGGATTTATTGAAGCAACATCGCATCATTGCACCGGCCCGGTTCGCCCCCGGGTTTGGGCTCGATTTGAACCAATGGGTGCTGGTCAATACGCGGCCTTCCCCGCTGTACATTTGCAACCGCTGCGGTTCCCATCAGAGCCAAAGCATGAAAGCCCTCTGCGCCGTGCGTGGTTGTAAGGATGGAATGCTTAAGGCGCTTTCCGCCGAGGAAAAAGAAGCTTACATCGCGGAGAACCATTATGTTCAGCAGGCATTGGACAAAGGTTTATTACCGGTCCGGTGCAGCGAGCACACCGCCGGCTTGCCCAACGCGGTGCGGGAAGGGGTGGAGCAGGATTTCGCCGCCGGCCGCATCAATTTGCTCAGTTGTACCACCACCATGGAGATGGGCGTTGATTTGGGCGATCTCGAGGCCGTGGTGTGTCGCAATATTCCGCCGTCCATTGCCAACTACCAGCAGCGCACCGGTCGCGCCGGACGTCGCGCTCAGGCCGCCCCCTTTTGCGTAACCGTCGCCAAAAACAGCAACTACGACCAAAGCGTGTTTCGTGATTTTCGCGGATACCTGCTGCAGTCGCCGCCGGTACCGATCATCACCTTGGCGAATCGGGAACTGTTCCAGCGGCACCAAAGTTCGATTCTGCTTTTTTATTACCTCAAAAACAAGCTGGGTTCCGATGCCCCCAATGCGCCGCGGCTGTTTCATGTGTTTGGTGGTTCCATTGACAGCCAAAGTGCTGATCGCATGACTTACGACCTGATGACGTGGCTGGAGACCGACCTGGGACAGCGCGCATTTCGCGAGGCCGAAGCCTTGGTGGAACGGTTACCCGAGGCGGTTCAACACGAACTAGACCGCAAAGGCGATAAGCTGCGGGCTGCTTTTAAGGAGGCCGCGCGGCGTTTCTTCCAGGAAATTACCGGGCAAATTGTGCTCTACGAACAGAAAATTGCGGCGGCCCAGCAGGACATCATCAACGGCGACAAGACCCAGCGACGCAAGGCGAGCCAGGTCGTCAACAAATGGGAAGACCTTAAGGATCAGTACTTAAACCAGTTTTTGGTGACCCGCCTGTCGCTTGGGGGATTGATCCCGACCTATAGTTTTCCAACCCACGCCATCACCCTCGACATCGCCAAGTCCAAGCAAAAGGCCGGCGATTACCAAGAACCGGACGTGCAGTTAAGTCGGGACGCCTCGCTCGGCATCAGCGAATACGCGCCGGGCGCCGAGGTGGTCGCGGACGGCCGTTTGTGGACCAGTGCCGGTATCGCATACGCCCCGCGCGACTTCATGCCGACCCGCCATTTCGCGGAATGCCGTAACTGTCAGCACGTGATGGTGGCCGAGGATCGCGAAGGGATTAACCGTTCCTGTGTCAACTGTGGTTCACGGGCGCGCAATTTCCGCAAAGGCGGTACGGACAAATTCATTGAACCCAAGGGGTTCATGACCCACTACGATGCCAAGGGCGGGCGCGCCACCGGGTATTTCCGTCTCAAAGAACCGCCCTCGGAGGAAGCCCGTTTGATCACCTTACCGCGGCCCGATGATTTCAAAATCAATCCTGGGGATCATCTGCAGGTCGGCCGTTTCCTGATGCATGCCTACGCGACCGAGGAAAAACAGGCGGGCACCATGTTTATCATCAACCGCGGTCGTCGCGGTTTGGGTTATGACCGTTGTCACACCTGTGGTTTTGCCGAACCCGCCATGACCCCGGCCTTCCGGCAAAAAGGCCATAAGCGGCCGAGTACCGGCGACCCCTGTACCAAACCTTTTTACTCCCGCGAGAACCTGGCCCATCGGTTTAACACGGATGTGCTCCAGCTTCGTTTCCGCTACCCGATGCCGGACAAACCCAAAAAGGAACCGCGATTGGATATGTACCGTCGCAGTTTTGCGCAAACGCTGGCCGAGGCGATGCGCCTCGCGCTGATCCAAATTTTGGGGTTGCCTATTGGCGAGGTGCGCTGTTCCTACCGCATTCGCGCCAATAAGGTCGACATCATTTTGTACGACGGCGTACCGGGCGGGGCCGGGTTCGTGGCCAAGGTCGGGACCGCGGCACTGGAGATCAACAAACTCCTCATCAAAGCCGCCGAGGTCTTGGAATGTGCCGAAAACTGTGCCGACGCCTGCCGCGCCTGTCTCCACGATTTCCGCAACCAAGCCGTTTGGGATTACCTCAACCGCCACTTGCTGATCAACTGGCTCAAAGAACTCAATGGGGAAACCGTACCAACGCCGTTCGATGCCCATCAAATTACTCGTGACCCCATGGATGCATTGCACCAAACCATGCGCGACGATCAAACCCTTACCATTGTGACGCAGTCGCTGTTGGGCAATGCCGGCCGTGACAGCGTGGTGTTGGATTGGTTACTCGGACGTTTGCGCAAGGGGCAACCGATTCATGTGTACCTGCGCGAGAAGGGGGAAATCCTCTCTAACGGAACCTGGGTTTTTCGCCAAATGTACCCACACCTAAGGCCATTCTTGCAGGAAGACATGCTGCGGTTGTTCCATTTACCGGAAACGGGCAAGGAACAGATGGTGCCGCGATTGTGCCAAGTCGATGGAAAACACGGCCAGGCTTGGTTGGCCGATTTGGACGTGCCCTTGTTTGAATCCTTGCTTTCCGATCCCTGCTATGAACTGAAGATTGGCGAACACCATGGTTCGTTGAAAGCCTTGTTCCGTCGTGCCAATCCCATCGCGATGGAAGAATTGGACAACCATCTCGCGGCCCATCGGGTCCACGAATTCAAGATCGGCGAAGCACGCGATGTATCGTCCGTGTTTGCCGTGCTCAAGCAGGTGCCGATCAAGTTGCTTACCATCCGTGATCCCTACTGCGGGAAGGGGGGACGGAACCACGACTTTTTGTTGGATTTGGTCGATGCGATTCGCGGGTTGGCGGATTGCATCGATATGCTCAAAATCGTGTACCGCGATCAGTTCGAATACAACGGCCCGATCCTGAGCAAGACCGTTTTGCGGCAAGCCCTGAAAACGAAATTGGAAAATTGGGGTATTTCTTTCCGTTTGCAGCCGATTGGGTGGGATGATCGCAAAAGTTTCCACGACCGCGAGGTGCATGTCACCTACCAAACCGACGACGGCCTGAACACCAAGGTCGTGTACGACCTGAGCGGGGGCATTGACCATTTGATGTCGCGTGAGTACGACACCAAGGTGTTTTTCCGCGTGGTGGAAGCGCCGGGCGCCAAAAAATAAGCCGCCGCGGCGAAGCGACCTTGGGTCGAGGCCCAAAAAGCGCCTGCCCACCCACCGCAATAACGAAGGCACTAAAGGAAAGAACAGCGTCTCAAAGCGAAGGGTGGCGCGAAAGGCAGGACACCCACTTTTTTAAGGAAAGGCAGGACACCCACTTTTTTCACCACTTGCGGACTGAGAGAAAACCTCGGACACCCACCTTTTCCCGAGCACCGGAGGTGAAAGGCAGGAAAGGCAGGACACCCACCGCGAACCGGGAAAGGCAGGGAAACGGAAAGGCAGGACACCCACCTTTTCCCGAGCGCCGGAGGAAAGGCAGGACACGAAAGGCAGGACACCCACCGCGAACCGGAGATGTTGAATTCAACGACCGTGTTTTAAAGAGGATGCAAGCGGGGAAAGCAAGAACAGCGTTCGCAAATGGCTGGGCTCATAAGGGACGCAAGCCCGGAAACCGTTGGCAAGGTGAAGCCGTGCCGAATTTCAGCCCATGGTTGGGCAGCGGGGCGAAGCATCCGGTGGCCAACCATGGGTTAAGGGTCAATTCGAACCAAGCGCGTTGAATGTGCACCGGAGCAAGGCCAAGCAATGGCGGTGAGGGAAGGACCGGTGCGCCTTCAGCGCACGGGGATATGTGGGCGGAGGACCCTGGGTTGGGCGGGGGCAGCTTCGCGCCCCCGCCCAACCCAGGGCTGAAATCCGGCACGGCGTTGCCGTGCCACCGGTAGGCACAGCGGCGTCCCACGGTAGGCGCGACGGGTATCGGTATCGGGGGGCGGACCAAGCCGATGGGTCCCCACTACGCATAGTAAAACCAAAAGCTTACGGGTGTCTGTCCTCGCAATTCCGCGGGCTTAGGGATGTCTGTCCCGCACAATCCCACAAGCCTTAGGTTGGCATGGCAAACCGTCCGTAAATGACAAGGGCTTACGGGTGTCTGTCCCCGCAATTCCTAGAACGGCTTGCGGATGTCAGTCCTCGCAGTCCTCGGCCAACCGACCGTAGATGGTCGGGATCAAGGGGGACGCAAGCCCGGAAACGGTTGGCAAGGTGAAGCCTTGCCGGATTTCAGCCCATGGTTGGGCGGCGGGGCGAAGCATCCGGTGACCAACCATGGGTTAAGGGGAAAAAACGGGAAGTGCGCTGGAGGCGCACCGGAGCAAGTGAAACGAAATCAATAATTTAAGGGTGGTATTTTTCGAAATGCTAAGCCGGTAAAATGGGAACAACGTGGTCTGTTTCGCCGCTACCGGCTTTGTTTGGGATGTTAAATGATCCATTTTTCAACAGCGGCAGGTTCCTCGAAGGCGTACGGGTGTCTGTCCCCGCAATCGTCCCCGCAATCGTCCCCGCAATCGTAAATAAGCACGAAGAGCGTCCGCAAAAAGATGGGTGTAAGGGGGACGCAGCCCTGGAAACGGTTGGCAAGGTGAAGCCTTGCCGGATTTCAGCCCATGGTTGGGCAGCGAGGCGAAGCATCCGGTGGCCAACCATGGGTTAGGGGTCAATTCGAACCACGTGCGCAGAATGCGCACCGGAGCAAGGCCCAGCAATGGCGGTGAGTGATGTACCGTTGCGCCTTCAGCGCACGGGGGTATGTCGGCGGTGGACCCTGGGTTGGTCGGTGGCAGCTTCGCGCCCCCGTCCAACCCAGGGCTGAAATCCGGCACGGCGTTGCCGTGCCACCGGTAGGCACGCCGGCGTCCCACGGTAGCCGCCGGGTATCGGGACAGGGGGTGGCGGGCCAAGCCGATGGGTTCCAAACACGCATAATAAAACCAACGGCTTACGGGTGTCTGTCCCCGCGGCTGTTGGCAAGGTGAAGCCTTGCCGGATTTCAGCCCATGGTTGGGCAGCGAGGCGAAGCATCCGGTGGCCAACCATGGGTTAGGGGTCAATTCGAACCACGTGCGCAGAATGCGCACCGGAGCAAGGCCCAGCAATGGCGGTGAGTGATGTACCGTTGCGCCTTCAGCGCACGGGGGTATGTCGGCGGTGGACCCTGGGTTGGTCGGTGGCAGCTTCGCGCCCCCGTCCAACCCAGGGCTGAAATCCGGCACGGCGTTGCCGTGCCACCGGTAGGCACGCCGGCGTCCCACGGTAGCCGCCGGGTATCGGG
>NZ_JAFREP010000066.1 GCF_017377855.1 Acanthopleuribacter pedis
CTGACGCGGTAGGCGGCGATCTGTTCGGGCTGGGCGAAGGAGACGGCGAAAGTGAAGTTGTCGCCGGCGGCAAGGTGGTCGGGGGCGGTGATCGCGGGTTGCGGCGGCTGGTCGTTAAAAGAGAGGGTGATGCTTTGTTCGGCGCTGTTGCCGGCGCGGTCGGTGACCAGATAGGTGAAGCGGTTGTCACCGGGTTGTAGGGCGAGGTCGGGGTCGCGGAAGGCACCGTTTTCCAGCACGACGGGGTTGCCGTCGCGGGTGAGGCTGAGCCGGTCGTCGTGGTCGTCGGCGACCCGCCCGACGAGGGTGTAGGGGGTGCGGTTGACCCGCGCGCTGTCGGAAACGCCGGTGAGGGTCAAGGTGGGTGGTTGCGTGTCGCGGGTGAGGGTCAAACCGCGTTGAAACGGTGGATCATCGCCATGGGTGGCGGCTAAAAAGAAGCTGTTAAAACCGTCGTTCAGCGCGAGCGTGTGTGAAAAGGTGCCGTCGGGGTTGACGGTGACGGCCAGCGACCCAAGCGTCAGTTTACTAGCGGCGGGTGTTACGGTCCCGGAAAGGGTGACGGTTTCCTCGCGGGTGAATTCAGGCAAGGGGTCAAGTAGGACGGAAGGAGGCTCTTGGGCGAAGCAGACGGCACAAGCCAAGGCAAGCCAAACAAAGAAGGACCGAATCATGACAACACACCTACAGTTTAAAAAATGAGCCGTCGCCCGGTTAAAGAGAGGACGCCCCAAGCAGGTGCCGCAACAAAGTTAGTGAAGAAGTGCAAAACAGGGCGACGCCGTTCGGTTTGGGGTGTGCGATATTCGGTTTTAACAGGGGTTTGGGTTGGTCTCGTATTTTAAAGGATAATCCGTGTTTTGTGTTGTTTTCTTTTTTGGTAGAGGATATCTGTTTTGTGTTGGTTACTTTTTGCGTGATTTAACCTAAGAAGCGCTGACGCGATGATTTTAGCAAAACCTGTGGACTGGAACGGCCTGTAAAAATGCTCACCGCACCCAGCGGGTGCGGTCGTGCGGGACCCCGGTCCTTATTTTTCCAAGCCATTTCGCTCCAGATCTTTAGCGGAAATACCTCGCTTCAGCGCCTCTTAGGTTAAAGCGCGAAGCTGCGCCGGCAAGTCAAAGTATTGGGAACCCGGTTGGAACAAGGTGGGTCGGCGCAGGAGACGCGTGATGGGTGCCCCTGCATTTCTATGGCGGCTCGAAAAGAACGGTCGGCAAGCTTGGGAAAAACGATTTATCCCTGTGTGTGAAAAAAAACCGTGCCGGCGCGCGAATTTCGTTCGTGCCTTCGTTCTCGGCTTCCTTGCTGTAAGAACAGGATTTGCGGTTGGTGGGAAGACGTCATCCGTCTAGAATAGGCAACTTGGGAAAACGTGCCTTTGACGCAACCGATTTGCAGTTTGACCGCCGGATCGGGTCGTTTTTCCCCAAAATTGTGGGTTGCCGCGCCGGTGCCCGCGGCCTAAGAGGTTGTTGATGATGGATGTTTGGTCTCGCCGTGTTTTGTGTTTTTTGACCGTTGCCTTGTTGGTTTCGGCCTGCCAACAGCCCGATCCCGCCGCCGGCATGATGCCGCCGCCGCCCACGGTAACGGTTGCCGCCGCCCTGCAACAGGAACTCACCCAGTATGCCGAATTTACCGGACGTTTCCAGGCGAGCAAACGCGTGGAAATCCGCGCGCGCGTCGACGGGTACCTGACCCGCATTGCCTTTGAAGACGGCCAAATAGTCAACGAGGGCGACCTGCTTTTTGAGATCGATCAGCGCCCCTTCAAGCTGGTCTTGGCCGGCGCCGAGGCCGATTTAACCCAGGCGCGCACCCGTTTGCGTTTGGCCGAAAAAGAATTAAAACGCGTTGAATCCCTGCGGGATCGGCGTGCCGTTTCCGTTGAAGAACTGGACCGGCGCATTGAAGAGCGCGATACGGCCGCGGCCGCGATTCTTTCGCTTGAGGCGCGGCTGGAAGAAGCGAAGCTGGATATGACCTTTACCGAGGTGCGCGCGCCGATTACCGGCCGTGTCAGCGAAACCTTGGTGGATGTGGGCAACCTGATCAGCGGCCAAGCGGCCGGTTCCACCTTGCTCACGACCGTGGTCGCCTTGGACCCGCTCCACTTTTACATTGAAGCCAGTGAACAGGAAGTCGCGCGCATCACGCGGCAGGGCAACCAAGCCTTGGGTGTGGCGGTTGCCGTAAAACTCTTGGCCGAAGACACCTACAACCATGAGGGCGTGATTGATTTTGTCGATAACGAAATCGACGCGGCTACCGGGACCTTGCTGACGCGCGCCCGCTTCGCCAACCGCGATTACGCGTTGCAGCCCGGCGCCTTCGGCCGCGCGCGCGTACCCATGGGGCGCCCCGGCACGGTGCTCTTGATTCCCGACACCGCGGTTGCCTCGTTTTTGACACAAAAGTTGGTGTACATGATTGGCGAGGACGGCACGGTTCAGCCGCGTCCGGTTGAGTTGGGGCCGCTCCAGAGCAACGGTTTGCGGGTCATTACCAAGGGTCTGAATCCTGGAGAAACCCTCATTATTAATGGTTTGGCAAAGATTCGCCCCGGCATGCCGGTGAATGTTGAGGAGGGAACGATTGAGGTTCCCACCGCGCCTGCCGGACCGCAAGGCTAAGCCAACCCACCTAGATTCGTCTGTTACGCCCGTGTCTTAAAGAGGGACTCACCATGAAGTTTACCCATGTTTTTGCCGACCGTCCGATTTTTGCCACCGTGTTGTCGGTCATCATTATGTTGGTCGGTTCGATTGCTTACCAGACCTTGCCGGTCAGCCAAATGCCGGACATCGCGCCGCCGACGATTGTGGTTTCGGCGAATTATCCCGGCGCGGGCGCGGAAACCGTTTCCAAAACGGTGGCGACCGTGTTGGAGCAAGAGATCAACGGTGTCGAGAACATGTTGTACATGTTGTCCCAATCGACCAACGACGGCCAGATGCAGTTGACCATCACCTTCGAGTTGGGCACGGATCTGGAGGAAGCCCAGGTTTTGGTGCAAAACCGGGTCGCCATCGCGGAGCCGCGTTTGCCTGAGGAGGTGCGCCGTAACGGGATTGTGACGGCCAAAAACTCACCGAACCTGATGATGGTTGTTCACCTGTTGTCGCCGGACGGAAGCCTCGACCCGCTGTACATCTCCAACTATGCGACCTTGCGCATTCGCGACGCCTTGGCGCGGATCGAGGGGATCGGTTCGATTCTGGTGTTTGGCGGCGCCGATTATGCGATGCGGATCTGGTTGGATCCCGACCTGACCGCGGCCCGTGGTTTAAGCGCGGGCGAGGTGGTCACTGCGCTGCGGCAGCAGAACGTGCAGGTCGCGGCCGGTACCTTGAACCAGCAGCCGCAGCCCACCGCGAGCGCCTTTGAACTGAGCGTGCAGACCCAGGGCCGCTTTGAGACCGAAGCCGAATTTGGCGAGATTGTCATCAAACAGGAGCCGGCCAAGGACGGACGCCCGGCGCGGTTGGTGCAACTCAAAGACATCGCGCGCATTGAATTGGGTGCGCAGACCTACGCGACCCGCAGCTACCTCAACAAGGATCCGGCGATTGCGCTGGCGATTTTCCAACGGCCGGGTACCAATGCCTTGGCTACCTCGGATGCGGTGATCGCCGCGATGGAAGAATTCAAAGACAGTTTCCCGCCGGGCATGGCCTACGACATCGTGTACAACCCCACGGATTATGTGGCGGAGTCCATCAGCGAGGTGTACCGCACCCTGCTGGAAGCGCTGATCCTGGTGGTCCTGGTGGTGCTGCTGTTTCTGCAATCCTGGCGCGCCGCGATTATTCCCATTGCCGCGATTCCCGTGAGTTTGATCGGGACCTTCGCGGTGCTGTCCGCCTTGGGTTACTCGCTGAATACCTTGACCTTGTTTGGTTTGGTGTTGGCGATTGGGATCGTGGTCGACGACGCCATCGTCGTGGTCGAAAACGTGGAACGCAACTTGGCCAGGGGTTTGCCGCCGCGTGAAGCCGTTCACAAGAGTATGGACGAGGTGGGCATTGCCCTGGTCGCGATGGCGCTGGTGCTGGTTGCGGTTTTCCTGCCGTCGGCGTTTATCTCGGGTATTTCCGGTCAGTTTTACCGGGCCTTCGCGGTTACCATCACGGTTTCGACCGTGATCTCCGGGTTTGTCTCGCTGACCCTGTCGCCGGCACTGGCGGCGATCCTACTGCGCGCCCACGACCCCGACAAAAAAGTGCCGATTTGGCAGAAGCCGGTTCAGTTTTTGTTCGATACCTTCGAGGCGGTGCTTGATTGGGCGACGGGCAAATACGCGCGTTTGGTGAAACGCCTGGTGCGTTTGGGGGTGTTGGCGATGTTGGTGTACGCGGGGCTGATCGCGCTGACCTATTACCAATTCCAAAAAACGCCCAGTGGCTTTATCCCCGATCAGGACCAGGGTTACTTCATCACCGCCATTCAATTGCCGCCGGGTGCCTCCTTAGAACGGACCGACGCGGTGGTGCGCGATTGCATTAACACCATGGGTCAGATTCCCGGCGTGAAGAACATGGTTGCCTTCGGTGGTTTCTCCGGGGCGACCTTTACCAGTGCTTCCAACGCGGCGGCGATTTTTATCGCGCTCGACGACTACCCGACACGGGTCGCCAAAGGTGTGACCTACAACGGTTTGTTGGGGCAACTCAACGGGGCCTTATCCCAAATTCAAGAAGCATTTATTATTGTCATTCCTCCGCCGCCGGTGCAGGGCATCGGCAACAGCGGCGGTTTCACCATGATGATTCAGGATCGCGCGGGCCACGGTCACGACGCTTTGCTCAACGCGACCTGGTCGCTGGCGGGCGCGGCCATGGCCGATCCCTCGGTGGCGATGGCGTTTACGACCTTTGAAACCCAAACCCCGCAGGTCTTTATGGATATCGACCGCGAACGGGCGCGCCGGCTCGGCGTCGATATCGGTGAATTGCTCAACACCCTCAGCGTGTTCATGGGATCGTCCTACATCAATGATTTCAACATGTTGGGTCGCACCTATCGCGTGGTGGCCCAAGCCGAGGCGCAGCAGCGCCTGAGCCCGGATGACATTCTGCGCCTGAAGGTGCCCAACGGCGACGGCGAGATGGTTTCGATTGGCGCGGTCGCCAATTTGGAAAACCATTTCGGACCCTCACGCGTGCCGCGTTTTAACCTGTTCAACACGGCGGCTTTGTCCGGCAACATCACGCCCGGTTTCAGTACGGGCGAAACGCTTGACACGATGGAAAACCTCGCCGCCCAAGTCTTGCCGGAAGGTTTTTCCTTCGAGTGGACGGACCTGGCTTTTCAGCAAAAACGCGCGGGTAATACGGCCGGTTTGGTGTTCCTGCTCGCGGTGGTTTTTGTGTTCCTGCTCTTGGCGGCCCAGTACGAAAGTTGGTCGCTGCCCTTGGCGGTGATCCTTATTGTTCCCATGGGCTTGCTTTCCGCGATTTCCGGCGTGGTGATGGCCGGTTACGACAACAACATCCTGACCCAGATCGGTTTTGTTGTGTTGATCGGCCTGGCCAGTAAAAACGCGATCCTGATTGTCGAATTCGCCAAGCAACAGGAAGAAAGCGGCATGGACCGGTTCAAAGCCGCGGTCGAAGCGGCGCGTCTGCGCCTGCGTCCGATCCTGATGACCTCGATGGCTTTCATCCTCGGCGTGTTGCCGCTGGTGTTTGCGACCGGGGCGGGTTGGGAAATGCGGCGCGCCATGGGGCTGGCCGTGTTCAGCGGCATGATCGGCGTGACCTTTTTTGGTTTGTTGTTAACCCCGGTGTTCTACACGATCACGCGGACGCCGCTGTTTGTGCGGACCGGCGTTCCCAAAGAGACCGGCACCCCATCGGCGGATGCTGCCAAGAACGAGGACGAAGCATGAGACCTTACCCGATTTTGAAACGTGCGGCGGTGGCCGCGGCGCTGTTCGGCAGTTTCCATTGTGCGCCGGTGCGGCCGTTGCAAGACGCCGAGCCGCCTGAAGCGACGGCCCAGACATTTTTGGCTGAAAAAGACAACCGCTTTGCCGACGCCTCGGTGGTGACGGGTTGGTGGGGTCGGTTTAACGATCCACAACTCACGGCGCTGGTGGAACGGGCGCTGGCCCACAACCTCGACGTGGTGCAGGCGGTGGCGCGTTTGGACCGCAACACCGCGTTGCTCAAGGCGCGGGGTTACGACCGATATCCCACCGTGACCAGTCAGGCCGGTTATTCTCGTGAGCGCGCCAGTGAGGAATTGGTGGGTCCCGTGGCGGCGCAAGACGGCAACCGTTTTAACTTAGCCGCCAATATCGCCTGGGAGTTGGACATCCTCGGTCGTATCAAGCAACGCATCGCGGTGGCCGAGACCGAGGCCGCTTGGTCCGAGGCGGACCTGGACGCGGTGCGAATCAGTGTTGCGGCCGAGGTGGGGCGCGCCTACATGGACTTGCGCGGCGCGCAGTACCGGCTCGATGTGGCCGAACGCAACCTCGCCAACCAAAAAGAAAGCGTTGAATTGACGCAAGCCTTGAGCGAGGGTGGGCGCGGCACCGATTTGGATGTGGCCCGGGCGGAGACCTTGCTACGCACGACCCAAGCCTCGATTCCGCCGATCCAGGCCGATCTGGCCCGCGCCGTTCATCGTTTGGCGGTGTTGACGGCGCAACCGTCCGCCCAACTGCGGGCCGATTTGGGCAAACCGCGGGCACTGCCGTCCTTGCCGGAACAGGTTGGCTTGGGTGATGTCGCCGGCTTGCTGCAACGACGCCCCGACTTGCGCCAGGCGCAGCAGCGGGTGCTTCAGGCCACCGCACAATACAATTTGGAAGCCACCGATTTGTTTCCCCGCGTATCCGTGATCGGCTCGCTTGGGTTCTTGTCCGGCTCGTTTTCCAACCTGTTCACCAGTGAGGCCTTTAACTATGCCATCGGTCCGGTGGTCGATTGGTCATTCTTGGACCGCCACCGGCAGAAAGCGGAGCTATCCGCCGCGGATGCGCGTGTTCGCGAACAGGTCGCGGCCTACCAGCAACAGGTCTTGGCTGCCTTGGAAGAACTCGACAACGCCCTGGCTGCATTCAGCAGGGAAGAGGAGCGGCGGCGTCAGTTGGTGCTGGCTGGTCAATCCGCGGCAAAAACGGTTGAGCTGGCGCGGGTCCGCTTTGAGGCGGGTATCGACAGCTACCTGGACGTGCTCGACGCGGAACGTACCTTGTTGGAAACCGAATCCAGTTTGGCGGTGAGTGAAATCGCGGCGGCCAACCAACTCATTGCGGTGTATTACGCGCTGGGTGGCGCTGTAACACCTTAACCCGCCGCTCATTTTTTGAGTGAGGACCCCGTATCCTGAGCGAGCGCCCTCGAAGAAATTCCCGGCTTTGCCGGCTTCCCTTCTGATCCTTGGAAGAATAGCGGCTTCTCTAAATAAAGACTGATACCGAAATCAAGTTTTTCGCTTTATGACCGATAGCGCTGTTAAAAGCAAAAGATAACTCTTTCTAGGGGGATGACATGCGTTTGGTCCTCGCGGCGCTCGCTATGGGTCTGCTCGCTTTGTTGCCGGCGGTGGCGCAATCTCAAGCGACCACGGGCATCATCGAAGGTACCGTGGTCGATGAAACCGGCAGTCCGATTCCGGCTGTCCAAATCGAAATGATCAACAAGGCCACCAATTACACCAAAAACGTGAACAGCGATGCGCGCGGCCGTTTCCGCGGCTTGCTGCTGCCCTTGGGCCCTTACCGCGTGCGCGGCAACAAAGAGGGTTTCTACATCTCCCAGCAGGACGGCCTCAATGTCTCGGTGGGTAAAACCGTGGTTGTCAAAATTGAGATGAAACCCATTGAGAACCAGGAGATTGCCGATCTTTTCAGCCAGCTTGACGAATTGTCGGCGGAGGCGGCGGAAGAACGGGCCGAGATTATCGAATCGATTACGGTCGCGGCCGGCGATTTTCAGCAGGTGGTTGAAACGGCGCGGGTCGAGAGTTCGGTCTCTCTAAGTGAGGAAGAGGTTCAGGGCTTGCCCAACAACGGGCGTAACTTCCTCGACTTCTCGCTGCTCACACCCGGCGTCACCATCGCCCAAGGCCCGGACGGCGCGGTGATTTCGGTGAATGGCCAGAAGGGGATCAACAACAACGTGTCCGTCGACGGGGCCGATTTCAACAACCCCTTTTTTGGCGAACAGCGCGGCGGCCAACGCGCGCCCTTCACGTTTAACCTCGACGCGGTTCAAGAAGTGGTGGTGGTCGGCGACGGTGCGCCCGCCGAGTTTGGGCGTTCCTCCTCCGGTTTCATCAACGTCATTACCAAAAGCGGTACCAACCAACTCAAGGGTTCGGGCCACTTCTTCCTGCGTGACGACGAACTCAATGCCAAGGCGGAAAACCCGGACGGCAGCTTGGCCGAAAAGTTCCCTTTCTCGCAAAACCAGGTGGGCTTCACCCTGGGCGGCCCGATTGTGAAAGACAAAGCCTTTTTCTTTGTATCTTTCGATCTCCAGGAAGCGGACTCTACCAAACAACTGGACAGCGCGCGGATTGAGGACCGCGTGGTCTCTTTTTTCCGCGATTTGGGGTACCCGGATGAAAACGCGCCGATCACCCGCACCAACAACGCCCACGCCTTTTTGGCCAAGTTCGATTGGAATGTGAACCAAAGCAATTTGCTGACCTTCCGGTTTACCGACAGTGGTTCGGAACAAGAGAACGGCACCTTTGACGTCGATTCGTGGGGACGCAGTGCCAACGCGGTTGAGGTGGCCGATACCTGGTCGTTCAGTGGTCAGCTTAATTCGGTGTTGACCGGGAGCCTGATCAACGAGTTGCGCTTCCAATACTCCCGTGAGGATCGACCGCGTTCCTACAATGGTCCCAACCTGGCCGGCCAAAACCGGCCGTTGCCGGACACGGCTTTTGATTTTGGGCGTGGCTACCGCTTCGGCATGCCGTTTTTCATTCCGGTCGAATACCACGACACCCGTCTGCAAATTAACAACAACCTTTCGATTATCGCGGGCAACCATTTGATCAAAATCGGCGTGGAGGCCAACATCACCGAGGCCACCCAGACCTTTGTGGGTTTTGCCAACGGGCGTTGGATCTTCAGTTCGACCGACGGATTCTTTAACTATGCGGCCAATCCCAGTTATGTCGAGTGTTCCGATGGATCCGCTTCTTTTGACGGGGTTTGTCCCGAGGGAACGGATATCACCGGGCCGGTTCTTTTGTACCTGCAGCAGGCCGGGCTCGGCGGGCGCACCGTGGAAGAGGCGGGCACCCAAACGATTGATGTGGTGGAACCGGCGTTTTTCATTCAGGACAAATGGGATTTGGCACCCAATATGAGCCTTAATGTGGGCCTGCGCTGGGAGATGCAGGAGCAACCCGACCCGATCACGCCGCCGAATGAGGTCTTTTTTGCGGATTTCATCGGCACCACCCGCAACGGGATGGCGTTTCCCTCCGATGGAACCATTCCCTCGGACGACCAAATGTGGCAACCCCGGATTGGTTTCACCTGGGATCCCGGCGGCAAAGGCAAAGAAGTGTTGCGGATGAGCGCGGGCATCTACTACGCGCGTATCCCCGGCTTGGCCGTGGCGGGCACGCGCAATACCAACGGCAGCGTGGGTCAATCGATCTTCCGCAACAGCGAACTCACCCCGGTCCTGGGACCGCCGCCGGCGTATCCCGACATCTTGGCGGTGGATAGCAACGCGACCCCGTTCCGACCCGACGTGACCGTATACGACAAAAACTTCCGCAATCCCCGTTCCGACCAGTTCTCCATCACTTACGAACGCGAGATTTTCCCGCAAACCTCGGCTTATGTGAAGGTCACCCACATCAAAGGACGGAACCAAACGCGCTTCCTCAATCTCAACGATCCCTTGTTGGGTTCGCCGTGGTCGACCGGACTGGGCGAGGACGGCCAAAACGGGATCGGTAACCTGACCGTGGTGGAATCAGGCGGCGAATCGGTTTATACCGGCTTCACCCTTGGGTTTAACAAGTTGTTCAGTGATCGGCTGTTGGTACAGGGGCACTACACCTATGCCAAGGATAAATCCCACGACGACAACGAACGCGATCCCTTTAGTTTCCGCTATGCACGCATTACCGATTTAGAAGCCGAGTGGGGTTATTCGGACCGGGATCAACGGCATCGCTTCTCAACCTGGATCTTGTGGCAGGCGCCCTACGCGTTTAACGTCAACATGCGGTTTAACTACCGTTCCGCGCAGCCCTTGTCTCTGACCGAAGACGGGACGCCCGCCAATACGCCGCAAGACCGCATCAACGCCGACGGCAGCATCTTCCCCCGCAATACGGGCCGCAAGGACAACCAATTCAGCACCATCGACCTGCGCATTTCGCGCAACTTCCAGTTGAATGATCGGGTGACCTTGGAGGCGGTATTCGAGGTCTTTAACGCGGCCAACAGCAAAAACCTGTTGGCCCCCTCGGTGACCAACCTGATCTTTAACTTCGACGGCACGGTCCAGGCCGGGACGGGCACGCCGCGCCAGATGCAACTCGGTTTAAAAACCCGGTTTTAACCCATGGTGAACGAACTAAAGACCATCCGACGCGTGTGAAGGTGATCAGCCGGCAACGCCCGGTGAAACGTCAACCTAAATCCCAACAGCATTTTTCTTCTCAAAAGCCTTTCACAACAAGAAGGTTTTTGAGAAGAAAAATGCCCTCGCTGAACGCGTACCGGCCCGCGGCCGTTAGGCCGGATGGCGTTCGGAATGACCGCGTTTCGTGGGACAACGGGTGGGTTTTCAAGGCGTTCCTCGCGGGAACCGCAAACCGGCCTTGCGTAAAGAGCACCACCCAACAAGATGCGACCCAAAAAAAAGGCCGAGCGCGGCTTGGGTTACCGTGCTCGGCTTCACCATGAGCATCCCCGGCCCGCTTGTCACGCAAATCAAACGGGCGGGGGACGTCTATTCAATTTCGAAGGTACGGGAGGTTCCGCTGAAGCTGTAGATGCGCCCATTCCAACCGTTTTTGTAATGGCCGTGGTGGACGATGCGGTAGCTGCCACGCGGCGTGGTGTTGGTGACCGTGAGGTAACATTTGGCCAGGGAAGTTCCCCACACCGCGTCCTTGCGTTTCCAGCGGTAAACCGTGTCCCAATCGGCATCGGTATAAAGGGTGACCCAGCTTCCGTTTTGTTTGCGCTGCACCTCGAAGAAGCCGGCCTCACTGTTGAGGTTATTTTTGGGATGACCGGTCCAGAAGTGGGCCTCCACCGTTTCGCCGGTGCGGTAGCGGCGGTTGGGTTGTTTGTCCACATCCCCGAAATCTTTGAAAATGGGGGTGTTGTCCAAAACCACGCCGGTTTGGAAGGTCAGTTGGGCTTCGCTCAAATCGCGCGGGGTCGGTCCGGCCGGCACCGCCTGACCCCCGCGCATGGCCACGGCCAGCTTGGCCAGTTCTTGTTGGTAGGCGGGCAAGGTCCATTTGCCGAACAGGGTCGAACCGCCCTCGTAATTTTGCGCCTCGTATTCTTCCGGGGTGACGCAGTAGTTGGCGTAGGCGCCGGATAAAGCGGCGATGACCACGGTATCGACCAGGCCCGCCAGCGCGTGTTGAACGGTTTCCCGTACGCGGCGTCCGGCCATGGTGGTGATTTCGGTGGGCATAGCCACGATGGCGAGGCGACCGATACGGTGAATGCTGATCGGCAAAACGTCGGGGGTCCAGGGGTAGGGGTTGGTGATGCCGGTGGCCAACAAAATGGGTTTGGGCGCCTGACAGCTACACAGCGCTTCGTCGGGTCGGGCCAGCATGCCGGTGAGCGCGTCGATAAAGATATTGCCCTCGAGCTGGCCCTCGTAAAACCAGTCAACCGGACCGCGGCCGTCCTCGGTGCCGGCCGCCATGGCGTAGCCGAAGGACGCGGCACAGGTTTGTTGTTGTCCCGCGCCGGTAAAGGCGCCGTCCACGGTGACACGGCTCATATCCACGTGGGTTTGACGGTAATCGACCCCGGAACCGATGGGATTTTCGGCCGCGTGGAACAGGTCCCAGGCCGTTTCAAATTGGCGCTCACCGATGATTTCGGTGTTGTCGAATTCGTCGTTGGTGGGTCCCGTCCCATCGAGATTGAGGTTGGGCGTGATGTCGCCTGAGTTGGTTTGGGCAAAGGCCGAAATGAAGTTGTTATTGTTGCGATAACTATTTCCCATCGCCCTTTCGAACCGATAGGCGGCGTAACCTTTGTTGTCACCGCTGATTAAGGGGTTGCTGCTGTTCATGGAAACCGGGTGAACGGCGAACCAGTTGAGCGCCGCCACCGGGAAACCTTCTTGTTCAAAACGCAGCAACACCATGTTTTTGTCGGTATCGCCGTCGTAACGGGCGCGTTCCTCCGCGGGGTTGCGTTGGTAGGCATCAGCGGAACGGTTGACGCCGCCACCGAGCACATCGCCTTGGTTGACGTAAATGTTTCCCGGCTTTAAATCATGGTGGGCGCGTTCGATGGAACGGACGATGCCGTCTACCGCGGCGCGGTAGTTTTGTTCAATGAACCCGTAGGTGGTGAGGTTGGGTGCCGCGTAGTGAGAGGCGCCGCCGGGGGCCGCGTGGGTGTGGGTGGCGCTGAGGATGACGTTGCCGACATGGTAGATCCCGTTAAAGCGACCCGCCAGTTCGGCCAAAACCCCTTGTTGGATGGATTGAAAAATCATGGCTTGGTCGGCACTGACAAAAACCACGCGTTTGTCGGTGGCGGGGTCGACCACAATAAAGGCGCGTGAGAACAGACGCAGGTGGATGCCGGAGACTTTTTGTTCGGTACTGACGTAACCCATCATGCCGACCTCTGCCGCGGTGCCGGTGATATCGGCCATGCCGCGACCGACGAGGAAGGGTTGGTCGTTGGCGAAAAGCGGGGTGAGACAGAGCAACAGAAGACATAGGCGGGCCGGCCGCAACGGGCGGCGCCCTTGCAGAGCATTCATGGTTCTCTCCTTTTGGAAACGGGACCCCAAGCGGTGCCACCCCGCCTTAGCGAAAGAAACGGCAGGTACAAACTCACCGGGCGCCCAATAAACAGGTGGCGCAGCCAGAGGTGAGAGAGGTGGAAAGCGGAGGGCGGCCGGATGTTAGGGCATGCAAAGAAAGCCCGGTGTGAAAACCGACTGGGGTAAGAAAAAGTGTTATTGAGGAAGCAAGTCTACTTTACAAACTCTTTACGTGACAATCAATCACGTTTAGTGACAAAGGTGACAGGTTGTTGCGTTAGTCTGGTCAGACTTGTTGGTGTGACTTCTGTTAAAGCACATATTAAGAGATGTTTATGGGCAAGGTCAGGGCATAGAAGCGATCCCTGTCTAGCTTGAAAAGTGTGATATCGATCACCTCTTCGGCGCCCGATGGTCGTAGCTTGGGAATGCTCTAGATCTAAGTCCAATTTTTTGAATTGCTTGCATAAAACTTCAAAAAAAATGAGGGAAAAGCGAAGGATGATTCGTTGTGCCTGCCACCTACGAGCAGATCGGGCAGAACATGGGTCACCCGCCCAAAACAAACCGCGGGGGCTCGCCGATCCAATCACTAACAAGAAGCGCGACAGGTTACCGCGCAACGGCCGTTGAGCACGGGTTTTTTTCTCCCGTACCGCGAACACGCGCACCACACCGGTCGGTTGCCACGCCTGTTCCGAATGAGGTTCGTTCCGACCGGGACGCCCCGTGTCCGCGCCCCTCAAGGAGAAAGTTATGAAATCATCAGTATGGGTTTTGAGTGCCGTGAAATGGATTGTTTTGGGAAGTCTGTTGTTTGCCGCGGTGACGGAAACCGCCTTGGCGCAAACACCGCAAAGCCCGCAAACCCCCACTGTTCAGCCGTGGCAAAAAGACGGTTGGTTGATTCGTTTGTACGGGGTGGGCGCTTATTCTGATGACGACGATGAAGGGATTTTTGATTGGGACACCGCCGGCGGCATTGGTTTTAACGGCGCTTACCGGGTGAACCGTCGCTTTAGTGTGGAACTCAGCACCGCGATTTTGGGTGAAAGTGACGACCAATGGCACTGGCGTATTGTTCGTGATGAAGACGGCGAAATCATTGTGCGTGACTACCCCGACCACGACGACGACTTTTTCATGATTCCCAACATGTTTAGCTTTAACTTCCACCTGACCCCCGATTCACGTTTGGATTTCCACGCCGGTCCCAGCGTTGGTTTTGTTCACTTTGGCGAGTTTGATCGCGTGATTGATGAGTACGACGCCGATCACCCTTATGATCGCGATTACCGCGTTTACCGGGTCGACGGCGAAACCAGCGCCGCCTTGGGTTGGAACATCGGGCTTGACATCCCCTTGGGTCGCAGCCAAAAGTGGGCGATTTACACCTCGCTGCAAGGTTTTGTTGCGGATACCGACGAGGAAGTCTTTAACGAGACCTGGTTCATGGGCAAAGTAGGTGTCGGTTACAAGTTTTAAACATCATGGTGAAAGCCCTCACGGCAGACGAAAAACGCCTTGGACCACGCGGTTCAGGGCGTTTGTTTATTTCTGGGATCGCGTCGCTGCTCCCGCCGGCCGTTCCCACGCGGTTTTTTGGGAGGCGAAAGGATTTTTTTTGCCTGTTTGTCACTTTATCCCGGTAACTGACGCTGATTCAAATGTTGTCGTTGGGAAGGTGGGTTGGTTGGATTTCCCTCAAATGACCCGTCCCGATGCGCCTGCCAATTTACGACAAGGTGGGTTTCGTTCTAAACTTACCCCACCGAAACCCCGTATGGCCTAGCGGACGGATGTTGAAAACGCGAGGAGGGTTGAATGTCGGGTGAGATCACGCGCCTGCTGAACGATTCGGAGAATCCCGATGCCTTGAACCAAGTCATCGATATGGTTTACCAAGACTTGCGTCGGATTGCCGCCAATTACCTGAAGGGCACGCCGAATCGAACGCTCCAACCCACCGACCTGGTGCATGAGGCATACGGCGAACTCGCCAAAAAATCGGTGCTTCAATTTAATGATCGCGCTCATTTTTTTGGTTGCGCCTCGCTTATCATGCGCCACTTGCTTTACAAATACGCCCGTGACATGAAACGTTTGAAGCGCGGCGGCGATCAGGCCAAGGTGTCCCTGGACGAAGGGCTCGTGGGTGGTAAACCCATGGATGCCGATGCCTTGCTTTCGCTCCAGTGCGCCATGGAGAAGCTGCATCAGTTGGATCCCGAAAAACATCGGTTGGTGGAGCTGCGCTCGTTTTTGGGGCTCAGCATGAAGGAAATTGCGACCGTGACCGACAAGGCCCTGCGTACCGTGGAGCGCGATTGGCAGTTTTGCCGCGTGTGGCTGTCACGTGAGTTACAGCGTCCGCTTTGATGTGAGTCGCCTTGGATTTTAACCGCCTTCAAGCCGTTTTTGAGGCCGCCTCGGCGCTGTCCCCGGATGAACGCGCCGCTTATTTGGCGCAAACCTGTGGGGACGAGCCCGAAATGCGCGCGGAGGTCGAGGCTTTGCTTGGCGTGGTCGACGACGACGATCTGATTCCCGACGCGCCCTTGTTACAGGATTGGGATGAACGCGCGGTAGACGCCTTGCTCGGTCAGCGATTTGGGCCCTATCGGGTGGAACGGTTGCTGGGACGCGGCGGCATGGGTGCCGTGTTCCTGGGCAAACGGGTGGACGATGAAATCGAGATGGAGGTCTCGATTAAGGTCATGCGACCCGGTCGGGTCTCCTCGGCCGGAATGAAACGGTTTCGCCGCGAGCGCCAGCTTTTGGCCGATTTACGCCATCCCTATATTGCCGCGTTGCTGGATGTCGGTAGCCTTAACGCCGAGCAGCCCTATATCATCATTGAATACATCGACGGCGAAACGGTGGATCAATGGCGCCACACCCACCAACCCGAACTCTTCGCCCTTTTAAACCTGTTTCGGAAATTTGCCGAGGCGGTGGCGTTTGCCCATGCCCAAGGGGTGATCCACCGTGACATCAAACCTGGCAACCTGATGGTGACCCATGGTGGCGTTCCCAAATTACTCGACTTTGGAATCGCTGCTTTACGGCGTCGTATGAAGCCGGCGCCCGGATTGCAACAAACCGCCGCCGACGGCGCGATGACACCGCTTTACGCCTCCCCCGAGCAACGCGACGGTCGGGCCGTGCAGGAAAATACCGATCTCTATTCGCTGGCGGTGGTGTTGTTGGAATGCCTGCTGGGCGAATCACCGCGGGAATGGGGCGCGTCCCCGATGGAAATGATCACCGGCTTGGTGGTGAACGGCGTGGGCCGAGGTCAAGCCGAGTCGGGCGCCGGCGCGGGCTACGATGAGCAGGGCGCCTTTGAGGAGATACCCGAGGCTTTGGGCCACGTACTGCGGCAAGCCTTGCAGCCTGATCCCTTGCGGCGTTACCGGCAAGCCGAACAGTTGATTGCCGATTTGGACCGGGTGATCGGCTCGCTATCCGGTGCAGGCGGTACGGTACAGGACGACACCCAATACGACGTGTTTCTGTGGCACAACGATGAGCCGGGTGCCTTGGCGCTGGGTGCCCGCCTCGCGCGACTTGGTTTGCGCGTTTTTCGTTATGGCGGCGGTGACGCGGGCCACGTGGGGATGGCCGAGTTTGCGGGACGCTGTCGCTGGTGTGTGGTTTGTTTGGGGCGTCAGAACCCGCCCTGGTTCGCCGATCCGGTGGGGCGCGATTTAATCGCATTTCGCAGCGACCGGTTGCGCGTGTTGCCGCTGCTGCTGCCGGGAACCCCCTTTCCCAACCGGCAAAGTTCGATTCCGCGCTTTTTGCGGGGCCTTGCCTGGTTCACTTTTGACGAGGGCATGCAGTCGGACCGTATTGCGACCTTGGCGCAGCAGTTACGCGGCGATGAAACCGAGGTGGGGGCGCGGTTTGAACTGTGCCCGTTCCGGGGCTTGGAAGTCTTTCGCGAGCAGGACAGCGATTTTTTTATCGGGCGTGAAGCCGTCACCCAGCGGATCGTGGCTTACTTAAGCAAACACCCGATGATGGGTGTACTGGGGCCGTCGGGGAGTGGCAAGTCCTCGGTGGTTCAGGCCGGGGTGGTGCCCGCGTTGCGGCGCATCGGGGGGAAGGTGGTGCTGCTCAAGCCGGGGCGACGTCCCGTCGAGTCCCTGGCTTTTGCCGTGGCCGACGCGCTCGGGGGCACCGACCGCCAAACGCTTGGCGGCGAGCTTGCCGCCGCGTTGCCGCGCCAACCGCAAGCACTGCATGCCGCGATGGCCGATGCATGCGGGGAAGAAACGCCCCATCTCTATTTGGTCATTGATCAATTTGAAGAGGTGTTCACCCTCGCCGAGGATATGGAAGCGGCCAAGGCCTTTATCGCGGCACTGGTGTTTGCCCTGGAACATCCGCGCCGTTGCTGTTCGCTGGTGTTGACCATGCGTTCCGACTTTTTGGGATACTGCCCCTTGTATCCAGGGCTCAACACCTTGCTCCTCGATCACGTGCTGCAGCTTGAACCCATGAGTAGTGATGATTTACGCCGCGCGGTGACGGTGCCGGCCCGCATGGTCGGGGTCGATCTGCAGCCCGGCTTAACCGCGCGCATTTTGGCCGATGTTTCCGGCGCGCCCGGAAAACTGCCGCTCCTGTCACATGCATTGTTGGAACTGTATGAACGCCGCGAGGGTGGCCGTTTGACAGTAGGTGCCTATGAGGCGGTTGGCGGGATTGAAGGTGCCCTGGCACACCGCGCGGAGGCCGAGTTTTTGGCCCTGGACCCGCCCGCGCAAACCCTGCTCCGCAACATTTTTACCCATCACCTGATCCATGTGGGCGAGGTCGGGGAAAATACCCGGCGCACCGCCCTGCGGGAGGAATTGTTGCGCATCGGCGGCTGTCCCGAAACCGTGGCGCGGTTGTTGGATCGCTGGACCGCCGCCCGCCTGTTGACCGCTTCCCAGGATAATGCCCGCGGCGATGAGCTGGTTGACGTGGCCCACGAGGCGTTAATTCGCCGCTGGCCGCGGATTCTCGATTGGCTGGCTGAGGATCGCGAGGCCGCCCGCCACCTCAACAACCTGCGCCGTCAGGCGCGCGCCTGGGACGATGCCGACCGCGATCCCGATCACCTCATTCGCGGTGGTCTGCTGTTGCAAATGAACACCCTGATCAACCAAGACCACACCGGGGTCGGCGCCTTGGTGCATGAGTTTGTCTCCGAATCCTGGGCCCTGGAAGCACGGCGTCAGGCCCATGAGGCCGGGGTTCGTTTGCGCTTAATGCGCCATAAAAACCTGGCTTTGGGCGCCGGCGGGGTCGCCTTCCTCTTGGCGACCATCGCCTTCGGCATGTTTTTCCGCGCGGACCGTGCCGAGGCCGGGGCCCTGTTGGCCGAGGGCGAGGCCAAACGACAAAGTGAAACCGCCAACCTGATTTTGTCGGGTATGTACGAATCCCGTGCCGGTGATGCACTCGATCAGGGCCGTCCCGATCATGCTTTGTTGTATTCGTTGGCGGCGCTTGCCAATGAAATACCGGCCGACGAAGCGGTGCCCGGCGCCGTCGGCCGCTTCGCGGACCCGCGAATGGCCGGTGCCGAACGTTTGTTGTGGACCTCCCCGGTCATGGTTCCGTCGCGTGCTACCGCCCTGAGTGGCGACGGTCGCTGGTTGGCCGTCGCCGGTGCGGATTACCTGATTCGGGTGATGGAAACCGGCGGCGTCGCCGGGGGTGAACCCCGCTATAGCGCCCTGCCCACTGTTTTAAGCGGCCACTCTGACGGGATTAACGCCATGGTCATGAACCATGACGGCAGTTTACTGATCTCGGCCGGCGTGGACCGCCGCATTCGTTTTTGGACGCGGCGTAAAGGGGTTTGGCGCACACGGGACCACCATGCCGCGGTGGACCAAGGAGCACCGGTGACGCACCTGGCCTTATCGCGCGACGAACGAACCTTGGTGGCACTGGTTGGTTCGACCGGGTTGCACTGGATGCGGGTTGACGAGCCGCGGGTGGTTCGCTCCCAACAGGTTTCGCCGTCGCCGATTCACGCCTTGGCTTTGGCGCCGAACGGGCGCCAGGCAGCTTGTGCTGCTGAGAACGGGGATCTTATTGTGGTTGGGCGCGAGGCGGAACCGCGGGTGATCACGCGGGGTGTGGTCTGTCGTGATTTGGTGTGGTTACCCAAGGGTCTGGTCGGGGTGACCGATGAGGGGGCGCTCGTTTTTTGGCGGGATCCGGGAAGACATGGGCGCGCGGAGCCGGAAATCCTTCCTTCCCGCGGCGATCCCGTTGTGGCGGCGGCCCCGGCCGACAAGGATTCGGTTTGGTGTTTGGACCGCCGCGGCGTGCTCGAACAGCGCGCCGTCCCCGACGGATCCGCGCGGGTGTCCGTGCCCACGGGCGGCCGTCTATGCTGCGATGTCCGCCACATCGATATGCAAACAGGTGGCAGCTTGGTTGCCTTGTCTTTGCCCCAACGCGGTGTTCAATTGCACTTTGCCGGTGACGGCGAGCTCTTGGCCGAACAGGTCGGCCATACCTCGGTCGTTTGGTCGGTGGCGGTTTCGCCCGATGGACGAACAATCCTTTCCAGCGGCAGTGATCACCGGATTCAACGGTGGGATCTTGCAACGGGCGAAAACCTCGGCGATGTGCGTTTAAGCCAAGCAAGCGCGGCTAAGGCGATTTACAGCCCGGACGGGCAAACCATCGCGGTGACCACCTACGAGGGTGATCTGGTGCTGCTGGAGCCCGACTTGCGCGAGCGTCGTTGGCTCCCGGGTCACACCGGCTTGGTTTACAGCGCTGTTTTTTCTCCCGACGGGCGTTTGTTGGCTTCCGCTTCCGCCGATCATACGATTCGTGTTTGGGACGTTGCGGCAGAGCGGGCGGTTGCCGTTTTGGAAGCGCATCAGGATGATGTGCGGCGCTTGGCTTTTTCACCGGACGGCGCCGTGCTGGCTTCGCTTGCCAATGACGAAAGTTTGGCGATTTGGGATGTGGCGCGTTTTAGCCGGTTGGCTTTTTTCCAGAACATTGACACCAACAACATTTCCTTAACCTTTCAGCCCGAGGGAAAGCGCTTGGTCTGGAGTACGCGATCTGAGACCTTGCAGATCTGGGACCTTGCGCCCTATCTTGCCGACGGTGTCTTCGACGCGCCCGGCCCCGCGAACAGCCGATATATAGAAACCGGGCACGGTGCCTTGATCAACAACCTTGTTTATTCGCCGGACGGCCGTATTTTGGCGACCTCCGCCAATGACGGCTCCGTGATTTTGTTGGATTCGCGTACTTGGAAACGGCTCGATCGCTTTGCCGCCCATCACCAGGATACGACGTCTATCGCGTTTACACCGGACAGCCAGGGACTGGTCACCTGCTCTTATGACACGCGCATTCGGTTATGGCGAACCGGGGTTCGGATTCGTTCGGGGACTCAGCCGGACGGCGCGGGAACCATCAACCACTTGACGTTCTCCCCCGACGGGGTTCTTATAGCCGGTTCTACCTCCAGCCAAGCTGTTTACGTGTGGTGTGGCGATACGGGGCGATTCGTCAGCCGCTTCAATGACCACGACACCCTGGTCCGTGCGGTGAGTTTCTCCCCTGACGGCGCCACGCTGGCCGGCTGCGGTATGGATAGCTTTGTTTATCTTTGGCCGCTCGAGGGGGGCGCGCATCGCCGCTTTCAAACGCATCACGATGACGGCATAACCGCGCTGGCCTACGCTCCCGACGGTGCTTTGGCCACCGGGGGTGGTGACGGTTTCGTGGCCGTGTGGGACCCGAAACGCGAGACCCTGCGCCATCGTTGGGAAGGACACGACCACCTGATACGTAAACTTGCTTTCTCGCCGAACGGGCGCCTGTTGGCGTCCATGGGTTTTAACGGGGATATCCGTCTGTACGATATGGCCCAGGGTTGTTTTCGGCGCGCCCTCATCGGTCACCGCGGCTTTGGTTCGTCGGTTGCCTGGTCACCGGACGGCGCTGTTTTGGCAAGCGGCGCCAGTGATAAGATCGTGCGTTTGTGGGAAATGGATTCAGATGGCCCCCCGGCCGCGCTTTCCGGGCATCGCAATTCAGTAGAAGGTGTGGCCTTTTCCCCGGATGGAACCTTTTTGGCCTCGGTGGACATTGAGGGTGTTCTTTTCTATTGGGATGCGGTTACCCATGAGCCTTTGGCCCGTTTTGAAAGTCCTGGCTTGATTGTCAATTCCCTCGTCGCCAATCCCCAAAACAACACGATGGCAAGCGTGGTGGCGTCCACCCAGGTTCGATTTTGGCATCCCGAGCGCATGGCGTTTTTCTTGGAACAATCACGAACGCCGCGGCAGTACCGACGCCTGCTCCGCAACGCCCTGCATACCTTCGGCTACCGCTTCGAGGGTGGGACCTTGGTGCCGGAAGCCGGTTTGACCTTGGCGCCGAAAGGGGAGCGGCGGGGTGTTTCGCGTCGCCGCTCGGCGGATGAGCCGCTGTTGTATTGGCTGGATGCGAAAAATTGATGGTGTGTGAAGTTATGAAACCGATGCGCTGCAGCCTTTGGGGTTCAGCCTGCTACAAGCAACATGTCGTGCCGGCACGAAAAAACAACGTTAAGTGAAAAAAATAAAAAAAATGTTGGCGGGTAAAATTGGCCAACGGGACTTGCTTTGATGTCACAAGTGAGTTTGGCTGACGTTCATGTGACGACCAATCGGTTCAGGGGCTTTTGTGAAGTCGCTTGTGGCAGTTATTTCAACTAGGAGTAAGTCTCTTGAAAAAAGTTTTGACACATCTGTTATGCGTTTTTTGGATGGTTGCCGGCAGTGGTTTCTTGATGGCCGACCAGCTTACACAGAATTACGGCGATACACTGGTGAGTGCCAAGGTTCTTAAAACTCAAAGCCGTATGGGCAATGCCGTTAAGTTAAGAACCAAAACGATAGGAAAATGGGCTAGCGGTTTGATTTGTAGCCAGGCGCGAAAATTTGAATCTTCACGATATATCTGCCTGATGCTCGCCTCTTCGCCGTTCGGCCGG
>NZ_JAFREP010000067.1 GCF_017377855.1 Acanthopleuribacter pedis
CCGGCCGAACGGCGAAGAGGCGAGCATCAGGCAGATATATCGTGAAGATTCAAATTTTCGCGCCTGGCTACAAATCAAACCGCTAGCCCATTTTCCTATCGTTTTGGTTCTTAACTTAACGGCATTGCGCCTACGTCACCGCCACCCCGATCCAATACGACGGCCCCCGCGGCCGCAACATCTCGTTTAGCCGCTTTCAGTAAACGGTTGGCCACTCGTCCGCCTACCCAAAGATGTAGAAATACATCGGGACTTTTGGTGAGCCTTTCTGCCGCCAAAAATACCCGACTCAATCGGGAGGCCAGAAAAAATTATGGCCTCCCCTGGCTTTGATTCAGGAAAAACCTTTTATCGGTTAGGTCATAATGAATTTGTAGGTTACGATAAGCCCATATCATTAATGTTTCCGTAACCTCAATCCCGTTTTGATCGATGATGACACCCTGTTTTTTGGTGACCTTTCCATCGACATCAAAATGATTAACGCAGGCCGAAATCTTATCACCCATGGGAACCACAAATTGGAGGGTGGTTTGATAACGAAGCGTCGCAGGACCTTGATTATCGCTTATTCTTTTAAGCGCGGGTAGTAAGCCGGGCTTCTTGAAAAGGGGTCCGCCTTTCATCAAGGTCTGGTAAGGATCACCCGCAAGACTCGTTAATACGATCCCACCACGTAGCGGGTCGATCTGAATCAGTTTATCTTCCTGATGTGAAGGCACCCAAAACGTCATCTTTGCATCTTCTATCGTGATATCAAGAAGTGATATAGACTTCTTGTCTAAGTCCAAAATCGCGGGCTGAAACCGAGTTTGATCCGGCCTTTCAACAGAAAGAATTTGGACAGTCAGTAATAATCGTCCAGATCCCATCGAAAACGCCCTTGTTACGCTGTATTCGTTTTTCCAACCTTCAAAATCATGAATCCGAAGCAAATCAACAAAACCCCCCGCAAAATCGAGCAGGGCTAGACGTGGCGGACGAAAGTGAGCAACTTCAAAAACAACAAAACCCTTATCAATCACTGTGACGTTGGAAGTAGGGAACGAAGCCAACCGGCCGTCTTCTATCAATTGGCCATTCCCCTTGTCAAAATCGTAAAGAAACAGACGGTTCACAGGACGACTACTCAATTCGACATAGGAAATTAGACTTGTATCCTCGTGCCCAGTCGCACTGAAAAACATAAGTGGGTTAAGGTCATCAAGCGTGAGTTTTAAATCCTTTTCAAAATTCGAAATCAAAAGAAAAAAACCTAATGAAATTCCAACCATAAACCCTCATTATCAAAATAATTCTCGCGAGAAAACGATTAGAAACACTTCAAAATAGCAGAAAATCTTATTTTAAGTGGTTCACCGGTTTAATGAGCAACATCCGTGATCGTGTTAACAACCCAAGTCACAAGCAACACTAATCCAAAAACTTAGTGCGTCTGGATCCGTTTCGGAGATGATTGCCATAATTACTAGGCGACAGGATTCGTCCCATTCGCCAAGAGCGTTTAATGACAAAAGGCCGTAAAGAAGGACACTGAAAAACAATAGAGGTCGATGTAAAGCCGGCTTCTTTTTCATACAACTTCCTTTTAAAATTCGCTAAGAGTCTGGATAAATCTAAGCCTTCTTAAAAGATGACTTAAACAAGTACGGATTGTTTCGTTGAGGCCAGGGTGACTCACGTCACCATTGAAGACGCCTTTCAATAGTTCGTTTAGTAACTACCTTCTTTTTTCATGCAATAACAACCACAGAAAAGGTCTAGGTAATAACCCACCTAATCCTAAGTTGCAAAGCACACTGCCTCGCGACTGAAGCAGATAAAAACGAAGATATTCGCTATTCCATAAGGTCGTTTTTTCATCTTACGTTCATCAAAAACAAACTGTCAATATTTTTAAAAAAAACTAAGCATTCCCACAGAATTAACAAAGGATAACAAAATCGACCTTCGATTTAGATTTAATTCGGGTGTAAGAACAGGAGACATGTGGCGGCATGTCCCCCGTCCTGGTTTGATTAGCCGCCGAAGACCAGGTCGTTGACGCGGTTTTCGATGAGCTCTTGTTTGCCGCTTTGGGCGGTGGGCTCGCCTTCTTTGGCGGCGTGGTCGCGTAGGTCGGCCAAGCTGAGTTTGCCCGCCGCGAAATCGCGGCCGAGGGCGGTGTCGAAGCTGCTGTAGCGCGCCGCCTTGTGCTTGCTCAGCACGCTGTCGTTGTTCAGTTTGTCCGCGATCACCAGCGCGCGGGCGAAGGCGTCCATGGCACCGATGTGGGCGATGAACAAATCGTCGAGGTCGGTGGATTCGCGCCGCAATTTGGCGTCGAAGTTGAGGCCGCCGCGGCCCAGGCCGCCCTGCGCCAGCACCACCTGCATCGCCGCGATACAGTCGTTCATGTCGGTGGGGAATTGGTCGGTGTCCCAGCCGTTTTGGGCGTTGCCGCGGTTGGCGTCGATGGAACCCAACATGCCCGCATCCACGCACATTTGCAGCTCGTGGGCGAAGGTGTGGCCCGCCAGCGTGGCGTGGTTGGCTTCAATGTTGAGTTTGAAATCGCGGTCCAGGTCGTGGTGACGCAGGAACCCGATCACGGTTTGCGCGTCGAAATCGTATTGGTGGAACATGGGTTCCATCGGTTTGGGCTCAATCAGGAACACGCCGTTAAACCCAATGGAACGGCCGTAATCGCGCGCCATGGTCAGGAAGCGGGCAAAATGCTCCAGCTCCCGCTGCGTGTTGGTGTTCAGCAAACAAGCGTAGCCCTCGCGGCCGCCCCAAAATACGTAGTTCTCGCCGTCCAGCGCCACGGTCGCTTCCAAGGCGGCCTTGACCTGGGCGGCGGCGTGGGAGACGACCAGCAGGTCGGGGTTGGTGGCGGCGCCGTTCATGTAGCGCGGATCGCTGAACATGTTGGCGGTACCCCACAGCAGCTTCATGCCGGTGGCTTGCTGGCGCGCCTTGGCAAGGTCGGTTAGGACCTGTAGGTTGTGTTCGGATTCGGCCACGGATGAACCGGCCGGGGCTAAGTCGCGGTCGTGAAAACAATAGAAGGGAACGCCCAGCTTGGTAAAGAATTCGAAGGCGGCGTCCAGGCGGGCGCGGGCGGCGTCCATTGGGTCGGCGTGTTGGTTCCACACGTAAGCGCGGGTACCGGGCCCGAAAGGATCGGCGCCGGTCCCGTGGAAGGTATGCCAGTAACACGCGGCGAAGCGCAGGTGTTCGGCCATGGTTTTGTCGCCGACCACTTGGCCCGGGTTGTAGGCCTTAAAGGCGAGCGGGTTGTCCGACCCCGGCCCCTCGAAGGGAATGCGGTCGATGGTTGGAAAGTAAGCAATGTCTCCTTGGAAAACAGATGGCTGCATAGGGTACTCCTCATCCTTTATCGCTGATTTTTTTTAAGCGTCGCCCAGACTGAAATGACGCGCGTGCTCGACGGCACGACGGTAGGTCTGGTAGATGTCGCGGTAGGTCGCCGCGGCGGTTGGATTGGGTTCGTGGCAACGGGCCTCGTCGCGGCTGAGATGGGCGTTGACCAGCGCGGGGAAATCCTCGGCGCCGATGCCTTCCAGCAGCGCCAACGCTTGGAGCGCCGCGCCGAAAGCCGCGCCCTGATCCTGTTCCAACACGACCACGGGTTTGTTGCAGACGTCGGCCACGATTTGCCGCCAGGTCGCGCTGCTTGAGCCGCCCCCGGTTAAGACGATTTGGTTGCTTTCCAGTTCGAGCCGCCGCAGGGCGTCGAGGCCGAATCGCAAGGCGAAGGTCGCACCTTCCACCGCGGCGCGCAGTAGGTTGCGCGGCAAGCCGTTGGTGCCGTCAAGGCCGATCATCCAGGCCTTGGCGTTGGGTAGGTTGGGCGTGCGTTCGCCACTAAAAAAAGGTAGCGTGATCACGCCTTCGCTGCCGGCGGGCGCTTCAGCGATCAGGGCCTCAAAACGGTCCATGTCGTAGCCGAACAGGCGGCGTCCCCATTCCCCGGCGAGGGTGCAATTCATGGTACACAGCAGCGGTAACCAACCCCCGGTCGCGGAACAAAAGGCGGCGATTTCCCCATTCGGATCGACCACGGGTTGATCCGCATAAGCGAACAGGGTGCCCGAGGTGCCCAGGCTGATGGTGGCGCGGCCCGGTACCAGGTTGCCGGTACCGATGGCCGCCATCATGTTATCGCCGCCACCGGTGGCGACGGGAATCCCCGCGGGTAGTCCGGTCAGCGCGGCGGCGGTTTCGCTGATGGAACCCAAGCGCGAAAAGGGCTGAATCAGTGGCGGCAACCACACGCGAATGTCACGTTCCCGATCTAAAGCGTGCAGGATCGGTTTGCTCCACGCGCGCTCGCGCACGTCGAAGAAGGCGGTGCCGGAGGCGTCGCCGAACTCCATCGCCATGGTCCCGGTCAGTACGTAGTTGAGGTAATCGTGGGGTAGCAAGATGTGTTGGATGCGCCGATAAACCTCGGGTTCCTGCACCTGCACCTGCTTCAATTTCCCGGCGGTATATCCCGGCAACACGGGGTTGCCGGCGAGCTTGATCGCTTGGCCCGCACCCCCCAGTTCGGCGTGCAGGGTGTCGCAACTCGGTGCGCAGGTGGTATCGCACCACAAGGTGGCGGGCCGGAGCGCTACGCCCTCGCGGTCGAGCAACACCAGTCCGTGTTGCTGGCCGGAGACGGCAACGGCGGTGGCGGAAGCCCTTATCCGTTGATCCACGGCGGCCAGTGCCAGGATCAGCGCCTTGGTCCAAGCATTGGGTTCCTGTTCAGCCAAACCCGCGCCGTTTTGGTTGAGCGTCAGCGGCGCGGATGCCACGGCGACCTGGCGTTTTTGCACAAAATCGTAAAACACGACCTTCAGCGATTGGGTGCCGAGATCGATACCGAGCACGGTGCGCATCAGCCCACCTCCCCAGCCGTGCCCCGCGCGCCGTAAGCGGCGCGAATCCCCTGCATGTGGTGCTGCCAGGTGAGGCTTGCCGCCCAGGGCACCGCGTGGTTTTCGCGGCGACCCGCGAGGATGTCGTCACAGGCCGCTTGGATTTGGTAATCAAAGCCGTAGTGTTCGCGGGTGGCGCGGAAGACATCAATTTCGTCTTCTAAGTGGTAGAGCGAGCAGCTTTGTGCGCGCCAGAAGTCGGGAACGGCGATCCAGCCGGATTCACCAATGAGGTACGCGACATTGGGTAACTTGGCGCGGAAGGAGGCGGCCAGACAGGCAGTCACCCCGTCGCCATAATCGAAAAGTGCGCTCACATCATGTTCGACACCGTTGGGCGCCAATTGGGCGGAAGCCTGAATACGGGCGGGATCGCGGCCGGTGGCCATCCAGGCAAAAGCCACGGGGTAAACACCCATTTCCAGCAAACAGCCGCCGCCTAGGTCACGGTGGTATTCGCGGGCGTTGGCGTCGTAGGGAATGGGATAACCAAAGTCGGCGTGGACACGGGTCAGCTTGCCGATGCGACCGGCGTCAACCCAGGCCAAGGCTTGGCGCACCGCGGGCAGGAAGCTGGTCCACATCATTTCCATCAAATAGACGTCATGGGTTCGCGCGGCATCGATCATCGCCCCACCTTCCTCGGGGTTCAGCACCAAGGGTTTTTCGCACAAAATGTGCTTGCCGGCTTTGATCGCGGCAACGGCCTGATCCAGGTGATGGCTGTGGGGGGTGGAGATGTAGACGGCATCCACGTCCGCGGCGGCGAACAGGCTGTCGTAATCGCCGTAGGCGGTTGGGACGGCGTAAGCCGCCGCAAAGGCTTGGGCACGCGTGAGATCGCGGGCGGCGACGGCGGTCACCCGCGCGTTTCCCACCCGTTGGCAATCGGAGGCAAAAGCCCGCGCGATGCGGCCCGCACCGATAATACCCCATCGAATTTGATCCATAACTAGCTCCTTGCCGTGTTCGGCGAATCGCGGATTAGGCCGGTACGGCCTGGTTGGTGTCGGCGCCGTCGCGTTCGACGGTGTCGCCGGTGAGTTCCTTCTCGAGTTCTTCCAGGGATTTGCCTTTGGTTTCCGGCAAAATCCATGCGACCAACAGCACACCGATCAGGGCGAAGACACCGTAAATCCCGAAGGTCAGCGCGGCCCCGAGGTGGGCCAATTCCCAAGGAAACAAAAACTGAACGGCGAAGCTGACCAGGCTGTTGATCGCGCCCACCAAGGAAATGGCGAGCCCGCGAATGTGGTTGGGAAAAATCTCGGCAAACAACACCCACATGACGGGGCCGAGGCTGACGGCGAAGGACGCCACAAAACCGAGAATGCCGAACAGGACGAGCCAAGGGTTCATGTCAATGGCGGCTTGCAGCAGGGCGGCCTGGTGGGCGCGGGCGACGTCGGCCCCCAGGGCCTCGGCCAAGGCGGCTTTAAAGGCCACGTCGCTGTCGAAGCGCAACCCGACCAAGGCGTCGAGGCTGCCGGCGGCAATGGGCAAGGCGGGCAAGGTGTCGGCTTCCAGTAAATAGGTGGCCGAGCTAAAGCCGTAGGCACAAAGCGCCATGCTGACACAGATCCCGGTTAACCCACCGATGAGCAAAGGCTTGCGCCCGAGTTTGTCGATCAGTGCCATGGCGATCAGGGTGAACACCACATTGATCAGGCCGACACAAATCGCCTGGGCGAAGGCGGCATCGGTGCCGACCCCGCTTTGCTCGAAAATGCTCGGGGCGTAGAAGTAAATCGCATTAATGCCGGTGATCTGCTGGGCCACCCCCACGATGACGCCGATGGTGAGCGCGAACCGTAATTTTGGGGAAAAGAGTTCGCGCAAGTGCGCACCCAGGCCGGGGCGATGCTCAGCGGCGGAACTTTGGACGGCTTGCACGTGGGCGGCCACCTCGTCCTCGGGCATCACGCGCAGGAGGACGGCCTCGGCCTCGCGCGCACGGCCGGCGACCACCAGCCAGCGCGGGCTCTCGGGAACAAAATGCAGCAGGATGAAGTAGGCACCGGCGGGTAAGATTTCTAAGCCAAGCATCCAGCGCCACACGGCGGTATCCAGGCCGAGATTGGTTACCCAGGACGCTTGCCAACCGCTCGCCTGGAGCAAGAGGTAGTTGGCGAAATAGGAGGCGGAGAAACCCAGCATGATGTTGAGTTGGTTGATCGACACCATTTTACCGCGCAAGGCGGCGGGCGATATTTCGGCGATGTACATGGGCGCGATCATCAGCGAGGCAAAAGCGAGGCCACCGATAAAACGGGCGGCCACGAGCATGGCGTAACTGGGCGCGAGCGCCGAACCAATCGCCGAGAGCAAGTACAAAAAGGCGATGATTTGCAGGACCTTGCGGCGGCCGATGCGGTCGGCGGCGACGCCGGCGACGGTGGCGGCGAGCAGGGCGCCCAGCGTGGGTGCGCTGACGACAAAACCTTGCTGCCATTCGTTGAGCCCGAATTCGCCGGTCACAAAACCCACGACCCCGGAAATCACCGAGGCGTCGTAGCCGAAGACAAACCCACCCAGCGATACGATGGCCGCGGTGAAAAACACCCGTTGCGTGGCGTTCATGAAACGCGCTCCTGCACCACTTGGTTGGTGGAGAACTGGTAACGCATGGTGCGGTAGACACAAATATCGGTGACATCCAAAGGCACGCCCCGCGGCACGGCGCGGTAGTTGGTGGACACACGGGGTTGGTCGGCCACGGGGGTGACACGGTGCCAAGTGTGGCCGTGTAGGAGCAACAGATCGCCTTTGCGCGGCGCCAACACGATTTGATCGGCCAGATCCTCGTGCCCGTCGCCGACGGGCAACACCCCGCGGCGATGGCTTCCCGGCACCACCACAACTTGACCGCCGTTGCGCGGGTCGACGTCATGGGTGTAGACCAAGCGGTTGAGGTTAAACACCTCGGCCACATCCGGCGGACAATCCTGATGCCACGCTTGGCCGCGACTTTGGGCCTTGGAGAACATCACCATACAACCCAAGCTTTGCCAGGCACTTCCCAAAATTGCTTGGGTTAAGAAGTTAAGCGTGGGGTGTTCGGTGAGGTCTTTAAACGGCGCACAACCTTCCTGCATGGGAAACCACGGGATGACCTCGGTCGCGGCTTTGCTCAAAAATTCATCGTTGTGGTAGTGGTTGGGGTCAAACCCAAAGTGGCGTTGGATGAGGTCCTGCAAAAGGTCGGTGGTTTCGCCCTCGAAAAAGTCTTCCAACAGCAGGTAACCCTGGTCGCGAAACTGCAATACCCATTCACCGATCATCTTGATCCTCCTTCAAAGGAACGGTTTCGATTGGCAGCGAAGAACCACTCACTTCAGGTGTAAGCCTTCATAACCCAGGGCGGTGAACAGGGCCGGCCCACCGTGTAACCAAACGGGTTGTTTGATCGCTTTGAGCCACAACGCGGTAATACGTGGGTCGGCTTCGATGCGGCTGTCGCCCCACAGGCCGGATGTGTAGGGTGGTCCCCACATGCCTTGTCGGTCCCAGTAACAGTTAATGTAGGCGACGCCGCGAACGATGTCTGCATTGGCGCCGACATAATCAAAAAACGGTTGATACCATTCGCGCCAAATGGTTTCGGCGTCTTTGGGAACCACATTCTCGCCGGAGGGACCGTCGATCACCGCGCCGATGTTGGCGTTTTTCTTGGCTTCGATAAAGTAACCCTGGGGCGCGGCCTCGGCGATCAAGACCGGTTTGCCTTTGGCGCGGGCGAAGGCGAATAATTGCTCCAGCAAATCGCGTTGGGTTTTGGTTGCCTTGGGATGGCTGCCCGATTCATCCAAACGCAGGAACCAGGAGCAACCGATCCAATCGACATAACTGTCGCCGGGATACCAAATACTCAAGTCCGGTTCGAACCGTCCTTCAATCGAATCGTCCGCGGGCGAGGTGCTGCTTTGCCAAACATAGGCGGTGTTGGTGACCCCGGCCGCCCGTAAATCGTCGACGATTTTGCGCCAGGCCGCGGCGTAACGCGCCGCATGTTGGTAGCCGCCGTTCCAAGCGCCGTCGAACTCGTAACCGATGCGCAGGAACACGGGTTTGTTCACCTTTTTGAGGAAGCCGGCTACTTTTTGAATCTCGGGATCGAACGCGCCGGCGAGCAAACGGGCGAGGCCGTTTTCCGCCTGTTCCTCGGCGAGTTCCATGCCAATGGCCAGGACCGCATTGGGGTAGTCGACCGCGGAAGTCCAGGCATTGTAGATGCCGGCATCCCACCAACCCGCGTTTTTGCCGTTGGGTTTTAAATCATTATCCAAACCCATACCGCCATAATCTTTTTTGGGGTTGCGTACATGGTAAATCGAAAAATAAGTGGTAATGCCGGCGGGCTGGGGAAATCGGCCGCTGTGGACATAACCCTGTACGGATTCTAAGTCTTGGCCGAGGATGAGAAGGCGTTGCCCATCGGGCGGTAAGAATTTGGCACGCAACGGCTTGTTTCCCGTTGCGGACTCGGTTTCCGCAGCCACAACCGGGGTAACATGGACGCCGTAAACGATAAAAAAAAGGAGCAGTAAAACAACCATAAGATGATCCTCGGACGGGTCGCTCGCGGAAGGTGTTGCATTACCTTCCTTATTAACACAAGGTCGTAAAAACCTAAGAAGCGCTGACGCGGTGATTTTAGCTAAACCTCTGGGCTGCAACGGCCTGTAAAAATGCTCTCCGCACCTAGCGGGTGCGCGTCGTGCGCGACCCCGGCCCGCTTTTTTCAAGCCATTTCGCTCCAGATCTTTAGCCAAAATTCCTCGCTTCAGCGCCTCTTAGGTAAAAAAAGGGGGTGTGTCGGCTTCCCTCGACACACCCCGAGGAAACTTCCCGAAGGGGGGCTTCGGAAAATCAGAAAGGAGTTTGCTCGCCCGCGTTGCTCACCAAGGTTTCAGCGCCGATGCAGGAACCTTGGTGAGCAACGCGGGCTTGTGTCGCCTAGAGCGGCAAACCGGTCAAAAATCCGAGTCAAATCGTACCGGAGGACGGGGATTTTTGCGGCGTTCGGACCGCGCCTTCCCAGTATGGCATGTCGCCTTTGGCTACAACCTGTTCTAGTAACACACGACCGCTCTCTACCAAAAAAACCGTGTGTCCCCAAAGCAGGACTGCTGCCCGAATCGGGATCCGCCCCCGAGGCATGAACGGGAACGAAAAATGAGTCAAACGGAAGGGTGCACGGCATCCTCGTCGCAAGGGAAGGGTTGCCGTTGTGTGCCATTTCCATTTTGTTAACGCTAACATAGAATCTACTGACGCATGAGGAACCTGTCAACCCAAATTTCGGAAAAGATGAAATTGATTAAACCGATGGGTCGAATTGGGTGGTAGGCGGGTGGTTGCGGTTCTCGTGACCTGGCGCTTGATGGTTGGAACCTGACGGCTCGTTATTCGATATTTCTCAGGATACGAGGATGTTATGTGGATGGGCGATGCGCCGTTTTTCCTTTGCCCGCCCAACAATGTTGGGCTGGACGGATCGCGCATGGGGATAAGGCCGTCACTTCGATTTAGCGCCACCATCCAGGGGGAGGATCAGGCAGCGCGACAGAAACTAAAAAAAATCCTCCGCTGCAATAGCCTTTCAAAGCGCAGGTGCTCTACGCCGAAGCCGTCTGCCCCCGCGCGGCCCCATCCATCCAGGGCGCGATCCATGTCGGGCCGGGCGCTCGGCCCATCGCCCATCCTCAAACCATCCTAAGATCCTGAGAAATAACGAATAACAAGCCATGCTCGCCGGAACCCATCCCCGATCCTCACTTCCTCGCCACGGAATCCCGCTGAATCAATTCAAAATCTAGCTTGTGGCGCAGTTCCGGCTCAAAGTCGGGGTCCTTCTTTTTCTTGATTAGTTCGGACAACATGTCGAGCGCCGCGCCCGCCATCTCGGCAATGGGTTGGCGGATGGTGGTCAGCGCGGGATAAATAATCGAGGCGGTGGGCGTATCATCGAAGCCGACCACCGATAAATCGTCGGGAATGCGCAGGTTATAGCGCTGTGCATTGGCGTACACGGCGGCGGCCATGTCGTCGTTGCTCGCGAAAATCGCGGTGGGGCGATGGGTGTCGCTGAGCAGGCGCTCGGCCGCGGCAAACCCCGATTTGTAGCTGTAAAAACCCTGGACCACCCGCAATTCATCAATGCGAATCCCGGCGTCGCCCAGGGCTTGGCTGAATCCTTGGTAACGCAGCCGACTCGATTCCTGGTTGGGATGGCCGAGGATAAAGCCAATGTCGCGGTGGCCTTGTTCCAAAAGGTGTTGGGTCATTTGATAGGCAGCCTGGCGGTCGTCCATGTACACCACCGGCGTGTCCGGCAATTGGCTGTTGGGTGAAATACACACATAAGGCATGTCGAAACGGCGCAGGGCTTCCAACACCTTGGGATCATCACAAACCGGCGGCGGCACAATCACGCCGTCCAAATGGGACCCGGTCAAACGTTTGGTAAGTTCATCGGCCCAGGTCGCGGCCTCGGGACCACAGGACTGCACCACAAGATGATAACCCTTTTGGTTGCAACGCTCCAGCGCGCCCAGCAAAAGTTCGGACATGTAGGCGGCGCTGGGGTTGTCGTAAATCAAACCCAGGAAATAGGACTGAGCGGCGGCCAAATTGCGCGCCGAGATATTGGGACGGTAACCCAGCTCTTGAACCGCGTTCATGACTTTTTCGCGCGTCGCGGGTTTGACCGAGGATTCGTTGTTGAGCACCCGTGAGACGGTCATCATCGACATTCCGACATGTTCGGCAACATGACGCATGGTCACGCTCCCCGTCTCCGCGGCTGTTTTGTTTCCATTTCGTTTACGTGGCAAGAGGACCCCCGGTTCGGTGCCCGATCCCGACAGTCCTTAGCAACGCCTCGCGTTTTTCTAGGCCGCACTGGGGCGGGCAACACCCTGTGAACAATAAATTGAATCCCAAAAGAAAGGGTTTGAAATACGCTAACATAAAATTCGCGGATGGTATACGCATGACCTTCACCACGCTTTTGCCGGATTTGGGATCTGTTTCCTCGGCTTGGTTTGGTATTCGTTATTTCACATGATTTTTCGATAGGATGAGGATCGGCGGTCTGCCGTTTTCCCTCTTGGGATGGGTCACGCCCGCGGATATGCCCGTCACTTCGTTCATCTGCAAATGGTTGGTGCAGACGTGCAACAACGTGGTGCTGCGATTGCTCAAGATGCCCCATCCAAAGCCAACATCATTTCAAGGCGCAGTCATGCCAATCCCGGGTCGTCCGTTCCGGCGCCGACCCATCCATCCAAGGCGCGATCCTGTCCGGGCCGGGCACTTGGTCCGTCGCCCATCCTCTTTCCATCCTAACATCTTGAGAAATATAGAATTCCAAACCATGCCTAGTGAAACCCACCCATCCTCTGCGCGCGGAATTTGATCCTCATAGCCTAACCCCGGGCGGCGCGACGCGGGTTCGCGCCGCCCAGGGATGAGCGTGCGCGTTGGTTAAAGCGAACGCACGAAGTTGATCAGGTTCTGTTTATCGCCGGCGCTTAGGGCGTTAAACGCGGCGCGTGCCGCGGCGGCGTCACCACCGTGTTGCCCAATCGCCTCGGCAACGGAACCGGCGCCGCCGTCGTGCATGAGCAGCAGGTCGCGGCCGTTTTGGTTCAGCAACCGAATGTTATGCCCCAATCCCCACAGCGGCGCGGTGCGGAAGGGTCCTTCGCCCAAATCCCATGTTTTCATGTCGGTGTAGGGACGCAAGGTCAGG
Source organism: Acanthopleuribacter pedis (assembly GCF_017377855.1). Lineage (GTDB taxonomy): Bacteria > Acidobacteriota > Holophagae > Acanthopleuribacterales > Acanthopleuribacteraceae > Acanthopleuribacter > Acanthopleuribacter pedis. The sequence goes on from NZ_JAFREP010000067.1 coordinate 12,688, forward strand.
TCGCGCAGGTGCGGCGGCGCGTTGGGTCGCGTGCGTTGCACCGGGGTGTGGCAATCGGCACAACCGATTTCCCCAAAAATCACATCGCCTTCACTGACCCCCGGGCGATCATAACTGCCCGGATCACGCGCGGGCACGGTCAACAACTCGGTATAAGTCGTCAACAGTTCCAAAACCCGTCCTGGCAGTTGATCGGGGTCGACACCGTGGTCCAATACCAGCGCGTTGCGAACCTGCTCCGCCACGGTCGGCGCCGAGCCGTCCCAGGAGAAACCGGCCTCGCGGTCCACGATGGCTTCAAGTAACTTCACACCAAAGGTGGGCGGCGGCAAACGCGGCCCCTTCGGGGTATCGATGATCTCGGAACCGCGACCGTCGCGGAAGTGACAGTTTCCGCAGGTTCGCGAACCAATTTTTACGTAAGCCTACCAACGAGGGTTCAGACGCAAAGCGTCGAGACGGCTACACTTCCTGGAAAAGGTTCAGGAGGTTGCTTTGGGAAAGCTAAGAATCGAGCCAAAACAGAAATCGCCGGGTTTCATTCGT
>NZ_JAFREP010000068.1 GCF_017377855.1 Acanthopleuribacter pedis
GACAGCGGCGCCCTGCACCTGGGTTCGGCTGTGTGGTTCCGCCCCAAGGATTTACCCGCCCAAATCACCGGCGAACGGCTCAAAGCCGACCAACGCATCCTACTCGGGCAGCCAGGGTTATGGCGGGTGGAGGCCGATCTGAAACAGGCGGGGAAAGCCGTTGTTTTTCGGGATGATCCCCTCAGCAAACTCAGCTACAACGACAAGAAGTGGGTGCTGGAACATCGCGAAACCATGACTTCCACCTGGTACAGCAGCTTGCCGTTGCCCGCCTACCATCCGCTGTTCGACAGCCTCAACAGCGCCGAGGCCGACAGCGACACCGGCATCGACAAGAAGGACCGCATCATCTACCCGCTGATGCGTTACCAGGCCGCGACCAATACGCCGGGCGCCCTGTTCGGCCGGGTCATCGAACGCGAGCGCAAGGATTTTCCGTGGCAAAACAAGTTCCAGCGCGGTGATTTGGACCAGGCCGTCACCGACCTGCCCACCGAACTCACCGACCAACCCGCCGACGGCGCCGCCAAACGCAAGGTCGAACGCAGCTACCGGCCCCACCGCTTCGGGAACCTGCTCGAGGAAGTCAAACGCGGCACGCGAACCGTTCGCTACAGCTACGACGCGGACGCCTACCTGATCGCCGTCAGCGAACAAGGTTCCGACAGCCAGAGCCGCGTCACCCGCTACCGCTGGGAGGACACCGAGGTCAAGGCCGGCGACGTCCCCATCAAACGCCTGATCGCCATCGAACGGGACAACGGCGACAATCCGTTCCTCGTCGCCGCCTGGACCTACGCCCACGCCCAAGGCGTCACCGTTGCCGGCTACCGCGATCCATTCTGCAGCGAGGAAACCGGCTATACCATTGAGCTGGCCGGGGGCGAAACCAGCAGCTTTAGCGTGCCCGCCTGCGACGGGCTGACCGCCCCCTGGACCGTCACCTTCGACACCACGACGGAACGCCGCCTCAGCAAATCCTGGCAGCGGGGCACGGCCGGCGGCAGCTTAACCTGGCAGCGCCGCCCGTTCCAGGAAGCGTACGATTGGCGCATCGTGGCCGACAGTTTCCGCGCGCAAACCTTTGATTACAATAGCTATGGCTTTCCAACCCAAACGTCGGTGGACGGCTTGGTAACCAGCCAAGCATACCAAACCACCAAGGGTTTTCGCGACCTTCTCGCAAGCCAAAGCGTGAATCCCGGCCAAGGCCAAGAGGCCGTCGACCTGACCGTGGCGATTGGCGATTCGGGCAAACAACACATCATCACCGACACGGACAGCGGGCACAAGCTGACGCGGTTCTACGCCGATAGCGGCGTTTTCCTCGGGAGCAGCGATGTAACCGGCATTCACGACGGCCCAACCGGCAGCCAGGGGTACTATCCCCGCGGCGGGTCGGTTGCCACATTCGACGCCGTCACCCTGGCCAACAAACTCGCCCCCGGCAAAGACACCGTCCGTAAAACCACCTTCAACCAATGGGGTCAGCCCGTCTCCCAAGAAGGGTTAGGTGCGACCACCACCCTCACCTATGACCCGCTCGGCCGACTCACCCAAACCGAAACCAAACACGGCGCGATCGCGATCACCCGCACCCTCACCACCACCTATGAAAACGGGCGCTGTTTGGTGACCGCCGTGGACAGCGAAGACGGCAGCACCAGCGTGTTCCATTACGACCAGCGGGGCCTTTTGCGCGAGGTGACCATCACCGGCGGACCCGCGCCCGGCGTGACCCGTTACAGCTATGACGATCACGGCCGCCTGACCGAGGTCGTGGACGCCGCGAACGAGAACGACAAAACCATGCTTGCCTACCACGGCGATACCGAGGTCGTCACCTCCCGCGCCACGCCCACCGCCACCTTCACGTACACCGTCACCCCCGGCGCCGGAGTTTTGGTGGACGGGCTCACCATCACACCGAGCGAGGGCCAACCGGAAACCGTCCCGTTGAAAATCGATGCGCTCGGCCGGACCGCCGTCACGCGTTTGGCCGGGATCGGCGCCGTCCGTCACAGAACCGACGCCTTCGGCAACCCTTTGAGCGTTACCAAAGAAACAAGCGGCGCGGCGGCATCAACCAAAAACCTGGAAGCACTTTTCTCGTGGCAATACGCGCAGGGCAAGGTCGCCTTCAACGACCATTGGAACGCGCGCGCCCTGGAAACCAACGCGGTTGGCGACACCTGGTTGGACAGCACACTGACCGAGCAATTGAATCGGCTGCCTTTCGAAGCAACCATCAACAAGCGAAGCGAAGGTAGACCCAACATCGTGCCCGAGACCACCAAAACCATCAACACGACCATCAACACGACCATCAAAAACGACCGGCTGGTGCGGAAGGTTAAGAACGAGACCAGCGGCATTCAACGGGAAATCGAAATCGACGGCTTGGGCCATGTCGCAAGCATCAAAAGCGGGAATCGCTCGCTAACCGGGAGTCTGCCCGACCAGGGCCACGGCCGTTACGCGCGCTGGACCGGCGCTGACGGCCGTACCTTGGACCTCACCTACAATGGTGCGACCCAGCTCACCGGTGTCGCTCGGGCCGACCTAGACTGGACCGCGTTATACGATACGCGGGGACGGGTTTCGCAAACCACCTCGTCCCGCGATCTCACCTTGTCCTACCAGTACCAAGGTATCAGCGGCTTGTTGGACAGCGTGGCAACCCAACAGGCCAACCGGGCGGCCGGACCTTTGCTCGAAACGTCGGGCGAAGCGCTAAGCACGGCCCGACAAACCCATCGTTCGTGGCTCGGGGACGAGGTGTTGGTACAACAGGAGATCGACCGCCTCGGTGAAACCACCGTCACCCGCGGCGAGCACAAGGCAACCGTCAACCACGACAGCGACACCTACCTGCTCAAAGACATCACCAATTTTTCGGGTGAAACCAACGAAGTCACCTGGGAGCATCACAACAAGGTTGTTAAGGTCAAGGTGCCGGACGGCACCACCGCCGCTTCCGCCTTCGATCAACACGGCAACCTCTATGGCGCCGGTTTGATCGACACGGAAGGTGCGGAGGTCAACACCCTGCAGGTCTTCCGAGACGCCGAGCAACGCGTCAAGTACCTGGTCACCCCAAGGGACACGCTCGAATACATCTACGACGGCTGGAACCTAACCGGCGTCCGCGGCGAGCACGGCGCCGAGGTCGCTTATAGCTACGACAGCGGGCATAGCCGGCCCAAAACCATCACCATGAAGCAGGGCGGCCAACTGGAGCAGGAAATCGCCGTCAGCTACCACGCCAACGGCAACCCAAGCTGCGTCACCGTCGAAGCGCCCGGCCGGCTACCCGAGAGCTACCACTACAACGCATTCGGCGATTTAATCCGCCACCAGCGACCCCACCAGGCCTCTTCCACGGTGAGCTTCAACGCCTGGGGCGCGCCCAAAACCGTGACCACCGCGGCGGGAACCTTCAACCTTTTCGAGGAGGGTGCTTCCAACATCCTCACCTTCCCCAACGACGTCACCATCGAGATCAACGCGCGCGGCCTGCAAGAATCCATCTCTTATCCGGGCCTGGCGGCCAAAAGGTTCAGTTACGACGCGGACGGCCGCGTAACCGGTGTGTTCGAGGGCGGAAGCCACCAAGCCCTGGCTACCACCTGGGAAAACGGGCGCATCACCCAAATCACCAGCACCGCACCCAGCGGCAACGTCCCCGCGACCAAACGCGACGCCGTCGCAAGCGAAACCATCACACCGGCATACGACAGCCACGGCCGCTTGTTGGAGCTAACTCGTCGGGCCGCCTCCGGCGAAGGCCCCGCGCTGGTGGAATCGTACAGCTACGTGCAAGACACCAATGACCTAGCACGGATCGACCGCTACACCGACGCCAACGGGGTGACCCACCAATTCAACTACGACAAGAAGAAGCGCTTCCACGGCACCACCATCGGCAACGCCGTCAACCTTCACTACGAGTACGACGACGCCGACAACGTGGTCAGCGTTATCGGCCCCACCATGTTCGTCCAATATACCGATTGGCAAAACGGTTACCCCGCCACCATGACCTGGGGCGACGGCACCGAATTTACGATCAGCCAGGACGGTAGCAACCGTTTATCAAGCATCCAAACAGCGGACGGCAACTTCGCCCTGGAACTGAGCTACGACGGCAACGCCCAAATCGACGGTTGCAACAGCGCGGCCGACACCATCGGCGCCAAAATCGCCGGCGTCACCCGCGCGGGCCCGGAACTGCGCGAAATCCTAACCCCCAGCTACAACCCGAACCACACCTTGGCCGGGGTAACGGTAGAACGCCATATCGGAGAACGCCCACCACCCGCAACGGGCGGAGAAGAAACACCGGAACCAGAACCGACCTACGAAACCATCCGCTTCGATGAAAGCTACGGCAGCGGCGACAAACAACTGCTGCAAAACTTGACCCTGATCCTGCGCGACCAACCCCTGGCCGATCCAAGCGAAACCGGCGACATCCAACTACGCCGCCGCACCGCCGGCAACCAAGCAGGTCCCCGCATCAACAGCCAAACCGAATGGGACGCTCAAGTGGTGGGCCAAACCCACGCGGACAACACCGGCCAAACCAAAACCATGACCTATATCCCGGAAAACGGTAACCTAGACCAAATCACGCCCGCCGAGGGCGACCAACAGGCCTTCGCCTGGGACGGCGAACGGCGCCTGCGCGCCCTACGCCATGGCAACCAACTGTTCACCTACGAATACGACAGCCAAGGCCGCCGCATCCGCGCCACCACGGCAAACCAACTCGAAGCCATGGTCTTCGCGTACCACGGCTCCAAAGTCGTCGCCTTCGGCATCAAGCGCCAAAGAGGTGTGGATTGGACCCACGCTGTCGGCCACGGGCCAATGGGCCCAGCCTTCATCGAAGACCTCAAGGACCGAGAAAAGAGTTTTTATCTGTTCAACGACCACCTGGGCACCCCCTTCGCCTACAAACGCCTGAGCGACGGCAAGGTGTTCTACACCCCCTACAGCCCCCACGGCGAGGACTGGTGGACCCAATTCGAAGCCAAGGACCTCGCCCCCGGAACCGGCCCCCAAACCCAAACCACCACCGATTACGACCTAGGCAAAGGCTACGAACGCCCCACTTTCAGCGTCTTCACGAAACCCTTCCTCGGCCTAAGCGGCCACCAACGCGACACGGACACCGGCCTGATCTACATGCACCACCGCTACTACGACCCGCAGCTAGGCCACTTCCTAAACCCCGACTTCCGCGCCCCCGACATCTACGACCCAAGTACCTTCACCGAACCGTACGCGTTCGCTGCGGGTAACCCGATGATGTTTTGGGATCCGAATGGGTTGGAAGTATTCATCCAACGCAATCAGAACGCCGACCACATCATGAAAATATTGCGGGCGGCGTTCGGCGGTGGCGTTACCTTTGACGAGAACGATCAAAGTGGATTGATTAGGGTTTCTCTCAATACGCAAGGGGTACCCATCGAGCCAAAGCTCTTTGGTTTGGTCAAAATGTTTTCACTAGATCCCAATGACGCAAGGGTAAGGGCGGCGGCTATTCTCGTGGGCAACATCCAGAAATATCAATGGCAAGACCAAGCAGATGATCTCAAGCTGATTTTGGATGCCATTGACAACCGCAGCATGAACGCCTTGATTTACCTCAATGGTACGGAGTTCAGTGTTGCCCGAGGCCAAGCGCCAAGAGGTGTGCATAACCCTCTTGGTATAGAAATGTTCTTTGGTCCAGGGCTTGAGAGATCTCCAGCCATCATCAGTAGCGGAAGAAACCCGAATTACTCCAAGCTTTATGGTTCCGATGGGCGGGAATTCACTTCGAATATTGTCAATATTTCAATTCAAACGATGGCTGAAAACGGCATTGATGTAGCAGCTGGGGTCGCCTTTGCGAAGATGCTCGGGCTTACTGGTCGCGTCCTTAATGACCTTGGCCGAATGAAGCTCGATTTACAACCGGGTGGGGTCATGGTTGACTCCATGGGCAATCGTCATGTAACTTTACCAAATGTAAGTTTTAGTATGGGAGGTGGATCAAGTGCACGAAAAATAACCAAATCAACACAGGATATTTTTCATGTTGTCGACAGTACAAACCCTCGATTTAATGCTTTTGCTCGAAAAAACCATGAAGGATATGTTGAGATCGACCTTCGAACAAAGCTTGAAAACGGAACGAGGTCAACTGTATTAAGAGGAAAGGAATTGTTCAAGGAGGCTTTAGATCACTTTCCTAGATCAGCAGGATTTCAATCAAATTGGTCTTATGGAGATAACTGGAAGCTTGTTAACCGTCTCACTGGAAGTGGTACTCCGCTAGAAGAAGCTGTCAAACAAACTTGGAGCGGAAGACAGGCTATATCATATGGCTTCACCAGAGTGAAGATAAAGCGAGTGTACGGAACCCAAGGTGATTACAGTAAGATTGTTGCAATTTTCTTTTAGGAGGCACAAGATGTGGCCTATCAAAAACCCAGGGCTAGATGACTTCAAAAATGATTTAAATAAAATACAAGAAAACGAAATTGCAAGTTGTTTATTGATTGATGTTGATCTCATGAGCGCAATAAACGACAACTATGGTCATGAATACGGCAACGATGTTCTCGAGCGAATTCATGTTTCCCTTGCAGACTTTTGCAGCGTTTACACTAGTTGTTTTTTTTACCATCTAAGCTCTGACGAGTTCCTTGTGTTGATATCTAACCCGGAAATAAACCCAATTAAATTCACAAAAAAAATCCAAAAAATTATAGAAGAACTCAATATGCCATTTTCACACCCTGACATCCAAAGGCCTCATAGAGATATAGTAACTATAAGCGTTGGATGCATAACAGGGACAATACAAACAAATGGCTGGAAAAAAATATTAAACAGCCTTGAAGAATCATTATACCAAGCCAAAAGAAGTCAGCCATCAGGGGTAAACATCACTAAGCTGACCGTAGTGTCCCAAAAATAAACATGCCGCCCAATCACCCTGCATTCCCTGCCGCACAACAGGAAACGACCTTCCGTTTTCTGGATATTCGCCAAAAACTTTGCCCGAGAGAGGTATTTTTTTGATGTAAAGGCTTCATTTGGGCGCACTTTGACCTTGGATTTCGCTCCGAATCCACCGTACTCTTAACCTGAAACGCGATCATAAAAACTGAGCAAGCCGCCCAAACGGGTTCGTCGCCGGATCCTTCCCTCTGACTTCCCCTGCTTGCCGGAGATCAACCGGTTTCCAAGGCCTTGGTGGGGACGCTCTTCATGGTAATGCGCCACATATTCACGCAAAAGGTATTCAAGTTGCCCTTTCGAAAAAATCACGAATCGGTCCAAACATTCTTCACGAATGCTCCGAATCACACGCGCCACATGTGCGTTCAGGTTGGGCGAGCGGGCCGGCAATTTGACCGTCGTTACACCAGTTGCCGCCAAGGTGGCCTTAAACTTTTCGCCGAAAACCGCCGCTCGATCATGAAGCAAAAACGAGCCCTCTTTCAGGAAACCGTGTTCCTCGTCCGTTTCGTTGCGTGCGACCTGAACCAACCACCCTTGCGTCGGCTCATCCACAATACCGGCGATGTGGATTCTTCGCGTCGCCAACTGCATCATGACCAAGACATGCACCCGCTGAATCCCCCAACCACGTGTCAGTTCCACCGTGAAGAAATCGGCGGCGACCATGCTCGACCACTGCTGCTCCAAGAAACAACGCCATGAGCGCGTGCGTTTCGGGGCCGGACTCAAACCCGCGTCTTCCAAAATCCGAGCCACGGTGTTTTTTGTAAGCGTTACCCCGAGATGCTTCAGCGCCCCGACAATCCGTCGGTAACCCCAACTCGGGTTGTCTTCGGCCAAACGCCGCACCAAAATGGCCGTTTCAGGCGAAGTTACCGGCCGTCCTTGCCGGCCACGCGTTTCGGGCCTATATTTTTGATGAACCAACCTTCGATACCAACGCAAAAACGTGTCCGGGCTGTAACTCAGGGTCGCGATACTTTGCAAAAAATCATTGGGCACGGCCCTTGCCAGGATCGCAAGCCGGCGACGCTGCCGGTCGGTCAAACGTTTATCCCTACCTTTATTTAATGAACGAATCGTTTCCCGCTGAACCTGAATCAGACAAAAAAGAAAATCAAGCACGGCCTTCTGGCGCGTTTCCACCTTCCCAAGAAACAGAACCAACCAAATCACGTTCAGCCAGGACATCGCTTCTCCTTTCGTAACCATCCAAGTTGCATGTTCTTTCGTTGATTGACAACCAAATATAGAAAACAGGCAAAATCCCAAAACCCAAGTGGGGTGTTGCACCGCTGCAACACCCCGCTGTTTACCGGAACAGGGCGACCTTTTAGCCGGACGGCAAGCAGGGGACGCGGGCAGTCTTACACAACGCATGACCATCACGGGCGCCTGACCGAGGTCGTGGACGCCGCGGACGAGCATTACAAAACCACGCTTGCCTACCACGGCGATACCGAGGTCGTCACCACCCGCACCACGCCCACCGCCACCTTCACGTACACCGTCACCCCCGGCACCGGGGTTTTGGTGGACGGGCTCACCATCACACCGTGCGAGGGCCAACCGGAAACCGTCCCGTTGAAAATCGATGCGCTCGGTCGGACCGCCGTCACGCGATTGGCGGGGATTGGCGCCGTCCGTCACAAAACCGACGCCTTCGGCAACCCTTTGAGCGTTACCAAAGAAACAAGCGGCGCGGCGGCATCAACCAAAAACCAGGAAGCACTTTTCTCGTGGGAATACGCGCAAGGCAAGGTCGCCTTCACCGACCATTGGAACGCGCGCGCCCTGGAATCAAACGCGGTTGGCGACACCTGGCTGGACAGCACGCTGACCGAACAATTGAATCGGCTGCCTTTTGAAGCAACCATCAACAAGCGAAGCGAGGGGCGACCCAACATCGTGCCCGAGACCACCAAAACCATCAACACCACCATCACCACGACCATCAAGGATAACCGACTGGTGCGGATCGTTAAGAACGAGACCAGCGGCATTCAATGGGAAATCGAAATCGACGGTTTGGGCCAGGTCGCCAGCATCAAAAGCGGGAATCACTCGCTAACCGGGAGTCTGCCCGACCAGGGCCACGGACGCTACGCGCGCTGGACCGGCGCTGACGGCCGCACCTTGGACCTGACCTACAATGGTGCGACCCAGCTCACCGGCGCAGCTCGGGCCGACCTCGGCTGGAGCGCCCAATACGACACGCGGGGACGGGTTTCGCAAACCACCTCGGCCCGTGATCTCACCTTGTCCTACCAGTACCAAGGTATCAGCGGCTTGTTGGACAGCGTGGCAACCCAACAGGCCAACCGGGCGGCCGGACCTTTGCTCGAAACGTCGGGCGAAGCGCTAAGCACGGCCCGACAAACCCATCGTTCGTGGCTCGGCGACGAGGTGTTGGTGCAACAGGAGATCGACCGCCTCGGTGAAACCACCGTCACCCGCGGCGAGCACAAGGCGACCGTCAACCACGACAGCGACACCTACCTGATCCAAGGCATCACCACCTTTTCGGGTGAAACCAGCGAGGTAACCTGGGAACACGCCAACAAGGTCGTCAAGGTCAAGGCGCCGGACGGCACCACCGCCGCTTCCGCCTTCGATCAACACGGCAACCTCTATGGCGCCGGTGTGATCGACACGGAAGGCACGGAGGTCAACACCCTGCAGGTCTTCCGAGACGCCGAGCAACGCGTCAAGTACCTGGTCACCCCAAGGGACACGCTCGAATACATTTACGACGGTTGGAACCTAGCCGGCGTCCGCGGCGAGAACGGCGCCGAGGTCGCTTATAGCTACGACAGCGGGCATAGCCGGCCCAAAACCATCACCCTGAAGCAGGGCGGCCAACTCGAGCAGGAAATCGCCGTCAGCTACCACGCCAACGGCAACCCAAGTTGCGTCACGGTGGAGGCGCCCGGCCGCCTACCCGAGAGTTACCACTACAACGCATTCGGCGATTTAATCCGCCACCAGCGCCCCCACCAAGCCTCTTCCACCGTGAGCTTCAACGCCTGGGGCGCGCCGAAAACCGTGACCACCGCGGCGGGAGCCTTCAACCTTTTCGAGGAGGGTGCTTCCAACATCCTCACCTTTCCCAACGACGTCACCATCGAGATCAACGCGCGCGGCCTACAAGAATCCATCGCTTATCCGGGCCTGGCGGCCAAAAGGTTCAACTACGACGCGGACGGCCGCTTAACCGGTGTGTTCGAGGGCGGAAGCCACCAAGCCCTGGCTACCACCTGGGCGAACGGGCGCATCACCCAAATCACCAGCACCGCGCCCAGTGGCAATGCCCCCGTCACCAAACGCGACGCCGTCGCAAGCGAAACCATCACACCGACATACGACAGCCACGGTCGCCTGGTGCGGCTAACCCGAGAATCCGCCTCCGCTGGGGCTCCCGCGCTGGTGGAAACCTATGCCTACCTACCAGACACCAACGACCTGGCCAGAATCGACCGCTACACCGACGCCAACGGGGTAACCCACCAATTCAACTACGACAAGAAAAAGCGCTTCCACGGCACCACCATCGGCGGCGCCGTCAACCTTCACTATGAATACGACGACGCCGACAACGTGGTCAGCGTCATCGGCCCCACCATGTTCGTTCAATATTCCGATTGGCAAAACGGTTACCCCGGCACCATGACCTGGGGCGACGGCACCGAATTTACGATCAGCCAGGACGGTAGCAACCGTTTAACAAGCATCCAAACAGCGGACGGCGGCTTCGCCCTGGAACTGAGCTACGACGGCAACGCACAAATCGACGGTTGCAACAGCGCGGCCGATTACGTCGGCGCCAAAATCGCCGGCGTCACCCGCGCGGGCCCGGAACTGCGCGAAATCCTGACCCCCAGCTACAACCCGAACCACACCTTGGCCGGGGTCGCGGTGGAACGCCACATCGGCGAACGCCCACCACCCGCAACGGGCGGAGAAGAAACACCTGCACCCGAGCCCACCTACGAAACCATCCGCTTCGACGAAAGCTACGGCAGCGGCGACAAACAACTGCTGCAAAACCTGACCCTCGTCCTGCGCGACCAACCCTTGGCCGACCCAAGCGAAACCGGGGACATCCAACTACGCCGCCGCGTCGCCACCAACCAGGAAGGCCCCCGCGTCAACAGCCAAACCGAATGGGAGGCCCAGGTGGTGGGCCAAACCCACGCGGACAACACCGGCCAAACCACAACCATGACCTATATCCCGGAAAACGGCAACCTGGACCAGATCACCCCCAGCGAGGGCGACCAACAATCCTTCGCATGGGACGGCGAACGGCGCCTGCGGGCACTACGTCAGGGCAACCAACTGTTCACCTACGAATACGACAGCGCGGGCCGCCGCATCCGCGCCACCACGGCAAACCGGCTTGAACCCATGGTCTTCGCATACCACGGCTCAAAAATCGTCGCCATCGGCATCAAACGCCAAGATGGCGTGGATTGGACTCACGCCGTCGGCCACGGCCCAATGGGCCCGGCCTTCATCGAGGACCTCAAAGACCGAGAAAAGAGTTATTATCTGTTCAACGACCACCTGGGCACCCCCTTCGCGTACAAACGCCTGAGCGACGGCATGGTGTTTTACACCCCCTACAGCCCCCACGGCGAGGATTGGTGGACCCAGTTCGAAGCCAAGGACCTCATGCCCGGAACCAACCCCCAAACCCAAACCACCACCGATTACAACCTAGGCAAAGGCTACGAACGCCCCACCTTCAGCGTCTTCACCAAACCCTTCCTCGGCCTAAGCGGCCACCAACGCGACACGAACACCGGCCTCATCTACATGCACCACCGCTACTACAGCCCCCAACTAGGCCACTTTCTTAACCCCGACTTCCGCACACCTGACATCTACGATCCTACGACCTTCACGGAACCTTACGCGCAATGCCGTTAAGTTAAGAGAGAAAATTACAGATTAACCTGTTTATAACTAAGTGTTTATGGTAAAATTGCGGCATGAGACATGCTCTGGCGGGCTTGATTGATAAGCCCACCGAAATTTATTCTCAAATGAGGTTTTTATGACAGGAGGAGAGGTTAATTAATCGCCGATTTAAAACCAGAAAAGGTCAAAAAGTCGTCTCGCGTAAAATCTTCTCTTATAGACGAAGTCGTTCAACGTTGCTTTACTCGAGCAAACCAAGGAAGTTATTTTTTCCCAGGACTTTAAGGAGAGACACCGGCTTTCCCCCACGGCTTTCACGCGCTGCCGTAAACTCAGCTTCCCGATTTTGGTCCTTTTTCTTGCCAACTTCTTAAAAGGCTCTCTCCA
>NZ_JAFREP010000069.1 GCF_017377855.1 Acanthopleuribacter pedis
TACCAGGAAAAAACAACAAATGGTTGTGGAACAACCGTTTGCTCTGGGTCCCCGGGGGTTCCCGTCGTGCAGGCCGCCGGAGGCGCCGGCCAAACAATCCCGAACCAAACGCAATGAATCAAAACGATCCACCCCGAACCAAACGCAATGAATCAAAACGATCCACCCCGAACCAAACGCAATGAATCAAAACGATCCACCCCGAACCAAACGCAATGAATCAAAACGATCCACCCCGAACCAAACGCAATGAATCAAACCCATCCACCCCCACCCAAACCCAATGAATCAAACCATCCACGGGGGGCCGGCAAGCGTCTAAAGAGGGCGTTCCGGTCTGATCAAATCATCCGTGGTTGGAGTTTGCGGCCCTCGCGCATCGCGGGCGCTTCCTTTTCGGTTTCGGGCGGCAACACGCCGTTTTTGCGCAGGCAATGCAACATCTTTAATTTGGCGCGAAACACCTGGCTTTTCAGCGCGGAAATGTTCATGCCCAACTGCTCCGCCAGATCTTTTTGCGGGATTTCGGCCACGAACTGCTGCTCGATGTAGGTGCGCTGGTGTTCCGGTAACTGGCGCAGGCAACGGTGCACCTGGTGCATGTCCTGTTGCGAGGAGAGCTGCGCTTCCGGGGTCAGGTCGCTGTCTTCCAGCTCGTCCACAAAATCTTCGACCTGCAGGCTGTGGTGTTTGGGACGCCGGTAAAATTCGCGGATCTTAAACTGCGCAATGCCCAACACCCAGGAAACCAACTTCTCGTGTTGTTCCAGGGAATCGAGCTTGCGGGCAACCGTAATCGAAACCAATGAGAACAGTTCCTCCGCATCGTCGCGGTTGTTCGCGCGCGAGCAGAGGAACGCCCATAAACTGTTGCGGTAGGTATCGTGGATGACGTCGAAGGCGTCGCGGTCGCCTTCGAGAAATCGTTGAATCCATTCAGAAATGGTTGTTTTGGCGGCGTTTTGGACTTTCACGGTTGTTGACTCCTCGTCCTCAGTTGGTGGGTTTTCCGGTTGGTTGATTAAGCTGTGCGGCAATTTCTTCGTAACCGTAGGCCTCGGCCAGCGCGGCGGCGGTTTGGCCGTCGGCGCTTTGGGCCGTGACGTCGGCGCCCAAGCCAAGCAGCGCGGTGACGGTATCACCCTGGCCGTGCTCAGCCGCGATCATTAAGGGCGTTTTGCCCTGCTGATCGGTCTGGTTCACATCCAGGCCTTGGCCGATGATCCAGGTAACAATTTTGGTTTGGCCGACCCGTGCGGCGTAGTGCAGCATCGGGGTTTGGTCGACGGCGGCGGCACGCAGGGCTTCGACGTCGGCAAAGGTGCTTTGAATTTTGGCCAAATCGCCTTGTTCGATGGACTCGGCGATGGTGGGTTCGGCCGTGCCGCGGTAGGCGGGACCGGTCGTGGTTCCGTCCTGCAATGCCGTAGGCAACAGGAGCACCGCGATCAAGACCGCGGCGGCCAGGGCGATTGGCGCTTGAAATCGGCGCCAGACCGGGCGGATCACTTGGGCTTCGCCGGGCAGGGGCATGGTTTGGTAATTTTGGGGTAATTTAAAAGCCGGGATGGGGGGCAAGGCGCGACCGGTATCGGTCAACAGGTGCTCGACCTGAATCAGGCCGTTCACTTTTTGCAGGTCGCGGTCGGACAAGCGGCCCGCGCACTGTTGTTTGACCTCGGCGGCCGACTGGGTTTCCAAAAGGTCGTTGACTTGCTTGGCGGTCAGGGTTTCGTGGTTCGGTTCATCCTGGGATGTGTGTTGGGTCATGGGTGACTCCCTAAGCGATAATGCGCAGGATCAAAACCAGCCTGCTTTCTGCTTGGTAAGTGACGGTCGTCATCAAAAGGTTGTGAAAATTGTTCATGACTCTCTTTTCGGCGGCAAGGGTATTTCCGTGAACAGGATGGTTTGGTGATGTGGGGCGGGATGCGGCTGGGCTTTGGGGCCCTTTTGGACTGATACCCGACGCGGATGGAGCCGTGGCTCCGTTGGGTTCTTCATGTTTTTTCGAATGTTTTCAACCGATGGACCGAGACCCATTTTGTATTTGGAAAAGGCGCATCGGCGTGGCGGCTTCATCCGCGGCGGGAGAGGGTGAGTCCAAGCGGAGGTTGGGCGGAAAAGGGGGAGAACAGCAGGGCCGGATCCTCCAATCATCGTAAAATCCTGAGAAATAAAAAAGCACAAGCCATGCCTGTCCCAACCACTTCCATCAAAACCATCCTCAATACCAGTCGCCGCTCAATTGGAAGGCGGCCCAGTAGTTGGGGTGGCCCCAGCGGGGGTGGTCGATCATGCTGTTTTGCGCGAAACGCAACGCTTTGTCTTTGTTGTCGCCGCGGCTCAAGGCCGCGTAGAAGTGGTTCATAAATAAGGAAGTGGCTTGGTCCTCGACCCGCCACAAGGTGGCCACCACCGAATGGGCGCCCGCGATGTGAAAGGAGCGCGTCAATCCCATCAACCCTTCGCCGCCCATGTCGTGGCCCAGTGCCGTTTCACAGGCCGACATCACCACCAACTCGGCGCCCAGGTTGAGTTCCTGGATTTCCCAGGTCGCCAGCTTGCCGTCGTGTTTGTTGCTGGGCGTCAGGATCAGCGCCGAGTTCATTGCGTCCTCGGGATCAAATAAGGCGTGACCCGCGAAGTGGATCAGGTCTACATCCGCGGCGACCGCGCGCACCTGGTCCTCGTTGGCCGCGCGACCCTCGTGGACCGTGGTCCGGTCCGGGAAACGTTCGGCCAATTCGGCCGCTTCACGGGCGCTGCCCGGCAAGTCCGGTAAATCAAGGGAAGGGGCATGGTCGGGTCGGGCGAAGGCTTCGACCCGTGCGTTTTGCGCCCAGTCCGTGCGGGTTTTGCGGCGGCTGAGGTCGTCGATGTAAAAGGTGCCCGACAACGCCACGTGGATCGGCTGCTCCTTGGCCAAAAAGGGAATCTCCTCCCAGGATGCAACCGGTTCGCCCGCGCGTACCAGCGCCGCAAAGGGCAGGACCGACAGGCGGCCGTCCGGGCAAACCACCAGGCGTTCCGCCTGGTGGATGCGTTGTTCCAGGGGTTGGAGCAGCATGCGGTACAGCCGTTGCCCGCGTTTTTGGATATCCTTCACCGTGTTGGGTTTGACGCTGCGCAAGGCTTTGCGGTAATCCTCAACCTGGCGGGACAAGGCGCGACGGCCGGCCTTGGGCAGCGCCGTCATCGTCAGCCCGTTGCGGCGATCCAGCGCAAACGCGAGGGTTTCTTTTTCCAACACACAGAACGAGATCAGCAGCGTGCCCGGATCCAGGCGTTTGCGGATCTCTTCCACCTCGAGCCATTGCTGATCGCGCAAGACTTGCAGCGCGCGCACACCGCTGCCGCGTCCCAAACCGTTGAACAGGCGCCGCAGTACCGGACCTCGGAAGCGTTCGTTGGCCCCGAAGGCGCCTTCCAAATCGCCGCGTTCCGCGCGCAGGCGCACCAGATTGCGGTAGCTGTCGGCCGCGGATAGAAAGAAGTTGGCCTGCACGAATTGGTTGCCGCCCAGAGCGTCCAGTTGTTTTTCGTACGCCTGCGCCGCCGCTTCCCAGGCCGTTTCCGCCGTCTTCAGATCGTTCAGGTCCATCAGGCAACGGGCTTTTTCGCCCAGCAGCGAAGCGCGATCAAAGCCGGAAGTTGTATCGTCCGGTAACACGTCCAACGCCGTCTGCAGCAGCTTGAGGCCGCGTTGCGGCGCGCCTTGTTTGCGGGCGACCTCGCTTTGCAGGCGGAGGTTGTAGGCGTGGTAACCGCTGCCCGCTTCCAGGTCGGTAAGGGCCGCGTCCAATTCCTGTTGGGCCGCGTCCAACTTGCCCGCGTTCAGGTGGACATAACCCAGGTTGTTTTTGGCCAGCGCACGGTAGAAGGTACTTTTTTCGTCGTCCAATCCGGCCAGGTTTTGCAACGCCGTTTCCAGGTAGCTTTTGGCCGATTCGAGATCGCCTTCCTCCGCGTAAAAGGCGCCCAGCCCGTTGAGCAATTCAACCACCGCGCTTTTCTCCGCCACCTGTTCGGCCCAGCGCAGCGCTTCAACCGCCGCGTGGGCCACCGCCTCGCTGTTTTTGCGGTCCATCGAAATAAACACCAATTGGGTGTAGCGACGGAACATTTTTTCGGCAGGTTGGTTCGGGTGTTTTTCGAGGATTTCGAGCGAGGCTTTTTGGAAGGCCTCGGCATCGACCAGGCGGCCTTGCAGGCGGGCCAGCGAGCCGCGGTTGTAAAGCGCGTTGGCGCGTTTGGTCGCGTTGGGGGTGACCGCCGCGTAAAGGGCCGCGCTCCGGCCGTAATACCCGTCCGCCGCGTCGTATTGGTTGCGGTTTTTGGCGGCGACGCCCAAGTCGATGTAAATCGCCGCCAGGAAGGTGGATTGCGGGGCGATCTCGGTCAGCATGTGCGCCGCTTTCTCCCAGTGTTGTTGGGCTTTGACCCAGTCGCGCTGCATGCGGGCCAGGTGGCCGAGGTAGTGCTGGTAGCGAATTTCGCCCAGGCCGGCGAAAGGGCTTTTTTGGTGGGCCTGTTCCGCCTCGATGAAGAGGGCCTCGGCCTTTTCAAGTTGTTTGAGGCGTAGGTGAAGCACGCCGAGCCGGTTGGCGATGCGGCCGCGAACCGCCGGGTTCTCGGTTTTTTTGAGGAGTTGGTTGAGGGTAACCACCGCATCCTCGTTCAGCCGACCTTTTTCTTGGATCTCAGCGATGTGGTGCAACAGCCAGCGGGTGTGGCCGGGGTAAAGGCGCAGTTCTTCGAGCAGCTCGCGGTGGGCGGCCACCGCCGCGGCAAGGTCGTTGTCGGCGCGCAGGCCTTCCGCTTTCAGGAAGCGGGCCTGAAGCCGTTTGGGGAGCGGTGCCTGGACCTGGATGTTGCCGCTGCTTTGATCGTAGAGGACCTCGAGGTGTTGTTCACCGCGTAGCACGCCGAGCAGGAGCGGGGCGTGGGCGGGGGCGTGGTAGGCTGTGACCGCCCATTCGGGGACGTCCGCGAGGAGGCGGGGCGGGGCGGCGGGTCGGTTTTCGTAGCGCCAGGTTTGGAGTAGGTCGCCGGGAAGCAGGCGCCGTTGTGGGTCGTCGCTTTCGATGCCGGTGGTGACCAAGAGGCCGGCTTGATTCAATACGGCCGCCTCGTCTTCATGTTGGCCGCAACGGGTTAGGGTGATCAGGGCAAGCAGGAAGATGAGACGGGAGGCGGGGTGTGCGAAGACAGCAATCATGAAAGGGATCCTATCGATCACCCGGAAAAACCGCGGTGGTGTGTGACCGAGGCCGGGTAGAAAGGGTCAACCGCGCGACAGTCGCGTGTTGTGCGGTTGGTTCGCTGAGAAAGGGTGACCCATGGTTACCCGGAAACCGGGGCAGGGGTCAAGGCCCTTTTGGTGAGAACGCTGGGAATAGAGTCCAACGAAAGGTGATCCAAGGATACCGCGATTGGCGTGAATGAAGCAGCCCTTGGGTGATAAATCGCGGATAACTTTTCGGCAAAAAAACCATTTTGTTGGCTAAAGCACACTTGGCCGTTTCGGCCGGCCCGCGCCGGCCGGTACCCGCATGCCGGGGTGTTGCTGGATTGAAAACGGGGAATGGGCGGGCGTTGCACGTGTGAAAACGGGGCGTGGATGGTGATTGCACGTATGAAAACGGGGCGTGGATGGTGATTGCACGTGTGAAAACGGGGCGTGGATGGTGATTGCACGTATGAAAACGGGGCGTGGATGGTGATTGCACGTATGAAAACGGGGCGTGGATGGTGATTGCTGGGTGGAAAACGGTTGGTGGGCGGTGATTGCGCGTTTAAAAACGGTGTGTGGATGGGCTTGGATCCCGCGAACCCCGACGGGGTTCGAACACCGCCAGGCGGGGACCACCATTCATTTAACCGCGAGCCGGCGGCGAGCATCTTTTGGTTGCACTGAAGGTGCATAGGCGCTTGCTTTTGAAGCGCCGGTGATTTCAGCCCTGACCAAATGGTTGTGGAACAACCTAAAAGAGCTAAGTCTAAGTAGCTGAATTTATTTCGCTTATAGATATCTTGAAACTCGTTGCCGACATTTTCTCCTACATCTCGTCAGTTTTCACTGAGCCGATTGTTTTACACAATGTTTGCATAGATTATGGCGTGCCGGGAACATTTGCGTTAAAGATGGGTAGGTGATTACCTGGAAATGGCGGCTCAAGGGGAAATGCGGAACCTTTTTAATCCTTCGGTTGCCTGTCAGTTGATGTTGTTCCGATGACTCAGTCTCGCCCCGTGACCGCGCGACGCCGGTCAGTTCCGCGCGCTTCCGTCCTCCCGACCCCGAACTTTTTTGGAGGAACCCACCGACTTAGCGGTAGAACTCGGCCCCCGCCGGTGCTATTCCTGAGCTGTGGCGAGCCACGCGGCAACCGTTGCTTGGCCGGCGCAAGTGTTCGGTTCACCAAGGTGCTCGTTAGCCGCGACCAGCGAAGCCGCAATCGTCGCTTGGTTGGCGCGAGCGCCCGGTTTAACCCTGTGCTCGTGAACAGCGACGCGTCACCCTGCGCCGGATGCGTCCTCGGCGCGATCACGCGGTAAAGTGGGGTACCCATGAGCGCGACACCGGTCGCTTCCTCGGCGCGATTGCGCGTTAAGGCAGGGTACCCGTGAGCGCGACACCGGTCGGTTCGGCGCGCTTCCGTCGTCTCGGCTCCGAAATGTTAAAGGCTGAAACCTCCGATTCACCAGTGGAACTCGGCCCCGCCGTTGCTATTCATGAGTAGTGACCCGGCACGCGGTAGCGAGTGCTTGGTCTGCGCGAGTACTCGGTATATCCCGGTGCTCGTGAGAAGCGACGCGTCACGCGGCACCGGTTGCGTCCTCGGCGCGATTGCGCGTTGAAGAAGGATACCCGTGAGCGCGACACCGATCGGTTTGACGCGCTTCCGTCGTTTCGGCCCCGAACTGTTTTAGGTGAAAGCCAGCGACTCGCCAGTGGAACTCGGCCCCGTCGTTGTTATTCATGAGCAGTGACGCGCCACGCGGAACCCGTTACTTGATTGACGCGAGTACAGGGATCACCAGGGTGCTCGTTACCACCGACGAGCCAGGCGGCAACGGCCGCATGGTTGGCGCGAGTGCTCGGTTTACCAGGGTGCTCGTGAGCAACGACCCGGCACGCGGCAACGGTCGCTCCCTCGGCGCGATTGCGCGTTAAAGCAGGGTACCCGTGAGCGCGACACCGGTCGGTTCGGCGCGCTTCCGTCGTCTCGGCCCCGAACTGTTTTAGGTGAAAGCCAGCGACTCACCAGTGGAACTCGGCCCCGCCGTTGCTATTCATTAGTAGTGACCCGGCACGCGGAATCCGTTGCTTGGTTGGCGCGAGTACGGGGATCACCAGGGTGCTCGTTACGAACGACGAGCCAGGCGGCAACGGCCGCTTGGTTGGCGCGAGTGCTCGGTTTACCAGGGGGCTCGTGAGCAACGACCCGGCACGCGGCAGCGAGTGCTTGGGCTGCGCGAGTACTCGGTAAATCCCGGGGCTCGTAAGAAGCGACGCGTCACGTGGCACCGGTCGGTTCGACGCGCTTCCGTCGTTTCGGCCCCGAACTGTTTTAGGTGAAAGTCAGCGACTCGCCAGTGGAACTCGGCCCCGTCGTTGCTATTCATGAGCAGTGACGCGTCACGCGGAACCCGTTACTTGGTTGACGCGCGTACAGGGATCACCAGAGTGCTCGTTACCAACGACGAGCCAGGCGGCAACGGCCGCTTGGCTGGCGCGAGTGCTCGGTTTCCCACGGTGATCGTGAGCAACGACCCGGCACGCGGCAGCGGGTGCTTGGTCGGCGCGAGCACTCGGCAAATCCCGGTGCTCGTGAGAAGCGACGGGTCGCGCGGAAACAGCCGCTTCCTCGGCGCGATTGCGCGTTAAAGCAGGGTTCCCGTGAGCGCGACACCGGTTGGTTCGACGCGCTTTCGTTGTCTCGGCCCCGAACTGTTTTAGGTGGAAACCACCGACACACCAGTGGAACTCGGCCCCGGTCGTTGTTATTCGTGAGCAGCGACGAGCCACGCGGCACCGGTTACGTCCTCGGCGCGATTACTCGGCTCATCCCCGTGCTCGTGAGACGCGATCAGCCGCGCGGCAGCGGGTACTTGGACGGCGTGAGCTCGCGGTTCAACAGGGTGCTTGTTATCAGCAACCAGCCGCGCGGCGCTGGTTACTTGGTTGGCGCGAGCACACGGTGCACCATGGCGCTCGTGAGACGCGTCGAGCCGCGCGGCGCCGGTTACTTCGCCGGCGCGAGTACTCGTCTTGTTCCGGCTCGGGAAAGGCGAGGAACCACGCCGCAACGGTCAGTTCGCGGCTTGATCGTCATTCCGGCCCCGCCCGTTTCGAGGAAGAAACCGCCGATTTGCCGGTGGAACACCCCGCCCAGTCGTTGGTATCGCCGCAAAAGCGAGGCCGAGGCCCCGCTATCCCAGGTAAAGACCACCTTTTTAACGGCCAGGCCCGTACATTGTCACTTAATAGAAAAGGATGCGGATGATATCCATCAGCATGATCAGCACGATAAAGGAGACCATGAAACCAGGCAGTAAATAGTCAATGAACGAGGATGGGGCGATCATTTCCCAGTCGCCAGTCATCCCTTTCTGAAGAATCCGGCCAATGCAAAATGGGGAAATCATGCGGTAACAGCCAAAGGTAAAAAACTCTAGTAAAAGGTATTTGAAGAACGGGATAACCATAAGCTGGTAAAGGAGATAGAGCGGGCCAAAGATAAAGAACATCGTCATGGGGAGCGTGAATTCACGTTGAAGATTGGCGTCTCGGTTCACAAAAATCATGATTGCACCTCGAAAAAGGGCGGACGCGGCCGCCCCGTATTAGTCGGGCTATAGACCTGAGAAAAGATGATTGTTCAGCCGGCTCACCCCAGAGAATCATGCACGGCTTTATGGTATACAGGGTATTTCTCTTGCAAATCACTGTCTTTAAGGATCAGCTACCCAGTGAATGGTTGTGGCGTTAGCCGAAGGTATGGGGGCGCCAGATATTAAGCAGCCGCTTTCAAAGGGTGCTGTCTCGGGTTCTGGTAATAGCGATTGCTTACTGAGAATCACGTGGGTTACAAGGCGGTAGGACAGGGCTTGTTGAACATCGTTCTGAGCAGAATAATAGACAAGTGGCTGATTAAACGCGGTTATCTAGTTTTTAGGGTTGAGGATATTTGTCATTAAAATCAGCAAACGTATAAGGCACCTTTGGGGGCGCGATAGCAAAACCTTTCGGGGCGAATCTTCAAAAGGTAAGTCTAGTTGGATCGGTGGCGGAAGCTTTCCGGTATTTTCGTAGAACCGGAGGCATTCAAACTCTTTCTTGAACTCGACTTCGATCTCTCTAGAGTAATTTTGAACTAGTTTGAAGGTGCTCCAAGCCACGGATACTTCTTTAGAGGTTGAATACTGAACAGGAGACATAAACACCTCGCTTTAAAATGATGGCGGCAAAGTTCGAAAAGTTGCTAGATTTCAACCATTGAAAGAACGCGATCAATAGCGTTATCTTTAGGCGTTGTTTTGACCATAACGGCAACAGGTGAGGAATAGGAGTTCCCTACGTTATTATAAGCAAGCGGCAGGCTTTCAGCAGATTCCATAATGACCTGCATAGCGTGGTTCTTAAATTGATCCCCGCTTCCGAACATCGATGAGCGCGAGCGCGCCATTTTTTGAGTCATGTCACCTGTAGTTTTGGTTCCTCGAAAGTGGTCGCAGTATTCAGTGGTTGCGTTGAGTAGGTTCAACGCGGTGCCGCGTAATGCAGGAATCGCATTATTATCATTGCTCTCAAACAGACGGACAAGCTCTGCCACTTGGTTTTGTGCTTTACTAGATCTTACTTGATCTTCTTTAGAAGGAAACAAGCGATCAATTACAGAAAGAAATGATTCTTTGTTTATTCTTTTCGTGGCCAGGAAGTTTAAGCGTTCTTCAAGCTGTTCGATATTTGATACAACATCTTGAAAGGTGTTTGCAGCAGCATCTACCCTTGCGATAGCGTTCTTTCGATGACTGACAGAAAACTTTCTTTGTGTTTTTTGACTCAATGCTAGATTTAGGGTGTTTTGACACACCACCCTTGTTGAAGTAATTCGAACAGAAAAGGACGCTGAACCGTCGTGACTCGTACTAAACAGTAGAAAATTTTCGGATTTATCGTCAGTGCCTTTGATTTGAATAGCTCGGTTGATATCCACGAGCCCCCAAACCTTTTCGCCTTTACCAAGGGCACCAGCCGCTTCATAGTGAGCACCGTTCTGAAAACCAATAATTTGGTCAAGCAGTTCGAAACCTCGTTGATGCTGAATCGGTTCGTATCGTTCACCAACTTGCCCTAAACACTGTCGCGTGTCCATTCTGAAAACGCCAAAGCCATCAGGCTGCATCGTGAAAGGATTAAGTAAGGCATGTTTTTCCACTTTGAAGTCTAGTTGGGCTTTTTCTGCAATATCCGCCCAGGTCATAAATTCGCCTGTGATTTGGCCGAGCTGATGCCAAGCAGGCTTGCGACTAGCAAAAGCATATTGACCGATGCGTGAGATGTTTAAGTTGTGAGACATTTTCATTCCTCCATGTTTTCAAGATGTAAATTATTATTGCAGGCTTTTGTTGATAAAAACAAGCGTGCCTTAGATATTACAAAGGTAGCTTTGTGATATATTCCTGGAGCAGGCTTTAAGAAGCATCTTTTGAATGCTTTATTTGTGCGGCGTGCTCTCTCTTGACTTTCTATATTATAGTATTTTTGCGGCGCGATTTCAGTGAAAAATACTAATATATCAACATGGTGCTTTCCGGGAGAACCCTTGGCGTACAAGGGTTCTCGTCGAGATAGTGGCTTAAAAGCAAGCCGATGCAATAGTAACAATATAGTCTTTATTGAGGCTTTTTATTGAGATTGATTAAAGATATTCAATGCCTACGAAGCAGAAAAGCCAAACTCGCCCGCGGCATTGCAGTTCGAGCGCGAGCACTCGCCCTGCGCACCCAAGGATTTTCGCCACCGTTCGGCTTGCCGCTCTACTCGCGCCGCACGATTGATTTCGTGCCGGACCAGCGGTGAGCCGAAACAGCGGCCGTGTTTTGCGGGTCCGCGACGAGCCGAGGCTCGACTAGGCGCCACGGGCGAAGGCACCGGGGCCGGGGTGTGGCGGCAAGGCCGGTTGTACCCAACAAAATGGACATTTGTGCAGCGCAAAACCCGTGCTTTACGCTTATTGAGGAGCAAGGAGGGTTTTGTTGTGTACAAAACGATTTGTACGGCCTACAAATATCAGCCGTACTCACTACGTTCGCACGGTCAGGGAGAAACACAATGTGGCAAGATAAGTTGATACCCCATTTGAAGGACACTGCAGAATACAGCAGGCAGGATATCTTGGATCTCCTGAAGACCCTAAACATTGCGAAAAGGCGCTTACCTGGCGGATTTCTAAAAGTTGTCGGCTGGCAAGATGGCGATAAACAAATCTCCGGTCAGATTCTAATCGCCGGCTTGCGAGCCTATAGACCCGTCCGTGGTCGCCGGCCTACCGCCGCCGAAAAGAGAAAGTGCATATCACGCAAAGTTCGGATCACCAAAAAAGAGCGTGAGTTTATCTCTCTCGTGGCCAAAATCCACCATTTATCGGCAAATCAGTTTGTCTTAATGCGATTGCTCGACACCCCACTGCCAAGGCCCCAGGAAGGCCGAAATATCGAAATTTCCCATTTTCTGAAGCGCATTAGTGATGACCTTAGTCAAATAGAAGATGTAATGCGCGACGGCAGAATAGAGCCAATAGACTTGAGCTTGCTTTCTTCAACCAGAACAGCGCTTGGCAAGATCCAAGTTTCTATCGCGAAAATTCACAGAATCGAGTTTGAACCTCCCCCTTTCAAGGAAACACGGTCGGTTCTGTTTAATTTGATGGTTTCAAAAGAGGAAAACGAAATATTAGTTTCGAAACTAAAACATAAAAAGTTTTCAAGTGCCTTTCGAGAAAATGTCTTTTTTAGTTCGATCTGGGAATACTGTCGACCGGTTTCAAGTGCGCTCTACAATGACTTAAAAAGCCAGCAATGGTACTTGAGCAAAGTTCCAATAAACCTTCGTCTGGGTATAGAGGCGGATGCAAGTGGAATTATAGAGGACATTAACACAACCCTTGTGCGGATCTCTAGAGACAATGCCGTTAAGTTAAGAACCAAAACGATAGGAAAATGGGCTAGCGGTTTGATTTGTAGCCAGGCGCGAAAATTTGAATCTTCACGATATATCTGCCTGATGCTCGCCTCTTCGCCGTTCGGCCGG
>NZ_JAFREP010000070.1 GCF_017377855.1 Acanthopleuribacter pedis
ACGGTCGCCTGGTGCAGTTAACCCGGAACGCCGCCTCCGGCGAAGGCCCCGCGCTGGTGGAGTCTTATAGCTACGTGCAGGACACCAACGACCTGGCCAGAATCGACCGCTACACCGACGCCAACGGGGTGACGCACCAATTCAACTACGACAAGAAGAAGCGCTTCCACGGCACCACCATCGGCGGCGCCGTCAACCTTCACTACGAATACGACGATGCCGACAACGTTGTCAGCGTCATCGGTCCCACCATGTTCGTTCAATATGCCGATTGGCAAAACGGTTACCCCGGCACCATGACCTGGGGCGACGGCACCGAATTTACGATCAGCCAGGACGGTAGCAACCGTTTAACAAGCATCCAAACAGCGGACGGTGGCTTCGCCCTGGAACTGAGCTACGACGGCAACGCCCAAATCGACGGTTGCAACAGCGCGGCCGATTTCATCGGCGCCAAAATCACCGGCGTCACCCGTGCGGGCCCGGAACTGCGCGAAATCCTAACCCCCAGCTACAACCCAAACCACACCTTGGCCGGGGTAACGGTAGAACGCCACATCGGAGAACGCCCACCACCCGCAACGGGCGGAGAAGAGGCTCCGGCACCCGAACCCACCTACGAAACCATCCGCTTCGACGAAAGCTACGGCAGCGGCGACAAACAACTGCTGCAAAACCTGACCCTGGTCCTGCGCGACCAGCCCTTGGCCGACCCAAGCGAAACCGGCGACATCCAACTACGCCGCCGCACCGCCGGCAACCAAGCAGGTCCCCGAATTAACAGCCAAACCGAATGGGATGCCCAGGTGGTGGGCCAAACCCACGCGGACAACACCGGCCAAACCAAAACCATGACCTACATCCCCGAAAACGGAAACCTGGACCAGATCACCCCCAGCGAGGGCGACCAACAATCCTTCGCATGGGACGGCGAACGGCGCCTGCGCGCCCTAAGCCAGGGCAACCAACTGTTCACCTACGAATACGACAGCCAAGGCCGCCGCATCCGCACCACGACAGCGAACCAGTTTGAACCTATGATCTTCGCGTACCACGGCTCAAAAGTCGTCGCTATCGGCATCAAGCGTCAAAGAAGCGTGGATTGGACCCACGCTGTCGGCCACGGGCCAATGGGCCCAGCCTTCATCGAAGACCTCAAGAACCGTGAAAAGAGTTATTATCTGTTCAACGACCACCTGGGCACCCCCTTCGCGTACAAACGCCTGAGCGACGGTAAAGTGTTCTACACCCCCTACAGCCCCCACGGCGAGGATTGGTGGGGAAATTTCAAGGCCAAAGACCTC
Source organism: Acanthopleuribacter pedis (assembly GCF_017377855.1). Taxonomy (GTDB): domain Bacteria; phylum Acidobacteriota; class Holophagae; order Acanthopleuribacterales; family Acanthopleuribacteraceae; genus Acanthopleuribacter; species Acanthopleuribacter pedis. Next base: position 1,305 of record NZ_JAFREP010000070.1, read on the forward strand.
ATGCCCGGAACCGACCCCCAAACCCAAACCACCACCGATTACGACCTAGGCAACGGCTACGAACGCCCCACCTTCAGCATATTTGACAACCCCTTCCTCGGCCTAAGCGGCCACCAACGCGACACGGACACCGGCCTCATCTACATGCACCACCGCTACTACAGCCCAGAAATAGGCCACTTCCTAAACCCCGACTTCCGCGCCCCCGACATCTACGACCCAACGACCTTCACCGAACCATACGCTTTTGCAGCTTGTAATCCTTTGCTTTTCTTTGATTTCGATGGGCTTGCGATTGACCATTTTCCCAACGTTCCTGCATATGAGCCTGTAAAAATTGGGGGCCAAACGTATGTAAAGGTATTTGCTGGTGAAAATTCACACTTAATCCCTTCAAACACTGAAGGAACATTAATATATCACAATAAATACCCCGGGTTAATTCACAACACAAAAATCAACCGATGGCTTGATATAAAATCGGGGAATTACGTTGATATCACAAATGCCGGTCCACTTACAACCCAAGAACAGGACGAATATCATTACCTAGTATACCAAGACCATGAATTCGTGTTTTACGACCCAGAAACAGTCAATTTCAAATGGGACACCAGCCTGGATCCAGAAAGTTGGCCTGTCTTTTTTCATGGAATATATAAATATGGACTTACTGCGGTTGGCGGCTTTGTTGGCGAAGCAATAATTACCATTTTTCCCCCAGCAGCAAAAATTGCAATAGGTATAATATCTGCCGCTGTAACAGCAGGCTACACTGAGTGGATGTATCTTCAAAGAGCAGGTCTTACAGTTACAGCGGAAGCCTACCTTTGGCAAAGTACCCCTGTCTTCAAAAGGTCAAAGGCACATTTATCAAGCTGGGAATTCTTCAGATTTAAGAACGAAAAAGTATCGCCTCTAGGCAAGAAAACCTGGCTTTCTCATGAGCAATACAGCCACAACCTCCCTAAAACCGGCATAAACATAAAACATCCGGCCTGGGAGTACTACAATCAGCATATTAATCACTACTTCATTCTGGCTGAACGAATTTCAGAACACTCCTCAAACTTTCCTATCAACCGTGAGAACTTAATTTATAAATCGAATAATTCTACAATCTCTCGCTTAAGGCAAACTAGTTGGCGACCTTTGACAGAACTACAAGCTCCAAATGTACCTGTAGACTTTTGGATCTTTGGACTCGAATTAACTGGCGATCCACTAGATCAAGCCAAAGATCAATTACGCATTCCTGAAAATTTCAAAACAAGCCCCTATCTTCAACCACCCAAGTAGTAATTCGTTTCGTCCATCCCACGCCTTAAAAACAGAACCTCTCGCAGGAGACAAAGAAGTACTACCATGAAGCAACATCAAAACACACTTCCAATGAAAAAAACTTTAAAATACATAAAATACATTTTGTTTTTAATTGGCTTCTTCTTGATCATAAAATCTACTTCAACCCTGGGTGAATTAAAACCAGAAAACCCAACAGGGATCATAACAAGAAACTTCACTTACTCAATAATTGGTTTTATTCTTTTGCTTATCTCGCTGCACCCTTGGAAAAATAAGGGACTCTTCATCTTAGGCTTTTCCTTATCTGTGTCTGGGGCACTTTTAGCTTTCATATCAACACATATAAGTCTAGACTCCTTCATGTTCCAAAAAATACTATTTTCTTTAGGCCGATCGATTATCGTAATTGCTTTCATAAAACTCTTGTACGATAAAAACAAGTCGTAGTGTCCCAAAAATAAACAGGCCGCCCAATCACCCTGAATTCCACGTCGCGCAACAGGAACCGACCTTCCGTTTTCTGGAAATTCGCAAAAAACTTCGCCCGAGAGAGGTGTTTTTTTGATGTAAAGGCTTCATTCGGGCGCACTTTGGCCTTGGATTTCACTCCGAATCCACCGGGCTCTTAACCTGAAACGCGATCATAAAAACTGAGCAAGCCGCCCAAACGGGTTCGTCGCCGGATTCTTCCCTCTGACTTCCCCTGCTTGCCGGAGATCAACCAGTTTCCAAGGCCTTGGTGGGGACGCTCTTCATGGTAATGCGCCCCATATTCACGCAAAAGGTATTCAAGTTGCCCTTTCGAAAAAATCACAAATCGGTCCAAACATTCTTCACGAATGCTCCGAATCACACGCTCCACATGTGCGTTCAGGTTGGGCGAGCGGGCCGGCAATTTGACCGTCGTCACACCAGTTGCCGCCAAGGTGGCCTTAAACTTTTCGCCAAAAACCGTCGCCCGATCATGAATCAAAAACGAGCCCTCTTTCAGGAAACCATGTTCCTCGTCCGTTTCGTTGCGTGCGACCTGCACCAGCCATGCCTGCGTCGGCTCGTTCACAATCCCGGCGATGTGGATTCTTCGCGTCACCAACTGCATCCTAACCAATTCATGCACCCGCTGAATCCCCCAACCACGTGTCAGTTCCACCGTGAAGAAATCGGCGGCGACCATGCTCGACCACTGCTGCTCCAAAAAACAACGCCATGAGCGCGTGCGTTTCGGGGCCGGAGGCAAACCCGCATCTTCCAAAATCCGAGCCACGGTGTTTTTTGTAAGCGTTACCCCGAGATGCTTCAGCGCCCCGACAATCCGTCGGTAGCCCCAACTTGGGTTGTCTTCGGCCAAACGCCGCACCAAGGCCACCGTCGCAGGAGAAATTGCCGGCCGTCCTTGCCGGCCACGTGTTTCGGGCCTATATCTTTGATGAACCAACCTTCGATACCAACGCAAAAACGTGTCCGGGCTGTAACTCAGCGCCGCGATGTTTTGCAAAAAATCATTGGGAACCGCCCTTGCCAGGATCGCAAGCCGGCGCCGCTGCCGGTCGGTCAGACGTTTATCCCTACCATTATTTAATGAACGAATCGTTTCACGCTGAACCTGAATCAGGAAGAAAAGAAAATCAAGCACAGCCTTCTGGCGCGTTTCCACCTTCCCAAGAAACAGGACCAACCACAAAACGTTCAGCCAGGACATCGATCCTCCTTTCGTAAGTATCCAAGTTGCATGTTCTTTCGTTAATTGACTACCAAATACAGAAACCAGGCAACAAAAATCCCCTTGAAATGCTTGATCCGAAAGAGACAACGGCGAAACCTAGCCCTACGCGCCAAATTTTCAAACATCACCTGGGCGTCGGTTAACGCCGTCAACAACCAGGTGGAAATCGAACGTTTTTGGAAAGCAGTGGCGAACAAAACACAAGCATTGCTCAACAAACAACTTAAACCTAAGAGGCACCGAAACGAGAGATTTTGGCTAAAGATCTGGAGCGAAATGGCTTGAAATAAGCAAGCCGGGGCCGCGCCCGACCGAACCCACTGGGTACGGTGAGCATTTTTACAGATCGTTGGCGCACAGAGGTTTTGCTAAAATCGCCGCGCCAGCGCTTCTTAGGTTTTATGCTTTTTCCCGACTGTTGCTTTATCGTCCGTGAACCACCCGCGAAACCTTAAACCTAAATTGAGCGATTCTTGGCGGCGCGCTTGCCCAAGTATCGGCGGGTCCTACGCCAAGCGTTGGGCTGCAAGGCACAGTAAAAATGGGCGACGAACCTTCCTGGTACGCGTCGTGCGCGACCCCGGTCCGCTTTTTCCAACACCTTTCGTATCACCCCTCGACAGGTCCTGCGCCGATACTTGAGCAAATGCATCCACCCGATTCGCACACTTTAGGTTAAAACGCGCGCGTCCCATTCATCCCAACTGAGAATACCGCCGCTCAACGCTATTAAACGGTGGAAGGGCGTCACATCATGGTTTATCTCATTCAAAAGAGGATTGTAATGAACAAACAGGTTCCCACCCATTTTCTTTGGCTTTTATCCCTGGGTTTCCTATGCACCGTGACCTTTGCCGGTGACACATCCTCCTACGAGGTTGTTGCTTATTCCGAGGTTCAGTGGGCCAAACTCAATCCGGCACGCGGTGAACAGAGCCCGCGGGCAAGCACGCTTTGGGGCGATCGAAAGGGCGAAGTCCCCACCGGGTTCCTCGCAAAATTTGTCGATGGTTTTTCCTCTCCCCCACATATTCACAATGCCACCTACCGCGCGGTCGTCATTCACGGCTTGATTCACAATGACGATCCAGCCGCCGCCAAAATGTGGATGCCGCCCGGCTCCTTCTGGACCCAACCAAAAGGTGAAACCCACATCACCGCGGCAAAAGGCCCCCTGAACGTGGCTTTGGTGGAAATCGACAAGGGACCTTATCTGGTGAAACCACCTGAGCAGGCGTTTGACAGTGGTGAACGACCCATCAACATGGACCCCTCGAATATCGTCTGGGTCGATCTCAATGGAAGACACGGCCGGATTCCCGGCGTCAAGGTTGCCTATCTGTGGGGTTCACAAGAAGGTGACCAAACCAACGGCATGTTTCTCAAGTTACCCGCGGGCTTCGAGGGCACCCTTCACAGCAAGGCAAGCTTCCGGGCGGTGGTGATTTCCGGTCGACTGCAGTATTCAGATGCCACCAAAAAGCAATTGGATCCCGGCAGCTACTTCGGTGCCACGGCCGAACGAAAACACCCGATCACGGCCCTAGCCGAGAGCGAAGTCATTCTCTACACCCGCGCCGACGGCGCCTATCAGGTTGTGGACAACACTAAATAGCCGCGACAACCGTCAACTTCGGTGGCCGCCTGATCCCGTCGGCAGCATCGTGCTCGCCGCGGGATCAGGCGGTGCTTCGGTTGAACGAAGTGTCTTTGTCGGCCAAAGATGCTGCTCGGAAGATAGTTCGGCCGGCAACCGAAAAGGGCGGCGAAAATAATCTAACTTTAGTGATGGTAAGATCAATTAAGCAGCCGTTTTAAGGATTTATTTTGCTTGCTGCGAATTTCTATCGGCAATCTTTTTGCGAAATTCTTAGCCTGTTTATTTTCTGTTTGGGTTTAATATTCGGAATCACCCAAAGGAAAGAACGATCTCTCCCAAGGAGATCACACGCCAAAGCCCTTGTCCTTTTTCCCGGTCAGGTGCGCGCTCGCGTTGCGCCCAGCCTACTGGAAGTCCTCGCATCTTTCCTTTCGCTTCCACCCATCGCTCGCAATGGACACACCGGCCGGCTTTGATCCTGATCCAGTAGGCCGCTTCTCCGGTAACCCAGCGATGGGTCACCCGTCTATTTTTCTTTCTTAAGCTAAATCTTCCTATACCTGCTAGGAGCCTTTATGATCCGCGATTTCATTTTTGAACGTCGTTGTGCCGCCTCATGCACGCGCGTCCGTCTTCTGTTGGTCCTTTTGTTTTTTCTTTGCCCTTTTCAATTTAATCTGGCGTTTCAGGAGGAAACCCAACATCTGAACCCCGCTGTTACCGGCACGGTCGACGGCGTGATTCCGCTTTCTTCCGACGCGGATCACCTGGGCCTCAACATCGCCGCGCCCTACTCCAGTGTCAACGAATTCACTGGAAAACTTCAGGTTAGCCTCGACCCAATCGGTGTTCCCGAGCTAAGCATTCGCCCGATTTACAAGGCCTACCAGCAAAAGGTCTGCAATGACGAAAGCGGCTTTCGGCTCTGTCCCATGAACGAACCCGACACAGACTCCGTCCTCGGCGAGGGTTGGAACCTGCATTTCGGCTATATCATCGCGCGCAACGCGATCTACGGTGCCCCCGGTTCCAGCGATTGGGAGCGGGTGCGTTTTGTGGACACCGCCGGGAATGTCACCACCTTCGGTCGCGACGGCGTTTTTCAAGCAGACCCGCAAGACGGTGGCGCCTCCGATAACTGCGCGGCAGGCGGCTGCATACCCAACCAAGCCGACGTCCACTTCATCGATGACCAACTTCGCCGAATCAGCCGCGGGCGACGCTCGGACGGCACGAGCTTGCAGGGGTTTTCGTATTTTCCCTATGTGCTCTCGGACCCGAACGGTCAGAAAACCGAATATCGGGCAACCCGTTATGTCACCAACCCAGCCAATGCCGGCAGCGTGACTTTTTACCCCACGCGAATCTGGTCACCGAGCGGCCGGATCCTGCGGATTGATTACGTTGGCGGAACCGATCCAGACGGAACCCTCCCCGATTTTCCGCGCATTGACCGGATCACCGACGAAAACGGCAGAAGCTTGGTGTTTCATTACCTGGGCGCTCTTCTTGAACGCATCACCTTGGAAGCCGGGCTAAATACAAAGCTACTCAAGCGGTTCACCTACCGCCAAGTCTTCGCGGGCGACACCTTCCACACAACACTCCACAAGGTGATCACGCCCGAGGGTTACGAAACGGTTTTCACCATGGAAGATGTCGGTGAACCGAAGCCGCTGCTCACGGCCTTGACCCTACCAACCGGTGGCACCGTTCACTACCAATACGACACCCAGCGTTTTGAGTACCTCCAACCGGATGCGGGAGATTGCACGAACCGTCGCGTCGATGATTGCGTAACACTGGAACCCCGCTACCGGTTTTTCAACCGAATCAGTGGGATCAGCCATGGCGGCGGGCACTATGCTTTTGATTACCGTCAGTGGTCGGCTGAGGAAGAACGGCAAAGCGCAACCGGCCAAGGCGCGCTGGACGTGACCGTTACTCAAACGAATGGTGCCCATGCCTTTCAGCGCACCACCACCTACATCAACACCCCGCTTTTTGAAACCAACTACCGTGTTTTCACCGATGGTTACCTGGTCGGCCGTCCCCGATCCAAGCAAACCACCTACCGCGGCACAACCCTCAACGAATCCTGGCGTTACACCCCGGAACTGAGCATCGCCGCGCACGCGGGGGGCGACAACGTCTCGGTCAGCGCCGTTCGCCAATACGCGCAACAGATTGACGGCCAATGGATCGACACCAACTACGATTATTCCTGGTTCGAAAGCGGGAATTGGCAACCCAGCAATTTCCGCGAGGCATTTCTCCAACCGGTCAAGATCACCCGCCAGGCCCGTGGTGGCAACGTTTCATTGGTGCGTGAATTCGATTATGACCACCGCTTTGTCGCCAATTTCGGCTGGGATGACAACACCACCCTTCATCAATATGCCTTGGCCCTGCTCACCAGCGACCAACAAACGCTGGTTGAGGTCGACCGCGAAACCTTGCTTGGCCGAACAAGCTACCGCTACGAGGGCGTAAACGTCCCCTTCCCCACCAAAGTTGAACACTGGCAAGACAGCACCACCTATCGCACCGAGCGCTACAGCTACATCCAGGAGGGAAACAATCGCGGGCGTTTGCGCACCGCCAAACGCCTCGGTCAACGTGGGCTGACGACCTACAACAGCTACCAGTACGGCCAGGCCTCAAGCATTAGCTTGCCCGAGGGTGAGTCGATTTCGCGAACCGTCGATTTTGATGGGACCCTCGCCAACGAAACCATCAACGGCGTCACCACCGTCTACGGCTACGACGCCGACCTTCGTTTGACCAGCGTTCAGGTCCCCGCAACCGCGCCTCTGATCACCGAGTTCTCGCCACCGGGGACGCTGCCCGCCACGGTGGCGACCTTTTACGAATTGGGCCAAGGGCTTCGCCTGGCCGAGGATCAGCCTTTCCCGATTGCGACGCGAACCATCGCGGAACGGGTTCCGGTCGAAACCGTGACGCTGGATGATTGGGGCCGCGTTCAGATGGAAACGCGCCAGACTTCGCCAAGCCACATCTACACCCGAACCCATGGCTATTCACCGCTCGGAACTAAGGAAACCCTGGAAGCGGAAAACGGACGTTGGACCTACCACCTTGACGTGTTTGGCCGGCCAATCCGTGCCGAGCATCACGACATTCGCGACGGCCTGTTGTTGCTCAAGACCGATTTCCAATATGAAACAAAAGCAGACGGGGCCACGGTCGTTACCGAAACCACCGAGGCCCAAACCCGAGATTACAGCAGCCTGCCGATTGAACCCCGGCTCCCAGGGACGCGGGTTTCCACGGTAACCAGGACCAGTGAAACGGATCTTGCCACACGGCTGGTGCGTGCCGAAACCAACGGACAACCGGTGATTTTTGACTATGCGCCGCACACCAACGGTGTGGAAATCACCACGCGGCCTTATGACGACCCATCCTTGGAACGTGTCACGGTCACCAATCTCTTGGGTGACCTGGTCGCCGAAAACCATCCCGAAATCGAACATCCGATTCATTACGACTACGATGCGGACGGCCTGCTTGAGGAGCAATACCACGGCGGGATCAATGACAAAAAAATGCGGCGGGTGTTTCGTTACGACGATGCCGGACGTTTGATTGAGAAGTTGGGTTCCACGTTGGAAGCACCCGGTGTTTTACAGCCGCTCTCTTCGTTCAGCTTTGACCCGCTCGGTCGTTTGATTGAGGCCACCCAATTCAACAACCACCAATACCCGGTAACCATCACCTACGACGCGTTCGACAGCGCCAACCGGGTACAGACATACCAGGTGTTCATCCCCCAA
>NZ_JAFREP010000071.1 GCF_017377855.1 Acanthopleuribacter pedis
TTATTCTGCCATTGCGAATCAGATCGGTTTGGAAGGGGTTCTCGGTGCCGCGATGGATCGCCACCTCATCGCCCAGCCAGGATCGTTGGGTGCGGCGTGCGCTGCTGACGCCCGAGCCGCTGTTCTCGGTTTGCAACAGCAGGTTGTCCGCGTTGTTGGGGTTGCCGGCGGTGACGGTGTTGATCACCCCGCTCTCGCCCTGGTAGGCGCGGGTGAGCTGCAGGCCGCGCGGGTCGGTGCTGGTTTGTAAGCGGCCTTGCGCATCGTAGCCGAGGTACAGGGTGAGGTTGTCGCGGTCCTCGGTCGCGGTGGTTGGCGCCTGGGCGGCGGGCTGTCCGGTCCCTTGGCTGAGCGCCTCAATCTGCCCCTTCGCGTTGCGGCGCAAAAACAGGTCGGCATCCCCTGGCAGGTCCCAACTTTGCGGGAAGCCGTCGTTTTGGGCGGGGTTGCCGGCGGTGGTCACCCGATCACCGGTACTCAGTTCCACGGGGTAACCCAGGCCGTTGATGCGCTGGGTCTGCTCGATGCCGCTTTCGCCGTTTTTCTCGGTGATGACGAGGTGATCGCCGTCGAGGCGGGTGGTGCGGGTGACGGTGAACGCGCGGTTGGGCAGGTATTCGGTGATGGCCGCGCGCGTGCTGTCGCTGCCAAGCCCCGCCGCGGCGCCGTGGCCGAAGGCGATGGTTGCCGTGGTGTCCAGCCAGGTGTTGTTTCCGGCTTTGGTGGTAATCGTGCGGTTGGCGCGGTGGTCGGTGAAGGTCACGGTTCCCGCGGCGTAGTTCCAGGCGGCGAGGACCTTGTCTTTGAGTGGGCCTTCTTGCGCGGTGACGGCCGTACGGTTGCCGAAGGCGTCGTAGGCGTGTTCCACCGCGCCGACGCCTTCCAGCTTGGTACGGATGGTGCGGCCGGCGGCGTCGATGGTCAGGGGGATGGTCTCGGGTTGTTCGCCGGTGGGGTGCCAGGTCATGCCCGTGACGACGATGCCGCTGTCGCCCGCCTCGACCGTGAAGCTTTGCGTGCCTTGGGGCGCGGTGATTTGGGTGGGGATCTCGCTGTCCTCAAAGTAGCGGGTGGTGATGCGGTGGTTGGGATCGTCGTGGTCCTCTTGTTCGATGAGGCGGCCGAGGGTGTCGTAGCGCATGATGACCCCGCCGGGCGCGGCACCGCCGCTGACGACCTGGCTTCGCAACAGACCGCGCTCGTCGAAGTGGGCGGTGGTGGTGCTGCCGTCGCTGGAATCGGTGCTGGTGACGACGAGACGGGCATTCTGGTAGCTGTAGCTCAGGGTCCGCGTGATGGTGGCGTCGGGTGCGGTGATGGTTTCGTTGGTGAGGCGGCCGAGGGGGTCGAATTGGCGCCGGGTGGTGGCGTCGAGGGAGACCTCCAGCACGGGTTCGCCCCAGATGTTGAACAGACGATGGCTGAGAATGTCGCCGGCGACACCGTACTTGAGGCGTTCCTGCTGCAGGGTCTCGTTGTTGGTTTGGTAGATGCCGCCGGCGGGGTAGTAGGCACGGCTGGTGAGGCCGCCGTGGGGGATGCCGGTGATGTCGCTGCCGCCGACGGCGACGCCGCTCGCGGAGAACAGGCGTTCGGTTTTGGCGGTGCCGTCGCGGGTGATCCATTTGCGGCCGCCGTCCTCGATGGCGAAGTTCAGGGTGACGGGGCCCGCGCCGGCATCGTAGCTGATGCTTTGGGGGACGCCTTTGAAGTGCAGCGTGTTGTGCCAGGTTTGGGTTGTTTTGAATTGGTCGACGACCTGTTCGGTGACGCGGCCGAGGTGGTCGTAATCGGTGGATTGGCCGCGGAAACTGTCGGCGGTGAGGAACCAGTCGTAGGCGGGCCGGCTGCCGAGGGAGCGCCGTTCCCAGGTGAGGGTGCCGCCGAAGGTGCCGAGCTGCCAAGCCGAGGCGAGGCGGCGCTGGGTGGCGGCGCTGAAGTGGATGGTCTGGGTGGGCAGTTCGGGGTCGGCGGCCGGGATGGCGACGGATGCGGTTTCGCCGGCGTCGAGGGTGAAGGTCAGGGTCTGTTCGCCGAAAGGCGCGGTGCGGGTGGCGACGGTGAGGGGTTGGTCAGCCTGGTAGGTGAAGGCGGCGGCGATGAATTCGGAAGAGCCGCCGGCCGCGGCACTGCCGTCCAGGTCGTGGGCCACCTTGGTCAAACGTTTGAGCGGGACCTTGCCAACCTCCACGCCGATGTCCTCCCAGCTGTAGCGGGTCACGCGGGTTTGGCCGTCGCGCGCCTGTTCGGTGACGGAGGTCAGGTAGGCGTCGGCGTCGTAGGCGTAGGTCAGGATCAGGCTGCCCCGTTCGACTTTTTCGAGCAGGTTGCCGAGGCGGTGCGGCCGGTAGGTGCGTTGGACGCGGCGGCGGGCGGCGCCGTCGGCGGGTTGATCGGTGAGGTTCAGCGGCAGGTCGGTGACCTCGCGCTGGAGATCGCCGCGTTGGAAGCGGTTGGACCAGGGCAAGTCACGGCGCTCGCGCTCGATGACGCGGCCGAGCAGGTCACCGGGGATGCCGCGCACGGCTTGGTAGCGCATCAACGGATAGATGAGGCGGTGCTTGGGTGCAACGCTGTCCTGACCGTCCGGCTCGGTGGTTTTGTTGAGGCGGTTGAACAGGGGTTGGTAGGCGGGCAGCGGTTGGGAACCGTGCCAGGACGAGGTCATGGTTTCGCCCTGGGTGAAGGTCCAGCGCGGTTTGGTGAAGGTCAGCTTGCTGAGGGGTGCGTCGCGGAAGGCGACGGTGGTGCCGTCGTCTTCCAAATCGGCCTCGCTATGCCACAAACCGGGTTGGCTGAGCAGGATGCGTTGGTCGGCCTTAAGCCGTTCGTCGGTTTTGGTGTCGGGCAGGTTGTCGGGTTTGAACCAGGTGACGAGGCCGAGGTGGAGCGCGCCGCTATCGCGCATGCCGACGCCGAAGGTCCCGACGGGGCCGGTCAGGTCTTGGTGATGGTAGCGCATGGTGCTGAGGTCGATGCGGCTGTCGCGGGCGCTGACGCTGTCGTCGACGGTGAACAGGGTGGGGTTGCGGCTGAGCAGGTCGAGGTTGCCCTGATGACGGTAGGGATCGTCGGTGGGTGGATGGGTGTAGCGCACGGCGAAGGGGTAGCGTTGGTGGTGGCGCACGCGCCCGTTGATGCTGATGGCGAGGTCGACGTAACAGCCCAAAACACCGCGTTCACGCAGGACGGCGGCCTGGCCTTGGAGCCATTGGGCGAGGGCGGCGCTGTTCACGCCGACGACGCGCGGGCGGTTAACGGGTTCGAAATTAAACCTTTGTTGCCAAGCGGGTTCGAGGCTGCCCATGGTGAGTTCGAGTGCCTCGCCGGGGAAAAGCTGGACCTGGAAGGTGCCGACCTCGGTGGTGAAGGCCCGGGTCACGGCCTCGCCGACTCCCTGGCTGGGATCCTCGCCGGCGGCGGTGTCGGCGGCGTGCAGGACGACGGTATCCTGGCGCTGCCAAGCGTGGCTGAGTGGGTCGCCGCCACCGGCATCGCTGTGCCAGGCGGTCATGTTGAAGGACAACCAGCCGAGGGAACGGCGTTGGGTGGCGACCACGGTTTGGCGGACGAGGTCGGCTTTGGCGTTGGTCCAGTAGAGTTCGCCCTCGTGAAAGAACAAGGCCTCACCGACGGCGCTCGCGGGTTCGGCGCCAAAGGTGCCGACGACGAAGGGGGCCTGGTGGTCGACGGGGACACGTTGCCAGTCGGCGCGGTCCAGACCGGCATAAACCGCCTTGGCGTCGATGAGCACGATCTGGTGGGCGCCCCGCGCACCGGTTTCCAGGTCGGTGTTGAGGGTGACGGCGATTAGGCCGGTACCGGCATCGGCGGCGATGTTGCCGATGCGGCCGTCAAAGTCGAGCGTGACACGGGGGAGCACGGCCGCGGGGTTCTGCTTGGCCTCGGCGTCGGCGGGGACCTCGATGAAGTGCAAGACGGCGGTGCCGCCCTCGTCTTCAGCGCCGAAATTCTCGACGAACAGGGTCAGGTCGAGGTTGCGGGGTTGGTCGCGGTCGCGCACGGCGAGGCGGGGCAACACGGCGGTGCGCAGGCGCGAGCCGCCGGGACGCGCGGGCGCGCCCACGGGGATGGGGCGGTTGGGTTGTTCGGGGTAGTGGGCGCGGAACAGCAGGCGTTGGTCGTACCAGGTGTCGACGGGCGGCAGGAAGCTGTTGTCACCGGGCTGAAGGGTGCCGATGCCGGGAAAGGTGCGGGCGGCTGCGGTGAAGGCGAGGACCTGGCGATCCGGTTCGGTGTGGACGAGGGGCGCGAGGTCAAAGACGCCGCGCGGGTAGAAGAATTGGGCGCTGATGCCGGCTTGGTTAAAGGCCTGTGTGTATTGGTGGCGGGTCAGGGAACGGGTTAACTGACGGTTTCTGATGTCGTCGAGATTTTTGAGGAACACGCGCAGGTCGCGCACCTCGATGCGGCCAAGCTGGGTACCGGTCGATTCGAAGCCGTTGTGGCCAAACACGAGAAAGGGACCCTGGCTGATGAGGTCGCTGACAAAACCGGGTGAAGCGATCACGTGGCGGCCGAGTGATTCGAAGCCGCCGCCGTTCCAGCGTAGGAGCAGGAGTTGGTTCAAGTTGAGGACCTGGTCCCAGTAAACGACGGCGAGCACGCTGCCGGCGGGGAGCTGTTCAACGGCGGCGCCGTCGCCGCTTTCCACGGCGGTCAGCTCGGCGCCGTCGGCGGCGGCCAAAGCCTCGCCGGTGACGAGGGTGGGTTTGGGCAAATGGGCGCCGGGTGCAAGGACCTCGTGGCGTTCGAGCACCCGCCAGGGTTGGCTTGTGTCACCGGGATCGACGACCTCGATGGTGAGCCCTTCGCCCTGGTCGCGGTTGCCCGCGCGGTGGCTCACCTGGATGAGCAGGTTACGGTATTGGGCGTAACCCCGTTGACGTGCCTCGGCTTGGGGCACGCTGTCGGGATCGATGACTTGGGTTCGGAAGGTCGCGACGTAGCGGTCGGATTCGCTGCCGTCGTCGTGGAAGACACGCAGGGGGTTGTTGTCCTGGTCACGGGGTCTTTGAACGCTGAGTTGGTAGGTTTTTTCGAATTGGAGCACGCGCCTGGGACGGGCGAACACCTCGTGGACGCGGTCGCCTGCGTCGATGGGGTCACCGGCGAGGGTTTCGAAATCGAGGTCGATGCGGTTGCCGTCACTGTCGCCGAGGGTGATGGTCTGTGCGGAGATCCCGCTGACGGGTTCGCTGAAGGCGATTTGGATGGGTTCGAAAATGGGGACGTCGCGTTCGCGGTCGCCTGGCAGGGTGCCGGTAATGCGCGGCGGGCCGCTAGGATCGTTGGCGACGGTTCCGGTTTCGCCGATCAGCCAGACGCGGCAGTCCAGGCCACGCGGGGCGGGGCTGACGGTGGTTTCGAAGCGAACGGCGAGGTTGAGGTAGGGTCGATCCCGGGGCAGGTTCTCGTAACGAAAACGCACAAGCATGCCGGTATCGTCGGGTGGCATGGTAACGCGGTCGCGGTCGTCGGCATCGAAGTGCACGGTTTTGAAGGGTTGGTTGGCGGCGCGCAGGGTGACCTGGAGGGCGCGACCCTCGGCGAGCTGGAGTTTGCTCAAATCCTTGAGGCGCGCGGTCTCGCTTTCGTTGACGGTCACCTCGGGTTCGCTTTGACCGGGCCGGGTTTTGAGATCGACGACGCGGTATTCGATGGTGACGTCTTGGTCGGGTGTCTCGGCGTTGTTGCGTTCGTCCGGCCAGTTGAGGTAGGCGTGGGCGCGAAAACTCTGCAGGCCGAAGACGGCGGGGGCGACGGTGCCGGGGACGAGAGTGGTGAAGGCACCGCTGACGGGATCGACGGCGAGGTAGTTGGGCTTCGAGCCGCCGACGTCCTGGGTGAGGATGCGCGTGGTGCCGGTGGGGTCGGTGATCCCGACGAAACGCATGCCGGCACCGCTGCCGCTGCCGGTGATTTGGTAAATCGGCGCTTGGCGAACGGCGCGGTAGGCCTTTTGGCCAAAGGAGCGGGGTACGTCGTTCCATGGGGCGGGTGCGGCCCACATGAGCAAGTGATCGTCGAGGTCGGTGTCGGGTTGGTCCTCACGCAGGGTGAAGAGGGCGGCGTTAAAGGCGGTGGGCGCGTGACGTTCGAGGTTGTACACGGCGTAAGCGCTGTCGCTATGGCTCTCCCATGCATAGGTTTGCAGGGATGCGAGGGCGCGTTTTTGCGCGCCGCCTTGTGAGGGCTGCTCAAGCGCGGCGACGGCGTGGGCGTCTTGAACTTGGGCGATGACATGGTCGGCGAGGACGTCGGGTTGACGGGGATCGACGGGGGCGCGCACGCCTTCCAACAGGCGCCGCAGCACGAGGGCGTGGCTGGGTTCGGCCTCGAGCAGGTCGGTGTAGGGGCGGAGGTCGGCGATCAGGCGGCCTTGGAGTTGGGGGAGCGGTTGGCCGTCGCCACTTTCGAAGACGAAACCGTCGAGCCTGGGGCCGTCGTACCTTTGGCCGGCGGGCAGTTGGTTTTGTAAGCGGGTGTGTTCGGCGGGGTCGAGGGCGCGCCAGGCCAGTTCGCGGCCGCTACCGGTGACGACCTGGTCGACGGCGAGGGTGAGGGTTCCGCTGACGGGGATGTGGAAGGGGTGGTTCCCAAGCAGCACGCGGTTCTCGCCGAGGCGGACGCTGTCGAGTACGCGGCTGCCGCGCTGACCGCCGGGCGTGGCCAGTTCGATGCTGATGCGATCACCGGCGCCACCGTCGACGACGCGGCGCACGGACCCGGCGGGCAGGGTCTCGCTGCTGCTCCAGGCGGTGTCGAGGTTGAGCACGATCAGGCGGGTTTGGTTGGGGAAGCCGGCGGCGGGGCCGTGCAGGACGAGGTCGTCGTTTTCCCGGGCGAGGTACCAGGCGTCGAGGTCGAGCGGGGTTTCGTTGCCGCGCGCGTGGGTGGTGAACTGGAAGCCGGCGGGGTTGCCGAGCAGGTCACCGGACTGGGCCTGCAAGGCGGGGTCGAGGCTGAGGCGGTAGGTGGTTTGGGGACGGAGGGCTTGGGTGGCGCGCAGGCGCAGGCTGCTGAAACTGAAGCGGCGGGTGAAATCGAGGGGGATGTCGCCCTCGGGGCCGCTGAGGCGAATGTGTTGGGCGAGTTGGATTTTGTCCCAAACGAGGGGTTGGTTGAAATCGAGGTCGATGAAGCGCCAGGTCGGGACCGCGACTTGGCCGGCGGCGGGTTGGTGTTCGAGCAGGAGCAGGTTGGCGCGTTGGAGGTCGAAGTCGATCCCGGTTTGGGTTCCAGCAGCGATGGTGGCGAAGGAACGGGTAACCTGCAGGCCGGTGAGGGGTTCGCGGGCGTCGATGGTTTGGGGTTGGTCCCAGACGGGGAGGAAGAAGCGGTAGGCGCCGTCCTCGTTGCTTCGCGTTAGCCAGGGTAACGAAGGGGAACGCAGGGTGACCGCGCGGGGTGTGCCTTGGTGGCGGACGGTGCCGCTCAATTCACCGATGGGGAAATCCAGCGCGACGAGGGCGTACCAGCCGTCGCGGTTCAATTCGGCGGCGGTGGTGTCGTTGTGCCAGTGCACGCCGTCGCGTTGCAGGCTGCCGACGGTGCGCCAGGCGCCGGGTGCGTCGCGGCGCAGCAGAATGACGGCGCCGCGGTCGGGGTAATCGAGCTGGAGCCGCGCGCGCGGGACGCCGGCGCCGGCCTGCCACTGGAAGCCGAGCACGCGCTCGGCGCCGTGCATCAGCGGCAAGTCGTCGGGGTCGTTGGGGTAGGCGTTGACGGGGTGGGCGTTGTCGCCGGGTAACTGGATGCTGAGGCGGTCGAGGTGGATGTCGGTATGGAAGCCGAAGCCGTCGCCGGGTGGGGGATAAGCGACGGCGGTGAACAGGACGTGGGCGTTGCGGGTCTGGCCGGCTTGGATGGCGCGGCGGGTATGGACGGGGATGACGCCTTGCAGGGGGGCGTTGTCGCGGAAGGGATCGCGGTAAAGCACCAGGTCGAGGGTGTGTTCGGGCAGGGTGAGGGTGCCGCCGACCTGTTGGTGGCGTTCGCGGACGTGGACGCGGGCGCGGGCACCGGAGGGCGCGCCGGGGGCGGCGGTGACGGTGACCTCGGTTTGCGGTTGTTTGATCAGCGAGACGACGGGTGGATCAATGGTGAGTTGGCTGAGTTGGGCGTGGCCGAGGTGGTGGTCGCGGTCGCGCTGCATGGCTTCGCCGAGGGCGGGGGGCAGGGTTCCCGCGACGGG
>NZ_JAFREP010000072.1 GCF_017377855.1 Acanthopleuribacter pedis
CGGTGGCGGCTGTCGTATTCGTAGCTGGACAGCCGACCGTCTTTCCTCATCGCGCGCAGGCGGCGCTCGCCGTCCCACGCGAAATAAGTATCCGTTCCGTCCCCGTCTTCGATGCGTTCCAAGTTGCCGTTTGCGGCGGCGTAACTCATCGTCCGGTCGCGTGTTACCTCCGGCGTCTCGGCCTGGCCGAGCACCCGCGCTTGCGCTTCGCTTTGCGCCGCGATGCGGGGCCCGCCTGATCCGTGGTCTCCCTTCGGCGCAGTTGGATGTCGCCGCGTTGACGCGCATCACCCAAGGCCTGGTCGCGCAGGACCAGGGTTAGGTTTTGCAGCAGTTGCTTGTCGCCGCTGCCGTAGGTCTCATCGAAGCGCAGCGTTTCGTAGCTTGGCTCCGCCCCCGACTCGCCTTCCGGCGGCGGCGGGCCCCGCTCGCCGATGTGTCGTTCTACCGCCACGCTTGCCAAGGTGTGGTTGCTGTTGTACGTCGGCGTCAGGATCTCGCGCAGGTCTGGGCCCGCCCGCGTCACCCGGCTGATTTTACCGCCGATGTAATCGGCCGCGCTGTCGCATCCGTCGATTTGCGCACTCCCGTCATAACCCAGCTCAAGCGCAAAACCACCGTCCGCCGATTGGACAGCCGCCAAGCGGTTGCTCCCGTCCAAGCTCACCGAAAACGCGGTGCCGTCGCCCCAGGTCATCGCGGTTGGGTACCCGTTTTGCCAGTCGCCAAAAGCCACACGCATGCCCGCCGCGGCAACATCGGTCATGTTACCCGCATCGTCGTAGCCATAATAAAAGCTGGGCCCCTCGTCCAACCAAATCCCGTTTAAGCGATGGTGCCGGTCGTATGTGTAACTCTGAACCACCCCGTTGCCGTCCCGGTAACTTTGCAGGCGGCCCAGGTCGTCCGTGCTCGGGTCGTAGGTGAACACCTCATGTGACGGCGCCCCCACACCCGACACCTGGGTACGGGTCAAACGCACCACCCTGCCGTTGCCGTCGTACTCGGGAACGGTGGTTTCGCTACCGATCCCCGGCAATGCCGCCGCGGTCACTTCCGATACGGGCGGGGTCGTGGTGATGCGCGTGACACGGCCGTCCGCCCATTCGAGCGCACGCGCCTGGTGATCCGCGCCCTCGAACAGCCCGGTCAATCGGCCGTCCGCATCATAGGCAAACTGCTTGGCCGCCAATCCCGGATAAGCCACCGATTCGGTTAAACCCCGTTCGTTGATCACCACGGAGACGTTGTTGGGGAAGGACAATTGATTGCTGTTACCTTCCTCAAATAGTTGGAAGGTTTCACCGCCGTTGGTCAGCGATTGCGGCGCACCCCACGCGTTAAAAGCCACCGTGGTGGACGCCTGATGCGGTCGCTGATGACGAATCAGGTCACCGTGGGCGTTGTAATGGAAACTCTCCGGCGCCTGGCCGGCGGGTTTGACGGTGACACACTTGGCTTGGCCGCCGGCGTGGTAGGTCACGGCCACGTCCTGCAACAGGATGCCGTCATTTTCGGTGGTGATGCCGTGGGGCCGGGTCTGCCCGGCCTCATAAGCGTAGGTCACCCGCGTGCCGTCGCTGCTTTCGATTCCGGTCAGGTTCCAACCATCGTAGGTGAAGGACAGCCGCTCGGTGGCGGTAACAAGTTCGGTGATGCGCTGTTCGGCATCACGGACGATTTCCAGCGTTGGGGTGAAGTTGCCGGCGGTGTCGTTGACCCCGCGACCCATCAGCAGGCCGTAATGGTTGTAAAAACTTTGGGCGGTGGTGCCGTCGGGCGCCTGCAGCAGCACCTGGTGGTTGTCTGCTTGCCAGGAGATGTGGGTGGTTTCACCGGTGAAGGTGGCGAAGGAAGCGGGCAAGCCGGTGTCGGTGTCGGTGATGATCCGCGCGCCGGCCTCGCCGCGGGTCATGGTGGTGACGCCGAGCGTTTCCGTGTCCCGTGCGACCTTCACCGCGTCGCCCAGCCAGGTGCGGTGGGTTTGGTTGGCGCTGCTCACGCCGGCGACGGGGTCGGCTTGGATCAAAGGGCCGTCGGCGCGGTTGGCTTGTTGGGTTTCGACGGCGTCGATGACACCACTCGCGCCTTGGTAGCGGGTGCTCAGGGTGAGGTCGCGCGGCGAGGTGCTTTGGTTGATGCGGCCGCGCGCATCGTAACCGTAGCGGGATTCGAGCCCGCCGAGGGTGGTTTTGGTGATTTGGGTCGCGGCGTTGCGGGTGAATTCGAGGGTGCGCCCGTCGCCGATGGTCCAGGTTTTAAAGGCGCCGTCGGTTGCGGTATCGGGATTGCTCGCGGTCAGGCCGCGGTTCCCGCTCTCAAAACCGGTCACCCGACCCAAGCCGTCGAAACCGGTCCGGCGTTGGATACCGCTGGTGGTATTGAGCGCATGTTGTTCGAGGCTGTTGCCGTTCACCGTGGTGCGCACCTGGTAATGGATGTTGGTATTCAGGTTGCCCAAATTGGGCAGCGGCACGGGGCCCTTTTTAGATTGGGTATTGAATTCGAACGCAAAGGGTTTCAGCGTTTCGGTGATGTCCACATCCAGCCAGGAGCCGTCGACCGCCGTGGTCAGGGTTTCCCGTTGGTTGAGGTTGTCGGCGACGTGGAGGGCGCCCGGGCGGTAGGTCCAGGCAAGCAAAGTCCGCTGGTTTTTGCGCGGGCCGGTGGCTTTGCCAACACCACCACCGCCGCCACCCGTGCCGCCGGCCTCACCTTCGCCCTGCAAACTCAGCGGGTTGCCAAAGGCGTCGGTCGCCAATCGCACGGTGCCCACCCCGTCCATACGCGTTTCAACCACGCGGCCGAGGGCGTCGACTTTCAGGGGGACGCTGTCGGGCTGACCGACAATCGGCGTGACGGTTAACCCGTCCACAAACAGGCCGGCGTCGGCGCGAACGGTGTAAACCATGGAACCGGCCGGGGTGGTCACACTGGTGAGCACCGGGGTATCGCCGTGGTAGCGGTAGGTGGTTTTGAAGCTCGCGTCGTCGCGGTCGATGTTTTCGGTTAAGCGGCCGTGGTCGTCGTAAACGAAGGTACGCGAACCTGGAGCGGGCCCACCTCAGCGGGGCGTTGCGACGAAACAACGCCCCGCCTTGATACGGGATGACGGTTTGTTTTCTGTCTTCTGTTGTCAATCAACGAAGGTCAATGCAAACTGTTTTGGTGAAAGGAGCACCCATGGCTTGGCTGAATGTTCTTTGGTTGGTTTTGTTTCTGGGCAAAGTGGAAACGCGGCAGAAGGCGGTGCTTGATTTTCTTTTGGGTTTGATTCAGGTTCAACGTGAAACCATTCGTTCATTAAATAATGGGCGCGACAAACGGTTGAGCGACCGGCAGCGTCGGCGCCTTGCGATTCTGGCACGGACCGTGCCTCATGATTTTTTGCAAGACATCGCGGCCCTGAGTTATAGCCCCTACATCTTCTTGCGTTGGTATAAAAAGCTGGTGCATCAGAAATATACGC
Source organism: Acanthopleuribacter pedis (assembly GCF_017377855.1). GTDB lineage: Bacteria > Acidobacteriota > Holophagae > Acanthopleuribacterales > Acanthopleuribacteraceae > Acanthopleuribacter > Acanthopleuribacter pedis. The sequence goes on from NZ_JAFREP010000072.1 coordinate 3,470, forward strand.
CTGCAACGCGTCGGCGGCAAGGACGGCCGACAACTTCCACTGAGACGGCCGCCCTCGTGCGGCGTTTGGCCGAGGAGAATCCGAGCTGGGGTTATCGACGGATTGTCGGGGCACGAAACCATCTCGGAGTTTCCCTCTCAAAAAATACCGTGGCGCGAATCCTAGCAGACGGCGGTTTGAGTCCCGTCCCGAAATGAACGCGCTCATGGCGTCGATTCTTGGAGCAGCAGTGGACGAGCATGGTCGCCGCGGATTTCTTTACAGTGGAATTGACGCGTGGTTGGGGCATCCAGCAGGTGCATGTTTTGGTGATGATGCACTTGGCGACGCGACGCATGCACATCGCCGGAATCGTGGATGAACCGACACAGGCCTGGTTGGTTCAGGTTGCCCGCAATGAAACGGATGAAGAACATGGTTTTTTGAAAGAGGGCTCGTATTTGATTCATGATCGGGCGGCGGTATTTGGTGAAAAGTTCAAGACCACCTTGGCGGCAGGAGGCGTAACCACGGTCAAATTGCCGGCCCGGTCACCCAATTTGAACGCCCACGTGGAACGGGTGATTCGCAGCATTCGCGAAGAATGTTTGGACCAATTTGTGATTTTTTCCAGAAGACAACTTGAGTACCTTTTGGGTGAATATGTGACCCACTACCATGAGGAACGTCCCCACCAAGGCCTCGGGAACCGGCTAATCTCCGGCGAGCAGGGCCAGTCACAGGGCAAAATCCGGCGACGAACCCGGCTGGGCGGCCTGCTCAGCTTTTATGATCGCGTTTCAGGTTAGGAAGAGGGTGGACTGGATCCGAGTCCAAGGCAGAAGTGCGCCCAAATGAAGACTTTGCATCAAAAACGGTCCACTCCTCGACAAAATTTTGGCCATTTTTCACCAAGGCGGAAGGCTGATGTCCCTTCCGTAACCCGGATTTCAGGTTGATTTGCCAGCCTTGTTATTTTTGGGACACTACGCGCAGCATTCGCGAAGAATGTTTGGACCGATTTGTGATTTTTTCCAGAAGACAACTCGAGTACCTTTTGGGTGAATACGTGATCCACTACCATGAGGAACGTCCCCACCAAGGCCTCGGGAACCGGCTAATCTCCGGCGAGCAGGGCCGGTCACAGGGCACAATCCGGCGACAAACCCGGCTGGGCGGCCTGCTCAGCTTTTATGATCGCGTTTCAGGTTAGGAAGAGGGTGGATTGGATCCGAGTCCAAGGCAGAAGTGCGCCCAAATGAAGACTTTGCATCAAAAACGGTCCACTCCCCGACAAAATTTTGGCCATTTTTCACCAAAGCGGAAGGCTGATGTCCCTTCCGTAACGCGGATTTCAGGTTGATTTGCCAGCCTTGTTATTTTTGGGACACTACGGGTAAAATGTTTAAAAACTGTTGCCGGAAGACGCTGGCCACGTAGGAGGAAGTATTTCTATGGTTGAATTTCCTATTACATATAATTTCATTAAAGGCACGTCCACTATAAATCACTTGGTAGAACCCAGAGAAGCTAGTGGAATTGTTCTTCCGATAGGATATAGCACGCTTCTTGCAGCGGGGAGGAGTGTCGAATTTAATGATTTTGTAACAGTGTATAGTGTTTCGGATATGCTTGTTCATGCTAGAGATTTCAAATTATCCTTGGCAAAGCGAGATGTTTTGAAAGAAGTCCTTGAGAAACACCATGTGTCTGATCGAAATTTCTATCCTCTGGGGTTTTCGGTGGATGGCGATCAAATAGCATTTTCTCAAGGAAAAAATCAGAATATTTTTATTATTCCGAAGTTTGGCGATCCTGTTGTCAAACTCCCCCTCAACCTATACCTACTGCTGGGACATTACCTCAGCGGAAGTGAAATCGAACTTGTGAATGGCGGTCTTTATATTAAGCCCTTTAAGAAACGGGAAGTGCATTTTTTTTACAAAAACTCATCATCATTTTTGTTTTTCAAAAAAGTGTGTGACTTTTTCTGTGAAACCATAAAAACAAACCCACACACAAAGGAAAACTCTTTGGTTTTTTTTGATACAGATAATGGATTTCAAATCCAGATTAGTTACTCGGAGGAGGATCTGATCACCGAGGTTGCCTTAGAAATAATTCACAAAGAGAATGAATTGATCAAAAATCTTATTGGTCTTATACAAGATCGAGTATATTTTGATCAATATTTTTGTTGATATTACGGGATGTTCAATATCACCTCTCTCATTCTAAACCCGTTGCTCCCCCGTGCAATCATTACAATCATCTCTGGTATATTGCTATTGTCTTTGTAAACAGGACGAACATGAAGATATACTACTTCGCCTTTTTCTACCGCATGGAATACCTTCTTTTCAAACCCCTCCATCACTACATTATTTACTCTATTGAACATTACTGCTAGATTTCTCTTTGCTGTACCGCTCCCACCAAACATTTTCGCTATTAGATGGCCCCTGCTGTGGACAGTGTTATCGAAATCGCGAAGGTATGTTCCGCTCTTGGTTTTGGTTCCCGTTCCGAGCATAGACTTATCAATCCTCGCAATTGCTCCGCGAGATCTATTCAGGCTGTCAAAGTTTCGGTATTTAATCTTGCCCTCGCCTGCGTACAGTTTCGATCCATTGGGTAATTCGCCGACTCTCCCCAAAACACCTGCCGAAACAACTTCGTTGGTTAATTCTTCTCCAATTTTATTGCCAATACCGCTAACAGACTGCTTGACCCCTGCGTTGGAAAAATCGCGTCCCATCGCTCGAATCTGATAAGCCATAATATCTGTAGACTTAAGCACGCTAAAAGAAAGAGTGTTCTTAACAAAAGTTATAAACTCAGGGTTTGCACCAGATTCAGGCTGATTTGAATTCAAAAGGCCAAAAGTTCCCCAGATAGGTTTTTTAGGCAGCGTTTCATAAGCTATCTGTGTCAACTCCTCGATGACTGATAGGTCTAAAATTGCTTTTTCTTCACTTGGATCATAGCTTTCTTTCGCTTTTGCAAGCTTTGCTCGAATTAAAGTTTTTACGGAGGATTTGTAATTCTCTAAGATGAATGCTTTGTCAATATTCCGGTACTCAGACAAGAGTCTCCTATATATCTCTTCTTCCAAATCACTGTATGCAAATTCATAATATTCACTATCTTTTACGTTTAAAATCGCCTCTAAAGGAATCAATACCTCAAGACTAATAAACTCCTCGCTTCTAAAAACACTTGGACTTAACCCATCAGGATCCCAAAACATCATCGGGTTACCGGCAGCATACGCATAAGGTCAATGCCGTTAAGTTAAGAACCAAAACGATAGGAAAATGGGCTAGCGGTTTGATTTGTAGCCAGGCGCGAAAATTTGAATCTTCACGATATATCTGCCTGATGCTCGCCTCTTCGCCGTTCGGCCGG
>NZ_JAFREP010000073.1 GCF_017377855.1 Acanthopleuribacter pedis
GTGCGCTGCTGACGCCCGAGCCGCTGTTCTCGGTTTGCAACAGCAGGTTGTCCGCGTTGTTGGGGTTGCCGGCGGTGACGGTGTTGATTACCCCGCTCTCGCCTTGGTAGGCGCGGGTGAGCTTCAGGCCGCGCGGGTCGGTGCTGGTTTGTAAGCGGCCTTGCGCATCGTAGCCGAGGTACAGGGTGAGGTTGTCGCGGTCCTCGGTCGCGGTGGTCGGCGCCTGGGCGGCGGGCTGTTCGGTCCCGTGGCTGAGCGCCTCGATCTGCCCCTTCGCGTTGCGGTGCAAAAGCAGGTCGGCGTCTCCCGGCAGGTCCCAGCTTTGCGGGAAGCCGTCGTTTTGGGCGGGGTTGCCGGCGGTGGTCACCCGGTCACCGGTACTCATTTCGACGGGGTAACCCAGGCCGTTGATGCGCTGGGTCTGTTCGATGCCGCTTTCGCCGTTTTTCTCGGTGATGACGAGGTGATCGCCGTCGAGGCGGGTGGTGCGGGTGACGGTGAACGCGCGGTTGGGCAGGTATTCGGTGATGGCCGCGCGCGTGCTGTCGCTGCCAAGCCCCGCCGCGGCGCCGTGGCCGAAGGCGATGGTTGCCGTGGTGTCCAGCCAGGTGTTGTTTCCGGCTTTGGTTGTGATGGTGCGGTTGGCGCGGTGGTCGGTGAAGGTGACGGTTCCCGCGGCGTAGTTCCAGGCGGCGATGACGTTGTCTTTGAGTGGGCCTTCTTGCGCGGTGACGGCCGTACGGTTGCCGAAGGCGTCGTAGGCATGTTCCACCGCGCCGACGCCTTCCAGTTTGGTGCGGATGGTGCGGCCGGCGGCGTCGATGGTCAAGGGGATGGTTTCGGGTTGTTCGCCGGTGGGCTGCCAGGTCATGCCCGTGACGACGATGCCGTTGTCGCCCGCCTCGACGGTGAAGGTTTGCGTGCCTTGGGGCGCGGTGATTTGGGTGGGGATCTCGCTGTCCTCAAAGTAGCGGGTGGTGATGCGGTGGTTGGGATCGTCGTGGTCCTCTTGTTCGATGAGGCGGCCGAGGGTGTCGTAGCGCATGATGACCCCGCCGGGCGCGGCACCGCCGCTGACGACCTGGCGTCGCAACAGACCGCGCTCGTCGAAGTGGGCGGTGGTGGTGCTGCCGTCGCTGGAATCGGTGCTGGTGACGACGAGGCGGGCATTCTGGTAGCTGTAGCTCAGGGTCCGCGTGATGGTGGCGTCGGGTGCGGTGATGGTTTCGTTGGTGAGGCGGCCGAGGGGGTCGAAGCGGCGCCGGGTGGTGGCGTCGAGGGAGACCTCCAGCACGGGTTCGCCCCAGATGTTGAACAGGCGATGGCTGAGGATGTCGCCGGCGACCCCGTACTTGAGGCGTTCCTGCTGCAGGGTCTCGTTGTTGGTTTGGTAGATGCCGCCCACGGGGTAGTAGGCGCGGCTGGTGAGGCCGCCGTGGAGGATGCCGGTGATGTCGCTGCCGCCAACGGCGACACCGCTCGCGGAGAACAGGCGTTCGGTTTTGGCGGTGCCGTCGCGGGGTTGGTTCAGGTCGCCCGCAACCAAACGGATGAAGAAGAGGGTTTCTTGAAAGAGGGCGCCTATGTGATTCATGATCGGGCGACGGTTTTCGGTGACCGATTTAAGCAAACCTTGGCGGCGGCTTAAGTGACCACGGTGAAACTGCCGCCCCAGTCACCGAACCTGAACGCGCATGTGGAACGGGCGATTCGGAGCATCCGCGAAGAACGCCTGGATCGGTTTGTGATTTTCTCCAAAGGTCAGCTTGAATAGCTTTTGCGTGAGTACGTCTCATTTTACAACGAGGAGCGTCCACACCAAGACCTGTGAAATCGGCTGGTGTCCGGCGAGCAGGGCAAATCAGAGGGAAGGATCAGGCGACGAACCCGCCGGGGCGGCCTGCTCAGTTTTTATGATCGCATTTCAGATTAGAAATGTTGTGGATTTGGTTCGGACTTGAATCTATGGTCGTGTTTCAGGTTAGGAATGTTGTGGATTCGGTTGGCATTTGGGGCCGAAGTGCGCCCAAATAAAACCTTTGCACGAAAACCAGTCCTCTCACCGGCAAGATAATCGGCAATTTTCCATGAAACGAGCCGTTGAATCTTGTTAGGAGGAGCGGAATTTGGTGTAAAGTGGCGGTGTGGTTATTTTTGGGACACTATGGCTGGTTAACTTCGTCTTTTTTGTTTTTCCTGGTTCTCAACAGTTAGTGAGAACTCGTTTTTAGAGCGGAAGTGAGGAGAATACACTTCGCTATCAATGTGACCGTGAAAGTCTTTAACTTCTGAGACAGCAATTAAGTATTCACCGAGTGCTTTCAAACCTTTCGAATTTCCCCTGATATGAACTTGCCTTTCAAATGGTTCTTTTCCATCGAAGACTTCCAAGATCAAATTCGATCCTTGTTGTTTTGCCATGATAGGAACACCAGAATCGGAAAACAAACACACAACTTCAACTTTTTTTTCCACAAGTTCACCTCTGTTTTATAAACCGTAAAACGCTGCTTTTAAAATGGCATCTCTAACTCTTTTGTTTGTTAGTAACTTATTCGGAATGTAATTCTCCCAGAATTCATGTTGCAGACGAATGTAGACTTCAGAGCTGGTTCCCCGGTCGATGTGAACATGTGGACCATGGGTCCGGCCGACATGCACTTCCACCTGGTGTCTTCCGATTCTTTGTCTAGGTAGAATCTGGACATGTTTAGGAACTCGATTACGACCAAGAAGTTGCCTAGAAGCAGCGCTTACAACATCACCATTATACCCATGAAGGTACCTGACTTCTAACTTTAACTGCCCAGTGGCAATCGCTCTCTGGATTTCAGGGTTTGTCCTAAGTGCGCTAACCAGCGCGGATTTTTCGGCGACATCGGTCACGTAAACTCTTGAATTTTGAACTACCTTTGCCAAAATACCGGGGTCTTCAAGAAAGTTACCTAGCCTTTGGCCTGAAGTATTATAGACACTATTCCTAATTCCCATTAGACTAGAAGTTGACGATTCTCGAACAATTAAGGTGTTCGTTCTCGCTATCGGAATCAATGCTTCTGCAACATGAGCATTTAACAGAGCATCATCAATTACTAAAGCATCTCTTGCTAGCTTTTGTTTTGCTAGCCTACCTAGGTTACTGCCTCCTTTTAACAAAAATTTTCCGGACAAAATTAACCCAGGTATGAATACAGTCTCTAATGATTGATCTGATTCAATCTTTCCTGAGCCTGTTGTTCTGTCCCATTCATGTCCAAGATAAAATCCTTCCTGTGTGAAGTAGTACAAATTGCCGTAGGCGGAAATCGTTCCCGAAATAGGATCTAACATCCAACCCGTATTGATGACACCTCCAGTCGGAAGATTACCTTTGTTGTCAATCTGTTTAAAGGGAGGGCTAGATGTTATTAGCAGCTCTGGATTCTGGGTTGAATGAATCGCCGTATAAGATATATCTATCTGCCCGCTGAACGGTTCTTGAATATACTTGCCTTCTTTTACATTCTTGCCTTCAACTATCTGGAAAATATCCTCTTCGGTTTTTCCTTGAGCACGTAGGAATGTGGAGTCATAGGAGGTTCCCACACCCCAACTGAATAACCCATTTGGGTCCCAGAACATCATTGGGTTGCCGCCGGCGAATGCGTAAGGCTCGGTGAAGGTGCTTGGGTCGTAGATGTCCGGGGCGCGGAAGTCGGGGTTTAGGAAGTGGCCGAGTTGGGGGCTGTAGTAGCGGTGGTGCATGGTGACCAGGCCGGTGTCTTGGTCGCGCATGTGGCCGCTTAGGCCCAGGAAGGGTTGGTCGAAGCCGTTGAACGGCGGGGTCTCGAAACCTTGGTCGAGGTGGTAGATTGTTGTGCGTTTGCTTGCTGGGCCGGTGTTGTCGCCGCCCGCCACTTCGAAGCGGTCCGACCAGGTTTCGCCGTAGGGGCTGGTTGGGGTGTAGAACACTTTGCCGTCGCCGACCCGCTTGTACGCGAACGGGGTGCCCAGGTGGTCGTTGAACAGGTAATAGCTGTTGTTTGGGTTTTCCAGGTCGACGATGAAGGCTGGGCCGAAGGGACCGTGGGCCACCGCGTGGGTCCAGCGCGCCCCGTCGCCTTCTTTGCGGCCGACCGCGATCAGTTTTGAACCTTGGTACGAGAAAATCAGCGGGGTTTGGTTGCCCTCGGTGGCGGCGCGGATGCGGCGGTGCCCGCTGTCGTAAGCGTATTCAATGCGGCTGCCGTCGGCCCGCTCGATGGCGCGCAAGCGGCGGAATCCGTCCCATTCGTAACGGCCGCGTTGCTTGTTGGTTGAGACGGCGGCGACCTGGGTCAGGTTGCCGTTCTCCGGTTGGTAGGTCCAACCGACTTGGTGCGTGGTCTCCGGGTCCGCCGGTTGAGCCACCGCGCGTGGCGCCTCGCTGGTTTGTTGTGCGATGCGGCCGCCTTCGCCCTGAACCGTGCTTCGGCCGCGCAGTTGGATGTCCACCAAGTCGTCGCTTCCCGCAGGGCTGGGTTGGTCGTGGAGGACCAGCGTCAGTTGGGTGAGCAATTGTTTGTCGCCGTTGCCGTAGCTTTCGGTGAAGGACAAGGTCTCCGGCGCTTTTTGGGGGCCGTTGCCCGTGTCCGCGATCTCGCGCTCCACCCGCACCTCGCCCAAGGTGTGGTTGGGGTTGTAACTTGGTACCAGCGTTTCGCGCAGGTCCGGGCCGGCGCGGGTGACCCGCGTGAGTTTGGCACCGGAATAATTTACCGCTTGGTCGCAATCCTCGCTCAAGCCGTTGCCGCCGGTTTCGTATTCGAGGCTGAGTTCGAAGGTGTCGGTGCTGCTGATGCTTTTGAGCAGGCCGTTTTCTTTGGTGACGGTGAACGCGGTGCCGTCGCCCCAGGTCATTTGCGCGGGGAACCCTTCTTGCCAACCTTCGTAGCGCGTTTGCATGTTCGCGACCGATACCTCGGTCAGGTTGCCGGCGGGATCGTATTGATAGTTGAAGCTGGGGCCGCCCTCGATTTGAACGCCGGTTAATCGGTTGAGGTTATAGCGGTAGCTTTGGGTCACGCCGTTGGCGTCGGTGAAGCGTTCTAGTCGGGTGAGGTCCTTGGATCCGGCCGGGTACACGAACTGTTCGCCGCTGCCGTCGGCGTGGGTTAGTTGCACGACCCGGCCCGTCGCATCGTAGGCCGGGGTGATGGTTTCCGAGATGGGGGTGCCGCCGGCGGGATGGACGGGCGCCTCGGCGATCAGAAAGTCGACGCGGCCGTCGCGCCAAGCGATGCGCCGCGCGGGGTGGTTGCCCTCGCTGATGACCACGGGCCGGCTTTCGGCGTCGTAGTCGGTGGTTTTGGGCGCGAGGCCGGGGTAACCCAGGGTGGTAACCCGGCCTTGGGTGTCGACCTCGGCAAATACCTGGTTGGGGAACTGCAGGGCGCGGTTATCGCCCTCGGCGAAGAGGAGGTGGGTTTCGGGACCGTTGCCGGCGTCGTAGATCAGCGATTGCGGCGCGCCCCAGGCGTTGAACTGCACCTCGGATGCGGCGCGGTGGGGCCGTTCGTGACGGATCAGGTCACCCAAGGCGTTGAAATGGAAGCGCTCCGGGTGGCCGGCGCTGGGCCGCAGGGTGATGCAACGCGGTTGCCCGTTGTTGTGGTACGCAACCGCCAGGTCGGCTTGTTTTTGGGTGTCGCGTTCCAGGGTTAAACGCAGCGGGCGGCCGGCTTCGTCGTATTCGGCGTAGTGGATGCGGCGGCCCTCGGTGTCGATGATGTTGCTCAGGTTGAGGCCGTCGTAGTGGAATCGGGTGGTGCGGGTCGGCGTGTGGACGGCTTGTACGCGGTTGTGGGCGTCGCGCAGGACGGCGTTTTGTACGGCGTAACTTCCGTCGGGTTTTTGGATGGTCAGGGCCTCGAACTGACCGTCGGCGTCGTAGTAGAGGCGGCTGTTGCTGTTGTCCGGGCCGGTGATGTCGACGCGTCGGTCGGCCTCGTGCCACGCGAATTGGGTGGTTTCACCCTCGAAGTTGGTCAGCTGCTTGAGGCGTTCGGTGGCGGGATCGAGGCTAAACCGCGTTATTCTGCCATTGCGAATCAGATCGGTTTGGAAGGGGTTCTCGGTGCCGCGATGGATCGCCACCTCATCGCCCAGCCAGGATCGTTGGGTGCGGCGTGCGCTGCTGACGCCCGAGCCGCTGTTCTC
>NZ_JAFREP010000074.1 GCF_017377855.1 Acanthopleuribacter pedis
TTTGATTCATTGCGTTTGGTTCGGGGTGGATCGTTTTGATTCATTGCGTTTGGTTCGGGGTGGATCGTTTTGATTCATTGCGTTTGGTTCGGGGTGGATCGTTTTGATTCATTGCGTTTGGTTCGGGATTGTTTGGCCGGCGCCTCCGGCGGCCTGCACGACGGGAACCCCCGGGGACCCAGAGCAAACGGTTGTTCCACAACCATTTGTTGTTTTTTCCTGGTAACTCTCTGAGCACCCTAGCTTCTTTAAGCGCTTTATATTGTTATGTTTAGGTGACATTGATTTTGTAAGATGCGCCGATTTTGCGCTTTGCGCTTACTGATGTATCCTCGTTTTGTCGGACATTTGTCGGGAACTGCAAGCGCTTACTTTTTACCGAGTCCCAAAACGAAATCAGAACAGCAAGGGGCTGGTGTATGAACATTCAGAAAATCAAGTTTAATGTAGACAACCTGCGTCCATTTATCAAGGCAGGGGTGCCGGTAACCATTAAGGATGCCGCCTTCAAAGGGCTAAAATTCACCATTGGTAAATCGAAAATGGCGTTCACCTTCGACAAACGTGTATCTGGCCGCAAGGGCTCTGCCTTAACCTTCTCTATGCGCGCTGTTGTCGGCCCTCACAACGCCGTGAACTACAAGGAAGCACGCGAGTGGGCGGCCGAACTTAAACGCTTGTGTGAAGCCGGTATTGATCCTCGAGAAGACGAAGCGGGTCGCAAGCTGCTTGGTCTCCCGCCGCTGTTGGTGAATCGATCGAAATCTTCAGGCGCCAACCCGGTCTTGCTCATGGATGACGCTGTCAAAGTGTTTTTCAGCAAAAAAACGTACCTTAAGGCCACCACGCTTCACAGTTTGGCCAGAAACATCAATGAAGGTTTTGACCCGTCATGGCTCAAGCTGGAAATTCGCGAGATCACCCCGGCGATGATTGCCGCTCGTTTCGCCGAACGGCACCGTGGCGGCTCCCGCGCCTCCTCTTGGAACATGCTCTACGCCTATTCCAATATTTGGAACACCAATAAGAAACTTTTTAAGGATACCGAGGGGAACAAAATCTTGGGTCAGTGCCCGATCCTCGAAGCGCGCCAAATAATTCGGGAAGAATACGGTATCAAGCGACACAAACCGAAACGGATGGTTGTCAAAAATCATCAACTGGGCCGTTTTTTGGCCGAACTTGATCGGATGACCGAGGGGGGCTCCGGCCACAAGGTTTGGTACACCGAGGAAGGGGCGGCACTTCCTTTTGTCGTCATGACAATCTTGCTAACAAAGTTGAGCCTGTTCACGGGCCTGCGTTTCAATGAAGCGCGGTTCCTTAAGTGGGCCTATGTAGACCTGGAGGAAGGCTACTTCCAACTGCCGGGAAATATCCGGCGCCCCAAAAAAGACGGTGATGCGCTTTTCGGTGACTTTGATAAGAACGGCAAGGTTCATTTGAACTTGGATGAACATGACTTCGATTTCCAGGGAACCAAAAATGGCGAGTCTCATTTTGTGCCCATGTCAACTTATGTATGGGCATTCTTGCGGGAACTTAACGCAAATCGGGGTGACAACCCGTTCGTGTTTGCCTCGACTAAGTATCCAGAGCGACCGATCAAGCGGCATATTTCGGTGTTCCAATTTATCCAAGGCTTGGGTTTTGATTATTCGCCCCATGCGGCACGCAGAACCTTTGCAAGCATCGCCAACGATGTGGGGATCGGCTACCGGGACATCAAAGAAATGCTTAACCACGTCTCTGAATCCGATGTGACCAGTGGTTATATTGTGCCCGGCTTCAACCCCACCAAAAACCGGCACAATTTCCAAAAGGTGTGCGATCACATCTTAGGAGAGCACGCGCAATACTTGGGCAACCAAGCAAAGGCGGCTGATCGCTATAGCCGTGAATCCATCGCCAACGAACTCACTCGATTTGTCGCAACCCTCGGCCTTACCCCCAAGGAAGCGGCAAAAATCCTGAGGACAGTTGCCAAGAGCCAAAACTCGCAAGCAGCCTGATCAGCAAACGAATTCACCTGGATGTCCTCAACTCCAATCAACATCTTGCTCTCTAAATATCTAGGTGATCTGGGGAAACCCAGGCTGCCACAATGCTCCTTGCAAGAGACACCCATTCAACGCACGTACTGCTTAGTAAAGAAGGGTGACTGTTCGTTAGGGTCACCCATTTTACTTTCAGCTCCACCACTGAAAAAGCAGTGCTGAATAAAGGCCAGGAAAGCAACGATTCACATATTAAACTATTTTTTACAGCGAGTGCTTCTTGCAACCATAGATACCCTACATTAATCAAAGATCATGAAACCCGTTTTTCACGACTTTCGTATTGTGTTCTAGGTAGTAAATATTTTGACATCTAGGCGGCCGACGAATGATTGATGAATCAAGAATGAAAAACAAAAATGAAGGAAGATACAGCGAAGCAAACATGGCTGTCGCTTACATCCTTAAAGATTTTGCAATGAAGTTAAAGCTGGCACATAACGCTGAAGACTTGGATTCAGCGCTTGAATTGACTGTAAAAAACGTCATGATAGCTTGTTCCCATCAGGATAAGCTACTAACAGAAAACGAGGTCTCGGAGAAATACGCTTTTTTTACGGCATCCAAGCTTCGGAATATGCGCGCGCGAAACAAAGGTCCAAACTATCACAAAATGGGAAACACACGCAATGGTCGCGTGTTATACAAAATGTCAGATGTAGAGTCTTGGATCGCTCGGCACTTGGTATCCACCAGCCAGCTTTAGCGATATTCATAAAGAAAAAAGCCAAGACCTTAAACAAGACAAAAGGGGCCATGGAATTAAAATTACATGGCCCCTTTTGGATATGCCTTGCCATCATTACTTACCTGACCCCTCAAAGAACGCACATTGCTGTTCTGACCTTCTTATTGGGCCTCTTCAGCTCTAACGGGGTTCTTTCGATGGAAATATCAGTGCTCTCTAGATCGAAGCGCAAAAGCCCGAACGAACCCTCTTCTTGTTCTTTCGCGTTGGATGCAAGCCACAGATAATCCACATAATTTGCCGCATCGGCAAGTAAGTTCTGGTCAAGGGCTTCCCCTGGCCGGCGAACGATGACACCATGAAAATTTTTTGCGCCTTCTCCTCGGGAAATCTCAACGCAATCGAACACCACCGTTTTGCTTACATGGGTTCGTCCAAAAAATTGATGGCGCCGTTCATCTTGAAACGGCTTCGACTTTTCGATGAGGCACGCCACTTCACCGACAAACAGCGCCATACGGATCTTTTCTCTTTCCCATTCACGGCCAATGGCCTGGTTTAAAAGTTTTAGGTGACGCCGACCATAACGCCCCAGACTAACGTCAAGCAAAAGTCGTCGGCCTGTGCTCACGTTGCCTCTGGCAATTCCTTTAACAGCCATCACACAATCTTTGGAAAGTTGTGTTTCACATATGGACGTAATGGGCCCTCCTCGATCCACAAGGTTCGCATAATAGTTATATGCGCCAATCATCTTGAAATAACCTTCATGGTGTCGATTCGTGTTAGATGCAAGTTCTTTGATCCAAGACGTCCAAGAATCAGATTCACTTTGTCTCCACAAATTCCGATCACGGATTACGGTTAGTTGCCTGGCAACATCCCACCAATTAAATTTGTTAACCGATAAAACCTCAGTAAGCTTTCTCACAACGTCGTCAACTTCTTTCATTTTACACCTCTTCTGTTATCCAAAAGCAACAGTCTCAATCGTCAAACCTTTCCGCCACATGGTTTTTTTTAAAATCTACAAAGTAAACCATCTGTTGATTTAACCAACCTATAGGCATACACCACCTTAAACATCATAGTTACCTTTAAAGTTTCACATCGCAACATTGTTAGAATTGATCTTGCTTTCGAAGGAACGCCCTGGACTCAGACCGCTCAAGGGAAGAGATAATACACGGATCGCCGCCTGACGCTCGCCACGATGGCACACTTTCAACTTGTGATTTTCAGAAAAAACACCAAGGCGCGTAAATTCAAACACTTAAAGCTCAACTGAATAAAACGTTTTCTAACACTTTGATCCAAACTACATCTTTTCGATATAGCACTATCCTAGCGCTTGACCTTCTTGTAAAAAATCATCACTCTCTTGTTGTGCTTAAGCCATTGAAAACAAAAAATTAAAGTCGCTAATCTTAATTGACCTCATAATTATTTTGATATTTCTTTGTGCTAAAACCTTCCCTTTTGCGTTTTAGACTATCAAGCAAGGCGAGTCCCTTGTCTTTGCAACTTTTTTAAAGCACCTATCTCCCTTTGGCCTGTTTTTTAGGGCCTGACGTTGGGGGTTGGCTGCCGAAACTTTAGCCACACATGCATCTCGGCTGAATTCTTTTTAAACCTACCTTACGACACATTGCTCACAAACCTAATGAATTAGGAGCACTCATGAATAACTTCAACACCTTCTTCGCTGATGTAGAGATCGATTGGATGAACCTGGAAAACGAAACCGGTCTCAAGCCGGCGACACTCGCGTCAATGGCCGGGGTAACCAGCTCCATGTGGTCTCAGGTGAAAAGCGGCAATCGGAACCTTGGAATCAATGCTCGGTTCCGCTTAATGTTGAACCTCGCCAAACACTTTAACTTTGAAGGTCAAAGCGACGTACTCATTTCAGCCGATGCCACGGTGACTTCATTTGCAAACCAAATTTTGGAGAAATACCGTGTGTCTTAGTGGCCGATATCATTCGGCCCCGTTCTCATGGCGGGAGCTTGATTTCTCCTTTTCATCGAACGCTTTTCCAAAGCCAGAAGGTTCACAGGGCGCTCCTTCGGTTTGGAAAGGCGCTCCTTGGGTCATTCCATGAACGAACCGAGGTCCCGCTTCTTACCCGAGGGAGAAGCGGGACCCCAACGCCATCGTGATTGGGATGCGCCGCGGCGCTTACCTCTTGGCGCCATCCTGTTCGTTAATATTGGTAAGTTCCTTCATCTGCTTGGCTTCTTGTTGGGCTTCGGCGTGTCCGCTCACATTTGAGAAGCTAAAACGATTGATTGCGCCTTTCGTTTTGGTGGTTCGGCGACGTGCCTTGTTCTGGTTTGTGCGGGGATCCTTCACGGTGTGCTGCTTTGGCCGGGCGACATTTCGTTTTTTACGGCCTGGTTTGTTTGGTGCTTTTCCACCTTCATGTGCTGCCTATTGCGGCGCATGGGATTCTTGCGGGTTGCTGTCTCACCATTGCCTTGGTGGTGCCTGTGATTTTTGCGAAGGTTACATCGCCCCCCGATCCCGTGGCGCTTTCGGTGTATTTCCAAGGACTCCCACTTCGAACCCTGATGCTTGCGAACGTCTATGCCTTTTTCGGCAACAGGGCGCTTGTTTTCTTTGGGGTTGATCGGTGTTGTCGATGTCCCTTTTGGGCGTTGTGGTTCATCGGCGCGGTACATCCAGGTCTAACCCTGCCAAGGCGGCCAAACCTTTGGTCGTTCCAATTTTTTGCGTCTCGATGTGCTACTCGGTGGTCATGGTCTTTTTTCCCAAGTTCCCCAGGACAAAAGCGGATTTATACCTTCTCAGCAGTGTCACCATGAGCCTTGTTTATGTTTGTTTTGCGCTTGGTTTTGTTCGAGATCAGTTTGTTTCGGTGTTGGCCAAGCTTGGCCGACGTGGCTTAACAGTTTATCTGAGCCAAAGCATCGTCCTTTCACTTCTGGGCATGAGCTACACCGTTCCGCCATTGGCCCCGCGGGCTAGACTGGTTCTGTTTCTGGTTGCGCTTTCCTTTTTTGCGCTTCAGTTGGTTTTGTACGCCATTTTTGACTTTTACCCGTTCGAGAGGGTCCAAAAAACGGTTTCGTCTGTGTCGATCAAACCAAAGCCGCCATACCGCGATAGGTAAGTAAGCCTACCAACGAGGGTTCAGACGCAAAGCGTCGAGACGGCTACACTTCCTGGAAAAGGTTCAGGAGGTTGCTTTGGGAAAGCTAAGAATCGAGCCAAAACAGAAATCGCCGGGTTTCATTCGT
>NZ_JAFREP010000006.1 GCF_017377855.1 Acanthopleuribacter pedis
CTGTTTTATTATTGCTCCTCAGTCGATCATACATCTCCCTGAACAATGATTTTTTGTTCCTAATGGCTGCAAGACTTGCCATGTACAACGTTTTCCGCAGAAAACTGTTGCCGGCTTTCGACATTCGAGCGGCTGGGACATCACATCACGCTATTTTTGGTTTCCGAGATGCGAGGTGCCCCGCTACACATAAGAGGTTTGGCTAAAATCACCGCGACTTATCGCGCTTCTTAGGTTTTAGTCCTCCTGGTATCTAGCTGGGTTGTCGGCTCGGTGGTTCAGTGTTTTTTTGTTCTGAATTAAAGTTTGATGGGGTATGAAAAAAAATAGACACCCTTGTGTTTTTTTTGATAAGTTTGTTTTTGATCAGTCGTGTGGAAAATTTGCCCTTGTCCTGCCCTTGATGAAAAACGCTAGGAGGTTTTTGGATGAGGTGTAAGTCATTGGTAAGTCTTGGTATGTTGTTTTTCTTGGTTGGCCTGCTGATACCACGGCCGGCAGAAGCCCAGATCGTACATTGGACATTGCAACAAAACGAAGCCATTCAGAGGACGAAGTGCAGTTGTTGGTGTGGTGGCAGCGTAACAACCGTTTGCAAGGTTTACTTTTGCTCTCCTTCCTTGTTTACCTCTTGCTATCGTTCTTTTCAAAATGATTGTACCGAGAGTGGGTTTGGTTCGGCCTGCCATGAATTTTACCTTTGGTGTGAGGCGCTCTGTGAACAAGACAGGCATTAAACATGTTGTATCGATGAGCATTTTTTTTGGTGGGTTGGCCTTTTTGGTGATTCAGTGGTCAAACGCTCAGCCCGGAGAACCCCGAAAACAGCCATCGAATCAAATGAACGTGGATGCGCTGTCAGAAGTTCGCTTTTTTGATCAGTTGCTCGATTTTCATACGGCTATTCCTTTGGAACAGAATGACGTGGCGCTATTCGAAAACGCTTCGCTCCTAAAAAGTGTCCCCGATGGTTACTTTCTCACGAATGATAAGGGTGACGAGCTCTACCGTTACCATCTGGATGGAACTTTTGACAAAGTCGTCGCGCGAAAAGGAGAGGGGCCTGGTGAAATAAGCCAATTGAGTTATGCCACGCTGATCTTTGACAATCAGATTGCATTTTGGGATGTATACAGACATAGTATTTTTGTTTTCTCCCTGGATGGCACGCATCGTTTTACTTTAAACTTCCGAACCAAACAGCTTACCGGGTTGAATTGGTTACCTAGTGGAGAGGCCTTTTACTGGAATACCCGTGAGGAAATCATTTTTTCAAACATTCAAGTACGTGACAACGAGGCGGCTCAAAGCGCACGGGTTCAGGTGATTTGGGGGGATGATCACCGTGTTGAACGGTTGGAATTGATTCAGGTCTTAGGCGAGCGGAATCTCGAATATGAACGAAAATTTAGTCGCTCTGGTATTCGGCATTTTGAGAGGGTGGGCCAAGTGGACTGGCTTGGCAGTCCTTACTTTTCATCGATCACGCTGCTTGACTATCATTTAAACCAAGCAAAAGAAATCGCCATTCAAGTTCCAGAGCCGCTTACCATGAAAGACTATGAGGGGCTAACTTTCGATGATCGTCGAAAGATTCATTACTTGATCAACTATAACGGTACTATTCATGGAATTATCCCACACCCGAAATTCGTTTTTGTGAAAGTCGGGTTTCGTGGGTATGTGCCTTTTTCAAGGGATGGCCGACAACTTTTGAAAAGACGCCTTTATACGCGCATTACCCGATACCAGGATTTCAACGGCGAGGCTCTGGTGTATACCTCATCAAAGCAGATGGTAACCAAAATTGAGGAATGGACCCATCAACCTCTATTAAGTGCTGAGGATCGTTTGATCGCGGATGAAGACCATCCCTTCCTTGTCTTGGCGAGTCTTCGCGATCAGCCACGGATGCGCTCCGTAAAAGCCAAGGCTAAAAAACAAGAGTGAGCGGGGTGGCGTGGCAGAAACCAACCCCTTGACCTGCCACGCCGGTTGCTTCGCTCAATTTGGGTTAGAGCGACGCAACGCCCAGCACCGCGCTGTGGTGCCATTTCACGTCCGCGTACACGCGTTCGCCGTTGAAGGCGTAGTCGTGGTACGGGATTTCGACCCGAGGTTCAAAACCCATTTTGCGGTACAGCCTTTGGGAGAACAGGTTGGTCGTGTGACCGACGCAAAATTGGAAGCCTTGCTTTCGGGCCGCGGCGAAGGTCGCCTCGCACAATTGGGCGCTGATCCCGGCGGCGACACCCACGCCTTCAATATCCTTCGACTCCACGTTCAGGAACGCGTGGTACAGCCATTGGCCCTCGGCCACGTCTTCCTCCGCTTTCAGCCGTTCGTCCATCAAGCCGAACAGGTTCAACAACGGGTGGAACAACGGGTCGAGTTCCTGCATGTCGCGGATGGGGTCGCAGTGCGCGTAGTCCTCCGCCAGGGAGACGCCGACGACCCGGTTGCGGGTTTCGTCGACGGCGAAGATTGCGATACCGTTTTCCAGGGCGGCGCCGATCAAGTAGGCCGCGATGGGTTCGAATTCTTCCACTTCCAGGCCGCTACAGGCCATCAGCGGATTGTCTTTTAAGTAGCAGCGGGCCAGGCAGCCGGCCGCGTCGGCCAGCCGTTGTTCGCTACCTTCTTCGATGGCGATGTGACGGATGCGGGCCAGTACTTTGGTTTTTTCGGCGATCAGGGTCATGGTGGCTCCTTACATTATTAAATGGCTGCTATACCAGGGCGCTTTTAGCACCGGCGTTTTCGATCAGGTCCAGCAAACGGCCCAGTTGGGTCAGGCTGGAAGGGTCCAGGTCGCAGAAGTCGATGGACAACTCGAATTCCTGTTCGATGCGGTCGATCAGGTTGAGGAAATCCATGGAGTCGACGAGGCCGGAGTCGATCAGGTCGAAGCTCTCGCCAACTTGGGTTGGGTCAAGATTCAACGCCTGCCAGTTCTCGGGAAACTGGGCGAGAATGAATTGTTGGGCGCGCGTTCTGAGTGTTTTTTTCATGGGACAATCTCCTTTCGATGTCACGGCGATCAATTTTGCCGTTGTTGTTGAGGGGCATGCGGTCGATGAAGTACAAATCCTTGAGGACCATGTACTCGGGTAATTGGGTTTTGCATTGGGCCTTGAGCAGGACGGGGTCAACCTCGGCGGCGGCGGGCAGGACGGCGACCACGGCTTCCTTGCGGCGCTGGTCCAGGGGCCAGGGCACCGCGACCACCGCTTCGCATTGGGCGATGGTTTGGATCGCGTGTTCGATTTCCTGCAACTCGACACGGTGGCCGCGCAGTTTGACCTGATTGTCGAGCCGGCCCAGGTAGTAGAAGCAGCCGTCCTGGTAACGGACGAAATCGCCGGTGCGGTACCAGATGCGGTCGTCGTCGCCGAGACGTACGTACTTTTGGGCGGTTTTGTCGGGATCGTTGAGGTAACCCTTGGTGATCATGGAACCGTGCAAGCAGAGTTCGCCGGTGTCGCCGTCCACCACGTCCTGGTTCTCGTCGATCAGACAAAAGTCCTGGCCGTCGAAGAGTCGGCCCATGGGCACCATGCCGTTGACGCCCTCGCCCACGCGTTCGTCCTGCCAACGGTAGTGCGTGATGGCGATGGTGGCCTCGGTCAAGCCGTAGTAGTTTTCCACGGCGCTGTTGGGACAGGCGGCTTGCCACTTGGCGGCCATGGCCTCGGTCAGCGGTTCACCGGCAAAAACGGAGACCTTGACGTCGGGGAAGGCGCCGGGTTTCAGCATGCGCCGTTTGTCGAGCAGGCTGATGATCGAGGGTACCGAGGTCCAGTGGCTGATGCGTTTTTGTTTGATGAAAAAGCCGGGGAGCATGGTGGCGGCTGCCGGCAGCGCGACCACGCAGGCACCGACGCGCCAGGCCAGGAAGAGGTCGTGTTTGGAAAGGTCGAAGGTGAGCTCGGGGTGTTGGGAGAAACGGGTCGTTTCGTCCACCTCGGTGTGGGCGACCACGTAATCCACGTAAGGGCGCAGGTTGGCGTGGGTGACGGCGACACCTTTCGGGGTTCCGGTACTGCCCGAGGTGAACAGTAGGTATACCGGGGATTCCGGGTGCAGCGAGGGTACGACCGGCGCGACGGTTGACGCGGGCGGCAACACGGCGAAGCGGTGGCGATGGTGCGCGGCCTGGAAGGCGACCAAGCGGCTGTCGTCCTCAAGCCAAACCCGTTGCGAGGGCAGGCCGTCGAGCAAGTCGTCCAACTGGTCGTAAAATTCGCGGCCGACGATCAAGGTGCGGCTGTGCGCCAAATCGATCATGCGGCGGTTGCGCGCCGGCGGGTACTTGAGGTTGAGCGGCAGGTAGCCTTTGCCGGCCAACATCGCGGCCCAAATACCGGCGTAGGCGGTGAGGCTGCGACAGGCGGCAATCGCGATATACGGCGAGGGTTCGGCAAAAACCGAGGCCCAGGCACCGGCGAGGCGGACGAGCTGATTGTAGGTGGTGATCTGGTCGCCGACCTCGACGGCGGGCCGATGCGGGTGGGTCGCGGCGGTGATACACAAGTCGCGTATGATATTTGCGGGTTCCGTCATCGTTTTATCCTTTGTCTTCGGTGGTTCGGGTGGCCGAAACACCGGTTAGTTTTTGTTAAAGGTTTATAAATATTGAGGTTGATGTTTTGAGGCAGATGGGCACAGCGCGGCCGGGCGGGCGAGCGCCCACATTCATCGGTCCTTCGTCTGGTGGGTTTCTTCTACGGTATTTGGGCACAGCGAGGCCGGGCGGGCGAAAGCCCACAATCATCGGTCCTTCGTCTGTCAAGGGTATTCCGCATTCGCTATCCCGCCGGGAAGGGCCGGGGGGACGAAAACAAGTGGGGAGGGGCGGCCACTTGCTATGAGACTTGGATCACGCCGAAACGCGGATGTCCTGGGTTCCGAGTTGTTGGTCCACCGCGTGTTCCAAATGTTGGATGAAACGACGCAATGTTCCGGGTGGATGGGCCACGCTGATGAAGATGCGGTAGTACTCGTGCTGGAGAACGGCGCGGTAGAAGTGGTCACGCACCCATTCGCGGTTCTCGCGGCCGTCGACCGGAATCAAGGTGCGCACCAGGTAGTCCTGGTACTCGTGTTGAAACCGTTCGACCACATCAACAAAATGCGGCAGGTTAAAAGGTTCGGCGGCGTAGGCGGCGACGACGTCGTCGTAACCGATGCCACCCGATCCGTTGCAGTGATCCAGCGAGAAGTGGCCGATGGTGACCCGATCCGCCTGGAGCGCTTGCTCCAGGGTAAACAGGTCGATACGGTCGCGACCCTGCTCGCTCAGTTCGAGCCGTAGGATGGCGTGCATTTCGCCGTTTTCGAAGGGGGGTTTCTCCTCGTTGACGATCAAACGGAAGTTTTGTTGCAGGCGGGGGTTGCGGTTGAAGGCGGCCACGGCGGCGTTGATTTCGCCACGCAGGGATACCGGACCCGTGCTCCCCTCGTGTTCGCCCACCTGGTTGATGCGTTGGGTCAGGCCGTAAAGCATACGGCTTTTCATCGACAACAACGAGGCAATCAGGCGAATGATGTAGCGGATGTCATACCCGGAACGGACGCGTACGGCCTCGCGCAGTTCGTTGTTGTCCAGGTCGTAGGTTTGGTTGTTGACCAAGATCATGCCGCCGCCGGTGCCGGCGTGGCGTTTGGAGTACCACAACACGTCGGTTTTGCGCAGGGTGCGGAAATCTTGGCTGGCGTCGGTCCACAGGTGGTATTGCTGGAAACCGAGCTCGCGGTTGCGTTTGGCGACCAGGTCGCTGATTTTGTTCATGTCCAGGCGTTTGCCGCCGCAGCGCGGTTCGCTGGAGATCAGCAAACAGATGGGACGGGATTTTTGTTGGGTTTCGCTTAATCCGCGATTGAGGGCGGTCCCTTTTTCAAAGAACGCGGCCATCAAGTCTTCTTCGCGGAAGAACAGGTCGGGTAGGTCGACCATATGGCGAAAACGACGTGGCAGGTTGTAGAACATCGGCATGTATTCCAGCGGCGTGCAGATGCAGCGCGCCTCTGGGTAGACTTGCCAAAAGCGCAACACCCATTTTTGGAACGCGGTTAAGGTTCCCTGGGTGTAAAACGCCGAAAGACTGGGTCCAAATACCTGGCGCGCCGTTTCCTCGAACAGCGAGGTCAACACCGAGAACACGGTGCGCCCGGTGTAGGGGGCGGCTTCCATGAACCGGGTCAACTTACGTTCGTAGGCGAGAACGGTGGCGGGCGGTACCGGAAGGCCGGCGCCGTCCAAGTAGAGGTTCTCAATCAGCAGTGGGGTGTTCGCGTCGGTATTCATCGCGGATTCCTCCGGGAGTTTGGTCGCTCCCTTGCTTCGGAGTGGTTGTGCCGTCGTCCGCGGGCTAGCCCGCCGCGCCCTAGGTCGGCGCGGCGGGGTTCCGTGAACGAGGCGAGGTTATCGGACCTCGACGGCGTCGAGGTGGGCGAATTCGCGTTGCAGGTCGTGGCGTTCCAGGATTTCCTGGATGCGCTCACGCCGTTCTTCAGGTTCCACGTGTTTGGTGTCCAGTACTTGGTTTAGCAAGTCCATCACATGGCGCCGTTGCTCCGGCCCCGGATCCTCGTTGCCCACTTCTTCCATGAAGGCACGGATTTGGCGGGTGGGTTCAATGACCCCGTGCTGGTAAGCACTGGGATCGGGGTTGAGATTCGGCGTGCAGGCGATGGCGGTTAAAACTGAACCGAAGAAGTTGGCTTTTCTATTGGCAGACATTCGTTTCCTCCAGATAGCGTCATTGGGAAAAGAACACGCGGTGGGTGGCGGGTTAGCCCACGAGACGATTCTCGCGGGTTGGATCGACGAGGTGGACGGCAAACCCTCCGAGACAGATTTACCGGATCCTAGTCGGGCCCGTTCACACCACGTGGTGTGGCCGGCGCCCGTTGACGATGGGTTGGCAAAAGCCCCCAACCATCGTTGTTGGGGTGTCGACCTCCCGTCGATGTCGTGTCCGGTGGGGCGGCCCCCCACCCAACCGAACCACAACACGTTCGGGATTACGCGTCGAAACCTTTACGGGGTGTAGCCCGTAAGAGGCTGCGACTTATACAGATACAAGAGCAGGGTTGGCAACCAATCCGGTGGCTTTCGCCGCGCGCTCCAGCACGTCCAAGGCGAAGTCGATGTCGTCTTCGCTGTGGCAGGCTGTAATAATCGAACGCAAACGGGGTGAGTTGATCGGAACGGCCGGGTAAATGATCGGCTGCACAAACAGATTGTCCGCCTGGCAGTGTTTCGTCATTTCCAGCGCCTGTTCCGAGGTTTTACAGATAACGGGGACGATCGAGGTTTCGGTCGACCAGGTATTGAGACCGATCCGTTTCAGACCGGCGAGGTAGCGTTGAATGTTGCGCCGCAAGCGGGCAACACGTTCGGGTTCGTTTTCAATTACATTGAAGGCGGCCATCGCCGCCGCGGTTTGCGCGGGCGGCAGGGCGGCCGAGAAGATGAAGGCGCGGGCGTTGTGTTTCATGGCGAAGATCAGCTCTTTGCTGCCCGCCACGTAGCCGCCGACGCTGGGAATGGTTTTGGACAAGGTGCCCATTTTGATGTCGACACAGGAGGGGTCGAGCCCAAAATGTTCCTCGATGCCGTGGCCGCGCTCGCCGAGGACGCCGACGCTGTGGGCCTCGTCGACCATCAGCATGGCGTCGTACTTTTGGCAGAGTCGCACCACCTCGGGCAGGTTGATGATGTCGCCGTCCATGCTGAACACGGCGTCGACGACAACCAACTTGCCGGCGTTCCCCGCTTTCTTGAGGCAGCGTTCCAAATCGACCATGTCGTTGTGACCGAAGATCAGGAAACGTGCCCCGGACTGGCGGCAACCGTCCACGATGGATGCGTGGTTGTACATGTCACCGATCACCACGTCGCCGGGTTTCACCAGGGTGGACACGGTGGTGACGTTGGTGATGTAGCCGCTGGAGAAGACGATGGCCTCCTCAGCGCCTTTGAAACGGGCGATGGTTTTTTCCAATTGGCGGTGCAGCACGTTGGTGCCCGCCAACAGGCGCACGCCGTGGGTGCCGGTGCCGAAACGCTGGATGGCGTCGGCCGCGGCGGCGTTGATTTTGGGATGGCCGATCAGGTTGAGGTAGGAGTAGGAGGAGAGGACCAACATGCGGCGGTCGCCGATTTGGACCCAAGCACCTTCACCTTCCGAGATGACGGGTTCGTAGAAGTAGTTGCCGTCTTTCTTGGATTGGATATCTTCCTGACTCAGTTCAGAAACCCGTTGGCGCATAAAGGCCGATTGCGGTTTGCGGACCTCAATGCGGGGGGCGGGTTCGGGGATCGGTGCCGGCGTCGGCGTCGGTTCAGTGCGCGCGGGCGCGGGTGCCGCAACCGGTTCCGGTGCGAAGCGGGCCGCCAAAACATCGGCGTGGTCTTCGATCAGGAACTCGGCCAAGTCGTCGACGGAGGAGAAGCGGAAGAAGTCGGCGGGATCCAGTTCCAGGTCGGTGCCCGATTCCAGCTTGTTCTTTACTTCCATCACCATCAACGAATTCAGCCCCAACTCCAACAGGTTGCCGGTGCGGTCCAATTGGCCTGGCTGCAAACCCAGGCTTTCGCCAAAAGCTTCAATCAAAAACGCTTCCAGGTTGGTTTGCAGGGAACCGCTACCGACAAGCGCTTGGGTTGGTGTCGCGACGGCGGGTGTGGGTTGAACCTGAACCGGGGCCACGGGTGCCGGTGCGGGCTGAACCTGAACCGGTGCCACGGGTGCCGGCGCCGGGGTGGGTTCGATGTGAACCGGTGCCGGTTGCGCGGCGCGGACCGGCGCGGCCCAGCGTTGCTGTACCAAGTCGGAGTACTCGGCTTTGAGGAAGTCGGCAAACTCGCTGACGGTATCGTGGCGGAAGAAGTCGGCCGGTTCCAGCACGATGTCGTCGGTATCGAGTTTGTTTTTCACTTCCATCACCATCAGTGAGTTCAGACCCATTTCCAGCAGGTTGGAATCCTCATTCATTTGGGCCGGGGTGACCCCGAGGCTTTCGGCGAACAGTGCGACCAGATCGGTGATCAGCGCGGCATCCTGCGCGGGCAAGAGTTCGGCTGTTTCCCCTGGTGCTTCCCAAATCGAAGACACGGTCGGTGCTTCAACGGGTTCGGGTTGCGCAACAGGGGTCGGGGCCGGTTGCACCACGGGTTGCGGTGCCGTTTGGACCGGTCCTTGGCGAACCGGTTGGACCGCTTCCTGAGGAAGCGTTTGGACCGGTTCCTGAGGAAGCGTTTGGACCGCTTCCTGAGGAAGCGTTTGGACCGGTTCCTGCGCGATCATGGGTTCGGGTTGGCTGTTGTCCTCGGCGGTGGCGCGGAACAAGGCCCAGTGCGGTTGTGGTGCGGCCAAGGCGGCGGCGATCAACGCCATGCCTTGTTTCGGCTGGATATCCACAAACGCCTTGGTTCCACTGCCGCCTTTGTTGCGGTCCGCCAGCATGCCGACCTCGCCCCAAGGACCCCAGTTGAGGGCCATGACGCGGCGGTTGCGTGACCAAGCGCCGGCGGCGAAGCTGTCGAGGTAGGCGTTGGCGGCGGCGTAATCGGCTTGACCGAGGTTGCCGAGCAACGAGGACAGGGACGAGAACAATAGGAAGAAGTCCAGGTCTAATTCGGCCGTGGCCTGATCCAACAGCCAGGTGCCCTGCACTTTGGCGCTGAGCACCGCGAGGAAATCTTCCACCGATTTGCCGCGAATCAAACCATCGCGCAACACACCGGCGGCGTGCACAATGCCGTTGATTTCGCCCACCTTGCGGTAGACCTGATCAACCAGCGCTTTGACCGCGTCGGCGTTGGTAATATCCGCGCTCATGGGCAACACGGTGATGCCGCGGCCGCGTAAGCGGTTGATGACGGCGACGGCCTGTTTGTGTTTGTGATCGGGTTCCAGTTCCGACCATTGTTGCTCCGGTGGCAAGGGTGAACGTCCAACCAAAACCAAGGTGCGCGCGCCTTGATCGGCGAGCCACGATGCGGTGGTCAGGCCGAGCCCACCCAAACCGCCGGTAACCAGGTAGGTCCCGCCGACACGGACGTTCCAAGCGTGACCGCCCTCGGCGGACGGTTGTACGCGGGTCAGTTGCGGTGCGAAACGACGATCTTTGCGCCAGGCGATTTCGTCGGATTCGGTGACGGCCGGTTCCCGCAGCAGTGTTGCCGCGGTTTGCTCTGCCGACCAGTCTCCTGGCAAATCCAAGGCGCGGATGTTTAGTTTGCGGTACTCCTGGCGCGCGACGCGGGCCAAGCCCCAGGCGGTGGCGGCCTCGGGGAACACTACCTCGCCGGCTTCCACGGCAATCGCCTGCTGCGTCACCAGCGTCAGTTCTACCGGTTTCTTGGCGCGGGATCCGAGGGTGCGCAACAGGTTCAAGAACCCGCAACCGCCGTCCTCAATGCGCAACTCCAAGTCGCTGAGGCGGCGTACCTCACCGTCGGCCGCGTAGCAGGTCCACAGGTAAAACGCCCGTTGAACCGGCCCACTTTCCCACACATTCTCCAACAGTTGGTTGAACTGCTGGTCGTCGACGGGATCCACCATGAAGCGGTTCGCGTCGAAGCGACGGAAGCGGCGGCCGGGTTCGACCTCGATCACCTCGGCACCTTGCTGTCGCAGTGACGCGGCCAACTGCCGACCCAAACCTTGAGCATCGCAAAAAACAATCGTCCGGTCCGCGGGGTTGGTTGAGACGGATGACGGCGATTGGGGAGCCCAACGCATTTGGTGGAAGAAGGGACCGAGTTCACTGGGGATCAGCGCGGTGTCGGCGACGGGGGCCGTGGCGGCGTTTTCGGTTTGACCGGGGGCGGCGGCGCGTTTCAGGACCAGCCCGCTACAGGCCAGCATGGTTTGACCCTGTTGCCCAACCAATTTCAAATCGGCCTGGAGCAGGGAACCGTCGGCGCCTTCGCGGCGATACTTTTCCAACAGGCTGTAAACGGAACCGGCAACGGGTGCGTTCACCTTCAGTTCTTTAATAAAGAACGGCAGGAAAGGCGCGCTGTCGCGATCCACGTCGCCGTTGCTTTCGGCAAACATGCCCAGCGATTGGAAGGCACCGTCGAGCAAGGTGGGTTCGACGAGGAAGGGTGAGGGGGCACCTGCTTCCATGCCGGAGGGAACCAACATCGCCAGCGCCGTGTCGCCGCTGCTTTGGTATTCCAAGCGGCAGACGGTGCGGAAGCGCGGACCGTAGCTGATGCCGGCGTTGTCGTACCACTGTTGGATGCGGCGTGAAGGGACGCGGTGTTCCTGTGCGTCACAGAGTTCGGCCATGTTGATGTACACCGGCATCTGTGGTTGGGCCGGGGACAAGGTCCCGGAACACAAGGTTTGGGTTTCGTCGCCCTGTTGGTGTTCCAGCAGAAACACCAAGCCGCGTTCACGGGGTTCCAACACCAGCGCGACTTCTTCGCTCTCGCCGGGTTGAACCACGAGCGGGGCGCTGAAGGTCACGTTGCGCAGGGACAACAGGTGCGATTGGAAGAAGGCTTGGCCGGCGGCCAGAATCATTTCGAGCTGAACGGCGGCGGGCAGGATGCCGGCCCCGCTCACGGTGTGTTCGGCCAGCAAATACTCGCGGTCGAAGTGAAACCGTTTGCGGAACACTTTGGGGGTCGTTTGCTTATGCATGATCGCCTCGTTAATACAATTGTTGGTGGCGGCGGGGACGGCTGAACGATGTTTCCCGGGTAACGAAATCACTTATAAGTGCGGCTTCGTTAAAACATCGCGGCGTGAGCTCGAACCGACCCCGCGTGCCCGCAATTTCGTGAGAAATGCGGGCAGCGTGCCGAAGAACAGTAAGGACGTGAATGGTTAATCCCAGCTATCGAAGAGCGGATGGCGGAGCCGGGAGTTTTTGGACGAAACCTTTGGCGTGGGGGAAGTTCCGTCCGGTTGCGGTTGGGTCGCGGGTTGAACCGCGCTGGGAACGGCGACGGCGGTCGCCGCGGGGTTTTCGGGGACGAACCGGGTGCCGGCGCGTCCGGTGGTTGAGGTGGCCGCGTCCATCGGGGCGGCGGGTTCCTCATCCGGGACGCTGTCGATCCAGTGTCGTTCCTGTTGAAAGGGATAGCTGGGGAGGTCGACGCGGGTGCGTTGTTCCTCCACGGCGTGGAAATCGATGGGGACACCGAGGGTGAAGCATTGGGCCAACGCCTCGTTGAGGATGTTCCAGTCGGGGCTGTTGCGCTGGAGCGAGGCGACGGCCACACCTTTGTAGCCGGCGGCTTTGGCCAAGCGGGCGAGGGTGGGTTGCGGGCCGACCTCCAGCAGCAGGTCGTATTCGGCCAAACGCTGGACACCGTCGTTGAAGCAAACCGCGCCGCGCAAATGGTCGCGCCAGTAGCGCGCCGTGGGTGCGCCCTGGTGGAAATCGCCGGTGAGGTTGGCGATCAGCGGGATTTGCGGGGCGTTGTAGGTCATGCCGGCGGCGTACTGCTCGAATGCGTCGAGGATGGGATCCATTAGCGGTGAGTGGAAGGCGTGGGAGACGCGCAGCGGGGTGATGCGCATCCCTTGTTCGCTGAGTTGTTCGCTCAAACGGGTCAGCGCTTCCTTGTCGCCGGAGATCACCGTGGCGCGGGGTGCGTTGCGGGCCGCCACAGCCAGGGTAGGTTCCTTGGCCAGGTAGGGGGCGATGTCGCTTTCCGCCGCCGCCACCGCCAGCATGGCGCCGACCCCGGTGGGCAGGGATTGCATCAAGCGACCCCGTTCCGCGATCAAATTCAGCCCGCTTTCCAGGTCAAAGACCCCGGCGAAACAGGCCGCCGCGTATTCGCCGACACTGTGGCCGAGCAAGGCCTTGGGTTGCACGCCCCAGTGTGACCACAACCGGGCCAGCGACCAAGAGACGGCGAAGAGGGCGGGTTGCGCGTTGGCGGTTTGGTTGATGTCGGCGGCGTCGCCGAAGAGCAAATCAAGCAGATCGAGATCCCGTTGCTTCAAGATCTGAGCGCAGCGGTCGATGTCGGCGCGGAAGCCGTGATCGCTTTGGTAGAGTTCGCGGGCCATGCCGCGGTACTGGGCGCCCTGGCCGGTGAACAGCATCGCGGTTTTCAGCTTGCGTGCGCTTTTGGCCTTGCCGCGCAAAACCTTTTTGCCGGTTTGATTCAGCGCGTGGCTCAGGCTTTCTCGGTCTTCCGCCACCACCGCCAGGCGATGGTCGAAGGCGCGCAATCCCGTGTTGGCGCTGTAGCAAAGGTCGGCCAGACCCACCTCGCGGGCCCGTTCGGCGTAGCGTGCTGCCAGCGTGTCCAGCGTGTCGCTGTCCCGTGCCGAAAGCGTCAACACGTGGCTGGGACGCGGCGCCGCCTCAACGCGGGCGGGGCGGGGGGCTTCCTCGACGATCAGGTGGGCGTTGACACCCAGCATGCCGAAGGAGCTCAGGCCGGCGCGTAGCTTACCGGCTGGCAGGCTGCGCAGGGTGCGGTTGACCTCGAACCCGTCCAGTTGCAGGGCGGGGTTGAGTTCTTCCACGTGTAGGCCGGCGGGCAAGGTGCGGTGTTTCATGGAGAGCAGCACCTTGTGCAACCCGGCGATGCCGGCGGCGGATTCCAGGTGGCCGATTTGGCTTTTCAGGCTGCCGAGCAAGACGCCCTGGCTGTCCTTGCCGTAAACCCGACCCAAACCTTTGACCTCGATGGGATCACCGAGCGAGGTGCCGGTTCCGTGGGTTTCGATGAAGGTCACGTCGGCGGGTTGAATGCCGGCGCGTTGCATGGCGGTGGTGACCACCTCGCTTTGGGCCTCGGGGTTGGGCGCTGTTAGGCGGTTGGCGCGCCCGCCGTGGTTGACGGCGCTGCCTTTGATCACCCCGTGGATGCGGTCCCCGTCGGCCAGCGCTTGTTTCAGTGGCTTCAGCAGCACGGCGCCCACGCCCTCGCCCGGCACATAGCCGTCGGCTTTGGCGTCGAAGGTGCGGCAGCGACCGGTTGGCGACAAGGCGCGTTGGTTGCTCATGGTGATGTAGTACTCGGGCGAGAGGGCCGCGTGCACGCCGCCGACCAGGGCTTGGCTGCACTCGCCTTTTTCCAGGGCGTTGATGGCGAGGTGGATGGCGACCAGGGACGAGGAGCACAGGGTGTTCACCGTCAGGCTGGGCCCACGCCAGTTCATGAAAAACGAGAACTGGTTGGCAATCGAGGTTTCCAGGCTGATGCCGCGGCTGCCGTTGTTGCGACCGCGGATGCGCTGCTCGTAGTAGTGGTCGTGGCTGTAGCCGACCCACAGGCCGGTGTCGCTGTTGGTACGCGCCGCATAACCGGCGTTTTCCAGCGTTTCCCAGGCGACTTGGAAGAAGATGCGCGCCTGGGGATCGTAGCTCGCGGCCTCGCGGGGGCTGATACCGAAGAACAAGGGATCGAAGCGGTCGATGTTCTTGAGGAAGGCACCCCATCGGCTGTAGGACTTGTCTGATTTGCCGGGTTCGGGATCAAAAATGGTGCGCCAATCCCAGCGTTCGGCGGGGATTTCGCCGACGGCGTCGACCCCGTTGCGCAACAGTTCCCAGAAGGCGTCGAGGTCGTCGCTTTGCGGATAGCGGCCGGCCATGCCGATCACGGCCACCTCAAAAGCACCTTGCGGTTCACCGCTTTCAACGGACCGTGCCGGTTCGGCCGTGGTGACCGTGATGGGCGTGGCTTCACCTTTGACCGGTGCCGGGGCGGGCGTTTCAGCCACAACCGGGGTTTGCACGACGGGCGCCTTGGGAGCCACCCCTGCAACCGGCTTAGACGGTTGAGGGGCCGGCGACTTTGGGCGGCTTGCCGCCTCCCGCGTCGCCTGGGCTTGGATCAGCGCTTGACAGGCTTCCGGGAAATCTTCCTGCATGTAATCGGTGAACTCCAGCGGGGTTTGGTACTCAAAGAACACGGTTGGGTAGAGTTTGATATCGGCTTCTTTCTCTACTTTTTGGGTCAGGGTCACCAACATCGTCGAGTCCATGCCGAGCGAGAGGAACTCGGTTTCGGCGCCGTCCTCGTCCAGTTCGATTTCCATCAAGCCGGACAGCCAGGTCAGCAAGACCTCTTGGGGATCGCGCCGCGGTGGCGCCGCTTCAACCACCGCTACTTCCGGTTCCGGGTTGGCCGCGGCGGCATCCTCGTAGGCCACGGTTTCGGTGGCCGGCCCCGCGAAGGCGGTCAGCGGGACCTTTTTGGAAACAATGTCCTCGATGACCACGCAGACCCGGCCCTCGTGGTCGAGAATGGTTTGGGTGCAGCGGCTCATTTCCCCGTTCCAGACGTGGATTTTGCTCTGGGCGTAGGCGGCGGCCGGAATGGCCTCGTAGACCCGAACCGAACCCAGGAAGATGGGAATGAAGGGTTGGCCGCCGGAGCGAACCACGCTGCCGTTGCCGGAACCGAAGGCGGCGATGGTGGTGCTGTCCAACATGCCGGGATCCAGTTTGAGTTCGCGTGCCATGGCGGGTGTGCGTTCGGCGCGTTTCAGCTCGGCGAAGGTTTCGTAGTCGTTAAGGGAGCTCATCCAATGGATGTTCTGGAAGAAGGGACCGTGGGTGTAACCCAGTTCGCGCAGGACGCGGTAGACCTCGTCGCCGTAAGTGCGCTCGGTGCAGCGTTGTGCCCAATCGGCCACGGGTTGGTTGGGCACCGTGGGCAGCGAGTCGAAGGAGATGCGTCCGCGCAGCAGCACTTTTTCGGCCGCGCCTTCGCTGACCACCTCGTGGACCTCGAAATGGCTGTTGGGGTCGACAATGCCGGTCACCCGTTTGGTTTCGCCGGGGTCGATGCGCAGCGGTTGCAAGAAGGTGACGTCGCCGAAACCGGTGACCCGCAGTTGCGTTGCCGATTCCACCGCGGCGCGCACGATTTCCAGCCAGGCCATACCGGGCAACATGGAGGAACCGAGCACGAGGTGGTCGCGGAAGTAGACGTCGGCCATGCTGTAGGCGCATTCGAAGGTGATGCGGCGCTGCTCGTCCATGGTGACCTTGGTCAGCATGGGATGGTCCTCGGCGTTGGTGGTGGAACTCGCCTTGGTGGTGTCGGCCTCGACGACGGGCGGCGCCGCGACCACGGGTTCGGGTTTAACCGGCGCCGGTGCCTCGACCACGGGTTCGGCGGGTGGCGCGAGCGCTGGGCCGGCGTGCAGGGGTTCGGGAACCTTCAGGGTCTTGCGTTGGTAGCCGATTGAAGGGATCGGCACGCGGCGAAATCCAGGTTGCACGACCTTGCTCCAGTCGATGGCGGCACCGCTGACGTAAAGGGCGCCCAGCAACTTATGCAAGCCAACCAGTGGTGCGCCTTGCTTCACCAACAGGGGCAAGATCTGCGTGTGCATGCGGTGGGGCACGGGTACGGGACCCAGGTACAAGGTGCTGTCGGCCTCAATGCTGTCGAGCGGGGCCTCTTCCAGGTGCAGTGGTTGGCGCACGATCTCTTTGAACACCGCGGCTACGTCGGCGCGGGGTTTGGCGGCGGCCGCGAGTTTTTGGTGGAACAGGTCGTTTTTGGGGAGTTTGGGCTGCAAACCCCAGCCGCGCAGCAGGCGCAAGCAGGCCAGACCCAGGCAGAACAAAACCATGTCCTCGCGGGCGTTGGCGGTGATTGGGCCGTCTTTGCACAGCGCCGCTTCAATGGCTTCGCCTTGGAGCGGCGGCAAGTGGCGACACACCGTTTGCAGGTGGCCGGTCAATTCGGGAACGGCCGCGAAGGTTTGGCGCAAGGTTTCCCGTTTGTTCTTGAACACGCGGGGATCCACCACAAAGGCGACCTTGGGACGCCCCGCCTCGCCGCTGTAAAGCGCGCCGCTGTCGGCGCGGTGTGGGGCCGCGCCTTGCAGAAACCCGCGCAGGTCACTTATCGCTTGCTGGCGGTTGGGCACCACCAGGGCCAAACGATGCTGTTCGTGTTTGCGGCCCGCTTGACTGGTGGCGGCGAGGTCGTGAATGGCCGCGCTGGTGGGATCCTCGAGCAGGGTGATCCATTGGTTGACCAGGTCGATCAAACCCGCCCGGTTTGGCGCGGACAAGGTCAACAAGGCGCTGGGCAAGCTGTTCACCGCGGGGCGGTTGTCGGCGGGCGCTTCTTCCAGGCAGAGGTGGACGTTGGTGCCGCCGAACCCGAAAGAACTGATGCCCGCGCGGCGCGGTTGGTTGCTCTGGCTCCAAGGACGGCGCTGCAGGTTGGGGTAGAAGGGCGATTCGTGGAAGGCGAAACGCGGGTTGGGATCCTCGCAGTTCAGCGTGGGCACCAGCGTTTTGTTGCGCAGCGACATCACCGTTTTCAAGAAACCCGCGATACCCGAGGCCGAGTGCAGGTGGCCGATGTTGGTTTTGACAGAGCCGATGGCGCAGTAACCACTGCGTTTGGTGCGGCGGCGGAAGACCTCGGACAAGGCCTTGACCTCGATGGGATCGCCGATGGTGGTGCCGGTCCCGTGGGCCTCAATCAGGCCGACGCTTTCGGGATCGATGCCGTTCTCACCGTAGATGCGGTCGAGCAGGGCGATTTGGGCGTCCATATCGGGGGTGGTGATGCCCATGGTGTGGCCGTCGTTGTTGACCGCGGCGGCACGGATGGTGGCGTAAATGGTGTCGCCGTCGCGTTGGGCGGCGGACAGCGGCTTGAGCAAGGCGGCGCCCGCGCCTTCGCCGGGGACGTAGCCGTTGGCGCGGCGGTCGAAGGTCCAGCAGCGGCCGTCGGGGGAAAGCGCGCGGGTTTTGCTGAGCATGACGTAGGTCAACGGGTCGATCAGCAGGTCGACGCCGCCGGCCAAGGCCATCTCGCATTCGCCCAGGCGCAGGGCGGCGCAGGCTTGGTAAAGCGCGGTCAAAGAGGAAGAACAAGCAGTGTCGGTGACCAGCGCCGGGCCGTGCAGGTTAAAGCGGTCGGCGACCCAGGCGGCCATGAAATTCTGGCTGCGGCCGAGCAATGAGGCGCGGTTGATCGGCACGTTTTGCGGACCCTCGGCTTCGCGCAGGGAACGGAAATAATCGCGGCCGTAGTCGTTCATGCGCCCGCCGATGAAAATACCGGTGTCGCGGCGGGTGTCGCAATCGGCGCCGTAGCCGGCGTGGTCCAAGGTTTCGCGGGCGACTTCCATCATCAGCCGTTGCTGTGGGTCCAAAACCGCCGCTTCCTCTTCGGTCAGGCCGAACATGGCCGCGTCGAAATCGTAAATCTCATTCAGGAACGCACCCCAGCGTGCATAACCCAATCCCGGCGCGCTGTTGTTTTCACTGAAATAGGTGGATTCGGGCCAGCGGCTTTCCGGTACCTTGGTCACCGCTTGGTGCCCGTTGTTCAGGTTTTCCCAAAACGCGCGGGCGTTGGGCGCGTCGGGCAGACGACAGGCCAAACCAACCACGGCGATGGGTTCTTCAAAAACGGCGCCGGGTGTCGCTGAAGCGGGGGCGGGTTCCGCTTTGGCGCCGGATGCTTGGGCTGCTTTTGTCGCCGCCAAGAGGACCACGGCGGCACGCTCTGACAACTCGTTTTGCTGAAAGAGTTCTAATATTTTGCGATGCATACTCATTGGGGACTCCCACGAAAAATCATTTGGACTCGGTTGCGGTGCGCCGTGGCGCGGGGTTCATCGACATAAGAAGGACGGTGTTTGGTGGAGCGCCGCCCCCGGCGCGAGACCGGGGGCTCAATTTACCGGAGGTAGATGAAGAAATTCATAAGGTACCTACCTCCAATGGTTTGTTCTCTGCCTGCGCTCCGTCCCGCAACACGTGTTCGGCGTCGTCCAGGGACAAGTCCCCGTGTTTCAGGCGGCGCAAAATGTCTTGGATGTCGTCGTCTTCCTGGCTCGGTTCGGCGACCGGGCCCGGCGCTTCGGCGACGGGTTGGCTTTTGGGTGCGTTTTGGCGGATCAATTCTTTGAGAATGGCTTCGGTTTCTAGGGACGGCATCACCGCCGTCGTCGGTTCGGTTTCGGGTTGCGGTTGTGGATGCGCCGCGGCGGTGACCTCGTTGGGAGGCCCGAAGGTCGCCGCGCAAAAGCCGCCCAACTTGCGCAGGGTGGGGTAGCTGATGACCACATGGGGTTCGATGGGTTGCCCATAGTGCTTCTCGAGCGCGGCAACCGTGTCGGCAATGAGCAGCGAGTCAAGCCCCATCTCCGCGAAGTTGTCGTCCAGGGCCAAATCCTCAGCGTCCACCTTGAGCACCTCGGCCATCAGGTCGCGAACCAAGAACACCCCATCCGTTTCTTGTGCCGCGGCCGGTTCCGGGGTGGGGATGACCGGGGCCGTCGCGTTGGGAACCGCGATGGGTGTTTCGGTGACGAGGCCTTCCGCGAGAACCGGCGCGGGTGGCCTGCTCTCAATCGGAGCGGAGCCGAATTGCTCGGCGCAGAAGCCGCCCAACTTGCGCAAGGTCGGATAGCTGATGACCACATGGGGTTCAATTGGCTGCGCATAATGCTTTTCAAGCGCGGCGACGGTGTCGGCAATCAGCAACGAGTCAAGGCCCATCTCGGCGAAGTTGGTGTCCAGGTCCAGCTCTTCGGCGTCAACCTTCAATACCTCGGCCATCACGCCGCGTACCAGATCGACCGTGTTGCTCGGGTCTTGGAGGGCAAGGGTCGGTGTTGCCGGCGCGGCCGTGATGGGTTCCGGTTTGGCTTCGATCTTATGCGTGGGTGCGGGCAAGTTAAAGAAGCGGTCGCCGTTGATGGGATCGTCCTGGTTGAGGATGATCTGGCAGGGGGAACCCTCGGCCAAGGCGTGGTAGAAGGCCGCCACGCCGGCGGTGCTGCTGATGGCTTGCAGGGGACCCACATGGTTGTGGTCCTTCGACAAACCGGTCCCTTGCCATTCCGGCCACACCAGGCTGACCACCTTGGGTGCACCGACCTCGCGCGGTCGCAGCGCGTGGCGGTTCTGCCATTCGTTGGCGGCGGCGTAATCGCTCATGCCCTTGGCGAGCAGCGGGCACAAGCTGGAGACCGAGGAGAACCATACCACCAACTCGGCGCCGGCTTGTTCGGCGGCTTGGTAGAGCAGCTTGGAGCCGGTTACCTTGGGCGACACAATTTGTTGGAAGCGGGTGTCGTCCTTGGCACGCAGGGATCGCGGTGCGTCGGCGACCCCGGCCGCGTGAATGACACCGTGAACCGCGCCGTAGCTTTGGCGGGCGGTATTGACCAGGCGGGTGACCGCCTCGGCGTCGCTCAGGTCGGCGGCGATGTAGCTCACCTCGCCCTTGGCGCGCAAGGCCGCCAGCCTGCGTTCTTTGTCGTTGGTTGCCGTTGCCGCGTCGGTTTCCTTTACTTCCGACCGCCCGCTGATGACCAGACGGGTTTGGTAGCGTTCGAGCAGATCCGAGGCCACCGCGTAACCCAGGCCACCCAAACCGCCGGGGACGATGTAGACGCCGCCGCGACGCAAAGGTGTAGTTTCGTTGTGGTTCTGTTTGCTTTCCCAGGCGCGGCGGTAAATCCCGCCTTCCTGCAAGAGCACCTCGCGGCTGCCGTCCGCCGTTCCCGCCGCCGACCAAATTTGGCTGCAGGCTTCGACGATGCCTTGGCGGCTGAGGCAGATGGTTTTCCAATTGAAGGGGTTGTGCTCGGCGGCAATTGCATTGGCGACCGCGGCGCTGAGATCATGGCTGGTGGTTTCTTGTTCGGTCAGCACGGCCACGTTGAGGCCCGTCAATTTGGCGGCAAGCAAAGCGCGGGTCAGTTGGAGCAGGGGCAAGGCTGCTTGTTCGCCGTCCAGATCGGCGGCGATGTCGGCGTGAACCATCAAACCAATCGCACCTTCGCGGGCCATGTCGGCGACGAACGCCTTCAGCGCGGCCGCGTCAAACCGTGCCGCCTCGCCGGTGCGACCCAGTGCCGAGGCCTTGCGGCTGAACACGCGGTTGTCGGCGGCGGTCAGGAAAGCGCGCAACACGTTGGTTTTGCCGGCGTCCCCGTCGAGCAGGAACCAGGTGCCGACCAAGCCGTGGGCGCTGGGAGCGGCCGCCTGCCAACTGGGTTGGTGCAGGCGGAAACCCTCGGCCTCGGGCAAGTCGATGGCGGCGGCTGTCGCCGCGGCGGGAATCGTCGTTGCCGCGGGGGCTGCCTGTTTCTGACGCGCGGTGGCTTCCTTCCAAAGGCGTTTGCGTTGGAAGGGATAGGTGGGCAAGGTGACGCGGCGCCGTTGGTAGGGTGCGTCAAAGTTTTCCCAGTTGATGAACTGACCACTCTCGTAAAGGGCCGCCGCGTTTTGGAGCAAGACGCGCCAGTCGCCGCCGCGCCGCTCGAGGCTGTGGTACCAGGCAAAACCTTCGCCCAACACCTTGCGACCCATGCCGACCAACACCGGGTGCGGGCCGATTTCGAGGAAACGCGTGTGGCCGGACTCCGCCAGGCAGCGCATGCCGTCGCTGAAGGCGACCGCGCCGCGCAGGTGGCGACACCAGTAATCGGCGTCGGGTGCCTGCTCCAGCGGTGAGCCGGTCAGGTTGGAAATCAGCGGCATGCGGGGGGCACGGCTTTGGACTTTGGCCGCGGCGGCGCGGAACGCGTCGAGGATGGGTTCCATCAGCGGTGAGTGGAAGGCGTGGGAGACGCGCAGCGGAACCACCGTCAACGCCTGTTGTTTACAGCGTGCGGTCAGGCGGGCCAAGGCTTCTTTATCGCCGGAAACCACGGTGTTGGTTGGACCGTTGAGGGCGGCGATGCTGAGCATGGGTTCCTCGACCAGGAGGGGCTTCACCTTCTCCGGGCCGGCGGCGATGGTGACCATGGCGCCTTGGTTGAGGGGCAGCGATTGCATCAGGCGGCCCCGTTCGGCGACCAGGCGCAAGGCGTCGTCCAAGTCGAGCACCCCGGCCACGGTGGCCGCGACGAATTCGCCGAGACTGTGACCCAAAACCGCGTCGGGTTCCACACCCCAAGCGCGCCAGAGTTGCGACAGCGCGTATTCGAGCGCGAACAAGGCGGGTTGGGCGTTGCCGGTCTGGTGGATCAGGTCGCGGTGCTGTTCGCCGTAGAGCAAGTCGAGCAGGGGTACCTCAAGCAGGGGGTCGAGGACCGTCGCGCACTGTTGCAGGGTGGCGCGGAAAACGGGGTGGTTTTCGTACAATCCGCGACCCATGTCGGGCCACTGGCTGCCTTGACCGGTGAAGATCCAGGCCAGTTTTCCGTCGGCCGTTTCCTTGTTGGCGGTTTGGCCCCGTTGCAACCAGGCCCGTAATTTCTCTCGCAGTTCGGTGGTGTTGGCCGCCGTGATCGCCAGGCGATGGTCGAAGTGGGCGCGACCCGCGCCCGCCGTGAAGCAGAGGTCGGCGACCGCGTCGGTCAAGTCCTGTTCCACGTAGCGGCCGGCCAGATCGCGCAAGGCCTGACGGCTTTTGCCGGACAAGGCCAACACGTGCAGTGGCCGTTCGGTGCTGTTGCGGGTCGCTTGCGGCAGGGGCGCTTCTTCTAAAACGAGGTGGCCGTTGACCCCGCCGAGGCCGAAGGAACTCAAGCCTGCGCGGCGTACCCCGTCCCGTTCGCGCCAGGGGCGCAAGCGGGTGTTGACGTAGAAGGGGCTGTTCTCCAGGCTGAGCGCCGGGTTGATTTCATCGACGTGCAGGCTGGCCGGGATCTGTTTGGCTTTCAAGCAAAGCAGGACTTTGATCAATCCCGCGATGCCCGCGGCGGGTTCCAGGTGGCCGATGTTGGATTTCAGCGAACCGACAGCGCAGCTCTGCGGCGTGGGTGCCTGGCTGGGATTGGGATCGCTAAAGGCCTGGGTTAAGCCGGCGATTTCAATGGGGTCGCCGAGCGAGGTGCCGGTGCCGTGGGTTTCCACGTAACTGATCGAGGCGGGGTTCACGCCGGCGTCGGCGTGGGCGCGGCGGATCAACTCGGCTTGGGCGCTGGAACTGGGCACGGTCAAACCGCTGGTTTGGCCGCCGTGGCTGACCGCGATGCCGCGAATCACACCGTGGATGTGGTCGCCGTCCGCCAGCGCTTTGTCCAGTGACTTCAGCAGCACCAGGCCCGCGCCTTCACCGGGGACATACCCGTTGGCGTCTTTGGAGAAGGTGTGGCAGCGGCCGTCGGGAGAAACGGCGCGCAGGCGGCACAGGGATTGGTAGTAGGCGGGGGAGAGGCCCGCGTGAACGCCGCCCGCCAGGGCGCTGTCGCACTCGCCGCGGCGCAGGCTTTCGATGGCCAACTGCAAGGCGGTCAGTGAGGAAGAGCACAAGGTGTCGACGGTCAGACAGGGGCCGCGCAGGTCGAGGAAGTAGGAGATACGGTTGGCGAGGATCGCGTTTTGGTTGCCGAGCCCGGAGTAGGCGTCGAGCATGGAACCGATGTGGTGCTCGCGGTAGTGGTTGTAGCTGGCGCCGATGAAGATGCCGGTGCGTTGGGCGGCCAGTTGGTCCGGTGCGTAGCCGGCGTTTTCCAAGGTTTCCCAGGCACATTCCAGCGCCAGTCGTTGTTGGGGATCCATGACCTCGGCCTCGCGGGGGTAGAGGCGGAAGAAGGCGGCGTCGAATTGGTCGATGTCGTTGAGGAACCCGCCGCGTTTGGTGTAGATGCGGTCGCGGGCGTTGGGATCGGCGTCGAAGTAGGCGTCGATGTCCCAGCGCTGTTTGGGGATGTCTGCCACGGTTTCGCTGCCCTCGGCCAGGTTGCGCCAAAAGTCGACCAGGTTCGACGCGCCGGGGAAACGGCCCGCCATGCCGATGACGGCCACGGCTTTCCCGCCGGAGGCGACGCCCGCCTCCCGTTGCGGCAGGCGTTGCGGCGCGCTCAGTTTGACATTTTTCGCGCTCTGTTTCGCCGGTGTTGCTACTGGTCCCACCGGTTTCACCGGTGTTGCCAGCTTGGGTTGTGGTTGGGAAACGATTGGTTCCTGTGCGCGTGGTTTTTTCGCGACCGGTGCCGGGGTTTGCACGGCCGGGGCGGGCACGGGATCCGGCGCGCCGAAAGTGACGCCGAAGTGTTCGATTAAGGCATCGCTGAGTTTCTCAACGTTTGCGTAGTCAAAGAACAAGGTGGGGGGCAGGCTTGCTTGGCTGAGCGGTTGTAAGTCGTCCACCATTTTGACGGCCAGGATCGAGTCGAGACCCAGTTCCAGGAAGGGGCGCTTGCGGTTAAAGCGGTTGCGCTCCAACTCGAGGTGGCGGCAGACAATGTCGCTGATGTGGTTGGCCAGTGGAGCGCGCGGGATGGTTGCCGCCGGCGCCGCGGCTTGGGGTGCCGCCGGTTCCGCAACGGCGGCGGGTTTGGCGGGCACCAGCTTGATCAACGCATCGGCCAGGCGTTCCGCGTTGGCGTAGTCGAAGAACAAGGTGGGCGGCAAGGTCAGCTCTAGGCGGCGGCTGAGGTCATCCACCAGCTTGACGGCGAGGATTGAATCCAGACCCAGTTCGAGGAAGGGGCGGCGCGTGTTGATGCGGTCCATTTCCAGGTGTTCCTGCAGGACGGCACACACCATTTGCAACGCTTCCTTGTGCTCCAAACCGGGATTAATGTGTTGCCGGACCGGTTGGGGCGGCTGTCCCGCGGCCAAACGCCGTCCCGGCACCACCAAGTTGGGGCCGCCGAGGATCAAGCCGACGCGCAGCGCTTCCAGGGCCTCGCTGGTGGTCAGGGGTTCGTAACCGCGCGCTCGGGTGGTGGCTGCCAATTCGGCACCCATGCCGACCCCACCCCAAAGGCCCCAGTTAATGCTGAGCGTGGGGTAACCGGCCTGAACGCGGCGGTAGGCAACCGCGTCCATGAATCGGTTGGCGGCGGCGTAGTCGCCTTGGCCGATGTTGCCGGTGATCGCGGAG
Organism: Acanthopleuribacter pedis; assembly: GCF_017377855.1. GTDB lineage: Bacteria > Acidobacteriota > Holophagae > Acanthopleuribacterales > Acanthopleuribacteraceae > Acanthopleuribacter > Acanthopleuribacter pedis. The sequence goes on from NZ_JAFREP010000006.1 coordinate 24,773, forward strand.
AGCGAGGAGAACAACACGAGCAGTTGTGTATTGCGTTCGCGGGTGAGGCGGTCGAGGGTCAGGGTGCCTTCGACCTTGGGGTCGATCACCGCGCCGAAGTCCTCGGGTTTTTTGCCCTTCAGCAGACCGTCGCGAACAACACCCGCGGCGTGGAAGACCCCGTCGACGCCGCCGAAGCGGGTTTCGACCTCGTCGAAGACGGCCCGCATCGATTGCGGGTCGGTGACGTCGCCGCGGAAGACGGTGACCTCGCCGCCGAGGGCTTGCATGTCGCGCATGGCGGCGTGGACCGGGTGGCCGGCGTCCTCGGGCAAGCCGCGACGGCTGACCAGGGCGAGTCGGGCTTTGGCGGCGCGGGCCAACCAGCGGGCTACTTCAAGACCGACCCCGCCGAGGCCGCCGGTGATCAGGTAGACACCGCGCTGAACCAGGTTCAGTTCGTCGCCGACCGTATCCGCGATCACTTCGAGTTTGGGCACCAGACGGGCGTTGCCGCGCAGCGCGACCTCCACCTCGTTGACCGGTCGGCTCAGTTCGTCGAGCAGCGGGGCCAACAGTTCGTTGCGGTCGGCGGAGGAAAGCGAAACCGCGCTACATTGCCAGGAGGGCGCCTCGTTGGCGAGCACCGCGAGCAGGCCGTGGGCGCCGGCGTGGGCCGGGTCGAGCAGGACGACCGAGGCCGGATACAAGGCCTCGCGCATCAAGTGGCGGGCGACGTGGTGGGGATTTTGGCTGCTGAGCAGTGCTTCGCCGCCACCTTCGGGCACCTCGGCGTTCATGGCCTTGAGCAGGTTGTCGAGGAAACTTTGAACGGGATCGTCGGCGCCGCTTTCACCGTGGATCAACGCGCCGCCGGTGGTGACCAGGCGGAACTCAAGCGCTTGGCCGCCGTAGTGTTGCAGCATGGCCTGAACCAGCAGGAAGAGGTCGGCGATCGCGTTGCCGTCTTCGCCGCGGCTGTCCTCACAGAGCAGGACCAGGATTGCGGCGGGTTGCAGATCGCGTTGTTTGAGTTCGGCACAGAGGCGGGAGTAATGGTTGGCATCGCCGCGGTTGATGCTGAAGTGGTTGCCGCCGGCGTGGAACTGTCTGGCCTCACCGACCTCGATCACCTCGGTGCCACCGCGGCGCAGGCCGGCAACGATGCGTGAGGCGAGGGGGTCGTTGCCGCGGAAGACGAGGTGCAAACCCTCGGGATCTCGGGTTGCCGCCGTGACCGGTGCGGATTGCCAGGTGCGGCGCAGGAGCGCGCCCTCGGCGTCCATTTCCGCTTCAACAACCGCCGTGGTGGGGACCTCGGTGGCTGAGGTGCGTTTCATCGGGGCGCGGAAGCCGATGCCTTCCATTTCGAGCAGGACGCGGCCTTGTTCGTCGCACAGGGTCATGCCGCCGGCGCCGTGGCTGTCGCGGCGGCCGACAAGGAACAGGCGACCCTGAATGGCGGCCAACTCGCCAACCTGGGTTTGGCTGAAGCTGTAGGGGACCGGGATGGCTTCCAGGTCGGGTTCCCGTTGTTGGGTGAGGGCCGCGAAGGCGCGCAGGCCGTTGTCGACCGCAATCGCCAGACGTACGTCTTCCGGGAGGTCGGCGCCCAGGTCGAGTTCCAGCAGGAACCCGTTGTCGCCGGTGGCGAGGCTGACCCAATGGGTCAACATCGGGCCGACGGCGAGGCCGCGTTCGACGAGCCAATTGGTGACCGCGATGGTGTCGACCTTGTGGTTGTGGCCGGCACGGGTGCTGTCGAGGTCGATACGGCTTTGCGACAAGCCGCCTTCCACCAAGCGACCGCGAGCGTGTTCACGACGTCCCTCATCCGAGGTGAGCCGGAACTGGAGCGCGTTGTTCTCGGCCCGTTTGACGGCGAGGTCGACTTCTAAGCCGCCTTCCTGATCGACGATGGGGTGGCGCAGCAGCAGGTCGTGAAGTTGGTGGTTGGGATGGTTGAGGCGGCGCGCGGCGGCCAGCACCATTTCCATCACCGCGGCGGCGGGCAACACGGCTTGGCCGAACAGTTGGTGGTTGGCGAGCAAGGCGTCAGCGGCGCTGCTAAAGGTTTTGCGGAAACGCGCGCCTTCCAGGTCCGCGCAGGCCCGGTCGATCAGCAGGTGCAGGCCGGCGGCGGGTTCCGCGGTTTGGGGGCGATCCTCTTCCGGTTCGATGTGGAAGCGACGGCGTTCAAACGGATAGGTCGGCAGCGCGATGCGGCGCGGTTGTTGGCCGTATTCAGCGGCGGTGTCGCGCTCGTAGGCCTCCCAATCGATGTCGACCCCGTTCACGAACAGCAGCGCCAAGACCCGCAAGGTGGCGACGCGATCCTGTTTCTTGACCGTGGCTTTGGCGAGCATGGGCAGGAAACGGTCTTCCCAGCGGGTACCGCGACACCAGCGTTTCAGTTGGTTGTGGTCGGCGTGGGAAAGCAGGTGCTGGATGGCGCGTTGGTGGGCGTCGCGTTTTTTGGGTTCGTCATCGGGCGAGAGGAAGACGGCGGGGTCATCGGAAACGGCGCGCAGGTGTTTGGCGAGCAGCACCGGGTTTTGGCAGACTACCGCCAGGCGGTATTCGTAGCGACCGCGGCCGGTGTTGGCCGTGAAAAACACGTCTTCCAGGTGCCGCGGCTTGTTCGATTCCAGCCAACCAGCCATGTTTTCGCTCATGCGGGTTAAGGCCTCGGGTGAGCGGGCCGAGAGTACGAACACGCGGGCGCCGTCTTTGTGTTCACGGGGCGCGACACCGGGCGCCTCTTCAATCACCACGTGGGCGTTGACGCCGCCCATGCCGAAGGCGCTGATGCCGGCGACTTTTTTGGCCGCGCGCCATTTGCTCAAGCGGTTGTTGATGTAGAAGGGGGTGTTCTCGAAATGGATTTTCGGGTTGGGCGCTTGCACGTGCAGGCTGGGTGGCAACTCACTGGCCTCCATCGACTTCAAGACCTTTACCAAGCCCGCCATGCCGGCGGCGGGTTCCAAGTGACCGAGGTTGGATTTGACCGAACCCAACGCGCAGAACTGGCGCCGTTCCGAATCAAAGGCGCGGGTCAGGCCCTGTACCTCGATGGGATCGCCGAGCGCGGTGCCGGTGCCGTGGGCCTCGACATAACTCAGTTCCTCCGGTTGGGTTTTGGCGTCGCGCAAGGCGTCTTGAATCACCTGGACCTGGGCTTCGACGCGGGGCACGGTGAAACCGCCCGCGCGACCGCCGTGGTTAACCGCGGCGCCGCGCAAGACGCCGTAAATTGCGTCGCCGTCGGCGACAGCGCGATCCAAGCGTTTCAGCAGGGTGACGGCAACGCCTTCGCCGGGGACATAACCGTCGGCCTCGCTGTCGAAGGTGGCGCAGCGGCCGTTGGGCGAAAGCGCCTTGAGGCGGCTGAGTGAGCGGTAGTACCAAGAACTCAGCGCGGCGTGGACGCCGCCGACCAGGACGTAGTCGGATTCATTGCGGCGCAAGCTCTGCATGGCGAGATGGATGGCCACCAGGGAAGAGGAACACAAGGTGTCGACGGTCATGCAGGGGCCGTTCAGGCCGAAGGCGTAGGAGAGGCGGTTGGCGAGGATGGCGTTGAGGTTGCCGAGCCCGGAGTAGACGTCGACGTTGTTTAGGCCGATGGCGTCGCGGTAGTGTTGGTAACTGGCCGCGATGTAAACGCCGGTTTTGCCTTGGGAGAGCGTGCCGCCCGCGTAACCCGCGTGTTCACAGGCTTCCCAGGCGACCTCGAGCAGCAACCGTTGCTGGGGATCCATCCACTTGGCTTCACGGGGAGAAATGCGGAAGAACTCGGGATCGAAGCGGTCGATTTCATCCAAAAAGCCGCCCCACCGGCTGTAGGTGCTGTTCTCGGCGGTGGGGTCGGTGGAGAACCAACGATCCACGTCCCAACGTTCCTTCGGTACCTCGCCGACGGCGTCGACCCCGTTGCGCAGGTTTTGCCAAAAACTGTCGATGTCGCCCGCGCCGGGGAACCGGCCGGCCATGCCGATCACGGCTATTGCATCGCTGTCCGGGTTGTCTTCAGTCTCGTTCGTGGGTTCGACGGCGGTAATCGTGACCGGCGCTTCTTTGACCGTTTCTTGTTGTGTCGCGGCGGGTTCGGGTTGAACCGGATCGAAAGAAACGATGCCGCCGGTTTGTTGTTGGGGCGTTTTGGCTTGGGTTTCCGACGCGGTTTGTTCGGGGACACCCATCAAGTCAAACACCATGCCGACCGAGGCTTGGCTGGTGGATGGTGAGGCGGTTTGGGGTTCCGCGGCGGTTGGTTCTTCAACCTCCGTTTCAACAACCGTCTCCTCCGCGGCTTGTGCCGGCTCAGCCCCTGGCAAAGTCACCTGAAACTCGTCGACCAGCGCGTCGACCAGCTCGCCCACCGTGGCGTATTGGTAGAAGGTGGTGGGGCCGAGTTCCACGTTGAAATGGCTGCCGATGTCGCCCGCGAGGCGGACGGAAAGGATGGAGTCGATGCCGAATTGGCCGAACTCGGAGTCCAGTTCGAAATCGTCCGTTTCCATTTTCAGACCGGCGGCGAGTACCGCGCACAAGGCGCGGCGGACGCTGGTTTTGTCGGCGACGACGGGTACCGCCGGTGCCGCCGGCGCGGTTGGTGCGGCGGCTTGCACGGCGGCGAGCTGTTCGGCTTCGAGATGGATTGCTTCGCCGCTGAATTGGGCAAACACATGTTGGGCTGCGTTGTCGCCGACCGCGGCAGCAAACAAAGCCAATCCGGTGCGGTTGTCGATGGCTTGGAAGCCGCGTTTGTTGATTTCGGCGACCAGGTCGGTGCCCATGCCGACTTCCGACCACAGACTCCAGTTCAGCGCCGTGGCCTTTACGCCGGCGGCACGCAGTTGGTAGGCGAGCGCGTCGAGCGCGGCGTTGGCGGCGGCGTAGGTACCTTGACCGAGGTTGCCGTAGACCGAGGTGGCGGAAGAGAACATCGTGAAGAAGTCGAGTTCCAGCTTGTCGCAGGCTTGGGCCAGGGCGAGGGCGCCGCTCAGTTTGGGTGCGAACACGGTGTGCCAGTCGTCGGCTTTGATTTGCTGGATCAGGCCGTCGCGCAAGACACCGGCCGCGTGGACCACGCCGTTGAGGTTGCCGAAATGATTGACCACCTTGCGAACCAGGTCGCCCACGGCGTTGCTGTCGCTGATGTCGAGGGCGACCGGAACCACGGTTTTGCCGGCGGCGGTGAGCGCTTGCAGCGCGGTGATTTTCTGATGATCGCGGTGGTTTTTGTCGGCGGCAATCGCGGGCCATTCCGATTGGGCGGGCAGCGGGCTGCGGTTGACCAATACCAAAGTGCGGGCACCGTTTTCGGCCAAGGTGCGTGCGATTTCCAAACCGATCCCGCCCATGCCGCCGGTGATCAGGTAAATGCCGTCTTTGCGGACCGGGTTGCTTTCGCCGGCAGGCGTGTGGGCGGTGATTCGTGGCAACAGGCGTTTGCCGTCGCGGATGACGACCTCGGCGGCCGTGCCGTTGCCGCTGATTTCGCGCCAGGCTGCTTCGGCGGGTTCCTCGGCGGGGAGGTCGACGGCGCGGCAGGTGAGGCGCGGCATTTCGGCGCGGATCACGCGGGCCAGGCCGATGTTGGCGCCGGCGGCGAGGGCGATGTGCCGGCGTTCGCCGATGGGTTGCCCTTGCTGGGTCAGTACCCAGAGTTCGGCGGGTTTGGCGGCGCCTTGACCGAAGACCGCGGCGATCTGTGCCAGTGCCAGTGCGTCGCTGCAGGTCGCGTTTTCTTCCTGCCAGGTGAAAATCAGGCCGGCGAAAGGCTGTTCGCCGAGGGGTTGGGCGCCGATCTGTTCGCGCAAGGCCTGCAGGTGGGCCCGTTCACCGGGGACGACCCGGCCTTCATTCGCGGCATAGCGAAATTTTTTGCCGCGACGGATGCTGATTACCTCGGCGCCGCTTTCGCGAAGGCGATGGCTGAGTTGGGTGCACCAGAACTGTTCGTTGTCAAAAACCAACCAGCGGCCGGCGGGCAGGGGACGGGTCGAAAGGGTTGCGCCGGTTTCCCAGGTCAAGGTGTGGTGCCAGGCCGCCGTATCGACGACCGCTTGCGTTTTGGGCACCGCTTTAAGGAATACGCCCTCGGCTTCGGCCAAAATGCGGCCGTCTTCGCCGAGCAGTTGCACGTTGCCGGAGAGGCTTCCGTCGCCGTGGCGGCGCTGGGCCTCGGCCCAGACCCGTACCAGGCCGTTGACACGGTCGTATACACGCAACCGTTTGATGGTGAACGGCAGGGTGAGCGCGCTGTCGGTTGGGATCAGGCCGGCGAGGCTTTGCAGGGCGCCGTCCATCAGGCAGGGATGCAACAGGAAGTGTTCGTCGTTAAGGCGGTCGCAACCGCTGGTTTCCAACTGGTTCAGGGTTTGGTTGTCGTTGTGGGCCATGGCGCGGATCACGCGGAACAGGGGACCGTATTGAATGCCGTGGCCGTTGTAGAAGCGGTAGTATTCGGCCGGGTCGCGTTGTTCCGTGCAGGCGCGGTGCAGTTGTTCAATGTTGCGGGCCTCGGGTTGGGGCGCCGTCATGGGTTCGACCGTGCCGGTGGTGCAGCTTTGCCATGGGCCTTCGCCTTGACGGGCGAGGATTTCGAAGGAGCCGCTGTTGTCGCGTTTGGTTTGAATCAAACGCAGGGTCATGGTTTGGCCGGGTTTGACCACCAGCCCTTGTTGGAAAACGATGTTGCGCAGGCAGACGGCACCACCCCAAACGGCGCGGGCCGTGGTCAGGGCCATTTCCAGTTGGGCGGCGGCGGGCAGGACCCCGTCCCCGTGTACGAGGTGGTCGTTGAGCAGGGGTTCGCGTTCGAAGACGAGGTCTTTTTCAAAGGCTTCGGTGGTGTGGGGAATCGAAGAGGGTTGTGTTGGTTTGGCACCCATGTCGGCGGCTCCTCAAGAATAGGATTGGGCGGTCGCTTTAAGCGCGACCTGGTGGCCGCGGGGAACAGCGGCCGGAGGCATACAAATACGAGCTGAGCTGATAGCAGTAGGAAGTCATGTCCCCGGCCGATAACCGGCCGGGAAGATCATTACGAGTCGGAACCGCCGAGCTGGATCACAACGCGGCGATCAATCAACGGGTGGAGTGGATGGGCGTTGGCTTTATCGGCCTGGACGACTGGGTTTTGGTGGGTGGGTTTGGGATCGGGGGCGCGGTAGGTGCGCCGTTCAAACGCATAGGTGGGCAGGGGCACGCGACGGTGGTTGCTGTCGCGGTTGAAGGCTTCCCAATCGATGGGCGTGCCCGCGGTGTAGAGTTTGCTGAGCGCGCGCATGACGACCGGACCGTTGTCGCGACCGCGTTCCATGGTGGGAATCCACATCGCCGATTCCATGTTGCGGATGTGGCGACCGAGGCTGCTCAGGGTGGGGTGTGGGCCGACTTCCAGGAAGTGGGTGATGCCCATTTGGTGCAGGGTTTCGATCCCGGAAGCAAAGGCCACGGTGCCGCGCAGGTGGTCGCGCCAGTAAGCGGCGTCGGGGACGGCGGTTTTGGCTTTGCCGGTCAGGTTCGAGATCAGCGGGATGCGGGGTTTGCGGTAGGTGGTTTTGGCGGCCAGCGCCTCGAAGTTGTCGAGGATGGGATCCAGCATGGGTGAGTGGAAGGCGTGGGAAACGCGCAGGCGCATCACCTGAATCTCGCCCTTGAGCTCACCGAGCAGTGCTTCCAGTTGTTGGCGCTCACCGGAGATCACCGTGTTGGCCGGACCGTTTTCGGCGGCTACCGCGAGTTGGGGGTAGGTGTCGAGCAAGGGTTGGACCTGATCGCGCGGGGCCAGAATCGCCGCCATCGTGCCGACACCCAGGGGTTCGGCGCCCATCAGGCGACCGCGTTCGGCAACCAGGCGCAGACCTTCTTCCATGCCGAAGACACCGGCGACGCAGGCTGCGACGTACTCGCCGACGCTGTGGCCGAGGACCGCGCTGGGTTTGACGCCCCAGTCCAGCCACATACAGGCGGCGGCGTATTCGACCGCGAACAAGGCGGGTTGTGCGTACACCGTGTTGTGGATGTCCTCGCTGTGCTGGGGATCGTAGAGCAGGTCGAGCAGGGGGATGGGCAGGATGTCCTTGAGCACGTCGGCGCAGTCATCGAGGGTGGCGCGGAAGACCGGCTGGGTTTCGTAGAGGTCACGGCCCATGTTGGGGTACTGCGAGCCTTGACCGGTAAAGAGCATCGCCGTTTTGGGAGCGCGTGACCCTTTGCCGAAGATGACCCCGGCGGGTAAGCGCCGCGGCTTGCCCTGCGGTTCCAGACGGGCCAGCTTCTCGAGGATTTCCTCCGTGTTGCTTCCCACCACCGCCAGGCGATGGTTAAAGTGGGTGCGACCGGTGTTGGCCGAGTAGCAGAGGTCGCCGACCGAAGCGTCGCGGGCCGCGCCTTTGAGGTGGGCGAAGCGACTGATCATGGCTTCCAGGGCGCCGCGGCCGCGGGCCGACAGGGTTAAGACATGCTCGGAGCGACCACTTGGCTCGTTTGGCTCGGCGACGGCCGGTGCCTCTTCGAGAATCACGTGGCCGTTGACCCCACCCATGCCGAAGCTGCTGACACCGGCGCGGCGTACGCCTTGTACCGGTTGCCAGTTCTTCAGCTTGGTGTTGACGTAGAAGGGCGAGTTGGCGAAGTCAATTTCGGGGTTTTCTTCCTTCACGTGCAGGCTGGCGGGGATTTGTTTCTCGCGCAGGCAGAGCAGGACTTTGAGCAAGCCGGCGATGCCGGCGGCGGGTTCGAGGTGGCCGATGTTGGTTTTCAAAGAGCCGATCCCGCAGAACCCGGTTTGGTCGGTATCGTCCTCAAACACCTGGCTAAGCGCGCCGACTTCGATGGGGTCGCCCAGCGAGGTGCCGGTACCGTGGGCCTCGATGTAGCTGAGGTCGTTGGCTTTGAGGCCGGCGTCGTTCAGCGCGGTGCGAACCAATTCGGCTTGGGCGTTGCGGCTGGGAACGGTCAGGCCGCTGCTCTGGCCGCCGTGGTTGACCGCCGTGCCGCGAATCACACCGTGAATGTGGTCGCCGTCGGCCAAGGCTTTGTCCAAGCGCTTGAGCAGGATCAAACCTACCCCTTCGCCGGGGACGAAGCCGTCGGCGCCTTTGTCGAAGGTGCGGCAGCGGCCGGTGGGCGAGAAGGCGCGCAGGCGGCAGGCCATTTGGTAGTAGCGCGGCGAGAGGTCGGCGTGGACCCCGCCCGCGAGGGCGTACTCGCTTTCACCGCGGCGCAAGCTCTCGACCGCCAGGTTGACCGCGACCAAGGAGGAACTGCACAGGGTGTCGACCGTCATGCAGGGACCGCGCAGGTCGAGGAAGTAACTCAGGCGGTTGGTCAAGATGGCGTTGAGGTTGCCCAGTCCGGCGAAGGTCGGCATGACGTCGCCTACCTTTTGGTCGCGGTAGTGGGTGTAGCTGGCGCCGACGAAGACTCCGGTTTTGCTGCCGCGCAGGTGGCCGCCCGCGTAACCCGCGTCCTCGATGGTTTCCCAGGCGGTTTCCATCAAGATGCGCTGTTGGGGGTCGATCCATTCGGCTTCCATCGGGGAGATGCGGAAGAACAGCGGATCGAAGTCGTAGAGTTTCTCGAGGAAACCGCCCCAGCGGGAGTAGGTCGTGCCGGTGGTTTCGGGATCCTCGTCAAAAAAGCGTTTGATGTCCCAGCGATCCTCCGGCACCTCACCGACCACGTCGCGACCGTTTTTCAAGACGTCCCAGAGCTCGTCGAGGTTGGCCGCGCCGGGCATGCGACCGGCCATGCCGATGACGGCGATGGGCGCGGGGTTTGGCGCCTCGGCGGGGTGGGTGTCCGCCACCGCGGTCGCTTTGACCGCTTTGACCGCCGCGGGTTTGGCCGACGCTGGTTTGGGTGCGGCGACGGTGGCCTGGCTAGGCGCGGGTTGGACGGGTTTGACCGCGAGGCGGGGTGTCGGTTGGGGTGTTGGTTGAGCCGCCGGTTTCGCCACCGGTTGCGGTGCCGCCGCGGCCTGCGTGGCCTGGGCCTCGCCGCCCGGGGCTTGGAACTGGTAGCGATTTACCAGCGCCTCGGCAAGCTGTTCCACGTTGGCGTAATCGAAGAACAAGGTGCGCGGCAGCTTTTTGGCGGTGTGATCTTCCAGGTCTTTGACCAGGTTGATCGACAGCATCGAATCCAACCCCATTTCGAGGAAGGGAATGTCGTGTTGCACCTCGTCCGCCGCGCACTCCAAGGTGTCGGCCAGCTTGGTCACCACCAATTCCAGTGCTGCCTCGTGCAGGTCCTCGGTGTTCACCGCGGCCGCGCTTGCCGCGGCCGTCGCGGCGGGTTGGCTTTGCGGTGTGCTTTGTGCGGCGGGAGCCGGGGTCAGTGCGATGCGGGGTTTGGGAGCCGCCGTCGCTTTGGGTGTCGCCGGTTTGGCGGCTTGTGCCGGGCGGTCTTCATTAAAGAACGTTTTGGCGGGGACCGTGGCCAGCGTGGCTTCCGATAAGCCCATCGCCCGTTTCATCAGCGACAGACCTTCCAGCGTGGTGTGGGTGCAGTAACCGCGCGCCTCGGCGGTTTCAACAAAGTCCGTGCCCATGCCGACCTCGCGCCACAAACCCCAAGAGATACTAATGGTGCGGTTGCCGGCCGCGTCGCGTTGCTCGGCGAAGCGGTCCATGAAGCGGTTGGCGGCGGCGTAGGCGCCTTGGCCGGGGTTGCCGAACAGGCCGGAAACCGAGGAGAACAAGACCATGAGTTCGGGTTTGTCGCGGGCGGTGAGTTTGTCGAGGATCAGGGTGCCCTGAACCTTGGGACGAAGCACCGCGTCAAAATCCTCGCGGTCGCTATTGATCAGCAACTTGTCGCGCAAGATACCGGCGGCGTGGAAGATGCCGTGGACGCGGCCCAGGCGCAGGTGCACCTGGTGGAGTGCCCGTTCCATCTGCTCCTCGTCGGCCACATCGGCGCGGATGATTTCCAGCGCAACGCCGGTTTGGCGGATCTGCTTCAGCAGTTCGGGGTCGGAGACGCGGCCGGAGCGGGTGATCAGCGCCAACTGGGTGTTGTACTCGCGGGCCAGCCACAGCGCCGTGGCCAGACCGATGCCGCCCAGGCCGCCGGTGATCAGGTACACCCCGCCGCGGCGAATGGCCGGTGCGTCTTTGACCGCGGTCCACTGGGGATCCAGGTCGGGGACCAGCGCTTTGAGCGAGGCTTCCGGCAAGAGGATTTCGGGGTTGGGGTCGACCAGTGATTCGAGGATGTACCACATGCGCTCGTCGTTGATGGTTTTGGGGAAGCGGCCCAGATCGACCGTACCGCAGTTGAGGCGTGGGAACTCGCGGCGGATGACCTGGGTCAAGCCGGTCAGGGCGGCGTTGGCCGGTGCGAACTGGGAGGATGCCGCGGTGGCGCCGCAGGTGATCACCCGCAGGATCAGGTCTTCTTCGCCCTCGGGCGTCTTGGCGTTGTGCCAGGCGCGGGCCAAGTGAGAGAGGGCGTGAACTCCATTGACCAGCGCCGCGTCGTTGTCGCCCGCGTTGGTCAGTGACCAGCAGTGAAGCAGGCCCACCGTGCGCGGTGACATGCGGTCGGCGAGGTGGCGCAGCGAGACGTAGTCCTCGCCTTTCTCCGGGTTCACCGCCACACGGTCCGGCGCCAAAATTTGGAAGTGGTCACCGCGAACGATTTGCGTGACCATCGAACCGCGTTGCTCCAGACCGGCGCGCAGGCTGTCGATGACCGCATTGTCGTCGCCGAAAATCAGCCAGTGTCCTTGGGGCAAGGGCTGCTCGCTGAGGGTGGCGGGGCGCCAAATCCGCCGTGCCAGCACCGCGCGGTTCTCTTGGCTGACGCGTTTCCAGCTCATGTCGCGGAAGTGGGCCAGCAGTTGGTCGTTCTCACCCAGGAAGGTCAGGTTACCGCGCAGGAGCGGCGAGCCTGGCTCGGTGGTGGTCAGTTCCGCGATCACTTTGAAGCGGCGCGGCAAGGCTTGGTGCAGCTGCAGTTCTTCCACCAAGAAAGGCAGGTACAGCGCTTGCGCGCGGGTTGCCAGTGGGGCCAACGCACATTGGAAAGCCGCGTCGAGCAAGGCCGGGTGCAGCAGGTGGTCGTCGATTTGGACCGATTCTTCCAGGGCCACCTCGCCAAAGACCAGGTTGTCGTAGACCTGAACCGAGCGCAGGCAGCGGTAAAGCGGGCCGTACATCAAACCGGCGTGTTCGAATTGGCTGTACAGTTCGTCGATGTCGATCTCGTGGGCCATGGCGCGGTGCGGTTTGGCGGGCACGGCGTCGACCTGCAGGTCGCCGGCGCCGCTCATCGCGCTGAAGAAGCGTGTGGCACCGGCGCTTTCATTAATGTTGATTGCCAGTTGCTCGCCGCTGCCGGGTTGCAGGTTCAGCATCACGCCGCCGTCTTGCTTTTCCCGTTCAAAAATCGGCGCCATGAAACTGATGTCGGTGAGGTGCATGGGTTTTTGAATCCGGTTCAGCGCGAAGCAGGCCAAATCCAGCATGGCCGCTCCCGGGAGTACGGCTTTGTCGTTGACGATGTGTTGGTCGAGGACCCAGTTGCCGTCCCGTTGCAGGAAGGGTTCGAACAGTGCTTGGCCCAGCGAGGCTTGTTCGCGGAAGATCAGCGGGTGCGGGGAGCCGGCGTTGCGGCGCATCGCCGGGCGTGGCACCCGGCAAGTGCGCGCCACGAAGGGGTAGGTTGGCAGCGGGAGGCGGCGTGGACGGCGACGGCCGTCGACCGCTTGCCAATCCACGGCAAAGCCGAGCGCAAAGAGTTCGGCCAGCGCGGTGAACAGCAGGCGTTGTTTGGGTGGGTTGGCGTCGCCGCAAGGGTATTCGGCGACGGCGGGACACCAGCGCACCAGCTTCTCCCAATCGGCGCGGGCCAGTTCGGCACAGATGCGGGTGACGCGACTTTCCTTTTCTTCTTCAAGGATTTCGGTCGAGCGGAAAATGCCCAGGCGGCGCAGCTTTTGGTCGCAGCTCACCAACTCGGCAAGGTGCAGCTTGTCGGAAAGTTGGTCGATGCTGTTCACTACCAGCGCGACGCGGTGCTCGAACAGCTCGCGGCCGATGTTGGCGGTGTAACAAAGATCGGCGAGGTGGCACAGGTTGTTTTGGTCAAGCGCGTGGTTCCAGGCGCGCAGCATGTCGCGCAGGGGTTCCACTTCTTTGGCCGACAACGTCAATACGTGGTATTCGCTCGCGGTTTTTTCGGGGGGTAAGGCGTCCGGTGCTTCCTCAATGATGAGGTGGGCGTTGGTGCCGCCGAAACCGAAGGAAGAAACACCGGCGCGGCGCGGATGCGCTTTTTTGCGCCACATGCGGGCGCGGTCGTTGATGTAGAAGGGGGTTTCCTCGAAGGAGATGTGGCGGTTGGGGTTGCGCACGTGCAAGGTGGGAGGGATTTCGCCGTTGGTTAAGGCCAGGGCCACCTTGATAATGCCCGCGACCCCGGCCGCCGGCTCCAGGTGACCGATGTTGGATTTCACCGAACCGATGGCCGTGGAACCCCAGCTCGATTCGCGACGGAACACCTCGGCGAGGGCGCGGATTTCAATGGGGTCACCCAATGAGGTGCCCGTGCCGTGGGCTTCGATGTAATCGATGGTGTCGGGGGTAACGCCCGCGCGGTTGTAGGCTTTGCGGATGACGTTTTGTTGGGCGAGCGGGGAGGGGGCGGTCAGGCCGACCTTTTGGTGGCCGTCGTGGTTAACCGCCGTGCCTTTGATGACGCACCAAATGGTGTCGCCGTCTTCAATGGCGCGCTCCAGCGGCTTGATCACCAGGGCGCCGGCGCCTTCGCCGCGTACATAACCGTCGGCCTCGTCGTCGAAGGTTTGGCAGCGACCTTGGGGTGAGAGCATGCCGCCTTGGCTGAAGCGGATGGTGTTGTCCGGCTCGAGGATCAGGTTGACACCGCCCACCAGCGCGGTGGAGATCAAACCCTCGCGCAAGGCGTTGCAGGCCAGATCAACCGCGACCAACGAGGAAGAGCAAGCCGTGTCGACCACCATGCTGGGCCCCTGCCAGTTGAACAGGTAGGAGATGCGGTTGGCGACCAGGGACAAGGCGTTGCCGGTGCCGGTGTGGGCGTCCCAGAAGGCGTCGGTGCCGCGCAGGTAGTTGGGGTACTCGTTGGCGATCAGCCCCATGTAAACGCCGGTGCTGCTGTTGGTGAAATCGGAGGGACGGTAGCCCGCGTGTTCCACCGCGTGCCACGCCACCTCGAGGATCAGGCGTTGCATCGGATCCATGCGGCGCGCTTCTACCGCGCTGATCCCGAAAAATTTGTAGTCGAAGTGGTCGACGCCGTTAACCAGGCCTTGCCATTTGCTGACCGTGCCTGCTTTGCGGCGGCCGTTGGGGTCGTAGAAGCGGCGCCAGTCCCAGCGTTGCGAGGGCACCTCGGTGACCGAGTCGATGCCGACGCGCAGGTTTTGCCAAAACTGCTCGATGTCGTTGGCGCCGGGGAAGCGGCAGGCCATGCCGACGACGGCGAACCCTTCACTTTTGGTGATCCGTTCACTGTTTGTTGCCGGGGCCGTGGCTCTGATTGTGATCGGCTTGGCGACGGCTTTGTTGGGTGCGGGCGCCGGCGTTGTTTTTACGACCGCTACCGGCTTGGGTTTGCTCACCGCTTTCGGGCGGGGTTGGGCCGGTTGGGTTTTGGCGGCCTTGGGTTTGGTCACCGCGGTTTGTTGCAAACGGGTGCCATAATTCTGGTTGAGCCATTGTGCCATGGTGCGCACGGTGGGGTAGGCGAAAATCAGCGTGGTGTCCACTTTGTCGCCGGTCAGTTCCGCCAACTTTTCGTTGAGCAGGCCCACCAGAAGCGAGGTACCGCCCAATTCGAAGAAGTTGTCGTCGACACCGACGCTGTCGGTTTTCAGCACCGTGCCCCAAATTTTGGCAAGCTGTTGCTCCACCGCGCTGGAGGCGGCTTTGAAGGAACCGTCGAGCAACAGGTTCTCGCGGGTCGGCGCGGGCAGGCTCTTGCGGTCGACTTTGCCGTTGGGCGTCAACGGCATGGCCGTTACCAGCACAAATTGCTCGGGGTGCATGTAACGGGGCAGGTTGTTTTCCAGGTGGGTGCGTGCGGCGTTCAGGCTGATTTGGTCGCGTTCGGCGATCAGGTAACCGACCAGATGCGCTTCCCCTCCGTCCTCGCCGCGGCGGGCCGTCACAATGGCTTTTTCAATCGCGGGATGGGTGTCGAGAATCGCTTCGATCTCTTCCAACTCGATGCGGAACCCGCGAATTTTGACCTGGAAGTCCGCGCGGCCGTGGAACTCAATCACGCCGTCCTCGGTGAAGGAAGCCAGATCGCCGGTCCAGTACATGCGGGCGCCGGGCTGGTCCGAGAAGGGGTCGCTGAGGAAGCGTTCCGCCGTCAGGTCGGGGCGGTTGCGGTAGCCGAGGCTCAGGCCTTCGCCGCCGATGTAGAGGTTGCCTTGGGTGCCGGCGGGTACCGCTTGGAACTGATCGTCCAGAATGTAGATCTGGGTGTTGGCGATGGGTTTGCCAATGGGAATCGCGTTCTCGGCGCTGGTCACGTGACAGCAGGTCGACCAAATTGTGGTTTCGGTCGGGCCGTAAAGGTTGAAGAAAGGGCCGACATGGTCGAGCAGGCGGCTTGCCAAATCGCGGCTGATCGCTTCGCCACCACTCAGCACCTTAAACCCGGCTTGGGGTGGGCGACCGGCGCGGAACAACATTTCCCAGGTGGCCGGGGTAGCCTGCATCATCGTCGCAGTGCTGCTTTGGATCAGGTCGGCCAAGGCGCGACCGTCGGCGGCCGTGGCGCGATCCGCGATGATTACGGTGGCGCCAAACAGGATGGGCAGGAACAGTTCCAACACCGAGATGTCGAAGGAGATCGAGGTCACCGCGAGCAGGCGATCCGCCGGGTTGATGCCTGGTTGGCGTTGCATCGTGTACAGGAAGTTGACCACGCTTTGGTGACCGATCAGCACGCCCTTGGGACGGCCCGTGCTGCCCGAGGTATAAATCGCGTAGGCCAAATCGCCGGAGGTTCCTATGGCGAGGTTGTCGTTGGGCTGTTCGCTGATCCACGCGGCCGAGGCTTCGAGATCGAGGCGGTCCTGTTGGGCGTTGAGCCAGTCGGGTTGCTCGCCGTTGGTGAGGATCAAGGCCACGTCGCCGTCCTCACAGATCATCGCAAGGCGGTCGGCCGGGTATGCAGGGTCCAGCGGCAGGTAAGCCGCGCCGGCTTTGAGCGTGGCCAACAAGGCGATCAACATCTGTTCGGACCGTTCCATGCAGATGCCGACCAGGTCGCCCCGTTGCGTACCCTTGGCGATCAGTGCATGGGCCAGCCGGTTGGTGGCTTCGTTGAGTTCAGCGTAGCTCAGTTGAACCGCGCCAAATTCGGCGGCGACGGCATGCGGGGTTTTGGCGACCTGTGCTTCGAACAAAGCGTGGATGGTGGCGGCACGGGGATATTCGGTTGAAGCAACGCGGCCGTGGGGTAACTTGCTGCTTTCGTTCAAGCGATTCCCCAGCGGCGTTTGCCGCAGCACGATCAGTTCGGCCTCAACCTGGCTGGCCAAGGTGATGGCGTCGAAGTCGAAGGCGGTGTCCACATTCATCTGAATGGTGCGGCTGCCGTAGTGGATGTGGATTGGTGGGGTGGCCGTGTCGCACGCCCCGTCGAAGGTGATGCCGACTTGGGGGGTCCAATCGGGATCGGCTTCATTTTTGGCGAGGCGGGCGGGCAGGTCGGCGGTGAAACCCAAGGCGCGGCGGGTCGTTTTGATTTCCTGCGCGATGGTTGATGTTTCGTCGGCAACCGGGAAGGGCAGCCAATGGTGGTGGATTGGGCAGTCGTCAAGGGGTTCCAGTTCACTTTGCAGCGCGAAGGTGTCGCCGCTAAAGCCGTATTCCCGTTGCAGCACCCGTTTCAAGGCCAAGCATAGGTCGGCGAGGGACACGCGGTGGCTGTGCAGCGCATTGAGGGTGCCGCTGCCGTAAGCGTGGGTGCGGGCCGGTGTTTCACGGGCGCGCAGCGGTTGAGTGGTTGCCAGACGGTTGCGCCAGAAGGCCTCGTGTCGGGCCAGTTCTTTTTGTAAGGTGTTGATCTTTTTGAGGGTGGCCGCCTCGGGGTAGCGGAAGCGAGAGCCGATTTGCAGGCCCGTCTCCTCGATGTCGACCGCGCGACCGTCGCCGTCGATGAAACGCGAGAGATGGAGTTCGCCGTCGCCGGTGGCAACCGTCACCCCGGCGTTGTCAACCGCGACAACCGTACCGGGCGCGGCGTCGTTGTGGTCGTTAAGGCGTTCCAAGCGGCGCGGAATCAGGAAACGGGCACCCGATGCGGAGGCGATCATCGCCTTGGGCAGTGCCAGCGGGTTGGCGTAGGTGCCGAAGTTCAGGCCGCGGTGGAGATTTGCCAGCTTTACCGCCGGTTGACGGAAATCGAGCACCGCGTTGCCCTTGGGTTTGCGGGTGCTGTTGTAGAAGCGCCGTTTGCGTTCGGGCTGCGCGCCGCCCTTCAGGGTGTCGCTTGCCAAACCTTGGATCAACTCGGCGAAGGCTTCGAGACCGGCAAAGAAACACTTGGTGTTGAGGCCGGCGGCAGTGTCGTGGGCGCCGATGGGCCAGTCGCGTTTGACCAAAATGCGACCCGCGTCTACAGCAGGGACCAGTTCGTGCCAGGTGATGCCGTAGCTGCTCGCGCCGTTGATTAAGGCCCAGGCCGGCGTGTTGCGACCCGCGTAATCGGGTAACGGCCCGTCGTGGAAGTTGATACAGCCTTGAGTGGGCAGGCTGATTAAATCGTCTTCCAAAATGTGGAAATTGACGATGCTGAACAGGTACTCGAAGGGTTCGTTTCCGATTTGGTCGCGATCCTCGTAACGGTGTTGCGGGATGCCCGCCTCGGCGCACCATGCGACGGCGGTCGGATCTTCGGTCACGACGCCGAGAATCCGGTGACCTTGTTCGCGCAACATCTCGCCGCAACGAATCAACATATTGCCTTGGCCGATGAGCCGGCAACGAAAGGGTCTGATATGAATAGGTTGATTTTCCAACATTTTGGGTCTCCAGGATAAACGTAGGTGGGGGCGGGTAGACCGAGACCGTCCGGCGGGGGCTGCCGTGTTTGGGCTCGGTGTACCGACGGGTGGCGTGACACACCGAGGGCGGTGGTGGGTAGAGGACAACCACCGCACCGTGCCGATGTGGATCGGGCACCGAGCCGATTGGCGATGACGGAACTTAGGTCGTGTGTGTGTGGCTCAAGTAATAAAGAATCGAGTCATGGATTGTCGTTTGGGCTGAGGGATGACAATCGCGGGAACCATTGCGAATGCGGCGTGAGCAATGGTTTGAGAAGCAGGACCTGCATGTTGGGCTGGGGGGCGCTTCATGCAAAAAGTCGATCACCGACGACATGGGCGAGCTGTTCGCCGGTGATCATGGTGAAAACAGGTGGTGGGGTTGCCGGGTTTGAACCTAAAAGGAACGATCAATCGTGTTTTTTAGGTTTAAGCCTCATTCCCGTGCGTAAGGCGCGTTCCTTGGTCGGGGCTTGACCGGATGGGGGGATGGGGCTGACCCGGCGAACACCCGGTGTGTCCGCGTTGTTTCTCCCGTTCGAAAGGCGAAAGCCGTATTCTCGTAGAGAATCTGGTGGGCGTCTTCGGTCACCCGCGGGGGCTCGCGAAGCACAACGTTTGTGGACAAGGGTTTGGGTGAAGGGGTTCGGCGTGAACACTGCTGGTCTTCCCGGTTTGAAAGGCAAATGCCGTCAGGTTGGGTAACCCGTGTGGGGGGGAAGGCCCGGTTTTGTCAGGGCGACAAGCGCGGTGCGCGGCGTTCCTGCCGTGGGATGGTTACTTTTCGATGTAGACCAGACCGAAAGGCGCGGAGTCCGTGGCAAACGGGGTGGGCTGGGGACCCGGTGCCAAGGACAAGGAGCCGTCTTCGTGAATGCGGTAACCGACCATGCCGCCGATGCCGCCGTTGACGAGGTACAAGAACTGGTCGTCGCCGGTGATGATCATGTCGAGCGGTTCGTCGTTAAGTTCGTCGATCTTGGGAACGTCCACGACCTCGATGAAGTTGAGGGTGCCGTCCGGATTCGTCGTGTAACGGGTGAGTGAGTCGGAACGCGTGTTGGTCGTGTACAGGTTTTTACCGTCGCTGGTCAGGACAATCCAGCAGGCCGCGCCTTGGTCGCCGGTGGTGTAAGGGGCACCGGGGATGGGCGCGAGTTGGCCGGTGGAGCCGGAGCGCAGGAAGGAGGAGAGCAGGCCGGGACGTTCGTCCAGTTCAACCAGGTTGGAAACGAAGACTTGGCTGTCGTTGACCGGGCTGAAGGCGAAACCCAGCGGTTGGGTGACCACCGAATCAAAGGGCGAGCCGGGGGCTGGTTCCAGCAAACCCGTGTCCTTGTCCAGCATGAAGCTGTCGATTTTGTGGTCGCCGACGCGGGCGCCGAGCATGTTGACACCGTCGGGGGCGAAGTCGACGGCCAACACAAAACCGGGCGGATTGACTGGCAAGGGGATGACCGAGTCGGGGATCGGCGTCAGGGTTTCGTTGGTTTCGTCCCAGAACAGGCCGCGGTAGTCGCACTCAACGCAGAAGTTGAGGTTGGTACCCAGGTGGGCCACATACATAATGTCGTCGGACAAGGCCATGCAGGAAGGCACCTGGCCGCCGGTGTCGAAGGGTGAGTCGGGAACCTGGGTCAAGGTTCCGTCGTCGGCGATGCGGAATACCGAGATGTTGTTGGTTAGGATGTTGATGGCGAACAGGTATTTGCCGTCCTTGCTCGCGATTAAACCGTTTTGGGTGAATGGCGTGACGGTTAGGCCCCAGCCGCCGGTTTCCCAGGGGGATCCGGGCAGTTGGACCAAGGAGCCGTCGTCCTGAATTTCGAAACCGATGACCGTGTTGCCAAAGGCGTTGCCAATGGTGTAGAGGTATCGGCCCGCGTAATTATTCAGGCTGGACAGAAGCAGACAAAAGCAGACAAAGCGTGATAGGCTTGTGATAGTCATAGAAGAACCTCGCTAGATCGAGAAGCAGGGTCGAAAACCGAGGAGGGAGGTATCAACGTACAGCGTATCGTTAGGAACAGATGTGATGAATAAAAGATAATCTTCTGAGGGCGGTATCACATGATCCTAACATACGGGGTTTCGCTGTCAAGCGGAACGCGGTTTTTTTACTAACCCTCGGAAAACAACCGTGCTTATCCTCAGGTAAAGGGTTTTGTGATTTGTGGCACTGCCTTCAGGCGCGAAAGCGTGCGTGTGAATCGGGTAATAAACCCTTGAGGAAAACTTTTTTAAGCGTTAAACCGCGGCGTGACCGGGGGCGTAACCTTCGATAAAGCTTTCCGAGGGCGGGATCATGTGGCAGATGTTGAGCGGTACACCGGCGGGATCAACCACCACGAAGTGGCGCTCGCCCCAAGGTTCGTCGGCTAACTCGTGAAGGATGGGTACGCCGGCGTCGTTCAAGGCTTTGTAGGCGTCGTCCGCGCTTTCGACGTAGATGCTGAAGGAGATTCCTTCGTGGTAAGCGGGTTGAAAAACAGGGGGTTGGCTTTCGTGGTTGGGTTTGAGGAAGCCGATGTCGAAGTGCTTCTCGCCCGGGCTTTGGATGTTGACGTACCAGTCGCTGTCATAGGTCACTTCGAAGCCGAAGTGTTGTGTATAGAATGCTTTACATTCTTCCAGGCGGTCGGTGTTTACGACCGGGGTGCATGCTGTCATTTTCATGAGATGCCTCGTTTATAAGAATTGGTTTTGGGAACGTCTGCCGGAGGATTGTGAGAAGTGTGATGGTGTGCCTGTGTGTCGTGCCCTCTAGCTTTGACACTATTCTGGTTTTTTTCCCGGGGGCCCTCTTGACATTTTTTGCTTTTCTCGCGGGTTTAGCTGTAGTCGTTGGGGCCCAACGGTTCCAGAAACTCATTTTTTTATAGATTCTTTTGGAAGGCTCCCGAGGAGGGGGTGAACGCGTTTGAACGTGCGTGAGGTCTGACCACTTTTGCGTCTGTTGGGCGGCATTCAGCCGAAAAAAAGCTGGGCGGTGGTGGTTTTTTAGCGGTGTGGTTGTTTTCTTGGGTCTGGTGCGTTTTTGTTGCCGGTTTTGGTTTTTTTGGGGTGGCCGATGCTTGGGGTGTGGTGCTTGCGCTCACGCAACCGTAAGGAATTGTTGCATCCGTCGGTTTTTATTTAGCGCTTTGGGCGGATCCATGAAAAGAATCAATACATCTATATAATGGAAGGATCCATTTGAGATAAAAAATGTCAAAAAAAATGACAGGAATGCTTGCTTTTTCATCAACTAATGACTTATGTTGAATATGCCTGAACGTGAGAATCCAACCAATACCTTCATGATGAATCGCGAGTTATTCCGTTCATCTTTTTCATAGAAAAGTGGAAGGTTATCGTTGGGAAAAGTGATGTGAAAGTGCCATGTGTGTCGCCTCTGCTTTGAATTTTATTCACAGCGGAGTTCTACCATGTTCTTGTTACCGTCTTCGCCAACGTCCCGTCTTTCGACATCGCTATTTTTTATCTTCTTTGCCGCCACGTTCGCCGTCGCGCAAACCGAGTACCGTACCATTGACGGCTCCAACAACAACCGCAACAACCCAACCTGGGGCACTCCTTTTACCCAGCTGGAACGGGTTGTTCCCCCCGCCTACGCCGACGGGGTTTCTACCTTAAGTGGTCAGAACCGCCCGGCACCGCGCGACATCAGCAACATCGTGCTGTCCCAATCGGAATCCAAACCCAGCAGCAAGCAGCTCACCGACATGGTTTGGGTCTGGGGGCAGTTCCTCGACCACGACATCAGTTTGACCAACCCGGTCTTTCCGTTGGAGCCGCATAACATCAGCCTGCCGGAGGACGACCCGTTCTTTATTTCGGGTGTGCCCATCCTGCCGTTCAACCGCTCCGAGTATGACCGTGCCACCGGCACCGGCCCTGACAACCCGCGCCAGCAGCTTAACGAAATTACCGCCTTCATCGACGCCTCCAACGTTTATGGCTCCGATCAGGAACGCGCCACCGCGTTGCGCGCCAATGACGGGAGCGGTAGGCTCAAGGTCGGCCCCGCCAACCTGTTGCCCTTCCTTGAAGGTCACTTCGACAGTGCCGGCGGCGGTACCTTCCTGCCGTTTGAGTTCTTCGCGGGCGACGAACGCGTCAACGAAAATGTGGCCTTGATTTCCATGCACACCCTGTGGATGCGCGAGCACAACCGTCTGGCCGACGAAATTCGTGGTGCCAATCCCAACCTGAGCGGTGAGGAAATCTACCAGCGTGCCCGTGCCTTGGTCGGCGCCCAAATGCAGGTAATTACCTACCGCGAATGGTTGCCCATGATCATGGGTCCCATCGAGTTGGACAAATACAAGGGTTACAAGCGCGATGTGAATCCGCAGATCATGAACCTGTTCTCGAGCGCCGCGTTTCGTTTCGGGCACAGCATGTTGTCCGCGACCGTGCCGCGCATTGAGGAAGACGGTAGCCAAACCGAATTTGGCCACCTCGCCCTGCGTTCGGCCTTCTTTAACCCCGCCGCCGTGTTGGAACAAGGCGGCATCGAACCCATCCTGCGCGGTTTAAGCAACCGCGTCGCCGAGGAAGTCGACGGTTTTATCGTCGATGAGGTGCGCAACTTTTTGTTCGGGATCCCCGGTGCCGGCGGTTTGGATTTGGGTTCGATCAACATCCAACGTGGCCGTGACCACGGTCTGGCCGACTACAACACCATTCGTCAATCACTTGGTTTTCTGCCCGTGACTTCGTTCCAGGAAATCTCCAGTGATCCCGAGGTGTCCGGTCGTTTGGAACAGGTTTACGGTGACGTGAACCGGG
This sequence comes from Acanthopleuribacter pedis, assembly GCF_017377855.1. Classification (GTDB taxonomy): domain Bacteria; phylum Acidobacteriota; class Holophagae; order Acanthopleuribacterales; family Acanthopleuribacteraceae; genus Acanthopleuribacter; species Acanthopleuribacter pedis. Next base: position 47,610 of record NZ_JAFREP010000006.1, read on the forward strand.
TCGACTTCTGGGTCGGCGCCATGTCCGAGGACAAAATCTACAACGCCGCGGTGGGTTTAACCCTGGCCAAGGTGTTTAAGTTGCAGTTCGAACGGCTGCGTGACGGTGACCGTTTCTGGTACGAAACCCAGTTCCGCGGTCAAACCTTGCGCTGGTTGAAAGACCAAACCCTCGCCAAGGTGATCGAACGCAACTCAACCGTTACCAACAAGATGCTTGGCAAAAACGTGTTCACCATGACCGACCGTTACGCCGCCGACCTCAAACCCGACACCACCCCCGACCGACCTTTCGTTGAGGGTGCCAACTAAGTCGAAACCACCGCGCCCGGTTTCGACAGCCCGGTCGGGTTCCGAACCGCGTGGTTGTCTGCATGCCCCATGCCGCATGCAGCATGGCGTGCCCTGCACCCAACATCCCACTGCCACGCCCCATCTCCGCGCCTGTTCCCCTTGAAGCGCGTTGATTGGGTTCAATCTCCCCGAATGCTCCCAAGGAACGTTGGCGCCCAAACTCGGTTTTCCCCTGAAACACCGTGTATTTGGAACCCAAATCCTTCTTGTGATTCGCTGCCGACCCTGTCCACAACCCGTTAGCGTCCCTTTGATTTTCTCGGGTTGGGTCCTTCGATTCGCCAGACCACCGTTCCTTCTGATTGCGCCGCGGGCACGACACAACCGGTGTCGGCTTGTTGCCTGGCCGTGCTGTGCCCGCGGTGCGCCTTCTCTAACCCGAAATTCTCACAAGGATTCGTCGCGAGAAGCTGAAAGACCTGTGCGTACGAAGTTTACGACTGAGAGACCGCACAGAGTGCCGACCCTTCGGCGTAGCAGCTGAGGCGAAGGCGGCTCGACCGAGTAACGCGGAAGGCCGCCCCCTCGTAATCGCATGGCTTTCGGCTTCGTCGCAGAATTCCTTGTGAGAAATGCGGGCTAAAGCAACCAACCGGCGTGATCAAGCGTCGGCCTACCAAGGAGGACTCGATGCCAACGCCGCTTGGTCAACTAAAAAACATCGGCAAAACCATTGAGAAACGGCTCAATGAAATCAACATCCATTCACGCGAGGACCTCGCCCGGGTGGGATCCGTCGATGCCTATCGATTGATTTGCAACCAACATCCCGGCAAAACCATTCCCGTGTGTTACTACCTCTATTCCTTTGAAGGCGCCCTGTTGGACCTTCACTGGAATGCGTTGCCCAAACCCCTGAAAGAAGACCTATTGGCACGGGTTCGCCCCGGCCAAAAATCCATGAGGAGTGTCTAGGTGGCCCATTCAAACCCCCCTTCCCAACTTCCCGGCGCCGACGAACCGCCGCGCGCCGCGTGGATCTCCCACGATCTTTACTATTGGCATGATACCGGCTCCGCGGGTGGCTTGTTACCCGTCGGCCCCGGCATCCAACCTTTCCAACACGTGGAATCTGTCGCCTCCAAACAGCGGGTCTCCTCGTTGCTTGAGGTCAACGGCGTTTTGGATCATCTCCTGCGCGTAAAACCCCGACCCGCGACCGACGATGAGATCTGCGCCGTGCATTCGCGGCCCTACCTGCGCCACATCCTCAACCTGTGTGCCACCGGCGGTGGTGAGGCGGGGATTTATGCACCCGTGGGTTATCACTCGGCCGCCGCCGCGCGATTGGCGGCGGGTGGTGTGATTCGCGCCGTCGAGGTCGCCCTCGGCGACGGTCCCGACAAAGCCTACTGCCTGGTGCGTCCCCCCGGTCATCACGCCGAGGCCGAACGCGCCATGGGTTTTTGCATCTTTAACAACGTGGCGATTGGCGCCCGTGCCGCGCAACGGCTCGGTGCTGAAAAGGTCGCCATCGTCGATTGGGACCTGCACCACGGCAACGGTTCCCAATCGATTTTTTACGAGGATCCCAGTGTGCTGACCATTTCGATGCACCAGGACGGTTTGTTCCCGCCAGGTTCCGGCGGCGCCCACGAGCGCGGCAAAGGACCGGGTCACGGCTTTAACGTCAACATTCCGTTGCCCCCGGGCTCCGGTCACGCGGCCCACCTCTACGCCTTCGAGCAAATCGTGGCACCCGCCTTGGTTCAATTCCGTCCCGATTTGATCCTGATCGCGGCCGGCCAAGACGCCGGCGGTTTCGATCCGATGGGCATGCAAATGTGTACCTCGGAAACCTTTCAAATGATGACGCGCCGTTTGGTGGATTTGGCCGATCAGCTTTGTGGCGGTCGCCTCATTGCCTCCCACGAGGGCGGTTACTCACCGTGGCACGTGCCCTTTTTGGTGCAGGGGATCGTCACCGAACTGGCGGGCCTGCCGCCTTTGGAAGATCCTTACTTACCCAACTTACAAACCTTACCGGGGCAAGAACTGATGCCCCACCAAAAAGAACGCGTTGATCAAAGCCGAACGGTACTTGGCCTAGCCGATATCGACGTGTCTGTTTAACCTTCGGTGCTCGCGGCAATCCTAAAGTTGTCGCGGGCGCGGAACCAACCGCAATCCCAGCGCCGGTGAAAACGCCTCCTGGTTTCACCGTCGTGTCCTATCCAAACCCCAAACGTGTCGGATCGGCGGGTTATCCGCTCTGACGGCACGCGCGGGGACAGATCGCCTTCGCGGTGCGTCACCGCCGCGGCTCAGGTGATGTTGTCCTTTTTTATAACTATCGAACCGCGTCTGTTTCCGCGACGTGGCGGCGGGTGTCCCCACACCGGCGTCGCCGACTGGAAACGGCTTCGAACCAAGGGTTCCATCCCCACGAGGAAACCTTGGGTTTGGAAGCGAAAAAGACCATGTGCCAGGATCACCGTCTATGAAACGGTGGTTTGGGTCGGCTGTTGTGGTTGAAAACCGGGCGAGGTTTTCAGCGGGCGACAGATCGAACTCTCGTGGCCGGTTTAAGCCGGAGCACGGTGTGTGGATGATCTGGGACGCGCGCGGTCTATCCGTTTGTTGCACCCATTCGGGTGTGTTGGACGGGTTATGGGTTTCCGTTATGGTTGAAAAACGATGTGTTGGGTCAAACCACGGCTGGTCCGGTATAACCCGGATTGGCGCCGCGAGGTTTGGCGGTTCTTGCGCTTGATGATGGATTTGGGTACCGCGTGTTTGGTTGGACCAGGCATCGACAACCCACGACTTTATTTGCTGAGAAACGCTTTGCTTTGCCGGTATCCCGCGGTGGGACAGACATCGAATGGAGACGACGGGAACCGCGATACAACCTTAACTTTCGGCTGCCTCACGTGCGTAGCATGGGGCGGCGGCTGGAAAATACTCGTTCTCGCAAGCCGGCACGAATCACCTATTGAGTGTATTGGCCATTGATGCGTTGTTAATTTTGTCATTCTTAGGCGGTTTCGGTCGGTGGTGGCGGTTCTTTGAGCCGTACTGTCGCCCGCGGTGCTGTGTTTGTTGTGTAACGAACTCGCGCCTAAGAGGTGATGTCATGCGTATTTTAGCTTTGCCCTTTATTCCTAGTCAGACCATGCTGCGTGTCGATGATTGGTTGTTCCAGGCCATGGAACAGTACGGCACCTTTCTCCTGCGAGCGGCATTGGGGGTTGTGTTCATTTGGTTCGGCGGTCTCAAGGTTCTCGGAATGAGCCCCGCGCTGGAACTCGTCCTCAAAACCACCTTTTGGATCCCATTACCTGATTTCCCAACCTTGTTGGGTTGTTGGGAAGTGTTGATCGGTATGTGTTTCATCTGGCGGCCGGCCCTGCGTTGGGCGCTGGTGATGTTGACCTTTCACATGCCCGGCACCATGTTGCCGCTGGTGATGCTGCCCCAGGAATGTTTTCTCGTTTTTCCCTATGCGCTCACGATGGAAGGTCAGTACATCATCAAAAATGTGGTGCTGATCAGCGCGGCGCTGGTGATTGGCGGAAAACTGAAACTCATCGAACAGGAGGAAGAAAACTTGGCCCCGACCCATGTGTTGCGTTTGTTGGCGGACAGCCGTCGGCAAACGGTGGCGGCGGGCAGCACCTTGCTGTTCCGTCAAGGCGAAGGGGTCTTTTTGGTGTGCGAAGGTTTGGTCGAGGTCCGTCGACCGGGCCGCGAGCCACTGCAACTGACGTCGGGCGAATACCTCCCAACGGGGAGCGGTTCACGCGACAGCCAGGTAGTGATTCAGGTTTTGCGCACCACGACCTACATTCAATGGGAACCCGGTAACGTGCGCGCGGATGAAGCATCAACCGCGGCTTAGCATAAACGCGGGGTGGTCCGTTGACTAGGAACTAGGAAAAGCACCTTGTATGTCCCTCAACGTTCTCATCTCGCGGCCGGTCGCGGTGAACACGTCGGCTCACCGCGGCCGCGTCGCAGGAGGTCGTTTGGGGTCGGTCAAGGTGAACAACTTCCGGGAAAAGGCTTTGACGTGGGGACGCGATACCATGAAAATAGGAGACTTAGTCAAAACGGGCCGCATGCTGTGCGGCCGAGAATCGGGGGAATCCATTGTTAACACTTGTCAGCGAAGCGATTGAACAGTACGCGCGTGAAAACACCACGCCGCTGCCGGAACTGCTCCAGGAACTTTCCAAAGCGACCTACGCCAAAACCGACCTGCCCCAAATGCAATCCGGCCCCTTGGCCGGCCAATTCTTAAAAACCATGGCCCGGGTAAGTGGTGCTTCACGAATTTTGGAAGTCGGCACCTTCACCGGTTTCAGTGCCCTGATGATGGCGATGGGTATGGCCGAGGGCGGCCACATCACCACGCTCGAATACAGCGAGGACAACGCGGCCATCGCCCGCGAATTTTTCGACAAAAGCCCCTACAAAGATCAAATCGAGATCAAACTCGGCCCAGCCGCCGACACCTTAAAAACACTGAGCGGCCCCTTCGACATGGCCTTCATCGATGCGGACAAAGTGAACTACATTAACTACTTCGACGCCATCCTGCCCAAGATGCGTCCCGGTGGGTTGATCTTGATCGACAACGTACTCTGGAGCGGCAAAGTCCTGGCCCCCGAGTCAGAGCAGGAAGAATCCACCAAAGCCATCGCGGCCTTCAACGCCCACCTACGCAACCTCGAACACCTCGACAAAGTGATGGTCACCCTCCGTGACGGCATCACCATGGTGGTCGCGCCTTAATTCTCATTCGTTAGCGCACCCGAACGAATAAGCGGCGGAGTATCAACCTCTGCCGCTGTATCTATCGCTCATTCGGCACCACGTTGACCTCCAGCAGTGACGTCTGCGCCGGTTGCAGCGTTAGCGTGCGTTTGCGGGTTTCGGCGCGCATTGGATCATTTTGGTTGGCGTCAACTTCCACGATGATGGTGGTTTCGCGGAAGCCGCCCAGGTAAATTGGGCGGTCACCCACCACCGCGCGTTTTTTCTCCAGCGTGCGGCCGTTTTGGTCCGTTGCCGTGATCGACAAGCTGCGTGACTTGAATTCGGGGTAACCCGATACCAATCGCAGGAATACGTGGGCGAAATCGACCGGTGTGACCTCGCCTAAATCCACCGTTTCGCCCTCGCCGATGATTGCGAATGGGTCCGTTAGGGGGAACAACTGTTCCTTGCTGTTGGGTGGGCAATCGCCGTACACCGCGTATTCGCCCTTGGGCAAGTTGTTGGCGAAAAAGCGGCCGTCCGCTTCCAGATCCGCCGTGATGTTTACCGGGCGTCCGTCTTCCGAAATGCCGTTAATCATCACCTGCGACACCGGACAGCCCGCGATTTGACCGCGCACCGAACCCAGGGACTTGAAGTTAAAGCGCCGCTCCACCCCTTCCGCCGGGATGTCGATGTATTCCCGTTGCGCCGAGTAATCCATTGCCTGAACCCGCATGCGGCCGGGCGCGAATAAACTGTAGGCACCCGCTTTGAGGTTTTCCAGGGTGAAGCGGCCCGCGCCGTCCGTGGTGGTTTCCAGCGGCAACAATTGCGGGAAACTCAGCAGAATCACCGGCAGGTTGCGGTAGGGTTCGCCGTCGATCAGAATCTCGCCGCGCAAGAAGGCCTTGTTGTCGTCTTTAAAAACGACCCGCGCTGTGTTTTTGTGGTTGACCATCGCGCCTTTGAAAAACGAGGGCGGCCCGCCGTTGCTGCTGTCCAAGTCGAGGCGCACCTGGTAGCGTCCCTCCAGCAGGTTTTCCACCGTGTGCGCAAACAGGCCCGCCCCCGAGGGGACCGGGATGTGTTCCACGGTTGCGCCTTCCTGCTGAATCTGAACGCTCCGTGCGTTGGGGTAATCGTCGCGGTCTACTTCCACATCGATGCGGCCCGCGGGGGTAATCTTCAGGGTTAACTTGCCCCAGTTCTGGGTGGCGAATTCCGACATCAACGCGTGGTAACGCACCTGACCGTCGAAGAAAACGGCGATGGCGAGCGCTTGGTTGTTGTTCACGTTGGTGAACTGAAAGCCGCCGTTGCCCGCGGTTTTGGCAAAACGGAAACCGCGCCCGCTCGCCGGACCCGGCTTGGGCCAGAACGGTGGCGCCGGCGGTTGGCCGTCGGCCTGAGCCAAACCCACCCAGGCATTGCGCAACGGGTTGTTTTTTTCGTTCAACACCTTGCCCGCGATGTTCGGCCGGGTTCGTTTCAAGCGGAACTCGTGGGTGTAGTGCACCAAGGCGCCGTCGTTTTTGAGTTCCTGTTCGAAATGGTTTTGATCGGCCTCGGCCTTGGCGTAACTCTCGGCCATAATTTCCACCGCGAAACGGTCGGTGTGGGGCACGTTGGTCACGGTGAATGAACCGTTTTCGTCACGCACCTTCAGGCCGTTTTGGTAAGGTTCCCAGCCGTGGTCCTGTTGGTTTGACCATTCGGAACGGTGGGTTTGGGTGCCGTTGGGCAGGACGCGCACTTCAAAGTCGGTCACCGGCTCGCCGCTTTCGTTGTCGACGACCCAGGCTTCCAGCAGGAAGGCATTGCTCATCGGCAGTACCAAGTCGATTTGATCGCCCTCAAAAGGCCCCATCTCCCGCGAACGCATGCCGCCCTGTTGCGCCTTGAGTCGGAAACTCAGCGGCAGACCCTTCAGTTCAAAGGCCCCGTTGATGCCGCTTTTGCCAACCTCAATCCAGTTGCCGTCGCCCAGCAGTTCATCCTGGCTTTGTGCGAAGATGGCGACCCCGGCCAAGCCCGCGCCGTCGGCCTCGCTCACGACCTGGCCGGATGCGGTGTTGCCAGGCCCCAAAACAATGCGTACTTTTTGGTTTTCTTCCTGCAGCAGCAGGGCCACGTTTTTCTGAATATTGTCGGCGTAACCCGGCGCGCTTGCGCGAATACGCGTGCTCAGGCTGTTGTGCTCGAAGCGCAACTCAAAGGTGCCGCCCCTGCCGCTACGCGTGGCGTAGGTTTTGCCGGAACCCAGCATAAACTCGATCAGGGCGTCGTTGACCGGGTTGCCGCTTTCGTCCATCACCACACCGCTCACCACCGCGTATTTCAGCGGGAAATGGTTCTCGGGCAACTTAAAGTTGAACTCGGCCTCGCTCTGATCGGTGGGAATGGTGAACACGCCGGGCCGTGCCACCAACTGCTCGCCAACCAGCAGCGCCACCTCAAACGGTTGGCCGGGGCGCATCCCTTCAACGCGGTACATGCCGTCGCGGTCGGTTTTGGTTTCGTGCTTGCGGCGCGATTGCCACAAACGCACGGTAATCCCTTCGCGACCGACACCGTTCGGTTCGTAAACTTTGCCGAATACGTTGGCGCCGCGCACCAGACGCAGTTGTGCCTGGTTTGCTTGGTCCAAACGAAGTTGCATCTGTTGGTGTTCCCAAGCGTATCCCTCGGCGTGTGCGCTCAGGGTGACAATCCCCGGCGGCAGATTGAAATAGGCGACGCCGTCACTTGCAACGGTTTGTGTTACCGCGACCTGCTGTTGGGCGGTCACGGTGGCGCCGGGAATCGGGCTGCTGCTGCGATGATCGACGACCTGCACGGACAGGCGGGCACGGTCGCGCAGGGTCAAGGTGACCGGGCCGACCCGTTGCGTATCCTGGGACACGAACAACGGATACCCCTGGCCGGCGTCGTCGAGGGAACTGCCCACATCGGTGCTCGCCACCAGTTGGTAATCGCCGCGCAACACGGCGCTTATCTCAAAACGTCCCTCGGCGTTGCTTTGGGTGGCCGCCAAGGTATCTTTTTGGTTGTGGTTGAGCAGGTAAACGGGGACACCCGCTTGGTTTTTACCGTCCACGTCCACCACGTTCCCGTAAATGGCAACGGTTGGGTCGTCCAACCCGGAATGGCGTTTCTTGCCGGTTTGGCCGCGGGCCTCTTCCGCCTTGGCCGCGGGGGCGGCAGGTGGCTCGGCCGTTTGGGCCGCGCCGCTTTCCCTAGACGAGAAATAACCGCTTTGCCAAAAGAGGGCGGCACCGATGCCGATCAGAACAAGAACCGCCGCGAGAAACAGCGGGTTGGGGTTGCCACGAGAACTGGGGGACAAGGTTACCTCCGGTAATTGCCACAGGTGTAGTTTTTCAAAAAGATTTTGCGCGGATACACCGGTTCGGTTTCTTTCGGGTTGGGTGTGTCCTCGCGCATGAAAATGACTTGTAGACGTTTGATCTTGTTGTCCGGGTGTTTCGCGTTCCAGGCGTTACATAGGTAATCCGCGAAGGGATCGCGGTGTTCCGCGTTTTTGAGGACCTTCAGGTTCATCATGTACTTGCGCCAACGCATGGTTGGGTGCTGGTACACCACCGCCTTGGGTTTTTCAAAGCTAACCGCCTCGCCGTTTTTGTAGAGGTCGATCTGCCCACCGTTTTCCAGAAAGGCGGGAATCACAAACCAGCCGTCGACGCGGGTTGGATCCGGGGCAAACATCGCCCAGTACTGATCCAAGCGCAAGAAGTAACCGAACCCGTTGTTTTTCCTGGGGAACCACGACTTGTGTTCGTTGAAGTTGGTGGAACGAATGTTCCAGGCGAACACATACAGCAGACATACTAAAGCAAAAAGCGAAACCACCCCATGGGTATTCCAGCTTTGTTTGCGGTAGAAGAGGGGACGGGTGAGCTTGGAAAAAAGTTTGCGATTGTTGGCCACGGTGCGGTAAGCCTTGGTGCCCAACGCGTGAACCGCGCCGATGCGCATCAGCGGCACCAGCCACCAGGTCAGCACCGAGGACCCAAACACGGCAATGACCGCGTCGAATTCGATGAACTTCTCATCGTTTCTGACCACGACCCAGGAGTTCTTTTCTTCCATCAAGTCGAGGATTTCGCGGCGGGTATGGGCCGGCGCGATGGTCGCCTTGGGCAGCAGCAGGAAACTGCGCCCCAGCAACACGCCTTTTTTGCAAAAACCGCAATTGCCGTCGTAGTACATCGCCAAACCCTGGCCCCAGGTGCCGATCCGCGCGCCCAGAAAATCCCAGAACTTGGTGGGCAGGTAGGGCAGCCACCCGGCCATGGAGATGTAGGAAAACAGGCCGACGTCCATGGTAAGCGCAATGCCGATGTGGAGCGAACAAAAGACGGTGATCGCCAGCATGCGGAACTGGGCGGTGAACAGCGGCAGGAACGGCAGGAAGGGACCGAACAATTCAAGGTACAAGGTGCCGTGGGTGGCCAGCGCGTTCATTTCGTGGAATTGCAACATCCATGAACCGAAGGGCCGGGTCCAGGCGTCGATGTTCAGCGCGTAGTACAACGCGGTACCGTTTTCCCAGGTGGCGCCCTTCTTGAGGATGCCGGTAAAGAAGTAGAGGCAGAACATTTGCAGCAGCAGCCCCGCGGTGAGTGGGTTGACCACGGCCCGCGGCGGTTCCTTTTCGGTGGGGTCGAGGGCGCGGTCGACGCTGAAATGGGCACCGATGGGTAGGAACATGGCCCAGAAAACGAGCATGCGCAGCAGGGTATCGCCGGATTGCAGCACCATCGGGTTGCGGTTGTGCAGGGAAAGCAGCAGAAACCAACTGGCGAAGGCGACCCAGCGCGAGCGGTACCCGACCAGGAGCATAACCGCCAAAAGGGCGGCGACACAAAACCAAAAGGCTTGCCACGCGAAGGTGTTGATGTAGAAGTGGGGGTTGTACCAAAACACTTTGGTGCTGTTGTACTTGCTGACGAGCAGATCGGTGGGGAGCACGCCTTCGTTGGTGTAAAACATGGTGATGTCGCCGCAGCGCACCCACAAATCAACCAAAATAATGGTGGCGACGGCGACGCGGAACAGGGCGAGCGAGCGGGTGTCGATGCCGAACACGGGCAGCAGGAACAGGGCTTTCAATTTTTGATAGGGCGTCTGGGGTCCGGGCGTGGACGGTTTTTTTCGGGACATGGGGAACCTCGGCTGGCGGCACGAACCCGCTGTAGGCGGGCCGTGGGTGGAATCGTGCGCCGGTGTGGAAGCGGACACCGGGCGGGCGGACAGAGGGAATCGACGCATCAAGCGGCGTCAACAATCCGGCAAAGCACCTTTGGCCATGCGGGCTATTTCCCGGCCCGAGAAACGCCATAACGCGCGTCGCGGGGTTCTACCATACGAGGAAATCGGCATTGGGTCGGGCTGAAGCGGGTTCCGGTTTGGACCCAGCCGGCATGTCAGCCGCATCCCGCACAAAAAGGTCTTTGAAGGTACCTGAGTTTACCTTGGATGGGGGGCCGACGTCGCCCAAAAATCCCAAGGTGTGAGCCGGCACCGCCCGCGGTTCCTTGACGGGGTGTCGGGAAGGGGTGTCGGCGTCGGGTGGTGCTTGCGGCGATGTGGCGGTCGGGGCGAACCGGTTTGCCGGTGATTTTTCGCCGCGGTGGGTCCTTTCGGGTTGGTTTCAGCGCGTTTCCATCGCGCGGACGGACAATTAATCGTACCCGGCGCACCGCTTCAGTGGCATAATAGGCGCAACCACTCCTATCCGTACTGCTTACCAGGGGACCCCGCGTGAGATACCTGGGTTGTCCCATGTGTTCCGCGTGTTTAAGGGCCGTTTGGCTCGCCTTGGACGACCCGGTGAACCCGGCGCTGTAATGGAAGCGTTAGGCGCGAGGAAGGGTGGTTGTTCGTTTCGCGGCCGCCGGAAAACTAAACCCTGTTGCCTGACGAGACGATGTTTCTTGAAACGTTTTTCAGTCGTAACATACGGATCGGATTGCCTATGACACCCGCGGTGGTTTCCCTTCATAACCCCTTCAAAATGTTGGACTCATTTACCGAGTCAGATCGCGCCGGCTTTTTTGGGCGCGAGGCCGACGGCCGCCAATTGGTGCGTGCCACCACGCATTACCACGCCACCCTGCTGTTGGGTGAGTCCGGGGTCGGTAAAACCTCGTTGATTGATGTCGCCCTCATGCGGCCGCTGCTGGCGCGTGACGATTTGTTTGTGATCGAAACCAATTGCGGGCCCGATTTACTCGACCGCTTTTCCCACAGCCTGCGCACGCTGCTGGATGAAAATTGGCAACGTTGGTTTAAAGAACTGAAGCAGGTCACCTGGGAAAGTTTGACCGAATTTCTGCGCGCCTTTACGATTGAGCGCAACCACAACGTGGTGCTGATTTTTGACGGTTTGGAAGTGCTGTTCAGTAGCCAGTTTAACGAGGCGGACCGCAAGGCATTTTTTCAGTTTCTGAGTTTAATTGAAGTCGGTAATGACCGGATGCACGTGTTGGCCGCGCTCGACAGCCGCTATTTGGCCGACCTGTACAACTATTCCAAGTTGATACCGGCCTTGCTGGCCAACACCCTTGTGCTGGAGCGGATGAGCTGGGAGCAGGCGCGTTCCACGATTGAGGAGCCGTTTGCCGCGGCCGGATTTTCATTGGAAACGGGTCTGTCGCGCAAAATCTACGATGACGCGGTGCGGATTTGTCGCGAGGAAGGCGCCAAGCGGCCGCTTACCGCCGATCTTCAGTGGGTGTGCAGTTTGTATTTTGAGGTGGTCGCGCGTGAGGATCGTCCGCCCAGCCTCGACAGTTACCGCCGCCACGGCGGTGCCGCGGGCTTGATCAACGCCTATTTCAGCACCTTATTTGGGTTGCCCGGCAGCGAACGCCGTTTTCTGTCCGAACTGTTGTTGGCCCGCTTGGTGCTACCGGGTTTTACCACCGCCGCCTTGGACAAACAAAAAATCCTGTGGGTTTTTAGCGGGGTGGAAGCCTCGGAGGAAGAACTCGAGGGTATGTTGCGCGAGTGGTCACAGGCGCGGTTCTTGCGCTTTGACGCCGACTCAAACACCTACCGTTTGGGCCACCCTGTACTGAAAACCCACATGGACCGTTTTCTGGGTTTGTCGGCCCGATTGGAACGGTTGCAGCTCGAGTTAACGGAGCGCACGCGTGGCCAAGGTGCGGTGGGTTTTGAATTTAACCTGCACAAGTTGGAACCCTACTTCCGCTACCGCAAAATCATGAACTGGTCGCCGGACGAATTGCGAACGGTTTATTTTTCCGCGCTCAAGCAAGGTTTCCCGGCCTATTGGTGGGAAACCTTGCTGCGCCGCAAGTTAGGGGACCGCGGGTTTTTGGAAGTGTTGACCCATGAGTTTGGAGAATGTGAACAGCCGCAACTGATGCGCGGCTTGTGCGGCGAACTGGCCAAATTAGATCCGGGTGCCTTCGAGGGGACGGCCAAGCACTTCGACAAGCAGGTGTTGCGTTTGGTGGTATCCAGCCAACAGCCGGCGGGTGTGCGGCGTGCTTTGTTAGAACTGGCGCGTGCTTGGAAGATGGAACCCCAGCCCAAGCACTACGATTATTATTTGTTTGTGGAAGATCAGGTCGGCCTGCGCCTTGCGTTCCTTGATTGGTTGGGTGAGTGTCCCGGTTTAAAAGAGCCCGCCTTGCTCAAGAAATGGCACCAAATGGTTGAGGGCAACGATCCGCTCGGTGATGGGGAACAGCAAGAGGTTGTCACGGCGATGGTGGCCTTGCTGCAGCGATTTGACGAGGGCATCGAAGCGCTCGGCGAGGTTTTAATGCTGCAGGAGGAAGGCGGCGCGGGGCTTAACCTGAGTTTGGTGTTGCCGTTGTTGGCAGGTTTTCCCGGCGTGGAATTGACGACCTTGCACCAGTTTAGCCTGCGTGCCTTCGAGCAGCAGTTGGCGCATCGGGATGAACGTCATCCGTCCCGCAAACTGGTTTTTGATTTTCTTAAGGAACACGGTGACGAGGAACTGTTCGCCGACATTTGGGGGCGCCTCAGCGAAACTTATCCCTTGAGTGAGGATTTGTTGCAGTTGGGTGTTGCTTTGGTCCGGCCGCAACACCACGCGATGCTGATGATGTCGCTTTATGACGAGGACGACATCATCCGCAACAACGCCAAACGGATTTTGCTGGCCTTGAGCGCGCCCGAGTCGTTGATTGAATTTGACAGCCCGACTCCCATTGAGGAAAAACCCTGGGAAGCCCGCGCGGTCCTGTTGCGTTGTTATTTTGCACGGGGCGATCAGGACGACTTACCCGAGGGATTTCAGAGCCCGGCCAAGCTGGAGAGCAACGCGGACGTGTTGTGGGCCAATGAATACCTCACCGCGTATTTTGAATCGCGCCCGCCGCAAGAAGATTGGATCATGTTGCTGGAGGAGTTTAGCGAACGCCTGCGCGAACGCAACCAGGCCCTGTTGCCCGAACTCAAGTTACCGGGCATGCAAGAATGGGCGGGCAAGGCTTGGCGCCGCATCGACGGCCACTGGCGCCGCGGCCTGAGCGCGATCACGCGCCAGTCGGCGGAGTTGTTCGGTGAAAACGCGAAGGAAGACATTCGCCTGCGTTTGGCCAAAATGCGCGCGTCCATGCAAGATTGGGTAACCGGCGCCCAGCGGGTTTACGGTACCTTGGACCAAAACCGCGCCGTTACCATGCGGTTGATTCTCAAGAAGTTGGGGAACCTGCTCAAGTCGCTGGACGAAAAACACGAACAGTTTGAAGGTTATTGTCGGCGCATTGATTTGGCGCCGCTTGCCAACCGCCACTTGCGCAGTTTCTTGGAGGCCGAGCTCATCGGTTTCTGGGAATTGCACGCGCAGAATTTGAACTTCCTGCACGAGCGCCTGCGCGCCTCGGGGGAAACCGAGGATTCCAAGACCTGGACCCAATTGGTGGTTGATTTCGGTTCGATTGTCGATCAATCCGCCGCGGATATCGAATTCTGGCGCGATTGTTTGCCGCAGCTCCGTGACCGCGAGCTGTTGGAATGTTTGCTGTTGAACCATCGCGGTTACCTGCAGGTGCGGCGCACGATGCTGTCGCGTCTGGGTGAGGCGGGCAGCGATCAATCCTGGGTTCGCGATTACCTGATCGCCCAGTTTGGAAAAACCAAAACCGAATTCGACGACCTGGAATGGCGCACCATCATCAAAGGGTTGTCCGGTTCCAGCGAATCGGATTTGGCCGACCGTTTCAGTCTGGCCATTCAAACCCACAAGGGGCTGGAGCCGCAAATTCTCGACGCCTTGCGCAACATGGGCTCACTGAAGTTGGTCGATGACGAACAGTTGTGTTCGATTCTGCTGCATCCCAAAACGGAAATTCGCGAGGCGGTCATTCCCATCATGGTATCGGCCCGGCCGGATTTGGTCCGCCAGTGTGCGGATCGCATCGTGCAAATCGGCGAGGAATCCACCATTTTGTTGTTGTTGGACGCCTTGGCGGAAATCGGCACCGTCGCCGATTTGCGGTTGTTCCTCGGTCATCGCGGCTTGTTGGTGAACGGCCTGTGGCTGGCCTCCCAGGAAACCATGGGTGCGGTCATTCGAAAAACGGTGACGGCGGACAAACGCTGGTTCGAATCGGGCGGCCTCAAAAGCCTGCAATGATGTCTGGCCGGATCAACAGCCGGCTCATATCCGGGATGCGTCAAACCGCCGCTAATGATTCCCTTTTCGGCTCAGCCCGTTTAGAATGAGGCATTTTCCGAAGGGGGCGATGCCGATGAAGGTCGCAATCGATGTTGACGCATTTAATCAGTTAGAGGTTCGTACGCCGCGTTTGTTGATCCGCCGTATGCAAGATGCCGACTTTGAGGCACAACTGGCGCAGGAAATTGACCCGCGCGTGATGCGGTTTATCCGCGCGGTCCCGCCGCGGGAACAAGCGGAGGAACGCGTCCGTTCCTTTATCAAACCCTGGAGCGGCGAAGACATGGTCTGGCTGAGCTTCACGGTTGAAGCTTTGGATGTGGCCGACATTCCGGCCGGAACGGTGTTGGGCGCGGTGGTTTTTCGCATTTCCGAACGCCAAGTGGGCTGCGGTGAAATCGGTTACCGCGTCGGTCCCGACTTCAAGGGCAAAGGGATTGCCTACGAAGCGAGCCAGGCGGTGTTGGACGCCGTGTTCGGCCAAAGTAACCTGCACAAAATGAGCGCGCGTTGTGTGGACGCTAACAAAGCGTCCTCGCGGATTCTGGAAAAGATGGGCATGCAACGGGAAGGCGTGTTGCGCCAAGAAGCCTTGGCTGACGGCGAACGCCGCGACCTATTGGTTTACGGGCTGTTGCGCCCCGAATGGGAAGCCGGCCGAAACAGTTAAGGGTCCTCGCTTGAACCGCGGCGCTTTTCGGCTTCCTCGAACAAGAGCGCCAAGGTTTCCAGCTCAATCGGTTTAATGAGGATATTGTCCATTTTGGCATTGGCGCCCCGCTCGCGATCTCCCGGTTTGAGGCAAGCGGTGACCCCGAAAATGGGCGGCATGCGGCCGTCGGATTTCGCGCGTGCGCGGATGCCCTCAGCGACCGCGAAGCCACATTGGTCCGGTAGGTTGAGATCGACCAACACCAAATCGAAGGGTTCCTCGCCAAACCGGGTTAGCGCCTCTCGGCCGTTGTTGACGCAGGTTATGCGGTGGCCGAAATGTTCGATTTGCAGCGCGAAGATTTTTTGGTTAATGGGTTCGTCTTCAACCACCAGGACTTTTAAAACGGTTGCGGCCACCTCTGGTTCAACCGGATCCACGGGTTTGGTGACGGTACCCGGCGCGGCGCGGAAGGGGAGCGTAAAGGTGAAAATTGAACCGCCGTCCGGGTTGGGGCTCAATTGCAAGGTGCCGCCCATTAATTCGACCAAATGTTTGGCGATGCTGAGCCCGAGACCCACGCCGCCGTATTGGCGCGCGGTTGAGGCGTTGGCTTGGCTGTAGGATCTAAAAATGCGCGCCGCTTGCTCTTGGCTGATGCCAATGCCGGAATCTCGCACCGCAAAGGTCAGTGAAACAATACCGTTTTGTTCGATGACGAAGTCGAGGTGTAACCAAACGCCGCCCTGGTGGGTGAACTTGATGGCGTTGGTGATCAGGTTGATCAGGACCTGTTCCAGGCGGTGTGGGTCGCCGACGATCTTGGTAGGGATGTTGGCGCCGAGTCGGGCTTCGAACACGAGGTTGCGCGCCTCGGCGTTGGGACGGTAGAAGGTGACGAGGCGCTGGATCAACTTTTTGGGTTTAAAGGTGATGTCCTCAAGGGTGATCTTCCCGGCCTCGATTTTGGAGAACTCGAGCAGGTCGTCGAGCAGGCGCATCAGGAAATCGGCCGAATCCCGAATGGATTCCAGGTTGTCACGGGTTTCCGGGTCAATGTCGGCGGTGAGCATGATGTCGGTCATGCCGAGAATGCCGCCGATGGGGGTGCGGATATCGTGGCTGATCGTGGCCAGGTAACGGCTTTTGGCCTCGTTGGCGTCGCCCGCCTGTTGCGCCAACGCCGCCATGTGTTTGCCGGCGTAGCGCAATTCCATGTTTTGAATCACCTGGCGGCCGAGCGCGTCGAGGGAGGCCAACTGGGTTTCGGACAGTTGGCGCGGCTGTTGGTCAATCACGCACAAGGTACCGATGTTGTTGCCGTTGGGGGTGCGTAGGGGCACCCCGTGGTAAAAACGGATCAGCGGTCCCCCGATGACCAGGGGGTTGTCGGCGAAGCGGGGGTCCTGGGCGGCGTCGGCCACGGTCATGGCCTGATCGCGCACGATCACGTGGCCGCAAAAGGAAATGTCGCGGCTGGTTTCGCAGGCTTCCAAGCCCTGTTTGGATTTAAACCACTGTCGTGTTTCATCGACCAAGGAGATCAGGGCGATGGGGCATCCGCTGATGTTTTTGGCGAGCATGGTGAGATCGTCGAATACCGTTTCGGGTTCGGTATCCAAAACATCGTACCGGTTGAGATCCGCCAAACGTTCCTTTTCATTGGCGGGGAGCGGCGGTGTTTCCATCGACATCCTCGGAGGTCGTAAAGAGGCGGGTGCGTACCCGCCCGCGGTTGGTTATTTAGGGGGTTCCATTTCGCGCCAGCGTTGAATCTGCTCGAAGAAATGTTCCGTGAAGGTTTCGATCTCGTGGTGGGGGTACAGGCTGGCGACTTTTTCGCGAATCGCTTGTTTGGCGCGATCCGTGGCGAAAAAGTTCCAGGTGACCTCGTCGAGGTGGCTCAGGTGTTTGTCGCAGAATTCCTCGAACCGTTCGGTTTCGAAGTGTTCTTCGGCCAGCGCGGCATAGGCTTCGAACTTCTCATCCGGCGCCATGTCGGTATCGGCGATGTCGAAGTAAGGTTGCCAGTTTTGGTTGAGGCGCATTTTACGGCCGGTGGTGGCACAGAAAATCGCCCAGCGGATGTTGGCTTTGATGTACCACGGGAAGTGCCAGTGCAGCGAGGTGACCTGTGAGTCGGGACAAGGGTTGGCGAAATCGATGGGGTACCACACGCCGTCTTTGGAGAGGCATTCGCACGAGTTGAAGTCCCACACGAAAAAGGCGTTGATGATGAGGGTGACCTTGCGCAGCCAGTCCTGATCGGCGGTGGACAGTTGGGGTTGGCCCGCCACGTAGCGGCCGTGCAGGGGCGCGGCGGGATCGTAGTTAATCAGCTTGACCTGGGGACCCAGGCCGACGCAGCGCATGAAATGCTCGTAGGGATTCACCGCTTCCTGCAGGTGCATCACGTGTTTGCCGCTTTGCTCGTAGGAGGCGCGCAACTCGCCCTCGTTGTCGATTTTGCTAACGCCGACCCAGCCGCCGCCGTCGTAGGGTTTCATGAAGAGCGGGTATTCCAGCTCGCGGCCCAGGTGGCCGAGGTCGAACAGTTTGGCGTAGTTGCGCAGGGTAAATTCGAGGTCTTTGCTGCTGCTGCGGTCGTAACTTTTGGGCGGAACCATCCAGGTTTTAGGGATCGGCAGGCCCAGGCGCATCATGGCGCAGTAAGTGGTCTGTTTTTCCATCGACTGCACGGCCCAGGGATTGTTCAATACATACAAGTCGTTGAGCAAGATGGCTTTTTTGATCCATTCGCGACTGGTGTTGTACCAGTGGGTCAAGCGATCCAAAACGACCGCGTACTTGCAGGGCTGTTGCAAGCTGTAGGGCTCGATCATCACGCGTTCAACTTGGAAACTGACGTTGTCGCCAGCGAAGGGAATCGACAATTTCATTTCGCGGACAATCTCTTCAAAACAAATGGGCCAACAGATATCGGCACCCAATGAAAGGCCGATCGTTTTCGTGACGTTTCCCATCGGGAAAACTCCTTGTCTGAGGTTTGGAACAGGGGACCTGGTTTGATCGGGGGCCACGCGGCGGTGACCCGGCTCGTGCCGAGGCGGTTTCAACCCTTTTACAAGGAATGTGGGAAATCCGCGGACCGGCCGCGGGTGTCTTTATTCGTACACCATCCACAAGGGTCCTGGGTAAAGCCAAGACAGCCCTTCGCGAAGGCGGTCTCGCCAATTTTCCCAGTTATGTCCGTCACGAGCTTCCACGTATCTTACCATCATTCCAGAGGCCTGTAGCAAGGGAACGAGGCTGCGGTTTTCATAAATTAACGACTCGTAGGTACCGCAACTGATGAACAGTTTTTCGGCGGGTTTGCCGGGTTTATCGCGGAAGTCGTTGACGAAAGGCACAATCGGATCAAAGGCCGGGCCGCGTTTGTGTTGGCCGATGTCGGTGAAGGCAAAAGAACCGGATTGCAGGAGCAACCGGCCGAACACATTTTGGTTGCGCCAGGCCGTGTGCATGGAGGCGACCGCGCCGAAGGAGGCGCCCATCAAACCCCGCGCGGCGGGACGGTTTTCAATTGGGTAGTTTTGTTCCATAAAAGGCAGCACGTCGCCGACGATGAAATCGGCGTGGCGTTTGTCGGCGGCATATTCGCGCAGGCGGTCACCCGATTGGGTCAGCGCCACGATCATCGGCGAAATTTCGAGGCGGTGGATCAGGTTGTCCAACACGTTTTGCAGTGAGGCGTAGCGCAGGTAGTCGAGGCCGTCGTGGACGATGAGCAGCGGATACTGGCGTGTGCGGCGGAAACGAGCGGGCAGGTAAACGGAAATACGGCGGTCGCCGAGCTTGGTCCCTTTGAGCAGGTGCTCTTCGATGGAGCCGGGCCGCGCGTCGGCGTCCTGGTAGGACCATTCCGGGTTTTCGTAGCCGATGGTTTGGCAGACCGAGTTAAAGCCAAAGGGATCGCGCGCCACCTGGGGGTTGTAGGGATCGTGGACCCAGTGGTTTTTGCCCTTCATGGTGACGTTGAATTTGTACTCGATGCGGCTGCGTTTGGGCAGGTCGAGGGTCAAATACCAAAGGTCGGTTTCCTTGAGGCGCAGAAAGGGTTGTGAGGATTCCAGGCCGAACACCCAGTGCATCAGGTGGACGGCGTCGACATTGCCGCGGAAGACAAAGGTAATGGCGGAACCTTCGATCAGGGGGAAATCGTGGCTTTCGATAAAAGCATCGAGGTCGGCCTCGGTGACGGTTTCCAATTCTTCTAAGGCGCGAATGGCAAGGGTCATGCTTCCTCCCAGGGTTCCAATTCTCCGCTAACCGATAATTTGCGTGTGCCGGGTGTGGTGTGCCACCAGTTGCCGTCCCAGTCGATGCGGTCGTCCTGGTCCAGCGGGACGCAGACCGAGTGTGAGAAACGGCGCGCGAAGATGCTGACCCGGGTTGGGTTGTCGAGCTGGAGGCGTTTGGCGGCGTGGGGCAGGGGAATGAGGTTGCTGTAGAGACCCAAGCCGGCCTCGAACACCTCGGCAAAACCTTTGCCCTGCGGCGGGGTATCGTGGAACAGCACGATGCGTTTGGCGAGGACCATGGCGCCGGCGGACCAGGCGATGATCGGTTTTTGGGCGAGCATGGGTTCCAACTTAAACATGCGGAGGCGGTTGAGCAACACGGCCACGTGCCCGCCCGCGATCAGCACACCGGCGCACTTTTCGACGATTTCGGAGAGTTCCACGCGGTGTTCGGCGATTAAGGCGCGGTCGTGGGGCGCCCATTCTTGCTCGAAGCGCCGGTTATTTGAGCGGATACGGCGCAGGTGGTGTTCGTCCAGGGCGCGGACCGATTGAATGGCGTCCTCGATTTCAGGTCCGATCAGGTCGTGGGGCAGGTGGTTGCGCCCCATTAATAATTGAACCGCTTCCTGGGCGTTGTTGAGGCGAATGCGGTACAGCTCCTGGAGGCGGCGCAGTGAAGCCTGGTGTTTGCGGTGTGCTTCCTTGTAGCCGGGATCTGCCCGGAAGACGGCGTCGCCGCGTTGGTGCAAGTTGAGATTGATCGTTGGCTGACCAAGGTGGGCGTCGAGCTCTTCGAGTTCGGCCTCGCGCTCCTGCCAGCCGGCGGTGATGACCGCCAAGGGGCCTTCCAAGTTCAAATGGGCACAGGCTTGTGCAATGGAGGGCTGATAGCGTTGCGGGCCTAATAAGATGACTTTGGTCATGGACCACCCCTGCATCGAATCGACGCGGAACAACCGTAAAGCCGACAGCAGCTTGCCGTGGCGGCTTGAGGAAGGTCGCGTTTCTAAAAAACCCAAATCATACCAAATCCCGCTCAGAACCCAAGTACCATCTTCGTAAAAGGCGACAGGGAAATGGGATCAGCGGGAGGAATCCGGGGCCAAGTGCCGAAGCGGGCGACTTTTTTTGGGAATCGGTGCTTTTTGGTTGAAAAAGGTCGGTGTTCATCCTTAATCTAGGGAATAGGGCGGTCGCCGAATGTGTCCGCGATACCGTGGTTCAAACACCCCCTACGTACCGGCAACTTCAACCGAGAACCCGCCCTTGATCCCTCATCCAAACCACCCGCGCCGCGGCGTTTTATTGATTCATGATTTGGTTTTGGACAACAAAGGACCTCCAGTCAAAATCGCTCGTGCCCGTTGTCAGCCAACGGTTCACCTCTTTTTATGGCGACGCAAGCTGTTTTTGGAAGATAACAGGCGGCTGAGGCCGCATTCCGCCTTTTCATACATCCCCGGGCATGTTCCCGCGGGCTCCTGTTTCCAAAATTTTTCCCTCTGGAGAATGACGATTTCATGAAAGTTCTCGACCAATTTATCGTGAAAACCCTTCCGTTCGTGCCGAAACCGGTGGTGGCCCGGCTCTCGCGTTCCTACATTGCCGGCGATTCCTTGGACAAGGCGATTGAAACCTGTAAAAGGCTTAATCGCGAGGGGTTCCGCGTTACCATCGACATTCTGGGTGAATTTGTCACACACTTCGATCAAGCGATTGAATCGTACGAAGGTTATCGGGACGTGTTGGCGGCCATCGCCAAACACCAAATCAACGGCAACGTTTCCATTAAACCAACCTCATTCGGCATGCTGCTGGATAAAGATCGCTGCTTTAAGCTGATTGACCAACTCATGCAGGACGTGAAAACGCATGGCAACTTCATGCGGCTCGACATGGAGGATTCGCCCTGCACCGACATGACGATTGAATTTTACGACGCCTATCGCAAAAAATACGGACCCGAACACGTGGGCATCGTGTTGCAGGCCTACCTGCGGCGCACACTGAACGACATTGCGAGCATTACCGCGGCCGGTTCTTCCCATTTCCGCATTTGCAAAGGGATTTACGTGGAGCCGGAAGCCATCGCCTACAAGGGTTATGAGGAGGTGCGCGCCAATTTCATCGCCTCGTTAAATGCGATGTTTGATGCGGGTGCCTACGTGGGGATTGCCACCCACGACGACTATTTATATGAAGAGGCGGCCAAGATCATTAAGGCGCGTGGCTTGAAAACCGATCAATACGAATTCCAGATGTTGCTCGGCGTGCGCGAGCGCTTGCGGGATCAAATTCGTGCGGCCGGCCACGAGTTGCGCATCTACGTACCTTTTGGCAAAGATTGGTACGGTTATTCGGTGCGGCGGCTGAAGGAAAACCCATCGCTGGCGGGCCAATTCTTCAAAGCGATGTTTATTAAAGGTTAAAAAGGTTGGGGCGATCACGGTGGTGGTCGCCCTTCGTGTTTCATCAAGGAGGCGACGGCGTTGCGTTTCACCATTTTTCTCGGGTTGTTCCTGATTCCTCTGTTTGCCAACGATGAGGTTCATCTGTTTCTCAAGGGGCGTTGGTATTTGGAAGGGGAGGAAACAAAACTCCGGCACGTGGTGCGTTTCGCCGCCACCAAAAACTCCTTAGGCGGTACCTACACGGACCATCGCGGCATACAGAAACCCCTGCGGGCGGTGCGGTTCGATGGTGAAACCCTGCGGTTTAACGTTGTTGATTTTGATTACACGGTGACGCTCACGCGCAAGGAATCCTATTTTGTGGGTACGTTGTGGGACCGGCCGGCCGATGAACGGATCGCGGTGGCGATGCGTGGGAAGGAGCGGCGCAAGGGGCGTATCGTGAAACGCAAGAAAACCAAACCGGCCGCGGTGGAAAGCAAGGTTGCCGCGGCGGTGGTGACGCCCCAGGCCGCGCTGGAGGATGAAGCGGTGCCGGAGGATGAAGCCGTGTCCGGGGAAGAAGGGGTGCCGGAGGATGAAGCCGTGTCCGGCGATGAAGCTTATGAAACGGTGTACGTTGAGGAAGCGTCCTTTGTGCTTAAAGGTGATTGGTTGATGGCCACGGTTGAAGGCAAGAAACGGCGCTGGTACCTGAGTTTTTCGGGCGGGATGGGTGACCCCCGTGGGAGTTGGATTACCCCTCAAGGTTTTGAACGGAACCTGGCCGGTGTGCGCTACAACGGCGAGCGGCTGTCCTTCACGATCAAGGAAAAGGGGATCACCGCGGCTTTGGACCGGGATGGCGATGTTTTTAAAGGGACCGTGCTGGTGAAGGGTGAGGCGTTGAAGGTGGAGGCCAAGCTTCGCTAGGTGCTTTTTTGAGCCTGGTTGGTTTGGATTTGGTTTGGTTTGGTATTCGGAATTTCTCAGGATATGGGGATTTTTGGGATGGGCGATTGAGGTTGCCTGCTCGGTTTGGCCCTCTCCGCCCGCGGATGAATGGGTCCACCTGGATGTAGATGGGCGATTGAGTTTTGCTTGGTTTTGCCGCTACCGCCTTGGCTGGACGGGGCCGGGATGGGTGTCGTTGCGGCTGATGTTGGCCGGGTCGGTGGGATAAATGTCGGCCGCGGGCTGGGTGGCGATGGGACAAATGTCGGCTACCGGGCTGGGTGGCGATGGGACAAATGTCGGCTGCCGGGCTGGGTGGCGATGGGACAAATGTCGGCTGCCGGGCTGGGTGGCGATGGGATGCATGTCGGCTGCCGGACTGGGTGGCGATGGGATGCATGTCGGCTGCCGGGCTGGGTGGCGATGGGACAAATGTCGGCTGCCGGGCTGGGTGGCGTCGGGATGCATATCGTCTGCCGGGCTGGGTGGCGATGGGATGCATATCGGCTGCCGGGCTGGGTGGCGATGGGACAAATGTCGGCTGCCGGGCTGGGTGGCGTCGGGATGCATATCGTCTGCCGGGCTGGGTGGTGTCGGGATGCATATCGACGGCGGGGCTGGGTGGCGATCCGGCCTACCTCTGCGAGGTAGGCACACCGCCGTGCAAGGTCCATAACTGGTTTAAAATGCGAGCCGAGGCGAGCCTCTTCCAGCGACACTGAAGGTGTCGGGGATTTCAGCCCTGATCAAATTGTTGTGACACAACAATTTGCTCTGGGTCCAATGGGGTTCCCGAACCGTAAACCCCGAAGGGGTTGGCATCACAACCGCAAACCGGACCCTGTGAATCATGGACGGCCGGGCATGGTGACGGGATTGGCATCACAACCGCAAACCGAACCCTGTGAATCATGGACGGCCGGGCATGGTGACGGGGTTGGCATCACAACCGCAAACCGGACCCTGTGAATCATGGAGGGCCGGGCATGGTGACGGGGTTGGCATCAAAACCGCAAACCGGACCCTGTGAATCATGGAGGGCCGGGCATGGTGACGGGGCCGGCATCACAACCGCAAACCGGACCCTGTGAATCATGGAGGGCCGGGCATGGTGACGGGGCCGGCATCACAACCGCAAACCGGACCCTGTGAATCATGGACGGCCGGGCATGGTGACGGGGCTTGCATCACAACCGCAAACCGCATCGGTGGTTTCATGCATTCACGGGACGTCCAGGGAACATTTTATTGTGGTGTCGGCCCCTCCAGGGCCTTCCTGGCCGTGAACCCCCAGCACCCAGGGTACGACCATTTTCAATGGTCGTACCCGGGGCTAATATCTGGCATGCCTACAGCATGCGTTCAGGGTGGCGAGGCGCTGCCTCGCGTTTCATCAAAGCAGGGTCCTTGGATGGGGTGGTGCGGCCCGCTCCGGGGCGCGCCGGGCCAAGGCACGGCCGGGAATTAGCGGTATTGGGGCGAAAGACGGCCAAAGATGGGTGCGCGCCGGGTCAACGCACGGCCGGGAATTAGCGGTATTGGGGCGAAAGACGGCCAAAGATGGGTGCGCGCCGGGCCAAGGTACGGCCGGGAATTAGCGGTATTGGGGCGAAAAACGGCCAAAGATGGGTGCGCGCCGGGCCAAGGTACGGCCGGGAATTAGCGGTATTGGGGAGAAAAACGGCCAAAGATGGGTGCGCGCCGGGCCAAGGCACGGCCGGGAATTAGCGGTATTGGGGAGAAAAACGGCCAAAGATGGGTGCGCGCCGGGTCAAGGCACCGCCAAGGAATGGTTGTAACGGAGCGGAACGCATCCAAGGATGAGGGCGCGCCGGGTCAAGGCACGGCCGGGAATTAGCGGTATTGGGGCGAAAGACGGCCTGTGATGGTAGCGGGGTGGTGAGGGTCTGCCCCAAATTTCCGCGCACGGCGAAAATTCCTTGTCTCCATGTTCGCTCCACGGTTTGGCTGTATGATGGGTGCACCAAAACGAGGGGAGCCCAGAATGACCGAAACGAGCCGCTTGGATCTTTTGAACGACCTATTGGTGTGGTGCCGGGAGCACGGTGCCGAGATGCCGGATCAACGTTTTGAGGTGGATGCCCATGGGCAATGCTTGGTGCGCAACAACCGCGACTTCGCCGCCGGTGATCGCGCCCTCAAACTACCGCGCACCTGTATGTTCATGCAAAAACACGCCGCGGAAACGCCTTTGGTACAAGCGTTCCACGACGCGGGCGGCGCATTCCAAACCATGCACGGCATGTTGGCCGTCGGGGTCTTGCAGGAATTCCCCAACCCCGATTCTTTTTGGGCGCCCTACTGGGCCGTGTTGCCGCGTTCTTTTGACAGCGTGCCCTTGTTTTTGGCCGACGACCTTTTCCCGTTTTTAACCGGAACCATGACCCAGGCCATGGCCGTGGCGCGATTTAAAGAACTCACCGCGGAACTGAGTCTGCTGCAAGAAAAACTCGACAGCGGCTGGACTTTTAGCCAGGCCGATTTCTTTTGGGCGTATACCTTGTGTTCGAGCCGCGCTTTTGCCGTGCCGGACGGGGAGGGCGGCACCGTTCCCGCCCTCGTGCCGCTTTTAGATTTATACAACCATCTTCCTGAATGTAACTTAAGTAGTTTTCGGCCGGATCCTGACGGCATTGTTTTGGAGACGCCGGAGGGGTTGCCCGCCGATACCGAGCTGTTGGTGAGTTACGGGGCCGCGTCAGATGTCCATTATTTTGTGAATTACGGCTTTGTGGATCACGCGATGCGCGCCGGCCAGAGCCGCTTGGTGCTGCAACTCAATGCCGAGGATCCGCAAGCGCCGGTCAAGCGCCAATTAATGAACGGCACCATGGTGTGGGAAATGATGGTGACCGCCGCTGATTTTGACGCGATTAACGCCTGTTTAACCATTGCCCGTTGGGTGACCGCCGTGGAATTACGGCCGCAAATCGAAAGTTTAACCGCGCAGGAAGAAATCGCCGCCTTGCGCCTGTTGTTTGCCGAACTGGGCCGGAGCGTGGCCGGCTTCTACCAGACCTTTGAACAGGATGTCGCTGATTTGGCGCGGCCGGATGGGACCTGGACCTTTGCCGAGCAGATGGTGCGCCGCGCTACGCTTTCCGAAAAACGGGTGTTGCTGCAGGCACGGGTTTTTTGTGCACGTGCCCTCGAAGCCTTGGATGCACCGGCCCTCGACTGGCAAGCCCCGGAGCCCCGTTGGATTGACGATGGGGTGGTCGCGGCTTGGGTGACGACCTGGCGTGCCTCGCTGCCTTTTCTCAAGGCTTAATCGGCGGGCCAGCGTTGGCGCAGGGTTACGGTCACCCCGCGCAGAACTTGGCGCGAAAAGGTCATGCCCAGGTGGGTACAGGTGACTTTGACGTGGGTGACGTTGGGGGACCAATGATCGATGCAGGCCTGCGGCGAAACAATTCCGTCGCTCTCGGTGTAGTAGGCGGTGACCGGTGTGGTCAGCGGCGTGCGGTAGCGCTCAATCGTATCGGCTTCGATTTGGTCGACATCCACGCCTTTGTCGCGGTAGAAACGGCTGATGGTGGTGTATTTGGGACCGCCCCAAACCGGGGTACCCAAGGTGATAATATGGGCGACCAGATCCGGGTTATCGCGGGCCGCCTCGCGCGCAATGTACCCGCCGAGGCTCCAGCCGACCAGCACCACCGGTCGGCCGCTTTCCTCGGCCGCGGCTTTTAGGATGTCGACGAAGGCGGGCAGTAGGTGCGGTACCTTGCCGTTGTTTTGGCCGAGTCCCCAATCGCGGGCGTCAAAGCCCAAGCCGTTCGCCACGCTTTTGAGCGCGGTCATGGCGTTGGGACCGGCGCCGAATCCCGGCAGCAGCAGGACGCGTTGGCCGTTGCCCAGGCTATCGCGTTTGGGACAGCACCAGGAAGCCAATCCGCCGATCACATCGATGGGTACCAACAGCTCGGCGAGGGGTGCCCAAGTTCCCGGCGCCTCGATGGGTTTTTTCTCGAAAAAAGCGTCCTGGCTCATGCTTCGGCCTCGTTGGGTAAGCTGTACTCAAAGGTGTAGAAGTGGCGCCCGTTGTCGATGCGAAGGGTCATGGTGCCGCTGATGCCGAGGAGCTCCTCGGTACCAGAGCCGGGAACGACCGAAATATCCAGCGATTGGCCCTCGGGTGACATAAACCCGCTGTGCTGCAGCACAAAACCACCCTCGCGCCCCGCCAGGCGGACTTCGAGCCGTTCCTGGGCCACGTAACCGGCGCCGCCTTGCTTGCCGCGCGCCGACAGCATGTGGCCCCAGCTGCTGCCCACCATGTCGCCGCTGAACTGCTTGTCGATGGTCATTAAACCGAGTGTGGTTTCGCCCTCGCTGCCTTTCAGGGGTTGGGGTGAGAGTTTGACGGTGAATTCACCGCTGATTTGGTGGGACATGAGGGTTCCTTGGTGCGACTGATTGGCGGGAAACCCCGCCTGGATTCAAGCCTAACAACCAAACAGGCGAAGGGAAAGGGTACTCGTCGCATTTTAGTTTGCCGGCGCCGGGTCTTTTTGGGTGGCCGAGGGGGCCGGCACGGGGGCGGGTGGGGTTCGGGGACCCAGCACCAGGTCACCCCAAACGTCTGGTTCAGCACCGTTTTCCGTCTTCCGAGCGGGCGCAACAGCGCCCGGCCACACCAGCTTCCGACCGGGTTGGCGTGGATCGTCGTCATGGAAACCGATGCTAAACCCGAGCATGCGACCCATCCGGCGTTTTCCCTCGGGATCCAGGCCCGCGACGGCCCAGGGCAGTTTCAGCTCGATGGTCCAAACGTGGGGTTGGTTCGCGAGGACCCTGGTTTTGAGGCCGGGGCTGTCCAACTGGGCTTGGGTCGGCTCGGTTTGGGTGACGCGCCATAATCGAGGTCGCCAGACGGTAATCTCCGGTTCCCCCATAGCAAAAACGATGTCGAAGCGGCTGAAGGTTTGGGTAAGGGTATGGCGGGCCGGCTTCAGGAAGACGTCACCGGGATGCGCCGCCTGGATCTGTTTGGCGGAGAAGGGGTCCAGGGTAAGAAACACAAAATTATCAAAGTTGGGTGGCGCCCCATAAGGTTCCTGATCCGTGACCCTGATGTGAAAGTACAGGCCGTGCGCCCCGTAGGCGGCGCGCACGCTTAAACCCGCGTCGCGGGTGGTTGTTTGCGAAAAGATCGCGTCCCGCGCCGCGTGATCTCGAGAATTCAAAACAAGCTGATCCCAACCATCATCAAACCCCGCCCACCAGCTGTTCACGACCTTGCCCTGCCATTCTTGTCCCTGTTCTTGCTCGGGCGTGAGGCGGTAAGCAACCAAATTGCGGTCGTTGAGATCCGCGCCCGGTAAGGTGCTCAGGCCCATGTGCGAGACCGGTTTTGCGGCCAGGTGGGCCGGACGTGGGTGTTGAGGATGGAGGTTGTTAAAAGGTTGTGGGAGGTCGGCGGCGGGTTCGTTTTTATCGCCCACAAAGAGGCTTGTGGGGCGGGATGTGGTGGTTTTATTTTTGGAAAACACTTTGGCGATAAACAGGTTAAGACCCTGTGTCGGGGTGAATTTGACCGTGTTGTTTTCTGTTTCTTGCCGCTGAACGCCCTGGCCCGTTATCTGAATCCATTCGAACCGCTCGCCGCGGGCATCGACAAAGCTTGTGAGCGGCGAACCCGCCTCGATCTTTGTGTCCGGGCCGTCTCGCCATAGGGTTAAGGGTGGCGCGTCCGCATCCCGGGTGAGGGCCTCGTTGAGCAGCGCCCTGGGTTCCGTGCCAAAGGCGCCCTGGGTCGCGATCTGATCGGCCATGGCAAACCAAAATGCCTCCGATGCCCCGGTTTCACGGCCTTTATCAGGTTCGATGAGGAGCGACCAGGCAGGCACCGATTCGGTTAAGGCCTGCATATCCGCGATTGCCTTTCGGGTAAGGGTTGGGTCGTAGGCGCCCAACACAAAACCACCGGGAACCTGCAACAGCGCGGGCGGTGGTGTTTTACCGAGAAACCAGGTGGCGTTATTGCTGCCGAAGCCGAGGCATAAATCGGGCCGGTCGGCGGCCAGCGCAAAAGCCGTTTGGCCCCCGTTCTCGTGGCCGAACGCGAAGAAGGGGAGCGAGGCCAAGCCGGGTTGATCGGCCGCTTCGGCCAGTTCGCTTAAAGCCCGCCACAAGGGGGCCGCGCCCTTTTGTAGGAGGTCCGGGCCGTCGAAGCCCTGTAGACCGACCAACACCCAGCCGTGCCGTTCCGCAAAAGCCTGAACGGTGGGCACGTCGAGGCGGTCTCGGCTGTCGCCGTCACGGCCGCGGTGCCCAAAAATGAGCATGGCTTGCGGCTTCCGACGCGGGAGCCGCAGGCTCACGTGGCGCGTGCCCGTGGGTCCGCGCCAGGCCCAAACCGACCCCTCGTGTAGGATGCGCGGTGGTCCGGCCGGCGCGGGTTGGGGTGGTGGCGGCACAAACCAGGTGAACAGCGCCGCGGCTATGGCCGCGTGGCCCGCCCGGTTGGGGTGGTTGCTGGTGCTCATCCAGTCATCGAGGTGTCCGAAGCGCTGCAGGCGTTGTTTAAAGATCGCGTCGCTGTCGACCAGACCGGTGCCGAATTCCGCCGCCAGCGCGCGCACCTGACGGGCGTGTTGTTGCAACAGATCCGTCTCGTCAAACGGGTTGCTTTCCAAATCGGCGCTGGGCGTCATCAGGATCACCCGCGCCCCTTGCCGTTGGGCGGCTTTGATCATCGACACCCAAGCCGCGCGCACCTCGCCGAGGGGAAACAGGCGATCATTGAGGCTGTAATCGAGGATCACCACGTCGGGTCGGTGGGCGAGGGCGTCGCGGTCGAAGCGTTTGGCCCCGCGCAAAGCGTTTTCTCCACTGACCGCGCTGACAACCACATGCACGTCGGCGAAAGGGTAGTGCTCCTTGAGTAAGTGTTGCAGTTGGTGCGGATAGGCGCCGAGGGTATCAACCCGCGGCACATCAAAATAACCGGCGGGTACGCTGTGGCCGTGGCATACAAGGGTTATTTTTTTTTGGTTCGGGTCGGGCCAAACCGCGGCCAAACCGTCCCAGACCGGACCCATCAGTTCGGCGTTGGGTGGTGGGGAAACCGATGGAACCGAGCGCCCGGGCTCCGCGAGCAGAAACAACCAAACGAGTTGAACAATCAAAGGCGCGCTTACCAAATCGGCCTCCTTAAAGTTATGGGTTGGTGGCGTCATTTTAGCGTCGCCTATCTTTTTGACCCATGGTTAAGGGCGGGAAAAAACGAGAAAGGGTCCCTTTGGGGGGCGTCGCCGTGATTCCCAGCGAAGGAAACAGGGCGGGGGCGATCCCGTGCGCAATTTCTGATAATCCAATATCGAAAGGGCTTGGCATTTTTATGATAACGGTATATCGTTTTCAGTTGTCTGTGATGTTTTGTTTTTTGAGGTTTCCCTATGGCTTCTTTCGCGCGTGTCTTTTCCGCCTTCCCCCATCGGCCAGGTCTCGATTGGCTGGGGGGGACCTTATCCGTCCTTTGTTTGGTTCATTGTTTGGTGTTGCCTTCACTGCTGGTTGCCTTTACCGCGCTTGCCCCGTTTGGCGGCGAGGCGGTTCACCTGGGTTTGACCCTCGCCATTTTGCCGTTGTCCTTGCTCACCTTTGGCTCCGGTTACCAGTTCCACAAGCAACGCCGCGTGTTGTGGTTGGGTGGTCTCGGCTGCTTGTTCCTCCTCGCCGCGCTTGGCCTAGAAGGGGTTGGCGGCGAATGGGTTGAAAAAGGGTTGACCGTCCTGGGCGCGTTTTTTCTGATCAGTGGGCACAGCATTAACTTGCGGGCGAAACCCTGTAACGACGCGTGTTGTCCGGCAGAGGGGCAGGTGGACGAATGCTGAATTGGCTTATCCTCGGCGGCGGCATTCAGGGGACTTATTTGTCGCACGTGCTGAGGCGTACCTGCGAGGTGCCCGCCGAGAAAATTCGTGTATTGGACCCCGAGGCCGAGGCGTTGGCCGGTTGGATGCGCTGCACCAAAAATACCGGCATGACTTATTTGCGTTCGCCGATGGTTCACCACATTGATCTGGCGCCCGCTTCGTTGAAACATTTTTCTAAAAAATGGCGCGAGGGGCGTGTTTCGATTGCCCCTTATGAACGGCCCAAGTTGGCCATGTTCAACGCGCACTGCCGCCACGTGATCGAAAGCAACGGCTTGGATGAACTGCGGGTTCAGGGACGCGCCCTGGAAATGACCCTTGAAGAGAACCACGTCGCCGTTGAGACCGATGGTGGTGTGTTGCGTGCCCGTCGCGTGGTCACCGCGCTTGGTGCCGCGCCGCCGCGTCGCCCCGATTGGGCCCACACCATGGTACGGGACGGCGGCGTCGTGCATCACCTGTTCGATCCCGACTTCTGCAGTGATTGTCTGGAGGTCGACGGTTTAACCGTGGTGGTCGGCGCCGGAATCAGCGCCGCGCAATTCGCGCTAAAAGCCTTGGCCCGCGGCGGTGAGAAAGTGATCATCGTGGCCAAGAACCCGCCGCTGGTACACCAGTTTGACGCCGACCCGGGCTGGCTGGGTCCCAAATACATGAACCGTTTCAGCCGGGAACGCGATGTCGTGGTGCGCCGTCGGTTGATTCGCGGCGCCCGTTACCGCGGTTCGATGCCCAGCGATGTTTATCGTCGCATGGAGCGTGCCCGCCGCGCCGGTGATTTGGTTTGGTTGCAAGGTACCGTGGACCAAGCAGTTTGGGAAGGCGGTTCTGCCGTGATGCGGGTTGCCGATCAAACTTTGGTGGCCGACCGTGTCATTCTCGCAACCGGTTTTGAGGTCGCCCCGCCGGGTCAATCCATGATCCAGGCTTTGGCCAAACGCCACCAACTTCCGCTTTCGCCCTGTGGTTATCCCGAAACGGATCGGTTCCTGCGCTGGCACCCGCGCCTGTTTACCGCCGGTGCCCTGGGCGAGCTGACCCTCGGTCCCGTCGCCCGCAACATCGCGGGCGGTCGTCGCGCCGGTAACCTGCTCAGCTACTTAATGAAACGCGCATAACCTCCGCGATCTCCCGGTTCACCCCACCGGGGGATCCGCGCATCAGCCCGCTTGTTGCCTCCCCGTGTTTCGGGCTAAAATCACCCGACTTTTCATCACGCGCACCGTCTCGGTCGGTGCCAAGGGAGTGGCTTCATGGCGAAACAAACGCGCGTTTTACGGGTTGTGGGTGATAACGGCGAGGGCCACAAACGCAATCCCTTACCTTCGCCCGCGGACTGGCGTTTACGGCTCAAGGCCGATGGTTTCGCACGGGACTTCAGCCTTGCCGATTTGGCCGCGCTGGAAACCGCCGATCTCGAGATGGGAATTTTATGTGTTTCCGCCGGCCGCATCGCCGGCAACAACACATCCGTGCGTTTCACCGGGTTGCCCTTTACCCGACTCGTTGCGGAAATCGGCGACGTCTCCGCCTACCAAACCGTCATTTTTCGCAGCAAAGCCCGTGCGACCTGCGGCCCCAAGCATTTGGCCCATGAGACCTCGCTCGACATGGATTACTGCCTGAACTCGGGACAGGTCATGTTGGCCTGGAAACTGAACGGCGAAGATCTGCCCTACGACAACGGTTTTCCCCTGCGCTCAACCGTGGGTCCAGATCGCTTTTTTTACAAGTCGCTCAAATGGCTCGGTGAGATTGAACTGACCACCCGACCCATCGATGTATGTCGCGGTACCTGGGAAACCTACGCCGGCTACCACAACCTTGCGCGGGTTGCCGAGGATGAACGCTTTACGCCCATTATGCGGTTGATTACCCAGGTGGCGCCGGACGGCAGTGACATCAGTGACGAGATTACCGAGGCCCATTGGCAGGCTACCTTGGACGACCTGGTTGCCAAGGGCGATTTTTCCCGGCTAATTCTGGCCAAGGTTGATGTGATGCAACAGAAGATGGGCCTTAGCTTACCCAAGGATTTTCAAGGGTTTAAATTTCGGGACGGCAAGTTTGTCGCCAAATTACGCGGGTGTAAATTCAGCAAGACATCCTTTGTCGGCACCGACATGCAGGGCGTGAACCTCTCGCTGACCCGATTGAACCATTGTCTGCTCAATGGTGCCGATCTAACCAAGGTCGATGCCGAGGGCGCGGATTTCAGCAGTGCCGATCTCACCGGTGCAAATATGCGCGAGGCCTACCTGGCCGGCGCAAAGTTCTATTCCGACAAAAACCTGGCCAAAGACACCAAACCGGAGAAGGGCGC
The DNA here is from genome assembly GCF_017377855.1 of Acanthopleuribacter pedis. Lineage (GTDB taxonomy): Bacteria > Acidobacteriota > Holophagae > Acanthopleuribacterales > Acanthopleuribacteraceae > Acanthopleuribacter > Acanthopleuribacter pedis. Next base: position 80,855 of record NZ_JAFREP010000006.1, read on the forward strand.
CAAGGTCCAGGGCTTGGATTTAACCGGTGCCAAAGACATCGATGAGAAGCAGGCCGAATGGTTGCGTTTGGACGGGGCGCTGCTTTAGACCTTGCCCAAGAACGGGCATTTGCCGAGGTTGGGGTGAAGTCACTGAGGAAATGCGGGCTAGGCTGTGTTATTTTTAACTATCACTTTTGCGCAAACATTCAGAATTGCCGTACTTTTCCGGCGAGGTACCCTTGCAAGAATTGCTCGACATGTGTCGGTTATTGATCCATGAGGTGGTCGACAAAGCCCTTGCCCCCTTTCGAGAAGATGTTGCCGACGAAGAAACCCTAAAAAAGCACCAGCGTTGGCAGTTGGTGGACGACTGTTTTGTGCTGCGGTTCTTGGACCAAAAAATCCTCATCCTCGAACGGCCGACCTTTTTGCTGCACACCATCGTCATTGATTACTGTTTCCCCCACCGCAACAACGAACGCAGCAGCATTGTGCTCGACGCCTTGCTCGGCTGCGAACCCAACAACCGCGTGTTGATCATTGACGACAGCCCCATGGCGCGTGGCGATTTTTGGAAAATCCTGCCCACGCAAGTACCCGAACCGGATGCGTTTGATGAACTGGAACAAGCCTTATTCGGGTCGGGTGATGCGGCCGCGCTCGCCGTCAATGAGCCGGACATTACCACCGTATTTGACCTTTACGAGGCCTACGACAGCGACGACGCCTACCAGCGCGTTGCCGAGTTGGAAGCCGCCGGCACCCCGGTCGCCATGGCTTTTGTCGATATCTTCATGCCCCCCAAACGCAACGGGATTGAAACCATTAAGTGGATTTGGCAAGACTTCCCTCATATCGAGATGGTGGTGTTTTCCGCGCCCAGTTTTTTCTCCCAGGCCAAAATTCGTTCCTTTCTCGGCAACACCCATCGCCTGCATTTCCTGCACAAACCCAGTAACAAGGCCACCATTCGCCGCGTCGCCACCGAGCTGGTAGAGAAGTGGAATTTTGAATACCAACACGGCCCTTACCTGCAAGCGGTGGAAAAAGCGTTTTCCCGTTTTCCGTTTTTGGATCGGCCCATCGAATGCGTGTTCACCGATCCCCAACCCTGAGGCAAATAAACCGTTGCCGCCGAGGTACACCAGCGAACCGCCGGCGTCGAGGAACTGGCGCAGGCGGGTGATCATTTCTGGCGACCAGTATTCGGGGTGGGTGCCGATCACCAGGGTGTCGTAAACCTGGACAAGACCGTCGTGGTAGTCGATGTCGGTGTAGAGGTCGAGTTGAAAGCCTTCGTCCTCCAACCAACCCAACAACCAGCGTTCGGCCCGTGCGAGGTGGTGGGTTTGGCCGTTTTCACCGACGGGCGCGGTGGAAGGGTTGGGACGCAGGTAACTAACCAAGGCGGCACCGTGGTATTTACCGCGGCCGCCCCAGGTGTTGTAGGCCAGCCAGGTGGCGACGTTGGCCAGCACCGCCACGCGGGATTTTTGCTCGGGACGGGGTTTGACGACAAAGGTCGCAAAACGTTGGCAGCCGGTGTCGCCGCGGAAGCGTGCGGCGTACATGCCGGACGGCCAATTGTCGGGGATGGTCGGCGAGAAGCTGGGAGACCAGCCGGCGCCGTAGCGCCAGGGTCGCGCGTTGGTGGTTTGCGCCACGGGTGTGTATTCAAGGGTGGTCATTAAGGTTTCGCCGGAGGCGTAGCGGAGAATGTCGACGGTCGGCAACCCTTCGCCGGAAGCATAAAACTGGATGGTTTCGCCCGGCGCGGCGGACAAAGGCCAAGCGTATCCCTCAGCTGCTTCGCGATTTAAGGATCCGACCCAAAGACCGCCTTCGCCGCGTTCGTAACCGAAGAGTTCATCGCGGTCCCCGTCACAGTGAAACACACCGCTTTGGAAGGACCAGCCGGATTGCGGCTCGAGCACATCGCCCCAGCGGGTGAAATTAAAGGCGCTGCCGGTATTGCGACCGTACCAGACGGTACCGTTGGAGGGATGGTAACCCACCAATTCGTGGGGGCCTTGGCCGTCAAAATTGCCCGCGGCGAAATCCCAGCCGGCAAATGGGGTAACCGAGGCCCATTGCGTCGCGGCAAACCCGTTCCCGGTATTGGTGCCAACCCACAGGTTGCCGTCGGTTGGGTTGTAGGCAACGAAATCGTCTCGATCCGAGGCGACAAATTGCGCGATATCGAATTGCCAATCGTGACCGGTCGGCAAGCTTCCCCAACCATGGAAGTTGAGGGTGTGACCGGCATTGTGACCGTACCAGACGGTACCGGTGCCGCTGAAATATGCGAACACATCGTCCAGGCCGTCGCCGTTGAGGTTGCCGGCGGCGATGGTCCAGCCGGTGGCGGGATTCAGGGAAGACCATGGGGTGAATTCAAAGGCGGACCCGGTATTGCGACCGAGCCAGAGGGTACCGTCGCTTGGGTGCAGGCCGACGAGATCGTCGCCGCCCTCGCCGTCGAATTGACCGACGGCGAATTGCCGGCCGGCGGCGGGTTCAATCCGGCCCCAGTTGTTGACTTTGGTGGTTTTGTTCTCGCGCCAACCGGCCCACAGGGTGCCGTTTCCAGGAAAATAGGCGAACATATCGGTTTCGTGATCACCGTTGAGATCACCGGTGAGCACGGTCCAACCGTCGCCGGGTGAAATGGATCCCCATTCTAATGAATTCGGGGACGTTGTTTTGAGCGGAAAGTGATAGACACATTGAAAGGAGAAACCAAAAAATGGTGGTCGCTGCGCGGCGTGGCAAATAAGCCGTTGTAACGAAGGTGTTCGTTCATCGAATGCATGCGTTTCTCCCTAGCCCGCATATCGCACAAGAAATTCTGCTACGAAGCCGAAATACGGGCGAAATGTTGATGGTGCGACACCTAACGCATCGCAAGCAAAAGGAAATTAGTACACGAATGTAAAAACCATGCGACTCGAAAGATCATTCACCAATTCTTTAAAAAAAGGTCAAAGAGGCGTCGACCAGATAACTTTTTAACCCAGATTAAAGTCACATACCCTAAACAAGCTTGTCCTTATACGATGTTCGCGTTAACATGCTGCTTTCGGGTCCTTCGAAATTGACTTGCGCCTCAAGTGATCCTAAATTCAAAAAGTACCACACACACGAAAAAACCTCCCCCACCGTAAAGAGTCAAAGAACATGATTGATCATTGCATGAAATGCCACGCTGATTTTCGCGGCCATACCACCTGCCCCCGGTGCGGCGGCGATTTGACGTCGATCCTCGAATCAGCGCAGCAGCAGGACAACGCCCGCAACCAAGCGTTCGCGGCGCTGGCGCACGGCGATTTACACGCGGCCCAACAAGCGGCCGAACGCCAAAAAACATCGAGCCTGGACCCCAACGCCTCGGTTTTTGCCGATTATTTCCGCGGTCAATTCGAACGCTAATGGGAGCATCGGCACCCGTCCGGCCCCTCTCGGGCTAATTAAAGTGGCACAGCCATTGCCGAATGGTGTCGCCTAATTCCCGGTGGTCACTGAGAATCTTGATGTCACGGGAATCCATAGGATTGCGGAAGGCGAGTTCAACTGTGACCGCACCCAAATGATGTTTCTCGACGGCGACGAAAACGGTCCTCGCGGTCCGGCCATGATTCGCGTCGCCGACGAAACCCGGCCCCACCGCATCCACGAACGCACCTTGTTGGGTGTTTCTACCGAGATGTGTGGCGCCACCGGGTATCCCTTCACCGTGTTGTTGCCCGAGCATCCCTTGTTCGCCGGGACCGGCGTGGTTGACGGCAGCGAAATCGGCGCCGCGGGTTTGAACACCGGCGGTGGAAAATACAACGGCGCCGCCAGTGCTTGGGAGGTCGATACCAGCGACGGCCCGCGCTCGCGTAGCCTGGGCTGTAACTACGAAAATTGCCCGGTGATCCAATCCGGTTTGCCCGCGGGTTTGCAGGTTTTGGCCCGCGCCAATCCCGGCGGGACCGGCGGGGAAACCCGCGGTGAAATAACCTTCTACCGTCATCCCGGCGGTGGTTTCGTATTTTCCGCCGGTTCCATCACCTTCGGTGGCAGCCTGGTGATCGATCCCCAACTGCAACAACTGATGCGCAACGTGATGTCGCTCGACTAATCCGTGTTCTGAAATAATAAGACCGCGAACCAAGGGAACCTGCCTGGTTCGCGGTTTTTTTCTGCGCGTAACTCTTCAGATAACGAGACATTGGTCTTGGCGTCAACACCCGCCTTGGCCTGATCTTGGCGTGACGAGGAAGCGCCGCTTTACCCTAAGAGGCGCGATAAGAGCCAGGGATTTTGGCTAAAGATCTGGAGCGAAATGGTTTGGAAAAAGCGGAGGCGCACCCGTTGGGTGCGGTGAGCATTTTTACAGGCCGTTGCAGCCCAGAGGTTTAGCCAAAATCACCGCGAGTTATCGCGCTTCTTAGGTTTACCCCAATGGGTGGTGACTCACTTGGTTACCAGGCCTTCATCTTAAACAAGCGACCCGCGTCACCCTCATCGTGCAGCGTAAGGATAATGTCCTCGGGGTCGAAAATCGCCGTTTTTCTGGTTGCGGGTGGAAGGTCTGAATCGATCAAGGTAATGATCGGTTGAATCCCGGTTTTAACATAATCCCGTAGTACCTTGAGCAAATTCGTTTTCTTGCGGTCGTCCAGTGATTCGAACACCCCGTCATGAAACACGAAACGTGGGAAGGTGGTTTGGTCATGTGCTCGCAATATCGCCAAGTCAAAAGCAATACAGAGTAATTTGCGGTAGGTATGGCCTAAATCGGCACTGGTGGAATTACCGCTTTGGTCCAAAATGGCCACGTCGAACTCCAAATGTCCCAGCCGGTTGATGGCTACACTTAAGACGGCTTGGCGGGAAATTACAGCTTGGACGATTTCATTGAAGTACAGCCTGATACTTGAGAAAAGGCTGGTTTCATCTTGGTTATGTTTTTCTACATCTTCTTCGATCTTTGAACGTACTTCCTCTATTTGATTATTTATCTCGCGAATGGACTCGCGGTAGTTTTTTAGCTCTTGAAGGTGTTGTTGCTGTTTTTCGAAAAAGGTAATATCTGAACGGAGTTCAACGAGTTCGTCAGAAAGGATGCGGTACTTGTTAAAAACGTCGCTGTCTTTGATGAAACTGAGCGTGAGGGATCTTTTCTGATTGAGATCTTTTAATGTTTCATTTAGGTTGTTTATTTCTTCGAGGATTTGTTTGTGTTCCTCTGTGAGGTAGGCCTGACGCTCATCGGTTATGGCTTTGTTGAATTCGACTAATTGGTCGAAATCTCTTTTGATTTGGCCATCAAAAAAAACGCCCGCCTGTTGGAATAAGATCGAGGCTTGCTTGGTGTCAAAGAGACTGCTTTCTTCGTCGAGAGATTTCTGTATTTTCTTTTGATTGAGTTTCAAGGAGTATCTTCTAGCGTTCAGCTCAGAAATTTCTTCATCAAGATCATGAACGAGTTGTTCAGTTCGTTCTAGATCTTGATTGTGGAAATTGAACTGATCGAGACGCTCTTGTTTCTTCTTTGCCTCGTCCTTCTTGATGAGTAGCATGCCCTGAATTTTGCTAAGCTCTTCAGCTGTACCGCTTAGTTGTTTGTTGATGGTTTTTTCTTCGGCTTCAAGTTTTTTGCATTGTTCTTCAAGCTGGTAGTGTTTTTCTATGAGTGAGGCATCAAAGCCGAGGAGAAAAGCGAGGAAGGGTTTCCAGTGTATGTGTTTTCCTTTGAATTTGTTAAGGTGGAACACTTCTTGGAAGTCGTCTTGGGTGCGGAGTTGGTAACCGAGTATGTTGCGAAAGGGCCAGGGTTTAATGGCCTGCCAATCCAAAAGGCCGTCCATCATTTTTTGAGCGCGCTCAAAGGGCAAATCGCGGTGGTCCCAAGCGTTGTCGGGAAGAAGGTTGAAATCTTGGTGGCATTGATGATGCTTCTTGAAGCGAATTTTACTTGAGTTTTCCACTGACCGGGAGACGGTTAGATAAGTCCCGCTAGGTAGTTCTACTTCAAGAAAAAAAATGAAGCCTTTGAAAACGTTTATGTGTTTGAAGAGGAAAAAGTTGTTCTGCTTCTTTGATAAGAAACAGAAGTCTAGAATGCGACCAAGCGTGGTTTTGCCGAGATTATGTGTGTCTTTTTTTTTGTTTTCTGGTAAGCGAATCTCTGCAAGTACGACATTCAGTCCTGATTCGAACAGAATTGGTTCGAAGAATGTTGGTTGGTTTGTGTATAGCTTTGATAGCTTCATTCTACAGGTCCTAGGTACTCGATTGCATCGGTTTTTCGATGGTAGTCAATCAATCCAAGTAAGTATAAAAAACTAAGTGCCGGCAGAAAAAGTGGCTCACCACCTTTGATTTTGGCTTTGGCGAGGTCTTTGAGGGTTTGGAATTCCTCTCGCCGCTGGTTCTTCAGGTGTTGTAGAAGAATGATCGCCATGAAGATGACCGTTTTGTCTGGATGAGCATGTTTGCTGGGCCTAAGCATCTTCCGTCTCTCCAATATCACAGTGCCAGTACATATAAAAAAGTACCCTTCGCATTAGGCGTTGGTGTTTCCTCAAGACTGGGTCTCTTTCCTGAAGGAGCTTGATCAAATATTCAAAAATCTCGTCGAAGGTTTGGTAATCCTTTCGTTTGGAGAGAATTCGGAACTGAAAACTTTCAACCGTGTCTTCGTACTTTTGAAGCAAATGTGCGTTTTCCGGCGCCGCCAAGAACGTCTGAATCTGTTTGGTGTCTTTCAGGTACCTATCTTGTTGTGCTTTTGCATAGCTTGGTGTCATGTTGTTGATTCGGTGCTTTTGATCGTAGGGTACCCGCGGGGTAGGTACTGAATCTGTGTGGTTTTTCAGGATGTCATTGTTTTCAGCCAAGGCTTCGACGACTTCTGCCAAATCATCGGGGCTTACAATCAGCGGTGAGTCTATTGGGTCGATGTCCGCCATTAATGCGATGTTGGGATATTTTTTTAGCCAAAGCTCCAGTCTTTCTGTTCCGCAAAGGCTTATCGATGGCTCGGGAATGTTGCATTCGGACGAGATAAAACGACGAATCCTGCTTTCCGCGGTACCCGAAAGGCGTCGGTTGGCGATAAGCAGGTAATGGTCCAGTTCACCCTCTGCACGGAGTCGCTTGATCCGTGGGAGCTCTTTTTGAATCGTGGCGCTTTGGGATGATTCACTAAAAAAATCTGAATCAGAGAATGTTCTGTCTTGTCCTATGGTGTGCTTGGCTTGAATGATGGTTGTGCCGGACCAGGGGGCTGTTGTGCTTGGGAATGCCTCCGCGGTGCCTCTAAATTGTGCGTCTTTTCCGCCGTCCGGCCCCTTGGCAAAGCCTTGAACCTCGTTGCCGAATAAGGTCATGCAGATGCATACAACAAGGTTCTCAAATTGGTCGTAACTCAATTCATGAAAGGCGTACTTCACAACAACACCTTTGAACACAGGCTTTTGTCGGTCTTCCGAATGGTGAGACTGTTCTTAGAGCGTTCCTTTATCCCTCCGACACGCTCACGTTAGCATAACATTCGGTTGTCTTGGGCTTGGCTTGAATTTTGTCCTTTGTTGTGTTCGTTGCCCTGTCGTGAAGCTCATGCCGCTTGCGGCACCTTTCGGCGCCGCAAGCGGTTTGGTTTTCGTTGCCTATTTGCCGGTCCAGCGTACGCCGTATACGTCGTGGCGGCGGTCCTTTAGGTTTTGGACCGTGCCTGAGTTGCGCGCCATAATCAGTGCCTCCGGGCGCAGGTCCGCGAAGGTAACCGTTTCCACGTTTTCTGTCGCCTCCGCCGCGATCCCGTCCCGTGCAAAGGGGAAATCACAAGGCGTTAACACGCAACTCTGCCCGTATTGAATATCCATGTTGGCCACGCCCGGCAGGTTGCCGACGTTGCCGCTCATCACCACGTAAATCTGGTTCTCCACCGCCCGTGCTTGGCAACAGTAACGCACCCGCAGGTAACTCTGCCGTTCGTCCGTGCAAAAGGGCACGAACAAAAACAAAATGCCCTGATCCACCAGGTGCCGCGCCAGTTCCGGGAACTCCGAATCGTAACAAATCAGCACGCCGATCGGGCCGCAATCCGTGTCAATCGAATTCAGCGTGAGGCCGCCTTCAATGTCCCACCAATAGACCTCGTTCGGCGTCGGGTGGATCTTTGGCTGCTCAAACACACGCCCGTCGCGCAAGAACACATAGGCGATGTTTTCCACCCGCCCGTTGGGCATTTTGGTGGGATGGGAACCCCCGATAATATTTATATTGTAGCGAAGCGCCATTTCGCGCATTTCTGTCTTAAAGCGCGGCGTGTGCCGCGTCAGCGCCATGATCGATTCCGAGGGCGACAACTGCTGATCCTCAATCGACAGCAATTGCAGCGCAAACATCTCCGGGAACACCACGAAATCGGACTTGTAGTCGGCAACCACATCCACGAAATACTCCACGTGTTTCATGAACTGTTCGAAGGATTCCACGCGCCGCTGTTTGTACTGCACCGTGGCGACCCGAACCGTGTCCGGCAGCCGTTTTCCGTATTCCACCTTCTTGGGTGGGTTGCGCGGTTGCTCCAAAATGCGTGGGTTTTTCCATCGCAAATGCACGCCGTACCCCAACGAGGCCGCATCCACTTCCAAATATTTGGGAATCACCCCCAGCACCTCGAAATGGTTGGCCAACTGAAACGACAAAACCGGGTCGCGCTCTTTTTTGGCGACAATCGCCGCGATATAGTCTTCCACCGATCCGTAACGCTTGAGTTTTTTGGACAGGGTCGGCAGTCTTCCCGCGAATACGATGCCCAACATTTTTTCGTCTTGGCAGAGTTTTTTGCGTGCGTTGTACAGCCGTTGCCCCAAACGGTAACCCCGGTATTCCGGGTCGACGCAAACCTCCATCCCGTACAACCATTCACCCTCGGGATCGTGCCGCGAGGCGTATCCGCTCCCCGTGATGCCGCCCCAGGTATGGGGTTTCAACGCGATCTCGCCGCTTATCCTAAACGTGGCGCAATAGGCAATGATGCGTCCCTCGGCCTCGATCACGAATTGACCCTTGGGGTAGTGGTGCAACTGGCCTTTGACCATGCCTTCCGAGTAACCGATCATGCCGGTTCCTTCATAAGCACGATCACTGAGATCGGCGATCTGCGGGATATCCGCCGCCGTGGCTTGGCGCACGACCAAACCACCTTCGATTTTTTTGCGTTTGCGCGTGGGTTTCTCCGAAGCTTCACTCATGAAAACTCCTAACTGCCCTGGTTTCAGCAGAAATCAAGGCTCGACTGCAATTCGATGGAACCAATTTTTTTGTTTTGGTAATGAGCCATTCTACCCAATGCCGTGACGGCCGGCGAGGCTTGTTTTACCTTTTTTCACGCCCTTTTTCGCGCTGAATGACTTGCGAACTAAAGTTTTAGTTGAAAATGAACTAAAGTTTTAGTTAGAATGAGCGCCATCGTGACGGAGGTTTGTCCGTGAAAGCCAAAAACAAGAAAAGTGACCTGCTTACACCCACCGAGCTCGAGTTGATGCGCATCCTCTGGCATTTGGAAGCCGCCACTGTTCATCAAGTCCTTGAAGCCCTTCCCCCCGAACGTCCCTTGGCCTACACCTCGGTGTCCACCATGTTGCGGGTGCTTGAGCAGAAAGGGTTTGTCAGTGCCGAGAAACAAGGCCGCGGCCATCGCTATCGGCCCAAGCTCGACCGCCGCACCTACGAGGGACGCAGCGTGCGCCATTTGCTCGACGAGGTTTTCGAAGACGCGCCCCTCACCTTGGTCTCGCGCCTGCTGGAAACGCGGCAGCTCAGCCATGATGAATTGGACGCCTTGAAGAAACTCGTGGATGAGGGAGGCACGGATGCAAACTGAATGGCTCCATTACCTCACCGCCGTGCATCTGCTCTGGATACCCGCGGGTGCCTTGGCCTGGGTTTACAACCGCGTCGCCCTCCAACAAACACGGCTGCTCCAGCCCGACGCCTTGCTGCGCCTGCTCTACGCCATGGTTCCCGTTGTTCTGCTGTTGCCCCTTTTGATGAACCGCGTTGAAGCCCAACCCCCGTGGATGCCCTCCTTGCTTATTTGGCAAGACCACGCCGGTTTGACCCAAGTCGGCGTGGCGATGGCCGGCCAAGGTGAGGCCCTTCACCTGGCGAGCCGGGTTGACGACGCGGCCACCCATCCGATGCCCTGGCTTTTCTGGGCCGCCGACCTCTTAACCTTGTTGCCCGCCTGTTTGCTGCTCTTCGGCCTGTTGATGCTGGCCCGCGACGGTTGGCGCCTGCGCGCCCTTTTGCGGCAAAGTTATCGCTTGCACCGTATCGGCCGCGTCGAGGTGGCGCTCCACGACACCTTGCAGGTACCGCTGTCCTTTTGGCTTCCAGGCCGCGGCGCCTATGTATTGCTGCCTGGACCGGCCGTGGCCGAGGGCGCCGACACCATGCTGATGGTTCGGCATGAATTACAGCACCACCGCCAGGGTGATACCGGACCCGCTTGGGGGGTTCATTTGCTGCGCACCCTGTTTTTTGGCAATCCCTTGTTCGCTCTGTGGCATCGCCAACTCCTTGAAGTTCAGGAGTATGCCTGCGATGCCGCGTTACTTCGTCGCAAACGCGTCGCCGCCCGGGCTTACGGACAATGTTTGTTGCACGTTGCCGCCGGCAGTGTGCAGACGCGCTTGCCGAGACCGGTTCTGGGCATGGCGATGGGTTTTGCGGCCAACCAACTCCAGAGGAGGATTCACCTCATGTCATCTCATTCTTCCGCCCGTCCCGGCTGGACAGCCGTGCTGGTTCTGGGCGCCCTCGCCTTCCTTTCGCTTTCGGCTTACACCGCCGGCGATATCGTGGTCGACCGGCGTGTCAGCCAAAGTGAAGTGAAAAAACTCGTCGCGGCGACCAACCGCGACAGCGCATTTCCCATTCAAGCCAACCAAGCGGTTGTGAACCAATTGAACAACTACGTCGGTGTGGCCAAAAACCGTCAATTCCTCAAACGCGCCTTAACCCGCATGGAACAAATGCTGCCGGAAATCGAACCCGTGCTCAAAGAACAGGGGTTACCCGAGGACCTGCTGGTCATGCCTTTGCTCGAATCCGGCTACCAATCCTTGAAACCCAACAAGTACGCGCCCCACGCCGCCGGTTTGTGGCAGTTCATTCCCGCCACCGCCCGCGCCTTCGACCTCCGCGTCGATGACACGGTGGATGAGCGGTTGGACGTGGCGCGCAGCACCCAGGCCGCGACAGCCTTTTTGAACAAATTGCATACCCATTACGGCGATTGGGCCTTGGCCGTGTCCGCCTACAACGCCGGCCCCAAAAAAATCGACCAAGGCATCAGCGAACTTAACACCAACGACGCCTGGCTTTTAGCTGAAGAGGGGTATCATGGTGATGCGGGTTACCTCGCCAAATTGGCGGCGCTGATGATCATCGTGCGCCATCCCGAACTGATCGATTAAGCCTTTTTTTGAGACCTGTTGAACTTGGCCGTTTTGCTGATCCCCGACCAAAGAGAACGCGTCGGTCAAGTTCAACAGGTTGCCTCATCCTACGTTGCGGATGCGGGTGGCTGGTAGGGTTTTTTGTTTGGCTTGGGATTTTCTATTTCACAGGATCTTTGGATGAATTGAGGATGCGGATTGTCCTGTTCGCCCTCTGGTTTCGTTTCCCGATGCGGATGGTGCCCTTGCTTTGTTGGTTTGACGCGATCTTTGGTCGTGTGTTTTTTGGATCATCTCAAAGGATGACGGTGTTTTTTATTCCAGTTGCACGATGCGTAGGTTGTAGCCGGCGCGTTGGCCCGTGTAAACGTAGACCCCGTGGAAGGCGCGGCTTTCGCCGCCGAGCAGGGGCGGCGTTTGATCCGTGATCACGTAGCCCGGACGTGAGAGCAACAGTGTTCCTTCTGCATCGAGAATATCAATTTCGAACTTGAGCCGGTTGTACGGCGAGCTGCCGTTGTTGGTGAAATCGAGGGCGATCTGCAAGGATTGTCGGCCCTGGCGCATATCCATGCCGCCGATGGTGCGTTGGTTCACGCGCAGCTTGGCGCCCGACGGTTGTTTGATCGACCACTGTACTTGGACCGGTTCCGCTTCGTGCAGCGCCGTGTGGGGTTGGCTGTCCGCGACTTCCAATACCCATTCCGCCTGGGTCACGCTTTCGTCCGCGATGATCGTGGTCCCCGCGCCGATTTTTTCGTCCGGGATCATGTGTTTGCCCCGCGACTTGCGGAAAGGGGACAGGCCCTGGCGTTTGACGACCACGCCCGCTTCGTTTTTCAGTACCACGTAACCGCGGATGTCCACGAAATCCTCCGTACCCGTGTTGCGCAGGATGGTGGCCATTTTGTAAAAGGACTGATCGTTGAAGGTGGTCAGGCGCGAGCGGGTGCGTTCCAAAACCAAGTTTTGGCCGCCCACCAGTTTGATCGGGATGTCGCGATGGCTCTGGGTGAAGCCCGGTAGGCTGGTGGTGGTTGCCGCTTGGCTCGGTGCCTGTTTCGCCGGGAGGGGCGTCGGTTGCGGTGCTTCTTCACTTTTGCCCGCGCGCAGCACCACCAACAGGATGATGGCGACCAGGATCACCACCGCCCCCATCGCCCCGAAAAACGCCGAAACGGCCGAGCGGCGGCTGTGTTTGTCCCATGTGTCGTTTTGTTGCTCGAGGGTATCGATGCGGTTGAGCAATTGGATCGCCTCATCGCAGCGGTGGTCCAGTTGCAGGCAGTAACGGGCCCAGTGTTCCGCCTTTTTGGTGTCGCCCAGGGCGAGGTAACAACGCGCCATATCGAGGTGGAGCGCCAGGTCGTTGGGTAGAAAGGGCGCCGCGCGTTTCAGTTCGTCCAGAGCGTCCTGATGACGGCCGTGGACGCGAAAGGTGGTGGCCCGTTCGCGGTGTTCACGGGCGGTTTGGGAAGCCTGTTGCAGGTCGGCTTCGCTGAGGCCCATTTCCAGGGCGATGCGCCGCATTTCTTCATCGTTGAGTTGTTCGCTGCGTTTGTCGCGCTGTTCGACAAGAAAGCGGATGTAACTGTCGAGCGGATCTTTATCTGCCGGCACGCCTACCTCGATTGTGGGGGATTGGCGCGTATTGTAGCATTTTTGGTCGGCATGCCGGGTTGGCCGTTGCCGAAACCGTTGGGGAGAGGGGCGAAACCCTTCCGGAACGGTTCGGCAACGCGCCCGATTAATACGAGGCCGCGCGGCGGTACCAACCGGTACGCCGGGTTTGACCCCGTATGCATTCGGCCAGGGCCTGTTCCAGCTTGCGGCCTTCTTCGCCGAGCAGGGTTTGGGTGCGGTTGCGCCGGGTTTCGTAGTCCGCCCGGTTTTTGGCGAAGGTGAAGCGGATTAGGATCGGTAGGTTGGCGCCCGACAGTTTGCTGTACACAACATACTGCTGGGGGACGCGTTGTTTTTTGGCCAGCGCCGCCTGGTGCATCAGCGTTGCCGCGGCGGTTTCGAGATGGGTGTTCTTAAGCGCGAGGATGTCCATCACCAGGAAATCGTCCGGCGCCACGCCTACCGCCGGATAGCTGTAGGCCGCGCGGCGGGACAAGGTGTACAGGTCTTGCGATTCAATCGAGGCGCCGAACACCTCGGACCCTTCTGCTAGGAGCTTTGGGTCCAGTTTTTCGCTAATTTCCGCCCAGGCCGCATCCGAGTCGGCCGACCCGTGCGCCGTCTTCTGCGGGTTAAACGCTGGATAGGTGCCGTCGTCCATGCGAAAGAAGTGGAAATGATCGCGGTAGCCCACCGCCGTCGCCGCTTGTTTAAATGCGATTAACGCCTGTTCGTGTTGGGTCACCATGGCCGCATGGAGCCGGTCGTCAAAGACGCGTAAGTAAGGGGCTTTAAAGGGCTGGTCGGCGGCGGCGAGATTCACGATTAGGGTCAGTGTTACAACAACGAATCTCATTGATCACCTTTTGACACCGAGAACGCGATTTTCTCAGCGATTTTCCAGTCGTCACCTACTTTCAGCAGCACCAGGTAATCGGTGAACCGGCGTTTTTTGGTGTGGATTTCCACCTTCACCATCGCGGCCGTGCCCGTGATGTCCGCCGAAACCAAACGGCCGGTGCGACCGGTCGCCACGCCTTCCTTAAAAAAGGCCACATAGTCTTCCACCGGAAAGCGGGTGGGTTTGCCGTCGCGGATGAATTGCAGGCCCGCGTTGGGCAGAAACGCCTTGCGGATTTGATCACGGTTGCCCGTCGCCGTGCCGGTCATGTAATTATCGATACAGCGGGCCACTTGGACCGCGTCCCAATCGACGCGTTTCAGTACCGCGTCGGGTGCTTGCGGGTTGCTGAACAGGAAGGTCATGCAGCTGAGCCAAAAGATCATGGGAATCTCCTAGGGTGGGAATGGTGGTTGGCAAAACGCCGGGTCGGCCCTTGCCGAGGCCGTGTTTTGCGTCGTTGAGGAGACCTTACGGGCGAACAGCAGGGCGCGCTTCTCTTGAAAACATCCTGAAAAGGTCCAGGTCCTAAGTTGCTTGTTTTGTTGTGGATGATCTGGCGTTAACATGGAACCGCGGTCGTTAAAACAGCTTGGTTACCCGCCCGGAGCGGTGATTGCCGCGCCCTCAGCGCCCGCGTTAGAATAGTGAACACCCGATTCAAGAACCGTCAGGATGCTTTATGGACCCTTTCCGAAACGAACTCCCGCCACCTTTTTCATTCGGCCCTTGGCAGGTTGATCCGGCCACCCATTCACTGTCCCGCGAGGATCGTTCGGTTCGGGTCGAACCGCGCATTATGGCCCTGCTGTGTTTGCTGGCCTCCGAGCCGGGCACCCCGTGGGGACGCGCCGAACTGATGGCGCGGTTGTGGCCCGATACCCATGTAGGTGAGGACGCTCTGACCCGCGCCGTATCCGAGTTGCGCAAGGTGTTGGGCGACGAACCGCGCAATCCGACCTACATCGCGACCATTCCCAAACGGGGTTACCAGTTTTTGGGTGAGGTGCGCCCCGTGCTTGAACCCGCCGCCGCGCCGTCCGCCATCTTGGAAGAAACGCAGGATCGCGCGGCTGAATCCGCCCCGCGCGAGACAGGTTCCTCTCCGGTGGCCGCGCCCTCGCAAGGTGAGGCTTCCTTTCTGTCGCGGCGTTCGCTCGGTGTCGCCGCGCTGGTGCTGCTGCCCTTTCTGGGTTGGTTGTTCCAGTTAATTTCTTCGCCGACGCCGCCCGCCCCCGTCGCCATTTCCACCACCCCGGCCAAGGATGTGTTTTTGACCAACTACCCGGGTCGTGAACGGCAGCCCGCGCTTTCCCCCGACGGCAGCCGCGTCGCCTTCGTGCGCGAGCAGGCCGGCCACCGACACATTTTCATGATTGACGCCCACGGCAACGGCGAACGCGCGCTCACCACCGCCGCGGCCGATCACGACGATCCCGCCTGGTCGCCCGACGGCACCCGGCTTGCCTTCACCCGTTCGCACCCAAACGGGGTTCATTTGCTGACCGCCTCCGCGCTAGGCGGCGATGAAACCCTGGTTTACGAAGGCGCGGCAATGGACGGCCTGGATTTTGGTCCCAACGGGCGCCGTCTGTATTTTGCCGAGCGCACCGCCGACGGAGGACCCTTTCGCATTCAGTGCCTCAACCTGGCCAATCACGAGGTGACCCCGATCACCAGCGCACCGGTCCAAGGTCGCGGCGACATTTTGCCGCGCGTGTCACCTGACGGTACGCGGCTGGCTTTTATGCGCGTGTTGGCTTCCGGCGCTTGGCAATTGCTGTTGGTTGATCCCGAGGGGAAACAGACCCAAACGGTGGTGCGCCGCGATTTACATGTGGCCGGCTTCGATTGGGTCGACAACCGGTATGTGATCATCTCCAACCTGCGCGAGGGCGCCTACGGCCTGTGGCTGATCGATGTCACCAACGGCCAAGAGACCTGGCTACCGACGCGGGGGGAGCGCAGTTATGCGCCGACCTATGCCGCCGCCGCCCACGCCCTGGTCTACGAAAAGGTGACTTTTGAAAAGAACATTTGGGTGTTGGATACCGCATCGCCCGCGGACAGTCACCGTCCGCTTATCGACTCCAATTATTACGATTGCGAGGCCGTGTTTTCGCCCGACGGCACGCGACTGTTGTTCACATCCAGCCGGAGCGGTTCATTGGCGTTATGGCTGGCCGAGAACGACGGCGCCGACTTGCGCCAGTTGACCGACCTCCACGGCATGCACGTCACCCGACCGCGCTGGTCGCCGGACGGGACACGCGCCGCCGTGTCGAGCCTGAAAGACGGCGAAATGCAGGTGTACCTGGTGGAACCGGCCACGGGGCGGGTACGCCATAGCGGCATGAAGGGTATGTTGTGTGATTGGGGCCGAAGCGGCGACGCCTTATACGTGGCCGGCTTGGAAAACGGCCGCTCCACCTTGTTTCACTGGGATTTGGCGCTCCAGAAAGCCACGCCTTTTTTGGAAGGTGACGTTTTTTACGGGCGCGAAAGCGACGACGCTCGTTGGTTTTACTTCACCTACCGCGGGCGCGACGGCCTGTGGCGAAAACCTTTGGTTGGGGAGGGCGAGGCGACCCTGGTGGTGGCGGATTTGGCCCATCGCCAAGGTGATAATTGGGACCTGGCCCGAGAACGGCTTTATTATGTCGCCTGGGATGGGAACCACAGTATCGCGGTCAGCACCGCCTTGGACGGGTCGGACCGTCGCGAATTGGGACCGCTGCCGCGCATTGCCTCACCCAGCTTGTCCGTTTCCCGCGACGGCACGCGTTTGCTTTACGGCCGTGTCATGCGGTTCGAGGTCGATCTGATTCTGACGCAAAAACCCTGGGGTGGGTTTTGACGGCGAATCGACCGACCTTATTTGTTAGCTTCGGGCAGGTTCCGGCCTAGCGGCCGCGGCGAGAACCGCGTGGTGCGGGGACATTTTTTCTCCTCAAAAACCTTCTTTTGTGGCTTTTGAGGAGAAAAAACGTGGTTGGGATGCCGGTCTGTTAGAGGCTGAGGTGGACTTGCCGCCTGGTGTTCTTGGATGCTTCCGTGATTGTTTGCGCTGCTTAGGCTAAAGCCCCGCTTCGATTTCGCGACCCAGCCGAACCGTTTCGGCCACCAACAGTGCAAAATCCTCGAACCGGGTGCGGTGGTTGGTGTTGGCGACGCGCAACACGAATTGCCCGTTGAGCCGCGTGCTGGATGGGGCCGCGATGCCGCGTTCTTGGAGCCGCATCAACAGTTCATAGTTAATCGCATCGGTTTGATCCGCGCCCAGGTGCTCGGGTAGGTAGCGGAAACACAAAATGTTCAGCGGGGAAGGGGCGCTTTGTTCCAAACGCGGTTCCGCCTGGATCAGTTGGGACAAATACTGGACCTGGGCCACGTTTTGTTCCTGGATGCGGCCCAACGCGTCCATGCCGTATTCGCGGATTTGCGCCCACACCTTCAACGCCTTAAAACCGCGCGAGAGTTGCGGGCCGCGCAGGTAGGTGGAATCGGGCTGGGCCGCGATACCCCGCGGCGGGGTTTCCAAATAGGTGGCCGCCACCGAAAAACTCTGGCGGTGTAATTTGCTGTTGCGGATCAGCACGCAGCCCGCTTCATAAGGCACGTACAGCCATTTGTGGAAATCAAAGGCCAGCGAATCGGCTCGTTCCATGCCCCGCAATTTCTTGCGGATTTTGGGCGACATCGCCGCAATCGCACCGATGGCGCCGTCCACGTGGAACCACAGCCCCTCGTGGCGCGCGATCTCCGCCAGTCCGGTGAGATCGTCGAGGGCGCCCGTGTTAACCGTGCCCGCGTTGCCGACAATCGCCAGCGGGCGCAAGCCGCGGCGCCGGTCTGCCTCAATCGCCGCGCGCAAGGCGTCGAGGTCGATGCGGTACTGATCGTCCGTGCCGACCTTGCGCAAGTTGTCCGTGCCCAAACCCAACAACATCATCGCTTTATCCACCGAGGAATGAACCTGGTCGGAGGTATACACCACCGGTGTACCGCTTAATCCCGTCAAACCCCGTTGGCGCAGGGGTTCGCCGATGATCGCGTCGCGGCCCACCGCCAACCCGATCATGTTGGCCACCGAACCACCGCTGGTGACAATGCCGCTGGTGGTTTCGGGGAAATCAAAAAGGTCGCGCATCCAGCCGATCAATTGCGCTTCAATGCGCGAGGGCGCGTCGTTAAACGCCCCCGAGCTGGCGTTGACCCCGGCCGCCAACATATCGGCAACCATACCGATCGGGGTGCCCGTCCCGCAGACCCAACCCCAAAAGCGCGGGTGGGCGTGGCCGCTGGGGTAGGGGACCACGTGTTGCAGCATGTCCGCGACCACCTGCTCGCTGCCCAAGCCCGCGCGGGGCGCCGCTTGGGCCATCAGGTCCAGACTTGCCTCCGGCACTTCCCGCCATACCGGACGGTTGCGGACATCCGTTTGAAAATCAAGCATTTCATCCAGAGCTTGGTGGGCCAGCCGGCGCATTGTGGACCAGTCTTGGGGGTCCAGGGTCAGGTTTTCGGTGATGGGGGAAGGTGAAGTATGGCGCACGGGTCCTCCTGGACAAAAACCGAGACAATCGGGAATTGTCACTAAAAAATGTCTTGATTGTCTTTATATGCCTTGTGGTTTCTATCGTCAATGCGTATATTGTCACCATGACAATCTGGACCCCCACCCTCCAAGACAACACACCCCGGTACCTCGCCTTGGCCGACGCGCTGGCCCGCGACTTGGCCACGGGCCGGCTCAGGCCGGGTGATCGCTTGCCGACCCACCGCGAATTGGCCGATCTACTCGGCGTGACCATCGGCACCATCAGCCGGGGTTATGCCGAGGCCGAACGGCGCGGTTTAACCGTCGGCGAAATCGGCCGCGGTACCTTTGTTCGCAAGCAAGCCGGCGATGATCCTTGGCCCCGTTCACCCGAACGCGCCTCAACCGTGGATTTCACCTTGAGCCTGCCCGTCGCCCTGCCGATGGAACGCGATCTGTTGGCCGCAACCCTGCGGGAACTCGCCGACGAACCCGACGTCAACGAACTCTTGTTGTACCGGCCCGAATCCGCCGACGCCCGTCAACGACAGCGCGCCGCCGCTTGGCTGCAGCGTTTGGGTTTGGCGGCAACGCCGGAAAACCTGCTGGTCACCGCCGGCTCCCAGCACGCGCTCAACGTCGTGCTCTCCGCCGTGCTCGGCTCCGGCCAGGTTCTGTTGACCGAGGCGCTGACCTATCCTTCGATGAAGAGTCAGGCGCGCCAGTACGGCGTGAAGTTGCGCGCCGTGGCCGTGGACGAAGGTGGTTTGGTACCCGAGTCGCTGGCCCAGGCCTGCTTGCAG
The DNA here is from genome assembly GCF_017377855.1 of Acanthopleuribacter pedis. Taxonomy (GTDB): domain Bacteria; phylum Acidobacteriota; class Holophagae; order Acanthopleuribacterales; family Acanthopleuribacteraceae; genus Acanthopleuribacter; species Acanthopleuribacter pedis. Next base: position 100,166 of record NZ_JAFREP010000006.1, read on the forward strand.
GAGCCGCGCCCCAAGGCGCTGTACCTGATCCCCAGCATGCACAATCCCACCACCGTCACCCTGTCGCCGCAACGGCGCGAGGCGGTTGCCGCGCTGGTGACGCAACACGATTTGCTGCTGATCGAGGACGATATCTTTTCCTTTATGATGCCCGATCCGCCGGAGCCGCTGGCCGTGCGCATCCCCGAACGCGCCATCTATCTGTCGAGCGTGGCCAAGTGTTTGGCGCCGGGTCTTCGCACCGGCTTTATGATGGTGCCGCCCCCGTTGAGGACGCGGCTGTTGGCCGCGATCCACAACACCGTCTGGATGGCCGCCCCGCTGATGGTGGAGGTCGCGACGCGCTGGTTGGCCGACGGTACCGCCGACCGCATCATCGCCGCCAAACGGGAAGAAACCCAAGCACGCCAACGACTTGCCGCCCAAATCCTGGCCCCATGGACGTTCGCGGCCGACCCCAACGGCACCCATCTGTGGCTAACCCTGCCCGAACCCTGGAGTTCCGACGAGTTTACCGCCCGCGCCCGCGAGTGTGGCGTGATGGTGGTGGGCGGCGGCGCCTTCGCCGTGAATCGCCGCGATACACCCCACGCCGTGCGGGTTTCACTGGGTTTACCGGATCGCGCCACCCTAAAATGCGGCCTGGCAACCATCGCCGAAATCTTGTCAGGCACCGCCGGCCCCAATTATTAACCTCGCGAAAGGAACCCTGCATGACCGCCCCGTTGCAATCCCCCAAGGAACCGTTTCACAAAGGGCTGGCACCTTCCCCGGGCCGGCACCAAGGTGCGTCCCGCCAACCCTGTTTATTCAACGACGACCTGCCGCTACCGCTGGCCGTCCTCAAAAAACCGGCGCTGGACCACAACCGCGCCTGGATGCGCCGTTTCCTCGCCGAAACCGACGTCTTACTCTGTCCCCACGGAAAAACCACCATGAGCCCGCAACTCTTTCAAATGCAACTGGATGACGGTGCTTGGGGCATCACCGCGGCAACCGCGCACCACGTGCGCTTGTACGCCCAATTCGGCGTCAAAAACATCTTTTTGGCCAACCAGTTAATCGGCGCCGGCAACATCCGCGCCGTGCTGGATGTGTTGCACGGGGATCAAGCGATCACCTGCACCGTGCTGGCCGACAGCTTGGCCGGCGTCGAACAACTGGCGGCCGTGACCGCACAACACCCCTATGCGGGTCGGTTGGGCGTATTGGTGGAATCCGGCATCGCGGGAAAACGCACCGGCGCACGCGGCCTGGAGCAAGCCCTGATCCTGGCGAGAAGCATCGCTAAGTCGGTGAATTCGCTCTGTTTAGCAGGCATTGCTCTATACGAGGGCGTGGTCCCTGCAGGCGATCCCAAAAGCGCGCCCCTGATCGAACAACTTCACCGCGATGCCGCGGCGGTGCTGGCCGAGGCCACCCGCGAACAGCTCTGGGGTGGGGACGAGGTGCTGCTTTCCGCCGGGGGTTCGGTGTTCCCCGACCTGGCTGTCGCCTTTCTGCAACAAAGCCGGCTGGACCGCCCGCTCAAGAAGTTGTTGCGTTCCGGCTGTTACCTGACGAGCGATGCCCAACATTACCGCCGCGCCGCGCAACAGATGATGCAACGCGGCCCGAGCCCGCGGAACCTGGGTGATTTCATCCCCGCGCTCGAGGTCTGGGCCCACCTGCAATCCATGCCGGAACCGGGCTTGGCGGTGGCGGCCCTGGGCAAACGCGACATTTCCTACGACATCGAACCACCGGTTTTGCAGCAGGTCTGCCGACCCGGCACCGCCCCCAAGGCGTTCAAAGGTGCCGCCGAGGTGGTTGCCCTGTACGACCAACACGCGGTTCTAAAGATCGCGCCAAATCACGACTTGCAAATCGGCGACCTGCTGGGTTTCTCGATGGCTCACCCCTGCACCACCTTCGACAAATGGCGCGTCATCCCGGTAGTTGACGCCGATTACCGCATTGTAGAAACCATCGAAACGTTTTTTTAGCCTAAGCTTCCGCGTTTGTTCGGTCATATCCGCCTATTTCGACAGGCGTCGCGCATTGGTGAAATGGATTCAATGACCAAGCTAAACCTTGGGTCATGTTGTACGTCACCGGTGCCGCGACGGATCGCATGCCGCGGTCATTTTTTCCGCATTTTGGGATCATGAAGTTTCCTCACACAACCGAAATAAACATCGGAGAACGCATGTAAATGCTTTCGAACGTCGGCTCCGTTCCGGCGGATTCAGCGATCGCGCCGTGGCACATTGGGGAATCATGAACAAGGTATTTTTTGAGAGCGACTCCGTTCACATCCATCACATCGACCTGGAACAAACCAAACCTGGCACCATCGGCATGTACTGGCTGCACATGGTTAACAACAGTATCGGTGAACCGGTGCGCTTGCCGATTCTGATCGCGCGCGGTCGCCACGACGGCCCAGTGCTCGGCCTGACCGCCGCCATCCACGGCAACGAACTTAACGGCATTTCCGTCATTCAAAAAATCTTCCACGACCTCGACTTAGAGGAATTACACGGTTTTGTGATCGGCGTGTTGGTCGTCAACGTGCCGGGTCTGTTGCGCGAACAGCGGTTCTTCAGCGACGGCGTCGACCTTAACCGCATCACGCCCGGCAAACCCACCGGCAACCTCAGCCAGGTTTACATTTACCGCTTCGTCGACCGCATCTTAAGTAAATTCAATTACCACATTGACTTGCACACCGCCAGTTTCGGCCGCGTCAATTCCTACTACATCCGCGCCGACATGGAAGACGAGCGCACGTCGCGCATGGCGCGTTTGCAAAACGCCGAAATCATCGTACACAACCATCCCAACGACGCCACCTTACGCGGCGCCGCCGACGGCTTAAACATCCCCTCGATTACCGTCGAGCTGCGCGACCCGAACCTGTTCCAGTACGGTGTCATCAAAAACAGTTTGGTCGGCATTCACAACGTTTTTTACGATTTGAAGATGCTGCCAGGGGAAATTGCCTGCCCCGCCAAGAAATCCATTCTGTGCGACGCCAGTTATTGGCTGTACACCGACGAGGGCGGCATTTTGCAGGTATACCCCAAGGTTACCGAACGGGTGGTGGCCGGTGAACACGTGGCACACGTGAGCACCATTTTCGGCAAAAAGGTCAAAAGCTACACCAGCCCCGAGGACGGCATCATCGTCGGCCGCGGTGTTAACCCGCTCAACCAAACCGGCAGCCGCATCATCCACCTGGGCCGCAACCCGCGCGAAATCGACTGCGTCACCGGAACCGAAGACTAAACCCACCAGTGGGCGCAACGCCGGCGCCCACCCATTTCTCCATGGCCGTCGCCCGAGCATGGCCGAAGGAAAGGCCGACAAAGCCAAGGGCAAAGAACCGGGCCGGCAACACCCGCGGGCCAGAACATGTGGCATCGTGTCCTACCGAAATAGTGCGACTTTGTCTGGCTTCTAGGTTAATCACTAAGCAACATTAATGCAACTCCCGATGCGTTAGGGATTGAGTTCCAATCCTTGTTGTAGTGGATGTAGGTCACTAAGATCATTGCATGTAATTCGTTAGACAAGTCTTTACCGTTCCAATCCTTGTTGTAGTGGATGTAGGTCACTAAGAATGGTACGACAGTTGTCTCGCAACTATTCGCATCGAGTTCCAATCCTTGTTGTAGTGGATGTAGGTCACTAAGCCCACCCAGCTTGATTTAATCAAGGAAAAAATTGAGGTTCCAATCCTTGTTGTAGTGGATGTAGGTCACTAAGCCCTAACGGGGCTTGCCAGGGCAGCCTGGAGCGGGTGTTCCAATCCTTGTTGTAGTGGATGTAGGTCACTAAGTGGTGCGAGAGAGAGTGAGCTTGGGAACCAATTGGGTTCCAATCCTTGTTGTAGTGGATGTAGGTCACTAAGACACCGGAAGAGGTGCGCACGTTGGTTGCATTGTGGTTCCAATCCTTGTTGTAGTGGATGTAGGTCACTAAGGGCCGGTAATCGCGGAAAGGTCGGCCATGGATTGCTGTTCCAATCCTTGTTGTAGTGGATGTAGGTCACTAAGAAGTGCGTGCGGAGGGTCAAGGACAGGCGAGGGCATGTTCCAATCCTTGTTGTAGTGGATGTAGGTCACTAAGCTCATCGGCGCCGATTGGATCGCTGATGTTATTGAAGTTCCAATCCTTGTTGTAGTGGATGTAGGTCACTAAGACAGAAACAGCCACAGTTGAAGGAAGCACCGCCGAAGTTCCAATCCTTGTTGTAGTGGATGTAGGTCACTAAGAGAGTTCATGAGTCCTCTTGTAATGGAGTACATCAAAGTTCCAATCCTTGTTGTAGTGGATGTAGGTCACTAAGGAAAGTTTTTTATGCGGATATGCACATAGAAGAGGAGTTCCAATCCTTGTTGTAGTGGATGTAGGTCACTAAGACCTGCTCAGGGGTTGGGTCTCCCTCCCACAACCAATGTTCCAATCCTTGTTGTAGTGGATGTAGGTCACTAAGAGTTACGGTTTCCAGCCTGGCCAGCTTGCTTTCTTGGTTCCAATCCTTGTTGTAGTGGATGTAGGTCACTAAGCTATTTGGGGTTTAGGCCTGGTTATCATGGCCTTCTGTTCCAATCCTTGTTGTAGTGGATGTAGGTCACTAAGTTTTTAATCGTGATCAAAAAAACGTGGGGACTTTTAAAGTTCCAATCCTTGTTGTAGTGGATGTAGGTCACTAAGATCTTTAGAGGAGAGAGTCGCTTCGGTATCAGCTTGTTCCAATCCTTGTTGTAGTGGATGTAGGTCACTAAGACGGATGAACGAAAACGTACAATCTCGCCTGAAATAGTTCCAATCCTTGTTGTAGTGGATGTAGGTCACTAAGCTTAGAAGTGAGCAATCTTAAGGAGATGTTAAAATGGAGTTCCAATCCTTGTTGTAGTGGATGTAGGTCACTAAGAGCTATTTTTTGGAAGTGCTTTCCTTCTTGGGGTTTACGGTGAAAAACCTGTTGGATCTTTTAGCCTTTTTTGGGCCGATAACACCGGATAACACCCTGTTTTGCCTCCCAAATCGCGAGTTTTTTCTTTGCTAATCGCTTGATTTGGTTCATCTTAGCGCATGTTGGTCGGCTTGGGTTCGGAAAGTTTGCCTCGTTCCGCTTCTTTTTCGCCGACTTTCGTTCGGTTTTCTCGCGCCATCCACCACCGCCTACCCACGGCAGCATGCACCCCGATGCCCAACACTGATTGGCCAACGGCTATCGCCCAACACTGATTGCCCTACGCTGAAAACCCAACGCCCAACACTGAAAGCTCAACACTGAATGCCCAACGGCTATCGCCCAACACTGATTGCCCAACGGCTATCGCCCAACACCGAGGCCCTAACGCTGAAAACCCAAGGCCCAACACCTTAACCTCTATGCCCCATGCCCAACCTACAACACCTAACGCGGGCATAGGTTGCGGTAGGTGCAGCCCATACAGCGCTGCTGGTTTTTCGTCGCCGGTGGGAATATCCCGCCGTGCACCGCGCTCATCGCCGCGTGGATCTCTTCCACCTGGCCGCGCGCCCTCCTCGTGATCGGTACCTCCACCAGCTTGTTTTGCGAACGAACATACACCACATACGCCGTTTTCACCGGCTTCTCGTAAATGCGCTCGATCAAGATCGCGTAAATCACCGCCTGCAAACGGTAGGTCTTAAATACCCGTTCCTTGTACTCAGCGAACTTCCAATCCAACGGCGCCGCGCTTCCGTCCGCCATAAACAAAACCTCGTCGACGATCCCGCGAAACGGCAAGTCCGGTCGGCCCAAATACACGCCTTGTTCCTTGTCCACCACCCCCAACCGTTGGCGCAAGTAACCCCGGTCCGCCGCCTCCTTGTCCGCGTGAACCTCGCGACCGCGGCGCACCTTGAAATCGCGCTCCTGGTTCTCCGCGATCCCCAACACCCCGCCGAACCAGGTGAAACGCGGACAAAACTGGTGCGCCATTACTTCCGATACGGTAAACACCATCATAGGAACAACTCGCGGATTTGGTCCGACACCATCGCGCGGTCAAAAGCCAATCCCAGGATATTTCCCTTATCAAATGAATCCGCCGCCATCGGGAACAGGTACACCGAATCCTCCTTTTTGTTCATGGTCGCCTCCAACTCCAGGCGCAAGGCGTCGATTTGGCTGTTGGTTAACTTGCCCAAGTACACCGACTTCTGCACCCGGTACACCCCGGACCGCAGACAAATTTTGGCCATGCGGTTGAGCCGCCGCGGATCGCTGACGTCGTACATCACCCAGACCAACATGCGGCCTCCCGTTCAGCCGCGCGCTCATCTTCCGGCAGCTCGGCCTCCAACGCCGCGCTTTCCAAAAGGTCCGTCGCGAAGGCATGTGCCGCCAACTGCACGGCGTGCTTCAGTTGCACCTTGCGTTTGCCCTGGCGGCGCTGTCCGCGCATGACCTCGTGCAGGGCGGTGATCAACACTTCCTTACCTTCCCTGGCCAGGGTGAACCCGTTGGCGATGGGCGTGAACATCGTCCGGCGCACCTGCTTGCGCGTGAACAGCGACACCACACAGCGGCCCACCTCAACCCGGTAGGGTTCGATGAAGTCGTAAACGAAGGATCGTTGGTTGTAATCGTCGCGGTGCATAAATCCCAAATGGGGATCCAGGCCCGCCACCAAACAGGCTTTCTCAACATAGCCGTACAACACGCCGTAACCGTAATTCAGCATGGCATTAAAGGGATCGCGTGCCGGCCGACGCGAGCGGCCCTCAAAGCGGTAGGCTTCCGGGATGACCTCGGCGAGGACGGTGAAGTAACAGCGTCCGGCGCTGCCTTCAAAACCGCGCAGGCGGGCGGCGGCGCCCGGTTCACGCAAATCGTCGGCGGCGGTGGCGGCGGCGGCCGCGGCGATACCGGCGGCGGCCTCCCGCAACAGTTCGGCTTGCGCGGTGCGACGTTTGGCCAAATCCTGCAGAAACGCGGCCTGGCCGTCCAACTTTTCCAACAGCCAGGCGCGTGCTTGTTCGAGGCCGCGCCCGTCCAGCGACCACAGGCATTGTTGCTTGCGGATGCGCGTGGTGGAACCCAACACCGGTTGCCACAGCCGCCCGACCGGATCGCCGAAATGGTCCATAAACAGCACGTCGATTTTGTGCTGTAGTGCAAGCACCAAGACATCCGAGGTCAGGCGCATGCGTGTACTCACCAAAATGCGCTCGATCTTGACCGGGCTGATCGGGGTTTTCTTTTTTTCGGTAATCAGTTCAAACATGCCGTCGCGCACGTGGAGCAGGCCGCCCTCGGTTAACAAATTCACGTTCATCCCGAAACCTCCGTGTCGCGGGCGACGGCGCCGAACCCGCGCGCCACGCTTTTGCCCAAACCCAAACCCTCGGGAATGATGAAGTTGACGCGAAAGCCACCGCGGAAACCGATCATCTGTTTCTGCTTGAAACCGACCTCGGTCGGGGTGAGCCGAGGCGCCGCGGTCAAGCGCTGGTCCGGGTGCAAACGCAGGTCCAACCCTTTGCACAGGGCGAGCAGGTTGCCGACCAGGGCACGGCGCAGCAAATCGGCCTTGGCGGTGGGGTCGGCCTTGCGCCACAGCGGGAAGTTCTTTTGGTTGAGGCCCAGCCAGGGGCTGGTGAAACGGTAGTTGATCGGTTCGGGGTGGTATCCGAAGGTCGCTGTTTTTTGGATGATCTGCTTTTCGAATAGGGGGACGCGACGGTCGCGCAGGATCAGTTCGGTCATGTCCAGAAAAATGTGGCGCAAGGCCGCGCCGCCTTCGTTGATGCCGAGCAGGTGGACCCGTTCGTCGGCCACGCGGTACTGGACCAGCGGGTAACGGAACCGCAGTTCCCCGTTCTCCAGGTGGTTGTGGAGCAAGGTGCATTCGCGAAAACGGTTGCCGAGGTAGCCGCGCACGAACTCGCTGTCGCGCGGGCCGGCGCCTTCGAGTTGGAAGGTCATCAGGGTGAGATCAAGTTGGGGCATGGGGGTTCCTTTCTCGGGTGAACGGGGTGGCCTTGAAGCCGGCTAAAAGCAGGCGTCGTGTTGAATGACCAAACCGAGCTCGGCATCGTAGACGTAATCCGTGGCGCCGACGGCGTCGGCCTCGGCCGGGTAAACGATGTCAAAGAAGGTTTGGGTAGCATCGGACGCATTGCGACGACGGTAAACGGAAAGGGTGTAGGGCGCAAGGGCGCGCAGGATGATTTTGTGCTGCATGGCGATGTCGTGTTTGTTGCCGTCGCTGTCGGACAAGGCTTGGTATTCGGCATAGCGCCGACGCGCCTCGTCGTTTTGCAGGACCAAGAAGCTTTGGGTGTCCTGCTCCTCGATTAACCGAAAGGGCTGTATCGGTTGGTTGTGGTCGCGGCGTTTGCCGTCCCGAAAGGCGGCGGCGTAGTCCAGGCATTTGAGCGCGTCGCATAGATCCCTGGTTTCCTTGTTGCTTACGCCCGCTTTCACCGTGGCGAAATAGGTTTGGGCACAATCGAAAAAGGCCGATTCTTGCAGGCTTTTGTGGGTGGCGAGCACCTGTTGCGTGGCCTGCATGGCCACGTCGCCGTAAATGATTTCGCCCAAATCGCGGGTTGTGCCGGTTGGGGTTTGGCCGCGTAAGCGGAACAGGATGACGCGGCCCTGGTTGCCGTTGTTGCGGTTGCAGCGGCCCGCGGCTTGGAAGACGGCGTCGAGCGGGGCGCGCTGGCGGTAGACGCGGCCGAGATCGATGTCAACCCCGGCCTCAACCAGCTGGGTCGAGATGATGACCAGGTTGGCGCCGGCGGCTTTTTTGACGGCCGTGATACGGGCCAGGCGGTCGTGGGGGGTGACGTCGCCGGAGAGAAACACCAGCTCGCGCTCGGGAAAACGGGCCTTGATTTCGCGGTAGATGACGCGGGCGACGGCGCGGGTGTTGACGATCACCAAGATGCCGGCGGCCGCGTGTTGCGCGATCTCCGCGGCCAGGAAATCGCAGAATTCGCGGTCGCCCGCGACGGGTACCAGCCCACCTTCATCCTGGCTAAGCGCGAAGGGTTTTTTGAGCAGGGCGCAATCCAGGGTGATGCGGTTGAGGGCTTGGTAGACGGCGCGGGGATCGCTTACCAGCTCTTGGATCTGACCTTCCGCCGCCTCGAAAATCATCGGCATGGTGGCCGTGACCAACACAAACACGCAGTTGAGCCGTTCCGCCACAAGGGTAAAAACCTGACGCACCAAGGCCCAATAGGTGACGGGAATGCTCTGAACCTCGTCGAGGATGATCACGCTGTCGGCGAGGGCGCTGAATTTGCGAATGTCGCGGTTGCGGTGGGTGAGGATGCCGTGCAGCAGTTGGTAGAAGGTGGTGAGGGTGAGGTTGGCTTCGAGTTGTTGGATCAAAAACTCGCCTTGGTAGTTGTCGAATTCGTGGTCGTCTGAAGCGTCGCGGTAATGGAGTTCGGCGAGGTGGTGGAGCAGGGCGAGGTTGGCGCTGTGATCGGGCAGATCCAGCTTGGTGAGGATGTCGCGGGCGATGCCGCCGAGTTGGTCGATCACCGAGGTAAAGGGTAGGCAATAAACGATTTTTCGCAAGCTCGGTTCCCGCTGGAGCAGGCGCACCGCCGCGTTGAGCACGCAGAGCGTTTTGCCCATGCCGGTGGGGAGATTGATCGAATAAAAGCGCTGTTGGTTGAGGTCGACGGTGTCGACCGCGGCGCCTACCTCCCGGTACACCTGTTCGCGCAATTGGTTGAGGCGGCCCGCGGCGCCCGCGAAGGCGATTGCCTTGTAGCGGTCGATCAGGTCGGCGGGGAACTTGGGGTTGTCGGCGTGGTAAATGGGGCCGTCGAAAATGCATTCGCCTTTGTCGCAGGTGAGCAACACGGAAAAAATCAGGCTTTGCTCGAAGAAGAGGTGGAGCGGTTGCTGTTGGTTGGCCTGCTGGATGGCCGCGGCGACGCCCGCCCATTTCTTTCCGCGCGGTCGTCGTTTGCGGCCGTGGAACAGCTCGCAAAGGGCGCCGAAGTGGTGGTGGTCGAAACGGTCGACGGTGATCCCGTTGGCGCGGAGGATGGCGGCGAACTCGGTGTAGTCCAAGTGGGCGCTCATCAACATGAGCCGGTCGCCGAGGTTTTCGAGTTGGTGCCTTTTGCCGTCGTGGCTGAAGGGGCGGGGATCGAGGTGGGGCGGGTGCAGCACCAATTCCTTGAGGTTGCCCAGGTGGCCGTGGTGCTTGAGCACCGCGTGGTAGATCAGCCAAGGCAGGGGATGGGTGTCGTGCCATTGATCGCAGGCGAAGCGCCAAGCCCAGAGCGCGGAGAGCCGCGCGTGGTTTTTGAGGTAACCCAGTTCGGCTTGGGCGGCGTCGCCGTTGCCCGCGGCCGCCGCGGCCAGGTAACCCTGGAAAAACGGCGTTGCTTTGCCCAGGTCGTGGAGCACCAGGGCGAGGCGCAAGGCGTGGTGCAGGGGTTGCGGCAGGTTGCGCCGGGCGAGGTAGGTGTCGCCGTTGGCCAGAACCTGGGTGAGGTGGGTGACCAACAGCTTGCCGGGATGGGATTGGAGCCGGAACGGGTAGTCAGATGAAGACAATCGCGGCTCCCGAGGACAGGGTGGTCACCTCGGCGAAGGTGCCCTTGAGCGGTTCGCCGTTGCGTTCGAACACGCAGGTTTCGAAGCGCTGCACCTCACGGCGGTTGTTCATTGCAACCGGGAGGGTGGTGGTGAAGATTTCGCCGCAATCGTAGTCGAGCTGTTTGACGGCGCGGCGGGGCACCGCGGTGTGGATTGCCGCCTCCTTTTCGGCCACCGACACCACCGTTTCTTCGCCGATCCAGCGGAAGTTGGCCAGGTACTCGGAGCTGCCGAAACAGGGTGTGTACACGCTTAAGTGGTTGACCAGCATGTGTTTGAGCTCCTCGTACGCGGCCGTGTCGTCCCAGGCCAGAAACAGGCGAAAGGCCGGTTTTACCAAAAGTTCGACGCTGGTGGGTTTGTGTTCCTTGAAGCGGGCGAAATGTTTGGGCGAGGTGGTTTTGAGGTAGTTGATGCCGATGCTCTGCCGCCGCAACGGGTTGGTGAGTTGCAGGGCGAGGCGCGCCGCGGCGAAGCGTTCCGGTGCCTGCTCGCGCGGGGTCCCGCAAATGGCGCCGAGCATGCCGCGTACCGCGGTGGGTGAGGGCAGCGGCAGGGTGCGCGGCGACATGGTGGTTTGCGGATTGCGAAAGAAGCCGTAGTCGGCGCTGAACTGGACCTGAAGCACCTTGGTGCCGGGCGTTAGCGGTTCCATCCGGTCACCTTCACGCGGTCGTCGGCACGCAGCTCGAAATCGGCCAGGTGGTCGTTGTGCCGCGCGAGGGCCGCGCTAATGCCGCTTAGGTTGAGCGTGCCTTGGTCGATGCGGCGCAACACTTTTTCGCCCGGGTTCAGGTCGAACTGCACCAGGTGGTCCAGGTCGCCGAGGAAGAAGTTGGGCGTTTTGTAACGCAGGCGCAGCAGCAGCCGCGGCATGTGGCCCATCTTGCTGCGGGAGAGCAGGTTTTTGGTGCCGTCCCACATGGCGGTGTAGAACTGGTCCACGTCGTCGCGGGTGAGACCGGTGTGGCGTGCCGCGTTTTCGTTGATCACCCCGTAGAAAGCGATCAGCGAATAGGGCACCACCGCTTCCTCGCGGAAGGTGTTTTGTTTGGCGCCGTCCTTGGAGGCGAAGGCGCCGGTGCCGCGCAGTTCCATGATCTCGACACGGTGCAGCGATTGGCCCATTTTAATTTGAACCGGGCCCGTGAATTTAAAGCTGTTTTTGTCCATCGGCAGGACGCCGCCGAAGAGGCGGATGTCGATACAGCGTTTCAGGATGGTGTCGCGGTCCTCGTCAAAATCCTTGGTGCGGGCCTTGCCGTCTTGCAGGCCGCCCGCGGTTTTTTTGCTTTCGGTTTGGCGCACGAAAATATCCCGGTCGCCACCACCGTGGTGGCCCATAGCGTCGAAGAGGTGGTCGCGGATGGTGCGTTTCAGGCGCACGTCGGTGACCAGATTGCGCCCGCTGCCTTGGTCAAGGCGCGGTTTGTTTTCGTCGTTGGGATCGCCGTTGGGGTTGGCCATGGTCACGTCGTAAAGAAACAAAAATTCTTCGCGTTGGTCGAACAGGCTCATGCGGGCGCTCCTTCTTCTTGGGGTTGTTTTTTGGGTTGGTAGGGATGCAGTTTAAGGCGCTGTTTGAGGCCGAGGGTGAACAGGAAGGAAACCTCGTCGCGCTCCATGTCGTCGAAATCGGTGGCGGCCAGGAAGCTTTCGGTGACCGCTTCTTCCAGGTCGCGGATGCGCGGGAAACGGCTGTCGTACTGTTCCATTTTGGCGATCATTTGCGGCCACAGCGTTTTGAGTTGTTTGGTATCCAACTTCAAGCCGTTGAGGCGTTTAAAGAACGGGGTGTTTGCGTCGTAGCGTTTGGCCTGGGCCGCCAGCAGTTCGTCGCAATACACCCCAATCAAAAAAGTCAGTTTGCGGGCGTCGCCGTCGAAGAATTCACGATGGCGTTCAAAATACGCCTCATAACGTTGGTGCATGCGCACCTCCTTGCTAAGGAATGAGCGGCGCCCGCTGAGCAGGGGGCCGCCCTTTGTTGCTCGTTTCAGAAGCATGTCGCACCAAAGCAGCGCCTGCACCGCGGTGGCGGTGATGGGTTTGTCCTCGAAGTGGAGGAAGCGCAGGTGGCGGTTGATGTGGCGCAGCAGGAAACCGTAATCGATGGGGTTGCCCATCATAAAAGCGCGCAGGGTTTCGAAAAAGCCCTGGCGGAAGCTGCCTTCTTTTTTGTTTTCGGGAAAAATGCTCTTGAGAAAACGAAGGCGGAATTTTTGGTTGTAAGGTCCCTTTTTCGAGGCGTAACCCTGATAGGTCGGGTTGGCCTCGACCGCGCGGATCTGTTGCAACAGGGCTTGGTTGTAACGGGGGAACAGGTCCTCGATGGTGACCAGCAGGTTAAATTTGGCTTTGTCTTTCTCGTAAAAAACCAGGCTAAAGGCGGCGTGGTGCTGTTCATCGGCCAACATTTCGAGAATGTCGTCTTCCAGGTCGCTGTTGATGGCGCCGTCTTTGCCCAAGGCGCGTTTTTTCAGGGCGGCGACGGCCCGGAGGAATTCGCCGGCGGCGTCGCTCTCGGGGGGTCCCAGGAATTGCGGAAGCAGGAAATAGCGATAGCCACAGAGCTGGAAACGAAGGTGTTGTTCGACAAAATGTTTACCGCGCAGCAAGCGGTCCATGGCTTTGGTGGAAACGGGCAGGTTCTTCCAGGCTTGGGTGAGGTCGAAGCCGCCGGAGACCACGCTCAATTCGGTTTTGACCGCGTAGCAGTTGTAGAGGGAAGCAAAACCCATCACGGTGTCGGCGGTTTCGTGGGTGAAGGCGCAGGTTTGGTTGCGGCCCAGGTAGGTTTTGTTTTTGTGTTGGTAGTAGTTGGCATAGGGCTCTGATGCGCGCTTTGCTCTGGCGCCCGCGGTGGTGGGGCTGTCGGCGAGCAGACGGCCGTCGAGTTTGAGCGAGAGCAGGACCCGCTCTTGTTGGCCGAGGGTTGCGGCGAGGGCGTCGCTAACGGCGGGACTGTTTTGGATCAGTTGGGCGAGGTCTTCAAGGTCGGGGAAGGTTTTGTTTTTAAGGACGCCGATCAAACGTTTGCCGGGTTTGGATTTGGCGAGGGGGATGGCGGTGGTGCCGGGGAAATCGCTGGTGAAAAGGTCGACGGTGGGAAATTGGGGTGGGGCGTTGCCTTCGGGTGATTGGAAGAGGGTGGCGTCGAGGGTGGTGTCGGGATCGACCTCGGCGCTTTCGACCCGGAGGAAGGTCCAGGCGTTGGCGGCTGGGTCGCGCGCGAAGCAGAGCAGGCGCAGCGCGGTGCCTTTGTAGCCACGGCTGACTTGGTAGGGGTTGGCCCGCGGTTCGTCGGGGTGAGGGTGGTGTTCGAGAAGCAGGCCGACATGGTAAAAGGCGTCAAACATGAAACCTCGTTTTCTGAAGCATTTGAGAAGGGGCGTATACTTAACTCTGCGCAAAAGGCGCGAAAATTCTATCGATTAGTTTTAGAAATGTGCGTAAGGTTTGGCTTTGTTGGGGTTACCGGGTGGTAGGCTTTACCCGCGATAAAGGACTGGCTTGCGCGACGGATTGGTTTTGTTAGGGATGATCCGGTGCGCCTTCAGCGCACCCAAGATGGTGGGGTGGTAACCCAGCGTTGGGTAAAGGCTTGCTTCGCGCCTTTACCCAACGCTGGGCTGAAATCCGGCAGGGCTTCACCCTGCCACCGGTTGTCCGGCCGGCGTCCCTTGTGGGCGTTGGGTGAAAGGTGAGCGATGCCAAAAACGGTGTGAAACCCCGAGGGGGTTGGGGGGAATCCCGCGTCCCCAAGATCAGAGGGGGGCGCGACGGTGTGAAAAAGATGGGATGGCGCTTACACCCTGCACGCCAAAAACGGAGGGAACGGGAGCGGGCGCGTCGGTGTGATAAAGATGGGACCCCGGCGTGCACCACGCGCGCCCCAAAAACCGGGTCGAAAGGGATGGGTCGCCGGCGTGCACCAGGCGCGCCCCAAGAAGTGTCTCGGAAGGGATGGGCCGGCGGCGTGCACCAGGCGCGCCCCAAAAAGTGGCTCGGAAGGGATGGGCCGGCGGCGTGCACCAGGCGCGCCCCAAAAAGTGGCTCGGAAGGGATGGGCCGGCGGCGTGCACCAGGCGCGCCCCAAAAACCGGGTCGAAAGGGATGGGACGGCGGCGTGCACCAGACGCGCCCCAAAAACCGGGTCGAAAGGGATGGGACGCCGGCGTGCAAACCGTTGGCACGGCAACGCCGTGCCGGATTTCAGCCATGGGTAGGGAACCGGCGCGAAGCAGGCGGGGCCCTACCCATGGTTCACGTTCCCCCAAAAAAGTACGCCGGCGGCGTACCGCAACCCCGGCGCGACGGCATGATCCCTATGAGACCCAAGGCTAAAAGCGGCCCGCGGCGACCAGCGTCACATTCACCGGCGCCACCCGAATCCCTTTAATCGCTGAACGGGACCGGCAATGCGCATCGCCCCCGACCCGGAACGGCCCCTTCCTGGTCCGGCCCTCGCGCCGTTGACCCTTCTGGCCGACCCATCTTCGCTGCCTTGTTCACCCCGGTTTTGATGGGAACCGCATCACCTTTTTTGCCGTGCGTCCATAAAAGCGTTGCGGGGAATGTAACGGTTGTGTAATTTGTTAAACAAACCGAATGATCGTTTTGTTTTGTGTGCCGCACCTCGCCCTGGTTGGCTTTGGGTTGGGTGCTCCTCCTGGCTCTGCCCCAATTTCCCAATCCCGCGGCGGCCCTTGCGCCGCCACCCACGTTGAGGTGATCTATGTCCCGTGCTCTGCCCTGCTTATGGGTTGCGCTGCTTTGCTTGTTCGGCTCCTTCACCCTTGTTCACGCCGCCAACACGGTAACCGGTTCGACCGCCGGCCTGGCCTGGCGCGCCACCCTTCCCGCCGGCGATGCCGCAACACCCCGGCCCCTGCTCGTGCTCCTCCACGGCTGTACCCAAGGCGCCGCCGACTTCGCCGCCGCCACCGGCATGGACGCCCTCGCCGATGAACACGGCTTTATCGTGCTTTACCCCGAACAATCGAGCAGTGCCAACCTCTTCCGCTGCTGGAATTGGTTTGAAACCATCAACCAACGCCGCTCCGGCGAAGCCGCCGCCATCGCCGCCATGGTGGCCGAGCTGCAGCGCCGCTATGCGGTCGATGCCGACCGAATGTACGTTGGCGGCTTTTCCGCCGGCGGCGCCATGGCGGTGATTATGGGCGTCGCCTATCCCGACCTCTTCGCCGGGGTCGCGGTTAGCGCCGGCCTGGAATACGAGGCCGCGGTCAACAGCAACACGGCCTTCACCGTGATGAACAGCGGCGGCCCCGATCCCGACCAAAAGGGGACCCGTGCCTATCAGGTGATGGGTTCTCGTGCGCGGCGCATGCCGGTGATCGTGGTCCACGGCACCGGCGATACCACGGTGGCCCCCATCAACGGCGACCAGGTGGTGCGCCAATGGCTTCAGACCCATGATTGGCTTGACAACGGCGCCGATGACCAAAGCGTCGACGCCCTCGCCGACAGCGTCGAGAACGACCGGGTGCCAGGCGGGCGGGCATTCTCGAAAGCGCTGTACCAGGATGCCGAAGGGCGGGTTTTGACCGCGTACTATCGGGTCGACGGCATGGGTCATGCCTGGTCCGGCGGCTCCGGTGCCTTTACCGACAGCAGCGGCCCCGACGCTTCCGCCTTGCTGGTCGCGTTCTTCGGACTGGACGGCGACCCAACCGACACCACGCCGCCGGTGACCCGCGCCAACCCCGCGGGCGGTACCTTCCAACAACCGGTGACGGTGGATCTGTCGGTCAATGAGGCGGCGACGACCTATTACAGCCTGGACGGTTCCGAACCGGACACGGGCGCCGCGGTTTGGAACGGCCCGCGCGTTTTTAACAGCACGACCACCCTGCGTTTTTTCAGCGTGGACGGCGCGGGCAACCGCGAGGCGGTGCAAACGGCGGTGTACCGCATCGACGACGGCCCGGATACCACGGCGCCCACCACGCTCGCCAATCCGCCAGGGGGTGATTACAGCGGTTCGGTGACGGTGCGGCTTGAGGTAGATGAACCCGCGACCATATATTACAGCCTCGACGGGACCACCCCCGACGCCGGCGCCGCGGTCTACAGCGAACCGCTGGTTTTTTCCGCCGATACCCTGCTCCAGTTCCGCGCGGTGGATGCGGCCGGGAATTGGGAGGCGGTGCGTCGCGAGGATTACCGCGTGACGGTGGCGACCGAATTGGATTTTGTGTCGGTCGCGGGTGAGCAGGGGACGGTGGGTTTGTATTACGTCGACGGTGTTTTCAGTAGCAGCCTGGTCGCCGGCGATCCCGGCATGTTTAACGGGGAACGGCGCCGCATTATCCTGTCCTTCGACCTGAGCGCGCTTCCCGAGGGCGCGGTCCTCGCCGAGGGCCGGCTGCGCCTGTGTCGCGCGCGACTGGTCGGTGCGGTGCAGCGCCTTGATGTGGATGCGATTCAAGGCGGTTTCGGCGGCAACGCGGCCCTGGCCCGCGGCGATTACAGCGCTGCGGCCGACCTGTTCAACGCCTTCACGGTGCCGGTACCGGACGGCGACGGGGCCTGTGTCACGGTGACCCTGCCGGCGGCGGTGACGGCGCTCGCGGCCGAGGGTGATCGCCTGCAAATGCGGCTCAAGGCGGTGACCGCGGTGGACTTCCAGCGGGACGAACTTTCGCTTGGCACAAGCGGTGCCATGGCGGCGGTTTTAACCTTCCGTTTGCAATAACTAGCCCGAAACGCCGCGCGCGTTTGGGTGCGCGGCGTCTTTCCAGTTCGTGGCGCGGGCCGCCGCTTCGGCGTTTTACGGATGGCGCTAACCATCTTATTTTGAGGCGCAAGCGGCAACCGGCGCGGGCGAAACAGGGAGTTTTCCGCCTTGAGCTCGCGTCCGAGCTTATGCCATAATGCGCTCATCTGTTGGTTGTCCCGATTTACTTTTTTATGGAATGTGCTCATGAAACTTGAGCGGCAAACACGCCTCTTTTTTCGCAAAGGCGCCTCCGACAAGGTCTACGAGGTCGATCTCTGCCGTGTCGGCGAAGACGCCTACGTGGTCAATTTCCGCTACGGTCCCAGCGGCGGCAATTTGCGCCACGGCTCCAAAACCCCCTTGCCGGTTGGTTTGGCCGAGGCCGAAACGGTTTTTGACAAACTGGTCGCCTCCAAAACCAAAAAAGGCTACCAGCCGCTGGTCGACGGGCCGGGCGCGGCCGAGGAAACCCAGGCGGCCGACCTTCCGAACCTGGATCAAGCGCTAAGCCACGGGGACCGTGTAATTCTCGAACAAGCCTTTCTCGCGGCCCAAAACCTGACCCGCCGCGGTGGCCGCACCTTAACCCGCCTGTTGTGGCGCATCGGCGAGCGTCGCTTAGACGGCGCCCAGGCGATCATCCGACCCCACCTCAAAAGCAAAGACGACCGCATGGTGCACACGGCTTGCTGGGTCATCGCCCGTTGCGGCTACCGCGAATTGCTTCCCGACTTGGCGCCGATCCTCCAGCAAAAAAAGCGGCCCGCTTGGCTTAAGGTCTGGATTCGCGAGACCCGTTTCCACCTGCTGTCACCCGAGGAACGCGCGGCCGCGGCCGAGCAATTCACGGCCGAGTTGCCGCTGGAACAGGCGCAAGCCTTGGCGGCGCCCGATGAGGTGGTCGCCTGGTTTCTCAAAAACTTCCAGTCACCCAATTTCGAAAAAAGCAGCCTGCTCCACGACCTCTACCATTTCGATGTCCCTGCATACCGACCGGCGCTGCTTGCCCTCCTGCAAAACATCCCGCTTGAGCCGCCCTACTGGCCTCACCTGCGCTTCATTTTTAAAGCCGCGATCTTGCGTGAGGATTGGGCGGTTTTCGCCGTGCTCTCCCATCGCATCCACACCACCAAAGCCAAATGGGCCTATGGTTACGCCACCATCGATTGGGATTACATCAATATATATAATGAAGCCCGAAAAACCACCTCGCGGGTCGGCTTCACCCGCGAAACACGCAAATACTTGGTGAAACGGAGCTGGCGGGAATTAACCCGCGCGGCGCGGGATCGGCCCGAAACCTTTGTCCAAATGGCCGGGCAACTGTTGCTGCAATTCCGCGACAGCGACAACCGCAACATCCCCTCGCGGTCGATGTACCAGTGGGAAACGGATCAAGATCGCTTGATCCACTATCCGCCGTTTGCCGATTTGTTTGCATTCAGCATGCTGCTTTTCGGCAAAAGTGATCGTTTTGAGGTGATTCAAGACAGCGCCCGACTGCGCTACACCATCGATGCCTACGACGGCAACCGGCCGGCGGCGACGCGCGATCAACGCGAGGAACCTTATCCCGAACTATGGGATCAGTTCCCGCACGCGTTGGTACCCCTACTGGACGGGGCCAAGCACCACGAGGTCCATCGCTTCGCGGTAAAGGCCCTGCGCGCCAACCCGAGCTATCATGAAGCGATTACCGACGAACATCTCGCGGCTTGGCTGGGTTCAGCCTATGAAGAAACCCAGGCCTTCGCGGTGGAACTGATCGAAAAGCGGTTGCAGCCCGACCCGTTCCCGGTGGCGATGTTAACCACCTTGCTGCGGGCCGAGGTTGCCGCCGCCCACCAACTCGCCGCCGATTTCATGCGCGCCCATCCCCGCCCCACCCGCGAAAGCGCGGTGCTGGTGGTGACGGCGGGCATTCACGCCGCGGCCGAGGTGCGCCGCGTCATCGCCGATGTGCTCGCCGGTGGGGTTTTGGCCCTGCCGGATCAGGCGCAGATCGGCCGCACTTTGTTGGCGGCGCTGGTGGGGTTGGCCGAGGATACGCCCCATGCTTTGCTCGACGAAGCCTACAACCTGTTCGCGGGGCCGCTGGCCACCTACCTGCGCCGCATCGACCTAGAACAGATCATGCGTTTGCTGGAACACCCGGCGGCGGCGGTGCAAGGGTTCGCGGGTCGGCTGTTGCGCGATCACGAAACACCGGCCGAGGAATTTCCCCAACAGGTGTTTGCCGCGCTTTTGGACGCCGAGGATCCGCGGGTGCGCGCGGCCGGGGTAACCCTTGTCGGCAAGCTGCCGTTGGAGACGCTGCTCCATCGCGACAGCCTGGTTTTGGCGGCGGTCCTGTCCGCCCACGCACCGGTTCGCCATGCGGCGGTGCCCTTGGTCGAACGCATTGCCGCCGCCCACCGCGGTTTTGCCGTGTTGTTGGCGCAAACCCTGTGTCGCCACTTGTTGCGCAAGGTCGCGGACGAAACCCAACACGCTGATTTGGCCCATCTTTTGGCCAACCCGCTTAAGTCGGCTTTGGCCGAAATCGAAAAAGACACGGTTTGGAAAATGAGCCGGAGCGCCTACCGATTTGCGCGCCAAGCCGCGGGCGAAATCGTCAGCCAGGCTTGGGTTCCGGGAGAACTGAACGTGCGGGATTGGGTGTTGCTGGCCCATAGCGATCAACAAAAACTGCGCGATTTCGGGGTTGGGGCTTGCCGTGATTTTGCCCCCCGCTTGTTGGATGATCTGGCCGAGGCGGTGCGTCTGCCCGACACCGATTGGGAAGATACCCGCGACGCGGCCTTTGTTTTGTTCCGCGCCGAACCGGTTTTTTCCGCGTTGGCACCGACCCACCTGGTCGCCCTCTGCGACAGTACCCGACCCGAGGTCCGCGCTTTTGGGTACGAACTGCTGACGGCCCGTTTCGAAAAGGGACAGGGCCGCGAGTTCCTGCTCAAACTCAGTGAGCACCCCGCCGCCGACATGCAATTGCTGGCTTCCAACTGGTTGCTGGACCACGCCGAACCCAGCGCGGCCGGCTTGCGTGCCCTGCAGCCGTACCTCACCACGGTCTTGATGCGCGTTAACCGTTCGCGCGTCGCCAAAACCCGCATCTACGCCTTTTTGGCCGAGCAGGTTGGCGGGGATCGGGATCGTGCCGAGGTGGTGCGCGACATCCTCGCGCCGATATCCCAGACGATTGCCGTCGGCGACCGGGATCGCTGCATGGCGATTCTGCACCAGTGTGCGACCGAATATCCCGAGTGTGTCGGGCCGGTTCGCGTGGTGGCGGCGCCGATTCGCGAAAGGAGGAAACGTGGAGTTTAACTACCGTTACAGCGGTTCCACCGAGGCGCGAAGCAACGGCAACCGTACCGACATGTCGTTTGCGCCGGACACCTTGCGCGAACCCACCTACTTTGGCGGCGAACTGGCGCAAGCGGTCCCGTTCCGCGAGGCGATTTCGGCACTGCACGCGGTGGTGGTTTCCGATTTGCGGTTTAAGCCGCGCGATACCACGGCCTACAAGGCTTGGCGTGAAGCGCGCGACATGGAAGATTTGGCGGAGCTGACGGCGGGGAAACAAGACCTGGCCAAACAAATGGAAGCTGTCGGCCGCCGTTTGGCGGAAGCGCGGCGTGCCAAAGCCGCGGCCTTGGCCCCGTTTTACAAAGCGCGGAACCGTTACTTTGACTACCTCTACAAAAAAGATTACGACAAGTGGTTCGTGCTGGATCCCGTCATTACCGTGCATCCCGACGAACTGTTCTTCGAGTGTTTTAGCCAGGATGAGGCCACCTATGGTCGCCTCAGTTGCGATTACGGGGTGTTTAAGAACATCAACGATTTTGCCTGTGGCACCACCAACATCGACTACTCGGCCAACCTTTACCGTGAATTCCAAAAAATTCGCACCTACAAAACCACCCGCTTCGACATTGACCCCGGCGGTTTTGAGGTGACCACGGGGTTGGACGAGGGTTTCAAGGAAGTTAAGATCGATCTGCCCGATTCCTGGGTGCGCGGGTTCCTCCAGGTGAGTTCGGCGATGACCTTGCCGATGGTGCGTTTGCACCTGACGCCGATGGACATCCACAACCTGTGTTTTGTGTTGCGGCGCAAACGGGAAAAACAGGGCCCGCGCTCGATTCGTTTTCAACTCAAACCCGGCGAACCGATTCGCGCCTTGATCGAACCCTGGAACGATACGTTGGTGTTCGCGCGAAGTGAATTCCGCGGCCGCGAGGAAACCGAAATCCGGCTGTGGGGCCGGCGGCGTCTGCTGATTTTGGAACGGCTGATTCCCATCGCTCGGGGTTTTACTTTTTGTTTGGCGGGCACGGGCATGCCCTCGTTTATGGTGGCCGACCTGGGCGGCATGAGTTTCACGCTCGGCATGTCGGGCTGGACCAGCAACGACTGGTCACGGGCGGGTAATTTCGACCTGATGGCGCCGCGCGCCGAGGTAGATCAGGACACCAAGCTGCGCGTTTTCAAAGCATTGCGCAAAGACTGGCAAAACACGGCCGACGCGGTCGCCAAAAGCGAAGGTTTGGCGCGGGAAACGGTGTTGGGTGCGCTCAGCGCCTATACCCAAGCCGGTTCGGTGATGTTCGACTTGGCCAAGGACGTGTTTCGCGCCCGCGAACTAAGCCGAGAACCCCTGCCGATGGACAAGCTGCGCTTTGCCAACCCACGGGAAGCCGAGGCGCGGGCGCTGGTGGACGGGGGCGGGGTGACGCTGCACGAGAAGCGGTTGGATCCCGACGGCAACCTGCACCTGAGCGCGACGGTGAAGGAAGGCAAACGCACCTACCAAACCCAACTGCGCATTAACAGCGACCAAGCGCTCAAGGAAGGAAGCTGTCAGTGTAACTTTTTTACCCAGAACAAATTGTACCGTGGGCCCTGCGTGCATTTACTCGCGACGCGGCTGCGTTTTTCGTTGGAACAGGGAGGTATTTCCTGATGCGTTTTTCCGTCCCCGTTCACCCGGTGCAACCCCTTGTGCCATTGTCCCTTTGGGCTTATGATGGTCTCCATTACGACGGTGACGATCCGTCTTGCAATCTGGATGGCGGATCGCCATCCGTGCTTGTTGGTTTGTCACGCTTCACCGACTCGATCTTCACTGTGCGGAATTCACGCTATGTTCGCCAGGCCGGTACGGGTTCCCTGAACCTCCTGGTCGAACATAGCGCGATTCCGCGTCGAGTTGATCGATTCGGTCTCGGGAATTCATCGAAGATGGATCGTCGCCGTCGCCCCTATCCCGGTAGTGGACCGGCTTGTCGAGGTGCTGCATGAACCAAGCACGCCAAGCCCTGTACGACCGCATCCGCGAATCTTCCAAGGATGAAGTGATTCTGGAAGAAATGATCGCGCTCGGCTTTTGGGATCCGGCGCAACCGGGCAAGGAAGCGGCCGCCGAGCTGATTGGCAAAACCGCCGAATTGGAGCGGGAGATGAGCGCCTTGCGGAGTGAAATGGCGCGCATCGACAACCAAGAGGCGATGCTGAAAGCCCTGCGCAAGCGCAACATGGAGCAGGCCAAGGCACGTCGGGTTGAAACCAAAAAACGGCGTGAGGCCGAGCGCCAGGCGCGCGCCGAGGCCTGGCGGCTCAAAAAACAACAGGACATTTTGTACCTGGGCGAGGGATATTCCCATTCGCTGGGTGAGCAGGGCGCGTGCGATGCGGCAGCTTTAGACGAAAACGGCGCGCTGCCCGCCTATGAGAACGCGGCGGCTCTGGCCGCGGCGATGGGCATTAGCATCGGTGAGTTGCGCTGGTTGGCATTTGGTCGCAAGGTGTCCCAAACCACACACTACCAGCGTTTCCAGGTACCTAAAAAAAGCGGTGGGTTGCGCTTGATTTCGGCGCCGATGCCGCGCCTGAAAGAGATACAAAGCTGGATTTTGCGCGAGATTTTGGAAAAGGTGCCGATCCGCTCCGCGGCGCGCGGTTTTGTGCGTGGTAAGTCGATTGTCGATAATGCGCGACCCCACGTGGGTGCCGATGTGGTGATTAACGTCGACATCAAAGATTTTTTCCCGACGGTGACCTATCCCCGCGTCAAAGGCGTGTTTCGCAAGTTGGGTTATCGCGGCCAGGTAGCCACCATCCTGGCCATGCTGACCACGGAGCCGGAGATGGTGGCGCTGGAAATGGACGGACAACGTTATTGGATGGCAAAGGGCGAGCGGCGTTTGCCGCAAGGGGCCCCGTCGAGTCCGGCGCTCACCAACATTATCTGTCGCGGTTTGGATGCGGAATTGGAAGAACTGGCCCTGGTCAATGAATACGAATACACCCGCTATGCCGACGACATTACCTTTTCCACGCGGGGCCGCGAGGCGAACCGACGCATCGGCGGGGTGCTGCGCAAAATCGAACAACATGTCGGCGCCCACGGCTTTACCCTGCACCCGGACAAAACCAAGGTGTTGCGCAACAACGCCCGCCAGGAAGTGACCGGGATTGTGGTGAACGAGAAGTTGTCGGTGGATCGCAAGACGCTGCGGCGTTTTCGGGCGGTGATGTTTCAGGTCGAACAAGACGGGCCGGAAGGGAAACACTGGGGTCAGGCTGAGCATGTGATCGCGGGCTTAACGGGTTACGCCCACTTCCTCAAGATGGTGGATCCCGCGCGGGCCCAACCCTTTTTGGAACAACTGGCGCGCATTGTGGAAAAACACGGCAACCCGGTTTATCCCGAGCGGCGCGCGGCGCGGGCGCCGAGTTGGCGGCGTTATCAACCCGACTCGGATCAGGCCGAGGCGACCGATGCCGCGCCGGCGGCGAACGAGGCACCGGCGCATCCATCCGGTTCTGAAGGGGAAGCAGCGACGCCCGTCCTGGAAAAGAAACCCTGGTGGAAATTTTGGTAGGGGAACGATCATGAGCCAACCCATTCTTTACATAGGTAACACCAATTATTCCAGTTGGTCGCTGCGCCCATGGCTGCTGCTCCACCATTATGGTGTCGCCATGGAGGTTCGCCGTTACGCGTTTAACAGCGACGCCTTTTATCGCGAGGTCGGCGCCGTGTCGCCCACCTGTCAGGTGCCCTGCCTGCGCATCGACAGCACCTCGATTTGGGATTCTCTGGCCATTTGCGAATGGGCGGCGGAGGCTTGTCCCGAGGTGCGGGGTTGGCCGGAAGACGCCGCGACCCGCGCGGTGGCGCGTTCCGTCAGTGCCGAAATGCACGCCGGCTTCAAACAGGTCCGTTCCTTGATGCCGATGAACGTGCGCCGCCTTTGCCCCAAACCCGAACCCAACGCCAAGCTCGAAGCGGAAATTGCACGCATTCAAACCATGTGGCGTGACCTGATCCAAACACACGGGGGTCCTTTCCTGTTCGGCGATTTCCTGACGATTGCGGATGCGATGTACGCCCCGGTCGTGTTTCGCTTCACCCGTTACCAAATTGACATGGATCCAGTGTGCGCCGCCTACGCCGACCACATGACGGCATTGCCCTCGATGGTGCATTGGCGTGAAGCGGCGCATCGGGAAACTGAGGTCAACGAGGCTTCGGAAGTGGCGGGTGAACGGCGCGATTTCCAAAGCTGAGCATGTCGGTGGAAGGGTGATTTTCGTCACCGCGACCGGGGTGGGCGGAAGGTTTATCTTTTGGTATTCTTGCTTTGGTTGACATGTTGACGACTTTGAGTCGTTGATGTGACCTTTTGAATATTTGATTTTTATGACAGAAACGGAAATGCCTCGGTGTTCTGGGTCGTAGGGCGTGCTTTAGCAACGAATTGAATCCGTATGACCTCGCCGGCGGTCTAGAATGCGCATTGAGGCGCAATTTAAGGATGGTTTATCTTTTTGGTTAAGTCTCTGTATTTATTGAATTTTGGCGGTCCATTCGCGTTGGCTGAAAAAAAATTTAAAGAAGCGCTGACGGAATTTGGGAATTTTGCGCGATACCCTATAAGGGGTGAGGTTACTCAAATCACCTTGCTCTTCGGTTCGGTGGGCATGGACCCTTTTGGTTAACGGAACTTATTGAGATGCTACCCGCATTTCTGACAAGGATTCGTAGCAGAATTCCTTGTGAGAAATGCGGGCTCGCAAAACTTTGCCGGTAAACGCCTATTATCGACCACGTCTCAAACACAAACACACTTACAACCCGTCCATTGCGACTTACCTTGATGGTGAGGTGGCTCGTGCCGGCGGCTTGAGAAGGAACAGTTGCGCCTGTTCTTTTGGTAGAAAAAATACTGCCGGTTCACACCGGAAAAACGCCTCACGTCATGAGAAGTACGGATCACCTAAAGTGTTCCTATCCTGGAATCCGTGTGCCTGGACAATGGCACCTCGCATTGTCACCAAGGTACTACCTAAGAAGCGCGATAAGTCGCGGTGATTTTAGCCAAACCTCTGGGCTACAACGGCCTGTAAAAATGCTCACCGCACCCACCGGGTGCGGTCGGGCGCGACCCCGGTCCGCTTGTTCCAAGCCATTTCGCTCCAGATCTTTAGCCAAAATCCCTCGCTCTTATCCCGCTTCTTAGGTACTAATGAAACACGAACCATTACCACTATGGAGTGACCTAGATATGTTAAAAACAGTCCTATTGCGAATGTTGTTTTGTGCCCTAGCGGCATGTACTTTTAGCTACGCCCAAACCCCGTCTTATCCCTTTGGCGAAGGTTATTTTAAAGAGAAGTTAATTAACGCGGGGCCCGGTGTCGGCGCCACCTCGACGCGGCGGCATGCGGATCACCTGGGGTGGCGTTTTGATGTCGTGAGCGGCGGAAGTAGCCAAGAAGATATGGATCGCTTTGTTGCATTGATGGCTGGGCGTGAAGAAGACCGCAATGGTTTGTTGCTGTATCCAGACGGGAGCCCGCGTTACCGCATGATGACCGTGGGCGGGGCGACTCGCGAGAACGGTGCATTTATCGGTGGTCTGCAGGGGACGCTCCTTGGCGGTCGCCACCCGATGCACCCCCATTATCTTGGGGTCCACATGGTGAAACAATTTGTTGAAGGCGGCGGCGGTTACGCGGGTTTCTGCGCGGGCATGCAGTTGGCCGACAATTTTCAACTGACACCGGTCGGCATGCAGGACTACCTGTACCCACAAGATCCCGGCCCGGTGGATTCGCGGTTTATCGGGGATTACGCATCCGATTACGGCGACATTCCCAATGTATTGCAGTGGGGTGGTACCTACATTCACGAGTACGAACGCCATCCCGGTATGGAGGAAATTGCTCGGATGACCGTGGCATGGGGCAATAATAGTGATCGGACCATGGGCGCGACCTGGTTTTACACCGATCCCAACAATCTGGACAAAGGCCGACTGCTGTTGAGCGGTGTTCACCCGGAAATGAATGGTGACCCACATGCGGTATCGGTGGTTTCGGCGATGCTGGAAGCCACCATCGCGGGGAACCACGAACCCGTGCTCAAAAAAGAATTGGAGAACGGTGTCCCTCACGACGCCACCGCGGAGACCTTTACCCACGACTGGACCAAAATCAAAGTGGGCGACGGTCAGTACCACCACTACAAGGTGATGGTTCCCGCGGGCCAACGCTACTTGCGCATTGACCTGGGTACCCTGGATCCCTTCGATTTGCATTTGTTCCTCCACCACGATGATTATGCGTTTTTGGGTCATAACAGCTACGAACTCGTGGAAAGCGGTGGTTCCAAGGTGTTGGTGGTCGACAATCCCGCCCAAGGCGCGTGGTTCATCGGCGTGAAAGGCGCCAGCTATCCGGCGGCCTCCTACATGACCACCGATGAGGGCATTGAGGTGCTGAACGGGATTGGCTACACCCTGACCGCGACCTGGTCGGACCAACCCGAATGCGAAACGGCTGTTTTGAGCGCGGCGCTTTTGGAAACCAACGTATGCCGCGGCGAAGGATTGGATTATCAGTTCCTCGTTGCCGAGTGTGCCGCGGGTCAATCCGTTAATTTGGAGCTGGTTAACAGTGTCAACCAGGTGGTTCTTGATTTGGGTTCTCACGTGGTGAGCGCGGGTACCAACACGGGTACCATCGCAACCCCTACCGGCTTAAAAGAGGTCGCGCACCGCTTGCGTGTGACGGATGCCGAGGGCAATCAAACGGAATCCAACCCAATCACCATGCGCGCCATGCAAATCACGGCCACCACCAACGGCGACCGTTTCGAGCCGGGGAGTACCCTTCGTCTCGAATGGCAGGCGCGTTGCGATTTCGAAGGGCAAACCCTGATTACCTTGCGCAATGAGAACCATCAAGAAGTGGCCCGCGTGCTGACCAACAGCTCCGACTACGGTTTGAACGAAAGCGACTTTTTGCTGAACCAGCCTCCCGGCAACTACTACTTCCGTTTGTACGCCGCTTGGATCAGTGGTGACTCCAACATGTTCGCCATCGCCGAACCTTCGATTGAAAGCCTGGTGAGCAATGCCGCGCCGGTGGCCGCGGGGTTCCCTTTTGTGGTGAATTGGGATGCAACGGCCGGTTTTGACGGCGTGACGGGAAGCCTGAGTCTGCACGACGCGAACGGTGCCTTCATCAAAACTTTGGGTAGCAACTTGCCCTTGGCGGAAGGTGTGAACACGGGAACCTTCTCCTTTACGGCGGCCGATCTCGCCGGTGGTTTCAACACGTCCACTGTGTTCCTGCGCTTTACCGCGGGTAACGCCACCCGCGACAGCGCGGCGATTGCGGTAACCCAAACGCCGGCTGAGATTCTGGAAGCGGTGCCGGCCATCCTTTACGAAAACCAGGTGTACAGCTTCCGTTTCCGTCGCAACGTGCTTTCCGACGGTTCCGAATGGCGCCTTCGCTTCCTGGACGCCAACGGCGTTTCGGTGGGCGGCCAAACCGTGACGGGTGCGAACACGGTAGGCGATCACAGCGACCGCATGGTGATTGGTTTCACCAATGTGGTTGGACCCCTGAGGATTCAGGTGGAAAACAGCCAGGGCACCGTGGCCGTGACCTCGACGCCGTTCCAGGTGAAGGCGCCGACCTTGACGGTTTACAACGATTTGGCGTTCGGCGGGATCACCTGGGAATGGGATGGTGAAGCCGGTAACAACGCGGTGATTCTGATCTTCGATGTTGCCACGGGCGCGGAGCTTTTCCGACATACCATGACCAACAGTCCCGGCATCAACCTCTACATGGGTTTTGGTGGGGTTAACTTGGTGCCAGGTCGTGAATACCGGTTGACGGTCGGCGTTGTCGGCCGCCTCGCCCATGTGGTTCATACCGAAACCTTTATTTACTAAACCGTCGTTCGCTTAAACGACCGAATGGGGGGACCGCGTTTTCCGTTGTTTCCCCCATTTTTTCCCGATGTCGGTTGAACCTCGAGCGGGATTCGAACAAAAAGTGAAAAAAGATTAGCGGAAAAGGCCAAATACCGTGCCTTGCTAAATAAGGGGTGATGGAACGAGCAACGCCCGCTTTAGTTTGAACCTTTCTCTTTAGCAAGTGTGCTCGGTGCCACCACATTGATGGTCCCTTGGTTACCCTTTAGTTAATGATTTGATTGTGAAAACAACTATGAACCTGGAGTAATAAACCTATGTTTAAAACAGTCCTGTTTCGATTATTGATGTGTGCCCTCGCGGCCTCATCTTGGGCATTCGCCCAAACCTCGCCCTATCCTTTTGGCGAGGGTTATTTCAAAGAAAAGTTGGTTAACCGCGGTCCCGGTATCGGTTCCTCCGACACGCGGTTGCATGCCGAATATTTGGGTTGGCGTTTCGACGTCGTCAGTGGTGGAAACGACGAAGAAGACCGTCGGACCTTTTACGGCCATATTGCCGGCCGCTTGGAAGACCACAACGGCCTGTTGCTGTACCCCGACGGAAGCCCCCGTTACCGCATTATGACCGTCGGCGGAGCAAGTAGTGAGAACGGCGTCTTCATCGGCGGTGTACAGGGCACCATTTTGCAGGAGTATTACCATCCAATTAAGCCTCATTTGAGCGGCAATCATGCGATTGTGAAGTTTGTTGACGGCGGTAGCGGCTATGCCGGTTTTTGTGCGGGCATGCAGCTTATGGACGATTTCGGCATTGAGCCGATTGGGTTGGTTGATTACCTGTATCCCCAGGATCCCGGACCCGTGGATTCGACGTTTACCGGTGATTACCATTCCGATTACGGCGATATTCCCTACGTGCTGCAAGCCGGCGGGACCTGGGTACATCAGCCGGAACGAATCGCCGGGCTTGAGGAGATTGCCACCATTATCGTCCCCTGGGGCCGACATAGCCGCACCTTAGGTGCGACCTGGTTTTACGAAAATCCCAACAATCTCGACGAGGGACGGCTCCTGCTCAGCGGGGTACATCCTGAAATGAAACGGGACCAAAACGCGGTGGCGATTGTGGCCGAAATGCTGGAAGCAACCATCGCGGGTAACCAGGGCCCCGTCCTTAAAAAAGAACTGGCCAACGGCCAACCCCACGAAGCCTATGAGGATAGCTTCTGGCCACAATGGGACGAGATCAAGGTCGGCGACGGGCAATACCACCACTACAAGGTGACGGTTCCCTCCGGCCAACGCTTCCTGCGCATCGATTTGGGAACTACCGATCCGTTCGACCTGCACCTGTTCCTCCATAACGGTGACTTCGCCTTTTTGGGTTACAACACCCGTGAAGTGGTCGGCAGCGGCGGCAGCAAAAGTTTGGTGATCGACAACCCCCCCGCGGGTGAGTGGTTCATCGGCGTGAAAGGGGCCAGCTATCCCGACGCGAATTACATCCGCAACGACGGCGGCATTGAGGTTTTGAACGGCATCGGTTATAGCTTGACCGCGACCTGGTCCGACGCGCCCGAATGCGAAACCCAAATTGTGGGTGCGACCCTGTTTGGCAACCATATCTGTCGCGGTGAAAGCCTGAGCTACGAGGTGACCGCCGCTGCCTGTGCCGCCGGCGAGCGCGCGACCCTGGCCCTGGTGAACAGCAGCGGCCAAGTCGCCCAAAACTTGGGTTCGCTTACCCTGCAAAGCGGCGCGAACGCGGGTTCGGTCACCTTGTCCACCGGCTTGAGAGAGGGTGGTTACAGTTTGCGGGTCACCGACGCGGAAGGCCGTCGGGTCGCTTCCAATCCCGTCACCATTCGCGCCATGGCGATTACCGCCACCACCAACGGCACCCGTTTTGAACCGAATAGCACGCTGCGCCTTGAATGGCAGGCGCGTTGTGATTTTGCCGGTCAGACCCTGATCACCCTGCGCGATGAAAACCACCGTGAAGTGGCGCGCGTGTTAACCAACAGCTCCGATTACGGCCTCAACCAACACGATTTCCTGCTCAACCAACCGCCCGGCAACTACTACTTCCGTTTGTACGCGGCTTCGATTAGCGGTGATTCCAACATGTTCACCATCGGCGAACCCTCGATTGAAAACCTGGTAACCACCGCCACACCCGTTGCGCCGGGTTTCCCCTTCGTGGTGAATTGGGATGCAACGGCCGGTTTCGACGGCGTGACGGCTTCTTTGTCGCTGCACTATGCCGACGGAACCTTGATCAAAACCCTGGGCACGAACCTGCCCCTTGCCGAGGGCACCAACACGGGTACCTTCTCCTTTGGCACGGGCGACCTCACCCGCGGCTTCCCCAGCAACGGTGTTTTGCTGCGGATGCGTGCCGGTGCGACCACTCGTGACAGCGGACTGATTCCCGTCACCCAAACGCCGGGCGAATTCCTGGATGCAATCCCCACCACGCTTTACACGCACCAGCTCCTCGACATTCGTTTCCGCCGCAATGTGCTTGGTGACGGTTCCGCCTGGCGGGTTCGTTATGTGAACAGCGAGGGCCGGGTGATTACCGGACAAAACTTGGACGCTGTGAACACCGTCGGTGAACACACCGCGCGCCTGTTCCTGATGTTCACCTATCCCAACCACCCACTGATCATGCGCGTGGAAGATGCGAACGGCAACGTGGCGATGGAATCCGCGCCCTTCGAATTAAAAGCGCCGACCTTGACCGTTTACAACCAACTGAAGATGGGTGGCATGACCTGGGTGTGGGACG
Organism: Acanthopleuribacter pedis; assembly: GCF_017377855.1. Lineage (GTDB taxonomy): Bacteria > Acidobacteriota > Holophagae > Acanthopleuribacterales > Acanthopleuribacteraceae > Acanthopleuribacter > Acanthopleuribacter pedis. The sequence continues at coordinate 131,544 of NZ_JAFREP010000006.1, forward strand.
GCGAAGCCAACACCACCGCGGTGTTTTCCATCTACGATGTTGCCACGGGCGCGCTGCAATTCGAACGCGAAGTCCCCCAGCAGCCCGGTGTGAACCTGAATACCCAATTCCACGGCGCCAATTTGGTAGAAGGGCGTGAGTACCGCCTGGTGGTCGGTGTACGCGGCCGCATGATGCCGGTGTCTTACAAGGAGCAATTCGTTTACTAAGCTGTAAACTTTTTCGGTGAAAAGGATCGGGGAAACAGGGTTTTGACGCTGTTTCCCCGGTTTCTTTTTGGCTTGCGGTTATACCTCGAAGGCGCGGAAGCTGCCGGATTGCATCAAGGCCCGCACCGATTGCATGTAAGCCTCCGGGCCGCGGTAATCCGGGTGGGACCGGAACACGGCCGCCACTTTGTGCATGGCGTCTATTTCCCGTACTGTTTGATGGACCGCACCGCTCACTGGGGTGGTGGGATTCAACTGTTGTCGAACCGAAACCGCGGCGCGGGGGTGGTTGGCAAAAAACAATTGCTTGGGATCGACGTGGTGGCGCGATACGGCGACGGGTAAGCGGTCGCGGCAGTTGCAGCGGTTTTCGCGGACCACCAGGCCGCAGTGTTGTTGCATGAAGGCGGTGAGCAACTCGCGGGCGCGGGACAGGCGTTTGCGGAAGGCGGCCGGCGTGATTTCTAAAATAAAAGCGCCCTGCTCGCTGGTCACCTCGAAAATTTCGCCGAGAATGTAGGCGATGCGTTTGTCGCGGTCCAGACACTGCAACATGGCGGAACTACAGCCGATTTTCACCTCTTTGACCAGCAATTTGAGTTCGGTGCGGTGGGTCGTGGCCGGATTTTGGCCGGCGAGCGGCGGCGCGTCCCAACCCGATTCCAGTTCGGCACCGACATCGGCAAACGTCAGTTGTTCAAGGCGGCGTTTTTTCTTCATGTTGATCAGGGTGTTGGCGGCGATGCGCATCGCCCAGCTAATAAAAGAACCCTCGCCGCGGAATTGGCTGAGGTGGGTGATGATGCGGATCGCGATGTCTTGGGCCGCGTCTTCCGCGTCCTGGGGATGGAGCAGCATGCGTAGTGCCAAGCCGTAGATGGGATCGCGCACGGCTTCCATCAGTTGTTCGAGCGCGGCCGAGGAGCCGGCGAGCGCTTGTCGCGCCAAATCGGCCAAGGCGTCACGATGATCGTCGCTCCCGGCGTCGATCCCGGTGTCGATCCCGGCGTCGCCTTTGGCGGGTGGTTCTTCCCGAGTCATGGTTGCCGCCTCAGTCGTTGTTGGCGAACCAAGCTTGGTCCATGCGTGCCACGTAACGCACGAGGTCGGCGTGTTTGCGGGCGTGATTTTGGAGCGGGGAGGGGAACGGCGTGTTGAGCAGGTTGGCCAAAAAGCCGAATGCGACCGTGTCGACCGTGGAAGCTTGGTCGCCCATGAGGTAGTTTTTGTCGCCGAGGCACGTCGCCAGCGCGTCGAGGTCGTCACGACCCCTTTGGTAAATCGCGGCTTTGTCGTGGCGACCGATGCCTTGGCCCCAGATGGTGCGGCGCACGCGGCGAACCAACATGGGCACGATCAGCATTTTTACCGGGGCGGGGACTTTGCGGAAAAAAATCTTTTTGAGGTTTTCGGCGTTGTCGGGATCGACCCAGCGCGAGTAAACCAGGAGCCAGGCGAAATGTTCTTCCAGCATGCGGGTTAACACAAAGGCTTGCGCCCGTTGTTCCGCGCTGAGGTGGGCGTCGGGATCGATCCCGGCCTTGTTTTTGAGATGGGTCACGATCAAACCGGAATCACCCACGGCCTGGTCACCGTCGACAATGTAGGGCAGTTTTTTGGTGGGTGCCTTGGAGGTGTCGCGCACATTGACCGCGCGGTAGGGCACGCCGGCGAGGCGCAGGTAGGCTTGGAGTTTGAGGCAAAAAGGGCTGAAACTGGCGACACCGTAGCCGCCGGCAAATTGGTACATCTGGATTTCGTTCATGGGGTTGGCTCCTTGTTTATGGGGGCGTGTTGCCCGCTTCTGTTAAACAAGACAAGTGGCGGTGATCCATTGTGACCGAAAAAATGAAAAAAGATGCGTTTTATGGAAAGCGTGGCTCAATCGAGTTGGAGGGCGCTTTGTTTGGCCAGAGCCATCGCGCGTTGTTTCATCGTTTCGTTGGGGGCGTAGTTGTAGAGGAACTGAATTTGGGGAAGGGCCTTTTCCCGTTTGTTTTGGGCGAGGTAGCTTTTGGCCAGGCTTTCGCGCATCGCGAGTGCTTGGTTTTTGCCGCCGAGGCGTTGGACCCGCTCAAGGTGAGTGAGGATGAAGTCCTCTGCTTTTTCCCATTGTTCCTCTTGCGCCAAAAGCATCGAGTAATCATGAAAAATTTGAATGGCGGCGCGGTTTTCCAAAAGGCCGGTTTCCCCTAACTTGCGCAGGATTTCCTCGTACAGTGTTGCGCAGCCTTCTTGGTCTTCCAGACCAAACAGGACATAGGCCAACATGTTGGCAGAATAGACCCAACTCGGTTTGTAGGGTTTGGCCTGGAATTGATCGAGCCAAACCTCGCACAAAACGGTATAGGCTTCCTCGTACCGTTTTTGGTACCAGAGGGCACGCCCTACATCGACCTGAGCTTTTAGGGTGTCGGGATGATCGGGGCCCATCAAGCGGGAACGGATCGCGACCACCTCGAGGCTTGTCTGTTCCGCGGCGGCAAAATGCTTGAGGCGCCGCAAACAACCTGCATGGTTGTTTATTGCAGCCAGGGTGTCTGGATGCTCATTGCCGAGATAGTGTTTAAGGAGCGGGATGGCTTCTTCGAGAACTTGGGCGGCCGCGCCGTGTTCGTTTTGGTACATCAGGCTGATGGCAAGGCCGCTCATTGCAATTAGGTAACTGGGGTCCTCGACTTGCTGTTCAGCAGCCGGGTTCGGTCGAAAGGCTTCACCAAGGTTACTTAGATAGGTATTGGTGGCTGTTTCGTAGTGGCCTAATCGGTTTTGGGAAAGGGCGACGGCATTCACCGCGGCTCGTGTTTTTGGATGATGGGGACCAAGCGCCTTTTGGCGTGCTGTCAAGGTTTCTTGGAAAAGGGAGAGGGCTGTATCGTTGCTTCCCCTCAAGCTGTGTAGGGCGGCAAGGTTGAACTTGGTTCGTAGGGTGTCTGAATGAATCTCACCCAAGGATGCTCGGTGGATGTCTAGTGCATTTTCGAGTAAGGGGAGTGCTTGGTCGTAGGAACCGAGTCCGGAATAAGTTGCTCCAAGGCGACCCAAAATTGAGGCTTTGATTTCGGGTTCGGTGTCGGGCCGGTTTTCGAGTTGATCGACCGCGTTGTCGATTAGGTCGACCAATTTGGCGTCGCGGCCGAGGTTGCGGGGGTCGGGACTTTCGAGGATGCCCCACAAAAAGTCGCTTAAATAAGTTGCTTTGGCGCGTTGGACCTCGGTTTCGCGCCACGACTGCACCGCTGTACCCAGGCCGATGGCCAACCCAACCGCCAACGTGGTACATGCCAGCACCAGGTTGCGGTGGCGACGTAAGGTTTTGCGCAAATGGTAGCGCAGGGAAGGCGGGCCGGCGCTCACGGGCCGGTTGTCCAAGTAATTGAGAATATCTTGACGCAGCGCCGCCACGGTTTCATAGCGCCGCTCCGGCGTTTTGCTCATGGCTTTCATGACGATCCAATCTAAATCACCGCGTAATGCCTTTGCGGCGGGCGTGTTGAAATGGGCGCGCTGGTCGTCGGGTAGGGGTGTGCGTTGACTTGGCGGCGAGGGTTCTGTTTCGCGGTAGATCTGGATGCATTGATCCCAGCTTTTGTTTTCAAACAGGTTGCCTTCGAGGGGCAGTTGGTCGGTGAGGAGCTGATAAAGCAAGACACCGAGGCTGTAGACATCGGTGCGGGTGTCCACCGGCACTTTGCTGCCGCCGAATTGTTCAGGGCTCATGTAGGCGGGGGTGCCGACCAGCGAGCCGATTTGGGTCTCCAGCATCTCCTCTTTGAATGCTTTTTTGAGGTTTTTGGCGATGCCGAAGTCGATGAGTTTGGCGCAGGCGCGGCTGCCTTCATCGGAGACCAAAATATTGGCCGGTTTTAGGTCGCGGTGAACCACGGCTCGTTGGTGGGCGTGCAAGACCCCGTCGCAAACCTGGAGAAACAAACGAAGGCGTGCGTCAAGGGGTAAACGCAGGGCACGACAATGGTCGTCAATCGGCGAACCCGCGATGTATTCCATGCTGAAATAGGGGGTACCGTCGGCGGTCGTTCCCACCGAATAAATGCGGGCCACGTTGTCGTGGTTCATGCCGGCAAGGGTTTGGTATTCCTGTTCGAAACGGGCACGGAAGGCGTGGGTGGCCACATCCCGGTGAATGAGCTTCAGTGCCACCAGACGTTTGGGTTTGAGCTGTTCGGCGAGGTAAACCCAACCCATGGCGCCTTGACCCAGCTTGCGTTGGACGGCAAAGGGGCCGATGTATTCGGGATCGCCGTTGATGAGGGGGTCTTGCCGGCGAGCGGCATGCTGTACCGGTGTGGTACTACCGGCGGCGATTTCGTCCGCCGGCATCAGGGTAGTGTCGAACGCGGTACCCGCTACCGGGGGGAAGCTTGCCGCCGCCTCGGGATACAGAGTCCCTTGATCGTCGTGGGGTGGAATCGTGTCCTCGGCAAGGGGAATTAAGGTGTCCTGATCGTCCCGTGGTGGAATCGTGTCTTCGGCATGGGGGATAAAGGTTTCCTCTTCCAGGGCGGAAAGCGCCGGACCGGCCGCGGTTATACGCGAACCTTGTTCACTGATGTTCTTTTGGCCGGATTTTTTTGGGTTTTCGCTCATGCCGAAATTATAACGCGGTTGACCGCTTACGGGGATGGGTCAATCGTGCCGCGTTCTTTTACCTCAGAGTGTTGCCGAAGCGAAAGGCGATTCGCACCTTTGTTATCCCGTATCGGACAAAACCCCGGATCAGCTAAGAAATGGTTGCGATTCTTTCCATGTGCCCCTGGACGTCTCAGGTACCGTTGGTTTCCGAGGCATAGACCTGGGGGTCGATATCCAGCTTGACGATCCGCCGCCGCATGCCCGCGCTGGAGACTTGTAGGTAACGGGCGGCCGCGTCGATATCGCCGTCGCTGGCTTCCAGGGCGGTTTGAATTTGTTCCTGGGTCAGCGATTCGGCGATTTTTATGTTGGGATACCGCTGCATAAGCGCGTAAACGGAGGAGCGGGAAATGCCAAGGTGACGGGCGGCGTCGGCCGGTTTCCAATCGCAAGCGTGCAGGGCTTGATGCAATTCTTCATAGGTGATGCTGGCCGGCTTGCGGTGCATTTTGGGTGTTGCGGGTTTGGCCACGCTGACTTGTGGTTTGCTTTCCAGCGGCGGTGGTTCCATCGTGGGTTGTTGGGCATCGTTTTGGAACAATTGCTCGAACCGAGGCGGCAGTTTGAGCCGGTTCTGCTTGCGGCTACCGAACACGAGTTGGCGGGCAATGTTGCGCAACTGACGCACATTGCCCGGCCAGTGGAACATGATCAACTGGGTTGCCAGTTGTGCCGTCAGCCAAGGGTGTTCGCTGTGGGCGCTTTTGTCGGCCAGGTGTTCGTCCAGCTCCGTGAGCGCTTCCGTGGCAAAGTGGATAAACAACTCGGGGATGTCTTGGCGACGTCGGCGCAGGGGCGGCAGCCAAATTTCATAACTGGACAGGCGGTGGAGCAGGGGTGCCTTAAAGCGGCCTTGTTCGCATTGGGCTTCCAAGTCGGCGTCGGTAGCGGCCAAGACGCGTACGTCGACGCGAACCGGTTGGGTAAACCCGACCGGAAAGATATCGCCGGTTTCAAGCACCCGCAACAGCATGGCTTGAACCTCCAGCGGGGCTTCACCGATTTCATCCAAAAAGAGAATGCCGCGGTCGGCGGCACGGAAGAAACCTTGCCGAGATTCGCTTGCCCCGGTATAGGCGCCGCGACGGACCCCGAACAGCTCGGCGGCGGCGATGGTGGCGGGCAACGCGGCGAGGTTGAGCGAAACGAGCGGGTTCTTCATGCGCGAGCCACGCTCGTGAATGGCGCGGGCGACCAGCTCTTTGCCGGTCCCTGATTCACCGCGAATCAGCAGCGGCATTTCCAAATCGGCGACACGTTGGATGTCGTCGCGAATATGGCAAATGGCGGGGCTGTGGCCTTTGAGTCCGAAATCGGCGCCGTCTGATCGCTCGCCCAAGCTGGGTTGAAGGACCAGGACCACGCTGCGATTGATTTCCAGGACCACGCCTTGTTCGATTTTGTCGAACGAGATCAGGCTTTCGGTGGTGACGGGACGGCCGTCGATGCGAATTTTTGAATTGCCCATGCCGGTGCTGATGAGCACGCCGTCGTCCATGTGTTCGAGGAGCACGGGTCGGCGACTGATGGTGGCGCAATCCAGGGCGCGCGAGACCCCGGTAACCGGGCTGTGAAAATCGGGTTGGTTGCGGGACACCGCCTCGGCCTTGCCCTCGTTGAGTTGATGGAGGACGGCCCGTTCGCCGATGCGGGTTGGGTCGGGATGACAGGCGATGGTGAAAGAGAGGACGCGAAGTTGGGCGGTTTGCGCGTGGAGCTCGTCGGGAGGTCGCGTCTGGCTGTGAAAGTCGGGCATAGCCTGATCCTGGTTGTTCTTAGGTGCGTTGGTGTTGTTGGTCTCTGGCTCCATAGGAGATGTCCTTCCCGAGATGCGTTAGGGCGTTGGGAAGAACCAAGAGCAACAGGTGTTCCAGCATGAAGCGGTGGGGCGCTTCTTCTGGGAAAGCTGAATTAAGTTTTTTAAATCAAAAGCTTTAAATGAACAAGGCTGTTGTTTGTGTTGAGGACCGAACAACAAGTGATGTTTGAAAAACGTCAAGAATGAACGTTGACGTCAAAAATAACATTATTTTGACGTCAGATGGTCCGAATTTTTCTTGTTGACGACAAAAACAAGGCCGCGCGGATTCTGCAATCTTGCGGAAAGATTGCCGCGCCCGCCGCGTGCAGCCTGGCCGTTGGCGGCGCCGAGCCCGCGGCCCATCGTTGGGCGCTATACCGTTCGCGGCCCGCAACTTAGCGGTAGGCCGCGGGAAGGTGCAGGCGTATTTGGTTGGGTGAAGGATTTCGCGGTTCCGGTTGATGCATTTGGCCTGGTGGTGCCAAAAATGCAAAATGCTATTTATGAACGACATCCCATAGTTAAGCCAGGTATTTGCTTGAAAAAGACAATGGATTTGTCGGGTTTTGCGAGGAATATTGGCAATGTCTTTGCAGTGGTATGCATTTCAAGAATTGGAAGATTAAACGATCAATATCTGTAAATAAGTTGCGCAAAGAAAAGGAGCCTTATCTGTGATCAGTTGAAAAGAACCGATGTGCAGATGTGGGGTTGATTGAAAGGGTGCTGAAAAATGTTACATTGGTGAAAAAGATCAGGTGTTGGAATTTTGGTAAAGGGTTGAAAGCTGGTTGTTTCGAGTTGGGTTATCTCGTTTGTCTCGAATCCGCTCGAGTCTTGAAAGACCTAGAAACAGGAGACTTGATGATGATGCCGGGATGGACGTGTTCGGATCAGCTTCTGGTGAGAAGGCGGTTGTCGAGGGGGTCCGCTCGCGTCGCCGGACGCCCGCGGCTCGAGGCGGCGGCATTCTGGGTTTGGGGATTGAGGGAGCCACCTTAAAGCAAGAATAATAATAGTAATGTAAACAATCAGAAAAAGTCGAAAAATGAGGTTGTGAGAACGGGTTAATAAGGATACTAATTTAACAGGTGGATATGATGCGTGAATGTCTTTGCGAAAAGGATGGAGAATGTGGTTTTGGTCATTGCAACACAGGAATGGTTGAAAACTGCGCTTGTCGAAGCAACCATTGGCAGTATGCGTCGCGTACCCTGACGCGTAAGGTTGTATCATCCGATTCCCAAGATGCCTATTGGCGCCTGTTGCTGGAATGGTATCTTGTCGCCTATGTTGGGCCCGCCTTTTGTCTCGAGTCGCCGCGTCTCTCTCAAGACCACGCGGGTGCCGCCTTGACCCTGGGTTTGCCTAACGGTTTTGGTGGCGGCTGTGGTTGGCAGGGGGCCGTGAAAGATTTGGGTCATGCTTTGGAAGTGGCCGCCTCGCTGCTCGACTGCGTTATCGCGCTGCACCGTAACGGCATTATTCACGGTAGTTTACATCCCAGGAATGTGCTGTTCCACCCTGCTGATAAAAAAGTCCGGCTCCTTGACTTTCGTGCCGTCCGCATCGGACCTTTTGCGCTAGACGCCACCCCGGCGGATGCGGTCGGCGCCTTGACCACGCACGATCAGGCTTGGCCCGATGCCGGTTGGGCGCCCGCGTTTCGACACGAACTGCAACAACTTGGGTTGTTATTGAAAAGTTTATTGGCGGAAATCGCGCAAGAGTTTTGCGGTGAAAGTGAGAAGGCGGTTCTGTTGAAACCCGCCGATTCTGATAAAAATTCTGACGTCAGAATCGTGTATGAAAGGATTGTTGAACCGTTATTAATCGAGGATAATTTTAGAGGAAAAATGTCTCTCCAAAAAATCCGACGTCAGCTTGATGTCTTTTTACGCAATTGGACTCAGGGAATTCCTTTTCATTCGATGTCTTTTCTGCGCGAACTGGAAACGGATTACACCCCAAAAGCGACGGCCTTGTCCTGTCATGAAAGGATTCGTTCTCTGCATCACATGATTCAAACCGCATCTTCCGCTTCCCCCATCGTACCGGTCGCGGGGGGGCCGGTCTTTTCTCCGGCGGCCGTGATCCACGAGGTTCGCAATCCGAATACCTTGCTGCGCGGTGCCTTGTTCCATCTCGAGCGCTGGGGCCGTCGCTTTGAGCAATTACTGAGTGATCTTCTGGAAGATGAGGATTCCCCCTATCGCGCCCTTTTTAGCGAACAGTTCGACGTGCTCCGCGATCAACTTTACGCCTTGGATCGCGGCACCCTCCAAATCGAATCCGTCCTACGCGGCTGGTCGGATGTTGCCCGCGAGCGACCGCGCGTTTTTGTCCCCCAAAGTCTCCGTACGGTCCTGAAACAGGTTTTGGCGTTATTTCGTCTTCGCTATCACGACGGAATCACCTTTTCCTTTGAGGTGTCCGACGTCGCACCCGTACGGGCCGTCCACGGCGCCCTCGAACAGGTGTTTATAAATTTGTTACTCAACGCCTGCCAGGCAATCGTCCGACGCGGGTTTCTCGAAAAGGGGCAAGGCCGAATCGCCTTGGTGTTGGAAGGAACCGAGCAGGATTGGCTGGTTCGCATTGGCGACAACGGCGTCGGGTTTGACGGTGATCGCGAGGCGCTGCTGAACCAAGCCTGTTTTACCGCGCCAAAAACCTCGGGGCATGGTTTCGGCCTTGCGGTGTGCCGTCGCCTGTTGGCGGAACACCATGGCTCGCTGACGCTTTCCGGCGAGCTAGGCCTTGGCTGTGAGGCCTTGGTTCGGCTGCCCAAGGCCATGTGCGGCAGATCGTTGAAACCGGAACCGGCCGCGCCCATCGTCGCCGAAATGGTTCCCTAGCCGTCTCGTTCAACAAACCGTTCATCCGTGTAACCCCCCAAACAAGTCCCCCCAGCCCGTGATCGCCACGCCGGTTGAAAACCCGAGCGCGGTGCGCACCCATGTCAACGCCCTTTGTCAACCAACCCCCGGCCCGTCTCAACGCGGCCGTGACAAAAGAAGAATGGTGCCCTTAAAGGAGGAAATCTTGGTTTTCCGAAAACAACTCCCCAGCAAAAGCGACGCGCGCAAAGCCGCGCCCGCCAAGAAATATCGGATTTTGGTTGTGGATGACGAACCGGCCATTGCCGATCAGCTCGCAAGCTACCTTGCCGCGCATTTTTCAGTGACTAAGGCGACGAGCGGGAACGAAGCGTTGGCCCTGATTCGACGCGAAATGGAAGGTCGCCCCAATCCGTTTCAGGTCATCATCACGGACCAGGCCATGCCCGATATGTCCGGTGTTGCTTTTTTAATGGAGACCCAACGCATGCTCCCCGACGCCAAGCGCATTATTCTCACCGCCTACTCCGATATTGACGCGGTGATCAACGCGATTAACAAGGCCAATGTGTTTCGCTTTTTGATGAAACCGTGGGAGCCGGCGAAGTTGTTGGAAGCGGTTCATTCAAGTCTGCGGGTCTATGAATCGGAACGGGAGAATCGGGGCGAGTTTCGCGAGATCATCGGGCGCCATCCCAAGTTGCGCTCTTGCCTGGACATGGTTTCGCAGGTCGCGGCGAGCCGGGCGCCGGTTCTGGTGCGCGGTGAAACGGGCACGGGTAAGGAACTGATCGCGCGCGCGGTTTGCCAAGCAAGTGATCGCCGAAGCAAACCTTTTACCGTGTTGCACTGCGGCGCCTTGAATGAAAATGTGCTTGAGGCCGAATTGTTCGGCCACCGACGCGGGGCTTTTACCGGGGCGGTCAATGATCGCAAAGGGCGTTTGGCGGCGGCTCATGGGGGCACGCTGTTCATTGACGAGGTGGGCGAGATTCCCCTTAATGTTCAGGCCAAATTGCTGCGTTTTCTCCAGTTCGGTGAAATTCAGCGGGTTGGTTGTGACCGGGTTGAAACCGTGGATGTACGGATTGTGGCGGCCACCCACCGCGATTTGGCGGCCATGGTGCGGGAGGGAAGCTTCCGCGAGGATTTGTATTTCCGGCTGAAGGTGGTGGAAGTCAACTTGCCTTCACTGCGTGAGCGGCGCGACGATCTGCCGCTGTTGATCGACTACTTTATGAAGCGGTTCTGGCAGCGTCCTACCCGAGCCGTGATTCATCCCGCCACGATGTTGATTCTTGAGAATTACAGCTTTCCCGGCAACATTCGCGAACTGAGCCATATTGTGGAGCGGGCCTGTTTGTTGGCCAAAACCGAGGAGATCGGGCCGGATTTGTTGCCCGCCGAGGTTTTGGAGAGTTATCGCGATAACGAATTACCGGATGCGGACAGCTTGGATCCCGAACCGATTCTGGCCACCTTTCGTCGGCTTTCTAACGAAGAACTAAAATCGCATCGGCAAAGTGCCTGTCGCAAGTGTAGTGAGGATGTCGAACGCCGCTTCCTGCGGGCGTTGATGACTGAATATCGGGAAATTGCCGAGGCGGCCAAAGCCGCCGGCATGCATCGAACTTATTTGCACCGTTTGTTGACAAAACACAAGCTTCGCGGCTGTATGGTCGAACCGATGCCTGTTTAGTCATGGGGCAAAACTTTTTAGGTGGGGCCCGTTTCGATTTGCTTCGACAGGGGTTTATCGCTTTCCAGAAGAAAGCGAAAACCCTGGTCGCGCTGTTTGGGATTACTTTTTAGAGGCCGGGTACTTTTTGTTTCCTTGTCACGTTTCTGAAGCGGAGCGCGTATTGGTTGAAACCCTGACAATTAGAACCGGCGTTCTTGCTGATTAGGCAATACCGCCACCGTTTCCGTGGGGATCTGGGTCCTCGGGAGGATCTTGGGGAGGAAATACGTTGTCCCCTTGGAGATTGGCGGCAAGATTCACAACCTGAGTAGAAAGTACATCACCTTGGGTTAACGGTGCTGCGGTTGCGGCGCTGAGGAAACCGGTGGAACTCAGGAAAAACAAGGACACGATCAAGGTCTGCATTACTTTTTTCATGGTGTACTCCCTCGTAAGTGCGACTTTTTGGATTTGTCCGGGCACACCACGGCCGGCCAACGAGAATTCGTTGCCTGCCGGATGGTGTCTTCTCCGGTTCGGCGGTCGCCATAGTGCGAACCGCTTTGTGTCGCTGCTTAGCGATAGAGCATAAGGTGTGCCATTTTTCTAAACGCTGTAAATAAACAAGTTAATAGTTTGGTGTGGCATGCAGGCGGCCGGTTGGGGTCCAAAAGCCGAAAATCCGTGACTCGTCGCGTCACCAGGCGTGCACCGCTTTTTAAAGAAAATTCTGTAATGTGCTGATAATAAATAGTATATGCAGAGCGTTACTCACGCAGTCACGCTTGTTTTTGGGCGAGTAACGCCGGCGGCCGTCATAGGGCCGCAAATTTTGGCACTTTCCGGGGTCTGCGACGTACAGGTCCACCGCCTCGCTCGGAACTACCTGATAAAAAGAGTGTTATAAGTTATCCGTTGATTTTTAAGAGAGAACCCCCTAGCTACCGCTCCCGCGGTGTTTGGAATTGCCGTGTGACGGGTGTTCGGCTGGTCGAAAGCCGTGACGTCACGTCGTAAACTGTTACTTTTTAGTGGATTATCTTGTTCTGACTGTTCCGTATTCGCGCGGGATACGGCTGAATGACCCGGTTTCACCTAGGGAAGCGCGTTCAGACAAGGGATGAATCCTAAAATGCTTTGGTTCGGCCACTGCTCGGGATAGATGCAACCACAGCGTCGTGGTTTGGTGATGCCGATATCGTCTAGAAATACACCGAGTCGATCCGTATCCGGGTCGGTCACCATGCGCCAGCGGAAGCGGACGTGTTGGCCACGGAAGTCGTTTAGATCCACCAGTGTTTCGTTAAATCGAAAGTTGACCCCGGTCCATGCCCAACGGCCCGCGAGCGGGCTGTCGGCTTGCGCGGAAATTCGGTCGGAATACCCATTCGCCAAAAATCGATTCGGATTCTCGGGAATTAATCCGCCGTCGCCGGCGAGGATATCGAACCACTGTCGACTTTCACCTATCGCGTATTCAAGTACCAAGCCATCAAAGGTTCTGTCGGTGAAAAAATATAATTGGAAGCGAAGAATTATCGTTTCATCTTCCGGGATCCTTTGTGGGGCCAGGACAAGTGCGTGATCCGAGGAAACATCGGGGTTGGGGGCAAACCAGGCCGCCTTACCCGAGCTGGTAGTGTCACCCTGAAGCGTCCAACCTTGTTCGGATTCGGTGGTGAAATTGTCCGTTCCCTGCTCAATATCGTCAAAAAACAGGGCCTCCAAGGCAAGGGGTTGGATGCTGACGCTTACGGCTTGGTTACCCACATTGCCGCCGTTACAGCCGCCGTCGCCGGTTGACTCTGCATCCTCGGCCATGACTTTGTAATAATAGGTCTGATCCAAATAAAAGGTCTCGTCGCTAAAGGTCGTTGCTTCCAAACAGGTCGCAATCGCGTTTTCCTCGGTCACGTCGAAGTCGGGCGTTAACCCGCGGTGGACACTGTAGCGGATCGGGGTTGTGCAGAAGGTAAAGGCCGCTTCCCAGCTTAAGTCGACGCGGCAGGTAAACCGGCCCGGCGTGACCGCGCTCGGCGGTACTTCCAATTCCGGCGGCACCAGGCAACGGCCCGTGGTTTCGGCTGATGCGCAGGCCGAGGGCGGAGAGGGGCACAACAGGGTGGCGTCGCGGCTGACCACGGTGTAGGCGTACTGAACGCGACTGGAGGCGGTTTGATCGAGGAATTGGGGGTCTTGGTGGTTTTCCGCGATCAAGCGGTAACCGGAGGTCCCGCATGCACCAATGGTTCGGTACAGATCATACCCCTGGCTGTTTGGGACGGGATCCCAGCTGACCAAGATTTCGTTGTCCTCGCTGCCGGGTTGCGCGAGGACGTTGGTCGGCGAGGGGGACGCGCAGCCGCATGACGCGAAGCGGAGGGCGCCGATGCGGGTGCTCCAGCGCCCCTCGCGGTTGTACTGACCGGTAAACCAAAAGGTGCAATCGTCGACGGGGTCGATGGTCATGGCCGAATAATCGCCAAAACGGTTGTTGTTGGCCGCGGCGGTGCCTTCTATTAATGTATGTTCGCCGCGCTGGAGGGTGCCGGTGGGATCATCGGCAAGACGACCGATGTAGCGCAAGCCGGGATAGGTCGTCGGGCCGACCACGTTGGCGCCGAGCGCGATGTTACCCGACCCGTCAAAGGCGGCGGAACCGACCCAGCGGTTGGTGCGGTCCTCCGCGGTATAGGTGCCTTCTTGGTACAGCGTCCAGGGTTCGTTGCCGCCGCGGCGCAGCTCGAACCAGCGGATGCCGCCGCGATCCGTGCCGTCCACATCTACCGTGAAATTACCGAGCACGGCCTCGTGGGTGGTGAAGTTGCGGTACACCAGCCGGTGCATCAGTGGTTCGCGCAAGGGGTCGAGAAAAACGTGGGCGGACGGCTGGGGAAAACAGTTGAGGCTTTCGAAGCCGCAGAGATCGGAGGAAAACGGGCTGATCGGAACGGCGACCGGGCCTACCAGGAAGGTGTTGTTCGGTTGATCGAAGTCCGTGTAACAAAAAAACAGTTCCAGTTGGTCGGTTGTGCCGCCGTGGGCTTGCGCGTCCTTGTGACGCATCAAAATTCCGGGTGAACCCGGGGGCGGGGGGTTGCTTCCGTCCACGCCGGCCGGCATCAGCAGCTGAAACGGAAAACCGGCCAGGTCGGGTGCTTCAAGGCGCAACATCCGCGCCGGTTGACCCTGGAGCATGGCTTCCCGTTCCAGGACGTAGACCGGGGAGCCGCCCAGCTCATTGCTGGTGACGTAAAAAGCGTCGTTCCAAATGCCGATTTTGAAGTAGTCCGGTTTGTTGGGGGTTTGGAAGTTGTAGGCGTACCAGGTTTGCGTGGGATCGCCAATGGGATCGGCGCTTTGGGAAATCAGCACACATAACGAGTTGGCGGTGCCGAATTCGGCCAAAATCCAGCGTTGGTTTAAGGGATCGAAAAGCACGGTGGGGTCGCCGCCGCCGCTGCACACGGAAAAGTTGCTCAAGGCGATGGGGCCCGCCACCCGGTTGCCGCTGCTTTTGTCGTAGACCATCACCGAGGTGGTGCTGCTGTTGACGGCCTGAAGGTAATAGTTCAAGCCAACGGCGCCGATGGGGTCCGGCGGGGTACGCCCGCTAAAGTTTTGGCCGTCAAAGTTGAGCAGTGGCTCGGAAAAACTCGGGTCGCGAAGGAAGGACGCGGCAGTTTGCCTTGCCGCCAGCGGGTCGACGCTTTCTTCGGCCGGCACCGGGGGGCGACGGGTTGGGTCTTGCCAACGCGGGACCTCGCGAATCGGGTCGCCGGGTTGCCAGTCGGGAACCGTGGGCAGGTCACCTAAGTTGACCTCAACCACATAAGGAACAACTGGATCGGAAACTTGAACCGATCCATCGGCCTGGCCCTGGGCCCAAAGTGGTACCAGACAAAGGAGTAAGGACCAAAGGGATCGGTCCCCAATCGGCCGTGGCAAAACAAAATAAGCAGAAGGACGGTTCATGACACGGTTTCCTTGGGGACGCGGAAGCGGCGGTACTTGGGAACACGGCACGGTGGGTCATTGCACCACAACCGTGCCGATTATTCTGTTACCGGCCTCAAATTTCGCGCAATAGCATGACGTTGCCGTGGCGGCTGTCGACCATTAACTCGGCCCCGGCGTTCCCGGTTTCAAGTTCGGCGTGCTTCAGGCGTTCGCGGCCCTTCCAATCGACGTTCATCGTGTAATCGGAGGTGATGTGTCCTTTGGTCACAGCTTTCACTTTATAGGCGGCTTTGTCGGCGAAACGCAGGTCGATGGTGCCGTGGATGCTTTCGATGTGGGACTTGCCGGCGGGTTTGCCTTTAAAATTCCCTTTGATATCACCTTGAACGGTTTTGACCAGGGTTTCGGCTTTGTTTTTAAAGCGGACGTGGCCGCGGTCGGCTTCGATTTCCAGACGCGCCGCGTGGCCTTTGACTTCAACCAAACCGTGTTTGCCGTGAATGGTCAGGGGTGAATTTTCGGGGATAAACAGGGTCAGGTCGACCCGTTGGATTTTTTTACCGGTGACGTCGCCCTTGGCTTCAGGGAAAATCACCTCAATCAGCAGCTTGTCTTTCTCGTTCACAATGTTGAGTTGGGGTTTTGGGGTATTTTGGAATTGATTGTGGCTGACCATTTCTACCGTGTTGGCCGTCGCGGGTCGGGTGCGGATGTCGCCATAGTGATTGACCACTTTGACCGGGGTGCCGGCTTTAATCGCGGCGCTGTGTTCGTCGCGAACATGCTGGTAATTTTTGGTGGGTTCGGCCGGTGTTGCGGCCGAGAGTACGGCGGTCAGGCCGAAAACAAACAATAGGTTACGGAGTTTCATGGTGGGTTCCTTAGGGCACGCGGGGACAGGTGCGTGTCGATGAGATCGGCGCAACCAAATAAAGGCTTGGGTTCCGAATAGAATGAGGGTTCCCGTGCGGCGTCGCTTCGCCGGGTTGCGTCATAAACCGTCTTTACAATAAGGACAGGGGCAAGAAGGTTGGCGCTATTGTACACGAACCAGCGCGAAAGGGGAGGTGTGGTTGGTACCTTTGCCGGGATGCATCTCGGTTCGGGCACAAAAAAAGCCGGCCCCGGGGGCCGGCTCGATGGGTTAGCGTCCGTTGTTGAGGCGTTTGATGCGCGTCTCGTATTTTTTCCAGAGGCGCGTGTGCCTGCTGGTGAGATCGACCTCGGCGCCTTCGATGAACATCGCCTGTACGTGGGTGGTGATCTCCAGGGGATCCCCGTCGCACAGGATCAGGGTGGCGTCTTTGCCGACCTCGAGGCTGCCGACCCGGTCGGCGACCCCGATAATTTTGGCCGGGGCCAAGGTGATCGAAGCCAGCGCGGCTGCCGGGTCGAGGCCGTAGGCCGCCGCGGCCGCCGCTTGGTAGGGCAGGTTGCGGTCGTTGCCCAGGGTGTTGCCGATGGTAATGGCGAATTCAACGCCCGCCTCGTGAAGGATCGCGGGCATGCGGTAGACATGGTCGTAGGCCTCGTCACGACGGCTCGGCAACGCTTGGGTGCGGTGGAGAATCACCGGAATGCCGTAGCGTTTCAGTTGATCGACGGCTTGGTCGGCTTGCCGGCCGCCGACCAGCACCATCTTCAGGTCATGGCGGTTGCAGAAATCAATCGCCTCGTGGATTTCATCGGCGCGGTTGGCGCGAATCCATACCCGTTGCTCGCCGCGCAGCACCTTGTCCATCGCCGCGAGGCGTGGGTCGGGTTGGGGCTTTTTGGCTTTGCCTTCTTTGGCCGCGTCTTGGGCCTGTTGGTAGTGGCGCGCTTGTTTGACGAACGCTTCCAAGGCCGCCAGATCCTTTTCGCGCTTTTTCTTAAATTCATCGCGGCGCTGTTGGGGCAACCACGGCACGTTCAAGAACCGCGTTTGCGGCCAATCCATCGCCATCGCCACATTGGGGGCCAGCGTCATGTCCTCGTAGGTCCAGCCGTCCAGGCGGATCAGTGAGGCTTGGCCGCCGATCAGACCGCTGGGCCGCGTGATCGCCAGGCCGATCCCGTTGGCGCGGGTAACCGGAATCAATTCGGAATCGGGGTTGACCGCCTTGTGGGCGTGCAGGTTGGGATTGATCTCACCGGACTCGTCGTAGTCTTGGGTTGCTTTGACCGAACCGACCTCGCGCAGGCCAAGGTAGGACCAGCTTTCAATGAACGCCGGCACCACGCGGCGGCCTTGACCGTCGATGATTTTGCTGCCGGCGGGAATGGCGACGTCCGTGCCCAAAGCCGCGATTTTACCCTCGGAAAACACGATGGTGCCCTTTTCGATGACCGGCCCGCTGACCGGTACGATCATCACGTCTTTAATCGCGACGGGTTGGGATTGTTTGGCGCCGGGGACCGAGTCGTGGGCGCTGAGATGGGTGATGGAACAGAGCAGCAGGGCCGCGAGCATCCCGTTCAGGAGCGCCCGCTTAAAAGATGGAAAAGGTTTCATAGGGGGACCTCCTAGTGGTGTGCGTGGTGATGATGGCCGTCGAGAGAACCGTCGCTAAATGCGTCCAGATCCTCGCAGTGCATCATGCGCCGGGTTTTGCCTTTGGCGCGGTCGGATTTGGGGCCCTTGCCTTTGTCGGAGAGCGCCAATTGAATCAAAACACGGCGTTGCTTCTGTGCCTCGGCCGTGTGTTGTTTGGCTTCCTCGCGGTCGAAGTACTTGGTGCCGTCGATCCAGGTTTGCTGGGCGACCGCGTACATGGACAGGGGCGAATGGTTCCACAGGACAAAGTCAGCGTCTTTGCCCACTTCCAAGCTGCCCACGTGTTCGTCGATGCGCAGTTGACGGGCCGGGTTTAAGGTCACCATTTTGAGGGCTTCCTCCGGTGAAACGCCGCCGTATTTAACCGCCTTGGCCGCTTCCGTGTTGAGGCGGCGCGCCAGTTCGTCGTCGTCCGAGTTGAAGCCGACGACCACACCGGCTTGGTGCATCAGCGCCGCGTTGTAGGGCATGGCGTCGACTACTTCCATTTTGAAGGCCCACCAATCGGTGAAGGTGTTGGCCATGGCGCCGTGTTTGGCCATTTCCGGTGCCACCTTGTAGCCTTCGAGGATGTGGGTGAAGACGTCGATTTTGAAACCGAAGTCTTCGGCGACCCGCATCAGGGCCAAAATTTCGTCCTGACGGTAGGAGTGACAGTGGATTTGGCGTTTGCCGTCGATGATTTCCAGCAGGGTGTCCCAGCGGTAATCGCGGCGTGGGGGAATGCGGTGTTTTTTGTCGGCCGCTTTTTCGTAGTCCTGCCACGCGGCACGGTAGGCGAGGGCCGCGTCGAATTGATCGCGGAAGAACTGTTCCACACCAAGACGGGTCAGGGGATAGTAACCGTCGGGGGCCGGGAAGTTGGCGCGTTTGACGTTTTCACCCAGGGCGAACTTAATGCCGGGCATGGCGTTGGCGTAACGCAGTTCCTCGGCAGTTTTACCCCAGCGCAACTTAATCACCGAGTTCTGGCCGCCGATGGGGTTGGCCGAGCCGTGGAGCTGGTTGGCCATGGTCAGGCCGCCCGCCATCATGTAGTACAGGCTGATGTCGTCGGGGTTGATCACCTCGTGGGTGCCGACCTCGGCCGAGTTGGTGGTGGTCCATTCGTTGACCGCGTCCAAACCGGCGTGGGAGTGCTCGTCGATCAAGCCGGGGCTGACGTGTTTGCCGGCGGCGTCGATCACGAGCGCACCTTCCGGCACGGCGACATCGGTGCCGACCGCGGCGATTTTACCGGCTTTGACCAGCAGCGTCGCGTTTTCGAGGTTGCCGTCGGGACCGGAGGTCCAGATGGTGGCGTTGGTAACGGCAACCAGCGCGGGTTGTTCCGGCATGGCGTTGCGGCCGAAAGCGCCGTCGGGAAACACCGTGGCGAGCGGTTCGTCCAAGAGTTTGGGACCTTGGTAGGCCTTGGGTTTGTCGGCGTCGGCCGCTTTCCCGCGTTGGGCGTTCAATGAGAAACGGGTACCGTCGGCGCGAATTACCTGGCCGTAGAAACCGTTTTCCTCAACCCGTGCGTTCACCCGTGCCACGCCTTCACCCGCCAGGGTGCTGTCGTTGATGTGGAACACCAGCCGGCCCTTGTCCAGCGACCAAGCCGAGGTGGTCACGTCTTTTTTGCCGCGCTTCAAGGTGCCTTTCAGTTTCTTGGGGCTGCCGGCCAGGGTCAGGCTGTATTTTTTCTTGGCGACCGTGAATTGGTAATCGCCCAACACACCCTGTTCGTCGCCCTTGTCGAAGCGCCGCCGTTCACCGCGGACCCAGGATTCGCCGACCGTGGTTTCGGTGGTGAACAGGTCGCCCGCGGTGATGAAGAAGTTGGCCATGGCGCCCGCTTTAATCACACCCATGCGGTCCGATTGGTTCAACCAGGCGGCAGGTCGGGTTGTCAAAGCCGCCAACAGCGTTTCTTTGGCCAAACCGCGGTGGTGTGCCAAACGCAGGTTGCCGAGGATGTCACCGCTTTTCTTAAGGCCGTGGCTGGTGAGCACGAAGTTGATGTCGGCTTCGGCCAGCGCCGCCGGGCCGGCGGGGGAGAGGTACCAATGGCGCAGTTCGCGCAGGCTGATGGTGCCTTCCATGGCGGGATCAGCCACCGCCGGTTTTTCCGCGAAATCCAACGGCAGGATCAAGTTGGGGTTGTACGCTTTAAATGCATCGACGCGCCGGTAGGCGTCGTCACCGGCGAAAACCCAGGATGTGACCTTCAGCTCTTCGCTCAATTTCAGCGCGCGCAAGGCCTCGTGGTGGTTGCGCACTTGAAACAAAAAGGGTTTCTCGCCCTTGGCAAAAGGAACCAGGGCGGCCAAGTCGCGGTTCACACTGGGTGGTGTTTGCCCGGTGGGGTGTTTTTGGTAGGTCGCATGGGCTTGTTCGTACCAGCGCGCGTCGCCCACGGTTTGGCGAATCATGGCGATACCACCCATGGCTGAATCTGGGTACGCCTGGCGGACGGCGCCTTCAAAACTGACGACGCCCGCGACCTCGGGGTCGAGCATGACGTCGTTGGTGCGACCTTCTTGGAGTAAGGTCAGGCAGGCGATGCCGCGGAAAATACCGCCGGAGGGCACAAAGACGGCCGCGGTGAAACCCGCCTCGCGCAGGGTTTTTGCTTTTTTCTTGGGGTAGTTGTAGCTGTCGGCGCGCAGTTTGCCCGCCGTGTTTTCCGCGTTGTGGTCGGCCGTGCCGGCGGGCTGATTCTTTTTGCCGCCTTCGCCGGCCTTTTTCTTCTTGCCCGCGTCCGTCATCAAATCAATAAATCCGGGATAGACAAATGCGCCCTTTTTGTCGATGACCAAGGCGTCGGCCGGAAGGGTGATCGTTGCGGCCGGGCCGACGGCTTCGATCACGCCGTCGCGAACCAAAATGACCGCGTTCTCGATCACCGTTTTGGGATCGGCTTGGACCGTTACGCCCGTAACGGCGTAGGCGGTAGGGGGATTTTCTTGCAAACCAACCGGTTGGCGCGCGTGGTGGCGCGTTTGCGCGCTCGCGAGTGCGGCGGCAAACAAGAGCCAATAGCCAATGAAACTCTTTTTCATAGGGTGGGAATCCTTTGTGGAAAGCCGCCTGGCGGCGACGGAGTCGAGACCTCTGAATCGGTGGCAAACCGCGCAAGGGTGTCGGGCTTGAAAACAAACCGAAGCCCCTTGACGGGTCTTTTCGACCCGCGCCGCACCCTGCCGGGTTGCCGTGTCTGCCTGTTCCGCGGTTCTGCTACCCATGCCGTAACGCGGTTGTGTCGGGTACGGCGGCGAATCGTGCGACCTGATTCAGGAAGGACGAATACCTTATTTCGGCCGCGATCAAGCTGTGTGTCGCGGTTGTTTCGGTCGCTGTATATCGATGTCGGACGGGTGGTCAGCGTGGGGACGGAAGACTGCAAAAATTAACGCGTATTATAAACCCAATTTGGTTCAGACCCAATTTCCGCGTTAATCAGGAAAAAGGTCCAGAATCCAGCGGTGGCGGCGCGCCATCCAAATGTCTTGGCTGTTTTCCTTGGCGAAGGTTACGCCGGCTTCGATGCGTTGGGCCAAAAGGGGACGGTCCTGGTGAAAGGCGACAATTTTTTCCGCCAAGGCGTCCACCGACCGCCAGGGAACCACGTCCACCGCGCCCGTGTTGACCAGATCTTTGTAGTAATCCGTGTCAAAGGCGAGTAAAGGAATCCCCGCGGCCATCGCATCAAACAGGCTGCGCGGCGTGTCTTGGGACAAGGGTGCAGCCATTAATAAATGATAGTCGTAGAGCTGGTTGAAAAAAACCGGGCCGAAGGGGACCGCGCCGTGGAAAATCACATAGTCCTCGGCACCCAATTCCGCCGTAAGCGCCTTGAGTTCGTCTTCTTGGTAACCCGACCCGAGGATGTGTAGGCGCGCGCCCACGGCCCCCAACGCGCGCGCTTTTTTTACCGCGCGAATGCAGTAGTCGATGCCTTTGTAGGGAACCAAACGGCCGAAGAAGGTGAGGTCGAGGGGTTTACCCGTGTCTTGGACGTCGCGCGTTTTTTGCGCCAAGCGGTCCTCGGGAATGACATATTCGGGCGAAAAGGCGACGTCGTAGAAGTTTTTGACGTGGTCTTTGCCTTTGCCGTAATCGTCGACCAACGATTGACTTTTGAGCATGAGCAGGGAGCAAAAACGAACCGCCCAGCGAATTTGCAGGATGCGCAACGGGTTGTAAACGTACTTGCTGATCAGGTAACTCTTCTTGGACATGGCGCCGGTGGCGTAGCGCATATCGGCGCTTTTGCGGTTGTCGATATCAATGACGAACACCGTCTTTTTACCCATAACGGTGCCGGCAAATAACGAAAAAATTTCAAACGGCATGAGGATGTCAAACGAGAGGCCGCTGTGGACCAGCGAGGCCTTGCGCACCGCGCCGATGATCTTTAAGTAGGTGGGCAGCCACAAAAAAAGGGCGAACAACAGGCGGGACGCTTCGAATTGGTGGAGCCGCGTATAGAAGATTTGTTCTTCTTCTTCGGTGAAATGGCCGAGGTGGTGTTTGTTCTTTTCGTATTCTTCGTCCGACATGGTGGGCGCGGCGATGCGCATTGAGGTGAACTTGGGTTCGAACATCGTGCGGGTCATGCGCAGGTGTTCAACGAAGGCGCTTTCACAGGCGACGCGACCGTCGGGCGCACGATAAAAAGCAACAGGTACAACCAATAGATACTGCATCAGACCGCCTCGGGAGACATGGTAGAAAAACATGCCCATTCTACCCAAAGGCGCTGCACAAAGGAAATGCGGATGCAGTTACGATCCGCGTTTTATTGGGTTTCCCACCCTCCTAGCGGCGGGTGGGAAACGAATTAGGTACAAAGGCCTTAGTGCCGGTTGGCTTTAGCACGAGACGGACTCGGTGCGCGGCCGTCCATGACCCAAGGCCTCGGGGACCGCGGCGAAATCAGCCATGGCTTGGAACAGTTGGTCGAAATCGCGAAACACATTGCCGATCAAACAATCGGTGAGCGCGGGCCTTTGGTCCGGGTACTTTTTGACCAGGGCACCGAAGCTAAAGCCTTGATCGTAAAAGGCGTAAACCAGTTTGCGGAAGGCTTCCATGCCCCCGATGAAGCGTTCCGCGTAATCGCCGAAGCGGGCCGCGCGCACGTCGTCGGCACGGAGGGCGGCAATGCCTGCCTGCGCCGCCTGCTCGCCGCCTACCAGGGCCAGGAACAGACCGGAAGAAAAAACCGGGTCGAGGAACGCGAAGGCGTCGCCGGCAAGCACCAAACCGTCCTCCGCGATGTGTTTGGCGCGGTAGCTGTAATCGCCGGTGACGCGGAAGGCGCCGTTGTGGCTAGCGCCCGCCAGGTGGTCCGCGATCCAACGGTTGGCCTGAACTTCGCGGGCAAAGATTTGGGCCGGTTCGCGGCCGTCGCGGTACAGGTACGCTTTTTCTGCGACAATGCCTACCGAGGTTTTGTTCTCGCCCAGCGGCAAGTACCAGAACCAGCCCTTTTCCGGCAGGTAGGCGATGGTGGTGGCGCCCTCGTCCAAACCTTCATCCCGTTTGGCGTCTTCGTAATAGGTCCAAATCGCGACTTTCTTCAGTTTTGGATCCCGTACCCGCCATTGGTTTTTGTTAATGGCGAAACTGTCGCGACCGCTGGCGTCGATGGTCAGGCGCGCCTCGAAGGTGATCGGGTGGCTTTTGTGGAGGGCTTGCACACCCGTGACCGTGCCGGCCGCATCGCGAACAAGGTCCTTGGCCTGGGTTTCAAAATGAATTTCGGCCCCGGCCTCGCGGGCGTGATCCACCAAGATTTGGTCGAAGCGGGTGCGTTCCACCTGCCAGGTTGTCGCCGCGTCATGGTGCATGTGTTCGGTGAAATAGAACGGATGGGAGCAGGTGCCGTCCATTGCCGCAAACTGGACACTGTGTTTCTTTTGGAATCCCGCCGCTTTCACTTTGTCAATGAGGCCGGCGCGTTCCAACGGGAAATAACAGTAGGGAATGAGGGACTCGCCGACGCGGTAGCGTGGGAAGGTTGTTTTCTCTAAAACCGCGACCTTAAAACCGGCCTTGGCGAGATGGGTGGCGGCGATACAGCCGGTGGGACCGGCGCCGATGATGACGGCGTCAACGGTTTCGTGTTGCAACATGCGACCATGCCTCCGAACAAATGAGCATTGGGCGGTTTGGCGCCCTTCCCGATAAACGTTGGAGCCTGCTGGAAACGGCTCGGTTCGGTTGCCGCCTACGAGGGTGGCAAAATTTCGACCACCTCGGCGATGGTTTGGTGGTCGGTGGTGACCAGGCGATTCAGCCGCCCATACAAATCGGTCGTCCTCTCCAAACCTAACACATCCTCAAGGGCCGCATCGCTGCGAATGCGAAAGAAGCCTTGCAATTCACTACGGCGCGGCACGTTAAACCGCGCCAGCAAGCCGCCCAGGGGGTAACGGCAACTTTCTACCCAGGGCCGCACCTCGTCGGTGAAGACATCCAGGAAAATGCGGATCACCCCGAACTCGACCAGCAAGCCGTCGGGGCGAGTAAGCAACACCTTGCGCAACAGGCGCTCTTGCTCGCGCACCACGCTGAGCGCGCGCAAGTGGATCTCGGTTTGGTAATGGTCCTGCAGGCGCAGGGTCATGTCGCCCTCGTGAACCAGTAAATCGCGGTAGGGTTGCGGCATGGCTTGGCCGTCGATGGCGACCATCGCATCGAGGTTGAGGTCGAGTGCGTCGGCGAGGGTACTGAACATCGGTTGGGTATCCATATTGGTAATCATGTCCCGATTTACGGGAAGAATGAAATCATTGTTTCAAAGGCGGTGACATTTGAAAAGGAGGGGGTCGGGCAAGGTCGCGGCACCGAAAGTTAAAGAATTGTGAAAAAGAACGGGCAAAAAACTTGAAAACGGGTCATTTTTTCCCTTATATTAGGTCTCAACAATCCACTTCATTTGGCTTAATTTTCGCCGATCTATTATTTTTTCTGGGTGGCCCTGCCGCCGGACACCCGAAAGTGCTGTGCTTATGCTTCCTTCGTCCTTAAACATTGGTATTTTGTGCTGCGACCTCGAGCGCGGTCGTTTTTTGGTTGACCGTTTTCAGCAACTCCGCCTGGTTGCTACTGTTTTGACCCGTGAGACCTTACCTGATTGGTTGGAAAAACAGGCTAACACTTTGGTGGTTATTGATTTAACCGACCCGGATCAGCGAATGATCCACACCCGGACCGCGCTGGAGACAGCTAATTGTTTCTTTCGGCCGGTATTGTTGCTTTCGGAACGGGACCACGAAGCTTTTGAAGAGACCGATCCATTCCACTACCTGCACCCCGATTTCACCCTCCGTGAATTGCGGCTTTCCCTTGAACTGGCGTGTTTTCGCCATCGAGTGGAAGGCCAGACCGCCGACGCCGTCAAATTTAGTCAGATGGTGATGCAACAATCGGAGCAGGCGTTGATTCAGGTAGACGATTGTGGGGCCGTGGTTTACATGAACACCAAGGCGGAACGCTTGACCGGCTGGATGTTGCAATTGGCACGTGGTCGCCGGTTGATTGAGGTGTTTCGTTTGGCCGAGCCGGACCAAGTGGTGACTTTGGAGGCCATGTTGGCCGTGGGTGATTGCCACGAACACGACCCGGAAACCGTGATGCTTCATCCCTACGACGGCGAACCGCTCGAGGTCGAATGTCGGTGGGCGGCCGTTCTTCGCGTTGATCAATCGGTGTACCGTTACCTGCTGTCGTTTGATGCCGTGCCGATGCCGACCCCAATCCATGCCGGCCACAAGAAAACCAAGCAATTCCAGAGCTTGGCCCGCACCAGCTAAGCTTTCGGTTTAAGCGGAACCTCGCCCTTGAAGCGATAACCGACCCAATGGCGTGGTGCCAAATGCGAAACCCCGGCCCGGCGCGCCCCAACCGGGGCCGCACCACCCCATCCCTGGACCATGCTTTGAATAGAAGCCGGGCTTTTCCCGGCCACCCTGGACGAATCCTGAAGGGATTCCCTATGTTAGCCCCGGGTACGATCATTGAACATGGTCGCACCCTGGGTCTCAGGCGTTCACGGATGGTAAAACGCTGAAGGTGTTGACACGCGAGGCGTTGTCGCGCCATCCCTCAGGGTCAAATCGCCCACAATAAAAAGGGCTCCAACCTCGCGGGCGATTCATGATAATCTCACGACGCGTGCATCGCCGCGTCATTTGTGCCGGCGCGGTGAGCTTTACCTTTTTCCGGTTACCGGTTGATCGGAGCTTAAGTGTTCTTAACAAAAGTTTTCGCTTGTGAGGAGACGCGCCATCTACGAATACAAGTACATCAAACGGATCGAATTTCATGAGGCCGATCCCGCTGGGATTCTTCATTTCTCCAACTATTTTCGTTACATGGAACTCGCCGAACACGCGTTTTACCACGAGCTCGGCTTCTCCGGTTTTCGCCTCAAAAAGAAGAACAGCCATGGTTGGCCCCGTGTCAAAGCGCAAATGGATTACCTCGCCCCGCTTGCCTACGACGAGGAAGTCGAGGTCCATCTCGTTGTCGAAGAAAAACTGCGCAAGGTGTTGAACTACGTCTTTTTGTTCCGCCGTGTGTTCGACGGCCGCCTGGTGGCCAAGGGCCGCTTGACCGTCGTATTCGTGAGCGTCGACAACGATACCCGCAAGCTCAAAGCCGCCAAAATCCCCGACAAGCTGTACGACCAAATTAGTGAGGCGCCCAAGAAGCTGTTGGAAGCCGTGGAGTAACGGCCGGCGCTTGTCGCCACCGGATGTTGATCAGCCTGTGTCTGCCGAGGGGAGCGTTTATGCCGACCATGCCGCCGTTTTTTTCCGACCGCCACGCGCTCGAACACCACCAGCAAACCCGTCTGCACGCCATGTTGGGCCGACTCGCCGCGGACAATGCGTTTTACCGCGAGCGGGTAAACGCCTTTTTGGCGCGGTTCCCGGAAATGGGTTTGGCCGATTTTCGGCGCGCCTTTCCCTTTACCTTTAAGCGCGATTTGGTTGCTGATCAGCAGGCCTTTCCCCCCTATGGTCGCAACACAACCGAGCCGGCGCACCACTATACCCGTTACTGCCAAACCAGCGGCACCACTGGGGCGCCGTTGCGGTTATTGGATACCCCGGGGAGTTGGGATTGGATGCTGAGCCACTGGTTGCGCGTTTACGATGCCGCCGGGGTGCGGGGCGGCGAGCGCATCTTTTTCGCCTTTGGCTTCGGTCCCTTTTTGGGTTTTTGGACGGCCTTCGAGGCCGCCCAAGCCGGCGGGAACCTCTGCATCCCCGGCGGTGCTCTGAACAGTTTGGGCCGCTTGCAAGCGATGGCGGCCAACCAAACCACCGTTTTGTGTTGTACCCCGACCTACGCTTTGCGCTTGGGAGAGGTCGCCGCGCAGAACGACTTCGATCTGGACAGCATTCCCCTCAAGGTGATCATTGTCGCCGGCGAGCCGGGGGGTGCCATCCCCGCGACACGCCGGGCGATGCGCCAATTTTGGCGCGGGGCAAGGGTGGTCGACCATTACGGCATGACCGAAATCGGCCCGGCCGGTTATGAGAGCCCCCATGTCGAAGGGTTGATGCACATCATTGAAAGCGATTACCTGGTGGAAGTCATCGACCCCGTTACCGAGGCGCCGGCGTCCGCGGGTGAACGCGGCGAGCTGGTGCTCACCACGCTTGGCCGCGAGGCCGCCCCCGTGCTGCGTTACCGCACCGGTGATTTGGTCCAATTACAAGCGCCCGAGCCCCATTGGCAAACCATCGAGTGGGGTTTTCCCTGCGGAATTTTGGGTCGCGCGGACGACATGGTGGTGGTGCGCGGCGTCAACATGTACCCGGCGGCGGTGGAGGCGGTGGTGCGCCGCTTCGCGGTCGTGGCCGAGTACCGCGTACTCCTTGAAGAACGGGACGCCATGACCGAGATGCGGCTCCAAGTCGAACCCACCGACAACGCCGAGGGCGACTGGGTGGAAAGCTTGGGTGAGGCGCTCAAGGCTGAATTCGCGTTGCGGATCCCGATTGAGGTGGTGGCCAAGGGGACCTTGCCGCGCTTTGAACTGAAGGCGAAGCGCTGGACGAGGATGGGTTGATGCTGTCCATGTTTTAGGCATGGGTTGGTATCCGTTTTCTCTCAGGATATGAGGATGAAAAGAGGATGCGGGCGCGGTGAGGCGCCCTCTGTTGCGCTTACCCGACGCGGATGAAGCCGTGGCTTCGACGGTGCTGTATTGTTTGGGTTTCGGCATCCGAATGGAACCGATGAGACGGGGTTCGGTCTACCTAAACTGTCGAAAGCCCGGGGTTATCATGCCGGGAACCAATGGGTTCGGTGCTTGATTTTGAAACGCCGGGAAGCCGAATCGAAGTGACGGCCTCATCCGCGCCGGGAAGAGGGATCAGAGGGTGCCGGGGCGTGGCCGCATCCTCAAACCATCCGCACATCCTGAGAAATAAAGAATCCCAAACAAAGCAAAATTGAGTGCGGACCCGAACGAAAACCCCTGCCGGAAAAGGGCTTACCAAATCCTCAAACCATCTCGCAAAAAAAAACGACATCGCCTGCATCCATACCATCCTCGCCGGCGAAAGAGACTGGTAACGGTGGATGGCAATCGCACCGGGCCCGGGGCGGCCGACCCGGACTTCCCACCGCTTGCTGTCTCCATTTCCTGTCTTGTCTATTGATTGTCCAGCTTTTGTCAGGCGTTCTTCAGGGGCCCGGAACCCGAGCCGGGTGCGCGCTTCCCGGTTTTTCACTGTTTCTTGTCGATTTGCATAGGATTTTTGGAGGATAAGCGGCTACGATGATACCTGTTTCAATCTCCCCCGTTCTGCGCCATGCCATGCCCTACCCCCGCGGATCCCGCGAGATTGATCCATGCTCGTAAGCTCGCTCAGGGTTTTCGATACCACGGACCCCTTACCTGGAGTATCCATGAATGCCACCACCCCCTTGCTGCCTCGGGTTGCGCAGGGTGATCAAGGCGCGGTTAAAAAGTGTATCGACACTTACGGCGGTCTCATCTGGTCCGTCGCCAAACGACTGTGCCCCGCACAAGAAGCCGAAGACGCCGTGCAGGAGATCTTTATCGATCTATGGAAAAATGCCGGGCGCTTTGATGCCGAAAAATCCTCGGAAAAAACCTTTGTGGTGATGATCGCTCGACGCCGTTTAATCGACCGGCTCCGCCAACAAAAGCGGCGGCCCGAACAAGTCCAACTCGCCGAAACCGCCGAACCCGCCTACGCCGCCGGTTTGGAAGCTTCCGCCGACGCCACACGCGCCCACGAGGCCATGAACGACATGGGTCGCGAGCAGCGCAAAGTTTTGTACCTGTCCCTTCACCTCGGCATGAGTCATGGTGAAATCGCCGAAACCACCGGGGTGGCACTGGGCACCGTGAAGTCCCACATCCGCCGCGGCTTAGCCACGATTCGCGAGAAATTGGAACGGATCGGGAAACCAAAGGAAAGGAGGGCCGCTCAATGAACAACGAACGCCTTCTCGATATCTTGGTTGACCGTGAAACCGGTGACCTCGACCGCAAGGACCGCATCGCCCTCGCCGGGCTCGAACTGGATGCCTACGCTGAATTGGAAGACGAAATAGGTCTGGCCGTCGCCGCCGCCATGCTCGCCCACGAGGAATCCGAAGAAGAAAAATTACCCGCTGAACTGCACATCCACATCGCCGAAGACGCCAAAATGTTTTTTGCGGAAAAGAACCAAAAGGGCGCTTCGCCCAAGGATGAAGCCGACAACGGGGTCGTGACGCCTTTTCCGGCCAAAGAAACGGAAGCATCCAGCAGCGCCGGTATCATGACCAACATCATCGGTTGGTTGGTTGCAGCCGCCCTGGCCGCCTTCGCCCTGCTGCCGCGCGAGCCCAGTGCCGATCAAATCGCCGAAATTCGTACCGCGACCATCGCCGAGATGCGTCCGGCCTTGGAACAAGAGTTGCGCGCCTCGATTGAAGCCGCCAACCGGCCGCCCTCGCCGCTGGAACAGCGACAACAACTGCTCGCCTCAACCGATGCGACCACGCTGCCTTGGCAAGCGACCCCGGATCAAACCGCGACCGGTGCTTCCGGCGACGTGGTCTGGTCCGGCGACGCCCAAGAAGGCTACATGCGCATCCAAGGTTTGGCCGCCAACGATCCCAGCACCTACCAATACCAACTCTGGATCTTCGACGAAGAAGGGGACGAACGCTTCCCCGTCGACGGCGGCGTGTTTGACATGCCCGCGGGTGACGGCGAGGTTATCATCCCGATCGATGCCAAAATCGGTGTCAAAAAACCGGCCCTCTACGCGATCACCATCGAAAAACCCGGTGGCGTGGTGGTTTCCGGTCGCGAACGCATCGTCCTGGTCGCCAAACCCGGCTAAATCCAAATAGGTCCCATGTACTTTGCACGAGCGGGTTTCGGCCCGCTCGGTTTCGCTTGCCCCAAAGGCGGAGTGGCCGCGCTTGCCCTGAACCCCGTGTCGAAAAACCATCACCCCGATCAATTCCAGGAGAAGAAGCTTATGCCCCGTCTTTTTTCGCTGTTCGCCCTGCTTCTGTTCGGATTCCTGCAAGCACAACCTCCCGCCGGCGCCGAGCCCGGTCCGCCCCGGTTCAGCTTGGGCCTGGGTTTGCTCGTTAACGACAACGCCTATGCCGGCCAGGATTCCGAGGTGATCCCGATCCCGTTGCTGACCTACCGGTCGGGGCGCTTTACCTTTCAAGGGATCCGCGCAAGTTACGCTTTGGTGCAGTCCCGCAAACAAACCTTCGAATTCGCCCTGCAACCCCGTTTCGAAAGCTACGAGGAAGACGATTCCGAGGTGTTGCGCGGCATGGAAGATCGCGAAAAATCCCTTGATCTCGGCCTGGCCTATCAACGCAATTTCGGCCGTAACAGCTTGAATTTTGAGGCCATGTTCGATGTGTTGGACCGCAGCGGTGGTTACGAATTGGACCTGTCGCTCCAGCGAAGGCACCGTGCCGGGATGTGGATTCTGTCCGGCGACCTCTCCCTGGGTTACCGCGATAAAAACAACACCGATTATTACTACGGTGTCACCCTACCCGAGGCCCTGCCGACCCGGCCTTTCTATCAGCCGGATGCCGCCGTGATTCCCGCCGTCGGTGTGCAGGTGATTCGGCCCCTGGGTCGTTCCGGTTGGCAATGGTTGAGCATTTTTAACACCTCGTTTTTACCGAGCACCATCGAAGACAGCCCCATCGTCGATAAAAGCCGCCTTTCTACGTTCCTGACCGGATTCTCCTACCGCTTCAAATAAGATTGAATCCCGCGCCCGAATCCTGTTAGATACGGATTAAAACCAATCAACAGGGGGCACGGATGACCACATTGGAAACCGTGATGGCCGAGCTAGAGGCCAAGAGCAACGAGGACGCGTTGCGCATTTACCGCAACCAGGGCTACGAGGGCGAGGCCTTCGGGGTGCGTGTCGGCGAACTCAAAAAAATGGTCAAAGGGATCAAAAAAGACCAAGACCTGGTGCGCGCCTTGTTCGACACCGGCAACGCCGACGCCCAATATTTGGCGGGCCTGGCCGCCGACCCCAAAACCTTCACGGAACAAGACCTCGACGCCTGGGCCGACAGAGCCTTCTGGTTCTGGATCTCGGAATATTCGGTCGCGGGCGTGGCGGCGGAATCGGGCAACGGCTGGGACGTCGCGCTGCGCTGGATCGAGGACGACCGCGACCATGTCAGCGCGGCGGGCTGGGCCACCTTGACCCATTGCCTCTCGATCACACCCGACGACCAACTCGATTTCGCAACACTGGAAACCTTGCTAACCCGGGTCGGCGACACCATCCACGACTGCCCCAACCGAACCCGCTACGCCATGAACGGGTTTGTGCTCGGCGCCGCCGCCTTCACCATCCCACTGCTTGAGCAAGCCAAAACGGTGGCCGCCAAAATCGGCAAGGTTAACGTCGACATGGGCAAAACCCAGTGCAAAGTCCACCTGGCTACCACCTACATCGCCAAACTCGAAGAAAAAAACCGCCTCGGCCGCAAGAAAAAAACCGCCCGCTGCTAACGAAGACACCGGTGTGAAACGAATGCAGTTGATCATGATCAAAGGCGACGAAAAGGGGAAGGCAAGATGGCGGTAACACGGGTGCGACGCATCGCCCCACCCGACGATTTTCCCTACCCGAGCACCATCGCATACGGCCGGGACGCCTACGGCATTTGGCAAACGGTCGAGGTCGCCGGCGTGGACCAAACCTTCCGCTGGTGCCCACCGGGACAGTTCACCATGGGTTCGCCCGCGACGGAACATGGGCGATCAGACGATGAGGATCAACGGGAAATCACCCTCACCAAAGGCTTTTGGCTCGCCGATACGGCTTGCCCCCAGGCGTTGTGGTCGGCCGTAATGGGTGACAATCCCAGCCGATCCCCAGGCGAAGACTTTCCCGTTGAATCGGTCTCCTTTTTCGATGTGACCGCATTTTGTTCTCAGTGGCGGGCGCTAGGGCGGAAACCGAAACACCTTTTTCTTTCGGTGAAAGGATTGACACGGCTCAGGTCAACTTTGATGGACGATATCGGTATCGGCAAAACAAACCTGATCAAATTTATCGCGACCAGGTTGTTTCGGTTAAGGATCTGCCGTGTAATCCCTGGGGTCTCTATCAGATGCATGGCAATGTTTTGGAATGGTGCGCAGATTGGTACGGTTCTTATGACCCACAAGATGGTATGAATCCCGTCGGCGCCGCGGGAGGCGGCAAGCGCGTGGTGCGCGGTGGCAGCTTCTCCAACGGCGCGAGGATCTGCCGGTCCGCCTACCGGGGCGCGAGCGCGCCGGGCAGCACCTGGCAGTACCAGGGCTTCCGGCCCGCCGGAGGTTCCTAACCAGAAAAAAGAAAAGCGTGCTCGTGGGTGGGACAGGGACAGGCGTGCTCGAGACGACGGTCAGGTTCCCAAACACGATCACGGTCTCGGGCCGGCCGGATTAATCAATTCGCGACGCGAAAAATTACCGCGGGAACAGCGTGACGCGATGAGACGGAACCAACCTATGGTTCGCCAAAGGACGGTTCTAAATTTAAACAGTGTTGTTTTCCAAAGCAGCAATGGAGACAAGATAATTATCTGTGCTTGTTTGGCTGGATTCGGGTTTAGAAGAGGTAAGCTGCTTTTGAGAGACTTGACGGTTTACTGTGATTTTTTTTCAATAGACAGTTCTGTGATTGATATGTTGGAATCAGGCCTGCCTCGTTTGAGGCGCCCTAATCAACGACGAGGACAGACGGGGTTCGATTGTTCGCGTCTTCGTTTTCGTCACGCTATCGGTGATTGATTCCATGAAAAAGGTTATCGCGTTTCTTCTATTTCTATCTTCTCTGTCATTTGTGATGCTTGCGGACAGCACGCCCGACTGTCTTGACATTCTCGAGGAAATTTACGATTGTTCGGTACAGACCTTTCCGTCGCCATGTGATGAAGAAACCTGGGAAATGATCGAACGAGATTGGGCTGAATGCGAACTGCAAAACTACTGATCTTGGTATAGCGTTTAAAGCGCGACCCGGACTGGCTCCGGGTCTGTTTTGATTCAGCCAAAAGGGTTGTATTTATGATTGTTACGCTCTTTCTCCTTTCACTTTGCTTCTCGGATTTGAGCAGCGAAGCCTTCCCGTTGGATGATTACTTTGTCCAAAACCTTCATGGTGCCGCACAAAACGGAAACCATCTTGCCGTGCTCAACTTTTCTCAGATGAAAACCAAATTGTGCTTGATTGATCTCGAAGCCGGCCAAGTCCATGAAATCGACGACCCACGATTGAAAATTTTTGCCGCCAGAAAGGTCTTTCCTTACAAAGACGGCTTTTTAGTTATGAAAAACAAGCTTGCCTATTATGTAACCGCCCAGCGCGAATTCAGAGAAACGATTAAGCTCGAATCATTTAAGGGACGCCCGGCAAGTATGCTTTGGTATGGTACCCAAGCTTTAGCAGAGGGCCGGTTTCTTTGTCGCTTTAAGGACGAAGAAGGGCTGCATATCCTGTCCTTTCTTGACTTAGAAAGAAAAGAATTTTTGCCGGTGCACCAATTTCAATCCGAAAAGCACCACACGGTATATTTTTATGCGAATGGCGAGGCCTTCTTTGCGTTGCACAGTAAAACCGGTTCCGTGGTTGAATATGATGCTACCTTCCAAAAAGTACAGCGCCACTTGCCTGAACGTGAACCGGTGCAACGAAAAAAGTCCAGCCGGCAGTATCGAAGGAACCCCTTCGAATCGCTGATTCACGGGGTTTTTGCGGATGCCCATGCCGTGTACTTCGATCTATATCCCAGGGACTCGGTATCTGGCGAGGTCACGCGCAAACGCTACAAGCTCGAAAACGGCAAGCTGTTTCCCGTTAGCGACAGCCTCATTGTCCTGGCCCGCCACCAGGACAAGCACTTGGTGTTTGACACCGAGGAAGGTATGTTCACAATGCGGACAGGCACACCTTAATCGGTTCCATTCACCGCGGTAAATCTTCCTAAGCGACCAAATCGAAGCGGCGTAGCCACGCCAAGGTGCGTTGCCACAAGCGGTTACCCCGTTTCGGGGTGGTGAATCCGAGCAGGTGGCGCAATACCGCCTGGCTGAGTTGTTTGGTGTCGCTGAAGCGTTCCTCGTGGTTGGGATGCATGGCCCTTAGGACCACCGCGTCTAAATCCGGTGCGATCCATTCGCCAACCGGGATGCCCTGCATGCGTCGTGCTTTGGTTAAACCGCGCAGACGCGCGCGGCCTTTTTCGTTGATGCGCAGCAGCTTGAGCGAGGTGCTCGGTGCCAGCACCGCTTGTTCGCGGCGTTTGTGGACCAAGTCGTAGGTGGAAACGCCCTCGAACGGGTGAATCCCGCACAGCAATTCGTAGAGCACCACGCCCAGCGCGTAGATGTCGCTTTGGTGGTTAAAGCCTTCGCCGCCCAGCAGTTCGGGGGCGGCGTATTCACAGGTCAACATGCTCGGTTGTCCGTGGATCCAGTCGCTATGGTAGGGATTCAGTTGGGCCAAGCCGAAATCGATCAGTTTGATCCGGCCTTCCGGGGTGACCAAGATGTTGTCCGGTTTGAGGTCGAGGTGGATCAGGCGCTGCTGGTGTAGATCGCCCACCGCCGCGCACAATTTGCGGAACAAACGCAGCCGTTGCAGCAGGTCCAGTTGGTGCCGGTCGCAGTGGTGCAATAAGGAATCGCCCGCGATGAATTCCGTTGCCACGTACAATTGCCCGCCGGGGAGTTGGCCCGCGTCGTGGAAGCGCACCACGTTGGGATGGTCGAGGCGCGCCAGCAGGTTTTGTTCGCGCAAAAAGTGTTGCCGCCATGAGACGTGGGCCGGCCCGGCCTTGAGGAGTTTGAGTGCGACCGGTTGGTTGGTCGCGCGGCAACGCGCGTAATACACCTTGCTGCTGCCGCCGCGCGCCACCACGCCGCCGAGTTGGTAGCGGTCGGTCAAGGCCGCGATGCCGCCGCGGGTTTCGTGGGCGTATTCCACATCGAGGTTGCTGCACAGCACCGAATCAACTTCATCTAAACCAAGTAAAGCCAGGCACTGGGCCAGGATTTTGGGCTGGTTTCGGCAGCGGTTTTCTAGGAACAGGCGCTGCTGTTGGGGTGGATAATCGAAGGCGGCTTCGACCAGGTTGTCCACGGTGGCGTCGGGATCGGCTGGGATGGGACGGGCGGTGTTCATCCTTGCTCCTTTAGGTTGGACCGGGCTAGCCCGAATTTCTCACCAGTTTTCGTCGCGAGCGTGTCAAAAAGTTTGGTAGCACAAGGCTTGCGACCGAAACCGGACACAGGGGTCCGACCATTCGGCGTAGCAGCGCTACGTCGAAGGCCGGTTCTCACCGTTGCCATGCAACGGTGGGAGCAAACGCGGTGATAGCAAGGTTTTTGGCTCGCGAAGCAGGATACAGGTGAGAAATGCGGGCTACGCGCTTTGTTTTTCCTCGGCGTTGGGATCGCCGGGGCTCAAGCGGGGTTCCAGGTATTGGCGGGCCAGTTGCCAGTCGCGCAGCACGCAGGCGCGGGAGACGTCGAGGATTTTGGCGATTTCCTTCACCGTGAACCCGGCGAAAAACCGCATCTCCAAAACCTTGGCGGCGCGCTGGTGCCGTTTCTGCAAAGCACGCAAGCCCTCGTCAATACTCAGCAAGGTTTCGGGCTGAACTGTTTCACCGTTGGCCAATTTAAAGAAGTTGGGATCGTCAATCGATTGCATGGGTTTGCCGTGGCCGCGTTTGGCGGCACAGCGGTAACGGGCCTCGTCCACCAAAATGCGGCGCATCAAGGCGCTGGAAAAACGGAAAAAATCGGTGCGGTCTTGAATATCGTAATGGGCCGCTTGTTGCAGGCGCAGGTAGAGTTCATTAATTAATGCGGTCGGCTGGAGCGCGGAACGGTTTTCGCCGTACAGGTGGGCGTTGGCCATGCGGCGCAGGTCGTCATAAACAAGGGGGATCAGTTGCGACAACGCCTCGGGACAACCTTGTTGCCAGTGGTTGAGCAAACGGGTGACGGGACCGGGTTGGTTGTCCGGGCTGGGGGTCGACTGCGTCATGGGAACCTCTCTTCAAATGATGGATAAGCGGGAAAATAAGCTAGGCATAGGAGAAACCGCGTGGTTTGGTGGTGTTTTTACGACGAACCAGGACAAAGGTTTGGTCGTGAAAAATTTCAGAAAACCAGGGTTTCCGTCTGGCAATGAACCGTTGGGCCGGTGGTTTCAGGTTTTCGGGCGGCAATGGGTGAAACCAGGGGCAGGGAGGCGGGCCTTCGGTTATGGGGTTACGCGCAAAACATGATGCAATCCGGGGACGGATCTTAAGAAAAAGGATGAGGAGATTAGCCTTCATCATGGTTACACCGGAACCTTGGGTAGCGGTTCCACGAGAAACAGATTGAAAGTTTGAACGTTTGGTTAAATTGAGATTTTAAAAACTTCGGTTTTTGAGGCTTGGTGAGTTGTTGTGAAGTTTTTTAAGGGAAAATTTCACTTGAGAGATTTTGCATTTGGCAGTAGGATGGTGCCTAACCTTTAACCCATAAAGACTAAGCAAACTCCCGTGGGATAGTGTCCTTACTTCCTTCGTTCTCGTCCTCGTTCTTTTCTTCGATGGTGTTTGGTGCCGGAGAATTCTCCCTCTTCGGCACCCTTTTTAACCCTCTTTTTCTATCGAACGAATGGAGCGAAACGGACGGTACTTTTAAGAATTGGGCCGCTTCTCGGAATCGCCGCGGGATGGCAAAATATTCGGTGATTCGGCCGAGGTTCGTGATCATCAAGAACGCTTCCGCCGCTTAATGCCGAGTGATCAGGTTCGGATCGTCCTGAATCAAAGGCTTTTGCCGACCTTGCCATGGACTCAATTAGGGATGCGCCGCGTGCAGGCCTTCGCGGTGAAGGCAGCAATGAATTAAAAAAAGCATACTAAGTAACGCGCGGGTTGCGGGTTTTTGTGTTTTCGTGACCCTCTGTATCGGTCAGAAAAGGTGTCTTTCTTTCGTCACTTTGTTGTTTGACCTAAGGCGAGCCTTGTTTTTAATGCCCGACGCTTAGCCGTTCTTGCGCTTTGATAAGTTGCCGTATGTTATCAAGAGTTGGACAAAAAAGGTTCCTCGTTTACTTGAATTTTACCTGGCTTTTTCTCGAGGATGCGGCGCGGGATCATCCTTGGTTTCCCGGTAAATTTTTGGTTGCCGCGTTCTTTGTGGTACCTGGGAAGGCGGCCCCTTCGTCGGGAACCCTCATACTGAGTGTTGGGTCACCCGAATAGGGGTTTCCCTCCGTTTGAGGTGCGCCGGTGGGAGAAATCCATCCCCAACCCGGCTATTTTTTCCAAGTTCCACGGGCTTCGGTTAGAATACCGCCGGACCGCCGCCACGGAGTTGTTGTTTTGACCGCTGCTTTATCACCGCCCAACCCCGCCGACCACCCGCCCGGCGATCCGCCCTTTTTGCAAATCAAGGACGGGGATCGCCTGATTTCCTTGGTGGGCCTCACGGATCACGACACCGCCGACTTAGAAGCCGTGGACCAAAAGATCGCCGCGCTCAATCCCGATACCGTGTGTGTCGCTTTGTGCGAAACCCGCTTCAAAATCCTTACCGACGATCTGTTTTGGCGTCGCCTCAAAGTGATCGACGTCTTGCGTCAAGGCCGCTTTTTGATGTTGCTGGGCAATGTGGCCGCCGCCTGGTTTCAACACCGGCAGGGCAAAGATGTGGCCGTGCGGCTGGGTCAGGAAATGCTGGCGCGCATGGAGGTGGCGCAGGAAATGGGCGCCAAGTTGGTTTTTGGGGAGCGCGATCTCCAGGTGACCCTGAAACGGAGCTGGCGGGAACTGTCACCCAACCGCCGTGCCAAAACCCTGTTGCAACTGTTGCGTGCCCTGGTTTGGCGCCGCAAGCCAGACAGCCTACCCGCCGAATCGATGCACGGCGCCCTGCGTGCCCATTTGCCCGAGGTCGCCCAACCCTTTTTTGACGAGTCGGATCAATATTTAATGGACTCGATTCGCCGCGCCGAGGGCGACCACGTGGTGGCCTTGATTCCGGCCGAACGCTTGGCCGCGGTGGCCCGCCACTTCGAAACCCCGGTTGATCGCGATGCCCTTGCCGGTATGCCGCAACCCCCGTGGTGGGTACGGGTGTTCCCTTGGATGGTGAGCGCGCTCCTCATCGGCTTGTTGGTCTATGGGTTCTTTGGCCGCGGTGACCTATCCTTTCGTGAAATTCTGTTGACCTGGGCCATTCCCAATTGGCTATGCACGGGGTTGTTCATGCTCCCGGCGCGTCCCACCTTGGCCGCGTTTACGGCGGGTTTGCTGGTGACGCCTTTTACCGTTTTAAGTCCGCTCCTGCGTACCGCGGTGGTGGTGGGTTTGGTCGAAGGTTGGCGTCGGCGGCCGCGGGTGACCGATTGTGAACGCATCCCGATCGACCTCAGCAGCGTGCGCGGTATCTATGCCAATCCCTTGACCCGCACCCTGCTCGTGGTGGTGATGAGTCACCTTGGCTCCAATCTCGGGAACTACGTCGGTGCCTTTTTGTTGTTCCGTCTCTTGACCTAACGCACCGATTGGGAAGGGTGATCGCGACCCCGTATGCCGCGGAAGTCGGATGATTTGCCAAATAATGTGAATTTTCCCATCGCCGGCGAATCTTGCTTCGGTTATGAATTCTCTCGCTCCAAGTCGCGGCCTCAGGTTAGAATCGAAAAACCCGTTGCACGCATCTGTTGTCTTTGCCCAACGCGGGCTGTGCCCGGCGCTTCCCATGAGGCGGTCGGCGAGTCGCGGCGTCCGTTGGGCTTTGGTTCGGGATGATGGGTTTCGGGTTGGCGCTTGGGGAC
Source organism: Acanthopleuribacter pedis (assembly GCF_017377855.1). Classification (GTDB taxonomy): domain Bacteria; phylum Acidobacteriota; class Holophagae; order Acanthopleuribacterales; family Acanthopleuribacteraceae; genus Acanthopleuribacter; species Acanthopleuribacter pedis. Next base: position 170,598 of record NZ_JAFREP010000006.1, read on the forward strand.
GTCACGCGGAAGGTGGGCGAATGAGGATGGCCACTCGGAGACGGCGAGGCGGGTTATGAGATCGCGCAAGGACTTGTTCCTAGGATTTTTTTTGGTGTTGGTGCCGGCGTTGCTGGTCACGCTTTGGCATGCCCGCGTTGCCTATCAGAACGGCCGCCACATCGAGCAATTAAACGATCCGCGTTTTCAGGTGTTGGAACAGACCTACCAAATGGAGCAGCGCCTGCGCGCGTTGCACGATCATTTTGTGAACCCCGAGCCGGTTGACGACCAGCGTTTAATGGATGCCCGTGCCCGGATTCTCGCCGTGGAGGAAGCTTTTGCGCGCCTCGAGTTGGCGGCGCGGGATCGCGATGTGTTTCAGATTCACAAAGAAGCCTCCACCTTTGCCCGCCACGGGATGGAATGGCTGTCGGATCGTCGTACGACCGAAATCGACCCCGCCGACCCGCGCCGGGCCGAACTGGACGCCCTTGCCGATGGTTTGATTGATCGGGTTTCGGCGTTTCGCACGCGGCGCGCCGCGGCATTTTCAGAGCGCATGGCCTGGATCAGCGCCGAGACGGAATCGGCACGGTTCCATTCCATTTTGTCGGTATTGGCGGTGTTGTTGTTTGGGGGTTTTGCCGCCTATCGCTACGGTGAACAGTTCAACCGCAAGAGTTTGGCCCTGACCCATGCCCACATGGCCCTCGAAAACCGTTTTCAAGAGATTTGCCAGGTGAATAAACGGTTGGAAGAGGAGGTGGGGGAGCGGGGTCATGTGGAAGAGAAGTTGCGCCAGAGTTTGATGATTGAAGAGGCGGTGGCGCGTATTTCCAACCTGTTTTCCACCATTCACTATCCCGACTTGCGCCAAGCGGTGCGGCTTCTGGGCGAGGTGACCGGGACCCATCTCGCCTTTGTCGGTATTTTTAACCAGCAGGACAAAAGCGTTAGCAAAATCCTGGAGTGGACTTGTCCCGACGTCGCGGTGACCGTTCCCGATCCCGTTGAGTTAGACCTGACCCGGTTCCCCCGCTTACACGAACGCATCGTGCGGCGCCGGAAAATCGTGGTTGACAATTGCACCGACCTGGAAAAGGGCATGGAGCCGGCGGCGGCCTTTATGGAAGCGCTGGGTCTCCGTGCCTTGCTGCTGATGCCGGTTGCGGCCAAGGAGCGCGGTAGTTGGGGTTACATCGGGATTGCCGATTTAACCGGCTGTCGGTATTGGGGTGAAGACGACAAACGCATCGTGCGCACGGTCGGCGCCATGCTGGCCAATTTCCTGGGACGCAGCCATGCGGAAAAACAGTTGAAACACGATGCGGCCCACGACGGCCTGACCGGGCTGCCCAATCGCGGCTTATTGATGGATCGTTTGGCCCACGCGGTCGAGCGCATCAAACGCCATCCGGAAGAACGTTTTGCCCTGTTGGCGCTCGACCTCGACCGCTTCAAACCGGTCAACGATTCTCTGGGCCACCTGCTCGGGGACAAATTGTTGGTGGCTGTCAGCGAACGTTTGCAAAATTGCGTGCGGCGGATCGATACCTTTGCGCGCGTGGGAGGCGATGAGTTTCTGGTGCTGTTGGAGGATTTGGAAGGGGACCGTGAGGCCGAGGATTTTGCTCAGGCGATGCTCGACGCCTTGGCGGTGCCCTTCGAATTAGACGGCCACGAGGTGTACATATCGGCCTGTTTCGGGATCGCGGTGTGGCGCTCGGATTACCCCAGCGCGGAGGAACTGATCCGCGACGCCGATGTGGCCATGTACCGCGCCAAATCGATGGGAAAAGGCCGCGTGGTCTTTTTCGAGAAGTCCATGCAAACCCACACACCCGGGACCTTGGCCCTGGAAACGGATCTGCGGCGTGCGCTGGAACGGGGCGAATTCCACATGTTCTACCAGCCGATTGTCAGCTTGGAAACGGGTGAGATCGCGGCCTTTGAATCGCTGTTGCGCTGGGACCACGGTCGTCACGGCATGATTCCCCCGGATCGCTTCATTAGCATGGCCGAGGACATGGGCACCATCGTCGAGGTCGGTCAGTGGGCCTTGGAACAGGCCTGCACCCAGCTTTCGGCTTGGCATCAAATGGGTTTTGACCAACTGAGCGTCTCGGTCAATGTCTCAGCGCAGCAGTTTTACCATCAGGATCTCAACGGCGTAATCCGCGGGGTGCTGGCACGTACCGGGTTACCGCCCGAACTGCTGAAACTGGAACTTACCGAAAGCATTTTGATGGAGAACGTGGCGGCCAATGTGGCCATGCTCCAGTCGCTCCGAGATATCGGCGTCCAAATCATGATCGATGATTTTGGGACCGGCTACTCTTCGCTGAGTTACCTGCACCGTTTCCCGCTGAACTCGTTGAAAATAGATCGCTCGTTTGTCAAAGACATCCCCGAGAATCAGGAAAACGCGGCCATTACGGCGGCGATCCTGGCCATGGCGGATCAGTTGGGATTGAGTGTGGTCGCGGAGGGCATCGAAAATGAGGCCCAGCTTCTGTATTTATGGGACAAACACTGCCATTTGGTGCAGGGCTACTTATTCAACCAACCGCTGACCCGGGATCAAGCAACCGCGGCACTGTACAAACGGGAAACGGTGGCCTTGTTTAGCAAACTCACGCAAGCGGTGGGGCCCAGCCTTTCCTAAACTTGCTCTTGAAAGCAATGCCGGCTAACGCAACAGGTCGGCAAGCAATTGACAAAATGGCGCACGTTGTTTGAACAGGAAGAAGTGGCCGCCTTCGATGCGATGCACCACCAGGGGTTTGGTGGTTTCGTGTTGCCAGTGCTGAATTTCATCGTCGGTCATGGCTTCCTCGGTGCCGGTGATGGAAATGATCGGCAGGTTGACCGGATAGGGGCCGCGGTTGGTGGGAAACAATTCAATCGCTTTAAAATCAGCGCGCAGGATGGGTTCAAACAAATCACGCAGTTCGGGATTGGCGAGGAAGGCCGGTGGTAAGCCGCCCAGCGCCTCGACCTTGGCAAAAAAAGCGTCCTTGGACAGGCCGTGGATGTGTTCCTCGCGATGCCAGTGTTCAGGGGCCTTGCGCCCGGTAACAATTAACTTGCGCGGCGCGGGTAAGCCCAGCGCGAGGATGCGGTGCATGAGCAGAAAGGCAACTTGGGCGCCCATGCTGTGGCCGAACAAGGCATAGGGCGGTTTGAGGTAGGCTTGAACCTGGGCGAGGGCGTCGTCGGTGACGGCGGCGAGGTCGTCGAGGGGTCGTTCTTTAAAACGGCTGCCGTGACCGGGGTAATCAAAGGCGTGAACGTGAATATCGCCGGGGAGCTGGTCAATGATTTCGCGGTAGGAAAAGCGATTGCCGCCTGCAAAAGGAAAAGCCAAAAGGGTCATGGGTTGGTTCATAGCGAGGATTCACTCCCAGGTTGGTGGTTTTGGTGGAGCCCGCCGTGCCGCGGCCCGTCGTCGAAGCGCAAATTTTAACCTGATCCCCGGACCCGGTGCGACCCTTTCCGCTGAAAAGATCGTTGGTGCCGCGGTTGGTGTCAATGGGTGTGGTTTGGGGTTGGGTAGATTTTCGGTTTGGCGGTGCCGCGCCAAGGGTTGTGCCACCAACATGTAATCACACCGCAACACCCTCTTTGGACCATTGTCGACCCGGCGTGCCACTTCAGCACACGCCGAGGCGTGTGCGTGCACCGGAGCGGGCCGCACCACCCCATCCACGGACCATGCTTTGAATGAATGCGAGGCTTCGCCTCGCCACCCTGGACGCCCTCTGAAGGAGGGCAATAGGTCAGCCCCGGGTACGACCATTGAAAATGGTCGCACCCTGGGTCTCGGGGGTTTACGGACAGGAAAACGCTGAAGGCGTTGACACCAGAGGCGCCTGGGGTTCATGCCCCGCGGCGGTTCATGGAGGCAGGATCGGTTTTTCGGTGGTTTTGGTTTGTTGGGTTCGGTTGGTTTTGGATGGTGTTGATCCATTGGGTTCGGTTGGTTTTGGATGGTGTTGATCCATTGGGTTCGGTTGGTTTTGGATGGTGTTGATCCATTGGGTTCGGTTGGTTTTGGATGGTGTTGATCCATTGGGTTCGGTTGGTTTTGGATGGTGTTGATCCATTGGGTTCGGTTGGTTTTGGATGGTGTTGCTCCATTGGGTTCGGTTGGGTGTAGATGGTGTTGATCCATTGGGTTCGGTTGGTTTTTGTTTGGCCGGCGCCTTCAGCGGCCTGCACGACGGGAACCCCTGGGGACCCAGAGCAAACGGTTGTGCCACAACCCTTTGCCCTGGGCTGAAATCCAAAACACCTTCAGTGTTGCCGGTCGTGGTTCGCCGCCGGCTCACAGTTTTAACTGAGTGGTGGTCCCCAAATGGCGGTGTGCGTTCCCCGCTAGGGAACGCCGGTTCAGAGCCCTAGTTCGATAAGAAAATGGGTTTATGCTCGCTTCCGAAAGGCGTGACGTCAGAACCCTTCCTGAAATTGAGGCTTATTCGTGACAAAACTCGCCTTTTATTAGATGCTTCATTGGAATAATTTACTGGATCACCTATATTGAATGACAGGCTCTAAGAGTCTGATCGGTTGAAAACCGTTATCGTTTCATCGATCATCTTACGTTGGAGAGCAATATGTCACGACAGGAAATCGATTTTTCCGACGCCGCCCGTGAGGGCATTGATCTCTGTAAGCGTGGTCATTGGGATGAAGGATTGGTTTGTTTGAACCAGGCAATGCTGGGTGATCGCTCCGCCTTGCCGTCCAGTGCGTTTTCCTATCTCGGTTATGCAATGGCTTTGCGTGAAAACAAACTATGGGAAGGCCTGAACATGGCGCAATTGGGCGTGGAAAACGCCTTCTACGACGCCGATAATTTCTTTAACTTAGCGCGAATTTACCTACTTCGCGACAACCGCCGCGGTGCCCACCAGGCGATTGTCGAAGGTTTAAAGGTGAGTCCCGACCACCGGGGTTTGCTCGCGCTACAAGGAAAAATTGGGGTTCGCGCACGTCCTGTCATTCCATTCTTGAATCGGGACCACCTTTTTAATATCTATCTGGGGAAAGTCCGTCATTCCCTGAAAAATGCTCGCTCTCAGCAAAAGAAACAGAAAAGTTCGAAAGCTGGTAAAAAAGTGAGCAAAAAACAGGACGTTCCTAATCTCTTTGATTTGTAGAACATCTCCTGCCTGCCACCAAACAAAGGTTGAGTCACCGACTCAACCTTTGTTACTTTATGGATCGTGTTTAAGAATTTAACCTAAGCAGCGCGGTCTACTTGGCCAAATTGTCGACCGCGACCGTCTCGGGGATTTTTCCTTCCGCTTTTTGCGGGCGACCGCCGCCCCGAGCACCCAAGCTTTTGCCTTCGCCGCGGAACCAAGCGCCCGCGTCGAATTCGGCCTGGCTACCCCGTGCTACGACGATGCGACAGAAACCGTCGTCCGCCACTTTGGTTTTCACCATGGCAACCACGTCGGGCCTGGCCGTGAGCAAGTCGGCCAGTTTCCGGGCGCTGTCGATGTCCGCGCTTTCCACGCGGATGAAGGTGGTTTCCCCCTCGCGGGCCGGCTGGGTTTGATGCAGCTGTTCCGCCTCGTAACGGGCCGCCTCGGTGCGTGCTTTCCCCAGTTCTTGGCGTAAGGCGCGGCTTTCCTGCTGCAGCCGTTGCACCTGATCGGCCAACTCAGGCACGGCGCATTGTAAGTGGTTGGACGCCGCGGTGAGGATCGCCTCGCGTTGGTCCAAGTGGGCCAGGGTTCGCAGACCGCAATGGAAATGGATGCGCACCAGCTTTTTGATCTTCTCTTTGGCCACCACGTGAATCGCCCCAATTTCGCCGGTTGCGCTGCAATGGGTGCCGCCGCAAGGGGTGAAGTCGACGCTGTCGATTTCCAGCACGCGAATGTTGCCGGTGACCTTGGGGGGACGGCGCAGCGGCATGGCCGCCAATTGGTCGGGATCCGGGTTGTGGACGCGAATCGGATGGTTGGCGAGCACCCAACGGTTGGCCTGCTCGACCGCCGCCGCGATGGATTTTTCGTTGACATCGGGGGCTTCCAGGTCGATGGAAATGGTGCGTTTACCGAGCCGTGCGGATTTGGTCTCCAGTCCGGCGGTGTGGTGAAACGCCGCGGAGAGCAGGTGTTGCCCGGAATGGGCGCGCATCATGTCGCGTCGGTGTTCGGCGTTGACCTGGGCGGATAGGGTTTGTCCCAACCAGTCGGCGGGTGCCGCTTCATTCAAGATGTGGTAGAGGGTTCCGTTGTCGTCGATTTGGGTGTCGACCACGGTGCGTTCTTCCGCGCCGAACCGGACCGTGCCCGCGTCGCCGAGTTGGCCGCCGCCCTCCGGGTAGAAGAAGGTACGGTCGAACTGAAGCGCCGGCCGGTCCGCGAAGGGTTCAAGGCCCGCGACACGTGTTTCAAAAGGTTGCCGCCAATCGGCGGTAGGATCGAGGTAACAGGGTTCACAAAAGTGCGCCATAGGAGTAACCTTTCCGGGTCCGTCCAACCATGAGGGTGACCGCGCGGGCCGTGATAGCGACCCACGACGGGGACAGTGTTAGTTGGCGAAGGCCCATTGCTTGGGATTGTCGTCGAGGTGGACCGCAACGGTGTCGCCGATTGCGGCAATCTGTTGCCATAAGCCGTTGTCGAGGGTGACCGCGGCGGCCGCCGCCGAGTTGGTGATTTGATCGGGCCGTCGTGCACCGGCGATGGCGAAATGGTTGGGGCCATGGGTGATCCAGGCCAGTGCCAGTTGCGCCATGCTGATGCCTAAATCGGCCGCGATGGGGCGAAGTTGTGCCAGAGCGTCTTGGACACGAGACCAGTGGGGTTGTGCGAACAGCCGGTGTTGGGCGCGGTGATCGCCTTCCTCGAACTGGTGATCGGCGGTAAATTTATCCGCCAAAATCCCTTGCGCCAAGGGGGAATAGGCCAAAACCGCGATGTTCTTGTCGCGACAGAAGGGGATCAGTTCGCGGTCGTGCATGCGCCAGAACAAGGAGTAAGGCGGCTGCACGCTGTCGATGGGTCCGAACCGCAGCGCTTCTTCCAGTTGGGCACGCGAGAAATTGGATACGCCGATGCCGCGGATTTTGCCCTGCTGCTTGAGGTCGACCAGGGCGGACATCGTCTCTTCAATCGGAACCAAGGGGGTGTTGAAGGTGCCGGCGGGCCAGTGGATTTGATAAAGATCGATTACATCGGTGCCCAGGTTCTCAAGCGAGCGATGGCACGCCTCAAACACCTGATCGCGTTTGAGATGGTTGCAAAAAACCTTGCTGAGCAAGACCGTCTCTTTGCGTTGGCTGCCGAGTGCCTTGGCGATGATGCGTTCGGCGTGGCCGTTGCCGTACACTTCCGCGGTATCGAAACTGGTGACGCCCTGGTCGAAGGCCGCGCGCAGGGCCGCGATGGATTCGTTGTCGTCAATGCCGACCCACATGCGTTTGCCCGTTTGCCAGGTGCCCATGATGACCTTACTAAGGGCGATGTCGCTTGATCCTAGGGGTGCGTATTTCATCCAAAAAACGCCTAGTTCGCTTGCCAGGTGCCGCTGAAGGACACGAAGGCAATCGGCAGGATCGACTGGTGCGCGCACAACTTCATCATGGCTTCCAGGGGAGCGCCGGTCAGACCGAGGTCGGCCATGCCGACGGCGACGGGACGCGGGGTGACCGCTTGCACGGTTTTGGCGTCGGTGCGGATCAGCAGCATGGGGAAGGTGATTTCAGGAGAGAGGCCGCGGTAGTGGAGCTTGGCTTTGAAGTCGACCATGGCGGTGGTGCCGACGGTTTTGGGCAGTTGATCGGCGGGAAAGGCGCCTTTCAGGACCATTTTGGGGAAGCTGGCCACCTCAAACAACGCGGTTTTGATATTGGTGTCCCGCGGCGGTAGGGCGGTGTCCAAAGTGTCCAGGTTAACGACCACCTCGAAGGAACCATCCTTGGCGCCGCCGGTCACGGCGAAGGTCCCGGGCACGGCGGCGATGTTGTCCTTAACAGAAAAAAAATGGACCTTGCCGTCGTCCAATTTCCAGCCGGCACACAGGGGTAAGCTGAACAAAACAAAAGCAGTGGCAACAAAAAGCCGTTGGTTCAGGGGATTCATGATGATGCTCCTCAAGATCCGTAAGGGGTTGGTAATCGAGCGTCGGGGGAAGAAACAGAGAAACAAGAAGGGACCCGACGGGTTGGTGGTATTCAAGCACGGTTCACGATTGGGGACAACGGCCGATGTCGGGGCGGCTGTCCCGTTGGGAAAGGGCGGGTTGGGGCGTCCTGAAAAAGGTGGCGGCGCGGGGGTGGTGCGATGGGAAGGCCGCGCGGCGGCGGCGTGGGCGCGGGTGGGCGGTAAATGAATGGGGTTGTACATGGAACGGCGTTCTAAAAAAACATGGCTTTGATTGGGAAAAGGCGGCCCGACACCTTCCCAGTCGCCTCGTATTGTGTTTGAATACTCGCTTTGGGTTGGTTCTCGAGCCGACACAACCGATTGCAATCCCCACGAATCGTGAATCGGGTGGTGTTTGGCGACACAGGCGCTTTTTGCGATGCGCTTGCGCCGCTACCTTGGAAGCCCGTGTCGTGTCGGCTGATTCGCGACCTAACCCAACCCGTCAAAGCAATGCCTCGGGAAGCATAGGCCCGTCGCGTTGTGACACCAACCTGATGATGTGAGTTGTTATGAAATATTCCCGCGTTTATGTGGATTCCATCCGGTATGTTCTCCCGCCTGTGATCGTTTCCTCGCGCGAGCTGGAAGCGCGCTTGCGCCCCGTTTACAAAGCGCTGCATATCAGCATGGGACAATTGGAAGTACTAACTGGTGTGCAGGAACGCCGCTGGTGGAAAGATGACGACTCGCTTTCGGATCGCGGCGCCGAGGCCGCCAAACGCGCGCTCGATGCGGCCGGCATAGACGCCGCCGACTTGGGGGCGCTTGTGTACACCGGTGTGTGCCGCGAACAATTCGAACCGGCCACCGCTTGTATGATCGCCTCGCACCTGGGCATTTCCCAGGAAGCCTCCGTCTTCGACCTTTCCAACGCCTGTTTGGGCGCGCTGAACGGCATTCTCGACATCGCCAACCGCATTGAGTTGGGCCAGATTCGCGCCGGTATGGTGGTTTCTTGCGAGACCTCTCGCGAGATCAACGAAACCATGATCAAACGCATGCTTGAAGACCACGACATGGAATTGTTCAAAATGGGTCTGGCGACCTTAACCGGTGGTTCCGGCGCGGTGGCGATTTTGTTGACCGACGGTTCCTTCGCCCACAAGCCCCGACGCCGTTTGGTCGGAGGGGTGACCCTGACCGACCCCCGTTTCCACGATTTGTGTCACTGGGGGCTCGAGCAAGTGGGTGCCGACTGGTTCCGTCCGATGATGTCCACCGACTCCGTTGCGGTTTTAAAACACGGGGTGGCCTTGGGGCTCAAAACCTGGAAGGCCTTTCTCAAGCGGTTGGACTGGACCGTGGACCTCGTTGACAAGGTGATTTGCCACCAGGTCGGCTCGGAGCACCAGAACGCGATCCTGAAATTTTTGGGTATTCCCAACAACAAAGATTACGTGACCTATCCGTTTTTGGGTAATATCGGCACGGTTTCGGTGCCGATCACGGCAGCCATCGCCGAAGAGCGCGAGTTTCTCAAAGAAGGCGACCGCGTGAGTTTTCTAGGCATCGGTTCGGGTTTGAACTGCACCATGCTTGGATTCCAGTGGTAAGCTGCCGGCCCGACGCCCAACGAACAGACAAAGAGAAGCTGCATGAATATCGATCCCGCCCTGTACCCCTTCGAGCACCATTATTTAGACCGCAACGGTCTGCGCTACCACTACGTGGACGAAGGGCGCGGCTTACCGGTGGTGATGCTGCACGGCAATCCCACCTGGTCGTTTTACTACCGCAACCTGGTTCAGGAACTATCCAGTGATCACCGCACCATCGTGCCCGATCACATCGGCTGCGGGTTCTCCGACAAACCCGGCGACGACCGTTACGAATACACCTTGAACAGTCGGGTGGACGACTTGGAAGCCCTTTTGGACCACCTTGGCATTCATCGCGACATCACCCTGGTGTTGCACGACTGGGGTGGGATGATCGGCATGGCCTTCGCCACCCGCTATCCCGAGCGGATCCGCCGCCTGGTTGTGCTGAACACCTCGGCCTTTTTGTTGCCGCCCAAGAAGGCGTTTCCCGCCGCACTGTGGCTGGTGCGCAACACGCCGCTCGGCCCCCTTTTGGTGCGTGGCTTCAACGCCTTCTCTTGGACCGCCGCGCAAATTTGCTGCAAACGGCGCCCCTTGTCGCGCGTCCTCAAAAAAGCCTATACCGCGCCCTACCGCAATTGGGCCGACCGCATCGCCACCCTGCGTTTTGTGCAAGATATCCCCTTGGCCCCGGGTGATCCGGCCTACGCCATTTGTGAGGATGTTGAGCGCAACGCCGCCCAGTTCCGGGATCGGCCGATGTTGATTTGCTGGGGCGAGAAGGATTTTGTGTTTTCCACCGAGTTCCTCGACCGCTGGACCGAAACCTTCCCGCAAGCCGAGGTGCATCGCTGGCCCGACGGCGGCCACTACATTCTTGAGGACGCCTCGGACGAAATTCTCAAACTGGTGCGCCAATTCCTCGCCGAGCACCCGCTTGAGGTCGCGGCCGCCTCATGAGCGAAGCGCTCGTCAACATCGCGGCGTACCTGCCCAAGATAGCGGCCCAACAACCCCACACCTTCGGGGTGGTTTTCCCGGAAACCCGCGACGGGGAAGGGCGCGTCGCCTACACCCATTTTACCTACGCGCAGCTTGACCGCGAATGCGACCGGGTCGCTTGGGCGCTGACCGAGTACGGCATTCGCCGCGGTGATCGCGTGGTGTTGATGGTCAAACCCAGTTTGGCTTTTTTCGCGCTGACCTTTGCTTTATTCAAGATGGGCACCGTTCCCGTGTTTGTGGACCCGGGGATGGGCGTGAAAAACCTAAAAAAATGTTTGGAAGAGGCGGAACCCGACGCCTTCGTCGGGGTGCCTAAAGCCCACGTGGCCCGTTTGCTGTTGCGCTGGCCGCGCGTGCGCAAGCTGGTGACGGTCGGCCGCAAGCTGTGGGGTGGGGAAACCTTGCAGAACCTGTGCGCCGCCGTGCGGGACAAGGGCGCTTTTGCCACCGCGGATACCCGCGCCGAGGATTTGGCCGCGATTCTGTTCACCAGCGGCAGTACCGGTCCCCCCAAGGGGGCCGTCTACAGTCACGGCATTTTTGACAGCCAGGTGCGCTTGCTCGGCAAAACCTACGGGATTCAGCCGGGCGAAGTGGATTTGGCGACCTTTCCGTTGTTTGCTTTGTTTGCGCCCGCCCTGGGCATGACCGCGATTGTCCCCGACATGGACGCCACCCGGCCCGCCGACGTGGATCCCGTCAAAATTTTTGAAGCGATTGAGAATTTTGGGGTGACCAACATGTTTGGTTCGCCCGCGTTGCTGAATACCGTCAGCCGCTATGCCGTTGCCAACGGCGTGACCTGTCCCTCGTTGAGGCGGGTTATCTCCGCCGGTGCGCCGGTCAGTCCCGCCGTCCTGCGCCGCATGGCGCGGTTGATGCCGGAGGGCGTGCAGGTGTTCACCCCATACGGCGCCACGGAGTCACTGCCCGTGTGCAACATCGGGTCGGCCGTGATTTTGGCGGAAACCGAAACCCTCACCGATCAGGGCCGCGGCGTGTGTGTCGGGTTTCCGGTTGAGGAAATGGAAGTCCGCATTATCGCGATCAACGACGCCGAGTTGGAAACCTGGGACGACCGTCTGGCGCTGCCGCCCGGTGAAGTGGGCGAGGTGGTGGTCAAGGGGCCGGTGGTGACCCGTCGTTATTTCAACCGTGAGCAGGCGACCCGCGAACACAAGATGAAAGACGGGGATCAGGTGCGCCACCGCATGGGCGACTTGGGTTATTTCGACGAACAAGGACGGCTGTGGTTTTGCGGGCGCAAGGCGCACCGGGTGCAAACCGCACAACGGCTGTTGTTCACCGTTCAGGTTGAAGGCGTGTTTAACAGCCATCCCGATGTGTACCGAAGCGCCTTGGTCGGCACGGGTGCTGATGCCGCGGCGCAGGAACCGGTGGTGTTTCTCGAATTGGAAACCAACCGCGCCTCGGGAAAAAGTGAGCAGGCGATCATTTCGGAATTGCGGGAACTGGCGCTCCAGTTTGAGCATACCGCGGTGATTGAGCGCTTTATCGTTCACCCGGGTTTTCCCGTGGATATCCGTCACAACGCGAAGATCTTCCGTGAAAAGCTGCGCGCGGAATTGAGCGGCGCTTAGTTCGTGTAATAGTATTGGTTTTTTTTGTTTTATGAACAATCGGTCATACCAAAAGGCACGAGGAGGCGCTATACTGGGGGTACTTCCATTGCCACAAAAGAATCGATCCGAACCCTTCGGCGAAGGTGTGCAGCCTCGTAAGCACAGCGCTTTTTCGGCACTGAGACTCTTGAAAAGGATGGTCCATGGACAATCCCGAGCTGCTGATTGTCGACGACGAGCCTGTCAATATTCAGGTTCTGAGCGCGGTACTCAAGGATCGTTACCGCATTCGGTTTGCCGTTTCCGGCGAGCAGGCTTTGGCGATGGTGCAGGACCATCCGCCGGATCTCATTTTGCTCGACATCATGATGCCGGACATGAGTGGTATCGAACTGTGTAAATTACTGAAAGCAAAACCGGCTACCCAATCCGTTCCCATTTTATTCGTGACCTCTAATCAAGAACGCGAGGTAGAAGTGGAGGGGCTTTCCGTCGGCGCCATGGATTTTATTTACAAGCCGATTCGCCCTCATTTGGTGCGTGCCCGCGTCGCCAATTACCTCGAATTGAAGTCGGCGCGCGATCAACTCGCGGGTTAGCCGTCCACGGATGAACACGAGGCACGTTTTGCCACAAGCCAACCCCATGTCACGCCTGCTTGCGTCCGCCGATATTGCCGGTTGGACCTTGGACCTGCAAAGCGGAACGCTGGAATGGAACGCCGGGATGTGTCGGTTGCACGATTGTACCGAGGGACCGGAGAACCTCGCCACCTGGTCGGCGCTGATTGGCGAACCGGGAGTACCGGATGCCTTGGGTGATCCAGGCGCTTGGGACGGTCCGTCTTATCAATGGTCCTATGTCGCACCCGGCGCCCATCAGGGCACCCTTACCGTGACCGTTGTACCTACAGGAAACGAACACTTGCTTCAGGGTGTGGCGACCTTTCGTGCCGCGCTGGAAAACGAGATGCCAAGCGACTTGCTCGCTCAAATGGTTGATCGGGTGGATACCGGGATCACCCTCGCGAAGGTCGATACGCCCTACCATTTATGTTACGTAAACGACCGCTTTCTTCAGTTAACCGGTTACGCGCGGTCCGAGGTAATGGATCGCGATGTGCGCATGCTTCATGGTGATGAAACCAATCAAGAGGGCAAGCAGGACCTCTTTGAGGTGTTGGAGACGGGTTTTAAGGGCAGTACCGTGCTGCGCAACTACCGCAAAGATCAATCCGTTTTCTACAACCAAATTAACCTTTACCCGCTGCTGGATCGGCACGGCAAGGTGAGCCACATCATGGCGACCCAGCGTGATGTCAGCCTTCAGAAAGAATTGGAATTTCAGAGTGTTCGCCACCAAAAACTCTTTGAGATGGTGTTTCAGTGCGCCACCGTCGGCCTGGCCTTGCTCGACACCAACGGCCGTCCCTTCCAGATTAATCCCGCCTTAGTCACTTTTTTAGGGCGGTCCGAGGCGGAAATTTATACCCAGCCACCGACTGCTTGGAGTGTCGACGAACCCATTGCGGCTGACAGCTTGGAGGGCGAAAACGCCCTGGGTCGCCGGGTTAAGCGCTACAAACGGCCCGACGGTTCGCTGCTTTGGGGCCGGGAAACCACGACCGAAATTCAAGTTGAAGGCGAAGCCGGCGTCAAAAGCTACTTGTTGCTGATTATTGAGGACATCACCGAAAGCCGGCGCATGTTGGCGCAAAAGAAAACCGCCGAATTCGAATTGCAGGCCATGTCGACCCGCCTTTCTCTTGCCATTCAACCCGCGCAAATTGGCATCTGGGATTTTGATCTCGCCACCCAGGAACTCATTTGGGACGAGCGCATGTTCCAACTCTACGGAATGAGCGCCGATGCGTTTTCCGGTGCCTACGATGCCTGGGTTCGTGGTGTGCATCCCGATGATTTGGCCGCCGCGGAAGCAGCCCTAAATGCCGCCATAGCGGGCGAAGCGGTGTTCGATACCGTTTTTCGGGTGCGCTATCCTACCGGTGAAATTCGCCACCTCAAAGCGGACGCGATGGTGTTGACCGATGAGCAGGGTCACCCCACCCGAATGATCGGGACCAACTACGACATCACCGACCGTATCGACACCGAAAACAACCTGAAATACCAAAACGCCTTGCTCCAAGCCCAGCAGGATACATCCCCGGCCGGGATGCTCATTCTCCAGCAACCGGGTCGGGCCACCTGTTGCCGGTGGAATCGGCGCTTTCTCGATATTTGGGCCTTGAGCGAAGCGGAAATGCGGGCCGCCGACCTCGAGGCGCTTTTGGCCGTCATGCGCGACAAGGTCCGGCGAAACAGCGAGGACAAAAACAGCTTGTTCGAGACCAACACGACCACCTGGGCGCTGGAACTGGAATTGAAACACGACGTTTCCATCGAAGTCTATGGTCAGCCCGTGCTCGATCAGGGGGCGCGGTCCATGGGGTACGTGTGGTTTTTCTTTGATGTCAGTGTGCGCAAGGCCGCGGAAACCCGTTTGCGTGAGGCCCTCGCTGAAAGCAGTCGTTTGGTGGGTCTGATGCAGGGGCGTGAGCAACGGATTCTCGAACTCAAAAGCGAAGTTAACCTGGCCGCCGTCTCCTTGGGAAGAACCAAACCCTACCTTTTGGACACTGGTGAAGAGGTGCCGATTGATGAAAACGAGGTGCCGCAAACCGCACCCGAGGGCATGAACGATTGGCTTGAAAATCTGCGCCGTGCGGGTGGGGGATTCCGCAACGCGCTGTCGATTGCCGAGGACTTGGAAATACAGAAGCAACGGGCGGCGCATTTGGCGATGCGCGCCGAGCGTGCCAACCGCGCCAAAAGTAATTTTTTGGCCAACATGAGCCACGAAATTCGGACGCCGCTCAACGCCGTGATTGGGATTGCCGAGCTTTTGTCCGATTCGCCGCTTAACAAATACCAACGCGAAATGCTCGGCAAACTGGACGCCTCGGCACGGACGCTGCTCAGCATCATCAACGACATCCTCGATTTCTCCAAAATTGAGGCCAACCAGATTGAAATTGAAGACGAGCAGTTTGACCTGGTGGAACTTTTGGAGAATTTGGCGGGGATGACCGCCACCCGGATGGGTGACCAAGATCTGGAAGTGTTGTTCGATATTCCCAACCATTTAAATCGGTTCCTCAGGGGTGACGGTCTGCGGCTTAGCCAGGTGCTTATTAATCTGTTGGGCAATGCCGTCAAGTTCACCGAGGCCGGTCAGGTCGTGTTGGCCATGCGCCAGGAAGCGCGCGACGATGAGCGGGCTGATTTCTACTTTGAGGTCAGCGATACCGGGATCGGCATGAGTGAGGATCAAGTGGCGCGGCTTTTTCTGCCGTTTACCCAGGCTGACGCCTCGATGACGCGGCGGTTTGGCGGTACCGGTTTGGGATTGTCCATTTGCAAGAGTTTGGTTGAATTAATGGATGGATCCATTGAGGTGGAGAGTCGACTCGGGGAAGGCAGTACCTTTCGGGTACGCATCCCCATGGCGATTTGTGGTGCGCGCACCTTGTGCGGTTTGGAGCAACTGAATCTGCCCGAAATGAGTGTGTTGCTGGTGGAGCAAGGCACCGAAAGTGGGCGTTCCTTCAGCGCAATGTTGCGGGCCATGGGGGTTGGTGTGACCTGGGAACGCTCCGGCCGTACCGCGCTTCAATCCCTGCGTCAGCGTTGCCGCGAGGGCGCCCGGTTCGACGTGGTCCTACTCGATTGGAGCCTCCAGGATATGGACGGTTTGCAGGTGTTCCATCACATCCAACGCATGACCTGGCGTGGCAAACCGCCCGCCACCGTGATGATCACCGCGCACAACCGCGAGCGTTTGGTTAACTTAAGCCAAAGCGCCGTGATCCACGATGTTCTGGTGAAGCCGGTGACGCCGATGGTGTTGCTGCGGGTGTTGCGCAGTGTGGTGGGTTTGGCGCACCCGCCGCCGCCCACGCGCAAGCCGCCGAACGATGCATTGCGTGGTATTCGCATTCTTTTGGTGGAAGATGTTCAGGTGAACCGTGAGGTGGCCTCGGCGTTGCTGGCCCGGGCCGGGGCCGAGATCACCGTGGCGGTCAATGGGCGCAACGCGGTTGATATGGCGGTTTCCAAGCGCGGCGCTTTTGACGTCATTCTCATGGACGTTCACATGCCGGAGATGGACGGATTTGCCGCGACCGAGGCCATCCAAAACGCCATGGGCGATAGCGCGCCGCCGATTGTGGCCTTAACCGCCAAAGCTTTTCGGGAAGATCGACGCCAGGCCATGAGCGCCGGAATGGTGGATTACCTCACCAAGCCGATCCAGATCAACAAAGTTATCGAAGTGTTGCGCCGGATCGTGCCGCGAGAATCGTCCCGTGGTGAGGTCGTTCGACCTCCCACGGCCGTTCTTGAAACAGCCGGCGCCGAGGAAACCAACGCACCCAGGTTTGCCGATGTTCTGGCGGCCCTGGGCGGCGATGTATCTTTTTTCACACGGCAACTCGACCAGTTCCGCATGAGTTACGGTGATCTCATCGCGCGCGCGCGGGAAATGGTTGCCGCGCAACAATGGGATGACGCGGTCATGCTGGTTCACGCCGCCAAGGGCGCCGCCGCGAATCTGGGCGGGACCGTCACCGCCGAGCACCTGGGCCAGGTTGAACAAGCGTTGCGCGCGAGACAGCTCAATGACGGGTTGTTGCGCGGGGCCGAGACGCGTTATGCCGCCTTTTTGGGGTCCATCGAAAAATGGCGCGCCGACCAACTTGCTCAGCAGGAGAACCCTGTGACGTCGGAAGACGGCGCGGACAGGGTTGATTTCGAACCGCTACGCCAAAAGTTTGTCACCTGTTTGCAGCAATCGGACATGGAAGCCGTCACCCTGTGGCAAACCCTAAAACCCCATGCCACCACCTTATGGGGTGCCGAGGTATGCACGCGCATCACCCAATCTCTGGATCGACTTGATTTTCCCGGGGTTCTGGCCGTCTTGGCCAAACAATCTCCTGTTCCCTAACCCGCATTGCTCACAAGGATACGTAGCAGAATTCCTTGTAAGCAATGCGGGTTGGGGCAACGCGCGGGCTGCATGCGGACTTCGGACCTATTTTCCTATTGCAACCGTGGGTCGATTGGTGTCCGCTGTCGTTTTCGACCGCACCGCGCCGTGTTAACATGCCCCACGTTTTCATCCGATGGGTGGGGTTCCCGTGCTATCGCGTGAAACCGTTCCCACTGAATAATTAGTTGTGGGTGAGAACCGCGCTTTACTCGCTTTCCTCTCGAATGCGTTCGTTTTCACGAAAGGAACATGCCACTCATGGAAGAAATGCAGCCGATTACCCGACTCCTCAATCAATGGCAGGGCGGTGACCGCGATGCGTTCGGCACCCTCATCACCACCGTCTACGCGGAACTGCGTCAAATGGCGCGGCATGCCATGATTCGCGAGCAAAACGGCCATTTTTACTCACCCACCATGTTGGTTCATGAGGCCTTTCTCAAGATCGAGGAGAACGGTTTCGACACCCAGCTTCGTGATCGGCACCATTTCTTTCGGACGTTGGCACGGGTGATGCGGCACATCCTGGTGGATTTTGCGCGGCGGCAAAGTCGGCAAAAACACGGTGGCGATTACGAGGCCGTGCCGTTTGAAGAAGGTCGGGTCGGCGTCATGCAGCCGCTTTTCGTCACGCGTTTAGACGATGCTTTGCATCATTTGCGACACCAAGATTCCCTAAAAAGTGACATCGTGGAGCTGCGCTTTTTTGGGGGGCTCTCCTTGGAGCAAACCGCTGAGGTTCTTGAGATTTCTCCCAGTGCGGCATACCGCGCCTGGCTGGAAGCCAAACAATTTTTGCGCGAAGAAATGGGATACGATGTATCTGATGCGCCACCTGGCCGCACTTAATGGGGTAGCTTGTGCGAAGACCGTCATCGTCCCACCGATCTTGTCCTTCAGGTGAGAATCTCAATTAAAGTTGGGAATCGCAAAATAAGGTCGATGGGAAACCTCAGGAAGCGACAGGTCGCACGCTTTTCATACACCCTTCCGGCTTACTTTTCTCCGGGCTTTTCTGAATGATCCTGCCTTTTGCCCTTACGTTAGTCTTACCTAAAGTGGGCGAGTCTTGGCGGCGCACTCGCGCAACCTGCTGGGCTACAACGTGCAGTAAAAATGCTCGACGTACTTTCCAAGTACGCCTGCGCTTTTTCCAACACATTTCGCTCCAGTCCTCGGCGCGTCCTGCGCCGATACTTACGCGATTGCATCCACCCGAATCGCACACTTTAGGTATCAAGCTTGTGGTGTTTGTTCCCTTTTTTGGGAGATCCGTTTTCCGCCGAATCGCCGCGGGAGGCGGCTGTTTCGATGTGTTTTTGGGGGAGAGGTTGACGACAGATTCTCAGGTTCAGTTGATGTTATCCATTCGTAACATGATCGATCAGGGTTTGCCCGAGGACGAAACCGGCGGGGCCGGCGCCGCCGCCGTGCTTGATCAGATCCGCGATATGCTGGAACCCGAATCCCTCGCGGCGGCACCCTCGATGAACGCTGCCGCCGATCCTTTTGATGCCGCCCTTGAAAGCGGTTTACCCGTGTTGTCAGAACTGGTCGACCTCGATTGGGGTTGGCAGGCGCCCGCGTTTTTCGGTCGCTTCAAAACCGGGCCGATGCTCGGGGTCGGCGGTACCGCCTCCGTCTTTTTAGGGGTTTGTCCCAAAACTGAACGGCGTGTGGCCGTGAAGATGCTCCACAGCCGCGACCCGCGTTTGCGGCAGCGGTTTCTGCGCGAGCGCCGCATTTTAAGTTCTTTGGCCCATCCCAACCTCACCAGCGTGATCGAAAGCGGCTTCAGCGATTGCGGTTTTCCCTGGTTCGCGATGGATTACATCGAAGGCCGTCCGCTCGATCACTGGAGTGACGGCTGTGAGTTGACCTTGCGTGATCGGGTGCGGTTGTTTTTGGAAGTCTGTGAGGCGGTGACTTACGCCCACGGCAACCACGTGATCCACCGCGACATCAAACCCGCCAACATTTTGGTCGAGCGCAACGGCCGCGTGCGTCTGCTGGATTTCGGGATCGCTTCCATTTTGGATCCCGATTCGGGTGCCCAGCCCACCGTTTCCCGACTGGGCTTGATGACCCCGGAATACGCGTCACCCGAGCAGTTGGCGGGCCGTCCGCTGAGTGCTGCAACCGATATTTACTCCTTGGGTGTGGTGTTGTTTGAATTGTTGGTAGGGGATCGTCCCCGCTATCGGAAAACAGCGACCCGCCGCCGTCGTCGCCGTCCCATGTCCCTGCAAGCGCAGTTTTTGGCCAATGAGGACCCGGCACGTATTGCCTTATTGCGACGCCGTTGGCCGGATCAGTTGGCGCGCGAGCTGGACGGCCGCTTGGAGCGCATTTTGCGCAAGGCTTTGGCGGAGCGAGAAGAAGACCGGTACGGAACGGTGGCGGCCATGGCCCATGACCTGCATCGCTGGGTGGCGCGCAGCGACAAACCGTCGCGCGCCGATCTGCTGGTGGGCGGTTTAAAAAGACGCGTCGGCCGCATCGGCAAGCAACTCGGCGTATTAAGCTAACCGGCCGGCCCCAAAACCAAAACCCAGAGCCGTGAATGGATCAATGGTCGATAACCCGACCCGGCACGTCCACGGAAAAACGGTGGCGGAAACCCAAAGCCAAACGGGGCGATAACAGGACCCGGCGCACCCCGCGGAAAAACGGAAAAATGGTAGGGGCAACCCAAAGCCAACCGGGGAAATAACCCGACCCGGCCCACTCCATGGAAAAACGAAAAAATGGTGGGGGAAACCCAAAGCCAAACGGGGAAATAACCCGATCCGGCGCACCCTGGAAGGGTCGCACACCCAAATGCGTGGACCACAAATGATTTAAAACGTGAGCCGGCGGCGAACATCATTTGGTTACACCGAAGGTGTTATGGATTTCAGCCCTGATCAAATGGTTGTAGCACAACCATTTGTTCTGGGTCCCCGGGGGTTCCCGTCGTGCAGGCCGCCGAAGGTGCCGGCCCAGGCCCCAAAACCAAAACGCGCGTCGGACCCAAAAAAACCTCGTCCGCGGACCCCAAAACCAAAACGCGCGTCGGACCCAAAAAAACCTCGTCCGCGGACCCCAAAACCAAAACGCGCGTCGGACCCAAAAAAAACTCGTCCGCGGACCCCAAAACCAAAACGCGCGTCGGACCCAAAAAAACCTCGTCCGCGGACCCCAAAACCAAAACGCGCGTCGGACCCAAAAAAACCTCGTCCACGGACCCCAAAACCAAAAACCGCGACGCACCCGAAAAAACTGCGTCCACGGACCCCAAAACCAAAACCCGCGTCGGACCTAAAAAACCTCGTCCACGGACCCCAAAACCAAAACCCGCCCGAACACCCCAAAACCAACCCCACCCCCATACCTAAAAAAACAAAAAAAGGCTCGCCGGATCCACGTTCCTTTTGCGCTTAAGAGGTTAGGTGTCTGTCCAGATAGGGTGGGGTGTCCCTATTCACTGTCGTTTTGCGCCGCCACGCAAACAGTCCCGACTCAAATCCCTGTCGGTGCGCGGGTTTGCCGGGTATAATGCGAACATCTCCCCAAAAACCCGTCCGCGGGTGTTCAGAAGCCTTCTGAGACGGCCGCCCAACACTTATTTCAGGAGTAGGATCACATGAAGAAATGGCGTTTTCCCTTGTTAACGGCATGCCTCTTGTTCGCCTCGGCGTGCAGCACCACGCAGGTCGAAGTGATCGACCTTAACAAAGTTCTCGACGTTATGACCGCAACCATTGATTCGTTTGCCGACCAAAAAGTTGAAGGTGCCGAAGAAGGTGCCAATGCAGAAGAGGTGTTGGCCGCGGCGGCGTCCGATAACCAGGTTGTATCGAGCGAATTTTTAGCCACTTACACCAAAAACCTCAACGAGGCCAAGGTGATGTCTACCCCCGTCGGTACCCTGATGCGTCCCGACGGCGCCATCGAAGGGTTTCAGGACAGCAACGCCGACGGCAAAAAAGACAGCGGCGAGCAGCAACTGTTCACCGTTGAAATCGACGTGGAGCGCGCTCGTTTGATCGCCACCGATACCCAAAACAGCTACCATCGCGATTCCGGTTTCCACATCAGCCCCGGTAGCATTTTCATGGGGTACATGCTCGGTTCCATGTTGAGCCGTCAACGCGCTTCAGGGATCAGCCCCTCGCGTTATTCCAACATGAAAATGAGTCCCCGAAATTACCACTCCTCGGCGGTTTCCTCCGCGCGCGCCCGCGCCAGTGGTGGTTCGCGTTCGTTCAGCAGCGGCAAGTAATAGGGCCGTACAACCTGGTGCGTTCGTCCCCGTGACGGCGCACCATGTTGTTTTCAGGCTCGTTTTTCGCGAACCTCGAACGGCACAACGCCGGTCCGAACGGCCTTGTGCCGGTCCGAACGGCCTTGTGCCGGTCCGAACGGCCTTGTGCCGGTCCGAACGGCCTTGTGCCGGTCCGAACGGCCTTGTGCCGGTCCGAACGGCCTTGTGCCGGTCCGAACGGCCTTGTGCCGTTCCGATGCGCACGGCCGCATGAACGATCACCATCGCGGCCTGATTTCACGATTAAGGAGTTTGGGGAGTACCATGTCGGAAACACAACAGCAAAGCGACAATCAGCTTGAAGATTTATCGCGTGGTCAAATCGGCGTTTTGCTGATTTCGATTGCCGTCGTCGCCTTATCCGGGATCGCTTACGAATTAATTATCGGCACCGTTTCCAGTTACCTTTTGGGGAACAGTGTTTTTCAGTTTTCACTCACCATCGGCCTGTTTATGTTCGCCATGGGGATCGGTTCTTACCTTTCAAAATGGTTGATGAAACACCTGATCACCAACTTCGTGTTGGTTGAAATCACCATTTCATTGATCGGCGGCGCCGCCTCACTGATTTTGTTTCTGGCGTTTCCGCTGGTGATGCCGCTTTACCAAGCGATTATGTACACCTTGATTATTGTGATTGGTTCCTTGGTCGGCCTCGAGATTCCGCTGCTCACCCGCATTATCAGTCACAAGGACAGCCTCAAGGATTCCATCGCCCACGTGTTGTCCTTGGATTATGTCGGCGCCTTGATTGGGTCCATGGCCTTTCCGCTCATTCTTTTGCCGTTCCTGGGGTTGATTCGCTCCAGTTTCGCCATCGGCCTGCTCAACATCGGCGTGGCCATGATCAACGTGGTGGTGTTTTGGAAGTTTCTGCGCATGCCGCGCGCCGTGGCTACCTTTGCCGGCGGCACCGCGCTTTTGCTGGTGGTGGCGCTCATCGGCGGGACCCGCCTGTCGACTTATGCCGAACAGTTCCTGTATTCCGATGAAATTATTTTCTCCAAACAGACCCAATACCAGCGCATCATCCTGACCAAATCCGTCCTCGATCACGATCATCGCCTTTACCTGGACGGTCATATTCAGTTTTCGCAACGGGATGAATACCGCTACCACGAGGCCTTGGTCCATCCTTTGATGGCCTTGCCGGGGCCGCGAAAAAAAGTGTTGATCATGGGCGGGGGCGACGGCATGGCCGCCCGTGAGCTGCTTAAGTACGACGACGTCGAAGAGATTCATTTGGTGGATATTGACCCCGAGATGACGCGTTTGTGTGCCACCGTGCCCACCATCGCGGCCTTGAACGAGGGGGCGCTTGAGGATCCCCGCGTGAAAATTTTCCACCAGGACGCCTTCACCTTCGTGAACCAGGCCGGCGTGCTTTACGACCGCATCATTTCCGATTTGCCCGATCCCCACAACGAGGCGCTGAACAAGCTGTATGCGCGCGAGTTCTACACCATGCTGCGCAAGCGCATGACACCCGAGGGTTACCTGGTGTCGCAAAGTTCCTCGCCGTTTTTTACCCGAAAAACCTATTGGTGCATTGCCACCACCATGGAAGCGGCCGGCCTGCATACCAAAAGCTTCCAAATCACGGTGCCCAGCTTCAGCATTTGGGGATTCCACCTCGCCGCCAATCAGCCGGTGCCGCCCATCCGCGAGATGGACGTGCCCACCCGATATATGGAGGCCGATGTTTTTGCCGCGGCCACCAAGTTCCCGCGGGATATGGCCCGTGTCGAGACCGCGGTCAACAGCATCATGGAACCCAAGCTTTACCACTATTACATGAAGGAACTGCGCGAGCCCCATGGGCTGAAAGCTACGGCAGAATTGGCCAAAAAGTAAGGCTTCCCGCCGGCTTTGGTGCGCTTTCGCCAAAAAAAATGACCCTCATCCGGCGGTTGACGCGCCGGTGAGAGTGTCGTTCATTTCGATTGAAACGAAGAATACGAAAGGGTTCCCGACGGGTTTTGCGGGGACCGGAACTTCGTTAATCAATCCCATGTTCGTTCCCGGTGCCGGGGATCGCGCCCAGCCCGCATTGCTCACAAGGATTCGTCGCGAGAAGCAGAAAGCCTTGTGAGGACGAAGGTTACGACCGAGAGACGGCACAGGCGTAGCAGAGCTACGGCGAAGGCGGCTCGACCGAGTAAGGCGGAAGGCCGCCCCCTTGTAATCGCATGGCTTTCGGCTTCGTAGCAGAATTGCTTGTGAGCAATGCGGGCTTGATCGCTGTGAACCGAGGATTGATTGCGTTCAATGCGGGGATAACGGTTAGAATAACGGGATTCCTCTTCCAGCTTTTTTCGTCAAACCTTTGCGGTGTCGGATGACCCCGTATCGTCAAATGCTGGAATGAAGGATGTTTGCCATGTGCGCCCCGTTGCGCCCGTGATCCCGATGATGGTTTGTTTTGTGAAGGAGTCCACATGAGCGTATTGGTAACCTTATTGCTGTGTCTTGGTTTGATCTCCGCGGCCCCGGCGCAGAACCTGGAAACGCTACAAGCGAAACCCCTGGTTGATCAAATCCGCGTCAAGGCCAAACCGGTCAAAAGCGGCAACAGCTTTAAAGTCCCTATGATTACCTGGGGCGGCGACGTGGCGACAATCCACGCCGATCAACAGAAGCTATTTAAAAAGAACAATTTAAACGCCGAGATCTTTGTCGAGAACAACTTCGCTAAGCAGGTGGAGGCCTGTTTGAAAGGGGAGACCCCTTACCTGCGCGGCACCATGGGCATGATCAATGCCGCCGCCGAGGTGTTCCAAAAGAACGGCGTTGATTTGGTGGTCGTTTACCAAATGACCTGGTCCAACGGCGGCGACGCCATGGTCGTCCGCAAAAATGTGCGCAAGCCGCAACGGCTCAAGGGCAAAACCGTCGCACTCCAGCTCTACGGTCCCCACATGGATTACGCCTTTAACATCCTCAAAACCGCCGGCGTCCCGCTCAGCAGTGTCACGTTCAAGTGGTTCAGCGAGTTAACCTTGCCGACCTTTGATACCGACGGCAAAATCATCGATCCCGTCAACGCCTTTTTGGAAGACGATTCCATCGACGCCGCCATGGCGATTATTCCCGATGCGATGAACCTGACCTCTGGTGGTCGCGGCGGAACCGGTTCGGCCGGTTCGGTGAAAGGCGCCAAAATTATGGTGTCCACCAAAACCGCCTCACGCGTCATTGCCGATGTCTACGCGGTTCGTGCCGATTACTTCAAAAACAACCGCGCCGAGGTTGAACGTTTTGTGAATACCTTGCTGCAAGCGCAAGAATCCCTGCAAACCCTGCTGCAAAACAAAGCCTCCCAGCAAGCGCGTTACCAACAGTTGATGAGCCGTTCGGCCGATTTGTTGATGGGCGCCCCCCAGGCCGTGCCCGATGTAGAGGGTTTGCTGGCCGATTGCGAATTTGTCGGTTTTCAAGGCAACGTCGCCTTCTTCACCGGTAAAGGCACCAGCCGTACCTTAGCCAAGTTGACCAGCGAGATTCAGTCCGCGTTCAAAGAAGTCGGGTTGATGAAGCAAAGCGTCAAAATTGAAGGCGCGGGCTGGCAGTACGACAAACTCTCCAAGGGTTTGAAATTCGTCAACGCCGCGCCCCAACCGAAAAAGAAATTCGATACCAAAAAGGTCGCGGCAAAAATCGAATCCCAGATTTCGGCGGAAGCCACCGAATGGGCCGAGGACGACACCTTATTTCAGGTGGAAATTAATTTTGCGCCCAACCAGAGCACCTTTAGCGAGGAACAATATGCCTCGGATTTCAGCAAGGCCCTGGAGATCGCGCAGACCTACGGTGGTTCCTTAATTGTCGTAGAAGGTCACTCCGACCCGCTTGGTATTTTGCGGGCTCGTGAAAAAGGCAAAACCCCGGTGGAGGTGCGCCAAATGGAGCAAAAAGCCAAAAACCTGTCCTTGGAACGTTCCAAATCCGTGCGCCAGGCCTTCTTGAGCTTCGCCGCCCACAACAAGATGCAGGTCGACGAAAGCCAGTTTGTTTCCGTGGGTTTGGGTGTGGTTTCTCCGAAATTCAGCCCACCGCGAACCAAGGAAGAATGGGCCGCCAACCGCCGTGTGGTGTTCCGCATCAAGCAGGTGGAAGCCGAGTTGGATGAATTCGTTCCCCTGAAATAAAAACGCGCGGCCGCCAAACAAGCGGCCGCCCCGGCAAAGGACGGCGCCGGTTCCCCTGTTCCGGTTGCCGTCCCCAAGGAATCTTAAAATGAGCGACAGCAAGAGTGCGACCGCGGCCGTGCTGCTCCTGGCCGGTCTGCTGGTGATCGGTCCCCTGGTGGCGATATTTTTTCTGATGGGTGATATCAAAGTGGGACCGCGCATGCAGCAACAAAACGATGAAGCGACGGCCAGACAACGCTTCAAAGAACAGCCGGTCATGGACATTCAAATTCCCAGTCAGGGCGGCCAGGTTTCCACCGCGCGCAACCTGCTGGTGATTTTCGACGGGTCCGGCAGTATGTTGGAAGAACCCGATGCTTCCTGTGGGGCAGACGGCCGCTTTGCCAACAAACACGAGGGTGCGATCTGGGCGGTTGAACAGTTCGTTGAGCAGGTGCCGGACGGCGTTAACCTGGGCTTGTACGTCTTTGATCAAGGCGGCGGCGGTCTAAGGATGGCTTTGGCACCCGACCGCGAGGGTTTTATGGCCCATGTTCGCGCGGTGAATCCGGGCGGCGGTACCCCGTTGGCCGAGGCGATCCGCATGAGCACCCGCACCTTGGTTGCACAGTACCAACAACAACTGGGTTACGGTGAGTTTCGTTTGGTGGTGGTCACCGACGGTGAAGCGCAAGGTTTGGCCAAGGCCGCGGTGTACGCGGCGGGAATGGGCATGCCGATTTACACCATCGGGTTGTGCGTGGATCCCAATCACGTTTTGCGCGAGTTCTCGGTGAGCTACACCGCGGCCAATGATTTCGAGGCCTTGTCGGCCGGCTTGGCGGATTCCCTCGCCGAATTACCGGATTTCGACGACACCCAATTTTGATCTCCGACCCCGACCCCGGACGGGGCGTAACTCCTGCTTGAGGAATACGGCAAGGGTAGTATGATAGGTGCAACGCGCCCCCCGTGTTTTACCTCATCAAATCGTTTCTTTTCTGTAAGTTTGAGAAAGGTTGGCTGCATGAAAAAATCGACCGTGGGTTTTATCATCATCCTCGTGTTGGGCGCGCTCGGCATTTTTGGGTGGAAGGCGATTGACACCATGTTGACCGAGCAGACCTCCACCAAGGTGAGCCGGTCCCTGAAGATCGGTGGCGACAACTACTTGGGTTACTGGTTCATCAACGCGCCCGAGATGCGCAAACAGGCGGTTCAAAAAGACTTTTCCGTCGAATTCAGCGACGACGGCGGCGCCTACGCCGAGCGTTTGAAGAAATTTGCCGCCGGTGAATACGACTGCATTGTGCTGCCGATTAACACCTATTTGGAACAAGGCAAAAACCACGATTATCCCGGCGTGATCGTGGCCGCGGTCAGTGAGTCCAAGGGCGCCGACGGCATGGTGGTGCGCACGGATCGTTTTCAAGGCAACCGTGTCAACGATCTCAACGACCCCAAACTCAGCATTGTTTACACCCCTGATTCGCCCAGTTCTTTTCTGCTCGATCTCACCATCGCCGATTTTGATTTGGACCGGCTCGCCGCCAGCGATGGTTGGCGCGCCGAGGCCGACGGTTCCAGTGCCGTTTTGGAGCGGGTGCGCAAAGGCGAGGGCGATGTGTTTGTGATGTGGGAACCGGACCTTTCCAAGGCCTTGGCGCTCGATAACGTCAGTTACCTGTGGGGCAGCGATAAGTTTTCCGGTTACATCATCGACGTGTTTGTGTTCCATCGCGATCTCCTCAAACGAGACCGCGCTTTGGTCGAAGACTTTTTGGGGGTTTACTTCAACGTGCTCGACCATTACGCCGAGGACAAAACCACCATGGTGACCGAAATGGCCCGCGCCACCGGCCTTAAAAAAAACCAGGTCGAAGGATTGCTCAAAAAAGTGGATTGGTTTGACTTGGAACAAAACTGTACCAGCCAGTTCGGGATCGCGCTGAAACCCGGTGCCGCCGTGGAAGAAGGGGTGATCAACAGCATCATCGCCGCGACCGACGTGCTCAAACGCAACAAACGGCTGGAGAGCGATCCCTTGGAAGGCAACCCCTACCAAATTACCAACCGCGCCTTGTTGGAGAGCTTGGCGCGTCAGGCCGGCGATCACGGCGGCATGGAACAACGGGCCGCGACCAAGCGCAACTTTGAAAAACTCTCCTCGGCCGATTGGCGCGATTTGCGTGAGGTGGGCACCTTCCGTTTGGAACCCATTACCTTCCAAACCTGGAACAACCTGTTAACCAACGAGGGCAAAGCCCGGGTTGACCGCATTGCCACCACCTTGACCAACAATTATCAGGCCTACCGCATCATCATTCGCGGTCATACCGGACCGGGCGGCGATGAAAAGGAAAACACCAAACTGTCGCGGCAACGCGCCGAGGTGGTCAAACAGTACTTGATCGCGGTTCACGGCATCAACGCCAACCGTTTGCAAGCGGACGGGGTGGGTTCGTCCCAGCCTTTGCCCCGCAAGCAAGGCGAGTCCCAGCGCGCTTACGGGTACCGTTTGCCGCGGGTAGAATTTGTCGCGGTGGAGGGGAACCAACTTTGAGCAGCAAACCGTCGGCCGGGGAGAAAGACACCCGTACCTCCGGCAAAATTGAACGCGCCGTGTTTTTAGACGCGGTCCAACATCCGACAACCCTGACCCCCGCGGCGGTGGCGGCGTTGTCGGTGATTTGGATGGGCGCGTTCGGCGTGTCGCCCAACCCGGTGAAAAGCGCGCTGGCGGGCGGTTTACTCTGTATTGGTTCCTGGGTATTCCACTATTTCGTGCGCGGTGAGAAACTGGCCGAAAAGTATGCACAGAAACAGATTGCCAAACAGCAGGAAGCCGAACGCGTGTCCCGTGCGGCCTACGAACAAGCTTTTGTGGATATTGGCTTTAGCCAAGGCTTGCAAGCCGGGCGCGAATTGGAACGCGCCTACCGCCAATTGCTCGATTTTCTCCAGGCCCAAGCTGCCCGCGGCACCGTCGCCCGCTTCCACACCTTGGCCGACGACTGTTATCAGGAAGGCCGCCGTTTGTTGGATCAAGCCGTGGCCCTTAAACGTGCCTTACGCGCCGTTGATGCCAACGCCTTGACCCGTGAACAGGCGCTTTGGCGCAAACAGGCCGGCGGCATGCGTCCCGACGACGCCGCCGCGCGCACCTTGCAAACGCGGATCGACAGCCATCAACGGCGCCTGGATCTCTACGCCCGTCGACAAACCGCCCTGCAGGAGTTGCTGACCGAATGCGACGTGCTCGAGGCCGCCTTGGAGTCGGCTTACCTGGAAGCGATTGACCTGGTGCGCGCCGATGTGGCCTTGCAGCCCTCCCAATCGGCCGCCGCCAATTTGGAGCAAGCCGTGCGCGCCGCCCGCAGGGTCGAGGATCGATTGCGCGGCCTGGAACAAGGCCCGGATGAACGGGAAGACGACCTTTACCGCGAGGCCGGCGCCTCGCACCATTCGAACGCGTGATTGTGTGATGAACCCATGTGCCCCTATTGATTGAATACGCCGATCTCGGCACCCCGCAAACAAAGAAGCTTTAGGTGGAGGAAACCATGTCCAATGAACAAGTAGGAATCGTTCGAGCGGTGTTCCGGTATTTCAAATACTGGAACTGGAAAAAAGCACGCGGCATCATCGCGGCCGCCGACGAGCAGTTCACCGGCTCCGTCGACGGCATTAGCGCCGCTTTTGAGATGCACCAGGATAAGTTGGTGCGCCAATACCAGGAACTGCGCGACGCCATTTCCGAGGTTGAGGCTGTTTTGGAAGACAAACGCCATCGGCTCGAACAGTTGAACCAAGAGGAAGAGGACCTGCTGCAAAAACGCGACGGTGCCCTGAATCTGGCCGAACAAGCCCAGGCCGCCGGCGACGAAAAAGGCTATGAAGCCCACGCCGGTGCCTTCGAGCGTTTCCAGGTGCGCATTGAAGAGATCGAGCAAACCCAAGCGCGTTTGCAGGCGGAAGTTGGCGAAACCTCCGGCACCATGGATCGCTACATGTTGCGTTTGCAAGACATGCAATCCGAAATCCAAAAGCTGCCCCAACAAAAAGCCGAAGCCGTTGCCGAACACGTTTCCGCAAAGCGGATTATCGAACTCAACGACCGGTTGCAGGGTTTGGAGAACAGCATCGACCGCGGTCCGATTTCGGCCGTGATGGAAACCAACCGCAACCTGACCGCCAAGGCGAAGATTTCCGAAAAGCTGGCGGGCACCGATATTCGTGTGCAGGACAAGGCCTACGAAAATGCCGGTCGGGTTTCCACCGCCCGTTCCAAGATGGAATCCATGATGGCCGCGCGACGCGCGGAGAAAGAGGGACCGGCGGCGGAAAAAACCGGCGACGAACGCGAACGGCCCACCATCTAGATTGGACGGCGTGCGCGGCCCCTTGCCATACCGCACCGCGCCTACCAAGGGCATGAAACCCAGGAATCAAGATAAGGAGTTATTTATGTCGCGTCTCAGTGCGAAAAGTTTACTGCGTTGTTTGATGATGGTGTGTTTGGTCCTGTTTGCGACCGCGACACCGGCCCTCGCCAAAACCAAATTTAAGGTTGCCTGGTCGATTTATGTGGGCTGGATGCCCTGGCCCTACGCGGAAGAAAGCGGCATTCTCAAAAAATGGGCCGACGCCCACAACATCGAAATCGAACTGGTCCAAATGGATTACGTTGCTTCCATCGAAGCCTACGTCGCCGGCCAGGTTGATGCCTGTGTCATGACCAACATGGAAATGCTCAACATGCCCGCCGCTTCCGGGATCGACAGCACCGCCTTGATTATCGGCGATTACTCCAACGGCAACGACGCCCTGTTGGTGCGCGACGGCTTGA
Source organism: Acanthopleuribacter pedis (assembly GCF_017377855.1). GTDB lineage: Bacteria > Acidobacteriota > Holophagae > Acanthopleuribacterales > Acanthopleuribacteraceae > Acanthopleuribacter > Acanthopleuribacter pedis. The sequence continues at coordinate 201,214 of NZ_JAFREP010000006.1, forward strand.
CCGCCAAAACCATCAAAGGCCAAGAAATCAGCCTGGTTGAACTCACCGTGTCTCACTACTTGCTCAACCGCTTCCTGGAAAAAAACAACATGAAGGAAAAGGATGTGCGGGTGATCAATACCTCCGACAGCGACATCGGCCCCATTTTTCTTTCCAATGACAGCCAAAAAGCCGTCGTGACCTGGAACCCGATTGTGATGCAAATCGAGCAACATCCCGGCATCACCAAACTGTTTTCTTCCGCGGATGTTCCCGGTGAAATTATCGACTTGATGGCGGTGAACACCAAAACCCTGAAGAAGAACCCCGCCCTGGGTAAAGCCCTGGTGGGTGCCTGGTACGAGGTGATGAGTGTGATGTCGCGCCGCGGTGCCGACGCCGACAAAGCCCTGGGCACCATGGCCGCCCAAGCCGAAAGCTCTCTGGTTGAGTTCAAGAGTCAATTGAAAACCACCGCCATGTTTTACACCGCCGACGCCGCGGTACAGTACGCTTCCGGCCCTGAAATCAAAAAGAACATGGATTACGTGCGCCAGTTCTGCTTCCGCCACGGCTTGCTGGGTGAAGGTGCCGAAAGCGCCGATGTGGTTGGTATTCAGTACCCGGACGGCAGCGTTCAGGGTGACAAGCGCAACGTCAATTTCCGATTTGATGTGAGCTACATGAAGATGGCCGCCGAGGGCAAACTGAAACGCTAGCCCGCATTTATCACAAGGATTTCGGCTTCGTAGCAGAATACTTTGTGAGGAAGGCGGGCTAGGCATTGACGGAAACCACGGGGCCGTGCAGCGGGGCCCCCGAACCCTGCCGATAAAAATGAGGTGGAACCGTGAAGTTCCTAAGTATGCATGCCAAATTCGGCCCGGTGACCACCGCGCTGTTGTCGGCGAGTTTGTTTGTGTTGTGCGTGGCGGCTTATTTCACCGCCTCCCACATCCGCCACCAAGAGAACCCCAAAGACAAGATCATGCCGACCATCGGCAAGATGTGGAAAGGCGTGGAAAACACCGCCTTCAAAGAAGACCGCAAGGGCGAGTACCGGCTCTGGGTTGACACCTGGGCCAGTGCCAAGCGGCTGGGCTACAGCACCTTGCTGCTGGTCCTGGCGGTGTTGCTCGGTTTGCACATGGGGTTGTATCCCTTTTTTGAAGCCGTGTTTTACCGCTTTATTTTGTTTTTTGACAAGGTGCCCGCGCTGGCGCTGCTGCCGATCTTGTTTATTATTTTCGGCTTGGGTGAGCTGTCCAAGGTGATGCTGATCCTGCTCGGCGTGTTTCCCACCATCGCGTTGGATACCTACTTACGCGCCAAGGCCGTGCCCCGCGAACAAATTATCAAAGGGCGGACGCTTGGCGCCGGCAGCGCCAAAATCACTTACGGGGTGGTGCTGCCCCAAATCATGCCGGACGTCCTCAACACCATTCGCCTCAACTTCAAGGCGATGGTTTTGTTTTTGATTGCCGGCGAATCGCTGGCGGCTACCGCCGGGCTCGGTTACCGCATTTTTGTGGTGCGGCGCTACATCGCCATGGAGATTATTATCCCCTACGTGCTGTGGATGAGTTTGTTGGCCTTTGTGGCTGACTTGCTGGTACGGCTTTGGATCAAAAAGCGTTACGCCTGGTATCAGGCGCACTGAGGACACCATGAACGACACCAATCCCATGCTTCACCTCGAAGACGTTTACATGCGCTACCCCAGCCGCGACGGCACGCCGATCACCATTCTCAACGACATCGACCTCAAGGTGCGTCAAGGCGAATTCATTACCGTGGTCGGCCCCAGTGGTTGTGGCAAATCCACCTTGCTGCGCTTGATTTTGGGCGCCGAATCGCCGACCGAGGGCGCGGTTTTGTTGGACGGCAAAAAGTTGGATGCGCCCAATCGCAACCGCGGCATTGTCTTTCAAAAGTACTCGCTGTTCCCACACCTCAGCGTGATGGACAACATTGTTTTTGGTTTGGACGCCGAGGCGCACGGCATGTTTTTGGGCTGGTTGAAGCCGGGGCAAATGCGGCAACGGCGACGTGCGTTCCGCGACCAGGCCCAGGTTTATTTGGAGCGCATCGGTCTGGCCGACGCCGCCGACAAGTACCCCCATGAACTTTCGGGTGGGATGCGCCAACGGGTCGCCATCGCCCAATCGCTGATTATGAAACCGCGCATTTTGTTGATGGACGAACCCTTCGGGGCCTTGGACCACGCCACCCGCACCGAAATGCAACTGTTCATTTTGGAACAGTGGGAACAGGCCGAGATGACCATTTTCTTCGTGACCCACGATCTGGAAGAAGCCTGTTTTTTGGGGTCGCGCGTGTTGGTGCTGTCCCAGTACTACCAAACCGACGCCGGCCGCGGCCAGGGTGCCAAAATCGTCGGTGATTTCGCCACCCCGGGCGGCCATCCCAAACCCACCGATTTCCTTTATTCCGAGGAGATGAGTCAACTGGTTCACCGCATTCGCAGCGAGGGTTTGAGCCCCGACAACCTGCAACATATCCGTGATTTCAACCTGACCCACCGCGATGCGTTCCGCACCGTGAACCCTGAGGAGTGGCAGCGTGAGCAGTAAAAGCAAAGGGGACCGGCGCCCCGCCTTCCTCAACCGTTTGGGCCGTGAGTACAGTGATCGGCGCAAAAATTTGATTCTGCTAACCGGCGATACCTACGGCTTGTTCTGGAGCAGCGTGGCCAACCATTTCCTTTCGCTGGAACAGCTGTTCGTGCGCGAGCTGTCGCAAAAGTTCAACGTGGTGATGATGGACATCGCCTCGGGTCTGCGTTTTCCCAACAAAACCACCGAGGCCGAGGTGATTCGGGTTAGTGAATCGACCGACGGGGTGAGTGTGCCCAGCAACCGCATCAAATCCATGCAGAACATGCTCGCCGCCAGCGCCCACAACCCATTGCAAGCGTTGGTGCTGTTGCAGGGCATCGCCGAGGCTTTCCAGCGCGTGCGCATGTTGGAGGAAGGGGTTCGGCCCTTGTGCGTGTTGTTTAAGTTTGGCGGCGCTTTGTTTCCCACCGGCGGCTACGACCGACTCAGCGAAATCGACCGCCAGCGGCTGGTTTTTTTCCTCAACTGGGTGGCCGATCCCGGTTTCCAGGAGAGCCCCGAACTCCTGATCCTGATCAACCATACCAAGGCCGAGGTGAACCAAAAAATTCTGGCCCTGCCCAACGTGGCCCACGTGGAAATCAGTCTGCCGGACGAACGCGAGCGCGCGTTTTTTATCGAACACTTTGTCGACCAAAACCCCGGGCTGCGTTTTGCCGGCGGTCGCAAACGGTTTGCCGCGGATACCGCGGGTTTAACCCTGGGCAACCTCAACGAACTGATGTCGGTTGGTTTGGCCGAGGGCAACAAGATTACCCGTGAACAGGTGGTCGGCGAGGTGAACCGCATTGTTCAGGCCCAGTTGGGCGACATCGTGAAGGTCACCTATCCCAACCACACACCCGACGACATCATTGGCAACAGTGCCACCCGCGAGATTTTTACCGAGCTGTTCGAGCGCTGCGAGGACGTGGAAACTGCGGTGCCCGCCTTCATTGTGTCCGGTCCAAACGGCGCCGGCAAAACCTTCCAACTGGAGGCGTTCGCCGCCGCCTCGGGTCGGGTTGTGATTGAGTTGGCCGGCATTCGCGGCAGTTATTTCGGCGAAACGGACCGTTTCTTCGAACTGTTGCGCTGGCACATTTTGACGCTGGGCAAGATTCTGATTTTGGTGGACGAGGCCCATACCGCCTTTGGTTCCATCCACGGCGGCGCCACCCACTCCACGGAAAAACGCCTGGCCGGTAACGTCATCAAAATGATGGGTGACCCGCGGTTCTTCGGCAAGGTGGTGTGGGCGATGATGACCTCGCGCCCTGATTTACTCGACCCCGACATCAAAAGCCGCGCCCCGGTTCAGGTCCCGATCTTCGATCCCGAGGGCGAGATTCGCCAAACCTTTTTGGCCGAAATGTTCCGCCGCAAAAAAATCGAGGTGGCCGCGGGCGATTGGGAACCCATCATGGCCAAAACCGACTACTACTCGGCCAGGGATTACCGCAACTACACCGCCGAGATTTTGGCGACGCGACGGCGCAGACCGGGGATTACCCCGCTCGAGGTGTTACAACGCTGGTCGGCCAGCCGCAGCATCAACGCCCAACGCGAGTTCCAAATGTTAATCGCGGCGCAGCACAGCAGCTATCCCGAACTTTTGCCGGAGCGGCTGCGCGGCTGGAGCGACGCCGAGCTCCAACAGGCCACTGACAGCTTAAAGGCCCGATTGACCTAAGCGAATCCGCCGGCGGTACGTTCGCGCGACCACCGTTGGGATGTGGGTTGCGGATCACCGCTTCTCAGCCGCGTGGACGGTCTGGCGGGTGATCGGGGTTTGATTGGGGCGGTAGGCCGCATAGCTGCGCCTCAGAGACTTGCAGCCGCGGCGCCACAGGCGGTTGACGCGAATGAGGGGGATGTTGAGCAGGTTTGCGGTTTCTTCAATGGTGAAGCCGGCTTGGGCGCGCATCACCACCACCCGGTAGGCCTCGTTACGGCCTAAGGCGCTCAGGCCTTGGTGAAGGGTGAGCTGCATGCTGGGTTGGCTCGTGGTTGCACAGGGTTCGGCGTCTTCAAGCGGGCAATGGAACAGGCCGCCGCCGTTTTTTTGCGTGTGGTGGTGCCGGATGCTGTCGATCAGGTAGCGCTGCATGATGCGCGCCGAGAGGGCGCGGAAATGGCGTTCCGATTGGACTTCCAACCCCTTTTTGGCGGCAAAGATCAGGTAGGTTTCGTGGACCAATTCGTCCACTTCCATCTCGGTACCGGGTCGATCTTGCTTGAGGAGTTTGCGGGCGATGCGGCGAAGGTTTTCTAGGTTTTGGGTAAATTGTTCATCCAAGGACACCATCCGACCCGCGATGCGGATGGTTTTGAGGGGGACAAGCACCGATGTGTCACGCGAGACCATGGAAAACCTCCAACCGGATTGAGCAACGCTTCTACATCACTAAAAACCGGTTCCAGCGAAAAGGTTCAGGACCCGCGCAAAATTTTTACAAAAGGTGGTGCCTCAAAAAGCTGTGTGGGGAATTGTTAGCCCGCAATTTTCACAAGGATTCGTCGCGAGAAGCAGAAAGCCTTGTGAGTACGAAGGTTACGACCGAGAGACGGCACAGAGGTCCGACCTTTCGCGGGGCCGACCATTCGGGGTCCGACCTATCGGCGTAGCAGCTGAGGCGAAGGCGGCTCGACCGAGTAAGGCGGAAGGCCGCCCCCTTGTAATCTCATGGCGTTCGGCTTCGTAGCAGAATTCCTTGTGAGAATTGCGGGCTCGGTTTTTCGGCCCAAACCACCGCACCAGAGGGTAAGCTTGTTCCATCAACGAACACCGAATGAGATGTCGTGGCTGAAGCCGCGGCATCTCACACGTTAAGGAGTGCGTCTGAATGGCTTATGATGCAGATCTCGCGGTACGAATCGAAGCGGTCCTCCACGGTCGCGAAGCATTCAGCCAACGCAAGATGTTTGGCGGCGTCGCCTACATGCTCAACGGCAACATGTGTGTGGGGATCCATAAGGACTGGCTGGTGGTGCGTTTGGCGCCGGAGACCGCGGCCTCGCTATTGGATCAACCCGGCGTCAAGCCGTTTGACATTACCGGTCGGCCGATGAAGGGTTGGTTGCTGGTGGCACGGGAGGCAATGGGGGAGGCGGCGCAACTCAGCGCCTGGATTGAGCGGGCCGAAACCTTCGTTGCGGGGCTACCCCCAAAAAAACCAAAGGCTAAGTGAGGCCGGCGACCGAGCCGGGTGGTTTTTGGCCGTTCGCCTTGGCGCTGGGCGGCGTGGCTTGCCATCGGTAGAGGAAGAAAACGGGCGGCCAAAAAAAGAAACCGACCACCAGGGTGGTGGTGACGATATCGATCAGGGGATGGTAGGCCTGGTAAAGCATGAGGCCGGCGTAGGCGCCGGCGATCAGAGGCCAAACCCAGCGTTGTTTTTGGGTCATCAAGGTGATGAGGGTGACGGTAACCAGGACCACCGCGGTGTGGGTACTGTAGTCGAGACCGAGTCGATGCCAATGGGGCCAAAGAATATCGAGGTAGCGCAGGCCGTAGGCGGTGAACATCCCGTAGACGGCGCCGGCAAGGCCGAAACCAAAAAGCGGCCACCGTTTGTGGGCCAGGGCTTGGCCGATGTGGAAGAGGGCGATCAGGGCGAGGGTGGGGAAGACGGCGTCGGCGACGGCGTCGCGTTGTTCGTAAGTCAACACGTGTTTTTCCTTTGTCGGGGTTGGTGGAAACGCGCTGCACGCACGCGAAAATTCGCGTATGCCGATTATGTCTATCATGACAGCCTTTTTGCGGAAAAAGGATGATGAACGACAAACCGCTGAGCGTGGGGCGGTTCCTTTTCAGTGAACCAACCTGTTTGGAAGCAAGGGGGTGGGGAGAACACCCCCTTGGCAAATGAACCTGATAATGGAAACCCCGTGATCGGATGGGAGCGGGGACCACGGGTGTTTCGCGATTCGGGAGAGAATAGAGGATAAGGTCTAAACGACCTTCCTTAGACGATTGCAAGCCGCATTCCAAGTTTACGGGGGGGAACATGGGTCGTGCATCAAGCGAGGCCGGCCGGATGCTGCGTCGTGGGTCCCAACCCCCTGAATACCAACAGAATCACCCCATCAGGCTTCGCCCATATATCGAAACCCCAGGTCTCTTCAAATGGCTGGGGCAACCGTCGTGCCTTTGGCCCGAGCTGTTCAAATAAGGTCAGGTGTCGAAATAGCGTCAGGTTCTGTCAAAATAGCGACAGTTCCTCTCCAATGGGTTATCCCGCTGTCGCTTCACCAACAGACACCTGGATGTTGTTGTCGACCAGGTCTAAACGCAGGCGCCGGTCAGCGAGTTCCGGTTGTTCCACCAGCAGGCGGGCGATGGGCGTGATGACCTGCTGTTCGATCACCCGTTTAAGCGGACGGGCACCGTAGCGCGGTTCATAGCCGCGTGCGGCCAGAAAGGCCACGACCGCGTCATTCCAAGTCAGGCTGAGCTTTCGTTCGCGGAAGCCCTCACGCTCGGGAATTTTGGCCAAATTCATGGCCGCGATTTTTTGGATCGCCGTGCTGTCCAGGGCGCGGAAGGCAACGATGTGGTCGAGGCGATTGACGAACTCCGGCCGGAAAAAGGTCATCGCGGTTTTGAGGAAGGACGCCGCGTTGCCCTCGCCGTAGCCGACCGGTGCGGTGCGTTCCGTGCCCAGGTTGGAGGTCATGATGATCACCGTGCTGTTAAAGTGGGAGATGCGGCCGTAATGATCGCGCAGGCGGCCCTCGTCCAACAGGCCGAGTAGCAGATCAAACACATCGGCGGCGGCTTTTTCGATTTCGTCCAAAAGCACGACACAAAACGGGGTGTTGCGCACCTGGCCAAGCCAATCCGCGGGCAGGCCGTCGTCTTTGACGAGCAGGCGCTGCGACGAACCCGGATAGGCGTATTCACTCATATCGAGCCGAACCAGGCGTTTGTTTTTGTCCTCGCCGTGGCCGAACAGATAGTCGGCGGTGGCTTTGGCGCACTCGGTTTTACCGACACCGGTGGGTCCGCTAAACAGAAACACGCCCAGCGGGCGCTCGGGATCGTTGAGGCCCGCCTTAAAGGTGGTGATGACGTCGGCCACCCGTTCACAAGCCGCGTCTTGGGCGACCACCTTTTGGTGCAAACGGTCACGCACCGTCTCCCAGGCCAAGGTTTGCTCCGCGTCGATCAGCAACGGCGGCAAACCCGTTTTGTGGATGAAATGCGCCACCGCGTCGTTGCCGGTCACCGTGGTTTTGCCCTGGCGGGCTTTGGCTTCGTATAACTCGGCGATGAATTGGACCGGTTCCGCGGGGAAGGGGTGGTAGGGTTTAAACCGGGCGAACAAATCGCCGACGACCTGGTCGACCACGGGCACCGCCTCTTGATTGCGGCGGCCCGCCTCGATTTGGACTGCTTTGGTTAAAATTTCCGCGCGATTGGCGGCGCTGAGGTCGGGCAAGACGAGGATGTCGAAGGCGTCCGTAAACTCGGGTAACAAACGGCGACAGGTCTGCAACTGATCCGGCGTGGCTTCCACCACCACGCGCAGCAGGCCTTGTTTGATGAACGGCAGTAAGAAGGCGGCGATGCTTTCGCTGGGGTGCGATGCGCCGAGTTGGATCAAATCGGTTAAGTCGTCAAAACACAGAACTCCGTCCAGCGCTTGGATGTCTTCGATTAACTGTTCGGCGCGTTCCTGCCATTCGCCCAGGTAATTCATACCCGCCAGAATTCTTCCCGGCCGCGTCATCCAAAACCTGGGTGCCTGGGTTGTGTCGCGCGGTTTTGGCTCCTCGCGTTTGATGCGGCGCGCGGCCTGCACCAAAACCGTGGTTTTGCCGCAACCGGAAGGACCCAGCAGCAACAAACCCCGTTCGCTTCGGCCGAGACGGAGCGACAGTTGCTGGATGGTTTCGTCGCGACACCAGGCGTTGCCGAAGGCGCGTTTCACGTCGCGGGATTCCAGGTGCGAAGCGACGAGGGCCAAGGTGGCCGGCTCGGTGAAATCCTGTTGTTCCTTTTCCTTGGCGGGATGCACCAAAATTTTGTCCAGTTCCACCTCGCCGGGCACAAACAAGCGGCTCATCGCGCCGGGGTCCATGTCGCGCACCTTGGCTTGAACCTCACGGGTTAAGGTGGCGCGGTAATCGCTGTCGTTGTTGTAGTAAAAGCACAGGTTGAGGGCGGGGACCAGCGCGGTGGGTGTGTCGTAAACCACCGCGCGAAGCACGTAGATTTGCAGGCGAATGGTTTCGGCGCTGGGGAAGGTCATGCCCTCGTGCGGGTAAGCCGGCTGGAGCAACAGGGATTCCAAAACCAAGGCCGGTTCCTCCAGGGTGTCGAGGGTTTCGTCGTTGGCGACCCGATACCGCGCGGTTTCCTGTAGCTGGTGTTTGACCTTCTTTTTGTTCTCGGCGTAGGCGGGTGCGGTGTTGCGGGTCTGCAACAGGTAACCGCTGTAGCGGTTGCGGTCGTGGCGAACGATCATAATGGGTACGCGGATCACACTCATGCCGGACCTCCTTGCTCGCGGCCGATGAAATTCAACAAAAAGGCGCGTTCGCGAAACGCGGAAATGGGTTTTTGGGCCGGGGTGAACAAGCCGCTACCCACATCAAAGACACCGGTGTGGTTGAAATAACGCACAATGTCCGGCAGCTGCCCGTCGGGCAGCTGCTCGGTCACTTCCCACGCTTTTTCCAAGACGGTTTCATGATTGTGGTGCCATTCGCGGCGATACCAATTGCCTAGATCGGTGACCTCTGCCGGGATGAGTACCACAAACATCAAGTAGAGTTGCGGGCCGGTTTCGGTGAGCTGAACATGGACGCCCTGGTCAAGGCCGGCCAGGCGGTGCGCGTGGCGCCCCTGCAAAAAGATACCGTGATGGGGTTGCCCGGATTGTTCGGGCGCGGTTTGGATGTCCATACCGGGGAAAAGGGTTGTGGGTACCGCTAGGAACGGTAGGTTGGTTGCGGCGTGGTTGTGGGTTCCCCGCGCCAAGGGCAGGTACAGCATCAGACAACGCTCATCCGGTAGCGGTCCGTCCGCCACCCAAGCCTCGGCGAGGGCCAGCGTTTGCCACCAGCGACGGCGGCGCGCTAGGCGTCGGTAGCCGAGCGGATCCTCGATGGGGCCGTAGGTGTCGCGCCAATGGCGCCACAGGGCGGCGGTGTCGGCTTCATCGAGGAGCCGGTCGGCATCGACCGTTGTGGGTAACTGAATAATTTGGTTTTTATCGCGCACAATGGGCCGTTCCACGCCGATCCGTGCCGGCGAGTGGGTTGGTTCGCGGAGGCGTTCTTCAAAGGCAAACAAATCGTTGAGCAGATCGCGGCACTGTCCCCAGAGTTCCCGCATGCTGTAGTAGAAAACCTGTGCGTCGGAAAGATGATCGATGGCGGTTTCGCCCTCGGGTGCAAAACCTTCGATGGTTTCAGCCAGTCGTTCCAGACGGGTTTGGGCGAGGGCTGTCTGGTCTTCATCCACGGGCGCGTGAAACACACGGCGCGGTCGGTTGCGCAGGCGATAGGTTTTAAAAGAAAGGCCACCGTCCGCCCCGGCGCCGATGCGCAGGACCATGGGCGCGCCCGGTTTGGTGTTGCTCAGCGCGCGTCCCAGGGGGAAGGTCAGCCGTTGTTCCAAGGTGCGTTTGAGGGCGCGGGCACCCAATTGCGGATGGTATCCGGCCTCGGCCAAAGCGTCCAAAAACCGGCGATCCAAGGTGATGGTGCAGCGGCGCCGTTTAAACCCTTCCCGTTGTACCAAGCGGTTGACGTGGATTTCGGCAATCGTGCGCATGTGGTGCCGCTCCAGTGCTTTGAAGGGAACCACCGCATCGAGCCGGTTGAAAAATTCCGGTCGAAAAAAGCGGCGGGCGGCGCCGCGATAAACGGCGTCGGTGCCTTGCCCGGCGCCAAACCCCAAGGTGTTGCCCGCCTCGCGTGCACCCAAGTTGGAAGTCAGGATGATGATGGTATTGCGAAAATCAACCGTCATGCCGTTGCCGTCGGTTAAACGGGCCTCGCCGAGTACTTGCAACAGCAGGTCGTAAACGCTGGGATCGGCTTTTTCGATTTCATCGAACAAAACCAGGGAAAAGGGACTTTGGCGGACCGCCTGGGTCAACAAGCCGTTGGGATTGTGGAAATCACCTACCAGACGGGCCGTGGCGTCGTAGCCGTTGAATTCGTTCATGTCGAAACGCAGCAGTTTGCTTTCGTCACCGTAGAGAAACCTGGCACAGGTTTTGGCAAGCTGGGTTTTCCCGACCCCGGTCGGCCCGAGGAACAGCAGCGTGCCGAAGGGTTTGCCCGGATCGTTCAGCCGGGTTTTGGCGCGCAAGATGATGTCGGTGACCGCGGTGATCGCGGCATCTTGGCCTTTCACCTCGCGGCCGAGTTCCGCTTCGACGTCCTCACGGGTCAGGCGCGCGTTTTTATCCAAAAAGGCGAGATTGAGGCCGCTTTTTTGTTGGTATACCTTGATAACCTCGGCTTCTTTGATCATAAGGGCCGGGCGTTCCTTGGCGACCTGTTCCAACAACGCCATGCCGCGCCCCGGAAAAACGCCGCCCCCTTCAAAGCGCCGGGTCAGCGTCATCATCTGCTGAAGGGCACCCGGAAAAAAGGTAACCTCGTGTTGGTGTTCCAAAACGCGCGAACCCGCCAGCAGGGTGGTGAAGGTTTGCGCCGGGGTGGGTTCCTCGAGCCGAATGCAGTGGAACAAATCGGCGAAACCGCGGTCCCACTCCTGCAACTTGCGCCACCGCTCCGGGGTGATTTCGCCGATGAAATTGAGCTTCCCTTCGTCCAGGAACCGTTTCAGAACGAGGGCCACGTTGAGGTCGCTCCCGGCGGAAAGACCGGCGCGGAACAATCCGGGCAAATCGTCACAGTAAAAAAAATGTTGGTTGTCCTGCATGTACGTGATGATTTCCAGCAGGCGTTCCTCCCACTGGCCCACATAGGACATGCCGCTAATCAGGCGTTGCGGGGCAATGTGCCAGGTGTTGCCCCGGTTTTTGTTTTCACGGAACGGTCGGGTGGCGATCCACTGGTGGATCAGTTTGGTTTTACCCACGCCCGGTCGGCCGATTAACACGATCGGCGGAAAGGGTCTGAGGTCACTGAGCCGTCGCAACTTTTCCAAGGCCGGCTCGTGGCAGAAGGGTTTGTTTACCTCGCGTTCGGACCAGTCCAAACAAGTGCCGACCTTGCCCAGTTCTACCGCGCCGTTGGGTTTCTCTCGGCTGCCCAAGAAGATGCGTTCCTCTAAGGCAAGCCGCTCTTGTTTATGGGTCGGCAGGTTGAAATCGATGTAGGTGATCCATTCCTTTCCCGTGATTTGGAACTCTTCCGGGTCTTCGATCAGCTCTTCTTTTTCCTCCGCGCGCAGGAACCGGGTCAGGGCTTCCTCGCAGACCACCGCCGTTTCGGCATCCTCGGGGATGAGGAACCAGAAGGTAGGAAACGCCGGGAACAGGCCCAGGGTTTTGTCGGCGATTTGGAACAGGACGACCAAGGGTTTGATATTGAGCAGGCCGCGACGCAATTCAATTTTAAAAGAAAAGGTATGCGTTTTGAGTAGCGGACTAAAGGTTTCCCAATGCAAGCGCTTATGGTGGATGTCCAAGGCGATGGTGTGGAACCGGGTTGCCAGTTTGGCGCGCAGTTTGTTGGTTGCCGCGGTGAGGTCGTTTCGTCGGACCGATTCAGAGAAGGGCAAAAATAAGGGGACGACGCGGTGGGATACGGTTTTGTTTTTGGCGTTGCGGGAACGAACCACGTAAATCGGCAGGGATATGTTCATGGGGTGAAATGCCTCCGCGCTTCCCAAACCATGCTCCGGTACAGGGAGGCATGCATCAGGGTTTCCCAAGATGGATATTCGTTCACCATGACGACTTTGTCGCTTAGGTTGTGGTCGATTGTTTGAATCCTGTCTGAGTAGTAGGCACGGCGGCGGGAGACACCGGGATCTTTTTCATCCCGTTCCACATCGCTTGGCGGGAGGAAATGCGCCCAGTCGTCCTGTTCGGTGTGAACCTGAATGGTTTCTTGCGTGAACATCCAATAGTGGGCGCCCGTTTCCGCGCTGAACCAGAGGCGCGCCATCGGCCCGGTAATGCCGAGTGCAAGACCGAGGATCTGTCGCGGGTTACGTTTAAAATGATCCTCCAGCATGTTGAGGTTAACGATGGGGAAACGGCTTTCCGGGCTGCTTAAGAAAATACCGCGTTCGGCCAGTAAGGTTCGTCGCGGTGGCGGCGGGCCGCCTTTCTTTTTGCGTTTTGCCGCGGCTTTGGCTTGATCTGCTTCGCTGAGCCGGCGCCCTTCGCCCTTCTTTTTGGGTTGTGCTTGATCCGCCTCTATTTTGTTGAAAAAGAGTTCGACCTCGGTTTTCATGTCGAGTTCATGGGCTAGGTTCAGGTATCGGCGCGTTAGCAGCTCGATTTTCTCGCGGTCTTTTCCATAAATCCCGATGATGATCTGATCGGGATTGGCGACCTGGTACCACCAAAAACGCGTCATCATCCGATGAAACCGGTTCTCCAGCGTTTCTTGTTGTGTGAGGTCGATCTCGGTGTTCTCGGAATAGCCGTGCCATGCTAAATGGACCTGGTTTTCGAAGGCGTAAACGTCGTTGCTGACTTTTTCCAAGGCCGCAAAATCGTTGCTGATGCGGCGGTGGCGCTCTAAAACAGCTTGCTCGTTGAAATGGTACGATGCTTTTCCCTTTGCTTTCGCGATGGCGCGCCGTTTGGCGAAGTGGGTGATTTGTTGGCCCAGGCGGACCTGTTCGCTGCGCAGCTCTTCCAAGTGGTCCGATTGGTTAAACCGATAAACCTCGGATCGAAAAGAAGCCACGGCCTGCAAGGTATCCGCGCTGATCGGGCCCCTGTGATCGCCGGTTCCCGATGTTTGCTTGGTGGGAAAAACGGTTTGCAAGACCACCGCTTCGTTTTGCAAGGTGGCGTGATAACCCTTGATCCCGTCCTGATTGCCTTTGGCCAATTGGGTCGCGAGGGGTAGGGCCAAGCGTTGGTCGACCGCCCGTTTCAAGGGACGCGCCCCGAGTTTGGGATCGTAACCGCGTTTTGCCAAAAACTCTGCCACCTCGGGGTCTAAGCTGAGGGTTAGGTTCGCCTCCTGTAAACCGGCACGGCGACGCAGCTTTTCCAATTCCAGCCTGGTAACCGCGCGGATGTCTTCCTGTGACAAAGCGTGGAAAGGCACCACCGCGTCGATGCGGTTGTAAATCTCGGGGCGCAGGAAGTTGCGCACCTCGCGGGAGAAATGGCGTGCCGCGTGTTGGTCGTCGCCCGTGGTTTCGGCAAGCGCGACCGTGCCGCGGTCAAAACGTTCGGCACCTAGGTTGCTGGTCATAATCACCACGGTATTGTCAAAACGGGCCTGGCGACCACTGTCGTCGGTGAGCCGTGCTTCGCCCAGGATTTGCAGCAACAGGTCGAAAAATTTGGGGTGGGCCTTTTCGAATTCATCGAAGACCAGCAGCGAGAACGGTTGTTCGCGCACCGCCGCGATCAGCAGGCCGGGTTCCTTGCTGTCGCCCGCCAACAGGCGCTGCACGCCGTGGGCGTCCGAGAATTCGCTCATATCAAACCGGGTTAAGCGGTTTGCATCGCCAAACAACCATGTGGCAATCGCTTTGGCCGTTTCCGTTTTACCGACGCCGGTGGGGCCGATAAACAAAAACGAGGCAATCGGCTGTTGGGGTTTGGTGAGTTGGGCTTTGATCGCCGCCAACATGTCGACCACGTGGCGAATCGCCGTGCGTTGGCCGATAATCGCCGTTTCGAAGAAGGCCGTGGTTTCCGCCAACGACATGGGTTGGGTGCGGTCCAAAATAAATAAAGGCAGGCCGCTGCTCCGACTGAAGGAAGCCAGAACCGCTTTGTCCGTAAGGGTTTCGCCCCGCCGGTGTTCGAGGCAAAGGTGCTGGAGCAGTTGCAGCGCGGGCCGCGGCTGCGCCGAATAACCGGCAAAACGTCGGAACAGGCTGACCAGGCGGTCCGCGGCCGCCGCCTCGATGGTAATGCCGCGGCGCCGCGTTAGCGGGTCCGCCGCCGCGGCCAAAATACGGCGCAGTTTGTTCGCGTCCGGTTCCGCGATGTCGATGCGATCAAAGGCCTGGAGCAAGACCGGATCCTTTTTCTCAATGAGCGCGTATTGTTCGGGCGTACATTCGCAGATGACGCCCAGGCGACCCCGGTTGATGTGGGGGCGGAAATACGAGGCCATACCCTGGCTCATGTTCTCCGATTGCCCCACGTGGCTCAGCTCGTAGAGCGAGCCCAGGTACAGCACCGCCTTTTCGTCCAGCGCTTCTTTGACGAGTTTGTCGCAGCGTTCCTGCCACGCGCCGAACCCGGTTTGACCCGCGATCAACCGCGCGCCGTTGGTTTCGTAGAAGGGGGTTTCCCCCATGCCGAGGTGGCGACGTTGGTTGATCGTCTCCCGAATGATCGCGGTTTTGCCGACACCCGAGGGGCCGACCAGCAAAACCCCGCGGCGGTTTTCCCGCATCAGCGCCGCGGCAAGGCGTTTCATTTCCGCGTCACGTTCGAAGACCGCCGCGGGTTTTTTGCCCAAAAAACGATGGGTAACCGCTTTCAGCACCCCGCCGTCTTCCTTGGGGCCGTCGCCTTTGTCGTGTTCGAGGCTGGTGGGAAAGGTTACTTCCAAATCAATCGTTTGCAGGGTGAGTTCCTCGACGCCGACACATTTAAACAGTTTGGTGAGGCTTCGCGCGCCGCGGCGCCGCAACAGGCAACGTCTGATTTCCGTTTCGGCCGTTTCCCGCCACTCTTCCTCGCGCCTTGCCGAGAATTCAAGATCCATCCAAGGAACGCGGCCGATCCAATACACCCCACCCGACGCTTGTTCTTTGCGGTAGCGCACCACGGGAATGGTCAGTTCCAGCGCGCCCTTCAAGCCCAAGTTGGTTGGGTGCCTCTCCAGGGAAAGCGTGATGGTTTCTATCGTTGGGTCCGCCGCCTGCACGTTAAGACCGGTTTGGAACAGGTTCTCGCGTGGCAAGCTATTTTGTAGCAGGTAGGTTAGTTTCTCGACCGCCTTCTCGGGCGTTTCATTGAGGGAACCGTACTCCGGCCAGAGGAGCGATTCGGCGAGATAACGGTTGTCATCGAAACGAATCATGACAATGGGGGCCTTGTAGTGGATGGACGACATGCTGTTCCTTTTTTCGCGGTAGGGGGATGCTTAAAAGCGGTCCCTTTACCTTAAGCGCAAAGCCCCGGGAAAACCGGTGACCGTTTTTCGTTTCTTTTGGTCAGCCGTCCGGGTTTTCCGCCAAACGGATCGCCGTTTTTTCGTGAAGGAACTTGCGAACATAGGACAGCGGCGGCGGGCAGTTGTTGTGGTCGCAGGCCAATTCGTGAAAGGTGGCGTCGGCCGCCAAGTCGCGCAGTTGGTGGGCGAATTTGATCGGGATGATGCGGTCCTGGGTACCGTGGACCAGCAGCACCGGAATTTCCAAGGCCGCCACAATCGGGCCGTTGTCGAAGCGGTCGCGCAGCAAAAAGCCGGGGTTGCGGTGGTGGTAAACCAAATCCTTAAGTGAGGCGAAGGAAGATTCGAGAATCAGTGCCGCCACCGGGCGTTCCTCCGCCAACAGACCGATGGGTCCGCCGCCGATGGAGCGGCCGTAGGCGATCACCGCCGCCGGATCGATATCCGCGCGGGCGACCATGGTGTCGTAGCCGCTTAAAACCGCCTCGCGCAGGCTGTCAAAGCTGGGGCTGCCGCCCGCCGCCGCGTAACCGGGAAACTCCAGCAGCAACACCGAGATCCCCTGTTCCCGGTACCAGCGGAAGCTGTCGATCCAATGGTGGGCACACTCCGCGTTGCCGTGGGCAAAAATAATCAGTGGTCGGCGGTCGTGCTCGGTTTTCGCCGCGTTGAGGAACAGGCCGTAGGTTTGGCCCAGCTCGATCCGGGTGACATCCGCCGGCAGAGGATTGGGAAGCGGTTCGCGCGGGGCGGGAAAAATCAAATAGCGCTGCGCAAAAAACAGAACCGCCATAAAAATCGCAACCGCAATCGCCGTTAACCGCAGCCCTTGCAGCAAAAGAGAAATCAGTTGTGTCATGATTGGGGTCATCACGTATCCTTAAGGTTGACGGTTTGGGTGGTTTCGGTGTGTCCATCAAACACCAAACCAGCCTCTTTTTCCAGCCCGCATTTCCCACAAGAAATACGGGCGATCTGAAGTGTTCGCGCCCTGTTTTCACTGGTTGGGGTGACCAAGGATCTGCTCATGCTGTATTTGATGATGTTGCTTTGCCTTCAGGGGCAGGCCGAGCCCGCGCTAATCCTGCCTGATCGAACCTATCGCGGCCAAACCATTTGGGATTTGCCCAACGCCGTCGAGGCCGAAATCGACATGGGTTTATGGGCGCTTATTTTGGCCAAACACGTGCAACCGGATCTGGACATCCCCCGTTATCTCGCGATCCTCGACGAAATCGCCGCCGTCGTTCAGCGCGGGTTACCCAGCGACAACGACGACATGGCGGTGCTGATGATCACCCAAATCGTGTTGTACCAGCCGGGGCATTGGAACAACAGCCAGGTCTACCGCTACGATTTAGACGATCCCTTTGGGGATCGCGGCCACAACCGGCTGCTCAGCACCTACATTGATACGCGGCTCGGAAATTGTGTCAGCATGCCCACCTTGTACTGGGCCGTCTTGCAGCGCGTCGATCCCGGCCTGGAACTCTACGGCGTGGAAGCGCCCCACCACCTCTTTTTTCGCATGCGCAACCGCCAGACCGGCGCATGGGTCAACATGGAAGCGACCAACGGGAAAACCGCGCGCGATGTTTGGATTCAAGAACAGACCGGGGTCACCAAGGCGCAAATCAAAGCCGGCCTGTATATGAAAAACCTCTCCAAAAAACAGGTGCTTGCCGTGTTGCTGCGCGACATTGAACAGCGCGCCGTGGTGGCGGGGGATTGGCAAGAGGCCCTGCGTATCAATGCCCTGATCGAACAGGTCGACGGCCAAGCCGTGTGGGTTCGCGTCAACCGCGCCGCCATTCTGCACAAAGAAGTAGAAGCCATGGTCGGGGCCGCGGCGCAAGCGGGACGAAGGTTAACCCAAGAAGAATACCGCCTGGCCAAGGAGAAAAGCGAAGCGGGCGAGGCGCTTTTTGCCTGGGCGCGGGAACGAGGTTGGGTACCGCTCGATCCCGAAATACGACGGAAAACGGCTTCGCCGGAGGCTAAAAAACCCTGATCCGCGCCATTCTCTGCTTGAGGATCTTGTTGGACGGGCTCGAAAAGCGTAAGATAAGACTTATCCAGGGATCCCAAAAATCAACCTTAGCCAATGCCAACCAACCCACGGGATAACCCGTGCTCCTTTGCGAGGCGCCACGTGTTCTCACGGATTCTTTTTTTCTTGGTCGCGTTTTCCGCCCTCCCGCTTTGTGCCGGGGTCGGCTTAAGCGACGCGGCCAAGCATCGCGGTACCCAGGGTTTGCGCGTCAGCGCCGGGGCCGCCCCGTTTGAAATCATCGCCGACAGCGAGCAAGCGCTGCAGCGCATGCGCTTGCGCTTTTACGTACGCCTGCGCGATCTGGTGCTGGATGAAGGGACACAACGCACCCTGCTTCAGGCCGACCAGGAACAAACGCTGTGTCTGGCCGTGACCGTCGGCCGTGTTGAAGGGGCGATGCGGCTTGGCTGGCAAGTGGCTGAAAATGGAGAAACGCCGCGGGTGGTCGCGCCCGAGGCCGGGCCGGCGCTCAGCGCGGCTTGGCATGCCGTCGAGTTTGAATGGGTGGCCGGGGAGGGGAACGGTGTGTTCCAAGTCTGGCTCGACGATGCGCCCTTATCCCCCTTTACGGATTTACACAATGGATCGCGTGTTGTGACCGCTGTTCGTTTGGGTTTACCCGGTGCTGAACTCGGTGACTTCCGCGGATCCGTTGATTTTGACAGCGTCGTCTGGCGCGACCGCGGCGAAGTTGGCCGCGAACCTTTTAGCAACACGCAAATGATTGAACACACCTCGGATTGGCCCGCGCGCCATTCCGTTTTGTTTCTCACGGGGTTGATCAGTGAGGCAACCACCGTGGTGTTTGGCAAAAGACAGGCCGGCTCCCGGCAACACACGACAGAAAAGGAAGGCGTTCATGAAGATTAAAACCACCATCATGTTGGCGGCACTGGTCGGCGGCTTGCTGTTTGCCGGGGATCCACCCGCCGCGGAACAAAACGGCACCATTCACGTGGAAGGGGTGTGGACCATACAAATAATGAATCCCGACGGTTCCGAGGCGTCGACCCGCACCTTTCACAATGCGCTGGTCGGGGCGAGTGTGTTGACGGCCCTGTTGAATGCGGAAGCCGTGATCGGGGGCAGTTACCTGGTTCTTGATGACAATGCCGGCAACGGGCCCTGTAGCGGGTCTTGTGAAATCGGTTCCTCCTCGCTTAACGCGGGCCTTACCTACGATTCCACCAACCTGGTGCGTTCCATCACCGGGCAAAACTTCGAAACCCTCGTCTTGAGCGGCAGTGTCACCGCCACCTCGACCCATACGGTGAGCTCCGTTGTCTCCTGGTTCTGCTTGTGTAACGGGACGACCAATAACACCACCCAATGTGCCGCTTCGCCTGATTCCTGTAGTGTGTTAACCCGCAAAACTTTGGCGAGCCCGATTAATGTAACCACCGGTCAAATTATTCAAGTCACCCTGGAAATCACTTTCTCCTCGTAGGGGCTCGTTGTGCGGCACAAGCGTTTCCTTCTTTTCCTTTTACTACCGGTATTTCCGTCGCTGTGGGCCTGGCAAGCCGATGTGCAGGTTGGGCTTACCATCGCGCCCGATCAGCCGTACCTCGACGGCTCGGCGCTGTACACCGCGACTGTCACCAACAACGGACCGGACCAGGCCACCGGGGTCACCTTGACCATGGTTCTGCCGCCCGGTACCACCTTGGTGAATCAGGAGCCGGCCGGGGATTATAGCGAAAGCCAACACCGGATCCTTTGGACGGTGGGGGACCTAAGCGTCTCTCAAACCGAAACCTACACCGTGGAACTGAGCCTGCCGCTGCGTGACGCCGCCAGCCAAATTGAAATCTTTACCATCGGCCATGACCCCTCGAGCGTACCCGCCGCCTTGTTTCGCGCCCTGCCCGACGCCACCACCTTGGAACTGCTCCAATCCTTTGGGGATCTGACCGACCCCACCGGTTTGATCGTTAACGGGCTCGGTGAATTTTTGGTGCTCGACCAGGGCGATCCCGTTCTGGCCAACGGCGAAACCCCCGTCAATGACGGCCGGCTCTTGCTGCTGGGTGAGTCCAATACCGTTGTGCTTAGTTCCGGGGAGCTTTTGTTTAACCCCCGTGCCGCCGTTGTTCAGCCAGGCCGTTACCTTGTCGTTGAGCCGCAAGGTTTTGCCGAGGGCTTGCCCGCCCCGGGTTCGATCATTGCGGTTGACCCCGTCAGCGGCGCCCAATCGGTTTTCGCCGAGGGCTCGCTCATCAGCCTTCCCCAGGACATCATCAACGACGACGACGGCGCCGTCGTGGTTCTCGACGGCAGTAACACCCTCTTTCGGGTTAGTTCCGACGGCGGCAATCAAACGCTGCTAACCAGTGGCGACTTGTTGCTGGCACCGAGCGCCTTGGCACGGGACAGCGCCGGCGCATTCTGGGTGGCCGACCAACAAAGCGGCATCATTAAAATCAGTGGTACCAACTTCACCCAGGAACAGATCAAACCCATTGACGCCGGCAATACGTTTGAGGCGCCTTTTGATTTATTGGTTAGCCGCGGCGACCGCGTTTTTGTGAACAGTTTTGCTGCCAACGGGAGCCCGCAACAAAACCTCTTGGAAATCAACCCGCTCGACGGTGCCGTTTTGTCCACCTGGCGTTACGAAAGTAACCACCGCTATCGCGGCATGCTGGCTGAATACGCCGTGACCAATGAATTAAGTGCCGTGACCACCAGTGTTGATCCCGACGGTGACAACAATATGTTGGCGTTGAACAACGTGCTTTTACCGAGTCCGCCGGTGGTGACCATTCAGGTCAGTGAAACCATTACCGTGGCCGATAGCGACCAAACCGCCCTCGCCGTGCAAATCAACGAGCAGGAAACCGTGACCGTTGCCGACGCCGATACCGTGGCCCCGGCCACCTGGATTCGCGTTAGTGAATCGATTCAGGTCACCGATGACCCGCAACCCATGCTCGCCGTCCAGGTGATGGTCCAGGAAACCATCGGGGTGGGCGACAGCGACGTCACCCAACTCGCCTTGCAACTGGCCGTTCAAGAAACCGTGCGGGTCGGCGAATCTGAGACCGTGCAATCCGACAGCGGGGGACCGGGTGTCACCGGGACCTTTTTGCCTGGTTTGCGCGTGATCTCGGAGCATGGCGAACTCGTTTTGGGTGAAACCCAAATGTGGTTGCAATTCAGCGAATTACTCCAGGATCCCCCCGGCGATGGTGAAACCGCGGATGTGACCAATCCCATCCACTACCAACTGGTTGGCGCGGGTGTGGACGGCCTGTTCCAAACCGAAACCTGTGGTGATCAACCCTCCGGCGACGATGCGTTCGTGGGTGTTGCGCGTGTGGTTTGGCTGCCGAAACAGCAAACCGCGGCCGTGCGTTTTGAACGGGAGACAGCCCTCGGCGCGGGCTTGTACCGTATGCTGATTTGCGGGGATCGCGGTTTGGTGGATCTCGAGAACATCGCCTTGGACGGCGATGGCGACAACAAGCCGGGCGGCGACTACCGTTTTGATTTCCGGGTGCTCGGCGACAACCTGTTGCGCAACCCTCATTTTGACCAGGACCTCGGCGGTTGGATCGCCACCCAAGGCGACGGCGCGGTTAGCTTCAGCGAACGGGACCCCTCGCGTTCGGGAACGTCCGGGTCGGCGCGGTTCCCCGCTACCGAAACCCCGTTGGAACTCAGCCAATGCATCATCTGGCCGGACCAACCCTTTTGGCAAATCGGCGGCCTGCTGCAAATCGGACCCGACACCGCGGGTGAACAATTGCAAATCCGCGTCGATTGGTACGGCGACGGAAGCTGTGAAGGCGCGATCCTGGCCACCCAGCAACGCACCGTGGCTTCAAATGCGACCGAATCCTCATGGATCCCTTTCCTTTGGCAAGGCGCGGTTCCCGAGGGCGCCGTGTCGGCCGCGGTTTCCTTCCAATGGCCCAACAACGCGGCGACCGACCGCTACCTCGACCGCCTCTACTTCAGCGCCGATGCCGAGGTTCGTTTGATTGACAACTTCGACTCAGGAACCCTCGACTTATGGCGCATCCCTGAAGCAAAGCGTTAGCCCGCATCAAGCGTTTTGACACGGGCTTCCTAACCCAAGCGCGCTTTGCGGATCGCTCTTTTCTCGTGGGAACCGCGGGGCATTCTCTGAAATGACCGTGTTCCATACAGATTTTAATGCGGCTTTCCCCAGCCGCTTATTCCAGGTGGATTCTGCGCACGGATCCGCTTGGTTGACCCCGCGTAGCCGATCCGATGAAGAGGGTACGGCCGTCGGGACCGAGGGCGATGCCGTTCGGTCTGCGAAAGGTGGCCTCGCTCAATGCACCGTCTGCATCGCCTTCCACACCCTGGCCGCTGAATAGGGTTACCCGGCCGGCGCGTGTCATCTTGTAGATGAAGGTATCGCCGGTTGCGTAGAAGCTGTCACCCACGACGGCCATATGGCCCAGGTTACCGGGAATTTG
Source organism: Acanthopleuribacter pedis (assembly GCF_017377855.1). Lineage (GTDB taxonomy): Bacteria > Acidobacteriota > Holophagae > Acanthopleuribacterales > Acanthopleuribacteraceae > Acanthopleuribacter > Acanthopleuribacter pedis. Next base: position 223,575 of record NZ_JAFREP010000006.1, read on the forward strand.
CCCGATGAGGCTGACCGTTCCGTTCACGTCCACATGCAAAATCGCGCCGCCGATCTGATTGGCCACATAAAGGGATCCGTCCGCGTTGGTGAACACGTCGATGGGTGTATGGAGCAAGGGGTCGTTGGCAAAAACAGAGACCACACCGGCGGGCGTGATTTTTGAGATCGTGCGGCCCGGCGCCGACCCACCGTAGTTACAGACGAACAGGTTGCCGTCAGCGTCAAAGGCCATCCCTACCGGGGCATCGAGCCCACGCGCAAACAGGGTTACCTGACCCGTTTCATCAATCGTCCGAATCGAGGTGTCGTTGAAATTGGAAACGTACAGTTTGCCCGAGGAATCGCGCGCCATATGCACGGGTCCACGCAAGCCCGTGGCCAGGGTGGTTACCTCCCCGCTTGGAGCGATACGAATCACATTGTCGTTTAACCAGCCGCCGGCGCCGTAAAGGTTGCCCGCTTCATCGATGATGAAGCCGTCCATCCCAACACCCATGGCAACGAAGGTATCCACATAAGGCCGAACCGGCTCGGTGGCGCCGGGCAAGGCGGGAATCGGGGTTGCCGCCGCCATGGCGGGTTCCAGCAGTTCGTTAAAAATGAAGGCCATGCCCAAAATCGGCTGATCGCTTTGCGCGACCAGGTAAAGCGCGCCGGAAAGTTCCGGGAAAAGCGAGGTCGCGGTCTCGGCAAAAGGTCTGTTCGCGGCGATGGTTCGTGTGGCCGTACCCGCTTGGCTGCCATTCTGGTACGCGAAGAAGGTGACCTGTGCTTCGACCGCGCCGGGGTTGACGATGACCGGGGCCGATGGGTTGTTGGCCGCCCCGGCGGTCAGGAAATTGAACAGGATGGTTTTGGCTGTTTGTTCGGGATCGAGCACGTCCGCTTGGGCCGGTGAACTGCCCGATGCACTGCCGGTTGCGGTCACCACCAGGCCCGCGCTGACGCTGTCGCGCGCCGATTCCAGCAGGACCATGTACCCGCTTCCCGTCCCAAGCTCCGGGAATAGATCCGCGGAGGCGGCGGTATGTTGGGCAAGGGCGTCGATTTGGAGGGTGCGTGTCTCCATGTCGGGTGTTTGCCCACTTGGTCGGATCGCATGCAGGCGAATCTCGGCTTGGGTGTTGCCCAGATTGTTGATGATCAGGGTTGCTTGGAATGAATCGTTGTTGGTGACCCAGGGGACGATTAAGCGGGTCTCAGCCGAAAGCGCGGTTGCAAAAAAAACAAAAAGAGCGGGCGTAAAATACTTCATGAGGCCTCCAGGGGATGATTTGAAGGAGCCTACGAGAAGATCGGCCGGATGGACAGGTAAGGGCCGCTCGATTTTTTATCGATTTATACAAGGTGTGTTTATTTTCAAAGGTTTACATAGATCGTTGTCAAGGTGTCCAATCGAGGTCAAGGCGGCGAATATCGCCTTCGTTTTCGACCGACCGCGTGAAAAGTAGCTGATTTGTTGCTTCAATCAGGCTCCAGGGACGCGCGGCGACGGCCACCTCGGGTGCGAACTTAACGAGGATCCGTGAATGACCGGACGCCAAATCAAAGGCCTGAATCGTCGCGCCGTCGGCGTCGTTGGACAGGAAAAGAATGTGCTCGGCAAGCGGTAGCCAGGTGATGCCGTTAAGCCCTTTCCAATCAATCACCAACCGTTCCTCGCCCCCGTTCACCGGCTTCGACCACAACCCGTGCTCAAGACTTTTGGTGAAGTAGAGGGTTTGCCCGTCGGGTGATTCCTGACCGTAAAAGCCGCCGGTTTCGGTGACGGCCTCGCCGACGCCGCCGTCAACGGGGAGCCGCCAAAGGTTGAATGAACCGGAGACTTGTTTGACGGCATAGAGCGAGCGGCCGTCGCGAGACCATGAGGGACAGACGTGAAAGGCGCCTTCCTCGCCGAGCCGTCTGAGCGTGCCTGATTCGGGATCGAGTACGTGTAAGGTGCGGGCGCGATCATGGGCGATAAATGCGATCTGGCTGCCGTCGGGCGACCAGCGCGGGAATGCGGCCCGCCGTCTGAGCGTGGTGAGCCGAACGGGGTTGGCGCCGTTGGGATCCGATGTCCAAATTTCACCGCCGCCGTCGCGGGTAGAGGAGAACACGAGTTGGTTCCGTTGCGGTGAATAATGTGCGTCCTGGTCGGTTCCGGTCGAGGTAATCCACGGATCGGGTTGCGCGGTATCGGCTTGGCCGAGGGTGATGGCGTTAATTTCCATGCGCGGCCGAGTCACATAAACATAGATTGAAGCGCCACTGGGATGAACCACGGGGAAATATTGGTTCTCGGGTGCACCGCCCAGGAAATGAACCGTGCCGCTCAAATCTGTCTGCCACAAGGCCGCGTTCACACCCTGGTCGTCTTTCCCTGGGGCCGCAAACACAAGGGACAACCCGTCCGGCATCCAGTCCAGCCCCCACATCTCCGCGCCGATGCGGGTGATTTGGCGGGTGGTGCCTTCAGCATCGACCGTAAACAGGTCAACACCCATGCCGCTCGACCGCAAGAAGGCGATCCGTTCACCCGTGGGCGAAAAGGCCGGTGCCCGATCAACGAAGTGATGGGAAACCGGCGCGGCGGTGAGCCAACGGGTTTGCCCGTCCTTCAGGTCGAGTAAACCGATGCCGCCGCGACCGGAGCGGACGTCGTAACGGGCGTAGGCGATGTGATCGTCGACGGGCGACCAGTCAATCGGCCGGCCCCCGACCAGGCCGATTCGTTCGTACGCGGTTTCTTCGCCGGTTGCGAGGTCGACGACGGCGATGATTGGTCCGGTTGGAAGACCGAGGCGAACATAGGCAAGCCGCGTTCCATCCGCGGAGAAGGTTGGGAACCGTTGCAGGCCGGGTAACGCGTTAAGGGCGTGGGCTGTCCCGCCGGGTTGGGAGAGGTCCAAAAGCATGATGCGCGAGCTGCCGCGTTTGGCGATCCAGGCATAGGCCAGGCGCAAGCCGTCGGGCGAAAGCGCGGCATCGTGTTCGATGCCCGGTTGGTAGGTGACCGGGACCATGTTCACGGGTTTGGGTGTGTCAACCGTTGGCCGGCTCGGTTCATCGGCGCGAAACAACAGAATCGCGGCTACCATCGCCAGGATGAGGACCGGCACCGCCTGGCGGGCCCGGGGCCAAGGCGCGAACCGGCGCGGGGCCGCGCTGTCCGGGGTCGTCACCGGGGCCGCGCCGGGATCCGTCGTTTGGGGCGCCGCTTCTTTTGGTTCCGGGACCGCATCGACCAAAAGGCGGTAACCCGTCTTGGGGATGGTCTCGATATACCGCGGTGTTTCGGAGCGGTCGTCAAGGACCTTGCGCAACCGATGGATGGCATCGGTCACGCCGCGTTTGCCCACGTAACCATTGCCTTCCCAAATGGATTCGATCAGTTCCGCGCGGGAAACAGGCTGCCCGCGGCGTGCGACCAACACAAAAAGCAGGGCCATGGGTTTTGGCGGCACTTTGATTTCGCCGGATTCGCCATGGATGCGATTGGTGTCGAAATCGGCGACCACGGTTCCGATCCTGAATCGCCCAGATTTTGTCTCCGACACGCGCCGCCCCCTCCGCCTCGTCCTCGCCCCAGCAACGAGGGCACCGGCTCCTGCAGCGCCATTATAACCATGGGTCGCGGCCGGCATCGCAACCGGGCGACCCGAAAGAAGCTGAGGTCCCCACCAACGGGGCACTTGGCTGATTTTGAGCGGCCGATGTTTCCCCGGGCGTGTGCCGCGAAGTCTTTTTGCGACCTTGGTGGGGCTAGCTACGAGCCGTCGGCGCCGTTCGCTTTACACCAGACTCATGAAGTGGCTGAATTGGTGTTGCGCTGGTTGGTGGTCGACCTGACCCCGGTCTGTTGTATCGGTAGTGAACGCCGGTTGTGCGAACCCTGCCGAATCCGTTTCGGACCCCGCTTCCATTTGGCGTTCGGTTAGTTTTTGTTCCAAAGATGCCGCGCTGCTGATTAAGTTTTGAATCAGGTTGCTGAACAACTCAGATGTCAACGCGGGGACCGGCTGTGAATAGCACAGCATCAGGCGTTTCTCATTGGGGTCCACGGCAAGGGTTCCGCCGCTGGTTTCTTGTTGGTGGACGTTGAAGGCCAGCACTGTTTCGTAGAAGGTCTCGCGATCATCATGGGGCACGGGCATCAACGGAATACTGAAATAACAACAGGCGGCGGCTTCCACCACGTACAGTTCGAGCAAATAACCATTGCCTGATCGGATGGAACAGGTTCCTTCTTCATCCAAGGATAGCGGGGCTTCCCAGCCCAAACTCATCTGTTGTAACCACTGATTGACGGTTTCGGTAACGGCTTGCATGTCTTTTCTCCAGAAAGGAACCCCTTGAACAAGGGGGTTGTCGCGGTCCTTTGGCAGTACCGCGAGGTGGTCCCATTGGGGCGCCTAGGGCGCCCGTGTTAGTCTCCGGGGACTGGTTTTAAACCAATTGTTGTTGGCTCTTCAGACGGTCGATGGTGATCCGGTTGAGTGATTCTTTGTTGTAGTTAACAATTTTCGTGCTTCCAGAGATATTGGCCTTGAAGGTTTCCACCCGTTCCCGCAGCAAACTGCGAACTTTGCTACCCTCGGTTCTATCGAAGGGCTGATCGCCGTTTTTGCTCAAAAGCAGCACGTCTTGGTTGACTTGATCAATCCATGGCGCAACCTTGTCATGGAGCACCTCCAGCTGCGATTGCAAATCTTCATGGTTCAGGGGTGATACGTACTTTTGTCCCTCGTTCTTTTTCTCAAATTCCAATTTGGCGTCGTTGTCCCGCGTGAGCTTCATGGTGATTTCATCGATCTCGATCACATCCTTTGTGATCGCTGTCAGGATCGGTTCGAGTTCAGCAACCATGTCCTGCCATAACGAAATCGAGGTTTCGTGATCCTGGATCATTTTCTCCATCAGTTTGACGGAGCCGACGTTGGTGTCGTCTTTAAAGGAGCCAAGGGAGGAGAGATTGTGATCCTTCAAGTGGGTTGGTTTACTGATCCCCATGGAAAAATGTTTGTCTTCCAGGTTCATGCCCTGTTTCTCAAAACCCATACCTTGCGGCAAGTAGGTGAATTCTTTGGTGTCAGGGTTGTATTCAACGATGTCCGTGCGAATGTCCTGGCCACCTTTGTGAGGAAGGTCATCGGTCGTTACGAATTGGGAGTTACCCGACAGGCCGTCGTTTAGGCCGACCGATGTTTTGCCACTCCCTTTGTTCTCTACAATCTTTGGAACCCCGGCCGAGACGATTTGCAAGTGGTCGATCTGGTTTTTGACGGTTCCGTCGAAATGATCTTTGTAGACCCCGTCGCTGTAATCGCGGCAAATGGTCACCCCTAAATCGATACCGGTTTTGGGACTTTTGAAGATGAAATTTGAATCGTCAATGTGGTGTTTTTGAATTTGACCACCGAGATCATGGCTATCTTGTTTGGGGTTCGCGATGATACTGGAACTCTGGAGCTTTTGCGGTATCAGTTTATCTGATTCCCGGTTCTCGAAGTAGGACGGTGAGTCCGCGTGCGAGGGCAGCAGTTTTTTGGAAAAACCGACCTTGCCGCCTTTGCCGCCTTCGATCACCATGGATTTGTTTTCGGTCAATTTGTACATCGAGCTTGGGCTGCCAAGTTTTTTAGGGGTGGATTTCATTAATTTGACTCGTTTTTCGAATTTCCCACGCTCTTGATTGCTTGCGGACTTGGGGAAATAGAAGGTGCGGAAATCCTTCGCCACGGCTTTTAAGTTTTTTGTCTTGGCGCCAACGGCTTTGAATAATTCGGCGAGGCACTGCATGCGCACTTCGTTCATCCCGTATTTTGGGACGCCCGGGTCGAAGAACTTGGCGATGGTTTTTTTGGCGTTTTTGAAATCATTTTTGTCTACTTCATTCAGGAATTTCGTCAGGGTCTGACTGCTTGGATAGGTTTTGATGGTGGAAACCATGGTCAGGGCTTCGCGGTGGGTCGACATGGTGTGCACGCGCTTGAGAACTTTGTCCATGGCTTGGTCGCGATCAAATTCCAGGTCGTCGAAACCGTCCAACGGCGTGTTGGGATCAATGTCTTGTTTTTTCAGGCGCGCTTCCATCATGTCACCAATGGTGGCCAACAAGGCGCGCGCTTCATGTTGGTCGGTGGAACAGTCTTCAATGCCGTGGTCCATTGCTTGAACGTAGGTTTCTTCGAAGTCTATATCGTCTTTGGTGGTCAGTTGGGACAGGTCGCCCAACTGCTGTTGAATCTTTTGCAGATCCTGGGGAAACAGAGACGTCAAACTTTGCGGGGCTTCGGAACTCACCATGGTGCCGAGCACAAACACCGCGCCTTCAAATTCATCACCTTGCGCACGGGTTTTAATTTCCTGGATCAATATGTTCTGTTCGTCTTTGGTCAGAGTAGAATTAAAGTCGCTCCAGAAAAATTCGGGCAAGGTATAGACCGGGACCGTGCCTTTGCGGTTATCGACTAAGTTTTCCTTGTGAACCAATGCAAAGGCGTCGAACACGTTTTTGACTTTTGCCTTGAGGTTTTGGACCGAATTTTTGATGTCCGTGTCATCGGTTTTGATTTGGAGCTGGACCAACTGGATGCGTTTGGGGTTCACGACCTTGGGATTTTCCAATTGAACCTGTTGTAGGGGGACCAGTTGGCCGATGTGCTGGTTCTCCTTTTTGGGAGAAGGAAGCGGTCCCATTTTGGGAGAATCATCCATGCCCAATTTCAACGGATTGGGGGATTTACCGAGTGGTTTAAGACCCGAGTTGGGTAAGGGGGCTGATTGGGAACGGACGCGTTGTTGGGGCACTTTCGGAAACATGGGCACTCCTAAAAATAGACCGGGCGATACCCGTGAATGAATGCGCCACCCGCCTGGCTACGGGGGATGGGTTTGATCGCCGGTGTTCAATGATTGCGAAACGGGACGGTTGTTCGAGGCGTGATGCGAAGCCTGGTGAAAGGCGGGCCGGCAACGGCGCAGGGGTGGCCTGGGCCTGCCGGCTCATTCCTCGCGGGTTCTCGCGAGAAAAGTGCTTCACGCGAGCACAGCTTGCGTTAGCCGGGGTGTCGCCACGGGGACGCATGCTTGTTTGGCCGCGTCCGGCCGTTGTTTTTCCCTGTTCACCCGCACAGGCGATGGACCTTGAGTTGGTCCGCCTCGGGTTTGTTTTGGTTTGTGTCGGGCGTGAAACAGCCGCATTTTGATTGTTGCCGGCGGTTACGCTCTGGAAGGGTCGGACCTGGTGGATTCCCTTGGTGCAAATCGTTCGCTTCGCGGGTTGGGTGGATAAAAAACCACGATTTTATTTGCGAGAGAACAGACGAGCGCCAGGTTCCGGTACCCGAAGGATGCCCTTTGAGTCATCTCTGTTTTTTAGCGATTCAAGTTCGCTGGAAAAGGGTTCCTCACTGAAAAGAAGGAACCTGTTTCTTCGCGTTAGGGCCGGTTTTATGCCGCCCTGCTTGGTGATCTATCCTGCCCGAGGAATTTGGAGGAAGTATGGAGGAAATGGGAAGATTTTGGGGTCGCGTCAATTTCCTTTTTTTTGCCTCGGGGATGTGCGCACCCTCGCCGGCGGCCGACCGTTCGCGGGGCTTGCCATTCGGCGTAGCAGCTGAGGTGAAGGCGGCTCGACCCAGTAGCGCGGAAGGCCGTCCCCTTGTAATCGCATGGGTTGTCTCGTAGCAGAATGCCTTGTAAGCAATGCGGGCTAGGCTAATCTGTCCCATTCGCTGTTCAAGGGGCGCTCCCTTTGGCCTAATACCTAAGAAGCGCGATAACTCGTGGCGATTTTGGCTAAACCTCTGGGCTGCAACGGCTTTAAAAAATATTCACCGCAACCAAAGGGTGCGGTCGTGCGCGACCCCGGTCCGCTTTTTACAAATCATTTCGCTCCAGATCTTTAGTCAAAATCCCCCACTCTTGTCGGGCTTCTTAGGCAAGAGCTAATGCAACTTCTCTTGTAGAGGGGATGAGTATAACGGAACTATGATGGTGATTCCTGTGCCGACTTTTAAGCCGGTGTCTATTTCTAAAGTACCACCCAATTCTTCAATGATCTTCCGGCAAAATTGCAAACCGAGGCCTTTGCCATTCGGTTTTGTTGAGAAACCAGGAGAGAAAAGATCTTTAATTATTTTGGGAGAAATACCGTGACCGGTATCAACAATTCGTAGGTCTGCTGCCGCTTTTGTGTCAAGATAGAACGTGATTTTTTTCTCAGGAGAATCAGACATGGCTTCTAGTGAGTTTTTAAGGATGTTAAAGATTGCATGAGTGAGTAGTGTTTTTGGGCCGCGAATAATTGGGTTTCCGTTGAATACCTTCTCGAATAAGACACCATGACTTAGGGGATCTTCTTTTATTAGTTCAACAGCTTCTTGAATTAAATCCTGAAAAGAAATTGGCTCTAGGTACAAACCGTCACTTGCTTTCGACTGTTGTGTTTGGATAACGTCCCGCATTGCTCTCGTTTTACGAATCGCAAGTGCTGTTTCATCTAAGACTTGACTTCTTTCTGTTTCAAGGACATTGCTCAAGGCGTCAATAAACGTAAGGATTTTTTCGCTTTTCTCGGGAGAGCTGAGAATTTTCGTTAGCTTTTTTTCGTCTCCGCGCAACAAATCGCTAATTTTCATTAGGTCGACACCACGAGAGGCCTTAACCAATTCTTCAATAGATTCTAAGGTGGCCATTAATGTATTGAGGATGTTTGCGGTGTTGTGGAGGGTCGTTGTGGAAACCTCAAGGAGATTTCTGAATTCAAGTTGTGCCCTGTTTCGCTCCCGATTTTTCCTTTCTCTTTCTAGACAATGATGAATGGTACGATTCAGTAGGGTCGGAGATAACTCGTTTTTTGGCACGAAATCATCGGCACCCATCGAAAACGAAAGATCATCCAAGCGTTCATCATTGAGGTTTGTAATTAAAATAATTGGAAGGCTTAGGTTCTGTTTTCGTGCTTTGGCGATTAAGTCCAAACTTGTGTTCGATCTGAGCTTGTAATCCAAGAGAATGAGATCATACTCCGTTAAATCGAACAGAAGGGCGTCTTGAATATTTTCAACATGTGAAACGTCATAGATGTATCGATTGCTTCTTAAGTACTTCTTTAGAAGAAAGAAGTCGTCGATATCGTCTTCAACAACAAGGATTTTTAGTCTTCTTGTTGAATTTAAACTTGAAGTGTGCTTGTCTGTTTCACTTGGGGCTATCTGCATTTCGGTTCTTCCATCTTATAGTTGTGTTTTTCTGCAATACCTGGACTTTGGACGGTCTCAAACCAGTACGTTTGTAATACATCAAATATTCGAGTAAGTTCAGGAAGAGACTTTGGTTTGATTAGATACGAATTCGCGCCAAGAGAATAGCAGACTTCAATATCGCTTTTGTTGCTTGATGTAGTCAGCATAACAATTGGAATATTTTGAAACGAAGAACTTTTGCGAATTTTCTCAAGCGCTTCGATGCCGTCGATTTTCGGCATGTCAATATCTATAAGAATCAAATCTGGAAATGTTGATTTTTCATTCGTGAACCGATTTTTTAACTCGGTAAGTAACTCCTCGCCGTCTTTCACAACGCTGAAGTTGAGCGGTTTTTTAGACTCTTTTATTGCTCTTTTGGCTAGGAAGACATCGTCATGATCATCCTCAGCCATTAGGATGTTAGGTGTCTTTTTCATCATTACTCCTAGGAAGTGTAAAAGAAATACTTACGCCAAAGGTTTTGTTAGAACTAGCCCAGATTATTCCACCGTGTTTCGTGATGATTTTTTGACAAATACTCAGGCCGAGTCCACTTCCCGGATAGTCACTCTTTGGCAACAATCGTTGAAAGGGCTGAAATATGCCACTAAAGTCATTGCCACCAAATCCCAGTCCATTATCTGAGAAAGTCACCTCCACAAAGTTTTCTCTTTTCATAAAAGGTTTGCAGGAAATGGTTATTTTTAAGGGCCGAGATGTATCAGAGAATTTTATTGAATTGCTTATTAAATTACTAAAGACTTGGAATAATAGAACCGCATCAACGAAGATTTTTGTGTGGCAGGATGGCGCTACTTGAAAAGCTGCAGGCACATTGTTGATGCTTTGCTCAATGACCGACCCAAGAGAAACAGACTCACGTTCTAGCTCCTTTTCGGTTAGTTTTGATAATCCGAGAAGGCTGTCTACAAGGAGCTCTAACCTATGTGCTGCATCTGTAATACGTCCTAGGTAATACCTTCCCTCTTCGTCGACCAGATCTCTATATTCACTCTCGAAAAGTTCGCCAAAGGCCGTGATTTTACGCAGAGGCTCTTTGAAATCATGCGACGCCATAAACGCAAAGTTTTCGAGGCTTTGATTGCTCTTTTCAAGTTCAAGTTCCTTGCGCTTCAAGCTACTTACGTCAGTGTGCGCGCCCAACATCCTTATGGGTTTGCCTTCTTCATTCCGAATGATGATTCCGCGACATCGAACCCAGACGGTGTGACCCTTCTTATGCCTGTAGCGCACCACTTGGTCGTAGGGATGACACGGATCATCCAGGTGATTTTGGAAATTTTCTAGGGCGAGCGGCAGGTCCTCTTCAAAAATATTTTGCTTCCACCAATCAGAAGTGTGGGGAATTTCATCTTCGGCGTAACCGAAAATTTCTTTAAACCGTGGGCTCAACCATTCATTTTCCGGCGTCTCCAAATCCCAAAACCACATACCGTCTAATGAGCCTCTATCAAGCCAGTTGAGGATTGTTGTGTCCTTTTGGAAGAGATACACCAGCTCTTTGTATAGATAATTTTCTTCATTCTGCATGAGGATAGCCCTATTTTTTCTAGCCATATCGGATCTTAAAAACCAGGGCTTTATTTTTTGAGGACGTCCGAGACTATTGCAATTCAAGGCACGGCGTCTTCGCCTGAAAAAATGAGGTTATCCGTGTGAATGATCCGTTGGTTGCCGCTAACAGGGCCTCGTCGCTAGGTAATATCGGGTTGTGCCTTTGGCCGAATTTGTTGGCAGCCGCGGCTCATCACAGGGCGTGGATACCGTGGCTCACGTTAACTTTAGGAGCGCGATAACTCGCGGGGGATTTGCTAAACCACTGGGTTAAAAAGGGCTGTGGAAAAGCTCGCACCACCCAATGGGTGGACGTCGTGCGCGACCCCGGCCCTCTTTTTTTAGACCATTTTGCTCCAGGTCTTTAGCCAAACCCCCTCGCTTCAGCGCCGCTTAGGTTTAAGGGTGTTCTAGGTTGCAATCGCCAACGCCGTGCCAGGTTCCTGCTCAGTACGCCTGGTAAGGAGGGCAATGGGGGTAGGCGGGGCGCATCGTTCCAATTCAAAGCCATTTCTAACGCCATGCTGACCCCTGATGACGGCGCCCTATTGGTTCAGGCACTGAACCTCACAACTGGAAGCGCGCCATGGTTTTGTTGAGTTCCTCCGCCATTTCGGTGAGGGCCAAGCTGCTTTCTTTGATGCGGGCACCCACGTTGCGCACTTCTTCGGTGGCCTCGTTGACCTGCTTGATGTCGAAGGACATGTTTTGAGATATTTGGGCGCTTTCGCTTACGGTGGCACTGCCCTGATTAATCCCGGCGGCGATGCCGGTCACCGTGTCGGAAATCGATTGGACCGTGGCGGTTTGTTGGGTTACCGCGCTGGCGATCAGGGACACAATTTGGTCGACGTCGGTCATTATTTTTTTGATGGTGGCCATCTCGTCGGCGGTTGAAGCGGCGGTGGTTTGCATGATCCCGATTTTGCCGCTGATCTCTTCGATGGCGTTGTTGGTCTGGCGGGCCAGCTCTTTGACTTCATTGGCGACGACGCCGAAACCACGGCCCAATTCGCCCGCGCGGGCCGCTTCAATCGTGGCGTTTAAGGCCAGGAGTTTGGTTTGCTCCGCGATATCGTCGATGACGTTGGTGATCGAGGTGATTTCCCCGGCCGCGTTGGTGAGATGGTCGGTGCCGGCCGCGGCGCGATTCACCACATCCACCAACTCGCGGGTGACCCCGCGCGCCTGCTCCGCGCTTTCCGCCATGCTGTTGATCGCTTGACGCATCTCTCGAACCGAATGCGCGATTTGGCGCGCCTCCATCGCCGAACCTTCCATCTGGTTGGTGGTGCTGGTCATGCTTTCCGTCAGTTCCTCGGTTGATGCGATAACCGTATCCGTGCGCGTGCTGAGGGAACCCAAGTGTTCGGTCATGCCGTTGTTGATCTGGTCGAGGGTGCCGGCATTTTCGGAAAGGGTTTGGGCGTTGCGGCCGAGGTTCTGGAGGATGTGGCGCAGGTTGTCGGCCATGACCCGAATATCCTCGGCAAGGTCGCCGATTTCGTCGTTGGAATGGTAGTGAATGTCAACGGTCAGGTCGCCCTGGGCCACGCCGGCCACCGCGTTGGATAGTTCATGAAGCGGACCGAGCACGATTTTTCCGAATACAAAATGAACCGCAAAACTCATCGCGAAAAGGGCGACCAGGAAGGTTAGAACCAGGGTTCGTGCCATGCTGCGAATGGCTTCATCGGTAGCCTTGGGATCGATAAGAATCTGAACTTGGCCGATAGTTTGGCCGTTGGTCTGAATGGCGCCGGTGTAGGTGGTGTGTTCGCTGATGACCTGGGATTGGCAATCAGCGATTTTCTCGCCGCTTGGGGAAAAGAAGCCGACGTAGGAGACTTTCGGATCCCGGTTCTTTAATTGGGTGGCCAGATGGGAGAGCTCTTGCCGGTTATCCTTGCTGACGAGGTCGGCAGAGATAAGGGCCAGCGCCATCGCGTACTCTTGACCGAGGATCCTCTGGTTTTCTTCCAGGGTGGCCCGTTCGTTGCGCAAGACAAAAAAACCGACGATGACTTGCATGACCAGGAGTAATCCCAAGACAGGAAGCAAAAATTTGAACGTGAGCCTTTGGCCGCCAGACCGTTCTTTAGCCATATGTCCCTCAAATATAGGATTGTTGCCGGGTCTTATCGTGCCCGGTGATGGACTCAAAACACCCGAAACCCAAACGACCTGCGCTCCTGTAGGATGCTGCAGGCTCGATTTTTGACATACGCGGTGGGAAGTGCGGTTCAAGATGCTTTGATGATGTATTTGGTCTATCGGTTCGGTTGGGAATTTTCGTAAAAAAAAGAAGCAGGGTTTTCCGCGTTATTTCGGAATTAGCCCGCATTTCTCACCAGGCTTTCAGCTTCTCGCGACGAATCCTCGTGAGAAATGCGGGCTAGGCGTGATAACGGCCCGCGAGGCCCAAATCCGGCAGTTGGGTCGGACCTAAGCCGGTTCGGATGAGGGCGGCGCTTTGTGCGCCAAAATGGGGAGGGTCAGCGAAAAGGTCGTTCCCTCTTGCTCGCGACTGTGGACCAAAACCAATTGGCCGCCCAACTCTTCCACCGCGTTTTTACAAAAACTCAGACCGAAACCATGACCCTCGTGCTTATCGCTGAAACCGAACTGAAAGAGAAAGGGCTGTTTTTCAGCGGGAATGCCTTTACCGCTGTCCGAGATGGTGATTTTGGCCATGTCCTGCTCGTCTTCCAAGGTGATGGCGAGCCGTTTGATCGCGGTTGTTTCCATGGATTCCACCGCGTTTTTAATGAGGTTGATCAAAATTTGGGTGAGGCGTGAGCGCGAGCCTTCGACCATGGGTGTACCGGCCTTGTCCAACTGGAGTTGAACCGCGTGTTTCTTTAACATCTCCCCACACATGGAAATCGCGTTATCGAGGATTTGGTCCAAGTGGATCGGTTCATGAAACGCGTGGGCTTTGGCATGATCCTGTTGGTGTCGAATGGTTTGTGTCATCAGTTTGATGATGTGGCGGCCCCGTTCGATTTCCTCCGCCGCCAGGCGCTGTTCATCGCGGAGCACTTCAGACAGGGTGGACAACAATTTCGGTAATTTACGTCCTTTTTCGTGGTTCACCAAAAAATCGGCGAGGTTGTCCTGGTGTTTGGCAAGCAGGCGATTGATTTTTGGGAGGGTATCAATTTTGGAGGTTTCATTGAGCTGCTTTAGCTTGCTGTTGGCCGTGAGCAGGCTGTTGAGAAAGTTACCCATGTTGTGGAGCACCGAGGTGGAAATCTCCGCCATGTGGCGGTAATCCTGTTCACTTTGGCGCAGGGCTTGGGTGATTTTCCGCCGTTCAATGCTTTGAGAAATCGCGCGCTCCAAGAGATAGCCGTTGAGGGCAAACTTCGGCAGCAAATCATCCGCACCCAATTTGATGACCGCGCGGTCCAGGGAAACTTGACGATGACGGCCCAACATGATCACGGGTAAGCCGGCGTCCTGACGCCGCAGATGCTCTAAGATGGTAAATCCTTGGGCACGGTCCAGCGTGTAGTCAAGCAGGCAGGCGTCAAACGATTCCCGTTCAAGATGCTCCCGCGCCGAGGGCCAATCGACCGCCCAGTTTAGCGAAAAGGGGTGCGATAGCCGCAAAAGGCATTTTTTGATGAGAAAAAACTCATCGTGATCAGGGTCGATGAGTAGGATACGAAGGCGCTGAACCATGGTACTCCCCAGAATGTTATGGGTTACGGGGTTTTGAGGACCGAGGTTTCGGGGAAGAGCAGGCGAAAGACTGCGCCGCCGCCGTGGTTTTCCGCCGAAATCCATCCGCCGTGGCGCTCCATGATTTTTCGGCAAAGGGTTAGGCCAATGCCGGCGCCGTGTTCCCGACCCCCCTGGTGGAGGCGTTCAAAGGGTTTGAAAATTCGCTCGCATTCGGCCGGTTCCAGGCCGATACCTTGGTCCAGCCAACGGATTTCCCAAAAAGATCGACCTTGGTGCGCCACCAGTCCAATGTTTTGAACATGGATGGTGGCGACTGTGCCCTTTTTGCGGAATTGATGGCTGTTGTGGAGCAAGTGAAAAAAAACCTGGTGGAGTAAGTGGCGATCCGCGGTGAAGGTTGGCAACGCATCGCAGCTGAGGTGAATCGTTGCTTCACTTTCGCTTTTGAGTTTTTTGATCAAGGTGCCGAGTGAAACGGGCGCGGGTTCCAGATCGCCGTGTGAGACTTGGGAGATCTCGAGCAGATTGCCGATCAACTGTTCCATGCGACTGCCTGCATCGGCGATGCGTTCCAGGTATAAACGACCGTCTTCACTGACGGCGTCGCTGCATTCCTCAATCAGCAGTTCGGTAAAGCCGTGGATCTTGCGCAGGGGTTCTTGCAGGTCACTGGAGGCGATGGTCGCGAATTCTTCCAGATCGCGGTTGGAGCGTTTCAGTTCGTGGGATCGTTGTTGCAGCACCCATTCGCGTTCGCGGGTTTCGGTGAGGTCCCAATTGGCGCCGAGCACGCGGAAGGGATGGCCGTCCCGATAAAAGATGTTGGCATTGACGCCGATGGTACGGATACTCATGTCTTTGGTGACCACGCGGAATTCGGTTACAAATTTTTTCTCGCCTTTGGCAACGACCTTTTCAAAAAGGGTTTCGGTTCTTTTTCTGTCGGAAGGAAGGACGAGGTCTAACCAAGCCGCGTAGTTATGGTTGAACTGTTCGGGGGCGACCTGGTAGAGATCGTACATTTCCGGGGACCAAATCAGGACGTCGTTGAGGCTGTCGTAATCCCAGATCCCGATGCCGGACGCTTTTAATGCCAAGGTGTGGCGCTGATTGATTTCGTAAAGCTCGTCGGTGAGGGTTTCCAGTTGATGTTCGGCCTGGATCAGGGGGGTGAGGTTGGCGACGGTACACAGCATGCCCACCAGTTGGTCTTTTTCATCGCGCACCGTACGCGCCCGAGCGCGCAGCCACAGGACGTGCCCTTCTTGGTTGCGAAAGCGGAGGATGTCGTCGCTTGGTGCCGTGTCGTCTTCCAGTAGGTTTGCCAAGTTTTCATGATGGGTATCCCGGTCTTCCTCATGCATGGCTTCTTCCCAGAGCCGGAAGGGGTGTTGCTCAGGTGGGGTGGCGTAACCCAGAAGCTTAAAATACCCATCACTGAACCACAGGTTGTCCGGGCGGGTGAGATCGCGGTACCACAATCCCTCACCTTTGGCCGCCTCAAACCAGTCAAACAACGCTTCGTCGTTGGCCAAGCGTTGCATCACTTCCCGCTTGAGGTGAGGGGGTGGGTTCATGGGTGACTCCTGAGAAAACGTGTCGGGGCGGCGAGGCATGCCGCTGCTGATCAATGCCGGTGGGATCGGGCTTGGGTTGAGGCTGAAAACGATGGATGTTGGGGGGGCGTTCAAAACCTTACTTTACCTTCATCGTTTTAAAAGTGGTAGCGCATTCGGCCTGCTTTCTTGAGAAAGGTGCTGCTTTCTATGGGGTTTGTTCCGCGCCGGCAAGGTTGACGCCGTGGGTTTCCCGCCCCGGACGGGAGAAATATTGTGAGCCTCCCAACAAGCAGACAAAAAAGTGCCCCGGCTTCGGCTAAGCTAGGGCCACGAGACAACGCTAAATCAGGATTAAGGATTCGTGCTTATTGGCAAATGCATCGAGAAAGGGAAACTGAGAGCCGCGGCCGTTGCGGATTCGCAATATCGGCTTTGACAGGTAATTCTTTGGGTCGACGCCGCACCATGCGCACAATACCCAGATCGAATACAAGATCGCGGTCACTCCTGTGCCCTTCATCGAACGTTTGAACCTGAATTCTGGAAAAAAGCCGAATTTCATTAGGAAAACCCCTACAAGCTCACCACATGAATCGTGCTTTGATTCATCCTCAGCTTGCCGACAAAGATTGGAACCTTTAGCCCGTAACAGAAAACGAGCACCCAATGAAGTGGTATAGTGATAACTATCAAATATCAACCAATGGAGTTTCAATAGATAACTTCGTCCCAGATGATTTAAAAGGACTCATTCAATGTCAAAAATTTTTGTATCGACAAACACGCCCGTCAACAACAATAAATTCGCTTATTCAATAAAAAAACTTACCAACTCTAGCCTA
This sequence comes from Acanthopleuribacter pedis, assembly GCF_017377855.1. Lineage (GTDB taxonomy): Bacteria > Acidobacteriota > Holophagae > Acanthopleuribacterales > Acanthopleuribacteraceae > Acanthopleuribacter > Acanthopleuribacter pedis. The sequence continues at coordinate 240,479 of NZ_JAFREP010000006.1, forward strand.
AGCTCAGTATTAACAGCTCTACGGGCAGGAAAAGCAAACTTCTTTTATAGTTGTGAGCTTTTTTCAAATGATCATATACAAGTAAGCAACGATCTTCGAAGGATCGTTCAAAAAGCAAACGAGCATGACATTGAGTTGTTCATAGTGGAAATCTTGTACAACCAACAATTGAGTGACTTCACCGACTTCAAAAATGTCCACATATCCACCCAAATTCTGCTAACAATACTTGATGAAGCAGAAGGTCAATTCATGTAAAAAAGACCTCCGTAATCTTGCTTATCCAAACTGGGAAACTATCAATGTTTCTTCCTTTTCGTTAAAATTGATCACCATAACCGAAGATATAGATTTCAACCACGACTAATTTCTATTTATGGCTCACGCTTTTGGATCAATATAATCCAATGAACATAAAACTTGCTTATGGGAGCAACTCGATGACTGCCGACTCGGGGAAGTCACGCTGCCGCTTGCGCCAAGCATCGATTTTATCGATTACGGGGTCGCACAGGGCACGGCGATGCGCCTGTGTCTGAGCCGAACAGGCCTTAAACCTAAGAAGCGCGATAAGAGTGAGGGATTTTGGCTAAAAAATTTGGAGCGAAATGGTTTGGGAAAAGCGGACCGGGGTCGCGCACGACGCGCACCCACTGGGTGCGGTGAGCATTTTCACAGACCGTTGCAGCCCAGAGGTTCAGCTTAAATCACCGCGAGTTATCGCGCTTCTTAGGTTAAAATCGCGATCTTTTTAGTAAAGTTAGGCGACGAGGTTTAAGTAGATTTTTATGTCTGATTCCAAATGCTGAATATCTATAAAATACCGCCGCGTATGTGACCAGGACTGGCTGCGCAATAGTCCGTTTTCCGCGACTTGGATATTGTAGCCCGTATAATCATCGGCAACCAAGGTACCGGGCCGCGTCGCCTATGACCTGGAGGGGAATTCTGGCGATTAATGAACTTAGCCGGCACATAATCCACCACATGCGTGATGTCTGCTTGTGCTTGCTCGGATTCGACCTGGAGACGAATGAAACCTGGTAACTTCTGGTTTGGCTCGATTCTTAGCTTTCCCAAGGCAACCTCCAGAACCTTTTTCAGGAAGTGTAGCTGTCTCGACTGTTTGTGTCTGAACCTTTGTTGGTGGATTTACGAAATATTTGACGGCGCCTTGGTTTGGAGAAAATCCAGCTTCCAGATAGAGAAAGGCCGCAAACATGGAGGTGTCCTTGTTTGCGGCCCAAAAAGCTTTATGGATGGCGTTTAGTAGGTATCTTGAGCGAGTGGGTCCACGTTCGATTTGGCCGTGTTGGGTGAAATCGCCAAGGGTTGCGGCAAACGCACAATCACGAACTCGTTATCGTCGGGGGCGCCGCTGCCGATGTGGCGACCCACGGAGAAAGGATAGTTGTTGTCGTTGATAATGCCGAGGGTGAAGGGGCTGTAGAACACCACGCTTTCGATGGTGACAAACGGGAAGGCGAAGGTTTCGCCGACACCGACGTCGCCGGCGTCACGTGCTTCACCGGCGTTGCCCGCGCTGATCGCCGCGGCGTCGCGGATGTTCAAGAGGTCGAGGACCTCGGTTTTGATCAGGGCGTTGCCTTCACTGGGGAACTGCACCTGGTAGATTTTTTTGAACCCGTTGAGATCACCTTGGCTGCCGTCGCGCTCAATGACCAACCCGTAGCGCGGGTCGTACATGATGAATTCACCGATGGCCGAAGCCTCGGGTTCCAATTCATAGGTGTACTGTTCGCCCGTGAAGGTTTTGGTGGCCAGGTCAAAGCGGTGGATCAGCAACTGCTTGCCCGATGCGTCGGTCAAGGGTTTTTCCAACATAGGGAACAAGGCCGTGCCCTCGGGGTTCATGGCCATGCCTTCAAAGCCGCCGCTACCGCGCACCCGTGCCGGCGCGTTGGCCTCGTTGACACGGTAGGGCCAGAGCATGCCCGCCAGCCAAGGCGTGTTGGCGCCCGCTTGATCCTGTAGGTTGGTGCCGTCGTCGGAACCGGCCGCGCCGTTCGCGTAGATGGGGAAATCCCCGAACAGGTAGACGGTACGGATCGTGGGGTGCGCCGCTTGGACCTGCAGCAGGGTGTGGAAGTCAAAGGATTGGATGTCGGCGCGTTCCGTCATGTGGTTGGCTTTGATGACCTCGGCGACGGCATCGGCAAAGGGGATCGCGGGATGGGTGCGCTCGATATAGACATTGCCCTTGGGATCGCGATCCGTCCGTGGGTTGGTTTTGGTTTCGATGTTGAAGCGAACCCGACGCGCGTTGCGTCGGCGTTGTTCCGCTTGGGGGTGGGCGGTCCCTGGGCCATAGCTGTAGTAGCAGATGTAGTATTCGACGAAATCAAAAACCTGTTGCAGGGTGGGCACCTTGTAAATGCCTTCCTCACCGCCGAAGAAACCCACGCCGGCGGGTGACAAGGCGGGGTCGTTCAACTGCTCGGGGCCGCGGAACAATTTGTCGGCCACATATTGGTTTTGCAAGTCGGTGGCGGTGATGTCTTTGAGCAAGATTTCGTCGGCGGCTTCGTAGCTTGCGCCGTCAACGCGACGTACCTTGGCAGCGGACAGGTAGGGATCGTGGCCGAGGACGGGGATGCCGTCGGCGGTCACGCCGCAATCAAGTTCCAGGGTGGTCATCATGTTGTCGAGGGCTACTTCCACCGCGGGGATGGTGTTTTCGGGGCGTAGGTTGCGCCCGCCGCGGTGGCCTTGGGCGTCGAAGCGGTTGAGATCGATTAACCCATGGGCGTCGAGAAAATCGCCGGGTGTGCCGTCGCCGTCGGCGTCGAATTCCTGAACCGCTTCCCACAGGAGGTCGGGGCGGTCGGAGATAATGCCGTCCACGCCAAGCGCCATCAAGTCGAGCATGCGTGCTTTGTCGTTAACCGTCCAGCAAACGACCGGATAGCCGGCGCGCTGCAGTGATTGGACATTAAAAATTTCGGAGTCGGCGGCCGTAAGCCCGGAGCCGGCGGGTGGGTTGGCGCGGTTGCCGATGTGGGTGGTTTCGTCGTCGTCGGCGAACATCACGTGCCAGGGCGAGAAAACCGGGGTTTTGGTGTTGCCGTGCATGCGGGCGTGGTGGCGGACCGCGTTCATCATCCGCACCGCGGAGGCTTCCTCGCGATGGGGATTTTGCGGCGCTTGCAGGTACTGCCCGGGATTTTCGAAATCGGGCAAGGGAATCGGGGCTTCCAGCAGGCGGCCGGATGCGTCGGTGTGGAGCAGGAAGGGACCGAACTCATCGCCGAACCAGTAGGTACCGTCGGCGGCTTTAACAAAAGACTCAATGTCGAAGTCGGCACCGGTCAGCAGGCGTTCATCGGTGAAGTGGTGGGTGATGGTAAAAGGGATGTGACGGTCGGGATCGGAAAGGTTAAAGAACCCGAGCACGTCCATGTCGCCGTCGCCACCGCGTTCGGTTTTGAAGTTGGGGCGGATGTGGTAGACGCGCAAGATGTAGTCGGCGGAGTTTTCCATACCGCCGAAGCCGTTGTCGGACATGGCCTGATAGGTGCCGTCGGCGTTGCGCAGCACGGAAGAAAAACCTTGGACGGGTTGGCCGGTGCGGAAAGGGGCGGTTTTGCCGTTAAATTCGGTACCGCCGAGATGGAAACCGGAATAAGGGCCGGCGGCAAAGGAGTCGGCAGGAAGGACGGCCCGGCCGCGCAGGATGGGTTCTTGGGCAAGGGCGGGCAGGGTCGCGGTGGCGACCAAACCCACGGTGGCCAAACCTTTGAGCAGGCGACGGGCGGATTGGGCCAAACAGGAAACAATCATCAAATCCTCCAGGATTGAAAAACCAAAGGGGCTGCCGCGCGCCGACGCGAGCCTGCCGAGCGAAGGACATGGCTGGGCGCGGCTGCAACGAGGGCGCAACGGGAGCAAAAATAAGTGACCGAGGCCGAAGGGAAAAATGAGCCAGTCGTGTTGCTCCGAAAAGGTGCTCGGCTCGGCCGCCCTATTGCGCCCGTCTCTTGTTAGGATATGATGAGCTAACCTGCATTCTCGCAGAGTGTTAACCGTATGATGATGGAAATCAAATAGAGTGAGTCGTCGTAAATATACGTTGTGGGAAAAATTAAGACTCAAGACCTTGAAGGAATGATTCCAAGACCTCACTTTCCTTGTGTTTTGCTTTCTTGATTGCCGCCACCAAATCGCCGATTGCGCTGGTATCGTGAGATGTTGCGGTCCGACCGCTTGAATCCGTGATGGTCAAGCGGTACGAAGGTCTTCTATTTGAGTAGCCGAAAACACCTGGTGGGGCCACGGTGATTTCAACTCGATTATGACGGGAGGTAGCGCGGAATACTTCCAAGATAAAAGGAACGAAGGATGGGTGGTTTCTGGTAGTAGATTCTCCCTTTTCTGGAAACAGTTGTTTCCAGATGAGGGTGCCGGCACGCGTGATATCGATGAGTTTTAGAATGGTGTCGGACCATTTGTCGGTAATAGCACTCATGGTTTGCTCCTGTTAAAGGCACTCCTGCTTGTGGACAACATGTCGTAATCTCTATTTGTAATCGGGAAAAAAGATGATGGTGTTGTGCATTTAACCTAAGAGGCGCGATAAGAGCGAGGATTTTTGGCTAAAGATCTGGAGCGAAATGGCTTGGAAAAAGCGGAGGTGCACCCACCGGGTGCAGTGAGCATTTTTACAGGCCGTTTCAGCCCAGAGGTTTAGCTAAAATTACCGCGAGTTATCGCGCTTCTTACCTAAAGTGTGCGATTCGGGTGGATGCAAGCGCGCAGAATGTTGGTGCGAAACGTGTTGGGAAAAGTGCACCGGGGTTGCGCACGACGCGTACTTGGAAAGCACGTCGCGCATTTTCACGACATGTTGTAGCTCAACAGGCTGTGGGAGGAGCCCGCCAAGGATCGCTCAATTTAGGTTAAAGGAGGAGAGGGCGTTAGTTGGCCGTTGCGCTGAGCTTTTCTAGTAGCGAATCGAGAAGGTCACCTTCGTCTTTTGAAGTTTCCTTGATGACAGTGATAAGGTCTTCTAAGGCCGCTAACCCTTTCTCTGGTGTCGTTATAGTCTGCGTTTGGGCGTTAATAATTTTCAATGAACCTATTGGCCCTTTTAAGCTCTCCCACTTAATTTCGAGGTAGAATTCTGTGTCGTCCAGAAATGCATGAAAGTACTCGCTTGGAGCGTAATTGTCGACACGTGCTAAGCCAATTATGCTTCCGAGGCGCTTACTGGTTGCGTTCTCCCTATCAGATGGGATGTACTTTGTCCATGATAGCTTTCTTTCTGCTGTTAGCTCTATAAGTCTTAATATTATGGTGGTCCACTTCTTCTCGTTGGCGTTCATTGTTCGCTCCACTTTAACTTGAGGTTTTGGTAATCATTAATGATGCCAATACTCTGAACCATTAGGATGTAAATTCGGGTTTTGCCGTCGGTTGGGAAGTGTTTTACTTTTAAGAGTGTTGAAATAGACTGATTATTGTTTGCCAGTCTGCCTTTGGTCTTACGATCTAAATCCTGAAGTATGATCGTTTCAAGAGAGGTGTGGAAAAGCGATGCTTGTTCAATGAGGCGCGTTGTGTTTTCAGCATTAATTTGACTGAAATCGTTTTGGATTTTTTTTAGGTTCGCCAGTAAGCGTGGTAGTTCTGCCTTGATTTTGAAGCTTTTTCTGAGCTTTGTAACGCCGTAAAGAACCCAAATGGATAGAAGCAGACCAATGATAGAGGAGATGCCGGAGGCTAGATTAAAAGCCTGCCATAAATCCTCTATGTCAATTTGAAGGGTTTCCATGGATGCTCTTGCGTTCCCAAGAATCAGGGCTAATCAATTCTAGTTCCCTTGTAGGGAGATGTGCAAACAAGAAAGTCTTTTTTGTGTTGGAGAGATGTTTTGGTCTGGGTTAAGTGTTGAAAAAAATAGGTTTGGCCCGCGGGTGGGATAGGTGGGCTGCTTATTCTTTACGCGTTGTTTCGTTTTTCGCGAGGTCGATTTCAATCGGTTTTTTTACGGTTTTTAGCTCAGGCGTTGTGACTTGGGTCGTCGGTTCTTCCACCTTGCCGCTGAGGCGCTCTTCCGCCACGTTTGGCAGGATGCTGGTAATGTAATCGCGCGTCGCTTCCTCCGTGCCGACATCCGCCGCCGCCGCTTCCGATAAGAACCAGCGGTGCTCCAGGATTTGGTGGAAGAACTCCGGGCCCTCCAGCTTGCCGGCCTGGTCTTCCGGGATTTTGAGCAAGGCGGGTTTGTAGACCTCAACCAGCCAGCGGTGGGCCGCCACCGCCTGGGGAATGTCGCGTTTCTCCTGCTCGCTCAGCCAAGCGCGGTGGCGGTGGATTTCGTTGAGGATTTGCCGGCTTTGGTTCTCTTGGGCGATCAGGCCGGTCAGCTCGTGTAAGCGACGGCGATGGTGGCCTTCCTCCACCACCTTGGGGCGCATGCGCAGCCGCGTCCCGTCGTCCGTGGTGCGCATTTCCAGCTCCTCCACGTCAAAACCCAGGTTGTTGAGTTTCTTCAGGTAGGCGGCGATGCGGAACTGATGATCGCGGCGGAATACCGTGTCGCGGGTGATTTCGTGCCACAGGCGCTCGTAGCGTTCCACCAAGTTGTTGGCGGTTTCGATGGGGTCGATGCCCGGCGGTAATCCGATTTGCGCGGCGACGTCCATCAGCTCGCCTGCCACGTTTTCTTCCGCCACAATAAGGTCGTAACGCCGTTGTCCCTCGGAAAGTTGCGGGTGCATTTCACCGGTTTCGGCGTCGACCATGTACGCCGCCAAGCGACCTGCATCGCGACGAAACAGCGTGTTCGACAAGGAACAATCGCCCCAGTGGAAGCCGGCCAGGTGCAGTCGTACCAAAAGGTTCACCATCGCATCCAGCAAACGATCCTGGTCGATGGGCAGCCTGCTGCCGCTCAGCAACGTCCGGTAGGGGAGTGCGAACTCCAAAAAACGCGTGATCAGCAATGCCATCATGTGTCCTGGCTTTTCGCCGCGCTCGGTGATCAGTGCCACCGGTTGAACCGCGGGGAGGTCGTGTTCCTGTAAGGCGCGCAACCAGCGGTATTCGCGGGTTGCCGGACGCTCGGGCAATTCCTTGACCGCGTAAACGATCCCGTTGCGGGCCGCAAAGCGAACCGTGTTGCGTGAGATCCCGCGCGGCATTTCCACCAAAATATCGTCCGGCCAATCTTTCAGTGGCAATTCCCAGGGCAGGTCGGCACCGGAAATGAGGTCGGAGGGGGAACACACCTGAATCCGCATGCTGGGCTCCTTCAATACAGGCGAAGCATGTGCATTCATGCAGCTTGTGCCGCATGAAACCGGTCGCTTTGGACCGGAGGCGACACGTCATTTTATGCAGCGTCGCCCGTGGGAACCCAGGGTCGGTGTTGTGAATGGTGGCTTATCGGGTGATGAACCGTGGATCGGGCTAGCCCGCAATTCTCACAAGGATTCGTCGCGAGAAGCCGAAAGCCTTGTGCGTACGAAGATTACGACGGAGAGACGGGACAGGGGTCCGACCTATCGGCGTAGCAGCTGAGGCGAAGGCGACTCGACCGAGTAAGGCGGATGGCCGCCCCCTTGTAATCGCATGGGTTTCGGCTTAGTAGCAGAATTCCTTGGGAGAAATGCGGGCTAGTTGCCGTTAAGGTGCAGCGCGCTCGCCGCTTCAATCGAATCGGAATCGTAGCGGCCGCGGAACAAAACCCCGTAAACATTGTTGAGGTCGTTTTGCACGTGAATGGTGCGAACGGTCGCTAACTCCTGTGATGTCAGGTTCGGAAACAATTCGTTGACCGGTTGCTCCACGTGTCCGCGACGCGGCATAAACAAGGTTTTGGATGCGATTTCTTGGCCCAAATCGTCAATTGCGCGGATGAACACGGTGGTGTCGGTGATGTCGATGTTGGTCAGCGAAATGCGCGACCAATAAGTGTCGTTCTGACGAATGCCGGAAATGAGCAGTTCGGTTCCGTCGAAATAAGAAAGCGGTAGGGCGGCCAAGCTTTGGTCGTCAAAATCGCCGTAAAGCAACATGCCCATGATGGGGTGTGACGAGGCCACCACCATCCATACCGGTTCGTTCGAGCCTTCCGGCACCAGGTAAAGGTCCTCGGCCAAATCGACACGCCGCGAGCGGCCGGGAATGGTGATGGTCTGTGCCGGCAGAATCTGGCCCTCGGCGTCGTAGGGGAAAACGCGGACGACGGCTTCTTCCGGGTTGGGGTTCGACATCACCACGCCGGTAAACCACTCCGGGTCACGGCCGTTGGCGATATAGGGGACCACCAAAATTTCGCCCAAGGTGTTGGTGAGCGGAATGGCCGCGGCGCGATTTTCGTTGTTGCGCTGGATCAAACCGAAACCGGCCAAGCGGGTGCCCAGATCGAAGCTGGATATTTTGGTCCAACTGGTTTCTTTTTCAAAAAGGTCCAGGCCGATGTCGAAACGATCCGTGCCGCCCAAGGGCACTTGGCGCGACAGCCGTTCCCCGCTGGAGTTCTGCAGTTCAATGGTCAAGGTTTCGTTTTTGGTATTCAGCACGTCCAGGTCGTCTAAACCCGGCTGCGCATTTTGCAAAACAAGGGTGGTTCTCCAGTCAGCCGGATCGGGCACGTGGGGCATGTAGATGTCGGTCTTGAATTCGTCGATTGAAGGGATGCGGTAGGCGTAGCGCGAGTTGGGCGATGCGCCGGCTTGATCGGAAAGAATCGGGCCGATGGGACGGGTGGAGTTCAAAACCACGGTGTAGGGTTCGGCGCGTTCGTTGTACTCGTAAATCCATTCTTCCAGGGGTTCACCGTTAAAAATACTGATCAAATCACCGTCCATGCGTTGGTAACCAATGATGTTGCCCTCGCGATCAAAGATGGTGAAGTTGATTTGGTCGGTGCTGTCGAGGAGCGTGGACACTTCTAACTCGGCTTTATCGGAGAAAGGGAACAGGTAGCGGTCGGTGTTGTCCTTGCACTCAATGCGGTAGCTGCGCAGGGAAGAGGCTTCGACGGTAAACAAGCGGCGTTCTTCGCTGTCGCGCGTATCGTCGGCAAACAGGGGAGGGCTTGAGGAGCGGAAGCTGCTCACCGCTTGCACCAAACCGTTGGGGGCTGCTTCCAAGGTGTAGTAACGGCCGGGGCTGCGGTCCTTGGTGTTTTGCGCGATGATTTCGTTGCCGGTCAGGCGACTGACGCTGTGCCAGTTGTTGTAGGAACCAATGCGCTGGGCTTGGTCCCCGTCCAAACGGTACAGGTGCAGTGCCGAGGCCGTTTGTAGCCAGAGTTGGTCGTTGCGCACGATGACGGTTTGTACCGGCTCCGTTTGATTGAGGTCCAACATGACCCGGGTATTCAAGTTGTTCAGGTTGGGGTGCAACCGCACCGTGGCGCCGTCGTGGTGGATCAGGCCGCTTTGGGAAAGGGTGAAATCGCGGTGGGAAACCTCGGAGTCAAAGGAGACCAATTCGGTAAAGGTCGCGGCGTTGGCGAAGGTGGCCGATCCGTTGATCAGGTCGTTTTGATCGATCACATAACCGGTGTAGTTGCGTCCCTGGTAGTTGCGGTTGACCAGCAGAATCGCGAGTTGGTCCTCGTAAACCGAAACCCGCTCAACCGCGCCGGTAAAGGCTTCTTCCAGGACCGGGCTGATGCCGCCGTCGGCGTCGACCAAGAGGACGGTCAACTTGGAGAGACTGGCGCCGGGTTCGCTGGTAACAACGTACAAAACTTGACCGTTGCCGGTGATCGACTGGATTTTTCCGGCGAAGGTTTGCGCCTCGCGGGGGGTGACTTGTTCGACAAAATCGCCGGCAACACCCGCGCTGAACAAGCCGTTAACCGAGGCAAAAAAGAGGTGGCCGGAGGCGACGGCGACACTGGAAATGGCGCCGTAACGACTTTTCAAATCGTGACCGGGCGCTAAACCGCCGGCCAAGGGTTCGAAACTGCGCAAGGTCCAATCGACATTGTCGTTGCCTTCATAAATGAAGTAGACGTGGTCACCGACGGCGCGCAGGCGGGTGGCGCCGATTTCGGCGAGCGGGGTGCCCGCCATCGGCAGTTGGATCGGGCTGTCCGGCGGGATGATGTTGCGTCGTTCGAGCCGGTCGGCAAAACGCAGGAAAAGATGGGTATCTGAAACGGACCAACCGAAAACCAGATCCCGGGCGTTGTTGCGGAAGTATTCGCCGGTACGCGCGGCGAGCCCGCTTTCATCGAAGCCGGCCCAAAGGATGCGGTCGGCGGCACGGACCACCAGGCGATGGCCGGGATTGACATTGTTCTGTAGTTCCATGCCGTAGAAACGGGTTTGGCCCTCGACGTCCAGGGTAAAGCTAGGCCCGGCGAAGCGACCGTTTTCGACGTAGCGCCACTGAACATTGTTTTCCTTGGTGTGAACCGCGACAACGTTGCCGAAAGCCAAGATCCCGTGGCCCGCAATCGGCCAGGTGTCCAGTAAGTCTATGTCGCTTAGGGTTCGGAATTCGTGCAATTGGACTTCGTCCGCGTGGCGGGTGATCACGTTAATGCCGACCACCGTCGCCGATTGGATGCCGGGGATCAGGATCTCGCGGGCGCGGGCGCTCCAGTTGGCGGGGTCACCGTCGAGGGGGACGCGGGTCATACCCACATCGGCCGTGACCACAAAAACGGCGTTGCCTTGAGGAATGAGTTGGGTAATTTCACCGGGAATGGGGACGGTAAACAAATCCGTGCGACTGCGATCCAAGAACCGAATCTCAAGACCGTTGCCCGTGGCCAACACCATATAATCGTTGACCTCGACCACATCGGTGTAACTTCCCGAGGTCAAGGTGGCGTTTAGTGGGACGGCGATGCAGGCCTGTAAGGGATGCAAGTGAACGGCGCATAAGGCCGCACATAAGAATAAAAAGCAGATCATTCGCAACATACGATAAAACCCCAAGCTCAAGGCTAACCACTGATTGTAGCAATCGTCGGGCCAAAACGGCCAGTGAGAATTGGTACAGGTCGAGGTAAACCGCGTTTCGCGCCCTCAATGGATCAACGCGCGATTTCGCGTGGGATCCGGTCGTGTTCGTTTCCTTTGTTCCCTTTTGCGCCCGGTCATTTTGTCCCGCGACCTGTCAACCTTCCCGATTGCCCACAAATGCGCGCTTTCTTTTTTTACGAGGCTTAGGGTATGCTTGCTCCTTAATTTATGACGCGGCTTGCCTTAACGGCTGTCCCGGAAGGCTGCTCCGCCGCTGCCTTCCCGAGCTGTCTCGGCATCTGGATTCGCGTTAACAACCATCCTTGCTTCTTCACCTGTTCGTTCTAATCTGCCGGCCCACGCGGCATCCCCGTTGTTGCCCGACCATGAATGATTCTTGCTAGGGATCTTTTTGTTCCTCGGCAAGGCTTCCAACCGGCCAACCACCCAGCGCACCCGCGAACGGTCTACGCCGCCTCGGTCGGTCTTCATGAGCCCGGCCCGCTTCCCGATGACGCTTTTATGAAAGGATTGGGAATACCTTTTGATTTTGGATAGGTTCACCATGGCACTCGGCCGGTTGATGCATCGATTGTGGAACGGGATGTTGCCCTGTCTCGCCATGCGGCGACATATCCCGCCCCTTTTCGGATTGATCGTCTGTTTGGGTGGCCTTCCCGTGTGGGCCCAGACCAACGAGGAAGTTTTTCGCGAATTCCAATTCGATTTCAGTTTGCCGGGCGCCCGTGCCGCCGCCCTGGGTGGCGCTTTTATCGGGACCGCCGACGATGCCTCCGCCAGTTATGCCAACCCCGCCGGCTTGGCGTTCCTTGCCGAACCCGCCATCACCCTTGAGTACCGCCTGACCGAGCGGGACGGCCGTGAGGCCTTTTTTCTCAACGCCGGCAACACCTCTTTTACTCAGGAAGCTGTTGACTTTGAACAGCTTAACTTCTTTGCCGCCAACTACCGGTTCGGCTCCTGGTACTTCGGCGCCTTCCAGTACCGCTACCTGCAGGATCGGCAAAACCGAGACTTTGTTTCCAGCTCCTTCACCGGCGATACGCAAATCGGTGAGCAGCGGCGTATTTCCCTTGATTTAAGCGGTGATATTCGTGGGCTCGGCGTGGCGCGCCGCTACGGTGACTTCAAATTGGGGGCCACCCTGAATTGGTTCGAATTGGTGGGGCGAACCAGTTACGGCCGCGAGGGTTTTGAACAAACCATTGGTGAATTGCCCGAAACCTTTGATTTCAACTCGTCCATTGATGATACCGATCACGCCTTCGGCTGGAGCATCGGCCTGTTGCACGAGGTGCGCGGTGATTTCACCTGGGGATTGGTGTACCGCAGCAATCCCAAACTGTTTTTACAGGAGCAGGTTTCGGAAAGCCGCAACGGCCTGCCGTTTTTTGAAGACGAGATTGCCGTCCCTTTTGCCGTGCCCGACGTATTCGGCGGCGGCGTTCAGTATCGGGTGCTGCCGACCGCGCGTCTGATGCTGGATTGGCAAAGAATTTTCTACAGTCAGATCATTGGCGACGATTTTGCCATTGTCGAGAACGTGGAGGAGGAACGGGTCGAGAACTACGTGGTTGACGACATCGATCAATTCCACCTGGGCTTTGAGTATTTGATCGCCGCCAACCACAACGTGTGGGCCGTGCGCGGCGGGTACTTCCGCAACCCCCGCCACACCATTCGCTATCGCGGCGACGACGAACGGGTGGCGGAACGTTTTTCGGTGACGGGTCTAGGCGACGAGGACCACGCCACCGTCGGTTTTGGCTGGGTGTGGAACAACCGGTTTGAGATCGACCTCGCCGCGGACCTTTGGTCAACCGGCCGCGAGGTCACGCTGTCGGTGATTTGGAGAAAGAAATGATGGTGCTGCTGTGGTTGATGCTGGTCCAGAACCCGAGCTGGACCTGGTACGAGCACTACGAACAGGGTGTCAAACACTACCAGGCGCAACGCTACGAGGATTGCCTCGCCGCGATGGAGGCCGCCTTGGCCAAAAAAGCCGAACCCAAGCGCAATCAGTTCACCCGCGCCGTCCAAAAAATTGATTACGCCCCGTTTTATTACCAAGCCTTGAGCCATTACGCGCTGGATCAATTACCCGCCGCCAATGCCGCCGCCCAGCAGGCGTTCCGCGGCGAGGTGGTGGCGCAATCCGCCAGAATGCAAGCCGATTTGACGCCGATCTTCGAGGCTTATCGCAGAAAGGCCGCTGAACTCAGTGCCGCCATTGAAGCGGAACGGGTGCTGCTCGACCAACGTCGCCGTCTGTTCCAACACCTGCAAAACGGTCGACTCGATGATTTTCAAAAAGAATTGGCCGAGCTGGCGCGGCAAGGCGTTGATACAAGCGCTTTTGAAGATATGCGTGCCGTGCTGCAAATGCGCGAGGATGTCGCCGCCAAGGACCAACGCTTGCGCCGCGAGTTAACCGAACGCATTCAAACCGGCCTGGACCAAGGTGACTTGGCCGTGGCCAAGGCCCTGTTTAACACCTACCGCGATCAAATTCCAACCGGTCGGCAAGGCGAGTTTGAAACACGCATCCAAGCCCTCGAATCCGAGCGCCGCCGCAGTCAGGCCGACCGGGACGCCGCCGCCCAAAAAGACGCCCAGGAAGATGCCGACACCAAGGCGATGCTGGCTCAAATCGAGGAACAGGCCAAGTCATTGGAACAAGAAAAAGCCCAACTCGCCAACCAACTGGCGCGCTCCGAGGGGAAAAACAAAGAACTTCAGGACGAGTTGGAAAAAGAACGCACCGCGAGTGACGCCATGCCGTTGCCTTCGGAATTCACCGGGGTCTTGTTGCTGCGGCGCGAGGGTTTGCGGCAACTGCTGCTTGAAGCGCGGTTCCTCGGTGCCGAACAAATTCAAGACAGCGTCCTGCGTGTGAACGGCGAGGAACACCACCTCGAACTCGAGGTGATGCCCACCGAGCAACCCCAACAACACCACCGCATCGGTCGCCTGAACGCCACCGACTTCGGCGATTACGAGGTGTCCTTGGTGCTTCGCGATGATTTGGGGCGCAGTCTCGAATTGCGGGAAAGCCTCACCCTGACCCGGCCTTGGTACCTCCATTTCCAACTGTACCTGGCCCTCGTCCTGTTGCTGCTGGTATTGGTGATCATGCGGGTGGTGCGCCGCAACAAGGCCCGCAAACTGGCGCGCCTGCGCCATTTCAACCCCTACATCGCCGGCAGCCCGGTGCGTCGACCCGAGATGTTTTTTGGTCGGGAACGCCTGATGCAGCGCATCCAAGGTTCGCTCCACAAAAACTCATTTATGATTCACGGCGACCGCCGCATCGGCAAAACCAGTTTCCTGCTGCAACTCAAAAGCAACTTGGAAGCCCTGGACGCCCCTGAATATCAGTTTTACCCGGTATTCATCGACCTTCAGGGATTGCATGAACCCGACCTGTTTCATCATTTGATGGCCGAGGTGTGTACCGCCGCCGCCGATTGGGACGTGGACCACGAGGATCTTGAAGTCCATCAGCGTCAAGAAGGTTACTTGGCCAGGCACTTTGCCAAGGACATCAAACGGTTGATCGGGCGCTTGGCCGATCACGCCGACCGTCATGTGTTGATCGTGTTGCTGATGGACGAGGTCGACGTGTTGAACGAGTTCAGTGACAAGACCAACCAAAAACTGCGCAGTATTTTTATGAAGGATTTCGCCGAGCATCTCAGCTGTATCATGGCCGGGATTCACCTCAAAAAAGAATGGGAGAGCAGTGGTTCACCCTGGTACAACTTCTTTGAGGAAGTGCCGGTGATATCGCTCGACGAGGAGGCCGCGCGCGAGCTGATCCTCGATCCCGTCGAGGGCATTTTTACCTACGAACCCGCCGCTGTGACCGCCTTGCTCAAGGCCACTTCCGGTCATCCCTACCTGATTCAAAAGCTGTGCATCAAGTTGGTTGACCAGAAGCTGCAATCCGGTTTGTTTCACATTCGCCTGGGCGACGTGGAACAATTACTGCAAGAAAAAAGTGAAGAGGCGCGCGCATGAGGGCCGTGAAGGCACGCGGCGCCGGCTAATTTGAGAGGAAAACACGCATGTCATTTGTCATTAATCGCTGGGTACGCGGCAAGGATTTTGTCGGGCGCGGTGAACACTTGGAAGCTTTACGACAGGAGGGGCTGCGCACCAGTTGGATTCTGGGCAACCGCCGCGTCGGCAAAAGTTCGTTGCTGCGCCAGGTGGAATGGCTGTGCCGTGAAGGTTACTGGCCGGATCAGATGGCGCTGTATTGGGATTTGCAGGGATCGGGCAATGTCGAGGGCTTGCGTGATTCGTTTTTGGAGGCCTTGGAAGACGCGGAGGAAGTGGCGGAAGAACTGGATCTGGACCTCGACGCCCTCGAGGAAGCGACCTTTCAAGAGCTGATCAACCGCTTCCGTCGCCGCGTCAAAACGCTGAAGGGCAAACGCTGTTACCTGCTGATTGACGAATGCGAGGAGTTGGTTGACGTGGCCGCGGGGGAACCCGCGGTTTTGGCCGTGTTTCGCAAGTTAACCCACGGTTCGCGTAACCTGACCATCGTGATGGCGGGTTCGATGCGCATGTACGATTTGGACGAATCCCAGGCGCGCACCTCGCCGTTTTTGCCCGATTTCCTACCGCCGCGCCTGCTCGGTCCGTTTAGCGAGGAAGAAAGCCTCAAGGTGCTGATGAGCAAAGGTTTGGAAGAAACGGTAAGCCGCGATATTCACCGCCTTACCCTGGGCAATCCACACCTTGTCGCCTTGTTGGGTGAACATTACGAGCGCCATGGTGATTTGGATTTGGTGCTGGAAGAGATCAAACACGGCAAAGCGGCCTTTTACTTTTTTAATTCCAATTTTATGTGTTTGCCGGACGAAATGCGCGCTTGGTGGGAAGCCGGCAACGCCGCCGCGCAAATCGCGGCCCTGCCCGTCAACCATCCCCATTTCGCTTACGTGCGTCAGTCGGCGCTGGCCGTCGAACGCGACGGCCGGGTTCACATCAGCCCGCTGTTGCAATGGCTGGAAACCGGTGGCCTGGACCCGGCGACGGCGCCGCAACCGCCGGTGGCCAACGCAAGCCCCGGCCCGGCGCCACCCAGGGCCGAGGATCCCGTGTTCCAATTGTTGCGCGGTTTCGCCCGCCGCGACAAACCGCTGTCGGCAATGATGCCCGCGCAACTGCTGGCCGCGGACGATCCAGCCGAGTGGATCCAGAGCGCCCAAGAACCGCCCAGCCTCGAGTTGGTGCAATCCCTGCGCGACCCCGAAATCACCCCGGACATGATCCTCGCCGGTGCCACCCCGGAATACCTCAACCAGGTGAGCGGCGATGCGCGCACCCAGGTTTATTTGGTGGGTTTGTACCTGTACCATCGGTTTGTCGGCCACGCGCCGGGTGAAAGCTACGGTGATTTGTGGGAACGCGCCGGGTTTTTGGCCGAAAACGACATTGTGCTCAGCGACGCCGAGGTGGCGCGTTTCCCGGACCGCCGCCTGGCGATGGTGACGGCACGGTGTCTCAAGGTGCGGCCCGACAGCCGCTACAGCGCCCTTTCCGCCCTGGAAACCGATCTCAAAACGGTTTTTTAACGGGTCCCCGGCGCCGCGGCTTTTTCGCCTCAAGCGGGTAAATGAATCGAAACCACCGTGCCTTCGCCCGCCTTGGATTGGAGGGTTAAATCGCCGCCGTGCTCTTTGACCACGATATCGTAGGCGACCGAGAGGCCCAGACCGATGTGCCCGGAACGCACGCCTTTCGCGGTGTGGAAGGGCTCAAAAACTTTGGTGTGGTCTGTTTCTTTGATGCCGCATCCGTTGTCCTCCAAGCGGATGATCACCCCGTCCGCCACCTGTTGGGTTTTCAAAACAACCCGGCCCGCTTTACCGGTTTCTCCTGAGACTGCTTCAATTGCGTTGTTGGCCAAGTTAAGTAACGCGTGGCTCAGGGTTTGCGGGTTGATCATGATGTCGCCCAGGCGCTCGTCCAAATGAAACATCAAATCGACCGACAGGCCGCCGTGGACCAGCTTGTGGTGGTGGTAGGCGAAATTCACGTATTCCGCGGCGAATTCGTTTAACGGGGTGGGGCGCTTTTGCCCACTGGTCGGTCGGATCATCGCCGCCATGGCGTCGACAATGCGGTTCATGTGCCCGCTTTGGGTGTTGATCACATCCGCGTTGGCGTGCAAATCCTCGAATACCCCGTCCAAGGCGATCTTGCCCGCTTCGTCCAGGGGTTGGTGCAGCAGTGCGCGGCCCTCGGCCACCAGTTCGCACATCATGCGCGATAGGTTGGTGATGAAGTTCAGCGGGTTGCGAAACTCATGGGCCAAACCGCCGGTGAGCACCCCCATGGCCGCCATTTTCTCCTGCATCACCAATTGGTCTTTTTTCTGTTCCAACTCCGCGTTTTTTTGCTGGAGGGCCAGGGTGCGTTCCGTAACCTTGGTCTCCAGCGTTTTGGTGTAGCGGCGGATTTTGCGTTTCATGTCCGCGTATTCCAGGGCGCGTTTGACCGTGAGCAAAAGCTGCGGTGGGTCGTAGGGTTTCAGCATGAACTTGTAAATGTTGGCGTCGTTGATGGCGTCGATAATGGCTTTAACGTCCGCGTAACCGGTGAGAATGATGCGCACCGTGTCGGGAATCAGGTCCTTGATTTGTGCGAACAGCTCGGTGCCGGTCATTTCCGGCATACGTTGGTCGCTGATGATCAGACTCAGTTCCTCGCGGTTGTCCATGGCCTGAATTTGCGCGTAAGCGTCGCGGCCGTTGGGACTGGTCATCAAACGGTATTGGGCCCCAAGCAGATCGACCAACACGGTGAGGTTGTCCGGCTCGTCGTCAATCAGCATAATCAACGGCTTATTGTCGTTGCTCCCGCGAATGGCCGCGATTTTATCTTTATTAAATAATGCCATTTCCGACCTCATCATGCTTTTTGTGACAATGGGTGTTTTGGCGATTTCTCGTCTTGATGAACCGCCTGACTGAGTGGGATTTTTAGGGTGAAGCTACTGCCGACACCTTGTGCCGATTGCACCTCGATGGTGCCGTTGTGTTTGTGGATAATGCCGTAGGAAATCGACAAACCCAAACCGGTGCCATGGTTTTGTTTGGTGGTGAAAAAGGGTTCAAAAATGCGTTCCCGCAGCGCTTTGTCCATGCCGCACCCGTTGTCCTCAAACACGATCCACACCAAGTCGCCCACGGTTTTGGTGGTAATCGAAATCCGACCGGGCTCGCTGGTTTGATCATCACGCGCGTAAATCGCCTGACACCCATTGATGAGGATGTTCATAAACACCTGATTCAGTTCCGCCGCCCAGCATTCGCAGTACAAGGCACCCTCAAAACCCATGTCGAAGGTGACCTTGTCTTTGTGTTGCGTGCGGACCAGGTGCAGGGTGGACAACAAACCCTCGTGGATGTTGACCGTTTTCATCTCGGCCTCATCCAAGCGGGAGAAGGTTCGCAGGTCTTTGACGATGCCGTGAATGCGTGACACGCCGTTTTGGATGGTGCTTAGTTGGCCTTTCATTTTGTCGAATTTTTCCAGGAACAGGGCTTCCAGCTGTTCGTCCGCCTCGTCTTCCATCAGGTCAAAGAGGAATTTTTGAAATGCCTCGAGGGTGCCGCGTAAGTTGAAGGTGCCCGCGTTGACAAAGTTGGCGGGGTTGTTGATCTCGTGAGCGATCCCCGCGGCCAAGGTCCCCAAACCCGCCATCTTTTCGTTTTGCACCAACTGCGATTGGGTGCGGCGGATTTCTTCCTCTTGTTTGCGAATGGCGTTAAAGGCGAGGTGGTTTTCCAAGGCGATGGAGGTTGAACCCGCGAGCGAGCGCAACACGGAAAGTTGGGATTCCTCGTATGCGTAAGGTTCCGGGCTGAACAGCAGAATCACCCCTTTGGCAAGCGCACCTTCCACGGCGTGATCGATCATGGGAATAGCGAGGTAGGATTTGATGCCGTCGTAAAATTCCGCCGCGTTTGGGTTTTCGACGTAGCGGTGGAACTCGTCATCCAAGTTGTTAATATGAATGGTTTGGCCGGTGCGGATACAGAGGGCGGGCAAGCGTTCCCCATTGGCCACCTCAAGTGAGAAGTCGGGGATGGGGCTGTTGTTGCGCATCAGGTGTTTGAAATGGATCATGGCCGAATCCGGTTCGTGGATGCCGATACCGTAGCCATAGGTGTCCATCAGTGGGGTGAGCTGGTGGTAAAGCCTTTGCGCGACCTCGGTAAAGTCGAGTTTGGCGGTGAGCTCGCGGCCGACTTCCGCCAAAAATTCCACCTCGCGGGTGCGCGCGGCGACCTTGGCTTCCAAGTTTCGGTGGGCGTCCAGTAGGTCCAGTTGGGTTTTGACGCGCGCCAGCAATTCAACCTTGGTGACCGGTTTCGCCAAATAATCGTTGCCGCCGACCTCGAAGCAACGGGCGATATCGCTGGTTTGGTGCATGGCCGAAAGGAACATGACCGGCAACTGCGAGGGTCCGTGGCGCTCGCGAATGTTGAGGCATACGTCGTAACCGGACAGCCTCGGCATGGCGATGTCCAGCAGAACCAAATCGATTTCGGGTTCGTTTTTGAGGATTTCGAGGGCGTCAAAACCGTTTTGGGCCTGTTGAATTTGGTAATCCTGTGCCGACAAAATATTGACCAACAGTTGCAGGTTGATCGGATTGTCGTCGACGGTCAGGATTTTGAACCCTTTGCGCCCGTGGTCGTGCACTGGGTAACCCGTATCATCATTGAGGGTTACCGCGCCGAAGATCGAGGCCTCCGACGCTGGGTCTTCCTCGGGAACCGCCCTGGGAAGCGTGAAATAAAAAGACGAACCCTCCCCCGGGGTGGACTGCACGTAGATGTCGCCACCGTGGCGTTCCACCAGGGTTTTGGTGATGGCCAAACCCAATCCAGCCCCGCCCAAGCTGCCAACCATGTTGAAGTCGGCCCGTTCGAAGTGCTCGAAAATATGGTCGATCTGGTGGGGTTCGATGCCGCGGCCCTGGTCGGTCACTTTGATCGTTGTCAGGTTGCCGTTTTCTTTAGCCGAAAGTGAGACAACCCCGTTTTTGCTGTACTTAATCGCGTTATCGACCAGGTTAAAAAGGATTTGTTTTGTGCGGTTGATATCCGCCTTGACGAAATAATGTTCGGGGATGCTGTTGCTCAGCTTGAGTGGTTTGTCGCCGATGAAGGGTTTGGATAGGGCCACCACCACATCGACGACCTGTTTGAGGTTGACCGTGGTGATGTGAAATCGCAGCTCTTTTTTGTTTAAGTTGGCCAGGTCCATGATGTCGCCGACCGTGGCCGCCAAACCCTCGCCGCTGTCGATGAGGACCCGTAAATCGTTGCGCGCTTCCGGGCTTAAATTGCCGCGACGCCCGCCCACCAGGGCTTGCGCGATACCGATCATGCTCTGCAGCGGCGTTTTGAGTTCGTGGCCGATGTTGTGCATGATGCGGTCCTTGGTTTGGTCCAAGTGGCGCAGGCGTTCGGTCATGCGCCGGTGGCGCAGGGTGGTGCGCCGCTGAAAAAACACATAGGTGCCCATGGCTGCCAGGAGCAGCGAGGCATAAAGCAACAGCGCCGGGGTGCTGCGATGGAAAGGGGCCACGATCACCACCCGCAACTGCGTTGGTTTCCGGCTCGTGCGGTTCCCCGCGTGGTGGGCGCGCACCCGCAGCAGGTAGCTTCCCGGTTCCTGGTGGGTAAATTGAATCACCGGGAGCGGGTGGTTGATTGGCTGCCAGGGATTGCCTTCGTCGCCGAGTTGGTACTCATAGCGCACCAGCTTGGGATCGGCGATTTTGCGGGCCGAGACCCGTAACTTGAAGTGGCTTGACTGGTAGGGCAGGCGCAGGGTGGGCAGGCCGTCGCTCTCGGTGACGGTTGGGACGGGGATGACCTCGCGAAGGTTACCCTCCTGGAAGAGGGTTAAGCTGGTGAAGCGCGGCTGCAGCAAAGGGAGCTCGCCGCGGAACGCACCGGGATGAAACCGATAAAGGCCGTTGGTGCCGGCGACAACCATCGCGCCGCTGCCGTCCCTTGCCATGGTGTTGCCCACAAAACGAAGCGCCCGCGAACCGTCGTTAAAGGGATAGTTGGTCAGTTCTCTGCTGAATGGATCGTATTTGGTGATGCCGGCGACGGTGCTGATCCACATGTTGTTGAGCCGGTCTTCCATCAGCGAAAGTGCCTTATTGCCGGGCAAGCCGTTTTTGTGGCTTAGTTGCTGAAAGTCCTTGTTTCCCGCGTTTCGAAAGAACACCCCGTCTTCATTGGTGGCAACCCACAAGCTTTGGTTGCCTTTTTGGGCAAAAAGGCTGTTAATGCGAATTTGGCGGCTGTCCAGCGGGCCGTCTACCGGAAGCAGGTGCGGCTGTAATTTCCCACGCGCCGTCCATTCGTAAAGGCCGCGGTTGGTTCCGAGCCACAGCGCCTTATTTGCGTCTTGGGTTAAGCACAGAATTTTGCCCAGAATTTTTTGGAGCGGGGTGCCGGCCACCGTGACAGGGGTGACCTTGTTTCGTGCCTCGTCGATTTTGAACAAGCCGTTTTGGGCCGTGCCGACCCAAATAGTTTCCGAGCTGCTTTGGTGAAGGCTAAGTACCGACATCGCCCCGAAGGGGGTTGTCGCGCCCGCGCGCCACGGCGTAAAACCCGGATTCTCCATATCCGAGGCGGAAGCACGCTGGTATAGGCCGGGTGTGCCGCCGATGAGCAATTGGTTGCGTCGGGTGGGCAACAGCGCTTCGATCCGCATCTTCTCTGGGACCTCGCCCGCATCACCCTGGTGCTGCAGGGTGGTTCCGTTTTGGAGGGAAAACAAACCATCGTAATCGCCCACCCATAACACATCGTTGTCCGCAAAGGCTACCGCGCGAACCGAGGGATATTGTGAACGGACCCCGGCGGGACGGGTCAGCGGCAGTGATTCGATGGTGTTGGCCCGGGTAATCCGATTCAAACCGCCAAACAAACTGCCGATCCACAGGGTGCCCGCCTCGTCCACCAGCATGGTGCGGATCCGATCATCCGTTAACGCGTGAATGGCGCCGTAGGAATAGCGGGTTGCCGTCGGGGTACCGCGTAACGTGACATGGAGCAAATGATCCCTGCCCGCCAGCCACAAGGTCGAAGCATCGACCACCGCTAAAGCGTGGTAGGGGGGTTGCGCCTGGGTGTCCTGTTCAAACAGAAAACGAGGGAGAAACTCGCCCAGTGCCATGGAGAAGGAGGCCACCCCCTGGTCGCCCACGACCCAGGGTCGCCCCTCGGGGTCGCGCGCCAGGATCTGAACCGCGCTTCCAAAGGCCGGGGTCGCGGCATTGCGTGTGTTTTTTACCGGGACGGGCCGGTCGTGGCCCGCGTCCCAACGGAACAGGCCCTTCTGGGTTCCCAGCCACAGTTTATTACCGAGGTCGGTGAGGGCAGTGCAGCGAATCGCTTCCTCGGGAGTGGGGTTGGGGATGGTATCGGATAAGTTGACCAGGTTTTCCGTAGTGGGGGTATAGCGCCAGAGGCGACCCAAGGTGTCCGTGGCCCAAACCCGGTCCTGGTGGTCCACCAGCAGGTTGCGAAACCCCGATTCGGTTGCTGTCCGCGGTGCTTTCACCTTGGTCAGATGATCGCGGTTTTTGTTGAAGCGATAGAGTCCTTCCGAGGCCGCCAGCCAAAGGTTTCCCTCGCTGTCGGCGTCGATGGCACGAATATAAATGTAGGGGTTGACTGCCTCACCGGCGACGTCGGGTTGGATTTTCCAGAAGGCGTGGCCGTCGAAACGGTTTAGCCCGTTATTGGTGCCGATCCACAGGTAACCGTCGTCATCTTGGAACAGGCAATTGACCTGATAGTTGAGTAGCCCTTCCTCCGTGCTGTAACGCGTGCTGAACAAGGGGGGGCCGGCGGAGACCTGTGCCCAGGGCAAAAGGCCGACCATCAGACAAAGCACAGGAAAGCCGTTACCGCGTCGGAGAAAACTCCGGGGGGAGGTGATGGGTGAAAAAAGGTGGGTGAGGGTCATGACTCATATAACCGCAAAGGTGGGTTGGCGCGGTGGTATTGAGAAAAAGCGTTAAAGTGGTGGCTTGGTGAAGAATTGTATCTCAGAATGGTTTGAAAATCGCTTCTTTTGTAAGTCGTGAGGAAAAACGACGAATCAGGTCGCACCCAGGCGTCACCTAGCCCGCATTTCTCACAAGGGTTCGTTGCGAGAAGCTGAAAGCCTTGTGAGTTCGAAGATTACGACCGAGAGACGGCATAGGGGGCCGACCTTTCGCGGGGCCGACCTTTCGCGGGGCCGACCTTTCGCGGGGCCGACCTTTCGGCGTAGCAGCTGAGGGGAAGGCGGCTCGACCGAGTAATGCGGATGGCCGCCCCGCGGAAGGCCGCCCCCACGTAATCGCATGGGTTTCGGGTTCGTAGCAGAATTCCTTGTGAGAAATGCGGGCTAGATGGTTGCGCGAAAAAGTGCGAAAAAAACCTTGACAGCCCGCGCGCTGAGGCGCAGAATTCTAAAAAACAAAACGAGTGTTCGGTTTTTAAAATGAAACAATCGCTTAAATCACAACGATCACGCGAGCTTATTCTCGCCGCCGGCCTGCGCTGTTTTTCCCAAAACGGCTACAAGGCCACTTCCATGAAAGATATCGCCCGCGGTGCCGATATCTCCATCGGCCGCGTGTACCATCACTTCGATAACAAACTCCAAGTGTTCACCGAGTTGCTGGATAACTACTGGCGCCGCTTGGAAGATCCCGAATTGCCCTTGAACCAGTTGATCCTTAAGTCCAACTTTCCCAACGATATTCCCGCCTTGGCCGAGGCCATTCGCGATATTGTCGTTTCCAATCGCGAATCCATCATGCTGATTTACATTGATGTGATCGAGTTCCAGGGAACCCACATTCAGCGTTTTTACCACAATATGGCCGCCAACTTTAAGAACGCGTTCGGCGATCATTTTGACCGCTTGCGCCGCGAGGGCGCTTTACACGAGGATGCCGATCCCTTGTTCGCCGTCATGATGTGTTTTCGTTTTTTGTTCCAGTACTACCTGGTTGAAACCTCGTTCGGGGTGGAAAACCATTTCGGTATTGAATCGGAGGAAGTGGGCGGCAAGGTATCGCAACTGTTGTTACACGGTTTGTTGGATCCCAGCCGCAAACCCCACGGTGTCGGCGAGGAACCCTCATGTTAACTTCACCGCTGCCGGTGCGGCGCTCTCCGCATTTCGATCTTCACATCGACCGCATTGGTCGCGGTGAACCGGTTTTGGTGATTCCCGGTTTCGGCTGCGGCAATTGGCTTTTTAAACCAATTGCGCGGCAGCTCCAACCTCGGTATTCGTTTCTATTGCCCGACCTGCCGGGCATGGGCGCCAGTCCCGACGCGGGTTGTGATTACAGCTTTGAACAATTGGCCGACCATTGCCACTTTTTGATGCAGCGGCTGGGCCATCCCCGTTACCACCTGATCGGCATCAGCATGGGCGGTTTTATCGCCCAAAAGCTGCTGCTTCAACACGGCGAAGCCGTTGCCTCATGCGTGTTATTGGCCACCACCGCCGCGCATGAAACCATCGAGGCGATTCCCTTACTCGATGAAACGCAGCTCCACGCCATGTACCAAATGGAACCCGCGGCCATGGTTCGCGCCAACAGTGAGGCGACCGTCCACCCCGGCTTCGCCCAACGCGATCCCGCCGCTTACCAACTGCTTCTCGACCAACGCCTTCGCCACGTGGCACCGTTGCGCTCCCTACTGCGACAACGCCGCGCCGTCGCGCGTTACTTTGAATCCCCGGTGCCGCTGCACCTGATTAACAACCCCGTCTTGTTGCTCACGGGCGACGCCGACCGCCTGGTGCCCACCCAACATGCGACCCAACTGGCCGATCAGCTGCCGAACGCGTCGGTGACGCGTTTTGCCGAAAGCGATCACTGGTTTTTTTGGGAACGGCACCACGAAACGGCCGCGGCGATTGCGACCTTCCTCGCGGGTGACAAGGCCACGGAATCCCAGGCTGAGTAAAGGGAAGTCTTTACACAGAGTCTGATAATGTTCCGAAAACCATAACATTTTTTATAAATTGCCGCTTTATGCCGCGGCGGCCGTCGCGTTAACTGACCGACGGCGACGACCCTCATGGTCGTCATGCGACCGGCGTCGATTCCCGCGCTGTACCCCCGTCCGGGGGAGGCTGTTGGTGGTTTTCGCGTTCGCCTTGTTTTCACGGGAGTTTACCATGGACATTTCACTTGCTCGGGCGGCCGTTTGGCTGCCGCCCGACCGCGAACAGGCGGCCGATATTGCCGCCGCCGCCGACCTTCCCCTCGAGGTCGTGCGTGAGAAAATGGGCATCGTGCGCAAGTGCCGCGCCCGTGCCGAAATGCACCCCAGCGAGATGGCCGTGCGTGCCGCGCGCCTTGCCCTGCGCGACATCGATCCCGATTCCATCGACTTGCTCATGTGGACCGGTTCCGAATACAAAGATTACCCCGTTTGGTCCGCCGGCATTTACGTGCAGGAACAGCTCGGCCTACGCCGCGCCTGGGCCTTTGACATGGCCGCGCGTTGTTCCAGCAACGTCGTCGGCCTGCATATCGCCCGTTCGATGATGGCCGCGGATCCCAACATCAATCGGGTGTTGTTGTGCGGCGGCCACCGTACCGGCGACCTCGCCAATTACCAAGATCCCAATTCGCGGTTCCTCTACAGCCTGGCCGACGGCGGCGCGGCCATGGTGTTGGATCGCGAGGGCGACAATCCCTTGCGCGGCGCCTCGGTGATTACCGACGGCCGTTTCAGCGAGGACGTGATTATTCCCGGCGGCGGTACCCGCAAAACCAGCCGCGGTGGCTTGGACCACGCCGATACCTTTCTGACCGTGCCCCACATTGGCGAGATGCGCAAACGCTTGGGCGAAGTGTCCCAACCCAATTTCGTCAAGGTCATTCGCGAAGCGGCCCAATCCCGCGCCATTGATTACCTGGCCTTGCTGCACATCAAACGCTCGGCCCACGACGCCTTGCTTCAGGACCTCGAACTCAAACCCTCGCAAAGCATTTACCTCGACCACTTTGGTCATTTCGGCGCCCCCGACCAAGTCCTGTCGCTGGGGCTGGCCGAAAAAGAGAACCTGCTCCAGCCAGGCAACCTGGTGGTGCTTGCAAGCGCCGGGATTGGCTACACTTGGTCCGCTTTAGCTTTTGAATGGAACCGCGCCGTTTTTCACGGCGAGGACACCGCCACCCTTATTTAATGATGTAGGACGGCGACCCGGAGCGGCGCCGTGTGAGGAGACCAACCGTGAAAGGACTAGACCAAAAAACCGTGATGATTACCGGCGCCAACCAGGGCATTGGCTGGGCGACCGCCGAGCGGTTTGAGGCCGAGGGGAGTACCCTCTGTTTGGTGGACCGCGACATTTCCGACGTGACCCGCGAACGTTTCGGCGACAAACACCATCTGCTCGCCGCCGATCTGGCCACATCCGCGGGCATGCAGGCTGCACTCGAGCTTCTGCGCGACAAAAATTGCGACGTTTTGATTAACAATGCGGGGATCACCCGCGATGCGACCATCACCAAAATGACCCGCGCCGACTGGGACAAAGTCATCGCCGTCAACTTGACCGCCGTGTTCGAACTTTGCCAAGGCGCGGCCGTGATGATGAAAGAACGCGGCAGTGGTGTGATTCTGAACGCCTCTTCCGTGGTGGCCCACAACGGCAACTTCGGCCAAACCAACTACGCGGCCACCAAGGCGGGTGTGATCGCGATGACGCAAACCCTGGCCCGCGAATTGGGCCGCGCCAATGTACGCGTCAACGCGGTTGCACCGGGTTTTATCGAAACCCCGATGACGGAGGCCATTCCCGAAAAAGTGTTGGACAAAATCCGCCAAAAACCACCCCTGGCCCGCATGGGTCACGCCCA
The DNA here is from genome assembly GCF_017377855.1 of Acanthopleuribacter pedis. Taxonomy (GTDB): domain Bacteria; phylum Acidobacteriota; class Holophagae; order Acanthopleuribacterales; family Acanthopleuribacteraceae; genus Acanthopleuribacter; species Acanthopleuribacter pedis. The sequence goes on from NZ_JAFREP010000006.1 coordinate 267,395, forward strand.
CGAAATCGCCGCGGCCTACGCGTTTCTGGCCAGTGACGAGGCTAGCTACATCACCGGCACGACCCTCAACGTCGACGGTGGTTTGGTGCTGGGTTAAGCGGTGATTGCCTTGTCTTCCTCCTCTGTGAAGGCCGCTTTTTTCGGGGCCGAATTGATCGGTCCCGAAAAGGGTGTCCCGCTGCTGCTGCTCAACGGCTTGTTCGCCGCGCGGCAAAGCTGGGACGGCGCCCTGGGTTACCTTGGCCAAACGCGTGTCATCCGTTACGACGCGCGCGGCCAGGGGGAAACCCCCGCGGCGGAAGGCGTTTACCGTCTGGAACAACAGGTCGCGGACGCCCTCGCCGTATTGGATGGGTTGGACATTCAGCGCTGCCACCTGGCGGGCATCAGCAACGGCGCCCGCGTGGCCCTCGCCCTGGCGGCCAAACACCCGGAGCGGGTCGTCGCCATCGCCGCGGCCCACGCTTTTGCCAACCCGACCCTTGTCCAGCGCGCGGTGCTGCAATCCTGGCTGGAGGCCCATCGCGCCGGCGGCGGCACCTGTCGCTTCGACGTGGCCGCCCCCTGGATTTGGAGCGAAACGGCCATGGGCGATTTACCCGACCTGATCGCATCCTACCGCGAGCGCGCCGACGACCGCGATCACGCCGCGGTGGAAAGCCTGATCCTCGGTGCCCTCGACGGGTCGATTGACCTAAGCGCGGTTAAGGCACCGACCCTCTTGCTCAGTGGCGCGCACGATTTATTAACCCCGCCCCATGCGATGCAAGCCATGGCCGACGCCTTGCCCGACGCCCGGCTCACCGTGGTTGCCGGCGCCCACGCCGCTTTGCTGGAACGGCCCGCGTTGTTTGCAGAAACCATCGCGCCTTTTTTCGCGGGTTTACAAGGAGGAAACGCGCATGTGGTTTGATTTTTTAGCCGAAAACGCATCGCGTTTTGGTGATCGCATCGCCTTGGAACAGGCCGGCGACGGCGCCACCATGACCTACGCCGCCATGGACCGGCTTGCCGACCGTTGGGCGACCTACCTCCACCAACTGGGTGTTGGGGAAGGGGACCGCGTCGTCGTGCTGGCGACCAACCGCGCCGAACATCTGCACCTCTTTTTCGCCTGCCTGCGCCTCGGTGCCTTGTTGGTTCCTTTGAACTACCGCCTCAGCCCGGCCGAATGGACCCAACAGTTGGATCACATTGAAGCCACATGTGTTTTGCTCGGCGCGGACTTCCATCTCGACCATCCCGCCGCCTTCTATTTGGATTTGGTGACCCTGCCTGAAACGACCGCTTTTGTCGCCGCGCCCGTCGATCCACAACGGCCGCTGTTGATGTTGTTCACTTCCGGTTCCAGCGGTTGCCCCAAGGGTGTGTTGCTCCACGGCGCCATGCTCGGCGCCAACATCGTACAAACCCGCCTCAATTGGGAACTGGACAGCCGTGATGCGAGCAGTACCCACGCGCCCTTTTTCCACACCGGTGGTTACAACGTGCTGACCTTGCCGCTGTTACAGGCCGGCGGTCGCATCCTTTTGGTTGATTGTTTTCAACCTGACCAGATCCTTGATTTAATGAACGCCGGCAAAATCACCGTTTTCTTCGGCGTGCCGACCATGTTCGACTTGCTGGCGCGTCACGCCGCCTTCGCCGGCTGTGATCTATCCCAACTGCGCTTCGTGATTTCCGGCGGCGCCCCCTGCCAACAGGCCGTGATGCAGGTTTGGCGCGAACGCGGCGTGTGTTTCCGCCAAGGGTTCGGCATGACCGAGGTTGGTCCCAACTGCTTCACCATCGACGACGCCACCGCGCGCCGCAAGCCGGCCGCCGTCGGTTGGCCGATGCTCGGCACATGCATGCTGTTGTTGGACGAGGATGACCAACCCGTTGGCGACGGCGGTGTGGGCGAGCTGTGCATCGCCGGGCCGCACCTGTGCGCCGGCTACCGCAACAACGCCGCTTCGACCGCATCAGCCCGCCACGGCCAATTCTGGCGCACCGGCGACCTGGCTCAACGCGACGCCCAAGGTTGCTACACCATCGTGGGTCGCAAAAAAGAGATGTACATCAGCGGCGGCGAAAACGTGTTCCCCGGCGAGGTGGTGCGTCACCTGATCAACATGGCCGACGTGCGCGACGCCCATGTGATCGGTGTTCCCGACCAACGCTGGGGCGAGGTCGGTTTCGCCTTCCTGCTCACCGAACAAAGCTACGATGTGGCCGCCGTACGCGCCTTTCTCGAACCGCACCTGTCCCGTTACAAACACCCGCGCCACCTGGTCTGTCTGACCGAACTACCGTTGCTCGCCAACGGCAAAGTCAACCGCAAAGCACTCACCGAAACCGCCCTAAAAACCATACAAGCCGGGGTTCAATATGCTTCCTGAAACATCGATTCCCTGGTTTGCCTACCTGGTTACCGCCTTTTACGTCGGCCTGACCTATTTCCTCAGCGTCAAAGGCATGCGTCGCACCAAATCGCTGGCCGGTTTTTCCATCGGCAACGGTGACATGAGCCCGGTTCTGGTCGGTCTGACCATGGCCTCCTCGATTGCCTCCACCGCAACCTTTGTCATTAACCCCGGTTTCGTTTACACCCACGGATTGTCCGCCTTTTTGCACTACGGCGTGGCCGCTTCAGGCGGCATCATCGCCGCGCTGCTCCTGCTGTGCCACGGCTTCCGCCGCACCGGCGCGCGCTACAAGGCGCTGACGATCCCCCATTGGATCCGCGAACACTACGGCAGCCGCGGCCTGGCCTTGTTTTTCGCGCTGATTAATCTGCTCAGCATTACCTTTGTCGTGCTGATCCTGGTGGGGTGCGCCATTCTTACCGCGCAACTGTTCGACATCTCGCGCCAAGCCGCGCTCATCGCCGTGTTGTTGTTCGTGTTTAGTTACGTGCTCATGGGCGGCACCTACGCCCACGCCTACACCAACAGCTTCCAAGCCGTGCTGATGCTGTTCATCGCGGTGGCTTTGTTCGTTTCCGGTTTGGGTTATTTCAACGGCGACTTTTTCGGCAGCCTGGCGGCGGTTTCGCCCCAATTTGCCGCGCCTCTTAATGCCGAATCAACGCTTTACTACGACTTTTGGTCCGTGTTCGCCTCCGGGTTTATCGTCACCTTCGCGCTGATGATGCAACCCCACATTTTGACCAAGGTCCTGTACCTCAAAAATGATCGCGATGTGAAATGGTTCCTGGTTACCGCCATCGGTGCCGGCCTGATCTTTTCACTGATGCTGTTCACTGGTTTTTACGCGCGCCTCAGCGGCTTGGAAGTAGGGAGCCAAGACGCCGTGGTTGCGCATTATATTGCCGCCGAGATGGAAGGCATCGTCGGCGGCACTTTTTTTCTCACCATCATTACCATCGCGTTGCTGGCCGCGGGGATGTCTACCCTCGACGGCATATTGGTTTCGCTTTCGGCGATGGTGGTCAACGACCTGTATTTCCCTTTTAGCAAAGCGGCCGACAAGGAACGCCTCGGGCTTCACTTGTCGCGGCTGGTGCTGGTTGTGATTGGTTTGGTTGCCTTTGCTTTGGCGTGGCAACCGCCTGCTCTGGTGGGGCTTTTCGCGCAGAAAGGGGTGTACGGGCTGGCGGCGGCGTCGGTTGTACCGATTGTTTTCGGTGTGCTGATGCGTCGTCCCGTGTCGGCCTGGATCGCGGCTTCCGCCGCGGTTTGTGGGTTGACCGTTCATCTGGCTCTGCACTTGGGTTTCGGGGTGGCAAATCCAAGTGTATCTGCTAGTTACGCCATTTTGGCGAGTTTCTGTCTGGGTTTTGTGTGTCTGGGGCTCGACCGTCCCGCCGAGGTTGGCGCGACCGTGACCGCCGCCGAACCCCAATGATCCACGACCGAACAACCCCTGTTTCCATACCTAAAAAATGCGGCTCAACCGTTTCGTCTATCGCGGTTCACCCGTGTTTCTGCTTGAAGGAGCGCCACGATGAAAGTCCTCAGTGCCTACCGTTCACCCCAACGGCTTTTGATGCTCGCCGCACTGCTTGTTATGACCTGCCCGCTTTGGGCCCAGTCCGAAACCCAAGAACAAACCGAACCCGACGCGGTCACCGTGGAGGAATCCCTGGTGATCACCGCTTCCAAACGCCCGGAAAAACGCATGGAAGCGCCCTCGACCATTGAAACCGTGACCAGCCAAGGTTTGCTGGAATCGGCAGCGACCACCTTCTCCGGCGCCTTGGCTCAGGTCAAAGGTGTGGATTTCGCCAACGGCGGCATCAACCTGCAAAAAGTATCCACGCGCGGCTTCAGCTCCTCGTTTAACTCGCGCATGCTGTCGCTTGTCGACGGCCGTTTGTCGACGCTGCCGGGCGCCGGTTTGCCCCAGGGCGGGCTGGCACCGGTTTCTTCGCTGGACATTCGTTCGATGGAGTTAATTCTCGGCCCCGCCGGCGCATTGTACGGTTCCAACACCACCGCCGGCGTGCTCAACATCATCACCAAAACCCCCTGGGACGAGGAAGGTTTGAGTGTCGCTTTTAAAGGCGGCGAACAGAACCTCGTCGACGCCAAGTTCCGTTACGCCCAGGTGTTTGAGGGCGGCTGGGGCTTTAAACTCACCGGCCAATACCTCAGCGCCGACGAATTTGTCTCCGACAACGTGTTTGACGTTTCCGGCGCCAATCAAACCGGTTACGCCTCCCAGGCCGAATTGCAGGCCGCGCTTGACGCCGGCACCGCCTACCGCGAGGAAGACTTGGTGGTGGGCGACTACGATGTGTTGTCCACCAAAGCCGAAATGACCGCGTACTACCGTCGTGGGGAAACCATGTTCACCGCGCTCGTGGGTTGGTCCGAAAACGACAGCTTTGGCGTGACCAACGTCGGCCGCAACCGCATCGACGGTTGGGAAATCGGCCACGTGCAGTTTAAAGCGAGCGCGCCGCGCTGGTTTTTCCAGGTGACCCGCACCGGTGAAGATGCCGGCAACACCTACTCCATCCAAAACGTGCCCGCGCAACTTGCCGCCGGTTTGAGTCTGGAGCAGGCCGCCGACGCCGCCAAGTTCATCAACGATTCCTACCTCAACGACGTCGAATTCCAAACCAACTACGAGGTCGGCAACCTGTTCCTGGTCGCCGGTTTGAGTTACCGTGAGTACCAGCCCAATTCCGAGGGCAGCTATTTAGATGACTTCATCCTGCCGGACGGCACCAAAAACGATATTTCCCGTGATGAAAAAGGCGTTTACTTACAAGCGGATTGGCGTTTGATGGAAGACCGTTTGCGCGTGGTTGCCGCCGGTCGCTACGACGACTTCTCCGAGTTCGACAGCCAGTTCAGCCCCAAATTGGGCGTGACCTACAACGTCCACAACCACCACCTGCGCGCCAACTTCATGAGTTCCTACCGTGCGCCGGAAATTATCGAAACCCACCTGTATTTCTTCAACGGCTTGGCGCGCGGCAATTTAAATGGTTTCACCATTCAAGATGCCGCCGGCAACACCATCAGCGAAATCGCCGGTTTGGCGCCCGAAGAAGTCACCACCTTTGAGGTTGGTTACCGCGGCCTGTTCAACAACGCCCTGATGATCGACGCCGTCGCTTACCGCTCCGATTACGAGGACTTCATTAGCCCGCTGCAGGTGGTGGCCCACCCCGCTTTTGGTACGACCGCCGTTGACAGTCAAGGCGCCGTGTTGCCGCTGCTGTTCACCTATTTGAACTACGGCAAGGCTCAGATCGAAGGTTTTGATTTGGGGGTGGATTACTTCTTCAACGACAAAATCAGCCTCAAGTCGAGCATTGGTTACGCCAAGCTGGACTCCTTCGAAAACACCACCACCATTCCCGACATCCCCTTCAACACCCCGGAATGGAAGTACAAGGCGAGCCTGAACATCAAAGACCTGTTCGCGCCCAATTCCTTCCTGACCCTGACCGGCCGTCGCGTCAATGCCTACGACTACCTGTCCGGCAACTGGTCCGGCCGCATCGATACCTTCAGCGAGTTCAACCTGGCCGCGGGCTACACGGTTCCCAAGGTCGACACCCTGCTCAAGTTGAGTTGGTCCAACGTCACCGATGAGGACAAAACCCAGTTGCTCGGCACGCCCGCGCAGCCCAGTTTCCTCACCTTCGAGATCTACCAAAAGTTTTAAGCGATTCGCTTAGCCCGCATTTCTCACAAGGATTCGTAGCGAGAAGCAGAAAACCTTGTGAGATATGCGGGTTAGGGCGGGCGGTTAACCGCTCGCCCCATGGGCAAGGGGGAACCGTGCGTTTTGGATTTTTGCTTTTTTTGGGCCTGACGGCACCGGCCTGGCTGTGGTCGCAAACCACGCCGGCGTTGAACGGCGGCGACCTGTGCCACGAGGTAACCGGGGAGGGGCCCCCGCTGTTGTTGATCGGCGGGCTCGGCAACCGCATGTCGGTTTGGGACGATCTGTTGCCCAAACTAACCGCCCACCATCGCGTGATCCGTTTTGACCCCGCCGGTTTGGGTTGCAGCAGCGCTCACCAACCCGCCGGCACCGTGGCCGACCTCGCGCGCCACGCCGCGACACTGCTGGATCATCTCAACATACGCCGTTGCCAGGTGGCCGGCATTTCGTTGGGCGGGTTTGTGGCGCAATCAATGGCACTGCAGTTCCCGGAGCGCGTCGACAAATTGGTGCTGATGGGTTCCAGCATCGGCGGCAAAGCCCATGTGGTGCCGGATCAGGAAGTACTGCAATTCTTCGCGACCTCGGCGACCTTGCCGCGTGAGGCGGCCGTGCGCAAGGGTTACGTGCTGGCCTTGCGTCCCGACTTCGAGGCCGACCACCCCAAGCGCCATGGGGAACTGGTAGCGCGCGAGGCCGCCTACCAACCGCCGCCGACAACTGTCCAAAAACACGCCATGGCGGGTTTCTTTTTCGACCAAAGCGCCGTTGTGCAAAACATCGCCGTGCCGACCTTGGTGCTTCACGGCGCGTTGGACCGCGTTGTGCCGGTCGCCAACGGCCGCAAACTCGGGGAAGCGATTCCCAACGCCAAAACCGTGGTGCTGCCAAAGGCCGGCCATTTGTGCATCATCGACAGCGTCGAGGCGACCGCGGCGGCGATCCTAGCCTTCACCGCACCAACCTTTTAATCAGAATGACTGCCTCAAAATAAAAATCGCCAACGTGTTTTATTTCTAGAAACCGTTGCTCAATGGTGTGGCGCACGTTTGGCGGTCTATCCTGAACTTAATCTCAATGGATTTCGGTCCTTAGCCAATCCCTCGGTGAGACAAACAGAGTGAAACGGACCCTTCACGAGCAAGCGCTGCACAACCCGCTCGCCGCGGCCGGGGTGCGTTTCTGATGTTTGAACCGGCCGGGGACGACTCGCGATTCTCCATAGATTTGAACTCGGCGAGAAGTGCGGGTAAGGAGATATCTATGTCTGTTTTTCGTATGTTGTTCGTTTGTGTTTTTTTTGCCCCGGCTTTCGCCCAAACCGCGCCGACACTCAGCGGTGACTTCCGCAACTGGCTGAACGCCAACGGTTACGCCGCCTACGACTTCGCCCGCGACGATCTCGACGGCGGCAGTTTTGGCGGAAAAACCACCGCCGGCCAGGCCGTCAACCGCCGCCCCGTCATTTTCGTCCATGGCAACGGCGACCGTGCCTGGGGCCGCACCTTCGGCCAAACCGGTTGGCGTGCCTCGCGCGACGCCTTCCTCGCCGCCGGCTACAGCGAAGCCGAACTCTACGCCACCACCTGGGGACCGGCCAACCCGGCCCTTGCTTCTCTGCAATACCATTCCTACAGCTATCTCGACCGCACCCGCGCCTTCATCGAGGCCGTCTTGGCCTACACCGGCGCATCCCAAGTCGACGTCATCACCCACTCAATGGGGGTCACCCTGGCCAGAAAAGCCATCAAAGGCGGTGGCGGCAATGACAGCGCCGACGGCGGAACCTACAACCTCGGCAGCCCCTTAACCGCGCGCATCAACACCTTCATCGGCATCGCGGGCGCCAACCACGGCCTGGCTTCCTGCTATTTCACCGGACCCAGCACCCCCACCTGCGGCGCCACCAACGGCTTCTACCCCGGCTACATGGCCGGCGTGTGGGGACCCTACAGCGTCAGCCGTTTCCTCACCGACCTCAACCGCACCACGGGTTTCGAAGGCGCCAAGGTCTATACCATCTGGTCAACCGTCGACGAAATCGTCGGTTTCGGCGGCCTCGTCTACGGCCGCTACACCGCCCGCATCAACGGCCAAGACGGCGAAACCGTCTACAGCGAAACCCCCTACGGCCACTTCAACTGCAAAGACCTAACAACATCCGTCCAACTGGATCGCCTTGGGTATTGAGTTCATCGGAAAGACTGCAAGGGTTGAGGTTTAACGCTAAGAAGCCAATAGCCTCATCCTTTCTGGATGAAAAGCCCTCAGTGAATGAACCGGAAACGCCTGTCGAAGGGTTCCAGCCAAGTGAAGAGGGCGGGGTTGGTCTGGACAATGAATGGGTTGAGTTCCAGGAGCATTGCGTCGAAGCGATTGTTGGTTACAGCGTCCTTGGTAATTTCTTTTCTGTCGTCTTCATTGGGAACCAAGATAAGATCGGCGATGATGTCGGGTAAATGGAACTCGGGAAGCATGGCCGCCAACGCCTCGCGCAACACCGCTTCGATGCGCTCCGCGTGTTGCACGATGATTTCGGAACGGCCTAGGTCGCGGAAATCGTATTGCGAGATGCCGACCACCTCGCCGCCTTGGATGAAGCAGCGGAACTCGCTCCAGGTCGGGATGGTTCGCCACGGGCGCAGAAACAGCCGCGGCATGGTGCTGTAATCCATGGCGCAGCGGATGTCGAACGCCGCGCGGCGCGAATCGCTTGTCAGCAGGCGCACGCCCTGATGGCCGTGTTCGATGCGTAACCCGAACTGTTGCGCCTGGAGCCCGTCCTTGGGGCTGCGTGAACCCAGCCGCAAAAAGGCCGGCCCACCGATTTGCGCCAAACCCGCGTCGATGCGTTCTTCCAAGGCATCCAGCGACAGATGCGGCTGGAGGTTGGGAAACCAGCCGCGGTATTTGCTATGCGACATTGCCGCCAGCAGCTCGTCCCAGGGAACCTGTAAGTCCAGCGCGGGCAGGGAACGCTCGCGCAAGGCTTGCGGCCAGTTTTCAATAAAGGTCGGGGCGATGCGTTCCCAGAAGGTCTCCAGGCTCCACGGCACCATGCTAGGAGCCTTCCGCCAACTTTTTCATCACGTGCAGCATCGCGTTTTTGCGTTTTTCCTCAAAATTGTCCCAGTAACCGCGGCAAAACATCATCACCGAACGCGGTGGCAGGTGCGGGTCCGCGTCGGCCGTCGGTGCCCACACGCACAAACCCAGCTTGTCCGACTGCAACTCGCCCACCTTTTCTTCCGCCATCTCGGGATCCGTTTCCAGCAGTTGCTGCCGCAACAGCACAATGGGTTTGTCCAGTAAGGTGGCGCCGCCCAGGGTGGGTTTGGCCGGCTGCCAAATCTCAATCGCCTCCACGGTGTCGCCCTCGGCCTCGTAAAACACATGGACCCTGGCTTTGGTGAATTCATCGGTATCGCACAAGCTGAACATGTTCTTGCGGAACGGGTGTGCCGGCTCGCTCGCGGCTTTGCGCACTTGCTCGCGGGTCATGCCGAACTGGATCGGGCCCACACCTTGGTAGGGATGCATGTCGAGTCTCATGGGCGGCCTCCTAAAATTCGTCCAGTTTGGCGTCGGTCCAAAAATTGTCCTGCAGGTCGTCGTACTGGAGATCGTACTCGTCGCCAAATTTCAGCGCCGAATCGGTGCGGTCCATCTCGACCGCTTCCTTCAAGTAACCCTGACCGTTCATCTCTTCCTGAACGCCGCGGAACAATTTAGCCTCGTGGGAACTGCCGGTGGTGGCCGCGCGCGCGTGGTCCTGGGAGTTCATTTGGAAGGCCCCGCCGTCGTCCGTTCTCACGGTCGGGTTCGAGGAATTGGCCGGGGAGTGGTTCGACTCCGCGTAGGTGCCGTCCGGTCGGTTGTCCGGTCCCTTGGTGTCGCGGTGTGCGCCCGTTTTGCGCTCCTCCGCTTCCATGGTCTGGCGCTGGTGTTTTTTGGCGCAGCCTTCCTTGTTTCTATCCGCCACGCGTCGCTGCGCGTTTTCCAGCAACTCGTCGTTGCGGCCCTTGAACAAACCTTTGAGCCTATCTTCCACCGCGCTTACTGCTGAATCCCATTTTTGGTTGATGGCGTCCAACTGGCCGATCAACCTTTTGATGCGTCGCGCCGTCGCCGGATCGATTGCCTTTTCGATGTGCTTGAAAATGGCCTTCATCGACTTCAAGCGATCTTGCATCTTTTGAACCGTTTTGAACAGCTTGGCCAGCTTGCCGGTTTTGCCGACGGCGTCGCCCACGTAGGGCACCATCGAGACCACCGACAAACCGGCGCCGACGAAATCGCCGCGCCACAAGCTAAACAAACCACCGGCGAGGTCGGAAACCGGCGTGGGGTCAAAGATCCCCGCGATGTCGAGCACGCCCTGCGTGACGGCCTCGCCCATTTCGCCTTTCAGCTTTTTGAGCAATTCCTCCAAACGCGCGGACATGGTGTCGGGAATGACCAAATCCCCGGTGGCATTGTTTAAACCCATAATTTCCTCTCAGGACGGTACTAATCATTCGTAGCTTTTGGTTTAGTCGTCCTCGAACCAAGCCGAGGGATCGCCTTTGGCGATGATGTTCATCCAATGGTCGTCGCTGATGCGGTCCAGCAACGCGCGGAGTTTTTGGTCCTGCGCGACGGCCTCGTCGTCGAGAATCGCGCGTACCTGTTCGTCTTGGTCGAAGTCGGGTGCAAAGCGGAACATCAAGGCCACAAACGCCATGATGTCCTTGGCCAGAACGAAACCGTTGCGGCGCGCCCGTTGGATGCCGCCCTCGCACCACATTTCGAGGGTGTCGGGGTCGAGGTCGCGTTTTTTGGGGAATTCGTCGAGGATGAAGGCAATCACTTCCTTGAGAAACCGTTCCTCGTCGTAGGTGAAAAAGGCACTGTTGTGGGCCTCGGTCAACCGCATGGTGCGGTACGGATAGGTTTCGTTTTCAATGCGGGACACGGTGCTGTAGTGAACCAGGCTCAGTTGCGCCGTGCCCGCCGTGATGCGTTGGGCCGGGCCGAAGAAATGACGCACCTCGGGGGCGGTGGAACTGAGCAAGAAGGGCGACAGAATGCGGGGATCGTAATAACGAAACAGGTATTTGCGTTTTTCCAGATCGGCGATGTGTTCGAAGTTTTTTAAATGCTCGTGCACCTCGTTCATCGTTGCGTTGCTTTCGAGGAAAAAACCCCAGGGCTCGGCAAACAGGTCCTCGCGCACCCAGTCGATCAGTGCCGCGTCAGCTTTGAACAGCCAGGGCGCGCTGGGCCACCGGCCCTTGTCCTTGGGTCCGCCGTGCAGGCACACCGCGGGATAGTTTTCCGCTTTTTTCAAAACCGGCGGCATGTTGCAGGCGTCGATGACCGCGTACAAACGGCCCTGTTCGGCACTGTCGAGCAATTCGCTCCAGGTGGCCGGTTCTTCTGCGAGTCCAGATTCGTGTTCTAACATGGAAACCTCTTCGATGGATGTGCGGGAGTCGGCGAAAAGCCCGGGGGCCTTCGCCACGAACATCGCGCATAACACGATGAACCCGAGGCGGAAAAATCCGCGTTGGCGAAAAATGACTGCATTCACGGTAATGGCTCCCGAACGATAAGATGAGAGCACTCTAACACGACCGGAAGTTATCCACCGATGACGACATTGCTTGAACCGCTGACGATTTTCCCGCCGTGCGCCATTTGATCGCCCATGCGCGCCGCGGGCAGACCTTCGATGAAGACCGTTCCGCTGCCCATGGCGACGATGTCCGCGCCACCGCCGCCCGCGCCGCCCGCGGGGCCTTCATCGCATTTGCCGCCGTCGCAATCGCCGCCGGCCATGGCCGCGCCGCCGCCTTTGGCCGAGGACATGGTTTGGGGTGCCGCCGCGGAACCGGGACACATTGCCATGTCGCCGACCCGCGCCGCCGCTTGTTTGTTGATCACCACCGAGGTCGCGCCTTGGTACAAGGCCCCTTTGCCGTGCATCGGCAGGGGACACACGGTGCTGTCACTGAATCGTGCCGCCGGTTTTCCCATGGTTGACCCTCTCTAGTTCAAGCTGATCATTGAGCCTTGGACGGTGACGTTGCCCTTGGCTTTGATCGCCACGGTGCCGCCTTCCAGGTTCAACGCCGCCTTGGCTTTGATATTGATGGTGGTGCCTTCGATATTAATGACACCGGCGCGGTTCATCGAGATTTTGGCCGGGCCGCATTTCAGCCCGAGCATCACCCCGGCCATGATTTTGCGCATCACCAGGGCTTCCTCCGTGTGGGAGATGCCGACCATCATGTTGTGTGCCCCGCCGACCTGCACCATGTAGGCGCCCGCCACGGTTAAGGCTTTGGCTTGCATCACGTTTTCCACCGAGGCCTTGGCGACGTTCACCATTTTGACCTTGCCGATGTTGGCCGAGTAGTTTTCGGCGATGTTGACGCTTTTGCTATCACCGATGAGTTGTGCCTTGCTACCGCCGATGGTTTCCCGTTTGATGTTGCCGATGGTTTCCACTTTGTCGTTGCCCACCACCACGCTGTGGTCGTTGCCGACGATTTCACTGTGGTTGTTGCCGATGACTTCCGACTGATCCACGCCCACCTGCAAACCGCGGTTGACACCGATTTGGGTGATTTGATCCACGCCGATCCCGGTGTTCTGCACGTTGCCGATCAGGGTCACCTGGTCGTTGGCGATTTGTTCGGTGTGGTTGTTGCCCACCGCCACCGCTTTGTCGTTGCCCACCGCGGTGCCTTGGTCGACCGCAACCGTAATCGCCTGGTTGTTGCCCACGTTCAAACCTTGGTTGTTGCCCACCGTCATCAAGCGGTTGTTGCCCACCGCCAAGCTCTGATTGACGCCGACCATGGTGGCTTGGTTGTTGCCGACCGTGCGGGTTTGGTCGTTGACCACCAGGATTTGCATGTCCTTCTGGGAACGCATGTCGAACATCTCTTTGCCGTCCGAATCGTCAAAGATGATGTGGTGGTCTTTGATGGTTTTAATCGCGTTCTGGTATTTTTTTTCCGGGCCGAGCGGTGCGGCTTGGTTGTCGTTGTAGACCCGGCCGCAGACGACCGGGTGATCCGGGTTCCCCATCAGAAACTCCACCAGCACCTCGTGGCCGACGCGGGGAATGAACTGAATGCCGTAATCGCGGCCCGCGTAGTTGTTGCTGACGCGCACCCACATCGAGGAACGGTCGTTGCCGGGCCCCTCGCGATCCCAGTGGAATTGCAGTTTGCAGCGGCCCATTTGGTCCAGGTAAACCTCGCTGCCGCCGGGCCCGGTGATGGTGGCGGTTTGCAGACCGTGCACGCGGGGACGCGGTGTTTCCGCGCGCGGGCGAAACACGTTGCCGGTGGGGCAGCATTCGGACCAGCAGCGGAAATCCCCTTGTTCGCCTTCGATGCGCAGCGATTTGATCAGCCAGGTCGTGTTGAGTTCTTCATCGAAGTGGTTTTCGAGCGTGAAGGTCGCGCCCGTGGCAAAGGAGCGCGTGTTGCCGTGGGTGCTGAGCGCGCACATTTCCGCCAAATGGGATTCGGCGCGGATTTTGGCCATGCGGTCGCCTTTGCCGCCGTCGGCATGAAGCGTGTTGTGGTCGTAAATTTCCAGGTCGGCCAAGGCGGCCGGCGCGGCGTTGGTTTGCCCCGAGTTGAGTTGGGTCGACGAGGTTTGGTAGTTGTAATCGTGGCAGGCCACTTTGCCGGAAACCACGTTCAACACAAACTCGGCCGACATCACCACTTCCTCGTCCTTTTCTTTGACTTGCCCTTCCTCGTCGTAACTCGCCACCGCGTGGGGCTGACAGGGTTGGTGGGCGCTTGGGGCGTCGGCAAAAACGATATTGCGGCTGAAGTGGTCGTAGAAAAAGTAAGCGCCCTCGTCCTCAAGCAGGCGTTTGACGAAGTTGAGGTCGCTTTCGTCGTATTGCACGCAGTATTCCCGTTCGGGGAAGCTGTCGGTGGTGCGCCATTCGAAGGGGACACCCATGGCGCCGCAGACCTCGCTGATAATGTCTTGGGCGGTTTTGTGTTGAAAGATGCGCGAGCGTTTGGTTTTGCCCAGCAGGCTCATTTTGGGTTTGATTTCCAGGCGATAGCGGTACTGTTGCTGGGTGGGATCGTCGGTGTCGTGGAAACCGCCGCGCAATTGGCGTACCTGGGTGACGATGCCGTTGATGGGACGTGGTGTGGTTTGTTCTTTGCCGGCCATCACGTCGATGCCCGCGAATTGGTTGATAAAAGCCGCCGCCGGCACCAGACCTCGGGATTCGATTTCGACCCAAAGTACCCCGATTTGGTGCAGGCGTTCCTCCAGCCCGTAACGCAACACCTTAATGTGTTCGCCCGGGCCCCGCCACAGAATATCGTCGACGTTGTGTTTGTGGAAAACACTCATGTAGGACCTCTTTTTGTACCATAAGCTGATGAACGGTTGGTTTCGGCGAAAAACGACAGCATATGTTGTCGTTGCGGCGTGAAATAAAGGTTCGCCGCTCGCCGTATAAAATAAAGCCTTCTAAATGAAGAAAAGCGATGTGATAAAAAAATGGCGTAAACGTGGGAAATCCAACGACGGCCGAGACGCTTGTCCCGAGCACCCCATTCGCCTGGTTTGCGCGAATCCCGTGGAGCAAGTCGGTGTAAAAAGGACGCTTGCCGGGAAAAGGGTTGTGGTGGGACGGCAGACCCCGATCCGTATGATAACCGTTGGGCTTCTTACAAAGATTACGACAGAGATGGGCTATTTTCTTCAAAAAAAATTTCAAAGAGCGCTGATTTTAGGGTGCTTGGCTGAGTATGATTAATGTAAAGATCTGTTAAAGAATGAGTTGTTGGGAATTTTAAAAAAAATAAACCGCGGCCTCTTTCATCGCGTACACTGAGGTTGGGTTTTCACAACATGGCGATCACGTAATTGGGAGGGAAGGATGGCACATCGTGCGTTTTTCGCATCCGAGGGTTACTTCGAGCAAGATGTAGCGCGGCGAAAAAAGAGTGTAGCCGAATTTGAGGCGTCGGTGCGCGAGGCGGAGGAAAACAACGGCGACACCGCCTTGTACCTCTATCCGCTGTTCATCCGCCGTTATAAATTGGCGGTTTCGTTGTATTCAGCCGGCGGAAACCTGGACGAGGTCAAACAGTTGTTTGCCGAGTGTCTCAAAGCGTTGTGCGCCTACCAACAGAGTCCCGGTTTTCAACCGCTTGACTTAAACGATTTAGAACAATATACCTATGCCGTTGAGATCCTTGCTTTAGGGCTTTTGTTCGACGTACCGCGCGAATGGTTCGAAGCCGTGGTTAAGGTGGTTGAGGCCGCCCCGGCCGGCAAAACACCGCCTCGTGACTTTGTGTTGGATTTCCTGATTTCCTGCTGGGACGCCGGCCGCGAGCCGGTCGAAACCCTGCTCCATCCCGAGCCCTACGAAGCCCTTAAAGATGTTTGCCAGGTTGAAAACGACGATGACCGCCTTTTGGCCGTGCTGCGGTTTTTGGATCGCTACCGCGAGGGCACTGAGTCCTTGCCTTGGAGCCAATCCCACATGGATAACGACGGCCAATATTTCGGCTTTTGGTCCTTTGCCCTGGCCGCGGTGGTCCACGAACTGGGTTTCAGCGATGAAGCTTTTGCGATGAACATGCTGTACCCCGGCGACCTGGCCGGCCACCGCGATCCCGATTTGGGTGTCCAGGTGGAACCCCCGGAAATCACCCCCCCGGAGATCGCCAAACCCTCGATGGAACTCGGCGTTTCCCTTGAGGATTAGGCCGGCCTAAGCACGCGCTTGGGTCGCCGCCGTTCTCTTTTTGGTTGGGCTCAGGTATTTTTGAGCAAAGCCTTTTTGAATACGCCTTTGGGAGGTGCCGCGTGGAACTGGACTTGGTGTGGATTTACCGACGCGTCGGTGTCAACGAACGCTTGGCGGCAGAGAAGGCGCACCTTGCCGGCCGCTTGTTGACCAATTGGAATTGTCCCCACGGGTTCCACCCAAAACACTGCAAGAAAACGCCGTTGAAGAAAGCGCCAAAGCAGTGGGCACGCGATCAGGGATGGCCGACGCCTTTGCTGGGTTTTGAAAAGCAGTTCCTTGAAACCTTACTGTCGGACGACGACCACTTTCGGCTTGGCTTGGATAAGGGCGGCGTGGAACTCTTTGTGCCTATCAAAGAATGGGTGGTGCCCGACAAGGACGTCGCCACATGGGAACGGGAAAACAAGGACCCCAAAAATTGGGATGCTTTGGCTGGGAATTTTCGGGTGTTGTGCCAAATCCTCAATCACGGCGTGCCTGTCGTGGTTGCGGGCCGGACCTACACCAGCAGCGGAACCTTTTACCGTGATTTTGTGATGAAAGGGTATCGCAACCTAGAAGAGGGTGCCGACCTGTTTATTTTGGCGCCTTAATCCCGCGGGTGTTGGTTTCGGCGTAGGTAGGCGGTCGGCGTGTGCCCGGTAAGCGCCTTAAAATCTTTGATGAAATGGGCCTGATCGCTGTAACCCAGTGTGTAGGCCAAATCGGTCCAATTGGGGGGCGCGGTTTCGCATTGGGCCAAGGCCTCGTGGAGGCGGTACTTTTTAATGACCCACTTGGGACCGATACCCACGAATTTTTGAAACAAACGTTGCAGTCGGCGTTTGGAGACAGCGAAATGGTCGGCGATTTGGTCGACCTTGGTTACCTCGGGATGGGCGGCGATCCAGTGAGTGATTTCCGTTGCGAGGCGCACCTCATCGGTGACCCCCGCCCGGTCGGGCTGTTGCGCCTTGAGGAAGCGTTCCAAATGGTGGACTTGTTCCGCGTGGGTGGCGCCGGAAAGCACAGCGTTTTCTAGGTCGTTGAAGGCGGCGCCGAACAGGTGCGCGGGGGGCAGCGTTTGGTCGGTTAGGGAGGTGATCGGTTTCTTAAGAAACGGATAAAAACCGCCGGGATGGAATTTGACCCCGATGACACGGCCCTCACCCTCCAAAATCCGGGTGTAGCGACGGGTGACCACGCCCACGATCTCGCTCCGGCCCTGTTCAATCACCAGATGGACGTTGGGGTGGGGGATGTTTTCCTGCACTTGAGGTTCGCGCCCGCGTAAATCCCAGCCCACCAACCAATAACGTTCGATGTACGGCGCCAGTGCCGGGGAGGGCGGGATACGGGTTAAGTTGTAGTTATCGCGACCGCGCGCCAGGTGCAACACGCCGCGAATTTCCTGGTGGTTTGGGGCCATGCCGACCTCGGTTCGTCGCGTTTTTACAATACCGGCCGATGGCCGCCGTCTTAAATTAACACGCATGCCGGGTACCGGCACCATTTCAGGAGGTGGCGTGTGATTGTTACCGCAACATGGCTGGCAACGGCGATTTTTTTGGGTTCCGGTGTTGAGGGCGACCACCAAAGGGGAGTTTTGATGGCGAAGGGTTCTTTTGAGGTGCGGTTGAAACCGCTGGAATGTTCGATGACGGGTGAAGCAGGCGTGGTGTTGGGTCGGATGGGTTTTGACAAAACCTTTTCCGGCGACCTAGAAGGGGTTGGTGTCGGCGAAATGCTAAGCGCGCGAACCTCGGTAAAGTCCTCGGCGGCATATGTGGCGATGGAACAGATTAGCGGTCGCCTCGACGGGAAAAGCGGTAGTTTTGTGGTGCAGCATGCCGCCACCATGCACGAGGGTGAACAGCGGCAGACACTGGAGGTGGTGCCCAACTCCGGGTCGGGGGAACTCGCCGGAATCGAGGGCACGATGAAAATCATCATCAAGGACGGCCTTCACTTCTACGAAATGCACTACCGACTCCCCCAGTGATGGGTCCGGGTCTCGACGGTTGGGCGCCTTTTCTCCGTCGAGATCCTTGACGCGGCTTGAACTTTCGGGGTTGTGCGCTTTTATCTGGTGTGAATTGAGGATAACTGAAGAGGGTTCGGTTGTTGATTAAGTGGTTCTAATAGAGGTGGTTAGTTCGAAGTTAGAAATGATAATCGGCCGCGCTTT
The DNA here is from genome assembly GCF_017377855.1 of Acanthopleuribacter pedis. Lineage (GTDB taxonomy): Bacteria > Acidobacteriota > Holophagae > Acanthopleuribacterales > Acanthopleuribacteraceae > Acanthopleuribacter > Acanthopleuribacter pedis. The sequence continues at coordinate 285,487 of NZ_JAFREP010000006.1, forward strand.
TTCTGCTGCAACGCCGGGTGATTTCATGTAATTTAGCTGAGGATTTATACAAAAATTGCAGGTGTTGAGGTAAGGCCATGCCTGTGCATTACGGTTACCTTGAAGAAACCATGCTTGGCTCTTCAAGCACTCAGTTAAGCGAACTAATTTCGCGCACCTTGGGCTCACCCGAATATCGAGAACCCTGGAGTTCCGAAAAGTTAGCCAAGCGATTGCTTCTTTCGATTCGTTCCGGCGTGGTTGTTCTGGCTTTTAGCGCCGACGGCCGCATCATCGGGGCCGCCCTGGGTTTCCCGACGGCCTTGCTCGATTTGGCATTGCCTTTTTCTCGGTTTTGGCCCCACCTAAAGGCCGAAGATGCGTTTTATTGCGCCGGGCTTTTTGTCTCACCCTTCATGCAGTCCCAAGGGATCGGCACCGAATTGGTGCGTCGGCGACAATCCTTTTTCTTTCGCAAGGGGTTTGCTTCATTCGTGGGGATGACCAATACCACGGGTGGTCAGTTGGCGTTATACCGAAGACTTGGTTACCAAATTGGGTCCACGGCGATTCAGGATCCCAGTCTAAGGAACCCGAAATTTGTGTTTAGTGGCAAAACCCAGGACCTTCACGCGGATCTGGTTCCCCCACCCATCCCGTTACCGCCGGCTTGCACGTTGCCTGGATAAACCTTTCTAAATAAGGTGCTTAATTACGGCTGTGGTTTGTCTTCTTGCGGGATCCACGCTTTGGTTACCGCGCGGGCCTCATCGTGTTTGCCCGCGCGTTTGAGGATGCCCACGAGGGTTTTCGCGACTTCCACCACATTTTTGGCGTCCCTCCCCAAGCGGGCACTCATTTTCGCCAAAATCTCTCGCGCCAAGCGCTCCGCCTTTTCCGTTTCACCGCCTGCACCCAACATGTAGGCCAAGTTGTTGCCGCTGTTGAGGGTGCTGGGATGGTCCGGGCCGAGCAATTTTATTTTTTGACGGTAAATTTGCTCTTGAAGGCGGGCCGCCTCCCCGTGCCGTTTTTGATACCAAAGCGCCAAACACAGGTTGTTTTTGGTACCCAGCACCAAGCTGTGGTCTTCGCCGACCCGTTTGATTTGGCGTGGCAAGAGCCCGCGGTACAAGGCCTCGGCCTCCGCATACCGTTTCAAACCCAGCAGCGAACGCCCCAATTGCGCGGTGGAATTCAGGTTGCGCGGATGATCTTCGCCCAAAACCTGCGCCCCGCGCAGCACCACCTCGGCCAGGAGGTCGTGGGCCTCGTCGTGACGGTTTTGTCTGGCCAGATTACGGCCGAGGTTGTGCATCGAAACCAGTGTTTTGGGATGATCGCTGCCGAATTGCTTGGTTCTCAGTGCAAGGATGTTGCGGTGAATCTCTTCCGCTTCCCCGTGGCGTCCCAAGTCGGTCAACAGTACCGCTTGGCTGTCCATGGCGTTTTGGGTAGCTTCGTTTTCGGCCCCCAACACCTCGGTACGCAGGGTGACGACCTGGACCATTTTGGCCAAGGCTTCTTGTGGGTTGCCGCTCGCGTGGCGGTCCAGCGCAAGTTCCGACAAGGCGCGGAGCGCCAGGGGATGGCGCGCACCCTGGCCGTCGACCAGTTGCTTGTAAAGGGCACGGTGAACGGCTTCCGCGGCGGCGGGGTTGCCGGTGACGCGATCCAGGTTGGCCAACAACAATTGACTTTCGAGGCTGTCCAAGTGGTCCGCGCCCAGGGCGTTGGATCGGATCCGCTGTGCGTTTTCCAAGCAGGCGCGTGCCGGTTCGAATTGGCCGAGCTTGGTATAACTCCGGCCCATCACATGGTACACATGAGCTTGGGTGAGGGGATCGATGGAATCCTCCTCGCGCAGGCGAACCCGGAAGCTGTCCAACAAATCGAGCAAACGGGTTTCATAACCCCGTTCCCCCGGCTCGACCGAGGTCAAAAAATCTTCCAACAAGGCCAGCGAATGTTTGGCCCGTGTTGCTTCCTGCACGGCGGTTGCTTGGCTTTGACGGGCTTGCACCAATCCGTTGACGGCCATGGCGGTGCCGGCGACCAGCGCCGCCATCACCGCGCCGGTTGTGGCGAAGAGGACGCGGTTGCGTTGCAGCCATTTGCGCACACGGTAAGCGCGGCTGTCGGGCGCGGCCTCGATGGGACGGAAGCCGCGGAAGGCGTGGATGTCGGCCAGCAAATCGCTGACGCCGGCGTAGCGTTGATCGCGGTTCTTGGCCAGGGCTTTTGCGATGATCCAGTCGATATCCTGTTTCAAATAAGCGATTAACGCGCGGGGTTGGGTGCCGCGGCGGCGTGCCGCCTCGCGCTGTTTGTCGCGCTGCCAACCGGCCAGGCGTGTGCTTGCCGGCGGCGCGGCCTGCTCGCGAATCAACACCAAGGCTTCTTGCCACGGTTGTTGTCTTAGTGTCGCCACCGGAATCGGCAAACTTCCCGTCATCAGCTCAAACAGAATCACGCCCAGGCTGTAAATGTCGGCGCGCACGTCGATGTCCTGGTTCTGGTGTTGCGTTTGTTCGGGGCTCATGTAACCCAGGGTTCCAATGGCAGAGCCCACCATGGTTTCCGGGTTTTGGTTATGAGGTGAAGCGGCCTCGGGCGGCATGGGCGTCAACAGTGATTTGGCAATGCCGAAATCAATGATTTTGGGGACCACCACGTCCTCGGTCTGCTGGACCAGAATGTTGGCGGGTTTGAGGTCGCGGTGAATGGCGCCTTTTTGGTGGGAGTAGCGCACCGCCTCGCAGATCTGCACAAAAAGGTCGAGGCGTCGTCCCGGCGTGAATTGGTGTTCGTCACAAAAGGCCGTTAAGCTTTCGCCCTGAATGTACTCCATGGCGAAGTAGGGCCGGCCGCTCGCGGTTACGCCGGCGTCGTAGAGCTGCGCGATGTAGGGATGGCTCATGTTGGCCAGCATCTGTTTTTCCTGGTTAAACCGCTTCAAAACCAGATGGGTATTCATGCCGGGTTTAATGATTTTCAGCGCGACCCGGCGTTCGACCGGTTCGGTTTGGTCGGCCAAATAAACCACGCCACAACCGCCTTCGCCCAGCAAGGCCCCGATCTGGTAGGGGCCCACGCGGCGGTCGTCCTCGCCGACGGCGGGGTTGGTTTTGGCCAGTAAGAAATCCTGTTCCGCCGCATTGGCGTCGGAGCGCAACATGGCGCACACGGCTCGGAGCATCTTGGGGTCGTCGCCGCAGAGGCGGTTGACTGCCTTGGCTTGTTCATCCTTGGGCAAGTCGCAGACCTGTTGGAACACCGCGTCAATGCGCTCGAATTGATCCCAATCCATGGTGGGTTAGCTCAGGGCTTGGAAGAGCCAAGCACGGGCGGCGCGCCATTCGCGGCGGACCGTGGGGGCGGAGACCTTGAGCACCTCGGCCACCTCTTCCTCGGTGAGCCCGCCGTACACGCGCATTTCGACGATTTTGCCTTTGCGCGGGTCTTTTTCGCTGAGTTTTTGCAGCACGTCTTCGAGGGCCAGCACATCCACCTCGGGCGAGGGGAGCAGATCGTGCGCTTCATCGAAGGTGAGGTTGACCTCGCCGCCGCCGCGTTTCTGGGCTTTGCGGTTGCGCGCGTGGTTCAGCAAAATGCGGCGCATCACGGTGGCCGTGACGGCAAAAAAATGGGCGCGATCCTGCCAACGCATGCGGTCGTGTTCCACCATTTTAAAATAGGCCTCGTGGACAAGCGCGGTGGCGGAGAGGGTGTGGTTGGCGCGTTCATTGCGCAAGAAGTTGCGCGACATGGCTTTAAGCCGGGTGTAAACCAGGGGCAGCAGCTCGTCGAAGGCCTGCTGATCGCCTTGCTGCCAGGATTCGAGGAGTTGGGTGATGGCTTCGTCGTTCGGGGGGGAGGCGGACACGGCAAACCTACTTGTCATCGAGATGCTGTTTCAACGGGGTTTGGGCGGCGGAAAACCGGGCGCGGTTTTACCGAATTCTAACCCAGGCGGCGGGCGAACACCATGGTCCGAAAGCCGACCTTTATCGCTGCTTATCGCTGATTGCCCTTGCGTGTGCGCCGTGTTTAGTGAAAAATACGGTTTTTTAGCGGGATCATGATCGGGTTGCGCCGTTTTTGGTTCCCTACGTTAAAGAAGGTGTTCGACCGATGTGGCCACTTCATGGTGTCCCGTTTATCTCTATTCCATGACAATCGAGGGTGGGTAAAAACCATCCCAAATTATTGAGGTTATTATGTTTGTTCGAATTCTTACTACTTGTGTTTTGGGGCTGTTGGTTTTGAGCCCCTGTGTCGCCCAGTTCGCCGAAACCAAGCCGCCCGTTTCGTTACCTGGATTAATCGCGGACGATTTTGACATTACCGACGGCCATGACGGTGATGGGTCTTGGACCCGGCTTTTTTTCACTTTGCATGACGTGGCCTCGGGGGTGGGCCTTGAGGTGACACTGATTTCCCGGCGGAGGGGACCCAATCCCGATACATGGTCCTACCAGTGCCGCATCGGTGGCGCCGAATTTTTCTTTTACAGCGAACCGGGGCGCGCGGGGCGTTGGCTTCATGTGACCGATGTCATCGATCCGGGTCCGCTGGATTTGACCGTGGTCGGCGAAGATGAGCTTCAGCGCGTCGTCGGCCGTGTGTGGCGCAGGCTTGTGGCGACCTACGGGGAAAACGTAATGCTGTCCATTCAGCAGCAGTTGCCGGGTATGGCGAACAACACCCGTGAGGACTGTCTGTGGACCGGCTTAAGGATTGTCGCGCAAGCGTTTGATTTGATGCGGTGTGACGGTTCAGACTGTATCAGCAAGGCTGAGGCCCTGGATGTGTTTGGGATTGTTCCTAACGTATGCATTGTCCACGAGTAATTCTTGCCCTTTTATAATGTAAAGGAGATCCTGGGAAGCTGGAAGTTTCCCGGGATTCGTTTAGCCCGCGAGCCTGTTTCGCAGCGCGGCGATGCCCATGGGCAAACTATCGAAGCGCGGTAAACCGAATCGTTCAGCAACCAGGGCGACATTGCCGTGGCGCCAATAGGCGGGGGGACAGACGAGGGTGAGCGAGCCGCGGCGGGCGTGGAGGCCCAGCTCCAGCAAGGTGATCGGGGCTTTGCCGGCTGCCGTAAATACCATCAAGATGTGGTCGGCCGCCTCCAGCGCGTCCAGTTCCCAGGTGACCTGTTCGCGGAAACGCGGGTCCGCCGCGCTGTTGCGCCAGGTGTGATCCCAATCATCGCGGCGGGGATTCAGCAAGGTGATGGGGAGATCGGCGAGTTCGCGACAGACTTGGGCTTGCCAGTTTTCCGCCGCACCGTTGTCGATGGCGCCCGCGAGAAAGACGCGCGGTTGCGGTGAAGCCGCAAAAGGCGCCGGGGATTGGATGATGGTCGCCACGATCACCTACCTGCTTTGCGAAGCCTGGCTTTGCAGTTGGTGCCGGACCGCGTGCAAGGCAAATCCCAGCAGGTTCAGGCCCTGCCATTGGAAGGGATCGGCGGCGGCGGGGTGGTCCTCGGCCAAACCAATGCCCCAAATACGGTCTTGGGGGCTGGCTTCCACCAGGATTTGATCGCCGGTACCGAGAATGAAATCGGTCAACTCGGGGCGGGCGCGAAACTTGGCCAGGTTACCGCGCACCACGATGTCAAAACGGTGTTTTTCCCAAATCGCGGGATCGAAGTTCTTCACCTTGCGGCCCAAGGCTTTGGCTTTGCGGGGATCGGACCCTTCAATAACTTGTGCCTGAATGTCGCTGTCGCCGAACAACCGCGCCTTTTCGGCCATCATGAAGTGTTCGGCCGATGCGTAGGTAACGCCTTCGGCCTCAAAGGGTTCCCGCCACCATTGGCTAAAGCAGTTTTTGGAGACGGTGCCCTTTTTGCCTTTGCTGCCGCTCCAGAAAAACAGGTAACGGGGCGAGGCGCCTTGTTGAATCTGTTGTTTTAAGCTGTCCCAATCGAGGATGGGTGGTTGCATAGGAACCTCCTGGCCGGTGGGCCGACGTCGGTAACCCTAGCATGCTTTGTGTGAAAGTTACAATAAGAAGTTTGTGTGCTATTTACGCTAAGGCGGCGAGCGGGTTGTGTTCTCGCTGGAGCAAGCGGTCGAGGTAGGCGTTGGTACGCGCGAAGCCTTCGAGATTCTGTTGTTCACGGCCCCAAAACAGGCTGTACCCCATGATGATGTCCGCCGCGCTGAAGCGGTCGCTCACCAAATAATCCTGCTTTTCGAGGTGACGCTCGATTGCGGCAACGGCCCTTTGGTAGAAATGGTTGTTTTGCGGTTTGATGGCGGGGACGTGCCGGTCCTTGGGCAGGATGAAATCGATGGTGTTGACCTCGGTGCTGTTGGCGTACGGGTCCAATTCATTGAGCGCAAAACACATCCATTGGTAGTGCAGGTTGCGTTCCCAGGTACCGGGTGCCGCGATCAGCCCGCTGTCCGGTGCTAAATCCGCGACAGCGGTAACAATGGCGCCGCTTTCAAACAAGGGTTGCCCGTCGATGGTAACCGCGGGCAACTTGCCCAGCGGATGAATGCGGCGCAGGGCTTCATTTTGAAAAGTTTCCACGCCTTCGCTAATGGATTCAAAGGGGATTCCGGCTTCGAGCAGCGCCCAGCGCACACGCGCCGAACGGGTCGGGCCGAGCTCGTACAAAATGATCGAGACCATACTGTGTTCCTCGTGTGGATCCGTGCTTCGGTAAAGGCGGTTGGTATTGTTGTCCAGAATTAGCGGCCTTTCCAGGGGACGAGCCAGTGTTCCAGACCGCGCATGATCAGGTCGAAACCGTAGGCGACGATGCCAATCACGAAAATACCGGCGATCACCACGTCGGTGGCCAGGAAATCCTTGGCGTTGAGGACCATAAAGCCGAGTCCGGCGGTGGCGGCGACCATTTCGGCGGCGACCAAGGTGGTCCATCCGAATCCAATGCCAACCCGCATCCCCGTTAAAATTTCCGGCAAAGCCCCTGGCAGCACGATGTGGCGGATGATCTGCAAACGCGAGGCGCCCAAGGTTGCCGCGGCCAGCACTTTCTCGCGGGCGACGGCACGCACCCCGGCACGGGTACTCAAACAAATCGGTGCGAACATGGCCAGGTAAATCAGGACCACCTTGGCAACCTCGCCGATACCGAGCCAGATGATGATCAACGGCAGGTAGGCGAGGGGGGGCAGCGGTCGGTAGAACTCAATCACCGGGTCGAGCAGGCCTTTGGCAAAATCGTGAATGCCCATCAAGATGCCGATGGGCACGGCCGTGAGCACGGCCAGCAGGAAGGCGCTGAAGACGCGGAACAAACTGGCCAGCGTGTGTTGCCACAGGGTGGCGTCGGCAAAGCCGGTGTCGATGAGGTCGCCAAGACGTTGCACCACGGTTTGCGGCGAGGGCAGAAACAGCGGTTTGACCCAGCCGAGCGCGGTGGCTGCCCACCATATCAGCAGCATCGCCAGGGTGGTTACCGCGCTGATGATTAAGGTGGTGCGTTGGCTGTAGCGGCGGTTGAGTGGGTCTTTGACTTCATGGCTCGCCATGATCGCCTCCCCGTGGGTGGATCACTTCCAGCACTTCCTCGCGCAGGGCGATAAAGTCGGGATCGGCTTTGAGGGAACGGGCCGATTCGCCCGCCAAAAAGCGTTTGCTGAAGGATAAATCGTAGGTTTTGTGGATTTTGCCTGGACGTGGCGTCATCACGATCAGGCGGGTGCCGAGGAACAGGGCTTCCTCGATGCTGTGGGTGATAAACAAAACGAGTTTGCCCGCTTTTTGCCAGAGTTCGAGGATCAGTTCTTGGAGGCTTTCGCGGGTAAGCGCGTCGAGGGCGCCCAGCGGCTCGTCCATCAGCAGGATTTTGGGGTCGGCGGCGAGGGCGCGGGCGATGCCAACCCGCTGTTGCATGCCGCCGCTGAGTTCGTACACGCGGTGGTTGGCGAAACCCGAGAGGCCGACCCAGTCGAGACAGGTGCCCACTCGGTCTTGGCGTTGTTGCTTTGGCATGCCGGCGAATGTGAGGCCGAGCGCGACGTTGTCCGCCACATTCAGCCAGGGCATGAGTGCATTTTTTTGGAACACCACCCCGCGTTCGACACCGGGCCCGTGGATGGGTTGGCTGTCCAGGGCGACTTTGCCCGCGGTCGGGGCCAAGAAGCCTGCCAGCAGGTTGAGCAGCGTGGTTTTGCCACAGCCGGAGCGCCCGATGACGGTTGCGAAGGTTTCCGCTTCCAGCAACAGATCGACCTTGTCCAGGGCGGTTACGGCCTCGGTGTGCCGGCTTGCCGGGAACACCACCGAGACCTTGTCGAGTTCAATGCGACTCATGGGGTGGGTTCACCCTGGTCGACCAGGCTCGCCGCAAAGTCGGTCATGATGAAACGGCCGTAGTCTTCGTGAACGGTGTTGATTTTTTTCTGATCCTTGAGGAATGCGGCGGTGTCGCGCAGCGCTTGGGCCGCGCCGCCGCCGAGCCAGAATTCACCGATCTGTTCGTTCGGATCGGGGAAGTGGTATTGGCCCATGATGGTGGGAATTTCGGCGGGATCGGCGCCGGTCAACTCAGCGATGGCTTTGACCTGCGCGGAATCCGCGTTCCAAGCGGCGGTGTTGTCGCGGTAATCGCCGTCGAGGCGGGCCACTTCCTTGACAAACTGTTTCATGAAATCGGCGTTTTCTTTGGCGAAGGCGTTGGCCACGATCATGCCGTCGAAGGTGGGTTTGCCGGTGTCGGCGATGGCGCCGGAGGTGAGCAAGACGGTGCCGGTCGGGGTGATTCGGTTGAGGATCGGACTCCACACGAAGGCGGCGTCGATGCTTTCCTGGGTCCAGGCGGCCAGAATGGCGTCGGGCTGGAGGTTGAGGATTTTGACGTCTTTGGTGTCGATTTGATTTTGTTCCAGGGCGACCAGTAAATGGTAGTGGGTGGTGGAGGCAAAAGGCACGCCGATGGTTTTGCCCTTGAGGTCGGCCATGGATTGGATGCCGGAACCGTTGCGGGCGACCAAGGCTTCGTTGTCGCGAATCGCCTCGAGAATCCAGAAGAGCGAGACATCGACCTCGCGGCTCATCGCGGTGGCGATGGGGCTGGAGCCGGCGACGGCGATGTGCACATCGCCCGAGGCCATCGCGGTAATTACCTCGGCGCCGGAATTAAACTTGCGCCATTCGATCTCGTGGCCGGTGGCCTTGGCGATGCTGCCGGATTGGATGCCCACCTTCCAGGGGTTGATCATCGATTGATAGCCAATGGTGACCTTGGGTAATTTTTTGGTGGGTGGTGGGGCGGCGGGTTCGTCGCCGGGTGAGTTGGTTTGGGTATTACAGGCGGAAAAGAGCAGGACGGCACATAGAATAGCAATGGCATAAAAACGCCGTGACAATGTCATGAATAACTCCACTTCGGGTTGAATCTGGTCCAATTGTTACATTCGCGCCGGCTGGGAACAAGGGTGCCGCCGCGCTGGGACGAAAAGTGTTTGCCGAAATCGTACGCTAAGCTGTCGGTAAGAAAGGAAGCGTTCTCCCTTTTGAGGGGGTCGCGCCGTTGCCAAATAGGTCGCCGCTCAAGTATGCTTAAACCGTTCTCTTTTATCGATATTCACATGCCGAAATCGCCCTAGATTCGCGCGGTGCCGCCGCCCATGTGGCAAAACATCGGCAAGGATGGTGACTTTTGTTGTTGATGTGTTGGCTTTTGTTTTTGGTTCAAGACCCGAGTGCCACCGCGCCGGAGCAACGCGGCGATGTGGCCCGTGAGACGCAACTCCTGGAGGCCGCCGACGACGGCGCCTTGGCCGAGGTGAAACGCTTGATCGAAGCGGGTGTGGCGATTGAAGCCAAAAACCGGTTCGGCATGACCCCGCTGTACCTTGCCGCGCGCCGCGGGCATGTGGCTGTGGTGCGCTACCTGCACGAAAAGGGTGCCAAATTGGATGTTTCCGAACGCGTCTACGGGATTAGCGTGATCGGTGCCTTGCTTTATGATGATCGCGACGAAACCGTTGTGCTGGAGTACCTGCTCGACCAGAAAGTGGTCCCGACTGTCAGTGAAATCCTTCCGCTTTTCGAAAAAAAGAAAACCAAAACACTGGGCCTGATCTTTGACCGCAACATCCCCGTGGGCGACACGGCCGTGATGTTGCGCGGTTTCGCGGGCCAGGGCAACGAAGACGGGGTCAAGATCCTGCTGGAAAAAGGGTCCTTCAGCGAGGAAGCGCGCGTGCGGGCGTTGGACCATGCGCTCCTTGCCGGCAACGATGCGATCATCGCATTGTTGGCCAATACCGACGCCCTTAAAAAGCGGCCCATCCCGAAGATTGAAGAACCCAAAGGGTTCGTGGGCACCTACGCCACCGAGCGCGGTTTCAAAGTTCGTTTTCTTTTTCAGGACGGGCTTTTTAAAGCGGAAAGTGAGGGCAACGACCCCACGCCCTTGCTGCGCGTTTCCGATGTCGCCTACGAAATCGTAGGACGGATGGGTGCCACGGCAACCTTTGAAGAGCCGGTTGACGGGGTCATGCAAAAAATTAACGTGGTGTACCCGACCTTCTCCTTTCAATTGACCCGCACCGCCAAAGGAAAACCGAAAGCCGATGCTGCCGCCGGCGCCGATGCCGATCCGGTCGCCGCGGTTTCCGCGGATGCGGCGCAACCGGCGACGGCCGGTAAAGGCGGTGACGGCAAAGGGTTTTGGCCTTCTTTCCGCGGGCCCGGTGCGCGCGGTGTTGCCGAGAAACAGAACCTGCCTTTGGTGTGGAGTGAAGAACAGCATGTGCGTTGGAAAATCCCGATCCCCGGCCTGGCCCACGCGGCGCCGATCATCTGGGAAGACAGGGTGTTTATCGTTTCGGCCGAAAACGGCGAGGAAAAGCCCACCTTGCGGATTGGTTTGTACGGCGATATCGAACCCATTGGTGATTTGGGCGAACAAGCCTATTCCTTGACGGCCTTCGATACCGCGACGGGCAAACAGAAGTGGCGCCAAGTCATCGCCACGGCGAAAGCGAAAAACGACCGCCACCCCAAATCCTCCCACGCCAACGCGACCCCCGTCACCGATGGCAAACATCTGGTTGTGTTGCTGGGATCCGAGGGCTTGTTCTGTTTTGACATGAAGGGCAAGTTCAAATGGCGCAAAGACCTGGGTCTGATGGAGGGGTCTTGGTTCTACGATGAAAAAGTAGAGTGGGGCCACGGTTCCTCGCCGGTCATCGACGGCGACCGTGTATTTCTGCAGGTCGACCGCGCCCGCGATTCCTTCATCGCGGCCTACGCGCTCAAAGACGGCAAAGAATTGTGGCGCACGGGTCGCCATGAAATCCCGTCCTGGAGTTCGCCAACCCTGGTCAAAGCGAATTCCGGTGACGAGTTGGTCACCAACGGCATTAACGCGGTGCGGGCCTACGATCCGAAAAACGGCAAACTGTTGTGGTGGTTGGAAGGCAGTTCCGAAATTGCCGTCCCGACGCCTTTTGAACACGGCGGCAAGGTAATCGTCACCAACGGCTACCGTCCGATCCAACCGATTTACGTGCTGAAACCCGGCGCGCGCGGTGCGATTAAGGTTCCCGGCGAAGACGAGGAGAAAGGGCCGCATATGGTTTGGAATACCAAACGGGGCGGCCCCTACCTGCCGACGCCGGTCGCCTATGACGGCTTGTTGTACGTGGTCGACAACCAGGGTGTATTGACCTGTTACGACTTGAAGGACGGCAAGAAGCATTACCGCCAACGGCTCGCGCGCGGGGTGGCGGTGACGGCCTCGTCCCTGGTGGTCGACGGCCGTTTGCTGGTGTTCAGTGAGTTCGGCGACACCTTTGTGGTGCAAACCGGGCCCGAGTTCAAGTTGTTGGCCCGCAACAAAATTGAGGATAACCAACTGGCGTCACCGGCGGTCGCGGGTGGCTTACTCTACATCCGTGGTGAGCGCCATTTATACGCAATCGGCGGCAAATCCGCCGAGTAACGGGGATCCACGTTGAAGGCGGTTCGGGTGAACAGATTTTGCCGGGGTTTGGTACTCCTCCTATTGGGGTGTTGCCCCCTTGCAGCCGAACCCCTGGACCGTCTTCGATTTAAACACCTCACCACCGCGGATGGTTTGTCGCAGAGTATTGTGACCTGCATGCTGCAGGACCGCGTCGGTTTTCTGTGGATCGGCACCCAGGGTGGCTTAAACCGCTACGACGGTTACCGTTTTACCAGTTACCTCCACGATCCAACCGATCCCCACGGGTTACCCGACAACTGGGTATCCAGCCTGATGGAAGATCGCGACGGTCGCCTGTGGGTCGGCACCCAAACCGGCGGCGTGTGTCGGTTTGACGAACGAACACGCCGCTTTGTTCAGATACCGGTCGCGGGTGTCGACGACAGCGCGGTCACCGCGGTGTTTTCGCTGTTGCAAGATCAAGCGGGCCGCATTTGGATGGGTGCCGACCGCGGTTTGTTTCGCTTCGATCCGGTCCAGAAGGCCTTTGTTCATTTAGCCGAGTTGGACGTGACCAACGTGACGTCGATGGTAGAAGCACCCAATCAACTCATACTGTTGGGCACCTTTAAGGGATTAACCATCTACAAACCCAGCAGTGGCGACGCTTGGGAGGCGGCGTCGGTTTTGGACGGTGGCGCCGCGTTGCGGGTGCGCGAGGTGCTTTCGCTGCACATCTCGCGACAAATGATTTGGATTGGGACCAACGGCGGTCTGTTTCGCCTGCCACCCAACTCGAACCGTCTGCAACCCGTCCAGGCCGAGGCAGCCGACGGCTTGACCCTGAGCGAACAGGCGGTGGCTTCGCTTTGGGTCGACCAAAGTGGTTTGCTGTGGATCGGTACCGAACGCAACGGCCTGTTTATATGGGAAGAACGCACCGGGCGGTTGGTCAACAACCAAAAACAGGCCGGGGTTCCCCAAAGCTTGGGGGCCAACCGAGTTGAGGCGATTTTTCAAGATCGGTCCGGGTTAATGTGGTTGGGTCTGATGGGTCATGGACTCAGTTCTTGGAATCCCAAGCGGCGCCAATTTCACGCCATGAACCCCGACGCCGGTGAGGGGCCCGTTGGCAGCGGTCCGCGCGTGGTCCCGATTCTCGAAGAAGGTCGGGAGCAGCGCGTGTGGGTGGGTACGGTCGGCGGCGGTTTGTACCGTTATGACTTCAAAGCCGAACGCTGGGATCATTTTCGCCATGATCCCAACGATGCCGACAGCTTGCCGCAAAACGAAATTTTCTCCCTTGCCGAGGACAGTTCGGGTCGGATTTGGATCGGCACCCAGGATCAGGGTTTGTGTTTGTACCAACCCGACACCAACGACTTTTTGCGTTATCAGCACGATCCCGCGCGCCCGGACAGTTTGGGTTACGACAAGGTCCGCGTGATGTGCGAAACCGCGCCGGGCACCTTGTGGATCGGAACCTTTGGCGGCGGTATTAGTGTGTTCAACGAGGCCAAACAAAGCTTTCGCCACTACCATCACAGGCGCGACGACCCCACCGGTCTTGGTGATAACCGGGTGATTATGCTGTACCACGACCGCAAGCAGCGCATTTGGGCGGGCACCATTAGCGGCGGTCTCAACCTTTACGATCCTGAACAAGACCGGTTCCAGGGTTATCCCCGCGATGCGACCCATCGCGGCAAGGGACCCAGCCACAATTCGGTGATTGGTATGTTGGAAGATCCCAAGCGACCGGACCGTTTCTGGCTGGCGACCTTCGGCGGCGGCCTGAATATGATGGAGCAGGTCGACGGCCGTTGGCATTTTCGTGTTTTCGGCAAACGCGAGGGGCTGACCAATCTCAGCGTGACGGGGATGGTTGCGGACGCCCAAGGCCGGTTGTGGTTGGCCACCCAAAGGGGCCTGCATCACTTCGATCCTGTCTCAATGCAGGTACTTAAGGTGTACACGGTAGAGGACGGATTAATAGAAGACGAGTTTTATCCTTGGTCCGCCTGGGCGGGCGGTTCGGGGCGGCTTTACTTCGGGGGTTCCGACGGGTTGGTCTGGTTCGAACCCGCCTACCTCGCCAACAAACCGTACCAACCGCCGATCGTGTTGACCGAACTGCGTACCGCGGATCCCCGCTTTAAGCCGGGCCGTGCCCTCAGCGCGTTACAAGAGGTGCGTTTGTCCCATCGTGATTCCTTGTTGGCGCTGGAGTTTGCCGCCTTGGACTACAACAGCCCGGACAAACATCGCTACCGATATCGCGTTGACGGTTTGGTGAATGAATGGGTCGATTTGGGCCCGGAACGCAGCCTGAACTTTACCAACCTAAAAGCCGGCACCTACGAACTCAAGGTTCAAGGTGGGCCGGAAGGTGCGCCTTCCGCCGAGGGAGAGCTGCGCCTGACCTTGCGGGTTGACCCACCACCTTGGGCGGGTAAAACGGCTTACGCTTTTTATTTCTTGCTCGCCGTAACCGCGGTTTGGGGTTACCAACGCAGCCAGACCAAAAAGTTGTCGAAGGAACGGCGGCTCACCGAGAAAGAACGCCAAGTTGCCGAGCGGCTGCGGCACCTGGGCAAAATGAAAGACGAATTTTTGGCCAATACCTCCCACGAGCTGCGCACGCCCCTGAACGGCATTGTGGGTTTAACCCAGTCCTTGCTGGACGGTTCGGGTGGTGCGCTCAACGACAAACAAAAACACGATTTGGGGATGGTGGTTGCCTCGGGCAAACGGCTAACCGCCTTGGTTAACGACATCCTCGATTTTTCTCAACTCAAAAACCGTTCGCTCAAGCTCTACCGCGAACCGACCTCGTTCCAGCTTATCGCGGAACGGGTGTGCGCCTTGGCCGAACCTTTGGCGCAGGAGAAATCACTGGATTTGATTGTATCGATTCCCGACGATTTGCCGCCGGTGTTGGCCGACCGAAACCGGCTGCAACAGATTTTGGTGAACCTCTTGGGTAACGCGGTGAAGTACACCGAAACCGGGGATATCCGCCTCGATGCACGTCTGGCGGGCGCTTCCTTGATGGTTTCGGTAACGGATACGGGGATTGGCATTCCCCCCCAACTTCAACGCACCATTTTTCAGTCGTTTGAGCAAATCGACGGCACTGCCAAACGCCTGCGTGGCGGTGCGGGTTTAGGTCTGTCGATTACCCGCAAGCTGGTTGAGATGCACGGTGGGCAAATTATGGTGGCATCGGAGCTGGGCGCGGGCAGTACCTTTCGCTTTGATTTGCCGCTGGCCGAGGGCGGTGACGTTGCCGAGCACCTGTCCCTGGAGGAGCCGGCCTGGGATTACGACGGTGTGAAACCCGCGGATTCGGTGGCCAGTCAGCCGGCCGTGATTTCCGACGGCGAACCGAACGCCGCCGACGTTTACCGCATCTTGATTGTTGACGACGAGGCGGTGAACCGCCAGGTTTTGGTCAACCAGATGAGCGGCCACGATTTTGACGTCGAGGAGGCCGGTAGCGGCCCGCAAGCTCTGCGTCTGTTGCGACACCATCCCGGTTACGACCTAATTTTATTGGATGTGATGATGCCGCAAATGTCGGGTTTTGAGGTGTGCCGCCGCATCCGTGCCGAATTTCCCGAGGAACGGGTGCCGGTGATATTCCTGACCGCGCGCACGCAGGTCGAGGATGCGGTGGAAGGATACCACGCGGGTGGCAACGATTTCCTGACCAAGCCGGTGACCAAGGAAGCGCTGCTGTTGCGGGTTAAGACGCACCTGCAGCTGCTCCGGACGCCGAACCCATCAGATGCCCAAGGGTAAACAGGGTGGTGGGGCTGCGCAGGCCGCGCAACATCACCTCGCCAACGGTATGGAGTGGCCAGTTTTCCTTTAGCTGATCGCGGAAGGCGTTGCTAAACAGCAGCGGAACGCCCTGGCTTTTGGTCTCGCTTTCGATGCGGGCCGCCATGTTCACCGTGTTACCGATGATCGCCAGTTCGGCGCGTCGGTCGGTGCCGATGGTGCCGACCGCGGTTTCACCGTGGTGCAGACCGATGCCGACGCGGACGGGTAGTCCCACGGTTTCACGAAAGGCGGGCAGCTCTTCGAGGATTTCAGCACCGCAGCGCAAGGCGCGATCGGCGGCGGTTTCGGGCCGGCGAAAACCGAACACCAACATCACACCGTCGCCCATAAAACATTTGACGAGGCCGCCGTGGCGATGCACGATGCGCAGGCTGTAATCGTAATAATGCTTCAAAAAGGTGATGACCGCGTCAGGGGAAAGGCCCTCGGAGAAGGTGCTGAAGCCGCGAACATCAATAAAGGCAATCACGAGTTGCCGTTTGTGGATGGTTTCGACCTCGGTCGGCGCGCGCAGAATTTCATCTTTGATGGCCTCGCCGACATGGCGGGCCAAGTGGTGGTCGAGCTCGTTGGATACCGAGTAGTATTTGTTTTGACGGCGGTCGCTGATGCGGGTCAACCGTTCGGTCTGGCGCAGGAGTTTGCGGTAGCTTTTGGTGAGGGTTTGCAGTTGGTCCTGTAGCTCGGTGGCGCTGAGTTCGCCCTTGAGGGCGGTTTGTGCTTGTTCCAGCGTGGCGCGTTCCTTAGCGAAAAGGTCGCTGCCGCTGTCGGGTTTGGACGGCTCGTGGTTGCTCATGCTCCCCACTTGCGGTTCAACATCAGTGAATCCGTGGTGTTTTTCGCATTATAACGGTTCCCCGACAATCTCACCAGACACCAGGCGTTAACAAAAAACGCCCCGGTGGCAGACACCGGGGCGGAAGGGACCCCGCTCCGACGAGGAGAACCTCGTTGGGGCGGGGGAAGACCCCGCTGAGACGAGGAGGACCTCGTTGGGGCGGGGGAAGACCCCGCTGAGACGAGGAGGACCTCGTTGGGGCGGGGGAAGACCCCGCTGAGACGAGGAGGACCTCGTCGGGGGGATGGTCAAAAAACGGACGGCTAGCGTTGGCTGTTGCGGTAGTCGTCGTGCCAGGCGGCGGGAATGCGCTCAAGGATGTTGCCGGAACGTTGGCGATCCAGCTTCTCGTAATGCGCTTGCATGGTGCCGTCACCGACCATAAAGCCGTTGGCGTAAACCGTGTTGTCAGAAGCCAGGTTTTTGCCGGGACGCTGGGCCAGTTTGAGGTTGTAGACGTTGCCGTCGTAGGCCACGCGGGTCACGCTGGTCAACTTTTCGACACCGTCGATGGTGGGTACCGCATCGCCGACTTGCAGGTCACGGGCCAGGGTGACGCCGTTTTTAACCGTTACCACGGGGTGCAGGTCCGTCATCATCAAGGCACGGCCGCTTTCGCTTTCGATGCGAACCATGGGTTTGTCCTCAAAACCAACCGCGGTATCGACAACCGGCGCGGCTTGTTTTTTGCGGTACTCGTTGAACACCAAGTCACCGGCGGTGATATCTTCAACCGCAACCTCGGAACCGTCATTCAGTTGGATCAGGGTACCGGCGGCCAAGCAGCTGTTGGTGATTTTCATGGGGGCGAGTTGGGCGAAGTTCCAGGTGATGAACTTCAGGTTGCGGGTGGTCATAAAAATGGGCAGATATTCGGGCGAACCGAAACGGGTTACGGGAACACGCAGGTTTACGTGGAACTCAACGCGATCCTGAACCTGACGGCAGCCACGGGCGAAGTCGACGGCGTTGGCGCCGGTGTAATCCCAGGAGATGGTGCGGCGGTCGGCGCTGATGCTTACCTTGTTCCAGAAGTCGGTCATTGAGAAGTTGTACTGGGGCTCGCAGGCGCCGCCGTGTTGGGTCAACTGCAATTTGACGAAATCCTGGGGGTCGGCGGTTTTTGATTTGGCGTCGACACCGGTTGGGTCGATCAGGTAGCCGGGCGGGGTGCGGTAGGAACCTTTTAAAGGAACTTTTAGCGCGTTGGGGCTGCCGGTCAGATTGACGTCGCAATCGTTGGTCCAAGTGCGGTTCATGCAAATGCTGATTTGACCGTCGTTGGTGTGGTCGACCGGTTCGTCAACGTTTAAGCCGAATAAGCCGCCGAAGTTCAACAAGGGTCGGCTCAGGAAGGTGACGTTCAGGTATTCGTTTTCTTCGATGGAACCGTTGCCGTTGAGGTCACGGGCTGAGATAGACCATGAGTTGATGGAACGCACCGTGTCCGCTTTGGCGGCGCTTTCGGCGGTGGGCTGGAAGGTACCCGCGGCGACCACATCGGTACCGCCGCCAAACTCTTCAACCATGGCGGGCACGTCGGTTTCGTTGGGGTCGGAAGAGGTGTAGGCCACGTCCAGGTAGGTGTAGGTGGTGCCGGTTGGGTAGGAGGCTGAGGCGTTAAAGGCGGTTTCGTTGTCGTGGGTGAAGGCCGCTTCGACGAGGTGCATGGGTTGGGGCGCATCTTCCTCGGACTTGGTGACATAGGCCGTTTTATAACCGAAAATTTCGCCGGCTTTGAGGGCGCGGACGCGCTCCGCTTTCAAGAAACGGAACAATTGGGGGGCGTTGGCCGGGGTTTTCCCGCGCAGCTTGAGGTGGCTGACCAGGGTGTTGTACTGCCACTGCTCGCCGAGGTTGAGTTCGATGAGGCGGCCGTCGGCGGCGTCGGTTTTCAAGGTTTGCAGACCTTTGGTGTAGCTGACCTGCTCTTTGGCGTTAAGAACATTGGGTTCGGCGGCGTTCAGTGAAGCTACGGCGAGAAGGCACACAAGCAAGGCGTGCCAAAGGGAAAATCGTGCGAACATGGGTTCTCCTTAAACGTGGTAATGGTCCAACCGAAAGAAGTTCGCGGCGTGTTGTCCGCGCGCCGCCGTCCTTGCCGTCAAACGCAAACCAAGGTTGCCTCTGGCCGGTTCTGTTTCCCCACGCCGGGCCTGCCCGGTCGGGAGAGTGACCGGTTCCAGGGATGCGACTTTAAGGAAGGCGCAACCGTGAAGGGGGAGGCGTAGGGAGACAGCCCATAGTATGGCTATGACGGAAGAAGCGGACATCCGGCACAGGCCGGAGACCCGTTTTTAGGGGGTGAAAACGGCGCACAAAGTGAGCGGCACAACAGTTATCCCAAAAAGCCAACAATCAATGGAAAACACCCAAAACATGATGTATGATCTCGATGTTGGATCCCAATCCATCAAGAGGCGGCAAGCACCATTTAAAGTGATAACCTCTGCCAAGGTTATCCATGGTTTGCTTGCTGCTTCACAACCACATGGTTGAACGTGATACACGCTAGCTGACAGTCATGAAATCGGCGCTTCGCCGGCCGCCCGGAACTGCAAAAGCCCGCCTAAAATGCGGGTGTCGAGCAGGGGGGGGGAGGTGATGTGGGAAGCGGCGGTTACAAGAACCGGTCAGTGATGATTCCTATGGCTCACAGATGCGTGGCTTCCATCGTCGTCGTGAGAATAAAGGCACTATTTTGAGACCCTTGTCGGCAGCGGTGCATTCAGAGAATGGACGCGCTAGACCCAACCCTCAAAACAAAAATATATTCAGGCTCTCGCGGATGGTGGCACATCGCATAAAGGACAGGTCAAAACTGTTCGCAAGAAAAAGGGCGAGAGAAAACGAAGTCACCTTAACTTTGTGGGAACGGAACGAACCCGTCAGGGACTTCTTTCGGATGAGGCAAATTTACCTCAATAAGCCGAAAATGAAAACAGTTTTTTACGAAAAATCACAAGACTTAGCTTGCTAATGATTTAGCGCTTGACTGATCGAAAAATGAATAACTTCTCAAAAAATTACATCACATTTACCCCGGAGAAAAGGGTTTGTTAATATCAAAAAAAGTTATAATTCTTTTGATATGTTTAAATTTACTATTTTTTTGAAAAATTTGTGATCGTTTCTGTGAGCGAAGGTTTGTTGCTTTGATGATGGTTGAAATAGGTGAGAGTTTTGAATTCTTCGTGTCGCTTCGAGGATAAGCGTCATGCCGCGGCCTGTCCGTTCAACCGTTGGCGAAGGCACGGCGCTTCCACTTTGACGAAACCCCGAGATGTCACGCGGAACTCTCGCCGGGCCGTTATCGCCGCGGGACGGTCGCCGAAAGGCTGTCGCCGCGATACAGGCGTCGCGTATGGATGGGAATTGTGCTGGGACGAAAGCGTCCGTATAGAAAGTAAAAAGGCGACGTTGATTTCCCCTTCAACCTCGCCTTTTCCAGGTATGTCACTTCTCGAGTCCACTTTCGAGAATGGACACAGGCACACTATACCTCATTTTTTTTTAAATTCTAGGGGGAATTTATCGTCCTGAGGAGGATTGTCCCTAAACCCTTCTTTTTCTTAGGGTACTTTTTCGGGGGCTTGTCCAGGTGGTGTCGAACCGCACGCTTCAGGTCTGGTAGGTTACGGCTGTTTTGCGGGCAAAAGCCTCGACAGGGTTGGCGCGACGATGAAACCATGGTAAAAAGATCGTGCACGATATAATCGCGCAAGATTAAACGGCGTACGCCGATCAAAACGACGAGGAGCCTTTTCATGAGTGATTTCTACCATCTTTCGGCCAACAGCCTGCGCGGCGAAGCCCTTTCTTTCGATCAATATAAAGGTAAGGTGGTTTTGGTTGTTAACGTGGCCAGTAAGTGTGGTCTGACCCCGCAATACGAAGGCCTGGAGAAGCTCTACCAGGACTTTAAGGACCAGGGTTTGGTGATTTTGGGTTTTCCCTGTAACCAATTTGGCGGTCAAGAACCCGGCGGCGTGGCCGAAATCGAACAAACCTGCCGCATTAACTACGGTGTGACCTTCCAGATGTTCGAGAAGATTGAAGTCAACGGGAACGGGACCCATCCCGTTTACAAATATCTGAAAAAAGAACTGCCCGGGATGTTGGGCAACGGCATCAAGTGGAACTTCACCAAGTTTTTGGTGGGGGCCGACGGCAAACCCATCAAACGTTTTGCCCCGACCACCGCGCCCAAGGATTTGGTTCGGGACATTAAAAAAGCGCTGGAGCAAGCGGCGTGAGTCGGCCTGAGTCGCCCGAGCTGTTGAGACTCGACCGCCAGCTTTGTTTTCCCCTCTACGCGGCCGCGCGGCTCACCCAACGCCTTTACAAGCCCTACCTCGAACCCCTGGGTCTGACCTACCCACAGTACATCGTGCTGATGATTCTGTGGGAGGAAGGGCCCTGTAGCGTGCGACGCATCAATGAACGCGCTTTGCTGCAAACCAATACCACCACGCCGCTGCTCAAACGCATGGCGCAAATGGGTCTGGTTGAACGCAAACGCGCCCAGCACGATGAGCGGGTGGTGATGATTCATCTCACCGAGGCGGGCTGGGCGCTGCGTTCGCAATGTGCCTGTATTCCCGGTCGGCTTCTTGACACGGTGGATGTGCCGGGGGAGGATCTGGTCGCGCTGAAGCAGCAATTGGACCATTTGGTGGTGCGTTTGGAAAAAGCGGTTGCCGCGGGAGGGCGACCGGAACATCGCTGAACCGGATAGCCGAGATGGTTCGCCCGCACGGTTGACCAAGAAGGGTTGCGAGGGGTTGAACCTGGAGCGAGGGCAGCGAAGATTCTTTTGGGTTTATCTTTGCTTGGTGGACCTGGATCGAAGCAAAGCGCCGCGAGTTATCGCACCTCATAGGTTAAACTGCTGGAAATAGTGTTGATTGGTCCTCTTGCATGAATTCTGTGAAACTGCCAGGCAACCCTTGCTGTTTTTCGTGAATTCGATTAATGTGGATTTGTTTTCCTTTTTCCATTCTTGTCGTTTCCTCGTCCTTCGAATGTTCGCGCCCGCCGACTCCTGAGCGTTCATCGCCGCGCTTTTTCGCGGTGTCCACTTTTCGGTTTGTTGGATGCCCTCGTGCGGTCGCAAAGGTTGGCGAATCTATGGCTGCTTTCCGCTCCCATTCCAACGGGCTTATCCTGCGCTCCGCGTTACCTGGCCGGGCGCGCTGGGACATGCCCGCGTTGTTCCGCAAACCCCTATTGGCCGAAGCATTACAGGATGCCTTGGTCGGGCTGCCCGGTTTTCTTCGGGTGCGTGTGGCCTCGGTTACGGGTCGGGTCCTGGTTTATTACGATCAGACACAACTGACCCTTACGCAAGCCGGCACCGTGATTGCCGATACCTTTGCGGGTCTGGGTAAAAACATCGTCAAAACCCTTTTGGATAGGGACACGTCCGCGCCGGGGGATGGAACGGTGGGTCCAACCACCCGGATTCACCAACTTCTGGGCCGAACCTTTGATGCCGATCTCGTCGAATTGATCGCGGCCGCCGAGCGCGAGGCCGAGACCACCTTTTACAAACCCCTCGCCAACAGCACCGGGCACACCGCGTTGCGGGTCTTTAATCCGCTGGCCATCGGTTTGATGATGTCGGTGGCCCTCTCTGGTGGGTTTCCACCGCTTGCCGCCCTCGGCTTGACTTCCAAATACGCGCAAATGGCGGTTTTCGGCGGTACCTTCCTGCTGGGGAAAACCCTGGAGTCGGTTCTCGAGGACCGAAAAAGTTCCAGTTGGAACGATTATGCCGTGATGGTGGAGCAGGCCTTGCGGCTCAAAACCTTTCGCCACCTGCATTCACTCGACATGGGTACGCTTTCCGAACACAGTTCCGACCAATTAATGAACTTCTTTCACGGCGACATCGCCAAAATCCGCGGGTTTTTGCAATACACGCCCCCGACCATGTGGGACAAAGCACTGAACATTATCGCGGGGGGAACCATCATGATGGTGGTTTCGCCAATTGCCTTGTTGCTGGCCTTGATTCCGTTGCCCTTGCTCGTGCAGTTGAGCAAAAAGCACCAGGCTGAGGCGGGCGAGAACTTTGAAAAAGTCGCGGCCGAAATCGAGGACCTGAACCGGGTGCTCAGCGCCAATATGGGTGGCATGGCCACCGTGAAATCCTTCGCGGCCGAGGCACGGGAAATTGCTTCCCTGCAGGCGTTGGCGCAACAACTTAGGGAAAGCGAAAGCGTTGCCGCCCACGAGAATTCACGGTTTAACGCACTCAGCACCTACACGCTCACCATGGGGATTTGCATGCCCTTGGTTTACAGTTGCTTCGCCCTGATGAGCGGCAGCATGTCGATGGTCGGGTTTCTGATTCAAACCAGCATGATTCCCGTGGTGTTAACCTCGGCGACGGGTTTAGAACAAGCCAACTACCAATATCAAGACGCCAAATACGCCGCCAAGCGCTTACATGCGCTGCTGGCGTTGCAGGCCAAAATTCACGACGGTCATCGTGCCTTGGAAGCACGTGGTATCGGGGGCGAACTGGTTTTTGAGAACGTTACCTTTGGGTACGACGACACACCGGTGCTGCGTGACATCAGCCTCACCATTCCCGCCAACCAAACCTACGCGGTGGTGGGTACCACGGGTTCGGGCAAAAGCACGCTGATCAAACTGCTCCAGCGTTTTTACGATGTAGACGGTGGGCGCATTACCCTCGACGGCGTCGATTTGCGCGAGCTTCACCTCAAAAACCTGCGCGAGGCGGTGGGTTTGGTCAGCCAGGATACGTACTTATTTAATGCCACCATATATGAGAATGTTTTGTACGGCCGCCCCGACGCCACGCGCGAGGAAGTGCTGGCCGCATGTGAGGCTGCCGAGATGGCGAGTTTCGTCGCGGAAGAACCCTTGGGTTACGACACGGTTATCGGTGAACGGGGGCAGCGTTTGTCGGGTGGCCAACGACAACGGATCTCCATCGCGCGCACCATTCTCAAGAACCCACCTATTTTCATTTTGGATGAGGCAACCTCGGCGGTGGACAACAAGACCGAGGCGGCGATCCAGCGCTCGGTGAACCGAATTGCCGCCAACCGCACCACCATCATCATCGCGCACCGACTCTCGAGCGTGATTCATGCCGACCAGATCAATGTCCTGGAGGAGGGGCGTTTCGTCGAATCGGGCAGCCATGATGCCTTGCTGGCGCGCGACGGTGTTTACGCGCATTTGTGGCGTCTGCAAACCGAGGCGCGTCAACTGGAAAGCGAGGTTGGTTAAAACCTAAGGGGCGGCGGGATATCCTGCTGTGCGCACTTTGGGTGCTGGTTGACCCTTGCTTGGTGGCCGCTTTGCCGATCAGATCCACGAAATCTACCCTTTTCCAATGAGCACAACGAAAAAAAGAAGCCTCGGCGTGAGTCGTAAAGCCTGTGAGCCTTGAAGATTTGGCTCTTTTCGTGCGGCAAAACTACCCGAAAATGACGAAAAAATAATTTTCAGGGAAGGGTATTTGCCGATGCCGACGTAGCAGAGAACAACAGAGCAATACGCTGCTCCTGCCGCTTTAGGAAAGACTAACCCTTTTTATATCAGATTTTTATCTGAGGGATTGACACGCGCGTTTATGGCGCGGGCTAGCGGGGGACCAAGAGATTGATGCCAACCACAATTGGAGGAAATAGTTATGTCACACGGACAAGAACAAGTGAATCATTGGTTAGCCCAACTTGGCCAGACGATTGGATGCGGGCTTGCCCTTAATGAAGAAGGCCGTTGTTCCTTAAAGGCCGCCGGTGATGTAGGTATCGACATTTTTTGTGAGCCGGAAGACACCCAGTTTTACCTTAGTTTGCCTTTGTTTACGCTTTCCGGCCTCAACAGTCGCGAGATGGTATTGCAACATGCATTGACCATGAATATGTTTCAACAGGATACCGGCGGTGCCTCGATTGCGCTTGATGCCGATGGGGAAGCGTTGTTGCTTTGTTATACCCATCCCGTGGAGGGAACCGAGTACCAGACGTTTTACAACATCCTCGCCAATATGATCGAGTCATGCATGGAACTCAAAAGCCAACTGATTGAAAGCGATGACCGGGATGATGAGGACCACCATGAGACGGATGAGGTTTCGTTTGGGGTTGAGCAGCATCGTCACGCTGTTCCCGCCTCATCCACGCGGCATGTCACCGAGGTCAGCCCACACGAGACGCTTCGGTACGTCATGAATTTCGCGTAAGTCCCGGTCCCTATTTTATTGCCGGCAGCGTTGTTTGCCGGAAGGGGTTTGGGCCAAAGGGTGCATCGGTGGCTTGCCTTAAGTAACAGGTTTCGCCGCGCATTCGGCCGACCCCGGCTTTTAATGGTTTAATGGTTAAGGAGAACGTCATGTCAGGATTGAATAAAGTTGGAAGTAACGTTATACAGGTTGCTAAAAAAGAAGTAAAAGAGATCAAGCAACCCAAACAAGATAATAAGCTTGCGCTTGAGTCGAGTCCAAACCCCAATAGCAACGTGAAACCGAAAAAGATGAATGCGAAACATATCGCTGAAGCAGCGCCGATTAACGCCCCTAAGTTTGAGAACCCCAAAAAAGAAACCAAACGGGTTCAAACCGTACAGCTTAAGGTAAATTTGAGCAAACTCGCGCCCGACAATAAGCCTGGATTGGCGACGCTCAAAGAGCGCTCCAAAATGGTGTTTGATACGATAGAAAAGATGGTTGACAAAAAAATCATCGATACTCGGAAATCATCAACCACGGTTGTGACCATGCCGGAGTTTTTCCTGAACGATGCTTCTAAAACCATGAGCCCGCCGGAAATGGAACAAGCAATTACCTACCTGAAAGACCTTGCCAAAAATGAGAAGTTTGAGAATCTGGTATTTACACCTGGCAGTATGTTGGCGATGCACCCGGCGCCGGCGATGAAGCATATTAAATCCAGCGATCTTCAAACCATTGCAGAGACCATGAAGCTGGATATTAATGAGGTTAAGGAAGCCTATGCTGAGATGACCTCTTCGAGTGAGGAGAAATACGAGAAGGTAAGTAACGTTCGCAAGGCTTTGATTGGGGTAGGTGACCAGCTGAACAAGAAGGTTGCCAATGCCGCGAAAAATAACAACAAGGTGAACATCACCAAGGAAGTGATTGCCGATATTTGTAAAACGATCAAAGATCCGAGTAACCTAAAAATCAACCCACGTTCAGGCTTCAAACAGATGCAAAACTGTATTCTGGTCATGGAAGGTGGCAAAAATGGGCAAAACAAGCTGATCAATAAAACCGCGCCTTCTGATATTGATAGCGCTTTGCGATCAGACAAGAAAAAAAATAGCGATAAATATGAAGACCAGTTGGTGTATTACCCGGCAAAAACGATGTTTAAGGACAACAGGAAACAAATTATTAATAAGGCGAGCCATGTTGGCATTAATGCAGATTCTTTTGCCTTTCACAGTCCGAAAAACGATTTCGATATGGCGGTGGCCATTTGCCTTGATTACAGCGAGCAGATTTACGCCGGAATCGCTGATGAAAAAAATAAGAACAAAATTGACCAGCTACATGTTTCCTCCGCGGGTGTGGGAATGAGGACGGTGAATAAAAGTTACGGTATGTCTAAGTCTGCATTTTCACTGAATGATGGTTTTGGTTCCGCTTTATCTGCCGACGTCAGCACTGGGGATTTAGACAAATACTATCTGCGCGACAAAGAGGCCGTTGGAATCTCTTATTCAATTAAAAACGAAACCTTCTCGGCAGAGCCGACCAACTTCGAAAAGAAGGAATTCTATTCGGACATGAAGGACAATTTGGCTTTCCAAATTGATGCACCGATTCACAAACCCCGCACGGTCTCAAATGCCTCGTCGGTGTCCTCCTTTGATGGGAATCCCAATGTCGGCATGCAGGAGTTACTCGGGAAAAATGAGAAGATGCCAAACAACATGAAGTCCCTTTTTCCAACGAAAGAAACCATCAAAAATGAGGATTCTAAGTGGAAAGAAAATATCATGAAGAAAGAACAAGAAGTTAAAGATATGGGCAACCGAATTGCGATTCTTGATCGCCTTCTTGGAAAAGAGCCAACCCAGAAAGACTGGGACGATGCATTCAATGACCCCGTCCTCAAGAAGCTTGTTGCCAAGAAGAATGTTCCAAAAATCAAGAACAAGAAAAACAGCAAAAAACCAAAGGTGACCTATAGTAAGGTTCCTTTCAATAAATTGGCTAAAAAGATTGGTGGTATTGGAAACTTTCGCACGGAGCACAATAATCTTCGTGACGAAAAGTTGGTTGAGCTTAACAAACTCAGGGAAGGTAAGCTGTAGAACGGCTTAACCGAAGCGTGTCGCGGGGTACAGAACCTCCCAGCAAAAGCGGTTCTGTACCTGTTCGCATCGGTGTGGACCCATCGTGAATGCCGCGGGATGGAATGGGTCGCTGGATGGGTTTGCCGGTTTTCTTGCCGCGGCCAAACCTTTCCTGCACCATCTGTCATCCCCTCGGCCGTATGGTTCCTCAGCGCGTCGGCTCCATCTTAGTCAAGGATGCGCGGCAGCATGCCGACCTGGCACCGATGGAGCCGGCTAGCGGCCTATTCGGATGGACACCCATCCCACGGGCGCTTAGGCTCGCCTGCTTAAATTCCTGTTCACGCCCGGGCCGCGCAAATGGCTGCTCCGGGTCAACGATGCCTAAAGGGGAACTGGTTTAAACCTAAGAAGCGCGATAACTCGCGGCGATTTTGGCTAAACCTCTGGGCTGCAACGGTCTGTGAAAATGCTCACCGCACCCAATGGGTGCGCTTCTGCTTTCCCCAAACCATTTCGCTCCAGATCTTTAGCCAAAATCCCTCGCTCTTATCGCGCTTCTTAGGTTAAACCGCCATTCGGCACGATCTGAAGGAAAAAGGAGACGTTTCGAGAATAACCCAACCTCCCATAACAGGCTTGTTTTTAGGAAGTGCCAATTTTTTTAAATAAGGTGTAAGATAAAGCTTGGCCTTCCGACTGAGCAAAATATTCACGGTCATTTTCCGGTGATAGGCTTGCATGTAGCGCCTGCTTGTACGAAAAAACAAGGATTGTGGAAAATGATCACGCAGTGGATAATGAGGCTGTTTTGTGGGTGAGGGAAATGTATTTTGTCCCAAAATCGAGCTGCTTCGGTGGCTGGTGAGGGCTTTTTGCAGGTTTCCACACGCCGATTGGCTTTGATTTATTTTATTTTGATGCCGTTTCGATCCGACCTCCTTTTAAGTTGAGGTCGGATTTTGATTCCCTCCTTTGTTTCTCCTAATCACGAGGAATGTTCTATGAAAATCATCATCCCTTTATGGGTGTTGTGTTCTTGCTTACTTGTCGCCGGTGATCCACGGCCGGGCGATTTTGAATACTTCGACCTCGGTTTCAGCGACGGCCAAGGTTACCAAACAGAAATTCGTGCCTTCAACCCCAGTTTCTCAGAGTCCGTCCTCATCACTGTTGAGGCAAAAACGGGTTGGGGGACGCCGCTTCACGGCGTTTTTCCTCAAAATAGCGCGGCCTTTTCACTGACCTTACCTCCCCTTGCTTCAGTGAGTATGCCGACTATGGACAACATGCCCGTTCCGGTGCACGGGACCATGCAACTCAACAGCGACGGCCCGGTTGTGGCCTGGAGCCGGACCACCTTTGGTGACCCCGACCGCCCCGAAAAAAGTGATACCCAAGTCTTCCGTCCGGCAGATGCGGCGCCCTCCGTCGCCCACTTTAACGACCTTTCCGATGCAAGTGCGCCCCAACGTTTTCCTACGCGGGTGCCTGGTCTGATGTTGCCGCTGCACGAAGTCTTGGTCGTTCGCAATACCGAGGCTTTCACCAGTACCGTCGCGGTTCACGGCCGTGATGCCCTGTTGGGCCACGGTCTTCCTTCAACTCAAGTTGAAGTTGCACCTTACGGATCGGTTTCACTGACCGCCTCGCAGATGTTCCCCAGCTTGGCCTCCGGCCGGGCTTCCTTAGAAGTCCACGAACTGCAGGGTCGCGTGTTTACCGCCGTTCGTCGTGAGGATTCACGGACTTTGGCACGTGCCAAACCCGCCGTTGATGAAAGTGGGGTGCTTCCGTTTGCCAATCTGCCCTTTGAGGGTTTCGAGGGGTACTTCTCCTTCAAACCCCTCTTTGAGGTGCAAGCAGCGGTAACGGGTGAACTTAGCCTAACCGAACCTGTGAACAGCGTGCCTTTTAACCTCAATATCGACCAACCTGGCATCACTCGTTTTCTGCCGGGACGGTCGGTCCTGAACGAAGATGAGGTGATGGGAACGGCGCGTTTTACAGCTGATGAACCGGTGACGGGCTCCTTTACCTTGTTTGGCGACGGCGCCCGCTCTGAAATTGCCCTGAGCGATTTTGAAGGTCCGCGTGCGGTTGCGTACTTGGGTAAAAACCGGCATGTGCTCAGCAGTGCCCGCGATCTGTTGTTCATTGAGAATCCAGGTGAAACTGAAGAGCGCCTGTCCATCATCGGTTTGAACCGTGACGGCGCCCTGCGCGACTTGATCACGGGGTCGTTGGTACCCGGACAAAATGTCTGGGAACTGACCGGCGTTTTCGGTGAGGATACCGAGTTGGTGTTGATCGAAAAAATCGACTCCCTCAACCCGCTTAAAATGGCGTATGTCATCACCGATCAGGAACCGGGCCGCAATGTGTTGGACAGCATTGAGGTCCTCGAGATTGACGGCGTTTGGTCCTTCAATCGCTTTTTAGAAGAAGTGGCCGCCTGGGAAACACGGGACGCGGTGTGTATTTCCTCCGCCAACCGCTTGTTGGGTTTGGTGGATATGGTGAACCACAACTTTACCTGTCCCAATAATCGGTAAGACGACATGCTTGTGTCTGCCGTGCTTCGTTTCGAATCAATGGCCGGTCACACCTTTTTTGGTGGGGCCGGCCTTTCTTCTTCGCCTCTTTTTGAGAAGCGCCGGCTGAAGGCGGGCAAATAGTGGCCGAGAGGAATTCGATGAACGAAAAGCCGGATTCTCAACCGATTGCTCATGGCGATCCCAACCCACTTGCCCTGTTGCTTGGTGTGGGTTTGGTGCCGCTTGCTTACTTTCCCTGGAGCGCTGACCCCACCATACCGCCACGCTGGGCTTTGGCCGCCTTACTCCCGTGTTATTTGGTTGTGTTTGCCGCACGGTTTTCATTGCGCGGCTTGTGGCCGCAACACAGGGGTTTGCGGTTTGCCTTGGTGCTTGTGGTTCTGTCCATGCTCACGTCGGCGCTGACGGCGGAACCTTCCTTTAATCGGCTCGGCACCGTGACCGACGTGCTCATCGGCCTGGTTTTCCTGACGGGGGCGGCTTTGGCGGTACACGAGGATCGGCGCCAGATCGTGACGCACTTATGTTCGGTTGTGGCTGTGTCGATCACCCTTTGTTCCCTGGTGGGATTGCTTCAGGTTGCCGGTGTGCCACTTGAACACGTGGTGCAGGCTTACCCCCCGGCGTCGCTGTTTGCCAATAAAAACGTCGCAGCCCAGGTGTTGGTCACCACCGCGCCCCTTTGGTTTGCACCTGCTTTAATTCATGGCGGCCGCATCGGTTATGTGTGGGTTTTGCTTGTGGGTGTGAACACGGCTTACTTGACCGCGGTCGAGTCGCGAACCGCGCTGTTGGTTTGTTTGTTACTGTCGCCGATGATTGCTTTCGGCGGGGCCCTTTTTGGGCAACCCAAGCGGCAGACCCAACAACGATTTTTGGTGATTGGTGGCTGTTGTTTACTGATGACGGCCGTTTTACCCGGTGCGTCGCCCCTATTGCGCCGTATCTTGCCGGTGCTTTTATGGCTGTTGGTAACGTGTGTGGCCTTCGGACTCGGTCTTCTTGTGAAACAGCGCTACGCACCTGGCCGGCGTGGGTTTGCCCGTCTGGCGGCAGGCGTCGGCCTGTTGTTCCTCCTGGCCAACCTGTGTTTGTGGTTTCCGCCTGGTCCCGTGGCTCGGCAAATCGAGCAAGTCGCCACCGCCCATAACCCCGATCCCCATGTAAATACCGTCATGGTGCGCGGTGCCATGTACCAAAACGCGGCGCGCATACTGTTGCGGCACCCCATGGGTGTGGGTCCTGGGAACTTTGCCGCGATGTACCCACTTTTTCACAATGCCGTAACGCCGACGCCGACCTTTTCGATCACCGTGAATCCTTATCGACTCCATCACGACTGGTTACAAATTGCCGTGGAGCACGGCGTGTTGGCTTTGGTCGGACTCTGGGGATTTCTAGCGGCCTTGTTGGCCCATGCCGGGCGACGTTTGTTGGCCTGCTCTGGGGAGGGGGTCGTGGAGGACCCGGAAGTAGGGGCGATTGACCCGGCGTTGGCCGTTCCGATCGCCGTGGTGATGTTCACCGCTGTCGCTGCTTGTTTTTCATTCCCCTTGGAAATGCCGACGACCGCGGTGATGTTCTGGTTGGCGGTGGGGTTATTGGTACCGGTGCAGAGGATTTCGAGAGTAAAAAGGTCGCGAGCCGTGGTTTGGGTGGGGATTTTTACACTGGTCCTGATCGCAATGGTGGCTTATTTTGCCGTGTACCTCTATGGCCAGTTGTTGTTGGCCGAAGGGCGTAAATGGCAACGCGCGGGCAATGCGGGTTTCGCTTTTGTGTATACCAACCATGCCGCCCGCGTTTTTCCCGACGATGGAACGGCTTTTGACCATTTGGTTACCTTGGCGGCAAGCCAGGGCCGCAACCTCGACCAATCCCTCGCGATTACTCAGGGGTACACGGCCCAATACCCGAATCATGCCAACGGGTGGTTCCGACAGGCCTTTGTTTTGCGCAAACGCGGCGATTTTTCGCAAGCGATTGAGGCGGTGAATCAGGCCTTGCGCCTGGGGGGCGCCGACGCCGCCGGGTTCCAATTTAAAGGGGAAACCTTGCAGGCTGCCGGTGATTGGGCCGGTGCGCGTAAAGCTTATGAACAAGCACTGGCGGCAACACCGTTGTATACCCCCGCGGTGTTGTGTTTGCAGGAGTTAGACCGGCTGGAAGGGCGAGCGCCGAAGCCCTAGCCCGCATTTCTCACAAGGATTCGTCGCGAGAAACAGAAAACCTTGTGCGTCGAAGATTACGACCGAGGGACGGCACAGGGGGCCGACCATTCGCGGGGCCGACCATTCAGCGTAGCCCAGGCCGATGGTTTTTGTTGCGCCGCCTTGAAGAACCTCGTTGATTTTTGGGTTTAAGGACCTCCGAGGTTTCGAGATAGAGGGCCCAAAAAAGGAAGCCGGGAAGATTCCTGGCCCTTCTCCCTGATGGGTATTGGATTCTCAAATGATGGGTGCCTTTAATGGTCAAAAAGCGCCACGAGCGACTGGGTTTGGTTAACGTGGGTGATCCAATTAAGCAGTTGTTCCGGGCCGGCGTCTTGGATGCGCTGAGTGATGTGTGAAGGTAGTTCACGATACTTTTCAGTGAGTAATTGAATCAGCGCTTGCTGGAAGCCCTCGCGTTGACCAAGTTCGCGTCCTTCTTGGATACCGGCCTGACGGCCTTCTTGGATACCGGCCTGACGGCCTTCGCTTAAGCCTTTCGCGAAACCTTCACGGCCGGCCAAAAGCCTGAGTGTTTTTTGTATGGCTGTCTCTGAATAGAACCATTCTTCAGCGTTCATGTGGCGACCTCCTGTTTCTTTGCGAAGTCGATCTCTAAATCGTTGGTCTAGGTCGCGGGGCAGGTCCATCATGGTGTCTATGAAACGAAACAGCGCGATTAACCGCCGTGAATCATAGTTGCGATCTGCCAAGCGTCGGATGAGTGCAAGCTTTGTTTCGACAAGGACGTTGCTATTCTTGCAGGTTTTCATCGCCTCCAAATGGGCGTCGACCGCTGTTGCGAAAAGGTTCTTTTCCTTAAGCTTTGCGGCGTGGATCGTTCTGAAATCGGCGAGTTTTACAATGGGAAAATCAACGCGATTCTTGAAATCCCATCGTTTTCTTATAAACGAATTTGGGCGCCAGGATGGCCGGCTGTCGCCCAAAATCGCCATACTCACGACTTCACAGTCATATTTAAGGAATAACCGGAAATTGTAGACTGCCATTCGCTTTGGAAAAGTGGTGTCGAACTGGTTTTGGAACTCGAGATGTACCAAAATGAGACATTGTTCACCATCTTTTAATTGCACGCGAAACAATTTATCGGCTATTCGGGTACCGACTTTGTCACCTGATGCTTGCGGTGGCAATTCCGTACTAAGTGGGGTGGCCGAAGCGTTCCAATCGATGTTTTGATAGGCCGCCGGCCAAAAGAACTCCGTGAATTCTTGAAAAAACAATTCCGTTAGGTTTTTCCAAGGTTGGTCAAACAAAGGGATGTTTCCCTCCTCAATGTGTCAAGGCATTGAGGAGAACTCGTGTGGTTGTGCGGAAAATCTAGTCGATGAATCGATGGGATGCAAGCAAAATCTGGAAAAAAATAAATTACTATAAATTCTTTTCGCGGTGAAAAATCACCTTGCCGAAATTAAGGAGCGGGGTTTGCATAACCCCGCTCCCTTTCACTTAATCATGGATAAGCTGTTTTTGGTGAATGCCGGCGGTCGCGGTTGTTTCGTTCAGGAGACCGGTGAAGGTGTTCTCCAAATTCTTGATCACCGATGCGTCGAACCACGAGGGCTTGTAGTGGAATTGGAGGCCTACCTGGCCGCCGCTTTCTTCAGCCGTTAACATCAGCCCGACCTGCCCGTCCACTGCTTGCGGCAGGTGCTTTCCGTCGGTGGCCGATCCGAAATAGAACCCCACGTCAAAGGTGGGCGCGGCCAGCCCGTGTTGGTCCAGGCGGATGCGGTTACACAGGTAGTGGAACGGGTTTAACGGGACGGCCGTCAGCGCTTGGTGTTGTTTTTTCAAGGCCGTGACCAAGTCGGCGAAGCGCTCTTCGCCGTCGCGTTTGATGCGCAGGGGTACCGGCTTTTTCCCCGCCAAACCCGCGACCAGTACAACTTCCTCGTGTCCCGTGAGTTCCGCCAACATCAAGACATAAATCGCGGCCAAAACATAACCGCTGTCCAAGCCTAGCCTGGCGGATTCGGCGAGCAAGGTTTGGTCCGTCAGGATCAGCGCCTCGGTTCGCGCCTCGCGGGGTTCCGCATCCAGTGCGGCGGGCAGGCGGTCGATATTCTTCGCCGGCGCGGGTGCCCTAAACCATGCGACCCAGGTTCGTTCCGCTTCTTTGTAACGATCTCCGCCGTAAACCGCTACCGGCGACATCGCCACTTCTTTGACCTCGTCGAACCGCGCCGCCTTGGCCATACCCGCGATCAAATCATGGGGTGTTTCGCCGGGATTCATGAAGCGAGCGCGGATGATTGCGTTGAAATGGGCCATGAAATCTTTGACCTGCTTTAAGGTGGCGCCGCGGCGTTTTAGGTAGAAGGTTGACCAGAGTTCGAAGCCGTACTGCGGCATCCATAGGGAATTTTGCACCGAGCAAAACAGCTTTTCGACCAGGTCACAGGCGATTTGGTCATTCATCGTGTGGTGCTTCCAGTTGAAGGCGCCGCCTTGGATACCGAGTTCCTCGCGTTTCTTCCAAACCGGTGTGATCGGATCGGCGTACCAAAGTTGAGCGCGGAAGTAATCGGGTTGGGCTTCTTCCAAAAAGTCCAGTGTCTCTTGAAAGGTGTCCAGCGTTTCGCCGGGGAACCCGATGATCAAGTTGGCGTGCGTGGCGATGCCGGCCTTGCGCAATAAGGGAATGGCTTTTTTGTAATCTTTTTGACGGGCGGCTTTGTTCATTTTTTTGAGCATGGTGTCGCTACCCGATTCACAGCCGAGGAACACACCCTCGCAGCCGGCTTCACCCATCAAAGCGATGGTTTCTTCGTCGCCGTGGTCACTACGGTAGTAAGAGTTCCAGTGGAAGTTATATTTGTTTTTGATCATCATGCGAAGTATTTTTTTGAAGCGTCCCTTAGGGACGTTAAAGGTATCGTCCAGGAAGGTAATCGTATCAACCGTGCCCAGTTCGGCCAGGGCGTCTAATTCTTTTTCTACTAGGTCTACTGGGAGATAGGTGTAGCGGCCTGCGCGTTCGGGAAAACCACAAAAGGCACAGGAAAACGGGCAGGACTTGGCCGTACGCAAGGAAACAAAACGACCAATATCGTTGTTGGGGAACAGGCTGTAGTTGACCATGTTGTCATTGAGTGTGTTGCGTTCAATGGATTTGTTGTTGACGATGTACTGATCACCGTCTTTGAAAATAATGTTGTCGATACCGGCCAACGCGCGGCCTTCCTTCAAGGCTTCAATCGTTTGGACCAGGGCCGTTTCGCCTTCGCTGCTGTCCACATACACATCGGCACCGATGCGAGAGAAAAACAACTGTTGGACATCGGGTGGGTTGTCGCCGGTTTGGTTGCCGATGTAGGGGCCGCCGATTATGATTTTCACATTTTGGTTGTATTGGCGAATAAAGGAAACGATTTCCAAAACGGGTTCGGCGATCACATACAAGGTCGTGGTAATGGCCACGCTGAGGATTTCGTCGTTGAGCAACTTTTGTTTAAACTGTTCGCGCTCGCTACGGAACAAATTGATGTAATCAAAACTGTGGCCGTGCTTGTGGAGAAAAGAGCCGAGGTACAAAATGGTCGGCCACAGGAAATCGGTGTTGTGGAAGGGCTGACACTGATCTTCGCGACCCTTGTAGTGGAAATGGGTCATGGCTTGGAGGGCGTCGTAGGGTTGGCCCTCCACATCGATTACGGCCATGGCCAGATCGCGGTAGGCGCCCGAGGTGGCGCCCATCAAACGGACCATACCCAAGTAGTCTTTGAGGTCGCCGGTGTTGTAACCAATCAGCAGAACGTCGGTTTTCATGGTTTTGCTCCCCTCAAGCCGTTGCTCAATACGCGGGTTGGCGATTCGGCTTGACGTACGATCCAACCCGCTTCAGTGGGGTGAAGATTGGATCGATGATTTTATGATCTTTAACCGTATCAGAGGGTGTTTTTATAGTGCTATATGGTACCATGAATGGGTACCCATTCAGCATCTTTTCCACGGTGAAACCGAACCGAGTGATAACCTCCTAACGGTCCGGTATCGGTTTTCTTTCCTTGATCGACAACGCATACGAACGCCACAAACCCTTAACAATAAGAGCGAGTTGCATTTGTCGATCTCATTTCGTTATCTCAAAATTCGGGCCCGAGTGGGCGAACAGGATCGCGTGAAATGTACCTTAAACAGAATGTATTGATTGAACCCTTGGTAAATCAGTGGTATGCATGGAACCTATTGATAACACCCCATGGCCTCGGCATGGTGCTTGCCAACTATCATAAGAAAATCATGGAATCCTATATAAGATCGCCGATGATGCATACCAAGGCGGTTAAAAATCCCAAAATGATCGGCGGTCCCTTTATGGACCTTGAGGGCGACCAAACCGCGGTCGTCCAGGCTTTACTCGAAAGAACCTTGGCCCAAAACAGCGACGTGATCGCCCTCGCCGAGGCGATTGCCGAAACGGATAAAATCCTCCTTGAGGAAGCCAAAGGCCAGACCTTGGCGCCGATCTACGCGCGCGTGCCCGAGGCACTCAAGGGTTTTGTCGAACTGGGTTACGATCTCAACAACCAACCCTCGCAGCGTTTCCTCGAGCGCTTTCTCTACCAAAGCCCGCTCTACCAGCGTGATCGCCAAAGTCTTGCATTGCAACAGGTTGCCGGCGACGACCGCGCTTTTGTACTGAGCACCCCGCGTTTCCCTTCGCCCACCCAGCTCCATGTACCCATGGCCTTTGACGATCCCGCCATCGATACGTTGTTCAGCATGCGCGAGCAACCCCGCTCCCTGGCGGAACTCGACGCCTGGCTGCCCCCCGATCCCGCCGAGCAACGCTTCTTCAAATCCCTGTTCACGGAAGAAGCACCCACGCTCACGGGTCGTGACCGCGATCAGATCGAAGGCGGGATGCGCGTCAAATACTTTGGCCATGCGACCTTGTTGGTGGAATCGCCCGAGGTCAGCATCTTGACCGATCCGATTGTCAGTTATGAAGTGCCCGACCCGGCCGCGGTGCCCAGGTACACCTACGCCGATTTACCTGAAACCATTGATTACGTGGTGATTACCCACGGTCACCAGGACCACATTATGTTCGAGACCCTGTTGCAGTTGCGCCACAAGATCGGCACCATCGTGGTGCCGCGCTCGAACGGCGGCACCCTTCAAGATCCTTCACTCAAACTGGTTTTGGAATACACCGGTTTCAAAAATGTGATCGAGTTGGATGAAATGGAACGCCTGCCGGTACCGGGTGGCGCCATTACCGGTTTGCCGTTCCTGGGCGAACACGGCGATCTCCACATTCGCGCCAAGCTGGGTTACCACATTCGCCTCAACGAACGCGCGGTGGTTTGCGTGGCCGACGCCAACAACCTGGAACCCAAGATGTACGACATGGCGCGCAAAACCCTCGGTCCCATCGATCAACTCTACGTCGGCATGGAGTGTGCCGGCGCACCCATGTCCTGGCTGTACGGCCCGTTGATGAACAAACCTCTGCCGCGCTCCCAAGATCAAGCGCGCCGGCTCGACGGTTCCGATTGCGAAAAAGCAATGCGGCTCATCGAATCCCTCGACCCCAAAAGTGTCTACGTCTACGCCATGGGTCAGGAACCTTGGCTGACCTTTATTTCCAGTATCGCCTACACCGAAACATCAAAACCCATTGTTGAGTCCAATCAATTGGTGGCGCGCTGCCGCGAGAAAGGGCTTATTTCGGAACGGTTGTTCGGTTGCAAGCAGATCGCGTTCTAAGAAACCGGCTTTCTTAGCAATCAAAAAAAGGCCGGGTAGCAACCCGGCCTTTTTCGTGTTTGCCCAGCGTAGCGGGCAAACACGGCAAAACCTTTAGCGCCGTTCCAAAATGGCGAGCAGCCGCGACAGGTTGCCGGCCAAATGGGGTGGGTTGAGCATGGCGCGGTGGTTGCCGACCCCGTCGTGGACCTGGAAGCGGCCGTTGGTACAGTCGCCCCAACCGCGGATGGTGGCCACGTGTTCGCCGGCTTCGTTGTGGCATTCATTGGGTGAATGTTCCTGAACCAGGACGTCCAGGTCGGCACCAATCACCTCGCGTTCACACAGGTTGCCGAGATAGGTGCGGTAGGCGCGCATTTTCTGGTAGGCCTTCTCCTTCAAGACGTCGCTGCCGACGCCGTCGAGGAACTCGCGGGCCACATCGCGCAAGTCGTCTTCCTTGAAGGGTAAGGGTTGCAGGTAACGGGCGGCGTCGATCATCACCACCTTGGCGACCTTGCGCCCGCGTGCTTCCAGGGCGACGGCGACTTGAAACGCGAGTTTGCCGCCGCCGGAAAAACCCATCAGCGTCACCGCGCCTTGCGGTTGGGTTTCCTCAATAAAACGGCAGGTGTTTTCCATTCGGTCGTCGCCTTCGAGGAAGGTGAAACCGTAGAGCCGGTAATTGCCGAGCCCTTTGGCTAAGTCCATGTACGCGAGAGGGTAACCGGAACCGGGCGGAAAAGCGAAGACGGGGTCGCCACTTGCCTCGGGGTTCATCAAGACCGCGGTTTCTTCCAGGCAACCCGGATCCAAACCACGACCCTTGAGTTCCTTCAAGTCGTCGAGGTAACGCGCCAACTCTCGCAAGGAGTCGGCCTTGTAAACCACCAGGTACGGCACGGACAATGCCGTGGCGTCTTGAATGTCGGCGACCAAACGGGTCACCTTGAGGCTGTGACCGCCCAGGTCGAAGAAGTTGTCGGTTGCCATCACATCGGCTTTGTTGAAGATGCGCGACCAAATGGCGGCCAAGGCTTTTTCCATGTCGGTGACGGGGGGTTCGCCTTCGCGCCGGCGTTCGTTGCTGTCGACCACCGGCGCGGGCAACATGTTGCGGTTGACCTTGCCGTTGGCGTTGAGCGGCATGTCCGCCATCACCGTCACGTGGGTGGGCATCATGTAGGGGGGCACGCGCCGCGCTAGGTAATCGCGCATGGTTAACATGTCCAAATCTTCACTACCGCCGACGTAGGCGTGCAGTTCCTTTTCGCCGTCGACCTCGCGCACCATCACCGCGACCCGTTCCACGGAGGGATGGGTCAGCATCAAATTCTCCAACTCCTCCGGCTCGATGCGGAAACCGCGGATCTTGACTTGGCTGTCGCGGCGACCGAGGAAAGTGAGGTTGCCCTCGGCGTCCCAGCGCGCCAAGTCACCGCTGCGGTAAAGCCGTTCGCCGTTACCGTAAGGGTTCGGTACGAAACGGCTTGCGGTCAACGCGGCGTCGCCGTGGTAACCGTGGGCCAAGCCGTCGCCGCCGATCAGCAGTTCGCCGGGCACGCCAACCGGGCAAAGCGCGTGTTGCGCGTCGAAAAGGTAGCAGGTGGTGTTGGCCAGCGGGCGACCGATGGGGATGTCGTCCTTGAACAGGTTGTCGACGGGGAAGAAGGTGGTGAAGGTGGTGGATTCGGTGGGTCCGTAAACGTGGAACAACTGCAGGTCGGGGAAGCGCCGGCGCAACTTGTTGAAATGGCGCGCGGAAACTTTTTCACCGCCGCTCAGCACGCACTTCAAGTCGGCGAACATGTCGGGTACGGTGTCGACCAAGCTGTTGAACAGCGCGGTGGTCATGAAGAGGTGGGTGATCCGACGGTTTTTAACCGTGTTGGCCAGGGTCATGGGATCTTTGAGCGCGTTTTCGCGCGGGAAACAAATGGTGCCGCCGTTGAGCAGCGGGCCCCATATCTCAAAGGTCGAGGCGTCGAAGGCGAGCGAACCGGTTTGCAGCACGGTATCGCCGGGTTGTAGGTTGACGTAGTTGGTGTTGCACACCAAACGCAGCACGGCGCGGTGGTCGACCATCACGCCTTTGGGTTTGCCCGCGGTTCCCGAGGTGTAAATCAGGTATGCCAAAGCTTCAGGTAACGCCTTGGCGGCGTAAGCCTCGGGCGCGTGGTTTTTCAGCTCGCGACGGTCAAATTGGTATTTGGCCCGTGTGGAAGGGGACGGGCCGGTCTTGGTTTTGTTGATGTGGACCACCGCGTCGAAACCAAAGCGCGACAGTTCGGAGTCGGCCTCGCCCAACATCAGCGAAGTTTCAATCGCGGCAATGGCGGGAATGTCGTGGCGTAGGTCTTCCAAGAAAGCGCGCGACACATAAAGTTCTTCCTCGCGGTCGGTTTTGGTCCGGTAGCCCTTGCCGGGGTTGGCGATCTTAAATTCCGCCAGGGATTGAATGAAGGTCGCTTTCAAATCCTGGTCCCAGAGGTTGCCGAGGAACAACAGGCCGCGATCAGCGAGCAGGTTGACGGCTTTGCGCAGCACGTCGCGCAGGTAGTTGTGGCCGTTGAAGCACTCGATGACGCTGTTGATGATGACCACATCGAAGGTGCCTTCGACCTGATCGATTTCGTGGGCCGGCAAGGCCTGTAAGGTGATGTTGTCCTGACCCAAGCGGGCGCGTTCGCTTTCGGTCCACTTGAGGATGTCGGGCGAAAGATCGGTGCCGTGGTAGGCGGCGACCAGCGGGGCCAGCCGGAACATGCTGATCCCGGAGGCGCAGCCGATTTCCAAGACGCGCGATTGTTTGGTGAGCAGCGGGGTTAGCTTT
Source organism: Acanthopleuribacter pedis (assembly GCF_017377855.1). GTDB lineage: Bacteria > Acidobacteriota > Holophagae > Acanthopleuribacterales > Acanthopleuribacteraceae > Acanthopleuribacter > Acanthopleuribacter pedis. The sequence continues at coordinate 325,694 of NZ_JAFREP010000006.1, forward strand.
TGGCGGATGTTTTCGCCGTAACCGTCCATGACCTCGCGGCTGAGCAGTTCACCGGTGTAACTGCTGCGCCAGCCGCCGCCGGAAATGTCGTCGTGGGTTTCGTCGGCCACGTGGCGCCAAACGCCTTGGTCCATGAACCCGATATCGGGTTCTTTTTCCCCGTGGAAATCGGTGCTGTCGGGGCAGAACAAGGTGTGCAGCGCGCTGCATTCCCACTGGAGTTTGTTGAGGGTGGCGATGTCGCGGCGGGCGCCGATCAACATGGGTGCGCCCGCATCGTCCAGGATGGTGCGGATGCGCTGGTAGGGGAAATCGGTGTTGATGGGCAGGTAGGCCGCGCCCACTTTGGTGACGGCCAGGAGGCTGACGGCCAGTTCAATCGAACGGTCCAACATCACACCGACAAAATCGCCCGCGCCGATCCCACGCGAGTCCATGAAGCGCGCGGCGCGGTTGGCGGTTTGTTCCAATTCCGCGTAGGTCAACTGTTCGTTGCCGAAGCGCACGGCCACCGCGTCGGGGGTTGCGGCGGCCTGTTTGGCCAACAGGTTGGGAATGGTTTCTGCGCGAGGGAAATCCCGTTTGGTTTGGTTAAAACCCGCGATTTGATCCTGCAAACTTTCGGTCTCGACATCGAATAGATTAAAGTCGGATAACTTCATGGTTTCTCCTCTAAGCGGCGATATGGCGGCCGGCAATCATGTGGCTAAAGCGTTGGAGCGCGGCCAGATAACCCTCAATCGTTTGCTGCTGGAAACGGGTCGCGTCGTAATTCAGGGCCAGGTGGAATGCGTCTTTTTTGGTGCGGTAGGCGATCAGGGCCAGATCGATGTCGCCGAAGAAGTCGTCCTTGAAATCGGTGCGGTTGGTGAACAACACGTTCGGGGTTGCGGTGTGCGCGGGCAAACTGTCCTGATAGCGCCAGCCGGAGCGGGTCGCGGTGATCACCTGATTCAGCAAATCCTCCACGTCCAACGCACCGCTGAGGTCGACACGAACCGGCATCACCTTGTCGGCCATCGCCAAGCCGGTGGTAAAGGACTGCTGTTTGGTCAATTGGAACAGGAACACCTTAAACAGGGTGTGGCAGACGATCCACACGGTGGTGTCTTTTTCGGTGGCCCAGTTGCGCAAACCCGCGAAGATGCTGTCGGGGAAATGCACATCGACCTTGCCACGTCCCTGGGTGCCGGCTACCGCGTTTTGCGGCAGGCGCAGCGGTGCAGGCGTATCCTGCAACACCTTTTCCCAAAAGGCTTTGCCTTCGGCGTCGGCGGGATCTTCCCAGCAGTTGGTTTTGAAGACCTCCATCAGCGCCGGACGCACGGTTTCTAAATCCGAGGGGCGGTCGGTGAGACTGTCGAACAACAGGGGTTTGGTGATTTTGCCGAAGGAGATCAACTGATCCGGGGTCAAACCCTTGGAGACCAGGTAGGAAATGCCCCACAGGCTGAAGCCGTACAGGCTGATAAAGGTCGAATTACCAATGCTTTGGTACATGTACTTGGCCCAATCCATGGCTTCTTCCCAATTCATGCCGGCGTGGCTCCAGGAATAACCGGCGCCTTTGAGGTCAAATTCGGCGTGACGTCGGTGAATCGGTGCCGAGGTATCGTGGAAGTAAAGCTGCACGTTGAAAAAGGTGGGCGCGGCTTCTTCAATAAAATGAATGGTGTTGAGGATGGTTTCCTTGCTTTCGCCGGGGAACCCGCAAATCAGCGAGGCGTAGGACATAATGCCACGCCGTTTCAGTTGGCTAATGCCCCATTTATAACGGTCAACATCGGCGCGTTTGTTCATAATTTTGAGAATGGTGGGGTCGCCCGATTCAATGCCGAGCAACACGCCGACGCAACCGCTGTCGGCCATCAGGTCGATGGCTTCCTCGTCGACGTTGGCGACGCGCAGGAAAGAAACCCAGCGAAAGTTGAACTGGTTCTCGATCATCATGCGCAGCAGTTTCTTAAAGCGGGGAAGGGGTACGTTGAAGGTGTCGTCGATGAACACCAAATCGGTGGTGCCGATCTCGTGCAAATAGGTGAGCTGGGTTTGGATCGCCTCAATGTCGTTGACCACGTGGGGGCCGGCCAAAACCGGGTACTGGCAAAAGGAGCAGGAATAGGGACAACTGCGCGCGGTGCGCAGATAGGTCAGCGGGCGCAAGGCGTTGGGATCAAAGGTGGTCCAGTCGACGATGTTGCTGTTGAGATCGTTGTTTTCGATTTTGCGTTCGGTGGGGCTGAAGGATTCGTCGTCGGCTCGGTAGGCAAGGTTGTTGACACCCGCCAGGTCGTTGCCGTCGCGCAGGGCGACCAGCGTTTGGTACAGTGTTTCTTCGCCCTGGGAATCAATGATGTACACATCGCCGCCGGTTTCCTTGAGTACAAAAGACAAGGTTTCCCAATCGTTTTGCAGGTCGGCGTGAACGTTGTAGATGTGGGGGCCGCCGATGATGATTTGGGTGTCGGGCGCGTGTTCGCGGATAAAGGCCACGATTTCCCGGATCGGGCTGTTGTCGATGTAAAAGGTGGTGGTGATGGCGACGGTGCGTGGTTTGCCCGCCAAGAGCGCCGCGAACTTGGCTTGGTCGCGGTTGAAAAAGTTCACCAGGTCCACGTTGAGCCCGCGTGTGTTGAGGTAGCTGCACAGGTAGTGTGCACCCAACGCGGGTGCCTCGAACACGTTGAGTTTGGGATCGTTGCCGGTGGCCTCCACAATCATGTCGTTGAGTACTTCCATAAAAGTGACGCGCCGGCCGTCCTGTAGGATCGAGTTGGTTTTTACCTCGTGGTAGCCGCCGGCGCGGTGTTCAGTCGCCTTTTGGCGCGCCGAGAAGTCGTTAAAATCAATGTCGTTGTAACCGACAAGAATACAATCGAGTGGGGTCGAAGCGTTCATGGTCTCTCCTCCGAGCTAGTGCTTCTCGGTATGGGGTTCGCGCACAACCGCTTCCGCAATCCGAGCCAACGCGGTTAAATAACGCTTAATCGTCGAGGGTTTAAACAGGGCGGTATCGTACTCCATGGTGAAATGGAGTTGCCCCCCTTCTTCGAGGACATAGAGGGTGAGGTCAAATTTGGTTGTGTGGAAGCGCAGCGGGATTTCACGTGCCTCGCGCAGAACGGTGGTACCGGCGCCGTCCGCGTCGGTCACCTTGCCGACCATGGCCACGTCCAAGCGCAGGTCGGCAAAACTTTGGAAGCCGTAAATCACGTTAAACAAGGTCTGTCGGTTGCCGTCGCGCTCGGGATTGAGGTCCGCGACCAGGAGATCGAGAGGGTAATTCTGATGATCGAAGGCACCGTTTACGGTTTCGATCACCGACTCCAACAACTGCTCAAATTCCATGCCCGCGGTGAAGCGGGTGCGGATCGGCAACAGGTTCACAAAAAAGCCGATCAGGTTTTGCAAATCGGCGTGGCCGCGGTTGGCGAGTGCCATGCCGACCGAAAGGTCGTCGCGACCGGTGAGTTTGTAGAGGAACAGGTTCAGGACCGCCAGCACCACGTTCGAAACCGTGGTGTGTTTGCGATTGGCCAACCGGTGCAGGCCGGCCAAGACCTCGGCCTCGACGCGGTGGTACACTGTATCGCCACGGAAGGCGGCGTCCAGGGTGGGCGCGAAATCGGTGGGCAGCTGAAGCGGCGGCGGTGGATCGGCCAACTGTTCCAGCCAGTAGGCCTTTTCCTTTTTAAAGGTTTGCCGCGACTGCCATACCGCAAAGTCCTTGTACTGAATGCGCGGCGGATTGATCGGCGCGGGCACCCCGTGATCGTGGGCTTGGTAGCGCGACAGGATTTCCCGATAAATCACGTTCATCGACCAACCGTCACCGATGACGTGGTTGATGTTGAGCAAAAGCACCGCGCGTCCCTCTGCCAAGTACAGCAGCGCCACGCGCAGCAGCGGTGGGGAGGCTAGGTCGAAGGGTTGGTGGGCGTCTTTTTCGCAATATGCGCGCGCCGCCGCCTCGCCGTCCTCCGCCTCACGCAAATCGACCTCGCGGATGTTAAAAACCGAGGGCGGGGCGATTTTTTGGCGCGGTTCGCCGTCCACCACGATGAACCCGGTGCGCAAGGCCTCGTGGCGGTGGACCATGTCGGTCAGTGCTTTTTTGAGGGCGTCGGCATTGAGCCCGCGTTCGAAGACAAACGCCTTGGGCATGTTGTAGGCCGTGGTCGCGCCGGCGCCGCCCATCATTTGCAGCGACCACAACCGTTTTTGCGCGTGAGACAACACGTAATCTTCTTGCGGCGCCACCGGTTCAATGCCGATGTATTCGCTTTTTTCGGTGGTATGAACCAGTTCCGCCAACCTGGCCGGGGTCGGCTTCTCAAAAAACGCCCGCAGGGGAACCTGAACCTGGCGGCGGCGATGGATTTGTGCCAATACCTGCATGGCAACCAGGCTGTGGCCGCCCAATGCGAAGAAATCATCGTTGCGGCCGACGCGTTCCACGCCCAGGACCTCCGACCAGAGGGTGGTGATGTCCTGTTCCAGCGCATCCACCGGCGCTTCAAAGGGGCGTTCCGTCGCCGTGATGCCGGGCAAGGCCGCGCTGTCGACTTTGCCGTTGACGGTGAGCGGCAAGGCGGCCAAGGGGATCAGGTGCGCGGGCACCATGTAATCGGGCAGGGTTTTGCCGAGTTGGTCGCGCAAACCCTGGAGCGAATCACCGGCGTGCGCCGGCACGACCCAGGCGACCAAGGAGGGCCCCAATTGCGGATCCTGCAAACAGGCCACGTGGGCTTGGCGCACGTTGGCCAACGCGGTCAGGCGCGCTTGAATTTCGCCCAACTCAATGCGGTAACCCCGCACCTTGACCTGATCGTCGCGGCGGCCCAGGTACAGCAGTTCGCCGTCGTCGCGGCGGCGCACCCAATCGCCGGTTTTGTACAAGCGGGTGCCGCCCGCGTGGGGGATAAACCGTTCGGCGGTTAAATCCGCCCGTCCCCAATAGCCGCGCGCCAAACCCTTGCCGCCCAAATACAGCTCACCTGGCATATCAAAGAGGGTCGGACGCTGCCAACGGTCCAACACGTGCGTGCTCATGTCGGGCATGGCGTTGCCGATGGTGATTTCCTCGTCCTCGGCGCCAATGCTTTTGATCACACAACCCACCGTGGCCTCGGTTGGGCCGTACTCGTTGAAAATCGCCATCCTCGGATTCAGCCTGCGCAGGGTGGCCACGTGGCGGTTGAGCAGGGCCTCGCCGCCGACAATGGCGCGTTTCACCGGGCTGCTCTGGATCGGCAAGTGATCCAGCAAGGCGATGTGGGACGGGGTCAGCTTGACGCTGTCGATGCCGTGCGCGCCGGACAGGGTTTCGGTCAAAATGTCGTTGAGCGGTTGCTTCGCATCGAACAGGTGCAGCCGCTCGCCGCGCAGCAGCGGCAGGAATAAACTGCTCAGGGTGAGGTCGAAGGCAATCGAGGAATACAACCCGAAACAACCGCCGCCTTCGGCAAAGTACAGCGCCGCGGCGTGCGTCAGGTAATGGTGCAGGTTGGCGTGGCTCATGGCACAACCCTTGGGTTTGCCGGTGGAGCCGGAGGTAAACAACACATAGGCCAAAGCATGACCGTCGACGCGAGGTAAAGCCGCGTCGCGCTCCGGCAGGCCGTGGGTGACGTCCATACAAGGGGTTTCGGGCAGGCGTTCGCGCAAACCCGGCTCGCTGAGCACCAAACGGCAACCGGCCTCGGCGGTGATCAGGTGCAGGCGTTGGTCGGGATTGGTCGGTTCCATCGGCACAAAGGCGGCACCGGCTTTAAGCACGGCCAAAATCGCCGTCATCAGATGGGGCGCGCGATTCAGCAGCACGCCGACGCGATCTTCAGGTTGAATGCCGTGTTCGGCGACGAGGAAGCGGGCCATCCGCTCGGCGGCGCGGTCCAATTCGGCCGCGCCGATGGTGGTGCCGTTGTGAGAAAGCACCGGCGATTGGGGATTTTTGGCGACGCGCGCGTCCCAAAGATCGAGTACGTTGGTGTTGCGTTCAGCGACGGTTGTCTCGATGGGTTCCGTCTGGGCGGGTGCGCCATCGAGCGTTATCAACGGGTGTTGCGGCTCGGCCAAGACCGCGTTGAGCGCGACCCGGTAGTGCTCGGCGACGGCGCGTAGCCGGTCCTCGTCAAACCGTTTGCGGTTAAACGTGATGCGCAACTGGAGCTTTTCGCCGGGGATGAAGATCAGGTTGAAATCGTAATGGGTGTGGTCGTGTACCTGCAGATCGCTGACGGTGAGCGGATCGCTGTTGTCCTTTACCTGCTGGGCGGGTGGGTAGTTTTCGAAAATGAGCAGGTGGTCGAAGGTATCGCGGCCTAGCGGCGAAAGCACCTGTAACTCGGCCAAGGGCAGGTAGTGGTAGGGTTCCGCGGCCAGAGCGTCGCGTTGAACGCGGCCGACCAGATCGGCGAAGGTCTCGTCGCGGTGGACCTGGACGCGCACTGGCACCGCGTTGATGAACAAGCCGATCATTTGATCGGCGCCGTCGAGGTGGGGCGGGCGCCCGGAAACAACCGCGCCAAAGCAGACATCGTCGCGGTCGTTGAAGCGGGCCAGCAGGAAGGCCCACAACGCTTGGCACATCACCGCGGTGGTGGCGCTCTGGGCCGCGGCCATGGCGCGCACCGCGTGCAGCGGAGCCAGGTCCAAGGTGAATTCGCCAAGGTCGTAACCGGCGTCCGGTTCCGGCCGGCCCAGGGCGTTCATGCCCGTGCGTTGGTCGTGGCCGGCGAGGTGGCGCGTCCACCAGGCACAGGCCGCGGCTTTGTCCCAGCGGGTCAGCCAGGCCAGGTAATCGCGGTAGGGAGGCACCTCGGGCAGCGTCGCCTCCGTGCCTGACGCGGCCGCGTCCATCAACAAGCCGCACTGGTCGAAGAGGCGGCCCATGCACCAGCCGTCGAGCACGATGTGGTGGAAACGCCAAACGACCTGGTGGGTTTGTTCATCCAGACGAATGATGGTGAAACGCAGCAGGGGATCGCGTTCCAGGTCAAAGCCGCGACGGCGGTCTTTTTCGTAGAAGGCGTTGAGCTCGCTTGCTTGGTTCTCAAGGCCGCGCCAATCACGCACGTGAAACTCGGGATCCCGTTTCTTGAAAACAACCTGACGCGGGGTGGTCACCTGGCGATGGAGGAAGGCGGTGCGCAAGACGGCGTGGTGATCACAGAGTTGGTGCCATGCATGGCGGAAGGCGTCGAGTGGGAAGGGGCCTTCGATGCGATAGCTCATTTGCAGGAAGTAGGCGTCGCTTCGGTTGTCGACGAGGGACTCGAACAGCAAACCTTGTTGCATCGGGGCGAGCGGTACGATGTCCTCGATGTCGGCGGCGTTCAGCGCGTTTTGGGTGAGCAGGTTTTGGTAGGCGGGCAGATCCAAGTCGCACGCCAGAAAATCACTGGGCGTTTTCTCCGCCTGTTCCCTGGCGCAGCAGAACCGCACCAGCAGGGCCAGTTCATCGCGCAGCGCGGTGAGCAGCGCGGTCATGGCCTCGGCCTCGTAGCGGCCGCGGTCATAGGTGAGGGTGAGCTTGAGTTTGCCGTTGACGACCAGGCCGCCGACTTCCAAGTCGTTGCCGCGGCGCAGGCCGACACCCATGTCGCGGCCGACCTGTTCGTCGGCGTCGGCGAGCGGCCCGTCCTCGCCGGGTGTGTCGAACACGCCGAGGTAGTTAAACGCCAACCAGGGTTTTTCCGCCGGGGTCATCGTGGCGGCCGTTTCTTCCGTGGCCAGGTAACGCAAAACACCGTAACCACCGCCCTTGTGGGGTACCGCGCGCAGATGTTCCTTCACCGTTTTGATTTGCGTGGCGAGGTCGCCCTCGGCAAGCTCGAGCAGGAACGGGAACATCGTGGTGAACCAGCCGATGGTGCGGTCGACCGGCGGGCCGTTGGGCAGGGTTTCGCGGCCGTGGCTTTCTAGCGTGATGCGGGTGCGGTGTTCGCCGAGGCGGCCGTGAAGCGCGCGGGCCAGGGCGGTGAGCAAGAGGTCGTTGATTTCGGTGTGGAAGGCCTTGTGACTGGGACCGAGCAAGTCGGCGGTGCGCTCAGGTGAAAGCGAAACGCCGGCTAAGGCTGAATCGCCGACGCGGTTGTCGCCCGCTACTTTGGTCGTAGGTGGTGGCGCCGCTGTTGCGGCGGCCGTTGTTTCCCAATAGGTGCGTTCGGCGTGGAGGTCGGAATCGGCGGCGCGGCGCACCAGCGCCTCGGACCAGGTTTGGAAGGAGGCGGTTTTGGGACCGAGATCGGTCGCTTGGCCCCGTTCGGCTTGGCCGTACGCGGTGGTCAGGTCTTCCAACAGAATGCGCCAAGAGACGCCGTCGACGATGAGGTGATGGGCGGCGAGCCAAAGCCGGTCCCCGTCGGGGAGGCGGTAGAGCACCGGGTTCCACAGCGGCCCCGCGCCGAGGTCAAAGGCCGCGCTCGCTTTTTCGCCGTGTTCGGCCATGGCCGCGGCGGGATCGGCGTGTTCGGCTGGATCCACCAGTTTGAGGTGCGGCGGTGCCAGGTCGGCATAGGCCTGTTGCACCGCGCTGTCACGCACGGTGAAGGTCAGTCGCAAGGCGTCGTGCCTGCACCACAGTGCATCGAGTGCCTGCTGGAGCAGTGCGGTGTCGAAGCGGGGTTTGCCTCGTAGCAACACCGATTGGTTGAAATGGTGGTGGTCGCGGTCCTGGTGCTGAAAGAACCACTGCTGAATCGGCGTGAGCGGCACCGTACCCTGGACCGGACCGGTTTCGGTTTGATCCGCTTGCGCCGTGAGCAGCGGGGCCAGGGCTGCCACGCTCGGGTTGGCGAACAGATCGGCCACGTTCAAACGCAAGCCGTGGCGGCGCATGCGGCCCACCAACTGGATAGCGATGATGGAATCGCCGCCCATTTCAAAGTAGGCGTCGTGGCGGCCGACCCGCGCCACGCCCAGCAATTCGGCCAAGGCGTCGGCCAGCCATTGCTCCCGTTGGTTGCGCGGCGCCGCGTACGCGGTCCCGGTTTCGGTTTGCGCAAAGGGATCGGGCAATGCGTTGCGGTCGACTTTACCGTTGGCGTTCAGCGGGAATTGCGGCAGCACGACCAGGTAACCGGGGTGCATGTATTCGGGCAGGTGCGCGTTGAGGAAGGTGCGCACGGCGTCCAGGTCCTGAGCTTCCCCCGGCTGCCAGACCAACCAGGCACACAGGCGCAAGTGTCCGGCGGGGTTGCGGCGGGCGGCGACCAAGACGTCTTGCAGCGGCGCGTGGTCGCGCAAAGCGGCTTGTACCTCGCCCGGTTCAACGCGGAAACCGCGAATTTTTACCTGATCGTCGACGCGACCCACGAACACCACGCGCCCGTCCGCTTGCTGACGCACCAAGTCGCCGGTGCGGTACAACCGTTCGCCCAGGGTGGTGCTGAAGGGGTGGGGCACAAAACGAGCGGCGGTCAGGTCGGGTCGGCGCCAGTAACCGCGCGCCAAACCGTCGCCGCCGACGCAGAGTTCGCCGACCGCGCCCGGCGGCAACAGGTTGCCGTGGTCATCGAGAACCAGACAGGTGCTGTTGGCGATGGGCCGCCCAATGGGGATGACCGAGGCGCGACGTTCGGCGGCCATGGCTTCGAAGGTTGAAAAGGTCGTATTTTCGGTGGGGCCATACACGTGGGTCAGGTGGCAGAAAGGATAACGCTGCATGAAGCGCGTCATGTGCCCGGCCGAAACCGCCTCGCCGCCGGTCATCAGCGCGCGCAGGGCGGGCAGGTCGCCGACGGGTTGATCAACCAACTGCTTGAACAAACCGGTGGTGAGGAACAGGTGGGTGACGGCGTGGGCGCGTGCCGTTGCGGCGACTTCCTCCAGGGAGAAGGGCGCGGGTTTCATCAACACGACCGTGCCGCCGTTGAGCAGGGGACCCCAGATTTCCAGCGTCGTGGCGTCAAAGGCGGAAGCGGACAGGTGCAGGAACACTGTTTGCGGGGTGAGGTCGGTGTAGTCGGTGTTGCGTACCAGGCGTACCACCGCGCGTTGGTCGACGGCCACGCCCTTGGGCCGACCGGTGGAACCGGAAGTAAACACAATGTAAGCCAAGCTGTTGGGCGAGACCGGCACCGTCACGGGATCCGCCGCCGTCTCGTGAGGCGCGTTGATCGCCACCAAACGCTCGGCGGCGACGGCTTGCGCCGGTGGGGCTGTTTGATCGTACAGCACCGGCTCGGCGCCGGTTTCCTCGAGGAGCAGCTTAAGGCGTTCCAGCGGGTAACCGGGATCGAGCGGGACGTAGGCGCCGCCCGCTTTGAGTACCGCCAACATGCCGACCACCATCGCGGGTGCCCGGCCGCAAAACAGACCGACGGGCTGATCGGGTCGCACCCCGCGTTCGATCAAATGGGCGGCCAAGCGGTTGGCGCGATCCGCGAGTTCGGCGTAACTCATGCGCGTGTCGCCGCAAACCAGCGCCGTTTGGTTCGGATGGGCCGCGGCCGCGGCGTCGAACAAGGTCGCGATGTTGCTGTCGCGGGGATAGGGCCGGCTGGTGGCGTTCCAGATTTCGTTTTGCATGGCGCCGTGGTTCGGGTTGATTAGGGTCAAGCGGTCGAGGGCGTCGACGCCCGCGGCCAATTGCGCCAGCACCGTGTTGACCGCGTCGGAAAGCATGGTGACCGTGGTCGCATCGAACAAATCGGTGCTGTATTCAAAACTGCCGACCAGGCCGTCGTCGGCTCGCTCCAGCGCCAGGGTCAGGTCGAACTTGGCGGTGGTAACCGCCGTGCGCAGTGGTTCCAGGCTGAGGCCGTTCAGGTGTTCCTCGGCTTCCGGGGCATTGTGCAGCGCGAAGGCGACTTGGAAAAATGGATGGCGGGCCGGGTCCCGTTGGGGTGCGAGTTCGGTGACAATCTGTTCGAAGGGCAGGTCTTGGTGGCCGAAGGCGTCCAGGGTTTGGTCGCGGAAGCGGGCCAGCAGGTTGCTGAAACGACGGCTGCCCTTCATTTGGAAACGCAAGGGGACGGTGTTGATGAAAAAGCCGATAAGGGTTTCCAACTCGGGTCGATTGCGCCCCGCGACCGGGGTACCGATCACCAAGTCGTCCTGGCGTGCCACGCGGCCGAGCACCAGACCGTAGGCGGCGGCCAGCACCATAAACAAGGTGGCTTCGTTTTCTTGGGCCAGGGACTCGAGACCGCGCGTGACCGTTTCGGGGACGGTCGCGCGCAGGACCGCACCGCGATGGGACGGGTGCGGCGGGCGCGGCCGATCCGTGGGCAGGTCCAAATCGCGGCTGTCGCCCAAGGTTTTGCGCCAGAAGGCGGTGTGTTCCGCGTAGCGTTCGCCGACCAAGGTGGCCCGCTGCCACACGCTGAAGTCGCCGTATTGCAAGCCGAGTTCCGGTAGCGGGGAGGGTTCGCCCGCGACAAAGGCGTTGTAAAGGGAGGCGAGTTCCCGCGCGAACAGGCCCAACGACCAGCCGTCGCAGACCAGGTGGTGCAGGGTAAACAGCATCACCCATTCGTCCGTGCCCGTGTGCAGCAAGCGGAACTGCAGCAAGGGACCGCGTTCCAAGTCGAACCGCAACGAACGCATTGCTTCGGCGTGGCGGGCCGCCTCGGTGTCGCTTGTTGCGTCGCGTAAATCGACCAGCGGCAAGGCCACCGGTGCCGCCGGCTTCACCTCGGCGACGACCTGACCGTCGACCTCGCGAAAACAGGTGCGCAACACCTCGTGGCGGCGCACGATTTCGTCCAGCGCCGCGCCCAATGCATCGCGGTTGAGGTCACCGCGCAAACGCAAGGCGGTACACACGTTGTATACCGTGCTGTCCGGGTCGAGGCGGTGCAACACCCACAACCGGTTCTGCGCGAAGGACAGCGGGGTGGGTGCCGCGGGATCGCGTGGCGCCAAGGTCGCGGTTTCCATCACCGGATCGGGCAATTCGTCCGCGAGCAAGAGGTCGAGGAGGGCAAGGTCGTCGTCGTTTTGGGTGAAATCGATCATCGGGGGATCCTCGCTAGGAACCTTGTTGTGCCTTGCGGGCTTGCAGGGCGGCTTGTTTCTGTTCGGGTGTCATGCTTTCAATGCGGCGCAGCGTGGCCGCCACCTTGTCCACGTGGCCGGGACGCGGTTCGTTGGCGCGCAGGTAAGCGGCCAAACGCACCACCGTCGGCGCGCGGAAGAAGTCGGTCAAAAACACTTCCATTTTGAAGAGGCGGTGCAGCCGTGCCACCACCTGAGTGGCCAACAAGGAATGGCCGCCGAAGTTGAAGAAGGAATCCTCGGTGCCGGGTTCCTCGCGCTTCAACACGGTGTGGAACAAGCTGAGCAGCACGGTTTCCAGATCGTCCTTGGGTTCGGTGCGTTTGCTTTGGGCGGTCTCCACCTGGAGCACCATGTTCGCCAAGCGCGGCCGATCGATGCGGTCTTCCGGGCAAAGCAGGTGCATCGGCAGTTTGACAAAACGTTCGGGCAGGTGCGCGGCGGGTAGGTGCTCGGCCAAAAACGTCTCAAAGGATTCGGCGCTGATGGTTTTATCGGCCGCGTAAAAAGCGGTCAGGCAAGAACCGGCCTCCGCGACACGCACCACCACCACGGCTTTGGTCACCTCGGGGTGGCGGGCGACCGCTGCCTCGATGGGTACCGCGTTGAGGCGCTCGCCGTCGCGGTTGAGCAGGTCGGCGATGCGGCCGGCGACCTGGAGTTGACCCGCGCGGGTCAAACGGCCGAGAAAACCGGTGCGCAACCGGCGTTGTTCCGGGTGCCGCGGATGGGGTTCCAGTTGTGCGCCGTTGTCCTCGGCCGGGCCAAGGATTTCCGTGGCCAAACCCTTGCCGCTCAGGCAAATCTCGCCGTAGGCACCGCGTGGGACCGGCTGGTTGTCCTTGAGCAAGGTCAAGCTGTTGCCCGCGAGCGGTTCGCCCAGGTTAAACCATTCCGGGTCGTGGGGTCCCGCGGCGGCGACCAACGCGGCGCCGGTCAGCGAAAAGGCGTTGAAGCGACGCGTGCCTTGCGGCAGTTTGAGGTCGGGTTCACCTTGGCAAAGCACCAACGCGGTGGCGGCCTGAAGCGGCACCGCCTCGGCACGCACCGCCTCAACCACGGCCCAATCGGCCCGCGTTCCACCGTCGCGTACCAGCGAACCGCCGCATACCAGGGTCACGGCGACTTCCAGCAGGAAGGCGGAACGGTTGGGATTGGCGCGTTGTTGGACACGCCCTTGATCGGGAACATCGCATCGCGCGACCAAATCGGCGGCGGTGTTGAGCAGGGCGGCATGGCTGAGTTTCACGCCGCACCCTGGTGTGTCGTAGAGCACGCAGGCCCCGTGATCGCTTGCCGGGGATGCGGGCTCGGCCGGGGCTTGGGCCGCGATTGCCTCGGCTTCGAGGTCCAAATCGAGGCGGTCGCCCCAGTAGTTGGGTAACTGCTCCGCGAGATCGTCGCGCGAAATCAGCACCGGCGGTTCCGCTTCTTCCAATAGGGTGCGGACCGACGCGGCGTCTGATTCGGCGTCGAGGGGCAACCACAAACCGCCCAATTGATGCGTGGCGATCAAACCAATCAAGGCCTCGGCGGGATCTTCCAGGTACTGCGCGGTGACGGTGCCCGGCGCCACATCCAAATTGGCCAACAGCGCGGCGACCTGACCGGCGCGATGGTGGAGCGCGCCGTAGGTCAGCGTTGTGGAGGCATCGCGGTATACCAAGGCATCGGGCGCGGTTGACGCCCGCGCGGCGACCACGTCGGCGAGGGAACCTTCCACGGCAAAAGGTTGCTTGGCGGTGCGTTCGCCGCGAACCTCGCCCCCTTCGGCCGTTTCGACACGCGCCAAGTCGACGATGGGTTTGTCGGGCGTGGCCACCACGTCCGTCACCAAGGCGACAAAATGGTCGACCATGGTTTCAATCGTCGAAGGTTGGAACAAGGTTTTGGCGTACATCATGCGCAGGCTCAGCCCGTCCGCTATTTCATAAAAGTCAAAAACCAGGTCGGTTTTGGCGCTGATAAAGCCGATGTCGAAGGGTTCGGCCGACAGCGAACCCATGTGCGAGCGGGTTTCGCCGCCGACGCCCAGGTTGATCAAAATGTCGGTTAAGGGTGCGCGGCTCGGGTCGCGGCGCAAAGCCAAACCCGCGATCAATGTGTCGTAGGGATAGAACTGGTGTTTCATGGCGCCTTGCAGGTTGTCGCGTACCTGGGCCAGGAAATCGCGGAAGCCGCTTTCCGCAACCACTTTGTTGCGCAGGGCCAGGGTGTTCACAAAGTTGCCGATTTGAAACTCCTGGCCGGCATGGCCGCGGCCGGCAACGGGACAACCGACGATCACATCAGGCTGATCGGCATAACGCGCCAGCAGGACGTTCACCAAAGCGGTGAGCACACCGAACAAACTGGCGCCGTTTTCTTCGGCTAGGTTGGTCAAGGCGCGGTGCACGGCCGGTGGCAACACGCGCCGGTAGAGCGCGCCTTCAAACGACATCACCGCGGGGCGCGGTCGGTCCGTGGGCAAGTCCAAAACCGGCAGGCGGCCGGCCAGTTGTTCGCGCCAGTAGGCCGCTTGCTTGGCGCCCGCCTCGCCGCTAAGCATGGTTTCCTGCCATGTGGCAAAGTCCTTGTACTGGCTCTTCAGGGGCGGTAGGGAATCGGGACGATTTGCCGCGAAATCTTGGTACAGCGTGGTCAAATCGCGCACCAACACCCCTTCGGACCAACCGTCAAACACCAGGTGATGGATGTTGAGGTACAGCACGTGGCGGTCGTCGGCGACCTTCAGCACGTGGGCGCGGATCAGCGGCGCGGTGGTCAGGTCGAAGGGACGGCCCGCGTCGGCCTGAATGTGTGCCCGCGCGGCGGCCTCGCCATCCTCGGCGCCGCGCAAATCGACATGGGTCAGCGGCAACGGCATGGGATCGGCGATGAACTGGCGCGCCGTGCCGTCCACGGCACGAACCGCGGTGCGCAGCGATTCGTGGCGGGCGACCAGGGCGTCGAGCGCGCGCGCCAGTACGGCGGTGTCCAAATCACCCTGGAGCGCCACCGCCATCGGGCAGTTGTAGGCGGTGGTGTCCTGCACCATTTGCTCCAACACCCACAAGCGTTTTTGAGCGTGGCACAGGGGGAACCCCTTGGCGGCGCGTTGTTTGGCAAAGTAGCCGCGATCCCGCAGGATCTGCAGGGCTTGTGGTTCGCCGGCGCGGGCGCGTGCTTTCAGGGATTCAAGGGTGTCGTCAGTCATTCAGCAACTCCAATTCCTCGGCCGTTAAGGGCGCGATAGTGTCCATAAAATCCGCGATCAGCGCGGGGTCCGGTTCCTGCTGCCGCCGGATCAAGTCGGCGAAGTCGGCAAAAACCGGATGGTTAAACAGTTCAAACAGCGAGAGCGTCACGTCAAAAGCGTGCTGGACCTGAAACACCAAACGCGTCCCTTTCAGGCTGTGCCCGCCCAAACCGAAAAAGTCGTCGTCGATGCTGAGCGAGGCCACGCCCAGCACGTTGCACCAGATATCGCGCAGCTCCCGTTCCAAATCGTCACGAGGCGGGATCCGTTCGCGGCTTTGTTCGGCGACGTCGAGTGGTCGGTTGTTCAGCGTTTTGCGGTCGACCTTGCCGTTGGCGGTCAAAGGGAACTCATCCAGGCAAACGAAGTGACTCGGAATCATGTAACCCGGCAAGCTGGGCTGGAGGAAGGACCGCGGCGCGGCACTGTCCAACGCGGTTCCGCTGACGCGCAGGTAGGCGACCAACACGTGGTTTTGGTCCTTGTCGCGGGGGGCGCATACCACCGCCTGCAAGACCCGTGGATGCTGTTGCAGGTGTTGTTCGATGTCGCCCAGCTCGATGCGAAAGCCGCGCACTTTGACTTGTTGGTCGCGACGGCCGAGGAAATCGATCAGGCCGTCGCCGCGGCGGGCGACCAAATCACCGGTCCGGTACATCCGCGCGCCCGGCGTATCGCTAAAGGGATCGGGCACAAAGGCCGCGGCGGTCAGGTCGGGCCGCTTGTGGTAACCGTGCGCCAAGCCGGCGCCGCCGATCACCAGTTCCCCCACCACGCCGACGGGGACGGGGCACCCCTCACCGTCGAGCACGTACAACTGGGTGTTGGCAAGTGGGCGACCCAGTGGCATGGCTTGGGTGTGGGTCAGGTCCGGGGTGATCGGGGTGCGTGCCGACCAAATGGTGGTTTCGGTGGGTCCATAAAGGTTCCACAAAACCTTGCCTTTCGCCAACAGCTTGGCTGCCAATTCGCCTGGCAGCGCCTCGCCGCCGCTGAGGAGGGTCATGGCGTCGCGACCGTGCCAACCGCTTTCCAGCAACAGCCGCCAACCTGCCGGGGTGGCCTGCATGTGGGTTGCCGCGACGCGGTCCAGCAGCGAGACCAAGCGCGGGCCGTCCGCGGCAACGGCGGCGGGGGCGAGCACCAGGGTCGCCCCGGTCATCAGCGGCAGGTACAGTTCCAAGGCGGCGATGTCAAACGAGATGGTGGTCACCGCCACCAACACATCGTGGCGGTCCATGCCCGGTTGTTGTTGCATGCTGAACAAGAAATTGTTGAGCGCCCGACGCGGCACCACCACACCCTTGGGGCGGCCGGTCGAACCCGAGGTATAAATGGTGTACGCCGGAAATTCCGGGCAAAGCACCGGCGCGGGAAAGGTTTGGTGTTTTCCCGGCGCGCCCGCGAGCGGGGTTTCGTCGAGCAACAGCGTTTCGGCGGGAAGCTTGGGCAAGCTTGCGACCAAGGTGGTTTGCGTGATCAGCCAATCGGGTGTCGCGTCGGCCAACATGGCGGTCAACCGGTCCTTCGGAAACATCGGGTCCAAGGGAATATAGG
This sequence comes from Acanthopleuribacter pedis, assembly GCF_017377855.1. Taxonomy (GTDB): domain Bacteria; phylum Acidobacteriota; class Holophagae; order Acanthopleuribacterales; family Acanthopleuribacteraceae; genus Acanthopleuribacter; species Acanthopleuribacter pedis. Next base: position 342,492 of record NZ_JAFREP010000006.1, read on the forward strand.
TCGCACCTCGGTGCAACAGGGCCAAGAGCGCGATCACCATCTCCGGGGTGCGTTCCAACAACACCGCCACCTTGCTGCCGGGGCCGATGCCACGGTAGTGTAGCTCGGCCGCCAGGTGGTTTACCGCCGACGCCAGTTCGCGGTAGTTCGTGGTTGCGAGGGAACCGTCGCCCCGTTCGTAACGCAAGGCCGCGGTGTTCGGGGTGTCTCGCGCGGTTTCCAGGAAACGGGTGATCAAATCAAATTCGGCGGGAATCCTTGTTTCGCCGGGGTTGGCACCCTGCATCAGCGCGGCCGATTCTTCATCGGTCAACATGGGACAGCGCGCGAGCGCTTGGTTCGGATCGGCCGTGACCGCTTCGGTTAACCGCAACAAGTGGTCGCGCAACCGCGCCATCGTGCTAGGCGCGTAGAGGTCGCTGTTGTAGGTCAGGCAGGCCTCGAACCCGTTCTCGCGCGGCGTGAGGTTAAAGTCAAAGGTTAGGTCGTACTTGCTGGAGGCGGCCGAGTTGGGCAGCGGCGTAATCGTGATGTCGCCGAGTGCCGGCTCAAGGTCGCCCGCGTTTTGGCTCTGGACCATCACGTCGAACAGGGGCGAACGGCTCATGTCCGCTTTGATGTCCAGCTCGTCGATGAGTTTGTCGAAGGGGTAACCTTCGTGGGCGAAGCCGTCCAGCACGGTCTGGCGGACCTGGCCGAGCCAGGCGCTGAAACCTTGTTTGGGATCGATCTGAGACCGCAGCGGCAACATGTTCAGGTAAAAACCAACCTGACCTTCGAGATCAGCGTGGCCGCGCCCGGTGACCGGTGTGCCCACGATCAAATCCTGTTGGCCGGCGGTGCGGTAGAGCACCAATTTGACCAGGGCCAGCAGCACCATGAAGCGGGTGGCGCCGTGCCGGACGGCGAGCTTGCCCAAGGCTTCGGCGTGGGGCACGGTGAAAAACAGTTTCTCGCCCGCGAAGGTTTGGCGTGCGGGGCGCGGTCGGTCGGTGGGCAGGTCCAGCACCGGCAGCGGTGCCGCCAGTTGCTTCAGCCAATAATCGGCGTGTTGGGATGCGCCCGCCGCCGTTTGTTGTTCCTGCCAAGCCGCAAAATCGCGGTAGTGAATCCGCAACGGCGCCCAATCGGGTTCTTTCTGCTGCAGGGCCGCCGCGTAGGCTTGGGTCAGTTCGCGCAACATCACGCTCAAGCTCCAGCCGTCGCAAATAATGTGGTGGACCGTGAGCAGCAGGGCGTGGCGGCGCGGTTGCAAACGGATTAGCGTGGCGCGCAGCAGGGGATCCGCGGCCAAATCGAAGGGTTTTGCCGTTTCGGCGGCGGCGCGTTTCTCGATGCGATCCGCGGGTGCGTCGCACCAATCTTCGAAATCAAAGCGGAAGAAATCGGACGGGTTTACTTTCTGACGGGGTTCACCGGCGCGGGTAGGGAAGGTGGTACGCAGCGCCTCGTGGCGGGTGATCAGCAGGTGAAAGGCCTGCTTGAGTGCGTCGCGGTGGAGGTCGCCGTCCAAAACCATGTGAAGCGGAATGTTGTAGGCACTGGTGTCTTTTTCGATTTGCGACAACACCCACAGGCGGCGTTGCGCGTGGGACAACGGGTAGTCGGGGGCGTCGGGCAGGCGGGGGATCGCCGCGTGGGTCGTACCCTGGAGCAACGCCAGAATCTCGGGTTTCAAGCGGCGCAGTTCGGCCTTGAGCGCCGCCGTCATCACCCCTTCCGGCGCGCGGAACTTGAGCTTGCCGGCCTCCACCCACAGCTTGACGCCCTTGTGCTTGAGTTCGTTTAACAGCTGATGATGCCCGCTCATAATTCTCCCTCTTCTTCGTCGTCCGCCGCGCCGCCTTCCGGCGCGACCAGCAGTTCTTCCACCACCGCTCTGAGGTCGGCGATGCGTTGGGCCAGCTTGGCCGCGGTTTGGTCTTCAAACAGGAATTGTAGGGGTAAGGTCAGGTTAAAGTGTTTGCCCGCGCGGGTCATGAATTGGGTACCCAGCAAAGAATCGCCGCCGAGTTGGAAAAAGTCGTCGTTGATGCCGACCGGCTCAATCGCAAGCAGCGATTGCAGCAGCTCGATCAGGGTGTGTTCTTCCGGGGTTGCCGGCGCTTGGTAGGGGTTGGGCAGGTTGGGGCGGGCGTGGAAGCCGTTGCCGCGTTCGGTTTTTTCGGAGATCGCCGCGCGATCCGGCTGCACCAAGTCAACCCAACGGGCCAGGCGTGCGTCGAGGCGACCGGCTGAAACCACGAGTTGGCCGGGTTCGCCGCGGGCGATCAGGCGCGCAAAGGCCGCCTCGCATTGGTCGCGATCCATGGCGAAGCGGTTGATGCTGGTTTGGGTTTCGTCGCCGCGTGCCACGACCCGAGCCGTGGGCCAGCGATCCCAGTTGCTGCTAACCCAAGGCAGGTTGCGTTCGCCGTTGCCCCAGGCGTCCATGAAGCTACAGGCCGCCGCGTAGGACGCAAAACCCAGTCCGCCGAGCACCGAGGCGTTGGAGGAAATCAACACCGCGAAGTCGGGAGATTCCTCCGCGAGCACGTGGTCTAGCGCGCGTGTGCCGCGAACGCGGGCGCGGAACTGGGCCAGGCTGTCGGCGCGGGTTAGGTCGCGCGCCGGCATGAAAATCGAGCGGTGCCCCGTTTCACCCGCCGCGTTGACCACGCCGTGAATCGCGCCGAAATGCGCGCGCGCCTGGTCAACCGCCGCGGCCAAATCGCCGATGTCGCCCACGTCGGCGCGGAGGGGGAGCACTTGGGCGCCCATCCCTTCCATGCGGGTGACGGTATCGAGGGTGGTGCGCATCGGTTCAATCAGTTCGGCCGCCTGTTCGGCCAACCTGGTTTGGTAGGTGTCACTCGTGGGGGCCAGGGCTTGCTGGGCCACAATCAGGCCGCACTCCTCGGTTTTGCGTGTGGCTTCGTCCCGTGGGAAGGCGGTGGTGTGGGCGAACCCATTGCGGCGGCAGACCGCTTCCCAGTTCGCCAAATCCATCAGCGGCGAGTCTTGGCGCAGCTCGGTATCCTCGTAACACCACCAGCCTTCGATCAGGCCCCAAATCATGTCGATTTGGACGTGGAGCTTGACCGTTTCCACCATCGCCAGCATGCCGCCCGGTGCCAGCAGGCACTGCAGGTGAGTCAAGGTTTGGTCGAGGATTGGGGTGGCGTGGACCACGTTGAGGCCGAGGATGAAATCGTATTGATGGGGTTCAAAGCCTTGCGCGGCCGGATCCCGTGAGATGTCGAAGACGCCGAAATCCATAAAATCATCGCCGCGTTCGGCCGCTTCCCGTTGGGCGCCCAGGACAAAGGCGCGCCCGATATCGGTGAAGGTGTAGCGCACGTTGTGATCGCGCAGGTGCGCGGCCAGCATGCGGGTCATCAGGCCGTTGCCGCCGCCGACTTCCAAAATGCGTACCGGCCGTTGGTCGGCCGCGGCGAGGATGCGGTCGATCAGGCGGGTGAGCAGCGCCATGCGGCGGCGGGTGGCCTCGGATTGGTCGGTCTGTTCGGCGTTGCCGCGCACCAACTGGGTATCGCCCTCGGGATACAAGACCTGGACGCCCTTGGTGCGGCCGTCGAAGACGTCGCCGTATTGGCGCACACAGGTTTCCAAGAACGCCAATTCACCGGCCATGTGGGGGTGGGTTTCCTTGAGATGACGGCTCAGCAAACCGGCGTCGGGCAGTTCCAGATCGGTGACGGTTAAGCCGTTTTCCTCGGCGAACAGGCCGCGGGCGATGGTGGTTTGCAGCATCAGGTTGGCGAACTTGGCGTAGGCCGGCGGCATGGCGAGTTGTTCGACCACGGACGCACGGGTGTGCCTTGTGCCTGGCGAAAGGTCGACGCCGCGCTCGCGGAAGAAGTCGCGCAGGTAGGCGGTGCAAAGGGTGTCGACCGTGGCGATGAGGCGTGGATCCAGGGTTTTGTCGCCGCCGGTTTGCGCGATGATGTGCGCCGCGTCCGCTTCCAGGCCGGGCGTGATTTCAGCCAAATCGAGGCGTACCGCGCGGTTGGCCGTCGCCCGTTCGGCGAGGAAACGCACCGCCGGCGCCGTCGCTGTCGCCGCGTCCCGCCATTGCGGCCAGGTTTCGCGGGCCGGCAGACCACCGCGACCGATTAAGACCAGGTTGGCCTTGGCCTCGCGCGCCATCCATTCGGCAAGCAACAGGCCGATCCCGCCCAGGCCGCCCGCGATCAGGTAGGTGCCGCCGGGACGCAATACCTCGGCGGCGTTCACCTCGGGTAGTTGAAGCGCGCGGTACCCGGCTTCCCAGCGGTCGCCGTCGCGCAACAACACCGAGCGCGCCCCTTCCAGGTGCAGCAGTTCGGCGTGGAGTTGGGCGCGTCGCGCGGGCGAGAAACGGGGGCCGCGCTGGTGGATGTCGATCACGCGGGCGCGCAAGTTGGGCATTTCCTGCGGCAACACGCGCAACGGACCCAGCAGCAGCGCCGTCTCCGCGTTGACCTCGTTTTCCCCGGCCACGGTCCAGAGTTCTTTGGTTACGACTTGAAGGTGGATCGGCAGCTCGCATGCCGCCTCTTGTAGTGCCCGTGCGAGGTGCAATAAGGATCCATAACCCCGTTCTCGTTTGGCGATATCGCCGCCGCTCCAGGCGTGGACTATGTGAAGCTGTTGCGGTTCGCGTTTCAGTATCTCGCCAATCAGGGCGGTCATGTCCGCGTGTACGCCGAGCCGTACATGGTAACGATTTTCGGTGCGGCGCTGATAACCTTCGCCGATTTCGACCGTGACCACCGCGGCGCCGCCGGCGTTGAGTTGGTCGGCGATGCTCAAATTCCAGGTGGGTTCGTGGAATACCAGCCACAAACCACGGTCCAGTGAAACGGGGGAACCCGTGCGCGCACGGGCGGTGAAATCGGGTTTGTAGAACCACCGGGAGAGGTCGCTGTTTTTCTCTGTCGCGGCGGGTTCGCTGGTTGTCGGCACTCTATTCGCGCCCGTTCCCGCATCCAACCAAAAACGTGCACCTTGAAAGGCATAGCCGGGAAAACTGATACGGCGCAACGGTCGCGCGGGTCGGTCCGCTTGCCAATCGACCCCGACCCCGGCTTGCCACAGGCGCCCCAAGGCGTCGTAACAAACGCGGACCGCATCCTCCGCGCGGCGCGGATGCGGCAGGGTCGGGATGCGGCGGAGGGGCGTGATCCCGGCCTGACCGACCAAGGTGGTCAGCGTTTGGCCCGGCCCAACTTCTAAGTAGACTGGATCGCCCTCGCTTTCAAGTAAGGTCACCGCGTCGCTAAAGCGCACCGGCCGCAAGATGTGCTGCGCATAGTAACCGGGATCGACGGCCTGTTCGTCGGTGATCCAGGTGCCGGTCAGATTGGAGAGGTAACGCTGTTTGGGCGGGGTCAGTTCGATTTCGTCCAGCACCGCGTGCAGCGCCTTGGCCGCCTCGGTCATCATCGGTGAATGGAAGGCGTGTGAGGTGTGGAGCGCGCGGTGGGCGATGTCGCGTGCGGTCAAATCGGCGGCAAAGGCGTCGATTGGGGCTTGTGGGCCGGAAACCACGATGCGTTCCGGCGCATTGATCGCGGCCAGGCTCAATTCGGCCGGCAGCAGCAGACGCACGCGCGTTTCCGCCGCCGATACCGCCAGCATCGTGCCGCGTGGGGCCGCCTGCATGCAGCGTCCGCGGGCGACCACCAACCGCAAGGCGTCGTCCAGGCTGAACACACCCGCCAAACAGGCCGCGACGTATTCGCCCAGGCTGTGGCCGAGCATGGCGTGTGCGTTCACACCGCGTGCCTGCCACATCCGGGCCGCCGCGTAACTCACGGCGAACAGCAGGGGTTGCGCGTATTCGGTTTGGCCGACCTGTGCCTCTGCCTCGGGATCCTCACCGAACAGCAGGGCCCGGGGATCCCGTTGGAGCAGCGGGGTCAGCCGTTGCAGCGCCGCATCTAAATGGGCGCGGAACAAGGGGTTTTGTGCGTAAAGTTCCCTGCCCATGCCGACGTGTTGCGCGCCTTGGCCGGGGAACAGGAACACCACCTTCGGATGTTGCGCCGGGGCCGGAACCACGCCGGTTGCGGGGGTCCGCAACAGGGTCACCGCTTGGGCGGTGTCCTCGGCTACGACGTGACGGCGGTACGGGAAGCACGCGCGCCCGGATTGCAACGTGTGGGCCAGGTCGTCGAGGTCGGGTTGCGCGCGCGCCACATGGTCGGCCAGCGATTGCGCGCCCGCGTTAAGGGCCGCCTCACTTTTGGCGGACAGCACCAGCAGCCGCGGACCCTTCGGCGTGTCCGGGCGTTTTGCCTGAACCGGCGCTTCGGCCAGGATCACGTGGGCGTTGCTGCCGCCGATGCCGAAGGAACTCACCGCCGCGTGGCGTCGACCCGCCAGGGGCCAGTCCCGCGTTTGCGCGGCGACGCGGAAGGGACTAGTTTCAAAAGGAATCTCGGGGTTGGCGCGGTCGAAATGCAGGCTTTTGGGGATGCGCCCGCGGGCCACCGCCAGACTTGCTTTGATGAAACCGGTGATCCCCGCCGCCGCGTCGAGGTGGCCGATGTTGGTTTTGACCGAACCAATGGCGCAGGTGCCCGTTTTCTGGGTGTGGCGGCGGTAGACCTCGGTCAGTGCCGCGATTTCGATGGGATCGCCGAGCGCCGTGCCGGTGCCGTGGGCCTCCACGTAACCGATCTGTTCGGGATGGACCCCGGCGCGTTTGAGCGCGGCGTCGATCACCGCGGCTTGGCCGTCGACCGCGGGCGCGGTAAAGCCGATTTTCTCGCGCCCGTCGTTGTTGACCGCGCTGCCTTTGATGACCGCGACGACCGGGTCGCCGTCGGCCACGGCCAGGTGCAGCGGTTTTACCACCACCACCGCGCAGCCGCTGCCGCCGATGGTGCCTTGGCCCGCGGCGTCGAAGGCGCGACAGTGACCGTCGGGCGAGAGGATGCCGTTTTGTTGGTAAGCGTAACCTTCGACCAGCGGCACCTTGATGGATACGCCGCCCACCAGCGCCGCCTCGCACTCGCCGCGGCGTAGGCTTTCCACCGCGAGGTGGAGCGCGACCAGTGAGGTGGAACAGGCCGTGCCGACCGTGATCGCCGGACCGCGCAGGTTGAGTTTGTAGGCGGTACGGGTGGCGAGGTAGTCCTTGTCGTTGCCGATCAGGAGCGGGTAATCGCCGAGGTTGCGCAGCTGTTCGCGGTTGGGAACCACGTTGTTGAGCAGGTAACCGTTGGCGCCGCAGCCGGCAAAAACGCCGATGCGCGCCTCGCTGTTGTTCGGGTCGATGCCCGCGTCTTCCAGCGCGTTCCAGGCGCATTGCAGGAAGATGCGGTGCTGGGGATCGGTCACCTCGGCCTCGCGTGGGGTGAACCCGAAGAAGGCGGCGTCGAAGCGGTCGGCGTCGGCCATAACCGGCTTGGCGGGAACGTACGCCGGATCCTCGATCAGTGCGTCGGGGACGCCGGCCGCACGCAATTCGTCCGCGCTGAAGAAGGTGACCGATTCAACGCCGTCCAGCAGGTTTTGCCAGAGTTCGGCGACCGAGGCGGCGCCGGGAAAACGGCCCGCCATGCCGATCACGGCGATGTCCGCGTCCGCGATCGGGTCTGTAGCCGCGGCGGTCGCGCGTTGCCGCGTGTTCTCCGCCGGCGCATCGCCGAGCAGGGCGCTTTGCGCGCGTATGCTGGTGTGGCGGAACAACTCGGTGATGGGCACCTCGCGGTTGAACTGTTTCTCCAAGGCGGCGCGCAGGCGCACCAACAGCAGCGAGTTACCGCCGACGTCGAAGAAGGTGTCGTCCGCGCCGAAAGCGTCGTGGCCGAGCAGCTCGCGCCACAAAGCGCGCAACAGCTGTTCGTCGGCGCTTGCCGGCGTTTCCGCGGTCCTGTCGGTTTTTGCGAGGGTTTTGACCAAGGCGCCGCGGTCGATTTTGCCGTTCGCCGTTAACGGCCAGGTCGCCAGATGGGTGAAGGTGGCCGGCACCATATAGTCGGGCAGACGGTCTTTTAACAAGGTGCGCCATTCGGAAGCCGCCGGCCCGACGCCGCCCTCGCTCACCAAGAAGGCGTGCAATTGTTGGGTTTCGCCCGCGCCGGTGGCGAGCACCAAGGCCTCGCGGACCCGCGCGTGGCGGCACAGCGCCGCTTCAATTTCGCCCGGTTCAACCCGGAACCCGCGCAATTGGATCTGGAAATCGTTGCGGCCGAGGTGGTCAAAACCGCCGTCCGCGCGCAACACCCCTACATCCCCGCTGCAGTACAGGCGGGCGCCGTTCCCGCGGGGATCGGGCACAAAACGCGCGGCGGTTAACGCCGGCTGACCCCAATAACCCATGGCCAAACCGCCGCCGCCCACGTAAATATCCCCTGGCAGCCCAACGGGCCGCGCTTCGCCCTGTTCGTCCAACAACCACATGCGGGTATCGGGCAGCGGCCCGCCGATGGGCGAACGCCCCGCTTGTTCCGCGTCGGCGGCGGTGATGGGTCCGAAGCTGACGTGGACACAGGTTTCGGTAATGCCGTACATGTTGATCAGCGCGGGGGTGTCGGCCCCGTAGCGTGCCAGCCACGGTTTGAGGCGGAACGGCTCAAGCCGATCCCCGCCGAAAATCACGTAACGCAGCCGGTCACCCAAGGCGGCCGGGTGTTTGCCGTCCTCCTCGATCAGGTTGTAAAAGGCGGCCGGCGTTTGGTTGAGCACCGTGACCTGCTCGCGGCGCAGCAGTTGGTAAAAGGCGCCGATGTCGCGGACGGTCTCGGTTTCGGCAACGACCACCGCGGCGCCGTGGAGCAAGGCGCCGAACACTTCCCACACGCTGAAATCGAAGCAGAAGGAATGGGCGCAGACCCAGACGTCGTCGGGTCCGAGGTCAAAGGGGTGCTGGTCGTTTTGCACCAGGCGGACCAGGTTGCGGTGGGTTAACACGCAACCCTTGGGCAAGCCGGTGGAACCCGAGGTGAAAATCACGTAGGCGGGCAATTCAGCAAACAGCGGCAAACCGAGGTTGGTGTCCTTTTCTTCCAGAGGCGCGCCCCAATCCAACAGCTTTGAAGCGCCCAGTTCGGCCAAACGCGTCCGTTGCCCGGGCTCGCAAAGCACGGTGACGGGTTGGGTCGCCGCCAGCATGTGCTGCAAGCGGGCGTCGGGGTAACTTGCGTCGAGCGGCACATAGGCGGCGCCGGTTTTGAGCACGGCCAATTGGGCGATGATCATCGCGGGCGAGCGGTCGAGGCACAAGCCGACCATGGCGCCGGGAACCACGCCGTGACGTTGTTTGAGGGTGTGGGCCAAGCGGTTGGCTTGGCGGTTGAGCGCGCGGTAGTTCAGGGTTTCATTGCTGCCGATCACCGCGCGGCGGTTGCCGTGACGGGCCGCCTGTTGTTCGAACAGGGTCACCAGGTCGCATTCGGGATACCCGACCTCGGTTTGGTTGGGCGCGGCGATCAAGGCTTGCTCGGGAACGCTCATCAGCGGCGCGCGGTCGATGACCCGGCCCGGTTCGGCGAGCAGCGCCCCCGCCAACACGTTGAGTTGGTCGGCGAGGCGGTTGATGCGCTCGGCGCGGTAGAGATCGGTACGGTACTCCAGGTGGCACAACAGGTCGTCGCCCGCTTTTTCGAAAATAAAGCTCAAATCGAATTTGCTGATCCGGTGCGGGTGGGGAAGCGAGGTGACCTGCAGGCCGTCCAGTTCGGCTGGGTGCGCGTCTTCCTGGAGCACCACGACCACGTCGAACAACGGCGAACGCGACAGGTCCCGTTGCGGGTTGAGTTCCTCCACCAGCAAATCAAAAGGGACGTTTTGGTGGCTATAGGCTTGCTCGGCGGTTTCGCGAACGGCGGCGAGCAGTTGGCTGAAGGTCATGCCCCGTTGCAAGGGCTGACGCAGCACCACCATGTTGGCGTAACAGCCGATTTGCTGTTCCAGATCGGGATGGAAGCGGCCCGCGACCGGGGTGCCCAGGTTGAAATCGGTACGCCCGGTGACGCGGTAGAGCAGGGCTTTGACCAGCGCGGACAACACCATAAACAAGCCCGCGCCGTGCGTGCGTCCGACCCCTTCGCACAGCGCGCGCGACACGGCGAGCGGGACCCGTGCCATGGCGCCGTCGTGGCGCAGCAGCGCGGGGCGGGTGAAGTCGGCGGGGAGTTCGAGCGGGGCCGGGGCCGAGCTCAGTTGCCCGCGCCAATAGGCCAAACCCTCGGCGAGCCCGTCGATGTCCTGGCGCGACCAAGCCGCGTAATCGTGGTACTGGATCGGCAGCGGGGTCGGCGCGAAGCCTTCCGCGCGTTTGGCGGCGTTGTAGCGGGTGGCCGTTTCGGCGGCGATTAGGCCCAAGCTCCAGCGGTCGCAGAGAATGTGGTGAATGCTGAACAACAGCCAATGGGTTTCGGCGTTGAGGCGGAGCAGGGTAAACCGCACCGGCGGTTTAGCGGCGAGGTCAAACGGTTCGGTGAGCAGGGTTTGGGCCTGTTCCTCGGCCGCGGCGCGGGGATCGCCGTTTTCGCCCAGGTCGATGAACGCGGGTTGGTAGGGCGCCGGATCCAGAATCCGCTGACGGGGTTCGCCGTTGACCGTCGGGAAGTGGGTGCGCAGGATCGCGTGACGTTGAATCACGCCTTCAAGCGCCTTGCCGAGCGCGTCGCGGTCGAGCTTCCCTTCCAAACAGAGGACATCACCCATGTGGTAGGTTGTCGCCGCGGGGTCGAGGTGCCACAACAGCCACAGCCGTTGTTGGGCGTGGGCAAGCGGGTAGGTGTCGGCGGGTGGGGCGACGGGGACGGCCTGCAGCGCGGCGCGGCCCGCGTGTTGGGCCGTGCGGGCCAGGGCCGCCGGGGTGCGGTTTTTAAAGATCGCGCGCAGGGGGATGACCAGGCTGAGTTCGGCGTGCAGGCGGCCCACCAACTGCATCGCCTTCAGGCTGTGCCCGCCCCGTTCGAAAAAGTCGTCGTTGCGGCCGACACGCTCCACCTCAAGCACGGCCGCGAACAAGCTGCACAGGTCGTGTTCCAGGCTGTCGCGCGGCGGTTCGTAGGCCGCGTGCGCCGTGGGCCAGGCCGGTTCGGGCAAGGCGCGGCTGTCGGTTTTACCATTGGGCGTTAAGGGGATTTCCTGGATGGCCGCGAACACCTCCGGTACCATCGCCGGTGGCAGCTGCTCGCACAGCGCGGCGCGCACAGGGGCCGCGTCGCCCCGGCCTGCCGCGGGAACCCACCAGGCGATCAGGCGGTCGTTGCCGTTGGGATCGCGGCGCAAGCCGACGTGGGCGCGGGCGACCGCCGCCAATGCTTGGAGTTGGTGTTCGACCATGGCCGGTTCAATGCGGTTGCCGCGAAGGTTCAATTGGCGGTCGCCACGGCCTTCGTAGCGGACCGTGCCGTCGTCATCGCGGCGGCCGAGGTCGCCGGTAACGTAGTCGGGACCGATGCGGGTGCTTTGGCCCAGAAAACCCAAGCACAGGGCGTTGCTCCGCACCACGATGGTGCCCAGTTCACCGGGCGCCGCGGTGTTGCCGGCCGCGTTGCGAATCCAGAGCCGGGCGCCGGCGGTGCCGCGTCCGATGGGGATGCTCCCATCGGCGCCGACACCGATCACCGCGGCCGGTGTTTCGGGTGGGATGATGTGGCAGGCGGCGATTTGCGGGGTTTCGGTGGTGCCGTAGCTGTTGACCACGGTGGCCCTGGGCGAAAGCCGCCGCAAGGCGCGCACGTCGGCCGCAAACAGCCGGTCGCCGCCGCAGAAAACCTGTTTCAGGTCGGGGAGTGACGCTGCTTCACCACCGAGCAGCCGCAGCCGTTGTGGGGTCAGGTGCAGCGTGGTGATGTGGTTGGCGGCAAGCGCCGCGCTCAAGGCCGGCCCCGATTCCAGCGCCGTTTGCGCCGGCATGGTCAGGGTGGCGCCGATGCTGAGTGGGGCGAACAGGTCGCGCAGCAACGGATCGTGGCCGAGGCCCGCGAGCAGGATAAAGCGGTCGGCGGCGGTTAAATTAAAAGTTTGCCGTTGCCAAGCCAGGAAGTGGGTGACCGCCGCGTGGTTGCCGACGACACCTTTGGGTTTGCCCGCGGTGCCCGAGGTGAACATGATATACGCGGGGGCGGCGGCATCGATGGTTTTATCCGAGAACCGCGTCTCTGAACCGTCGTCCTTGCAGGTGATGGTGAGCCGGCGTTTGCTTGCCCAATAGGCCGCCAAGGCGGGGGGCTCGGGACGTGCGTTGGGGTCGCGCAGCAGCGTCTTGGGGTCGGCGGCCTCGAGCTGGTTGATCAGGGAACCGGCGGGATAAGCGGGGTCGAGGATGGTAAAAGGGCTGCCCAGGCGTAAGGACGCCAACACGGCCGCGACCAGTGCCGGTCCGCGTTCGGCGTAAATCGCGGTGATCTCGCCGCGGCGAACGCCTTCGCGTTGCAGCGCCGCCGCCAACCCGGCCGACCAGCGTTCCAATTCGGCATAAGTGATGGGGTCACTTTCGGTGCGCAGCGCGATGCGGTTCGGTGAAGCGGCGGCGGTGCGCAAGAAGGCGGCGTGGATGGGTTCGCCGACCACCGCCGGCGGCTCGGGCAAGGCCGGCGCGGCGGGCGCGAGCGCTAGCGCCGCCACCGCCTGTTCGCCGTCGCGAATCGCCTCGCGCAGTAGGTGCGCCAACTGGTGCAGCACGCGGTCCATGGTTGCGACGTCGTAGAGATCGCGGTTGTAACGCAGTTCCCAGTGCAAGCCGGTCGCGGTTTCGCGGATGTACCAGGTGAGGTCGAACATGGCCTCGGTTTCGGGCAGGGGAATCTCGACCACGCGCAAACCCTCGGCCTCCAGACGAACCGGCTCGTGGTTGAGCATGTTGATGAACACCTGGAACAGCGGCGTGTGGTTCAGCGCCCGTTGCGGCTGCAAGCCTTCTACTAACTTTTCAAAAGGCATTTCCGCGTGGGCGAAGGCGTCGAGGCAGCAATTGCGCACCTGCTCGAGCAGGTGGTTAAACCCGGCGTTGCCGTCGATGCGGGCGCGCTGGACCAGGGTGTTGACGAAAAAGCCGAACACCGGTTCCAGCTCGGCGCGGTCACGGCCGGCGTGGGGCATGCCCAGCAGCACGTCGTCGCGCCCCGTCAGTCTCGCCAGCAGCAGGTGCATCGCGGCGGAGCACAGCATAAATAAGGTGGCGCTGTGTTGTTGGGCGTGGGCCGCCAGTTGGCGCGTGAAGGGTTGGTTCAGTTGCAAGCTCACGGTGGCGGCGCGACCGGAAAGCGCCTCGCCGCGCGGTCGGTCGGTGGGGATGGTTGACAGCGGCGGCGCGTCCTTAAGTTGCTCGGTCCAGTAGTGAACCGTTTCGGCCAAGTCGCCCCGGGCAAAGCGTTGCCGTAACCAGGCCGCGTAATCGGCGAACTGCAATGGGAGCGGCGCCAAATCAGCGTTGTGCCCCGCGGTTCGCGCCGCGTACAGGGTTTGCCATTCACGCATGAACAGCGCGTGCGACCAACCGTCGGTGATGATGTGGTGGATGTGGAGCAGCATCAAGTGGCGTTCGGGCGCGAGCCGCACCAGGCTGACGCGGAACAAAGGTGCCTCGGCCAAATTGAAAGCGGGCGCCTCAGCCGCGATGCGCGCGACCGCCTCGGCCACCGGCAGGGGATTCAGGTCGGGACGGTCGGCAAAGCGCAACGGGGTGGCGACCCTTGCGGCGATGACCTGGACCGGCCCCTGTTCGCCGTCGCGGAAGCTGGTGCGCAAGGCCTCGTGGCGGGCGACCAAATCTTCCAATGCCCCTTCCAACGCGGCGCGGTCCAACACGCCGCCCAGTTCCACCGCGGCCCGTTCGTGGTAGGCCTGGCCGCGGCCCTCGGCGAGTCGATCCAAAAACAACAGGCGTTCTTGGGTAAAGGCAAGCGGCAACGGCTGATTGCGCGCTTGACGCGGGATGGGCGCCGCGCCCCGGGTGCAATCCGGCGCGAGCAGGTCGGCCTGTAACGCAACCGTGGGGTTGTCGAACAAGGCGCGCAAGGGCAGATCGATGCGAAAGGTTTTGCGCAGTTGCGCCAAAAGGCGGGTCGCGAGCAAAGAGTGCCCGCCCGCCTGGAAAAAGTTTTCGGTGACGCCGACCTGCTCGCGGCCCAGTATGGCGCACCAAATCGCGGCCACGGCTTCTTCGCGTGGGTTGCGTGGCGCGGTGTAATCGGCGCCCGCGACCGGCGCGTTGGCAAAAATGCGCGGCAGCGGTTCCGGCAAGGCTTGGATCAGCGCGCCGACCTCGGGTGCCTCGTCCTGTTCCAAACGACCCAGCAGGTGGGTAAGGTGGTCGAGCACGCGGTCGGCCGCCTCGCCGTCGAGGCGGTATTGCTGATAAACCAGGTGCAGCGCCAAACCTTCCGGTTGAACCGCAACCATCAGCACCAGCGGGTGGTGGGTACGCGCCCCGGATTCGTTTTCGGTGTCGGCTTCCACGGTGAAATCCAGGTCGGCAACCGCGTCGGGATCCATTGGGTAGTTTTCAAAAACCAACACGCTTTCGTACAGGGGCGTGCCAGTGGGCACCCCGCTGAAGGGCTGCAAGGCGCCGCCGCCCAGGGCCTCGTGGTTGCGTGCGACCAGTTGGTCCGCCTGCAAACGGCTCAGTTGATCGAAAAAGGGTAAGCGTTCGTTCAGTTGGCAACGCAGCGGTTGGGTGGTAGCGAACAAACCGAGGATGCGGTCGACGCCGTCCAATTCGGGGGGACGCCCTGAGACGGTGATCCCGTAAAGCACATCGCGGCGCCCGCTGTAGCGGGCCAGGAGAACGGCCCACAAACCCTGGAACAAGGAGTTGAGGGTGATGCGGGCGCGACGGCAGCGCGCTTGGAGTCGCCGCGTTTTTTCGGGCGACAGGCGCACACGGCGGTCGTCTAGGGCATGGGACGTATCGGCCGGCGCGGGTTCGGCGGTGGTTGCCAAGGGGGTTGGTTCGCTGACGTCCTGTAGCACCGAACGCCAGTAATCCGCGGTTGCGCTGGTGTCGCGTTTGGCGCGCCACGCCAAATAATCGCGGTAGGCCGGGGCGGGCGGTGCCTGGGGATCGCGGCCCGCGCGGAAGGCGCGGTAGGCGGCGAACAGATCGCCGAAGATCAGCGAAATGCACCAGCCGTCCATCAAAAGATGGTGGTGGGTCCACACCAAGCGGTGTTCCTCGGCGCCGAAGCGGCACAGGGTAAACCGCATCAGCGGGGCGCGGGCCGGGTGGAAACCGGCGGCGCGGTCTTCTGCCAAAAACCGCTGAAAAGCCGTTTCGCCGTCGCCTTCACGCAAATCAAGGTGCGACAGGGAGACCGAGAGCCGCCGGTAAACGACCTGTACCGGTTTGTGTAAATCCTTGCCGACAAAACCCGTGCGCAACATTTCGTGGCGCTGCACCAGCCATTGCCAGGCGCGTTCCAGGGCCGCCGCATCGAGCGGGCCACGCAGACGCGCGTGGCTTTGTTCCAGGTGCAACCCCGTTTGGGTCATGCTCTCCAACCACATGCCCTCTTGCGCCGGGGACAGTGGCAGAATGGCCTCGATGTTTTTGCGGCTCATGCTTCACCCATCCCCGCCAAATCAATTTCGGCAAATACCTTTTCCAAGTCGTCCGCGTCCAAGCCGCTTGCGTCCATCACCGGGGCCGCATCCGTTTCCGACAAGCAGGCGTCAATCAAGCACACCAAATGGTTGAGGCAATCGTTGGCCCAGTCCGATACCGTCTCGGCGCGGAAGTGTTCGGCGGTGAAGCGCCAGTGCATTTCCAGGCGACCGTCGTTGATCAGCGCGTCAATTTCCAACGGATGGCTCAGCGGGTTGTCGGGATGGCTGTCGGGTCCCGGCGCGGGCCGCGGCCGCACCAATCTGCCGTCGGCCTTGCCGTCGATACGGCCGAGGTAGTTAAACAGGACCTCGGCGCCGGCGCGCCGATCCGGGTACAACCACCCGTAACCGGCGCCCCCGTTGGGCACGGCGCGCAGGGCTTCGGCAACGGCTTGAACCTGGGCCGTGCTTTCCTCCGGCAAGGTCAGGTTGACCGGGTACATCGCGGTGAACCAACCCACGGTACGCGTGCTGTCATGGGATGCCCCCAAGTCTTGGCGACCGTGGCCCTCAAGATCAAGGACGACCTGGCTGTTGCCGGTGAGGGCGGCAATTTGGGTTGCGACCGCGGTTACCAGGAGATCGTTAACCGCGATGCGGCGGCGCGTGGGAACTTGGGTGAGCAGATCGGTGAGCGACGGATCCAAGCTGGTGCGGTAGGTTGCTTGTTGGTTACCCGTGGTTGTTTCGGCGTCGGAACAGCGCGGTAAGGCGGAAGCCGCGCGGGTTTGGTTTTCCCAAAAAACACGTTCCTCGCGGCCGGCGGGTGAATCGGCCCAGGTTTGGCCCGCGCTGTTCAGCGTTTTGACCGAGGCGGTGCGCGGCGGCAGTTGCAGGGACCGGCCCGTTGCCTGTTGCGCCAGCAGCGTTTCCAGGTCTTCCAACAAAATACGCCAGGATACGCCGTCCACCGCGAGGTGGTGGATGTGTACCATTAAGCTGTTGGGGTGGGTCGCGTCGGCGCCCGCGCCCAGCAACAGGTTGGCTTGCAGCAAGGGGCCGTCACCCAGGTGAATCGCCTGGCTCGCCGCTTCGGCCAACCGCGCGGCGCACGCCGCGGCGTCGCCGTCGCGGCAGTCCGTAACCTGAAGCGGTGCCTGCTCGCCCGGCGCGGCGTAGTGCTGCCGCCAGGCGCCCTGCTCGCGGATGAAGCGCAGCCGCAAGGCGTCGTGGTGGTCGAGCAGCGCGTTCAGCGCGGCATGGATCTGGGTCTCACCAACCCCCGCGGCGACATCCAACATCAAGGATTGGTGGTGGTAGTTGGGAACCGGTGGGTTGGCCGCGAAGAAACGCTGCTGCATGGCACCCAGCGGCACCGCGCCCTCGGGTCGGGGCGCGACCTCGGTAACCGCGGCGAAGCGATCTTGGGTCGCCGCGAAGGCGGCTGACTCGGCCACGGTTGGATGTTGGAAAATCTGCTGCGGGGTCAGGCGCATCCCGGCGGCCTTGGCTTTGGCCGCGATTTGGATGGCGATGATCGAATCACCGCCCAGGTCGAAGAAGTGATCGTGGATGTTGATTTCTTTGAGGTTCAGAACCGAGGCCCATATCTCGGCCATGGTGGTTTCGGCCGGGGTGCGTTGCGCGGCCGCGGCCTCGGCGTCGTGCCCGGCCGGTTTGGGATCGGGCAAGGCGCGGCGGTCGATTTTGTCGTTGCCGGTGCGCGGCAGGTGCTCCATGTGAACGAAATAAGCGGGCACCATGTAAGCGGGCAGCACCTCGCGCAACATCGGGCGCAGTTCCTCCGCCGCGGCGGCGTCACCGACCCACCACGCGGTGAGGTGTTCGCCCCGTGTTGCGTCGTCGCGTAACAGCACCACCGCCTCGCGCACGGCCGGGTGTTTCACCAGACGCGCTTCGATTTCGCCCAACTCCAGACGGAACCCACGCAATTGCACCTGGTGGTCGTGGCGACCGACGTAGACGAGTTCGCCGTCCGCGCGCCGTTTGGCGAGGTCGCCGCTTCGATATAAACGCGCGCCGGCGGGGCCGTGGGGGTTGGGCACAAAACGCTGGGCCGTCAGTGCCGGCTGGTTCAGGTAGCCGCGCGCCAGACCGGCGCCACCCACCTGTAATTCGCCCGCGACGCCGAGCGGGACCGGCTCGCCGTGGGCATCCAGCACTTCCAGGCTGAGGTCGGGCAGCGGCACGCCGATGGGGCTCATCGCGGTTTTGAGATCGGCGCGGGTCACCTGACGGTAGGTCACGTGCACCGTGGTTTCGGTGATGCCGTACATGTTGATCAGCGTGGTTTCGTCCGTTTCGCGGCGGTTAAACCAGGGTTCCAGCGCCGCGATGTTCAGCGCCTCGCCGCCGAAGACCAGGTAGCGGGGATGCACCAGGCGGTCGCGGTTCTCTTCCGCGCGCAGCAGTTGGTAGAAGGCAGACGGGGTTTGGCTCAGCAGGGTCACGCCTTCCCGTTGCAACAGGTCGTAGCAGGTTTCGGGGTTGCGGCTGACCCAGTAGGGCACGGTCAGGACGCGGGCACCATGGCACAAGGCACCCCAGATCTCCCACACCGAAAAGTCGAAGGCGGCCGAGTGGAAAAAGCTCCAGGTGTCGCTGGGTTGGAAGTCGAACCAGGCGGTGCAACTTTCGAACAAACGGGTCGCGTTGCCGTGGCTGACGGCCACGCCCTTGGGCGTCCCGGTCGAACCCGATGTATATATAATGTAGGCGAGGTTGGCGGGATCGACGGCAATCCCGGGATTGTGGTCGGGTTGCGCGGCCAAATCCGCGTCCAGTTGATCCAAGTTCAGCACGCGACAGGATGGATTCGCGGGCAGGGTGCCCGCCAGATCGGTTTGGCTGAGGCACAGCGGCGCTTGGGCGTCTTGCACCATGTGCTGCAGCCGCGCGGTGGGGTGGGTAGGATCCAGCGGCAGGTAACAGCCGCCCGCTTTTATCACGGCGAGCATGGCGATGATCAGTTCCGGTCCGCGTTCCAGGCACAGTGCAACCGGGGTTTCCAAACCCACGCCTTGGGCGCGCAGCAGATGGGCCAATTGGTTGGCGCGGCGGTTTAAGCCCGCGTAATCCAGGTGCTGCACCTCGCCGTTTTCGCACGGCAGGGTCACCGCCGTTGCCGCGCCGTAGCGGGCCGCGGCGGCTTCCACGCTCGCGACCAGGGTGGCGCCGGTGGTGGCGACACGGGGGGCGGCGTCGCCGCGCACGTTAAGCAATTGGCGGCGTTCTGCCGTGGTGAGCATGGCGAGCCGGTCGAGGGGTTGGTTGGGATCGCTGCTCAACGCTTCCAGCAGCAGCCTGAAGTGTTCCGTCCAGCGCTGGAGCGTGGCCGCGGCGAAGAGGTTGCGGTTGTAGTCCCATTCGATGTGAACCTGTTCGCCGTCCAGGTAGGCGTTGACGACCAACTCAAAGGGAACGTGATGTTTGGGCACATCCACCTTCTCAACCTGGAGATCGCCGAGGGTCAGACTGCCCGGCACGGTTTCCAGGTTGAAGGTGATGTTGATCAGCGGCGCGCGGGTCGGATCGCTGTTGCGTGTTTTCAGGTCGGCCGCGCGGAATTGGGCGTGGTCGTGGGCGGCGAAAAAGTGCTGCTTCAGCGCGGCAAGGTAGGCCCTGAAATGGGCGGCTTCGCCCGGTTCGCTGAGGAGGGGAACCAGGTGAACGAAATGGCCGATGCAGGGGTCGAGGCCCGCGAGCGCTTGGCCGGCGACGGGCACGCCGATGACGTGGCGATCCTCGCCGGTTAAGCGGTAGAGCAGCACCTTAAACGCGGCGGCGAGGGTGACAAACAAGGAGGCGCCCTGTTTTTGGCCGAGCGTTTTGAGTTGGGCCACCAGCGGCGCCTCGAGGGTGCTGACCACCCGTGCGCCGACCACGGTTTTCAACGGCGGTCGCGGGAAATCGAGTGGCAAGGCCGAGGCGGGCACACCGTCTTGGAAGCGTTCCATCCAGTAAGCCGTGTTGTTTTGACGCGCCGTGACCTGGGCCGGCGCTTCCAGCCAGGCCAGGTATTGGGCCGGGTTTTGCGGCGTGGGTAGGGGTGGGGTCGGTCGGCCGATCTGTTGGTTGTAAAGCTGGAGCAGGTCGCCGAGCAGGGTGTCCATCGAGAGGCCGTCGCACACCAGGTGATGGGTGGCGGCGCAAAGGACGTGTTCCTCCTCGGCCAGTTGGTAAAGCGTGGCGCGCACCAGCGGGCCGCGTTTGAGGTCGAAGGCGCGGTACTCCTCGCGGTCGAGGAGGTCGGCGAGGCGCTGCGGGGTGTCGCGCAGGTCAACGCGGGTCAATTCGGCCGCGATGCGCGCATGGACCAAGCTTTCGCCTGTGTCCGCGTCAACCGTGGTGCGCAGTGCGTCGTGGCGGGCGACCACCTTTTTGAAGGCGGCGGCGAGAGCGTCGCTTTGCAACGGGCCGCGCAGCCGCATCGCCGCCGGGGTAATGTAGGCGTGGGTCGCGGCCGGGTCCATCGTGCAGGCGGTTAGGATGTCGCGCTGGTCCGGGGTCAGCGGGGCGCGTTCCGGTTGGCTCGGATCGGGTAGAAAGCCGCCGCGTTGCATGTCGGCGACGGCGCGGCGCACCGCCGCAACCACCGCGTCCAAATCTTCGTCGCGGTGTGCCGTGCTCACGAAGTAGGGCCGTTCACCCCAAACCGAAACACCGTGCAGGCGCAAGTGGTAGAAGAGCAGTTCGAACCACTTGTAATCGTCGCGGGCCGCGAAGGCGAAGATCGAGGCGTGGTTTTTGACAAAAATCGGGGCCTGGGCTTCCTCGAAGACCGCGTTCAGGGCCGCCGCGAAACGGGTCGTGCGCGCGGCCAAGGTTTCTTGAAGCGCGGGGCCTTCGTCGAGCAGGTGTTGGAACACCGCCGCCGCGGCCGCGATGCCCAGCGGGTGTTTGCAGAAGGTGCCCGCGAAGACCGTTTGGTTGGCGGGCGGGAAGGAGCTGTCGTCGTATTGCCAGAAACCGCCGTCAATCGCGTCCATGTATTCGGCTTTTCCCGCGACGATGCCGAGTGGCATGCCGCCACCCGCGATTTTGCCGTAGGTGGCCAAGTCGGCGCGCACGCCGAAGACCGCCTGGGCGCCGCCGGGATGGACGCGAAACCCGGTGACCACCTCGTCGAAAACAAGCAGGGTGCCGACCGCCGCGGTGACCTTGCGCAGCTCGCGCAGGAAGGGGCCGGGTTCCAATTCGGGGTTGCGGCATTGCACCGGTTCGACCAGCACCACGGCGATGTCGTCTTGCTCGCGGAGGAATTGGAGCGCGCTGTCGCAGCCGTAGTCCAGCACAACGATGTCGTCGACCATGTGTTGGGGGATGCCGAGCGTGACCGGCAGGCTGTTGCCCGCGGCGCCGCGCCGCACCAACACGCTGTCGAAGTTGCCGTGGTAGGAATCCTTAAACAGGGCCACGCGGTTGCGGCCCGTGGCCGTGCGGGCCAAACGCATCGCCGTGGCGACCGCCTCGGAACCGGTGATGCAGAAGGTGACTCGGTCCATGCCGGTGAGTTGGCGGAAACGCTGCACCGCGTTTTCCATCAGCGAGATTTGCGGGCCCACCATTTGCGGGCGGCCGGCGAGGGCCTCGCTGACGGCCTTGGTGACAAAGGCCGGGTTGTGACCGAACAGATTGACGCCAAAACCCATCACCATGTCGATGTAGCGGTTGCCGTCCAGGTCGGTGACCTGGCAGCCCTCGGCGCGCTCGATGACCAGCGGATACACCAGGTTTTTCCAAAGAGCTTGGTAACCGAGGGACGCGCGCACATCGGCCAGCGTGGCGCGGTTCTTTTGGGTGAAATCGCGCGAACCTTTGGTTTTGGCCAGATAACGTTCGCTGAAGACGTCCAGGTAGGCGCGCTGCCGTGGGGTCAGTTCGTCGCTTTCTTCCCGTTCAATGGGGCGGTAGGGACCGAGCTTGACCTTTTCCGCGCTTTTGACGGGGGCTTTTTTGGGCGGCGGCGCGGCTTTGGCAGGTGCTTGTGGCTCACCGCGCAGGGCGGCTACTTGGCGGGCGATTTCGGCGAGTTGGGCGCTAATGGCGTCGAGGGCCGGGTTCGCGCCCTCCGCGACGACGGGTGTGGTTGCGCGCTCGGGATCCGCCAATTGGACATCCTCGCCTAGTTCCACGTCGAGCAGTGCGGCGAGGGCGTCGATGGTGGGCACGTCGTCGAACAGGCGGCGGAAAGGCACGTCGACGCCGAACTCGGTTTTGACGGTTTGGTTGATTTGGATTAGCAGCAGCGAATCGCAGCCCAGTTCCAGGAAGGTTTGCGCGGTATCGATCTGGTGTTCATCCATGCCCGCCGCGTTACTGAGCACGGTGCGCAGTTCGGCGCGCAGCAGGTCGACCCGTGCGCGGGTATTGCCGGTTTGGGGTTTGGATGGGTTTTCGACGGCGGCGGGCGGTTCCTCGGCTGAAGGGGCGGGTTTGGGCTCGGCTTCCGCGACGGCGGGATCCGGTTCAATCCAAAAACGGGTTGGTTCGAAGGCATAACCGGGCAGCGCGATGCGGCGCGGGCCTGAATCGGTGCCGGTCGGTTCGAACCAATCGGACCAAATTACGGGTACCCCTTGGGTCCACAAAGCGGCGGCGCTGTTCAACGCGGTAGGACAGCCTTGCGCGGCTTGTTTGGTGCTGGGCAGCGAACCGAACACGCGCCCGCGTGCCTCGGGACGGTGGTGGGCGACCAACTGCTGTAAACTTTGGCCGGGGCCGATTTCCAGGTAGCGGGTGTCGGGGGAAGCCACGTGATCGAGGCTTTGGGCGAAGCGAACCGGGCGGCGCAGGTGCTCGGCCCAGTAATTGGGGTCCTGGGCTTGCTCGGCGGTGAGCGGTTTGCCGGTGCGGTTGGAAATGACCGCCATGCTGGGTGCGTTGAGGGTTACCGCGGCGCAGGCGGCGGTGAACGGCGCCAAGGCCGGTTCCATCATGGCCGTGTGGAAGGCGTGCGAGGTGTGCAGTCGCCGGCAGGAGACGCCCGCGTTCTGAAGTTTCGTCGCCAGTTCGTCAATGGCGGGAATCGGGCCGGCGACCACGTTGCGCTCGCGGCCGTTGTAGGCGGCGATGGTCAGACCCGGACCGAGTTGGCTTTCCAGCAGGGTCGCCTCTTCGGCGACGGCCAGCATGGCACCGGGTTGTTGGGCCTGCATCAGGCGAGCGCGCTGCAGGACCAGCCGCAAACCGTCTTGTAGGGAAAAGACCCCGGCGAAACAGGCCGCGGCCAACTCACCTATGCTGTGGCCGATCATCGCGGTGGGGCGGACACCGCGTTCCCACCACCAGCGTGCCAAGCAAAACGAGACGATAAACAGCGCGGGTTGCGCCCATTCAGTGTCGGTTAACTGACCGTCGTCGACTTGGCGTTCCAACAGCAACCCGCTCAGGTCGGGGCCGCCTTGCTTGAGCAGCAGGCGACAGGTTTCTTCAACGCGGGCGCGGAAGTCGGCGTCGTGTTCGGCCAAATCGGCGGCCATACCCGCGTATTGCGCGCCCTGACCGGAGAAAAGCCAAACCAGGGGTGGTGGCTCGAACGGGGCGGCCGCGGCTGTGCCCAGGCGCGCTAGGGCGTGCGCGGCTTCGGCCGCGTTTTGGGCGATGACCGCGCGGCGGTAGGGGAAGCATTTGCGGCCTTCCGCCAGGGAAAAGGCCGTGTCCACCGCGTTTTGGTTTGGGTGCAAACGGGCGTGTTCGGCCAAGGCTTCCGTCATGCGGTCGAGGGCCGCCTCGCTTTTGGCGGATACCACAAAAGGCAGCGGTTTGTTCGTTTCGGGCCGCGCTGCCGGCTGATCGGCTTGTTCGAGGATGACATGGGCGTTGGTACCGCCGAGCCCAAACGAACTGACGCCGGCGCGTCGGGGCCGGTCTTGGCGCGGCCAAGCCGTGGTTTCCGTGTGCACGTAGAAGGGGCCGGCGTCGAAGTCGATCTCGGGGTTGGGCGTGGTGAAGTTCAAACTGGCGGGCAATTGCTCGTGGTACAGCGCCAGCGCGCATTTAATCAGACCGCTGATCCCGGCGGCGGCGTCGAGGTGGCCGATGTTGGTTTTGACCGAACCCAGGGGAATCGAACCTACCGGGGTGTCGGGTCCGCCCAGGGCGCGGTTGAGCGCGCGCACCTCGACCGCGTCGCCCAATCGGGTGCCGGTTCCGTGTGCTTCGATGTAATCGATGTCGGCGGGTTCCAAGCCGGCCACGCCCAGTGCTTCTTCAATCACGGCGACTTGGCCGGAGACGCTGGGCGCGGTGTAACCGACCTTGTCGGCACCGTCGTTGTTCACCGCGGAGCCGCGAATTAGCGCGTAAATCGTATCGCCGTCGGCAACCGCGTCTTCCCAGCGTTTGAGCACCACCGCGCCGACCCCGTCCGCGAAAACCGTGCCTTGCGCCGATGCGTCAAACGCCGCGCATACGCCGTTGGGTGAGGCCATGCCGCCGTCTTGGTAGCGGTAGCCGCGATGTTGTGGGACCTGCACCGCGACGCCGCCCGCCAGCGCCATGTCACACTGGTAACCGAGCAACGCGCGACAGGCG
Organism: Acanthopleuribacter pedis; assembly: GCF_017377855.1. Taxonomy (GTDB): domain Bacteria; phylum Acidobacteriota; class Holophagae; order Acanthopleuribacterales; family Acanthopleuribacteraceae; genus Acanthopleuribacter; species Acanthopleuribacter pedis. Next base: position 366,546 of record NZ_JAFREP010000006.1, read on the forward strand.
GTGTGGACCGCGACCAAGGACGAAGAACAGGCGGTGTTGGTGCTGACCGCCGGACCTTTGAGGTCGAGTTTGTAGGCGGTACGGGTGGCGAGGTGATCCTTGTCGGTGGCGTAAATCAGCCGGGTCAGCGGTTCGCCCTCGCGAATGCGGCGGTTGTGCAACAGGTGGTTGATCAGGTAGGTGCTGACCGCGGAACCGGCGAACACGCCCACGTGTTGCTCCGGGGCGTCGGCGGCGTGACCCGCGTGTTCCAAGGCGTGCCACGCGGTTTCGAGGAACAGCCGGTGGCCCGGATCAAGCAGTTCGGCCTCGCGCGGCAGGAACCCGAAAAAGCCGGCGTCGAAGCGGTCGATGTCGGCGAGGAGGGGTTTGTCGCGCACGTAGTCGGGTTTGGCCGACTCGGCCGGATCCACCCCGGCCGCCGCCAACTGCTCGTCGCTGAGGCGGGTGTTGATGCGGGCGCCGTTCAGCAATTGGCTCCAGTAGGTATTGAGGTCGGTGGCGCCGGGAAAGCGGCAGGCCATGCCGATGATCGCGAGATCGCTATCGTGTTGCGTCATGATTTCCTCGTTCGACGGGCGTTATCGCGTGCCATCGCCTGACGTTGCCTGGCGCCGCGGTCGCGTTTGTTCGCGGCGGTGGGGGCGGGCGTTTCGGCAGGGGTGATGTTGGCGGCGAGTTGCGCGATGGTCGGGTATTCGAAAAAGTCGGAGACCCTCAAGGTCTTGGGTGGGGTGGGTAGCTTTTGCAGGGGACCGCGCAGGGCGGCGTGAACTTGGACGGCCAGAAAAGAAGAGGCGCCAAGGTCGAAGAAGTTGTCGTGAATGCCGACCTGTTCCAGACCGAGTTGTGCGGCCCAAGTGTCGGCGAGTAAGGTTTCCAGCGGGTTGCGCGCGGCCACATACGGGTTGGCCAGCGGCGGACGCGGATGACTGCCGCGTTTGGCGCTCGGAGCGGGGGTTTCGTCGGGGTCGCGGGTCAGACCGGCCGCGGCGCGGTTGCGGCGTTGTTCGATATCGGTCGTGGTGACCCACACCCGCGTCAGCGGTTTTTGCAGCAAGCCGGCGAACAGGGCTTGGCCCCGTTGCGGCGGCATGCCGACCGGCGTGCCCGGCGCGGTGCGCGATTGACCGGTGTTGTGCCAGCCGTCCCAGTTGATGGACATGGTGCGTCCCGCGAATCTGCTGTCGCGCCATTCGGCGAAGGCGTCGAGGAAGGCGTTGGCGGCCGCGTAATCGGCCAGCCCGATCCCGCCCAGTTCGGCGGCCATCGAGGAGCACAGCACCATCCAGTCGAGCGGGCGCCGCGCAAAGAGTTCGCCGAGGACCAGGGTGCCCGCGATTTTGGGTTCACGCGCCCAGTTGCCACTATTTCCGGCCGCGATGGTTTGGACCCGTGCCCCGCCCGCCGCGTGGATGACGCCGCGCACCCTCCGGCCGCGGCGTTCCCAGGCTTCAATGAGTTGGGTCATTGCGGCGCGGTCGGTGACATCGGCCTGGGCGGTGACCACCTCGGCGCCGGCGTCGCGCAGGCGTTTGACCGCGGCCAAGGCGCGCGCGGTGGGATCGTCGCTGTCGGCGTCGGCTTGGGTGGTGCCGTCGAGGCCGGGCAAGGCGGTGCGTCCGGTGAGGAGCAGGGTGACGCCCGGACCCGCGAGGACCTCGGCCAAGGCGGCACCGACGCCGCCCGTGCCGCCGGTGATTAGGTAGAGGCCGGGTTCGGCACGAAAAGGGGTTTGCGGTCGCGGGGGGGCCGGCTGAATCGTACGCGCCCAGAAGGTTTGGCCCCGTTGGGCGAGATGCCGCGCGGGTGACTGGCTTTTTAACAGTTCGTAGAGCAGCTCGCCGCGGTCGTCCTCGGGATCCAGGTCGAGAAAACGAACTTTTAGGTCGGGGACTTCCTGTACCGCCACCCGCAACAAACCGATCAAAGGGGCTTGATGGGGAAACAGCGGTTCGCGGCCGGTGACGTTTTCCAAACCGCGCGTGAGCAGGGTGATTTGGGTCGGATGGCCGTGTTCGGTTTTTGGCAGGTTGGTAACGGATCGCAATAATTCCGCCATGTTTTCATAAACCTTTAGGGCGCCGTCCATCGGGCCGTGGTTGGGGTCGGTGGGATCCTGTTCCGCCCCGAGGTCCAAGTCACTGCAAAACACAATCTGTTCGGGGGTGCCGATCTGAGCCATGGTTGCGAGCAGGGCGTCTTGTGCACCCGCTGCCGCAAGGTTTACCGCAAACCGGTCCGTGGCGATTTTTTGAAAGCCGTCACCTTGGCTGAACAGCACGATGCGATGCCCGTCGGCTTCGGCGTCCTCAAGGAACCGCGGCGCGCGACGGCGCCCGTTGGTCACCAGCCACCACAAACCGGGTTTCGCGTTCGCTTGCGGTGGTTCGATTAGCTTGGTCCAGGTCGGCGCAAACAGATCATAGCTCGGTGTGGTTTGGGTGGTGGTTTCCGTGCTTGGGGCGGGCGAACCTTGCGGCCACCAAAAGCGTTTGCGCTGAAAGGGATAGGCGGGCAGGGCGAGGGTGCGGCGCGGTTGATCCCCGTGCAGCGCCTCCCAGTTGAGGTCGACCCCGGCGCACCAGGTTTTGCCCAAACTTTCCAGCACAAAAGTGGTACCGTCGGTTTGGCTTTTGGCATGGGGCATGGTTGCTAAGGCGGTGTGGCCGGTGCCGAAACGCGGGTGGTTTTGGGCCAAGCCGGCGAGGGTGGCGCCCGGACCGATTTCCAGCAGGAGACAACGCGGCGTGCTTAGCAAGGTCCGCAGGCAATCGTTAAACCGCACCGGCTTGCGCATTTGCGTCAGCCAGTAGTCGGGCGAAACGGCCTCGCTGTCCGAGAGGCGTTTGCCGGTGAGGTTGCACATCATTGGCAAGCGCGGCGGCTTCAGGGTTACCTTGCTCAAGGCCGCGGCGAAGGGTGCCCGCAAGGCCTCGGTGTGGTGTGAATGGAAGGCATGGGAGGTGTGGAGTTTGACCGCGTTGAGGCCGCGCGCCTGAAGCTGCTGTTGCAGGGTGGTGAGCGCGGCCGGCTCGCCGGTCAGCACGGCTGATTTGGGTCCGTTGACCGCGGCGAGTTCGATGCCGGCACCGAGATGGGCGGCCACGTCGATTTCCGCCAGCGGAACGGCCAGCATCGCGCCGGGCGGCATGTTTTGCATCAGGCGTGCGCGCTCGCAAACCAAACCCATGCCGTCCTCCAACGAAAACACCTCGGCCAAGCAGGCGGCGGTGTATTCGCCCAAACTGTGGCCCAGCAAAAGGGTGGGTTCCACGCCCCAGGCGCGCCACTGGGCCGCCATGGCGACGCCGATTGCGAACAGCGCGGGTTGCGCCAAACGGGTTTGGCGCAGCGAAGCGACGGCCTCTGCGTCGTCGCGTGCACAGAAGAGAAGCGGGGCCAAATCCGTGTCCAGGTGGGGGCGCGCCGCGGCCAAGGTCCGTGCCAGGGTTTCGCGAAAAACCGGGAATTCGTTCAGATCACGCGCCATGCCCGGCATTTGCGCGCCTTGGCCTGGCAACAGAAAGGCGATTTCGCCTTGGTGCGCGTCGGTGTGGGTTGGGACGGCGGCGCGCAGGCGAAGCGCGGCGTCGGGACCGCTAGCGGCCACCGCAAAGGTGCGATGCGCCATGGGTTTGCGCCCGAGACTCAGGGTTTGGGCGGCGGCGCTCAGGTCACAAGCCGGATGGTCCAGCGCGGCGGCGGTGGTGGCGGCCAGCGCGGTCAAGGCGGCCGGATCATGGGCCGAAAGCGGCAGCAGGTAGGGGCCGCCCGCGGCCGTCGAAGGCCTGGGCTTGGATGCCTCTTCCAATACCGCGTGCACGTTGGTGCCGCCGATGCCGAAGGAACTGACGCCCGCGCGGCGCGGCTTTCCCGCCGCCGTGTGCCAGGCTTGTTTGCGGGTATTCACGAAAAACGGGCTGGTGGCCAGGTTGAGTTTGGGGTTGGGTGTTTCGAAATGCAGGCTGGGCGGAAGCGTGCGGTGGTGCAGCGCCAATACGGCCTTGATGAAACCGGCAATCCCGGCGGCGGTGTTGAGGTGGCCGAAATTCGACTTGACCGAACCGAGCGCGCAGTAACCGACGCGGTCCGTTTGGGCGCGGAACACCTTGGTCAGGGCGGCCACTTCAATGGGATCACCGAGGGGCGTCGCGGTGCCGTGGGCTTCGATCAGGCCGATGCTGTCGGGGTCGACATCGGCCATGGCCAGCGCCTCGTCAATCACGCGCGCCTGACCTTCCACCGCGGGGGCGGTAAAACCGACCTTGGCGGCGCCGTCGTTGTTGACCGCGATGCCTTTGACCACCGCGTACATGGGTTTGCCTTGGTCGCGGGCATCCTGAACCCGCATCAGCGCGACGACGCCGACGCCGTTGCCGCCGATGATGCCGGAAGCCGCGGCGTCAAACGGCCGACAGACGCCGTCCTTTGCCAAAATCATGCCTGGCTGATAATGGTAGCCCACGGTTTGCGGCACCATCAGTGCCACCCCGCCCGCCAGCGCCAGGTCGGATTCACCCGCGAGCAGGCTTTGGCAGGCCAGATGGACGGCGGTCAGCGAGGTGGAGCAGGCGGTTTGCACGCAAAGCGCGGGGCCTTTGAGGTTGAGTTTGTAGGCGGTGCGGGTTGGTAAAAAATCTTTGTCGTTGCCCAGCGCGTGGGCGTAGAAGCGGGTTAGGTCCAGCATGCCGCCGTCCGCTTGCAGGCGGCCGTAGGTGTTCATGGCCGCGCCGGCGAACAGCCCGATGGGACCCTCGGCGCGGTCCGGGTCGACACCGGCATGTTCCAGGGCGTGCCAGGCCGTTTCCAGGAACAGCCGGTGCTGTGGATCCATGTGTTCCGCTTCGCCGGGCGTGATCCCGAAAAAGGCCGCGTCGAAGCGGTCGATGTCGGGCAGAATCGCCGCCTTGCGCACGTAGTCGGGCGATTCGAATGCCGCGCGCGGGACGCCGGCCGCCAGCAGCGCTTCATCGCTAAGCTCGGTGACCGAGGCGACGCCGTTTTGCAGATTGTCCCAGTAAGCGTTGCGGTCGGCCGCGCCGGGAAAGCGGCAGGCCAGGCCTACCACGGCAATGTCATTTTCGCCGGGTTCGTAGGATTCAGGATCGGTCATGGTCCCGCCTAGTCGCGATTGCGGTTGCGCGTGCGTCGGTTGCGTTGGTTGCTGAGGGAGCGGGTGCGGCCGCGCGGCGCGGGGTTTGCCGGTGTTTCGGGCGGCGCTGTGTCGTTGAGGCGTTGTGCGATTTGCTCGGCTTGGGCGCGGACCGTCGGGTATTGGAACATTTCCACCATGGTAAGGGTCGGGCCGAAGCGGGTTTCCAACTGTTGGTGAACCTGGATCAGGCTCAGCGAATGCCCGCCGATCTCCAGGAAATGTTCGTTGCGGCCGACGCGCGGCCGTTCCAGCACCGCGCACCAAATTTCGGCCACGGTTTGTTCCACCGCGCCCGCGGGTGCCTCGAAGCTCTGGCTCGCGGCGGCGGCTTGGCGGGGTGAGGGCAGCGCCTTGCGGTCGATTTTGCCGTTGGCTGTCAGCGGCAAACGCGCCAGTTCGATGAAGTGGGCGGGGACCATGTAGTCCGGCAGTTGTTTGGCGAGGTGCGCGCGCACCTCGCTTGCCGCCAAGGTAGGTCGCACCGGTACCGTCTCTTCGCCCAGCAAGGATTTGTAGAAGGGCGTGGCGCGGTACACGGCTTTGTGGTGGAAGGAAACCACCTCAATCGGCTGAAAGCCGCCGTCGGCCTGTTCCAGCGTGCCGCTGACGCGGTAATCGGGGTTGAGGCCGTTGTCGCACAACGTGCGGCGCACGGTGCCGCGGAAGACATCGCCGGCGGCGACCTCGATGGGATCATGGGGCAGCGGCAGGTACAGCGGCAGCCAGGATTCTTGTGATTCCAGCGTGTCTAGGCCGTTTTGTTCGTCCGGGAATAGGGTCAGCCAAACCAGGAAGCCGTGACAGCGGCCGTCGCGGTGGAAGGTCAGTTTGATTGGGTGTTCGTGTTCCAGCGGCAGTTCTTCGGTGTACTGCAGTTCTTCGAAGATGCCGTCGTCGGAAAGCAGGTTGCGGCGACCCGCGTTTTTGAGACACAGGCGCAGGTCGAAACGGTAGCCCTTGTCGGCGAAGATGCGCTCCACGTAGGAGGCGGCCGCCTTGGGGAAGGCCATGTCCAGGCCTTCTTCCAGGGAAACCGCGGCGATGCGGGTGGCGGAGCGCTCGGGGATCATGTGGCTTGGGTTGTGGAGAAAACGGCGCGCGTCGTTGATCAGTTTGGCGGCGCCCTCGGAACCGCCGATGGAACCGACAATCTCGGAAATGCAGTAATCCACCTTTTCCGGGAGATCAACTTCCATGGCGTTGCCGTGGATCAGGGTGATGCGGTCCTCGAGGCCCAACTCGGCCACCCGCTGTTTGGCCTTGAGGTAGGTTTCCTCCAAATACTCAATCGCGGTGACGTGGGTGGCGCCCGCTTCCAGGGCCAAGCGGGAAAGGATCACCTCGGGGCCGGGTCCGATCTCCACCACGGTTTTTCCAGGTAGCACCTTGGCGAAGGCGCGTTGGTAACACTGGTTGCGCTGCTCGTGGGCGGCCATGGTGTGGTACAGCGTGTCGTCGTAGATGAAGAACTCGGCCACCGACGGCCACAGCTCTAGGCGCGAGCCGAAGGTGTAGTAGGCGGCCGGGGTGGTGTTGCCGTCCGCGTCTTGGGTGGCGACCACGCTTGCTTGGCTGATGGTGGGATGGCTGGTCAGCGCGTGTTCCACCTCGCCGAGCTCGACGCGGTAACCGCGCACCTTGACCTGGTGGTCCTTGCGGCCGACGAAGATCAAATTGCCGTCCGCGGTGAGGCGGGCCAGGTCGCCGGTGCGGTAGAAACGGCGGCCCTCGGCGTCGGTGGGAAAGGCGTGTTCGGTGCGCTCGGGCCGGTTGTGATAACCCAAGGCACAGCCCGGTCCACGCAAGCACAATTCACCAACGACGCCTGGCGGCACGGGGGTGTCGCCGTCGAGCAGGAGGGCGTGGGTGCCGGCGATGGGGCGACCGATGGGAACCCCCTGTTCGGTGTTTTCGGAGGCGCGGACGCGGTGGATGGTTGCGCACACCGAATATTCGGTGGGGCCGTAGGCGTTGAAGAACTGCAGCCGTTCCGCGTAGTACCGCGCGTCTTCCGCTTGGGCCGCTTCGCCCGCGCTGATCAGGACCTTGAGGTCGTCGAACGCGGGGCGGTTGAGCCCGCGCAGGTAGGACGGCGGCAAGGTGATCGCGCTAATCCGTTGTTCCCGCATGAAGGCGACAAAGGCCGACGGGTCTTGTTGGGTTTCGGTTGGGACGGGCAGCAAACAGGCGCCGGAGAGCAGGGCCATGGTGATTTCGGAGAGTGCCGCGTCAAAGGCCGGGTTGGCGAACCAGGCGACGCGGTCGCCCGGGCCGATGCCGAACGTCTTGATTTGTTGTTGGATCATGGTGGTAAAACCGGCGTGGCCGAGCAGGGTGCCCTTGGGACGACCGGTAGAGCCCGAGGTGTAAATCATGTAGGCCGGTGCGTCCGGGGTGACCGCGTGCGCCTCGGCGTCGAAGCCGACCGCGCCGCCGGGTTCCCAATCGCGATCCATGCAGAACACCATGCCGAAGGGCAGGTAAACCTGGTCCTCCCAATCGGTGAGGGTCAGCACGAAGGAGGCCTCGCTGTCTTCCAACATACCGCTGAGGCGTTCTTCCGGTTGGTTGGCATCGAGCGGTAGGTAGATGGCGCCGGTTTTGAGCACGGCGAGCAGGGCGACCACCGCATCGGCGCCGCGCGGCAGCAGGCAGGCCACCGTGGTTTCCGCCGCGACACCCATCTCGGCCAGTGTCCCGGCCAGGTCGTCGGCGCGCGCGTTGAGGCTTTGGTAATCCAGGGTTTCGTTCTGCCAAGTAAGCGCGGGGGCCGTCGGTGTCGCCGCCGCTTGGCGCGCAAATAGGGTGTGAATACAGACGGGCTCGCCGGTTTCGGCTTTGGATTGGTCGAGGTGGGCCAAGGCCGCGTGGTCCGCCTCGGTCAGCATGGTCAATGCGGAAAGCGGTTGTTGCGGCGCTTCTAAAACGGTGCGGAGCAGAGCTTGGAACCGCGCCGCCATGGCTTCAATGCGCGCCGGTTCGAAGAGGTCGAGGGCAAACAGGAACCAGCCCTCGAGGCGCCCCTCGTTTTGCCACAGGTGCAGTTCCAGGTCGACGCGGGCCTGATGGTTGAAAAAGGGTTCCGCGGCGGCGGTGATCCCGTTGAGTTCGGGTACGGGCATGGGTTCGTTTTGCAGTTCAAAGACAACCTGAACCCAGGGGTTGAAACCCAAATCCCGTTCGGGGTTAAGCGCGGCGACCATGGTTTCGAAAGGGAGCAATTGATGGGCGTAGGCGTCGCTTGCGACCTTGTGCACGCGGCGCAGGACCGTGTCAAAGTCGGGATCGTCGGCGAGCGAGGTGCGCAAAACCAGCACATTGGTGAAGAAGCCGAGGATGGCGTCCATTTCGGGACGGGGCCGGTTGGCAAAAGGTGCGCCGATGACGACATCGTCGACACCCGCGTGGCGTGCCAGCAACATGTTAAAGGCGGCGGCGAGGGTCAGGTAGAGCGTGGTTTCCCCGGCGCGTGCTTTGTCTTGCAAGCGGGTGACCAGGTCGGCGTCCAGGGTAAACGGCAGCATGCCGCCGCGGTGGGACGGTGTCGCGGGACGAACGTGGTCGGTGGGAAGCTGGAGCAACGGGGGTGCGTCCGCCAGGGTTTTGCGCCAAAAGGCCGTCTGTTGTTCGAGCAGGTCGCCCTGAAGTTGGTTGCGCAGCCAAACACTGTAGTCCGCGTATTGAAAGGGCGCGCTGCCCAGGCTGAAGCTGTCGTCGTCGGCCAAGGCGTTGTAACAGCGCGACCATTCCGAGAGCATGAGGCCGAGCGCGTGCCCGTCGATAATCATGTGGTGTGCGACCAGCAGCAGCACGCTGTCCTCGACGCCGAGGCGGACCAGTGCGACGCGGAACAGCGGTGCTTGGCTCAGGTCAAACGGGGTTTGTGCCGTTTCGCGTTTCAAATCGGCGAGGGCTTGATCGCGGTCGCCGGCCGCGAGATCGCTTAGGTCGTAGTAGGTGAAACCATGGTCGGTGCGGTCCACGATCAGTTGCACGGTTTGGTTGCCTTGGGTTTGGCCGCCGGTGCGCAAGATCTCGTGGCGGGCGACCACCTCGCCGAGCGCGCGGCGCAGCCGCGCCACGTCCAGTTCACCCCGCAGGCGTAAGCCGAGCGTTTCGTTATAGGTGGCGCGCGAACCTTCCATGCGGTCGATGATCCACAAACGTTCTTGGCCGGGAGAGAGGGGGAGCGGTTGGGTGCGGTCGGCACGGGTCAAGGCGGGTAGCTCGCTTTCTGTCGAGGCGCCGGCGATCAATTCGGCGATGTCGCTCAGAATCGGTTTGGCGAAGATGCGGTCGACCGGCAGGCTTACCTGGAGTTGTTCCTGGATGCGCGCCACCATCGTTAGCGCGTTGATCGATTGGCCGCCCAGCTCGAAGAAGTTGGCGAACACATTGTTGATCGGTTGTTTGAGCAGGTCGCGCCAGATCGCACACAGGGTCTCTTCGACCGCGTTGCGCGGCGCCTGGTGTTTGTTGCTTTGGTTGCGGTGCGCCTGTAGCAGGCGTGTTACGTCCAGGGTGCCGTCCGCGTTCAGGGGTGGATCTTCTACCGTGACGACCGAGGGAACGAAGCGGTTTCCGAAGGGGTCGATCCACGTGGGCGCCACGGGTTCTCCCTCGGTGGTGCGGGCCGCAAACACCGTTGGCGTGTGGAGCGGCAGGCTTTCTTCCGCGCAGAACATGCGCACGGCCGGGTGGTTGCCGTTCACGCCGACCAATAGGTGGTGCGCGTCATAAGCAAGTGCCAGTTCCAGGGCCGCCAAACCTTGGCGGGGTGTCAGCGCTTGGAACCCTTGGTGACGGAGGGTTTCGCCGATGGGTAACCCCTGGCTCATGCCGGTTTCGGTCCAAGCACTGAAGCTGAGACAGCGGGCGTCGATGCCTTGCGTGCGCTGCCAAGCCGTAAACTGTTCGAGGAAGCTGCCCGCGGCCGCGTAGGCGCTGAGCCGTGCACCGCCAAACCAAGCGTTCACCGAGGACACCGCCAGGAACAGGCAACCCGGATGGGCCGCGGCCACCTTGTGTAGGGCCAGGGTGCCCGTTACCTTGGGCGCGAGAACCGCGTGGATGCCGTTTACGTCCTCCTCCGCCACCGTGCGGAAGTGGTAGCCGCCGGCGAGGTGCAGGATGCCGTTTAACGGTTGGTTCCATTGGTCGCCTTGTTCTGTGATCAGGTTATGCAGGTCCGGGTTGTCGCCGAGGTCGACCGAGGCGTAGGCCGTCTGTCCCTTGAGTTCCTCAAGTGCCGCGCGGGTTTCCGGGTTGTCGGCGTTTGTGCGGCCGAGGATCAGCAGCTTGGCATCGTATTGTTCGATGAGTCGGCGGCAAAAATGGCGGCCGACACCGCCCAAACCGCCGGTTACTACGTAGAAGCCGCCTTTTACAAAACCCGTTTGGGTGCGTTCGTCGGCGGAGAAGGTCCTTTTCTTAAGTCTTTGGATTTCGCGGGCGCCCTTGTGGAAACGCACGATGGGGTCGGTGATCGGCGCATGACATTCGGTTATCAAGGCGTCGCGGTGGTTCTGAACATCGCGCGCTAGGTGAATCAGTTGGGTTGCGCTGCCGGCGGTCTCGCGCGGCAACGACGCCAAGAAACCCGCCAGCGTTGCCTTGGCTGGTTCAAAGGGTGCCTCGCCCTCGGGGTCCGCGCCGACGGCCGCGACTTTTATTTGCAATGGGGTGCCGGGATTTACGAGATCGCGAACCAGTGTGAACAACGCGGTCAGGCCGTCGCTCGTGTCGGCTGGGTCGTCCGGGCCGGGATCGACCGGCCACAAAATCAACCAGCGGGCTGGGATGGCGCCCTGTTGCTCAAGGGCCGCGCGCAAGGCGGTGACGCTTGCGGCGTCGGCTGGGTTCACGTGATGGTCGGCTTGCACCGCGTCCTGTTCGCGGCGTACCGTGATCACGGGACCGGTTTCCATCAGGCGCGGGACGATGCTGTCCGCCAAACCTTGTTGGTCGGCAAAGACCAATAGGGGCCCGGCGCTTTCGACCAGGGGCACCGCGGCTTGTTGTGCCGCCCGCCAAACCGGTCGGACCATCATGTCCGGCAATTGATCGTCGATGTCCTGTTCTTGGTTGACCAAGTCGCGGTAGAGGCCGTCTTCAAAGCGTTGCTTCAACAACCCTCGCTGAATTTTACCGATGGCCGTTTTGGGAACGGCCTCGGTCTCAAGCGGGATCAGGTACTTGGGAACCAATCCGAAGTTTTTGGCGACCGCGCCGCGAATGGCGCGGAACAACCCGTCTCGGGCCGTGCCCTCAAGGTTGGTATTGAAGAAGACCGCCAAATCTTCCTGGGCACGATCCGCATCGCGAACCGCGCAAACCGCCGTGTAGGAAACGGTGACATCTGCATGTGCTTCCACCACCGCTTCGATTTCATGGCAGTAAAAGTTGACACCGTTGATCACAATATCGTCTTTTTTGCGGCCGGTAATTACCAACTCGCCTTCTTCTAAATAACCCAAATCACCGGTGGTGAACCAGCCGTCCTTGAAGGATTCGCGGTTTTGTTCGGCATTGCGATAATAGCCGTGGGTGACGGAGGAGCCGGAAACCTGGAGCAAGCCGATTTCGCCCTCGCGCAGAACGGTGCCGTCCTCGTTGACAAAACGCAGTTGGGCGCCGGGGATCGGTGGGCCCAAGCGCACAAAGGGTTGGTCGTCGCGCATTTGGTCCGGGCCGAAATGGCCGCGCCAGGTGATGCCGGAACAGGTTTCCGACATGCCGAAGGCGGGGTGCATGGCATCGGCGGGTAAGCCGTGTTCACCGAGCAGGTTGACGAAGTGGCGCATGGTGCTTGCCACGTTGGCCTCGCCCGCGTTCACCAAAAAGGTCATCGAGCTTAAGTCGAAGCGACGTTGGGCCAAGGATTCGGCCTGTTCATTGATCAGGTTAAAGGCAAAGTTGGGTGCCCATGAAATCGTGGCCCGGTGGGTTTCAATCAATTCCAACCAGCGCAACGGCGCTTTCAAAATCCAATCCGTCGGCACATGGACCTGGCTGCAACCCAGGTCGACGGCGGTCATGCCCAGGAACCCGATCACGCCGACGTGGTCAAGCGGCATCCAGTTGAGGGTCACGTCCTCGCGCGTAAAGCCATTCATTTGAATGGTGCCGCCGGTCATGGCCATGAGGTTGCCGTGGGTCAAGGGCACGGCTTTGGGTTTGCCGGTGCTGCCGGAGGTTAGCAAAAACACGGCCGGGGTGTCGGTGTGGGCTGGATGGATTTCGTCGCTGGGTGGATGGGCGGCAAGGTCGGTGACAGGGACACAGGCCATGGCTTCCAAACCGGCGCGGCGTGCGTATTCGGGTAGTGCTTGGGCGGGTTTACCGGAAACCAAAACGGGGGGCTGGTCCAACATGTCCCAGGCATGGACGAGTTTGCGGAGGACCGCGGTATCTTGATCATAGGTCGGCGCCACGGTGACCGGCACAGGAATGATGCCGCCGAGCACACAGCCCCAGAGAGTCGGCCAAAATGCCCGACTGTTGTCGATTTGCAGGATGACCGGTTCGCCCGCGCGGCAGCCCTTTTTGCGCAAGCCGGCCAAAATGCAACGTGCCTCGGCGAGGGTATCGGCATAACTTTGGAAGGTGGTCGCGCCTGTTGCAGACAGGTGAAGGTAACCTTGTTGCGGGTCCCGCGCGGCATCCTGCAATAACGCGATCAGGCTCGGGCGGGTCGGTCGGGTCAGGGGACCGCCGTCGCAAAACGCGGGCTGTTCAGAAGGTGCGCTGCGCCTGATGTTGGCTTTTTTGGTGGGGGTCAAATGAGGTAAAAGCTGTGAAATCGAAAGTGGTTTTTCGGGGACGTGTTTATTTTCGAGCGTGACGGCAAAAATAGCCGCGCCCTTATCCGAGGACGCTCCTTGGCGTGCTGCCGGCTCATGGCTCGTGGTTTGCGTGGGAGATGGGCGAAACGCAAGCCGCGCATGGGTTAGGTGTGGGTCCTCGGGATCAAAAACCGGGATATCGCTCAAGGTTTCGGTACAAACGCGGCCGGCCGCATCGCGTGGCAAAACGGGAAGCTGGACCGCGGCGTCGAGCGCGGGAAGATGCGGGTTCTGGTGGTTCGCTTCTCGAATAAATGCAACTGATTCAAAGGGAAAAGCAGGAACAAGAAAGGCCGTGAAACGGTTGCGGCCCGCGCGGTCGTCGCGCGCAAGGACATGTGCTTCAAAGATCTCGGGCCGTTGGCGTAGCAGGTGAGACCAAAGATCGGACAGGCGGACCACGTCCACGCCGCCTGTGACGTTGGGAAAGCTCATTTTATCGCCCCAGTGTTGATTAAAGAGGATGTATCGATAATCGGGAAATGATGGATTTTTGAGAACTATGTGCCGTGGGAAAAGAGGAGGTGTTTCGGTATTTAATCACGACCCGGCAAGGCCTACCAAGTGAAAAGAATGTTAAAGAGGTCTAGTAAAGAATAACTTGCGGACGGACGGTTGTTTTTCTAAGGCAGTTTCTTAGCCGCCCCTACGAGAAGTTAGCGCGGGGTGAATGACCAACCCGACGCGCGTTCAGGTCCCATCGGTGGACCCATCAAATTTTCGCGGTGAAGGGTGGGTAACCATTTTCTCATTTGGCTGTGATTTGTTAGGTTTTCGTGAGCGAAGCGACCTCGATTGAAACCTGATCGCCGAGGGATGTTGTATGCAACCCGTGAACGGTTTGATCCTTACGCCTACCGCGATAAAAGAAGGTAGGGGAATCCTTGCTTGTGCTTGTCGTTAACTATTTCGGCCCCTCGGTGTCTTTTAGCGTTTTGAAGAAGTCTCGGAAGGCGCGTTCGCCTTCGCCGCTGATGGGTTTACCCGCCGGCGGCTGGTCGTGGAGGATGATGAGTCTGGAACCGGTTTTGGTCGGTAGGGCATAGGTGTCGAGGTTAAAATGTTCGCTCGCGAGTTGAACGGAGACGCGTTTTCCCCGCAGGGTCCGGCCGGAAAAATATCGGCTCACGTCGGTGATCCGTGGGTTTCCCTGACTGAACTCGCGCACCAGTTGCGCCGCCTGTTCTTCCGGGGTCATGACAATGGGTAAGCGGATGATGATAATACGCACATTGGGACTGGCCATGGTCCACACTTTGTGGTCGGGTCCTATGATCTGGGCATCCCATGAGAAGGAAGCCGGGTATTTGAAGACCAGGCCGGCGTAGGTAAACGTACGTGTCGCCGAGGCCCTGAGCACCACTTCCGGGTTGGTGTAGGTTCCGTCCAATTCAATGGCGTTATCGAGCGTTAGGGCATGGCGCCTGCCGTCGATGTGCAGTGCATAGTGTCGCTCGGGTTCTTGACTTTCGTCAGCCGCGTTCAGGATTCCGACCAAGCCGAGGCCAAGCAAAATTGCGGCAACGATCTTCATGGGCACCTTCTTTTTATGGGCACGAAGCAACGAGCGCGTTCCGGTCGTTTGGTTCAGGCGAAGGCACTCTTTGTAAACGTTCACATCGTTTGTTCATATCATCGGAAAGCCCAATCATAGCATGACGGCGACGGGATACTGATCGATTGATCGTGCAAAGACCTTTTCCATGTCCGGGCTACCCGTGTTGACGCCGCAACTGTGAGGCTCCAAGACACGGGGCAAAGGCGAGGTAAGGGTTGGCGTTTAGTTTTTTGTGGGACTTGCCGACAAAAACAATATTGATGAAATGGCTGGTTTAATGATTTTTTCATTCGAGCGCGATTTTGACGTCGAGGGCTGGACGATTGATATTCAAATCAAAGTTGAAGGCGATGAATCGATTAACAAAGTATCTGTAAAATACGGGAACAAAGAGCTCCTTCGCCAATCTTATCCCTTGGGGAAGGTTTATTGGCGGGGAGACTTCGATCAAGTTGGGCGTCGAAGAACGTCGCCTAGCCCGCAATTCTCACAAGGATTCGTCGCGAGAAGCAGAAAGCCTTGTGAGTACGAAGATTACGACCGAGAGACGGCACAGGCGTAGCAGCGCTACGGCGAAGGCGGCTCGACCGAGTAAGCGAAGTAATCGCATGGCTTTCGGCTTCGCAGCAGAATTCCTTGGGAGAATTGCGGGCTAGAGAGCACAAGGTACGGGTTACTGTTTGGGACCGGAACAACAACAAAAAGCACCCGGGGTTTTACGTCTGGAACGGGTAAGTTGTTTGAATTATTGCGCTTCTGTTCGCCGGGAGCCGCGGTTACCCAACGGCAAAATTCGCTAGTGCCTTTTACTTGGCGCGCAGCGCCTTGTACAGCCAGGCGCGGGCTGAGCGCCATTCGCGGCGGACCGTGGATTCGGAGATTTCCAGCACGTCCGCGATTTCCGGTTCGGTGAGGCCCGCGAAAAACCGCATCTCGACGATGCGCCCCTTGCGCTCGTCCATTTTGGTGAGTTCGGTGAGGGCGCTGTCCAGATCGATGATGTCGATTTCGGTGGTGTCGCCGAAGAAATGGATGGTTTCGCGCAGGGTGAGGTGTTGCTCGCCGGAGCCGCGTTTTTGGGCGTTGCGGGTGCGGGCGTGTTGCAGCAAGGTGCGGCGCATCAGCGTCGAGATGATGGCGAAAAATTGGGCGCGGTTCTGCCAGGTGATGCGGTCTTGATCGATCAGTTTCACGTAGGCTTCGTGGACCAGCGCAGTTGCCGAGAGGGTGTGGCCGCTGCGCTCGCCGCGCAGGTAATTTCGGGAAATGGCCTTGAGTTCGCGATACACCATTGGCAGTAATTCGTCCAACGCGGTACTGTTGCCGTCTTGCCATGAAATGAGGAGTTGGGTGATCGACGCTTTGTCTGGATCCGACATAAAGACTCCGTTTGCGGTGACGTTGGGTTGAGGTTAGGGGGTACGCCGCGGCAGGCTCCAGGCGAGGTGGGGGGAGGGGTTAGCGCAGGTAGCCGCGTAGCAGGTTTTGCAACACGCCCGCGTAACGGGGGTCGGCGCGGAGGTTGATCGCCCGCGGTTCTACCGAGAGGTAGCACAGGTTCCAGTCGCGTAAGGCGAGAGCCGTGTTAATAAGGGCAAAGGCTTGGTCACATTCATCCAATTGAGCGTGGAGCAGGATTAAGGTGAAGCGCATGCCCGGCGCTTGCTGGAGCAGGTTGATCAGTTGACGGCGAACCGCGTCCAAACCCAGTTCACGCTGCAACGCGGCCAGCGGGTAAACGACCTCGATGGGGAAACCCCAGGCGGTGAGCGCCTGTTGCAGCGCCGCGACGGCTTCTTCCGGTTCGCGCCAGCGTTCGTTGTGATGGTAGCGCAACCAGTGGGTGACGCCGTCGCCGCTGTCCATGGTGCGCGCCAGGTGGTTCAGTTGTTGACGGCTGCGCGCGCGATCATCTTGAAAATAAAAGGCCAGGGCTTTTTGGTGTTGGTAGGTTTGCGAGAGGGGGTTGCTTTCGAGCGCGGTGTTGAGCTGGGTGACGGCTTCCTCGAAGCGGCCGTTGGCCAGTAAAAAGGCGGCGTACCAACCGCGCGCGGGTTCGTTGCCGTCGGCGGCCAGTTCGGCGAACATGCGTTCGGCGCGGGGATAGTCCCAGTGCACCAAAAAGGCGACGAGCGCCTCGGCAAGCTGGGTTTCGGGAGCCACGGGGGCGTGTTCGCGCGCGGCGTCCAGGGAGGCGACAATCGCCGGGGCGACGGCGGTGGTATCGCCCAGCATGCCCGCTTCCCAGAGCAGCGCCTCCACCAAACCGGCGTGGCCCAAATGGCTGTTGGGATCGCGCTTTAGCGCTTCCTGAAAATGTTCCTTGGCCAATTGGCGCGCGGCGGGATTGAGTCGGTCCAGATGGTAGCGGCCCTGTTCGTAATGGCGGCGAACGCTTGGGTTTTCCTCGGGCGCGGCCGCCGCCCCCGTGGGGAGGGGTGCGATAAAACGGTAGCCGCGGCGGGGGACGGTCTCGATAAAGGTAGGGTTGGCTGCTTTGTCTTGGAGGCAGGCGCGCAGTTTGCTAATCGTGGTGTTCAAATTATCGGCAAGGGCCACGTGGGTATCGGGCCACAACGCCGCGGTAACCGCATCGCGGTCTACCAAATCGCCCGGTTGCTTCAACAATAAATGAAGCAAGGCGGCCGGTTTCTCCTGAATCGGGATCTCGCGGCCGGCGCGAAAAAGGCGGCGCGTCCCACTGTCGAACACGAATTGGCCGAATCTAAATTCCGGCATGGGAACCTCCTGACGGCACCATGGCTGTATCTTTTAACGACGGCACCCTGTTTCGCAAAGTTTAGAATAATCGCCAACACATTTACCACCAAAGGTTTAACCGTTTAGATTTAATTCAGATCCAATTCAGAATCGGTGACGGTGGTGGTCCCGTATCATGGGTTCGACGTTGTGCTTGAACGGGCTCAGGCCGGCAAGGGTGCGCACATGGGTTTTTTGCAGGCGTCTCCTATGAAACTAAAAGGATCTGAAAGCGAGGTAGTTATGGCACGTATTCACTTTTTCGAAATCGCGGACCTGCCCTGGTGTCCCCAATTCATTCGCGACGGCATTACCGATACCTTACAATTCCTGGCCGAGGCCGGCGACGGGTTTGCCCCGATGGTGCCCCTCCTTGCCGAGGCGCTAAATCGCACCGGCTGCACCGAAATCCTCGATTTAGGGTCCGGGGCCGGCGGGGGCTGGTTGAGCCTGGTTAAGCAGTTTCGCGAGCAAGCCGACTTAGAGCTTCACGTGCGGCTTTCCGATCTCTACCCCAACCATCGGGCCTTCGCGCGTTTGGCGCGGGAGAGCGACGGCCGTATCCAAGGCCTGGAAACACCGCTGGACGCAACCAAGGTGGCCCCGGAACAGAAGGGTTTCCGTACCATGTTCAACGGCTTTCACCATCTTCAGCCGACACAAGCACGGGCACTGCTCGCCGACGCCGTGGCGCAAAAACGCGGGGTGGCCGTGGTGGACGGCGATCCCAACCGCCTGCTCGGTATGGTGTTTATGCTGGTGTTTATGCCGCTGATGTTTCTGGTGATCCCGTTCGTAAAGCCATTCTCATGGAAACGCCTCTTTTTCACTTATATCTTGCCGCTCCTGCCCCTGGCCATTTTCTTCGACGGTATTGTGTCGGTCCTGCGAGTCTATTCACCGCGCGAACTCAATGCGCTGGTTAAAACGGTGCCGGGCCGGCAGGACTACGCGTGGCGCGTGGGGGTGGCGCCCATTCCCAAGTCGCCCTTGGGCTTGAGTTATTTGATTGGGACGCCCAAATAAAAAAAGCCGGTGGCTCTGATGAACCACCGGCAAGTTAACGCGAATGCGTTAGGAGTTTACAAGCTCCCTTCAAAATGCTCTACCACTTACACACTCACCAAAAAGCGACCAACCGTCCGAAAAAAAATAAAAAAAATTTGAAAGATGTCCGTGCGGCGGCCGGCTCAGGGTTTTTTTCTGTGAAACGAAGGGCAAATCCACCCCATTCGGCATTCCACCCCGTGGGGAAGCCGGCGTTTCTTTTGAAATCGGAGATTGTCGCCCATGTCCATTCTCGCTCGGGTATAATCGGCCATCATTTATCTCATTGTTTAACATTCTTTGGCCCGCGCGGAGGGAAACTTTGTGTGGCATCGCCGGTATTTTTAACCTCAACAGCGACCGCGCCGTGGTGCAGCGCGAACTCGATCTCATGCAACGCGCCATGGTCCATCGCGGGCCCGACGGCGCCGGAACCTTTTTGCCCGATCCCGAATTGGGGCTGGTCCATGTACGGCTCGCCATCATTGATCTGGTCGCGGCTTCCAATCAGCCGTTCCATTTTCGCGAGGCCGGTTTGTCGCTGGTCTTTAACGGCGAAATCTACAACTACCTCGAATTGCGCGAAGAACTTCTGAAACAAGGCTACGCCTTCCAAACCGCCTCCGATACCGAGGTGCTGCTCAAGGGGTACCACGCCTGGGGCGAAGCCGTGGTGGATCGCCTCAACGGAATGTGGGCCTTTGCGATTTGGGACGCGGGCAATAGACGTCTTTTCTGTAGCCGTGACCGCTTCGGCATCAAACCCTTTAATTACGCCGAGGTTGGCGGCCGTTTCCTGTTCGGTTCCGAAATTAAGTCGCTGTTGGCCGTGGAACCGTCCCTCGCCGAGCCCAACTGGAACGCGCTTTCCCTGATCATGCGGCGCAGCATCGGCGCGCAATCCCCGCAAACCTGTTTTCGCCAGGTACATCGCTTGCCACCCGCCCATAATTTAACCGTGGATGGCGACGGCGTGAAGCTGCGTCGTTATTGGGATTACCCGACCCACCAAAATCGCGAGATCAGCTATGAGGCGGCTTGTGAGGAAGTGAACCGCCTCATGAAAAACGCCGTGCGTTTGCGCATGCGCAGCGACGTTCCGGTCGGGGTCGCCCTTTCCAGCGGGCTCGACAGTTCGGTGATCGCGTGCTTGGCGGCACAAGTGCACACCAATCTCGAAACCTTTACCTCGGTGTACGAGCAGGGTTACCGCAGCGAATTTCCCGATGCGCGCAAGTTGGCCGAATCCGTCGGTCTGCGCGCCAACGGCATCACCATGGAAGGCAAAAATGTGATCGAGGTGTTGTCGCGGTGTTTGCACCATCTCGAATCGCCCCACGCCTCGCCCGCCATTTTGCCCTATTGGAACATTACCGGCGCCGCCCGGCGCAAAGTCACCGTGTTTCTGGAAGGGCAGGGCGCGGACGAGCTTTTGGCCGGTTATTTGGATCGCCTGCTGTTTGCCCACTTCCGTGATTTAATCGGTCGCGGCCGCTTCGGCCAAATCGGCCAGGATGTGCGCAGCCTCTACCAAACCGCCAAAAAAGAGCAGTCCATCGGCAGCAGCGGGGGGCCCAAGACCTATTTCGCCAATTTCATGCGCGGCATGATGCCCTGGGCACAACCGCTTTATCAGCGGTGGCGTGGTGACGGCGGTCTGTACATCGGGCCTTGGAACCGTCAACCGATCTTTCCCGATTTCCAACAACCCCATCCCGATTACGACCAGGTGAACCGCGATTTGCGGCGGCAGATGGAACAAAATTTGGTGAACCTGCTGCATTACGGCGATGCGATTTCCATGGCCCACGCGTTGGAATCTCGCTTGCCGTTCCTCGATGTGCATCTGGTTGAGTTCATGTTCTCCCTGCCCGGATCCTTTAAGTTCCGCGACGGTTTGGGGAAAAAGATCCTGCGTGACGCGATGCGGCCGGATGTGCCGGAGGAAGTGCTGTTCCGCCGTTTCAAAATGGGGTTCACCTCGCCGATTGCGCAATGGTTGCGCGAGCACAGCGAGGATGTGGTGCATCCCATTTTGTTCAGCCCGGAATGTCGCGATCTCGGTATTTTTGATCGTGCCCGCCTCGAAAAAATGGTCGGCGAACACGTGCGCGGTGAAGCCAACTACGCCTCGCAAATTTTCCGCTGGATCAGCATGGTGTTGTGGCATCGACAGTTCATCAAAGGATCGCTGCCGGTGGCTGCCTGTGGGTGAGTTGCGCCACAACCTCCTGCGTGTGATTGCCAACTTTGGTCGCTTCGGTGCCAACCTTGTTTTCGGTCTGCTGCTGGTGCGCCTGCTGCTCCAATTTGGCGGCGAGGTCTACAGCGTGGTGATTCTGTTGGGCACCACCATTGGGTATTTCCGGCTTTTCCCCGACGTGGTGCAGCAATCCATCATTCACGAACTGGTTTCCGCCTACCACCGCGAAGAGGAACCCGAGGCACTGGTCTCCGTTTTTGCCGCCGCGATTCGGGTCGGCCTGATCACGGCCGGGGTGATGGTGCTGGGGATCGTCCTTTTTGTCGCCTTGTTACACGCCGTGTTCGACATTCCGCCCGCTCTGCACGGGGCCGCCCGTTTTATGGCCCTGTGTATCGGCCTGCAAACCGTTGCCGTTGCGCTGTCCGCGCCGAGTTTTAACATGCTCAACGTTTGGGAACGCTTCGCCGAGGTCAACACCTGGATGGTGGCCCAGCGCGTGACCTTCCCCAGCGCGGCATTGGCGGTAACCTTCATGGACCTTTCCGGCGAGGCCGACCGCATTGTGGCCTACGGTTTTTTGTCGACACTGCTGTTTTTGGGGGTCTTGCTCGCGGCCGTGATTCGGGTGCATCGCCGCGAACCGCGCTTGCGGTTGTTCCATCCCGAGTACGAAACCGCGGTGGTGAAACGCATGTTGTTGCTGGGCGGTTGGAACACCGCCGCCAACGTGGCGCTCATGGTGCAAACCGTGTTTAGTTCGGTCCTGATGAACCGCTTTTTCGGCCTCACCGCCAACGGCATGTTCGGGCTGGCCTTGCAGTTGGGGAACTACGTGCGCATCATCGCCCACGGCATGGCCGGCGGGTTGGACACCATCTCGGCGCGTTTCGGCGTGGCCCACGGCGACGAAGGCATTCGCAAGCTGCTCTATTACGCCGGCTTGGCCCATACCTGGGCCGTGATGTCGGTGTTCCCCCTGCTGATGCTCTATCCGCAACAGATCCTGCAGTTGTGGATTGGGCCGGCCGAGGCCAATCCCGAGATCGATTATGGGTTAACCGCCAACCTGATTCGGCTATTCGCGTTCGGCGCCATGTTTACCGGCATCGCCGACGGCTGGATCAAACTCTTGATCGGTGCCGGCCGCGCGGCCGGCTACGCGCGCGCCCTGCTGCTGATTACCGGGTTCGGCATTCCGGCATCCCTGTTGCTCGCGCTGTTTGGCCCGGAATGGTTGCGGTTCTACAGCCTTAGCTTTCCCTACACGCTGTTTTACCCGTGCTTGGGTTTACCCGCCTTTGTTTATGTTCTGGCGCGTTGGAGCGGCTCGCGGCCGGCCCAGATTTTGGCACCTTTGGCGCGGGTCCTCGGCCCGGTGAGTTGCGGTGTCGCCGGGTTGTTCGCAGTGCGTGCCTTGGCGCTACCCGCGCCCTGGGGATTTCTGCTTGCCGTTGCGGCGCACCTGGGTTTGTACGCCCTGTCTTCCTGGTTCCTGCTGGTGGATGCGGGTTTGCGGGGTCGCATTCAAAAGCGGGTCTTGGCCCGTTTCACATCGGGAACGGACCAAGCGGGTTAATGTTTATACGGCGCGATGGGTGAGGTTGTGGACTGGTTGTTAAGTGGCCGCGGTGGTTGCACGGGAATCCTTTCTCGAGCGGTTGCGCGAGCCGGGTTAGAATGGCGGGGTGAGGTTAAATCATGGAAACGCTGCAGTATTTGGGCGGTTATGCCCCCGCCTTATTGGAAAAAGTGCAACGGCTCATCGCCCAAGATCGGTTGGGTGCTTATTTAATGGAGCGGTATCCCGAGGCGCACCAAATTCGTTCGCCCAAGGCGTTGTCGCAATACACCCTGGATTTGAAAAATACCTACATGCGGCGATCCGGCCCCTTGAGCAAGGTGGTGTACAGCGAAAAAATTGATGTGATGCGCAATGCGCTGGGGGTGCATACGCGCGCGAGTCGGGTGCAGGGCAACAAACTCAAGGCCAAACGCGCGATTCAGATCGATGCGTTGTTTAAAAAGGTGCCGGAGGATTTCCTGCGCATGATCGTGGTTCACGAATTGGCGCATTTTAAGGAAGCGGATCACAACAAGGCCTTTTACCAGTTGTGCGAACATATGGAGCCGGATTACCACCAACTCGAGTTCGATCTGCGCCTGTACTTAACCTTCCGAGATCAGAAGGGCGAAGACCTCTGGTAAATCGGGTAGGAGGCGGGGTTGCCCTCCGCCGTCCTCCCACACCACCGGGCATACGGTTCCGTACCACGGCGGTTCATTTCATTCTTCCCAGACTGAGTTTGTACAGAGAAAGTGAGATGAGCCCACGTCCAATAAAGTAGTCTGCCGGGTAAGCAAAGTTCATGTGCCTTTTCCCGGAGTTCCACCAAGGTCCACGTCCGTTCCAAGCTGATTTCCTTGCCGTTTCTTCGGGAATTCCCCTTTTACGCAGCATCGTATATCGCTTGAACGGGCGTTTCCATTGCCGCCATAGAATGGTTCGTAGTCGCCTACGAATCCATCCGTCCAGTTCCTCGAAGACACCCTTGACCTCAGCCAGTTTGTAGTACGCGACCCACCCCCGAAGCTTTGGCGCTAATTCGCGCATAAAGGCTTCCAGGTTGCGTCCTCGTCCTTTACGGAAATCGCGTTTCCGTTCCTGTTTGAACCTTTGGATGCTTTCTTTGGCCACTTTCAGTCGCGGCTTCCTGTGGGCCGTCATGCTATACCCGAGAAATTTCCGTTTCCAGGGTCGGTCTACCGCACTTTTCTCTCGGTTCACCTTCAAACGAAGCTTAGCCTCAAGAAAGTAGGTGACCGTTTCCATGACCCGCTCTCCCGCTCTTCGACTTTTCACATAGATGTTGCAATCGTCGGCGTAGCGGCAGAACCGGTGCCCTCTTCGTTCAAGCTCTTTGTCCAGATCGTCGAGGAGGATGTTCGACAGCAGCGGCGACAACGGCCCGCCTTGCGGAGTTCCCTTTACCCGTTGCGTCTCAAGTCCTCCCACCATCATGCCTGCCGTCAGAAACTTACGGATCAGTTTCAAGAGCGGCTTGTCATCGATACGACGCGCTACCCGTGCCATCAATACGTCGTGGTTGACCTTGTCGAAAAATTTCTCCAGGTCCATATCCACGATCCATCGGTGCCCGGCTGTAACGTGGGCTTTGGCCGCGATCAGCGCTTGGTGGGCGCCTCTCCTCGGCCTAAAGCCGTAGCTCGAACTTGAAAAGAGCGGTTCCCATATCGGTTGGAGCACTTGGTGAATCGCTTGCTGGATGAGCCGGTCCAAAACGGTTGGGATACCCAGCACCCTCGTGCCGCCCCCCGGTTTCGGGATATCTTTCCTTTTCACCGGTTTCGGCTTGTACCGCCCATCCAGAAGCTCTTCTTTAATGCTCGGCCAGTTGCGTGCGAGAAAGGTGTCCAGTTCGTCGACAGTCATTCTGTCGACGCCCGGCGCACCTTTGTTCTTCTTCACCCGCGCCAGTGCCGTTTGCATGTTCTCATTTGCGACCACTCTCTTAAGTAGTCCTTCTGCCTTCCGCATGTAGTATTCCCTGAGTACCGGCACGTTTGCCACCCCGCCGCTTTGCCCTCGCGGCTTCCGGCCGCTACTCTCCAGCGTGGGGTCGTGTTTCTCATCACGACATTCTGTTGCTTCACGTTTCATCGAAATCAAGGCTCCATGCTAAATGAACTGTTCCGGCCTTCAGTCAGGTCGCCTGACCTACTATGCCTTCTGCTGACTCCTGCCGATCCATCCCAACCCCTTACGAGATTAGTAGCACAAGGCAGATCGACAGGCCTCCCCGGGTAATGCACACCCACCTCCACGCTTATACCCGCCGCATTTACGGCGACATGTTCCGTTCAGGTATCGGACTTTGAAGATATTGGCCTTCTCATCCCATGCAACCGCCTGATGGGATTCCTGTACGTCGGGTCAGCGTTTTGCCTTCGGCTTCCTTCAGATCCCGCCTCGCGACGAGCACCCTTGCCGTTCGGCTAACAGTTCCCCCTGACGGGCCTGTAAGGGACTTGAACCCTCAAGTGAGTGTGCCCTGCCGGGCACACCAAAAAAAAGCGAAGGCCGAGGCCTTCGCTATAAATGGTGCTTGCAATCATTGAAAGGCGGAACGCCTGTCATGAAGCGGATACGGCGGCTCACCCAAATCCCCTGACACGAATTTAAAAAAGTTGTTTCACCCTTGATAGCCGCCAAAAGGAGCTATGCCTCCGGTACTCACATGGTAAACGCGAGGGGAACTGCATCTTTTAGTAGGTAAGCGACCTGGTCAAAAAAGGCGTTCAGGAGGTTGCTCATGCGCGAAGCTGAAATGCTTGAAACCAGCAGCCCGAAGGGGGCTCAATGGAAGCAACGGATTCAACGTTGGGAGGCGTCGAGGTTCTCGCGGGGAAAACCATTGTCTCAAATAGGCCACTTTCAGTTACCGGCGAAAGAAATTCCCCGAAGAACGCGGCACAAAGCCAAAAAGGGCGTTGCCTGCAGATTGCACAGCCCTCCCCCGCAGCACCTCGGTATGTTCGCCGGCCCAAGAGTTAATTGTTGATTGGGTTAAGGCTTCCGCGTAAGTGGCGGCCATGCTGGGTTGCTGGGCACATGCAGGCCGTTAGCTTGTTGACACCGCGAAGGGTAGAAGAAAAAGGTTAACGCCCTGGGCTGATCAAAACATCCGATCTACCAAGTGCCTTGTTATATTTCAATTCTTCATTACATTTTTTTTGAGAAAAATAAATACACTGTGTCATCTCCATCATCACCGAGATATTTGTGATCAGCATCTGGGTAACGAAACGAGTAAATCCATTTTGCTTGATCCTCTAATGGGAGTAAGTCAATTATTCGTTCGAAATCGTCAATTGCCTTTTCCTGATTATCTACTGTGTCAGCTTGAAAAACCGCAGCTCCCTCCCAGTTAACATTACGCAAATTTGCATTATTAAAGCTTGCTCCAAATAAAACTGAATTAGAGAAATCAGCACCCTCTAAATCTGCCTTATCAAATTTTGCATGATTTAATCGTGCGTTAACAAAAATTGCGCCACGAAGATTTGTGTGCGGATAGCGAAGAGAAGATATTTGTTTTTCTGATGGCGTGAAGTCAACACCAATTAACTCGGCACCAGTGAAGTTTGAATAGTCTAATTGAGAACTATTGAAAACCGCTGTAAAACCTTCTGAATCTCGAAAATCAGAACTGTTCATTACTAAGCCACTGAAATTTAGATGGGATATTTGAAACCCGCGAAAATCAGAATAAGAAAAATCTGGTCGCACTTCAGCAAATTCGGATAGGTTTTCAGGATTTAATCGTAGAACCCGAAGCAACAACCTTCCTCTCTCGGGACTCAATGCTTTTTTGGATAAAAGTCCTGCCCCCTGTATTGGTGTTACAATCCCAACTGACTTGTAGAAATCTGGTTCTCCATACTCCAAGAACCGGTATGGGCGAAGTCCCGCTGAAAGGTTAGCAATATTTTCTAATGTCGCAAGAGAAAGCTTGATGTTATCTTTACCATTAGAAGAATACGCACTTAACTCTAGATTGATTTCCTGGATCTCGCTAACTAGCAAAGCTCGTCGAGATGCTTCCTGAAGATGGTTTGATGTCTCAATTAACTTATTTTGAATTTCTAATTTTTCGACTTGCATATAGGTCGCCAGAAATATTGAAAAACTAACCACGCCACCTAGGATTGCCACAAGGCGTCCAAATGCAACCGCTCGTAAAACAGCAGCCCAAATTGCTTGGCACAAAGAATAAAAAAATGGAGATCCTTTGTTCAACCTTTTTTTTAAAAGTTCTTTATCTTTTTCATTATATTTGCCTGAAGATATCTTGGCCGAAAAAGTCGCAATTTCAAAAACTAAATCTTGTATTTCTTCAGGGTTTTCAGGTATTGATTTAATCGCTTTTGAAGAATAGTGCTTAAACAGGTAGTAGCCGGAGAATGCTCCTACAAAAAAAACAACGATAATGCCAGCGGCTACCACTAATACATCAATAGCGATATCAAAAGTAAAAAGCACTTGAGCTGTTATAACTAAGCCAATTCCAAGAAATACACCTGTAATCAAATCAGGGCTTGAGACTTTTAAACCCAAACGCATCCATAATGACTTCTTTGAACTTGTTTTTGTTTCTTGATCCAAAGGTGTTCCTTTTCTTACTGTCTGAACTTTTCTAAAGTTTCAGAGTGAAAGCTAAGAAGAACGGGTTAATCGCAAGATAAGCGAAAAGTGAAGTTGAACGTAGCTGCCTGCCAGCTCATGGAAATCTCGCTTGTAGTCATAGAAAACAATGTCGCTTCCATTTCAAGACCATCTACTGGTATCGGAATTCACAGGTACCGCCTGCTCTCAACATCGTTTTTAAAATTAGCAGGCGGGGAGCTTTGGGAAGCAGTGCCTCGACCGGGGCGGTTCTCCGCGCTATCTCTTCCTCTAACGAGGCTGATTGCGCTTTTGGGGTCCCATGCCCCTGCCGTTCAGTTTTCGAAAGAACGGTGTTGATTTCCTCCGTGTCAATGCCCTTGGCGCGAAGCAAGGCGCCGGAGGTTTCATGGGGATTGGCCGCGCCGGGTGCATACACGTCTAGATTAAGGAGGCCCTTCGTGGACAGAAGACGAAGTCCGATGCGTTCCATGCCGACCTGCGCGACATATCCAGCACATGGCTTTGGCCGGTCTTCCTTGGTTTTGTGGCAGGCCATCATTTGAAACCCTCCCACGATGATTGCGACCAGCTCATGCCGCCTTTGCCGAGGCCATTCGTCGGGATCACTGTCTTTTCGCCTAGGGCAGTTGCTACACGGTGATTTTTTCATCGTTGATTCCCCTTTCTCAGCATGGGTCGGACGAGGCTATCCTACCTCGACAAACGGCGGAAAAACACCAGAAACTGCCTAACCCCTCCCAGGCTCTTGGCGTAGTTACCAACGACCCGATGCCTTTGCCGGTGGATCCCGGCTACCCCATTCGTACCATCTTAAAAGATGGGATTCTCCTACCGTTTACGTGGTTCTAGCTTATCCGAAATTCAGGGGATGCTTTTTCCTGCTCGTTGGTAGGCTTGCAATTCAGGAGGCGAGTTTTTTGGCTGTAAAAAAGCAATCACAGAGAATGATGGGTGACCTTTATTAATCCAGCCGTATGTAATTACGTTCATAAAGATCAAGGATTGAGCCAAGCTCCTTCTCGCCAGCATCATGTTTTTGAGGGTTACGCAGCTTGCTCAACCATTTGTAAAGTTTGATCACAGGAAGCTTAATAATAAGCTTCTTGTGTTCGTGGTAAAGCTCACGAACCCACTTTAGTTCGCGGTTTTTTTCTAATTCTGCTTTAGTGCTTCTGTTTATGATGAAACCCAAGTTCCCATGCTGCGAGCACAGGTATGACAACATTTGCCTGTATTCATCTCGGCCGAGTTCCCTCTCAAAGTTTTTAACTTCAAAAATCAGTTGTCTCGATTGATAATCCTCCAGGATTCGCCTCCAAAGCTCAGTGCTGCCCGTATTTGTGCCAACAATGTCTCTCCTTTGAGTTTTGTTTTTGTTTGGGTTCAATGAAGGGTTTTGTAACCCTTTAGGGAAAACAATTTTGATAGCTTTTAGGCACCACTCCTCGAACTCTCCGGCATCTTCCCTTCCTTGTTTTATGTTGTTCAATTCCTGCATGACTGCGCCAAGTTTTCTTTTTCTTATTTCTGTCGTTTCAGAAGATACTTGTATATCGTATTCGTCGTAGATCTCCTCAGTGTTTTCAAGGTGTTCATTAGGTTTTATATTTAAACCAATCCAATAGCATGGGTGAATCAATAGCTTCGATTGATGACTCACGGAGAAGTCAGGGTCTTTACCGTCGTGACAAAAGACAAAGCTAGATACATTGTCTTTCCAAACACCAAGGAAACCTACACTGTATAAGGTCTGAATTATCGTCTTTGTGTCGCTTAGAATGGCAAACGCTTGGGCTTCTGATTTTTCAAGTGATTCAAGAGAAACCGTTGCCAGAATTTCATCAATCTCAATATAGTTGAGAGTTGTTTTTGTGTTGCAGAATAACGAAAGCAAGCGCGCGATACATGGGATGATCTCCAAGTATTCCTTCTTGAGATCTTCAAGTCTTGAACAAGAAATTTGCCTTGATGTCTTATCTATGTCATCATTAACTATAACGTCTCGACTGTGAGAATAAGCATTATTAAATGCCTTGTTTAATAAAACGAGAAGATCGCGGGGCCGGTACAGTGTCAATTGAAGGCATCGACGAAAGCCTTGTTTTCCTCTTAGATCTCGGGCCGTCTTTTGATCCCAAACTTTCAGACTCTTCTCTTGTGTTATTCCAAAAGCTACTCTTAAGCGGTTGCAAATCATGTTGAAAAGTTGGTATTCGTCCCAGTGTAATCTAAGCACATCACCTTCAACATTTCTGGAATAATCAGGATCAAGGAGCTGAATAGACCGAAATATATTGTCACGAAAAAATATTGTTGTTGCCGTTCTTGGGAGTTGATTGGATAGGCTGTCGAGAGCGTAAATTAAACCTGTCAAAATAGAAATGCCAATAGGGTCTGGTTCATAACCTTCGTCCAATTTGTCCGCGATTATGCGCAGAGAGAAGGTCTTCTTATTTAGCGCCTTCGCGACAAGTTGATATAGGTCTTTAATTTGAAGGGTTCTGGCAAGTGTTGATATTCTTTTCTCTATAACTACGTCAGTTTCAACCAGGGTGTCCAGGGCTCCTAACATTCTATCTATAATATTATCACCCTCTTTTCGCCATGCTTTTTCCTCAATTAAAAGCTGTGCTAGTTCATTGTCGGATCGAATCTTATAGTTCGATGCAAGGTTAAGGATAATCTCTTGCAGAATAGCGTATTCCCATGCGATTTTACTAGCAATCCTTAGGTGCTTCTGTCTGTCAGAAAAAAGATTAACAAAAGGCCTAAGCCCGATGATTTCGGTTTCGTTAGGAGATATACTTACAATCACCGCCTTTTTATCTAGTCTCCAGTGTTTTTGAAGCTTGTAGAATAGAGCACTCTTGCCGGTCCCCCGACGACCGACAATCACTCGCCTTGTATGCTCTTCAATGAGAGTTCTATATTCTGGGGTTTCGTAAAAAGCTTGATCTAGCATTTCAAAATCTCTCTCTGCTTGAACGTCGCCCAGAGAGTTTATTTTTCTGAAGTTATTTTTGATCACAGGGGCCCGCTTGATGTTTTTTCCAAAAAAATACCACAAAACAAGAACCTCAGCAAGATGATAAATCAGGGTATATCAAGCTACTCTAAAAGACATTTGTAGCGTCATAAAAATAAAGCCAAGGGAGGGCGGGGTGACCTTGCGCGCGCCGCGAATCGCTTCTTTTAACAGTTGGCACATCTTGGCATTCTCCTGTCGAGAACGACGATGGATGAATGGTCGCAAAAAGTCGCTCAGTGTTGCCTCGCTTTGGTCGACGCTTTCAAGGAAGACCTTCTCAAAAGCAACGATGTTCCAATCGATGAAACAACGCCCCGGGTTTACGGTGAAAAAGACCGATTAAACACCACGCCGTCTTACATGTGGGCTGTGCGTGGCGGGCTGCCGAATTCTGGACCCCAAACATTTATTGACCAAAGCAGCCTAACACGAAGTCGCTCGGTTGCTTGGTTCTTGGTTATGGGTGGGCGATGAGGACGAGGGTGTCGATGCGGTTGGAGATTGCCGTGTGGGCCAGGGTTAGGGTTTCCGGGTCGAGGGCGGCGAAGCTTTCGTCCAGAATGAGCAGTTCGGGTTCTTGCAGGATGGCGCGGGCGATGCACACGCGCGCGTGCTCGCCGTGGGAGAGTTGCCAGCCGGTGTCGCCGACCATTTGTTGCAGGCCCGCCGGCATGCGGTCGAGCAGGTCGCCCAGGCCCAGCTCGCGACAGATTTGGTCGGCCAACTGTAAGTCGGCGTGTTGGGGTGGCCAGGCGCGGCCCATGAGCAGGTTGAAGGCGAGTGAGGCCGAGAAGATGTGGTTTTCGTGGAATTGGGTGACCAAGGCGATGCGGCGGTGCCAATCCTGATCGCGGCGGGTGGCGCGGTCGAAGCCGTTGAGCAGCAACAAGCCGCCGTTGGGGTCGCGCAGGCCGGCGAGGATGGCGGCGAAGGTTGACTTGCCACTGCCGCTGGGACCTTCGATGAGGATGCGTTCGCCGCGTTTGATCTGCAGGTGGAGGTTTTGCAGGACGGCGGCTTGGGCGCGTTGGTGGCGGAAGTGGATGTCGCGCATGTTGACCAGGTTGCCGCTTGGGTTGGTGTCGGCCTGCTGGGTGCGTGGGTCGGCGATGGGGACCGCGTCGGGCGGGGCCGCCACCAATAGCCGCACCTCGCGCCAAGCGATCCATGCCTGGACCAAGCTCGTGAAACCCGCGTTGAATTGGGTGAACCCGCGCACGGCCAGAAGGATGCCGCCAAGTGAGACGGCGATACCCAGTGGGTTGAGGCCCGGCTGGAAGAGGATGGGGAGCAGGGCGGCGAGGGCGGCGACCATCCAGCCGCGCGTGAGCAGCAGGTCGAGCCACAGCGAAATCCGGTCCATGGCTTTTCCCGCGGCGAGGGTTTCCGCCAAGAAGCGGTCTTCTTGCTGGTGGGATTGGTGCGGGATCTCTTGGATCAAGCGGGTGCGATGGCCCAACATTTTTTCGGTGAGTTGGTGGGATTGTTTGAGGCGGAGATGGGTCCAGTGGCGGCAACGATGGTAATACCGGGCGATGAGCATGCCGCCGAACCCGACCCACAGCGGCAGCAACGCGGTGAGCAGGCCGGCTTGAGGGCCGTGGGCCAACACCCAGGCGGCGAAGCCGAGGTCGACGAAACACAGCAGCGCGGTCAAGCCGCCGTTGATGACGAGGCTCTCCAGCGCGTCTGATTCGAGCACGCGCGCGAGGAAGTTCCCGGAACCCATTTTTTTGAGGTGGTCCGCGTCCAGGTGCAGCGCGCCCTGGAGCAGGTGCTGTTTGAGGATTTGGGCGGCCCCGATGTTAAAGGTTCCCTGGAACCAAAGGGTCATCATGGTTAAGGGGATTTGGCTCAGCAGCAGCAGACCCCAGGGCCACAGGGTATCGGCGTCGATTTGGCCGGTGAGCGAGGCGCCGCCGATCCATTTCCAGGCCTGGATCAATAAAAAGTATTGGATGAAGTGGGTGGTTAGGAACAAAGCCAGCCGCGAACCCAGGCGCGTGGCGGCGGCGCGGGCGGGAAGGGGCGCGGTATCGTTGAGGCGCAGCATCCAGCAGGATTGAATGCGCGAGTCGGCCAAGGTTTCTTTGAGCAGGCGTTGTTGGATGCGTTCTCGGTCGGCGCCTTGAATCTCGGCCTCGTGAAGCAGTTGTTCGGTGGCGACGCGGAAGGGGGCCTCCACCTTCCAGGCGAACAGCGGCAGCACGCTTTCTGTTTTGACCTTGAGTAGGCGGCCGTCAGGGCTCAAGACCTTGAGAAAGCGGTGGTTGCCGCCGGCGAGGGCCAGCAGGTACGGCTGGTTTTCGTGGGGATACACAAACAAGGCGGGCCCGGCGAAACGCAGCAGGTCCTCGACGTCACCGTACCCGACGCTGAGGCGTTCGGCTTGCAGGCCGCGGCCCGCGGCGGCTTGGCGGATGATCCGGTCGAGGTTTTCATTGGTGACCGGTTCGGCGTTCCCGGCGAGGGCCGCCGCATCCAGCGTTACCGCGTCAAGCCTTTGCGGTAGGCCGCTTTGCGCGGCGAGGGCGGCCACGGCGTTGTCCAACTCGGCGGCGGGCCAACCGTGACGGGCCAGTTCATCGGGCGTCATGGTTGCGCCTCCAATTTACCGTTCACCAAACGGAGGCGGCGCTGATCGGGGTCGGCCCACAAGCTGTCCATGAGTTCCTGTTCGGCGCGGAGCAGGCGTTGGTAGGGGCCGGGTTGGTTGCGCAGTTGCTCGGGCGATCCGTCCTGAACCAAACGGCCGCCTTCAATGACACACACGCGGTCGAAGGACAGGGTAGAATCCAGGTCGTGGCTGACGTATATCAGCGTGGCTTGCGGCCACCATGCCCGCACCATGCGCAACTTGGCGGCGCGGGTGGCGCGATCCAAGCCGCGGAAGGCCTCGTCCAACAAAATAAGCCGCGCGTTGCGGCGCAGCAAGCCGCGGCCGAGGCGCACGCGCTGGCCCTCGCCGCCGGATAGACGGGTGCCGGCCTCACCGATCTGGGTTTGCAGGCCTTGGTTGCGTTTGTCGAGGATCGGCATCAGCTCGGCGGCCTCGAGGACGGGTTCCAAGGGGACGGGTTCGGGTTCGTTGCCGTAGGTGAGGTTGTTGAGCAGGGTATCGTTCCAGAGGGTGACGGCCGGGTCGATCCACGCGGTTTCGCGGCGCAAACCGGGCAAACCTTCGTTGTCCAGCCGGGTGCCGTCCACCCAAACGGCGCCCTCGCTGACGGGATAGCGGCCCAGCAACAAACCGAGCAGGCTGGATTTCCCCGCGCCGGACGGGCCGACCAAGGCCAGGTGTTCGCCCGGCTGGATGTCGAGATTGACCCCGCTCAAAACGGCCTGGCGGCCGAGGGTGACGGCCACCGCCTCAAAGCGCAGGGCGGGGCCGCGCGTGTCGGTGGGCTGATGGGGTTCGGTTGCCGTCGGTTGGTGGTGTTCGTCGGGGGCGGCGAGCGGCTCCATAAAACGCAGGGTGGTGCTGCGGTAAGCGGGTAAGGCGCTTACGGCGGCGGCGATTTGTTGGCCGAGGTCGGGGATTTGCAACAGCCAGTAAATCAGCAGGAGCAAGGTGCCGTCCTGCTGAATCTGGACCTGCCGACTGACGATCCAAAAGGTGAGCGCGACGCCGACCAAGCTTTGCAGGCGGGTAAGGGTTGAGGCGGTGAGCAGCTGGTAAGCGGCTTGGACCCAGGCGGTCAGGCGGCGCTCGTGTTCGCGGGTGACGGCGCCTTGCGCGGCGTGGGCGCGGATGGGTGCGGCACCCTTGAGCGCGTCCAGATAAAAACGGCTGAGTGCACCCTCGTGGGCACGGACCCGCATGTCGCGTTCGGCGAGCAAGGGGTAAATGCCCAGCGGCAACAGGGCGGCGGTGATGCCGGCCAGAAGAATGGGCCCGGCGAGATGGGGGGCCAGCCAAATAGCGCCGCCGCAGGTGAAAACCAGGGCACACACGGCTGAAATCAGGCGGGTGACCATCAACGGCAAGCCGCGGATGTGGTGCAACATGTGGTTGCGTTCGGCCATGTCCCCGGTCAGGCGGCCGTGGAAGTAACGTTCACCCAAACGGGGGATTTTTGCCAAAAAGGCGGCGCGGAGCCGCGTTTCGAGGTTTCGCCCCATGCGTAACTGGGCCACTTTTTGCGGGATTTGCAGCAAGAGCAGGGTGACCGCAAACAACCAGAGGACCATGCCGCCCGCGAGCCGTTGCTCGGGCAGCGGTAGCCCGTTGCCGATCTCCATCAGGCCGCGCCACAGTAGGGTTTCGAACAAAACACCGCCGGCCTGCAGCAACGCCAAAAAAAGAATGGTGAGCGGGGCCCACCAACCGTCGGCACGGATGGTTTGCCACAGGAGGCCGGCGACGGCGGGTTCCTTCTCGCCGACGGCGCGGCGCAAGGCGGTATCCGTTTCGCTGGGTTCGTTTTCGGCCTCATCAAGCGTTCCCGGTTGGAAGCTGATAAACACGGCGCCGCGCATCATCAGGTGGGTGTCTTGCGGCGCGGTGTTCACCGACCAATAGGCTTCCGGGATGCAGGTTCCCAGGCTGTCCCCGGCCAAATCGCGTTCGTAGAGGCGGCTGATCAGACGTTTTGCGGCCGACTTGGCGCGAACGGCACCACCGGATTTGAGGGCGCGCACGCAGCGGGTGGCGGCGTCGAGTGTCGCCAACGGGCGGTAATCCTCGTTTTGCAGGGTCTCGACGACCTGAACCTGGGCCGCGTCCTTGCTAAACCCCAGCGCGGTGAGGCGTTGGATGAGGGGAAAAACAAAATGTTTGGAGGTGCGCGCCCAGGCGAACCAATCGGCGTGGCTCAGGGCGTGGCGGTGTTGGTAGAGTTGGCGCTTGAGTTGTCGGGCGGAGACCCATTTGCGGCCGTGGGCGGGATCCATAATTTGGAACCAGCGCCCGTGCCTGCGCCAAATCACAATGAAGTGATGGCCGCCGCCTGGCAGTGAGACCACCGCGAGGGCGGGGAGGAGATCGGTGTCGGGCAGCAGTAAATGGTCGTCCGGCAACATCATTTGTTCGGCGGGCAGGCCCAGGGCGACGGCCACTTCCTCGAGGGTGTCGATGCTGGTGCCGTCGACGCTGGTTTGGCAAGCCTCGCGCATGCGCCCAAAACCCACATCGAGGCCAAACCCATTGAGCACGGCCGACAATGCCGCCGGGCCGCAATCCATTTGGGATGATTGGACGATTTCCGGCACCAAGAAACGGCGCTTCATGGTTGCGGTTCCGAGCGGGTGGGTTGTTGGGCGGCGCGTCGGCCACCCACGGTGCGCAGGAGCATCTGGAGCGGGGTGACGGTTTCGCCACGCACGAGCACCTGGCCGGGGAGCCCGTGTTGGAGCGGGATACCCGGCGGGGTTGCGAGGATGTCGAAATCAATGCGCACGCGCTCATTGCGCCATTCCCCGGCGACCTCGCGCACGCGCAGGGTCAGGCTGCCGTATTGCAGCCAGGGGAAACCGTCGAGGCGCATTTCCGCGCTGTCGCCGGCGCTGATGCGGCCGACGGCGTCGGCGGGATGGAACCAGGCGCGGACCATGAGGGTTTGCTCGGTTAACAAGCGACCCAATTCGCGACCCGCCTCCACGTATGCGTCGTTTTGTAAGGGGCGTACCTCGGCCAATACGCCGTCCGCGGGCGCGGTTACCACATATTGGGCCGCCTCGTGGGTCAGCCGTTGTTGTTCGGAGGCCGCGCTGCGAATATCGCGTTCGGCTTGGTCGCGCCGGCGTGCCAGTTCGCCCGCCTGGTTGTCGGCCTCGGTTTTGGCTTGTGCCCGTTCACTCGCGCGCAGTTGTTGGGTGAGCTGCAGTTGGTCGCCCTCTTGACGAGCTTCGCGCGCGGCTTGTTCCATTTCTGCAAAATCCAATTCGGCGATTTCACCGCGCTGACGCAGAGGGCGGTAGCGGGCCAGCTTATCTTCCGCCGCCTGCAACCGGAGCTCGTGGCGTTCAACGGCGAGTTTGGCTTGTTGTAAACGCAAGTCGGCGCTTTCCAAGGCTTTCCGGGCAAGCACCTGTTGTCGTTGCGCCGCGGCCGTAATTTGCGCCAGGGTCTGGCGGTGTAGGTCCAGATCGGCTTCCGTTTGTTCCAGCGCTTTTTGAACGGCGGTCTGGTCCAGCCGCAGCAAGAGGTCGCCGCGTTGCACACGGCGGTTGAGTTGGAGCTGGTGTTCGGCGACCCGACCGTTGCGATGGGCGGTGATCACATGGGGTTCGGCCACGGCGACAACCCGTGCATTGCCTTGGCGATGCACGGGCACGGCGCCGGCGCCAAACCACCAAATCCAAAGCCCGGCCAACAGGAAAAGCGCGACGGCAAGGCCGCCGACCAATCGGTGTCGTTCACGGTTGAGGGCGCGGGTGGTTTGTTTAAACGGGGTAGACATGGTTGGGGTGACCTTGGCTTGCGTTGTCACAACGTGCGGGGCGACGCACGTTGCGGGGGCGACGGACCGGTTGATCCGTCACCGAACGCCCGCGGCTTAAACGGGTTGGGCGAGTGGGAACCGTTCGGCGTAGTATTTGAGGTACTTATCGCGGTGCTCTTTGAGACCCGCCAGGAGGTTGCCCTCGTAGGAAGCGACCAAACGCTCGGGGAATTGGACCTTGTCCAGGGAGAAGGCAAGGGGATCATCATAGGGTGCATTGAAGGGTTCTGTCACCATGTCAAAGATACCGTGGTCAAAAGGAAGGCCCGCTGCGCCGGTTTTGAGTGAAAAACGTTCCCGTTGACCGTTGGCAACTTGTTTCAAGGCGCGGTGGTGGCAGTAGGGATTGTTGCCGCGTTTGCCGAAGAAGACATGAGCGGTCCAGTTGCAGCCGCCGCGGCACAATTCGGCAAATTCGCATCCTTTACAGCCGCCCCACAAATGGTCGGTTCCTTCCGGGGTGCCGGCGTTTTCGTTGAACTTGAGTTCTTCCGCATTGTAGAAAATGTCTTCCAGTTTTTTCTCGCGGATATTGCCGCCGGTGTAGGCGTTGGTTGGGAGCGAGGGACAGCCTTTGATGCTGCCGTCGGCCTCGATGCCGATGACTTGCAAACCGGCGTTGCACCCGGTGTAGAAGACGTTCTGATTGTCCTTAAAGCGAACGCCGCGCATGGCGCGTTCGTAGGGGCCGAAGTAACCGATGTTGTTACCCGGTTGTATTTGGAGGCCTTCGGCGTGGCCGGTTTTGGAAAGCCAGGCCAGCATGGGGTAAAGGTCGACCAGTTCCCAGGGCTGCATCAAAATTTGGTTGGATTCCACCGCGTTCCCCATGGGGACGGTGAGCTGAATTTGCCAGAAGCTAACACCCGCGTCGAGCAGGGTTTGGTACAGCAAGGGAAATTGAGGCGCGCTCAATCGGTTAATTTGGGTGTTGCAACCAAAGGGGATGCCGACTTTGCGGAAATGGGCCAAGGTTTGGAAGACTTGTTTCCACGAGCCTTTACGACCGCGCAGCTTGTCGTGAACGGCTTCCAGGCCGTCGACGGAAACCGAAACGCCGCGAATGCCGGCCTCGGCCATGCGTTCGGCAGTGCGTTCGGAGATGCCGAAACCACCGGTGGTCATGGTGGGTCGCATGCCGACGCGGGTAATCTCGGTGGCGAGATCGAGCCAATCCTTGCGCAGGAACGCCTCGCCGCCGATGAGGGAGACTTCTTTGATGCCGAGATCGGCCATCTGGTGGATGAGGTCAAATGCTTCGGCGGTGGACAACTCATCGACACGGCTGTCGCCGGCACGTGAACCGCAGTGGGCACAGGCCAAGTTGCACTTGAGGGTGATTTCCCACACCGCGTAGGTGGTGCGTTGGTAGCTGCCGGAAGTGTCGGCCTCGGCGGCCGGGTTGGCGACGGGATCGGTAAAAACCATGACGACTCCTTGAAACAAAATTTTTGGCGCGGAACGCGGGGAGAACCGGTTCGCGAGGGTGGAGAAGGTGGGGGTGGTGTGAACACGTTAGCCTTAGAAAAAACACATATATCAGTAAAGGTGGCATTGTTTTGTCGGTTGTAAAAATGAGCCTGATGTTTGTTTTCGGTGCGTATTTTTAGCGCGCCAATGTCCGGTATGCGTCCTTCTGAAGTGATTTTTCCCTTAACTTTTCGCTGGCCGTCATCATGAGCGGGGCGACCTGCGGTCAAGAAATCGGTGCGAGAAGTTGACCTAGGTTACAGAAAGCCAAGCCTAAGCACCATAGATTGAAGTCTTAAGGCAAGTACAAGCTAAGTCTAAGGCAAGCGATTGGGTTTCCAGCAGCGAACGCGTTTTACGAAAAAACGAAAAATGCGTTCTCGTGTAAGGCCTTCTATCCTGATCGAAACGAAAATTAAAGTCAAGTAGTCGGCTGAAGAACGGGAAAACGCCGCGGTGGATATATAGAGAAATGATGAAAAACGCCTAAATAGTTGAAAATATGAGGTCATTTTGGTTGACCTGGGCCTGGACACCGACCTAGAATGAGCTTGAAATTTCCCCGTTTGTTAGTGGGATGTCATATTTTCGCGGCAAATTGGCGGAAATTAACTTCTTCATAGGAGAACGTATCATGAAAAAAGTTAACATTGAAAAGCAAGCTGTTCAGGCCAAAGACCTCCTTGCTGAGATCGAAGGTACCGGCGTTAAAGTAAAAACTTCCGTAAAAGCCGGCAACTTCGGCAAATGCATTCCCGGCACTTGCCCTCAGCCGCTCTACGGTGTCGTTATCACCATCTAAGCCGTTTTCAACTGGGGTCTCGCGACCCGCGGGTGCCTTCCAGGTGCCTGAACCCATCTCTTTGAGATGAAGAAACGGGACGACGCCTTGGGGGGTCGTCCCGTTTTTTGTTTGCCCAGCCCGGGTTGGGAATTCGGGCGATTTGCGGTTGGCGACCGCGTTTATGAATATTTTTATGAGAACTGAAGCCGTTCCACGTCGGGGAAATGTTAAAATTTGCCCACCGTGTGCGTGTTCGCTTGTCCCGCCGCATCCGGCGTCTGCCCGCCGCGTTTGGTATTTTGGGATACGGGGGAATTGCTTCCTTAGCGCGTTCACACGTGAGAAAAATCGATCTGGGTTCGGACGGTGGACGTGGCTGAAACACATCATGATCCGGCTTTTACGCCGCTTCACCGGCATGGTTTGCCGGTGGGTTCTTCCTTCGCGTGCATACGGTCCGCCGGACGAGAAGGCGTCTAAGTGTTGGTCCCGCTCCTTTTCCGCCGGGCTGTTGCGCTCGTAACCGGTCGCCGCTTCGTGTTGCCGTGGTTGTTCCTGGTGAGCGGCCTTCTTGTTGCCGATTCCGGCCAGGCCGCGCAGCAGAAAAGGATCCTTGAAGGGGTGAAGTTCGAACACCTCACTACCCGCGACGGCCTCTCTCAAAACGGGGTTTTTACCATCGTTCAGGACCATCACGGCTTTTTATGGTTTGGCACGCGCGACGGGTTAAGCCGTTTCGACGGTCAGCGTTTTCGAACCTATTACCGGGATTTTCAGGATGAAACCACGCTGTTGGACAACAGCGTTTCCCACTTGGCGGTTGGCGGAGACGGTGTGATTTGGGCGCTTAATTATGTCGCCGGCATCAGTCGTTTCGATCCTGAAACAGGCACGTTTCAACGGTTTCCCCTCGGCGCTCCCGAGGCGCCCCAATGCCAACATTTGAACGGCGTCTCGGCCGGTCCCGGCAATACCCTATTCGTCTCCCATGATCGAGGCCTTGCGCAATACAACCCCGAGACGGGCCGCTTCGATGAAATCGACCTTTCGGCCTTGGCGGAAGGCGACGTGGAAAGCGCCGAGATGATTTGGTTTCCCGGGGACGATGCGCTCTGGATCGCGACCAACCAAGGCCTGCTGCGTTACCATCCTGAACAGGGTATTCTCAAAGTCTACGCATTCGACGATACCGATCCCAATCGCCTGCCGCCGCGATTTTTCACCGCCATTCAGCCAAGCGGCCAGGGCAAACTCTGGCTGAGGAGCAGTGCCGGCATCGGTTTGTTTGATCCCGAAACCGAACACTACGAACCGGTGGATTTTGGGTCAGCTTCTTGGCCCGGCGAGGGGGGAGGGATGCTCCGCGACAGCCGCGGCATCCTTTGGATCCCCACCAAAGGCGGGGTCATGCTCTACGATCCCCAATTCGAGACGCTGACCCAGCTACGCGCCGAGGCCAAGGATCCGCGCACCCTTTCCGAGGATCACGTCGTCACCGTGTTTGAGGACCGATCCAACATGGTTTGGCTGGGAACCTTCGGTGGCGGCGTTAACCTGTACAACCGCTCTTCCGAAACCATCGGCCACGTGCGCTTGGATTTCGAGGGCGTGAACAATTATAAGTACGCCGTGTTTGCTTTTGTCGAAGGCGACGATGGTTT
This sequence comes from Acanthopleuribacter pedis, assembly GCF_017377855.1. Classification (GTDB taxonomy): domain Bacteria; phylum Acidobacteriota; class Holophagae; order Acanthopleuribacterales; family Acanthopleuribacteraceae; genus Acanthopleuribacter; species Acanthopleuribacter pedis. The sequence continues at coordinate 406,713 of NZ_JAFREP010000006.1, forward strand.
GATGCACGTCGCCACCGAGTCGGCCGGGGTGCTGACTTATGATCCAGGCATCGGTTCCGTCGTGCCCGCCCAAGAAGCCTCAAACGACCCGGATGCGGTCCATCCCGACATCCTGGACATGCTGCCCGCCGACGGCGGCATGTGGCTCGGCACGGTCACCGGGCTGAAGTGGTTCGATCCCAAACAACCGCGGTGGCGGGATGTGGCCGACCCGGAAGGGGCCGCATACAACCAACTGCAGCGCAGCATTCAGGACTTAGAATACGGTCCCCATGGTGAAATTTTCATGGCCTCCTTTGGCGGGCTCATCGCCTACCAACCCCGCGACGGCTCCTGGCGTTTTTGGGTCCATGATCCCGAAAATCCCGAGTCCTTGCCCCATAACTTCCTCCTCGCGGCACACCAAACGGAACGGGCTTTGTACCTGGGCACCTATGGCAATGGTTTGTTTGAATTCGACGGCGTGTCCCGTTTTCGGCAATTTCCCGCCGACGGCGCCGACCCCGACGCCTTGAGCCACGCCACCATTCTCACCATCATCGAAGGTCCCGACGGACGCTTGTGGATTGGCACCCTCGGGGGCGGACTGAATGTCTTTGATCCTGAGACGGAACGGTTTAAGCGCTATACACGCAAACATGGATTGGTGAATGAGAAGGTCTTCGGCTTGGCCTTTGACGGTGACGGTGATCTGTGGATCGCGACCAACCGCGGCTTGAGTCGTCTCAATCTTCAAACCGAACAGTTTCGCAACTTTGGTCTCTCCCACAATTTGCAAGCCAATGAATTTGGGCGGGGCGCCATCCTGAGGGCCCGCGACGGTACCATGTATTTCGGCGGGGTCAACGGCTTTAACTTTTTGCAACCCCGCGCCCTGCGAACCCAGGCCTTTCATCCGCCGATTGTGCTCTCCGACGTGGAAGTGCTTAACCTTCCGGTGCAATTCGACCGCGAAACCGCCGATTTGCAAGAGGTCACCTTTGCCCACGACGACCGCGCCATCCAGTTCCATTTCGCCGCGCTTGATTTTCGCAGCCCGCGCGGCTTGCGATACGCCTACCGCGTTCCCGGTCTCACGCCGGACTGGGTTCCCCTGGGCAACAAGGGCGATGTGTCCTTTCCCAAATTGGCGCCCGGCCGTTACACCCTGGAAATGAAGGTTGCCAATGCCGACGGCGAATGGGTTCCCGAGACCCGTAAATTGGCGATTACCGTCACACCGCCGTGGTGGGCCAACCCATACGCCTACGCCCTTTACCTTTTTTCCGGGTTGATGGCGGTTGGTTTTTATTTACGGCGGCAACAGGCCAAACTGCAGCGCTCCGAGGCGATGAACCAACGCTTGATGCGGGTTGACGAGCTGAAAGACGAATTTCTGGCCAATACCAGCCACGAACTGCGCACGCCGATCCACGGTTTGGTGGGGTTGGCTGAATCCTTGTTGGCGGGAGACGCAGGCGAAGTATCGCCCGCGGTGGCCGACAACCTTCAGTTGATGGTGTTGAGCGGGAAGCGGCTGGATAATTTGGTGAACGATATTCTCGATTTCTCCAAACTCAAGCAGGCCGAACTGGTTTTAAACCTGCAACCGGTTGACCCGGCCATGGTGATTGAGGCCGTTTTGGCTGTGTGTCAGCCCTTGGCCGCCGACAAAAAAGTAACCTTGATTAACGATGTTTCCGAATCGTTGCCCTTCGTCAACGCCGACGAGGGCCGCCTGCAACAGGTGTTGTTTAACCTGGTGGGCAACGCGATTAAATTTAGTGAAGAAGGCGAGGTGCGCCTGGTCGGAGAACGCCATGACAACCTGCTGCGCATCGCGGTTCACGACCAGGGGATCGGTTTCGATCCCAGCATGGCGGAAAAAATCTTTGAATCTTTTCAGCAGGGAGACGGATCGGCGACCCGTGAATATGGTGGGACCGGCCTGGGGCTGGCCATTTCGCGTCAGTTAATCGAACGCATGGCGGGGCGCATTTGGGCCGAGGGTTATCCCGGCCGCGGCGCGGTGTTCACCTTTGAACTGCCGATTTCCGGGGAAAAAACCCTGACCGTGTACCGCACCGGCGTGGACGGACGGGTGGCTGAATCCACGCTTGAGGTCAAAAACCCCATTGCCGCGGTGGTTCCGGGTTCCTTTCCGGCCGTCGCAAGCGCGGCGGGCCCGCCCCGTGAATACGCGGTGGGTTTGCCCGATGGGCGTGCGATTCGCATTTTGGCGGTCGATGATGAAGTCGCCAATCGCCGCATTTTGGCCAACTTCCTTCAGGTGCACCGCTACGAGGTGGTCCTGGCCGCCAACGGGATCGAAGCCTTGGAAGCGCTCAAAACCGATTCCTTCGACTTGGTGCTGCTGGATGTGATGATGCCGCGTATGTCCGGCTTCGAGGTGTGTAAACGCATTCGCGAGACCCATTCACTCCAGGAATTGCCCATCATTTTCCTGACCGCCAAAAACCAAAATGCCGACATCGTCACCGCGTTTCAGTTGGGTGCCAACGATTACCTCAGCAAACCTTTTTCGCGGGATTCGCTGCTCTCCCGGGTTAAACCCCACCTGGAGCTGTTGGATATCAACCGCAACCTGGAACAAAAGGTGCTCGAACGCACCCAGGCACTCCAGGCCTACACCCACGAACTGGAAACCCTCAACCGCATTGTGCAAACCATCAACCGTGAGATGAGTGCCGAGGGGTTGTTACCGACCCTGTTAGAGCAGGCGATGGCGTTGTTCCAAAGTGTTTCCTGCGGCACCTTTTTGCTGCGGGATACCCGCGATCAAAAGTTCCGCGTCACCGTGGAAAACGCCTGCACGGCCTATCTTAAAGCCCGTGATTACAGCGAAGCCGCCGTTCGCAAGCAGTTTCTCGCCGATCAATACCAGTTGGATGACGCGACCTATTTCCTACCGCTGACCGACTCGAGTGGGGTGGTGGCGGGCTGGTTCCTGATGATCGCCTTGGTCTTTGAGGGCCGTTTGGAAGGGGTCATGTTGTTGCAAACCCAAACCAATCCCAGCGAGGTTGCCAAAACCGAGTTCACCCGCCTGCACCGTTTCCGCGAACACGCGGTGGTGGCCGTCGGCCGCGTGAAAACCTTAAACGAGTTGGTCGACAAGCAGCGGGAGCGGGTGGCAACCGCGCATTTGGTCGGCATGGCCGAGAACGCGAGTTCGGTGCTGCACAATATGGGCAATAGCCTGAACAGCATTAACATCTCCAGTGAGGTGATCGAACACAAGTTGGCCCAATCCAATTGGCCGTCCTTGGCCGAACGCCTTTTGGCGCGTTTTAAGGGCATGCTCGGCAGCGGTGAGGAAGGCGCGCAACTGACGGAGACCTTGAGCAAACTGCTTATTCGCATTGAACACCGCGACGCCGCCATGTTGGAGGAACTGCGGCGTTTGCGGCAATACCTCAACCAATCTTTGGATGTGCTGCGCGATCAGCACGCGTTGTCCGGTGTGACGGAAAACCCCGAACCGGTTGAAATCAACCCCTTGCTTCAGGCCTGTGCGCAAGCCGTGGAGATCGCCGGTCTTCCGATCGACTTTACCCTGCGTCAGGGCTCGGTACCCATCCTTTATGTCCCGAAAATTAAGTTCATGTTGATGATCGCCGGGCTGATGCGTTACCTCGCCTTCCTGTCGGTGGAGAACGGCGCGCAAGTGCACCCTTGTTACGTTGAATCGGAGCAAGGCACGGGGCACGTTGTGGTTCGGCTTCGTTGCAGCGGCGGGGGTCTTTCAGCGCAACGTCAGCAGAGCTTGTTTGACCAGAACCAATCGGGCGAACTCCACAACAGCGCCAATTTGGCCAAGGAAATCGGCGGTGGCATTGAGGTGGAAAGTGAGGGGCCGGGTCGCGGGGTGACCCTGCTGGTGCGGTTACCCGCGAACATACACCGGGAAACACCGCTCCAGGTCGCGGGTTAGCCTTCCGTTCTTTACCCGAAACGCGTATGCTAGGTAGTGCATTTACAGCACGTCCATTCTGTTGCGGTTACGCCGTTTGCAACGAAATAAGCGAGGGTCCTGAAGGTCGCATGCAACTCAAACGCACTTTGGTTTGGCTTTTGATATGTACCACGGTGGTGGTGGGTTATGCCTTTGAACGCGACATTCGCGCCTATTTTTCCGGTCGTGATCGTTTCGATTTGTCGCGCCTGGCTTTTACCGATACCTTGGGTAACACCGCTCGCCTTGAGAAGGGTTACCGCGGCTACGTGGTTTTCTACAGCGATTACAGCGGCTGCGGCGTTTGTTTGTCCAAATTGATGGAATTGCAAGGTTTCTCGGTGATCTACGAGGACATCGCCATTGTGTCGATTCTCAATGAAAAAAACGATTGGCGCCAGTTTCGCGAGCAGCTTCTGGAATACGGAATTCCCGGCGAGGTGCTGCACGATCCCCATGCCAATTTAGGAAAAAAGCTTGCCTTGAGCCCCCATCCCCAGTTGTTGTTTTTCGACCGCCACCAAAACTTGGTGGCGATGGTGCCCATGACCGTGCGCCATGAACAACTTTGGAAACAGATCCATATTTATGCCGGGGAACTTTAGGCGGCCTGCTCGCTTCACCTGACGGGATTTTTTTGAGGTAACCGACTGAATTTTATGAGGTAGCTCCCATGGCTCAATCTTTGGATTTATCCGCCCTGGACACCTATATCGACGCCAACCAAGACCTGTTACCGGGTTTGGCGGAACTGTTCTCCTTTGGGAACGCGGTTCCCATGGATGTGCGAAACTGCCTTGACGGGCTTTCCTCGCGCGACCATTACGACGCGGTGCTGCGGCGGATGCAGCGGGGCCTCAGCGTTCCCGACGTGTATATCGCCGCCCATCATGCGATGTTGATGGGTGCGGTGGTCGAACGGGGCGGCGATCCCGATTTGGCTGTGGAAGGCGTGTTGGACCGTTTGACCGAAATGCTGCCGGCCTGGCGACGTGCGTTGGGCATCCTTGACCAGCATTGTTTTATCCAACACAGTTCCGCGATGACCGACCACAAGCTTCAGGTATTGGCGCGGGTTGATTGGGAAGCCGCCAAAACCTTGCTGGGCGTTTCCTGCATGGTGCCCGCCGCGATGGCGATGGTGACGCGAAGCAAGGCGGCGCGCATCGCGGCGCGGCGACGCACCGGTTTGATCGCGGCGGTGGCCGAAATGGAACGCGCCGATTACCACGCCTTTTACATCCACGAAACCCTCGCCGCGGTGGATGATATGCGTTTGTTGGTGCTCCATGGCGGCCAGGGTCGGGGAGCCTGGGTTCGGCTGGACATGGTTCGCAATGCGTTTCAATTGTTCACCTTGCTGCAAGGGACCTTGGTTGAGGAAGGGATTGTTGCCGGGCCGCAACCGAACGCGGCCTTGGTTGCTTGTGCGCGGGGTTTAAGCGTTGCCCGCGATCCCGCCGCCCTGATGGATCGTGCGGTTTGGGGTTATTTGCCATGGTACGCGGCGCGCGCGGACGGGGGTTTGGACGGCTTGGCTTTTGTACCGGGTGAGGTGCGTCCCGATGGGATTGCCCGCTATGAAGATCACGCGGTGCTTTTACTGGACGCGCCCCTCATGGCACGTACCTGGGACGGCCATTTTTTTGCGCCTTACCACGACGCCTTGCGCCCAAATGTGATTGTTGAATCGGTTCTGACGCCGGAAGAGGTCGCTCTCTGGATGAAGCGCTTCGCCGCAAGCTAGCCCGCATTTCTCACCAGAATTCATCGCGAGACTTTGAAATCGCTGTGAGTACACAGGTTACCTGGTCGGGCAAACGTAGCGGGGCCGACCCTTGGCGGGGCCGACCCTTGGCGGGGCCGACCCCTCGGCGTAGCAGTGCTACGACGAGGCTGTCCCACCGTTGGTTTGCAATCGTGCGACCAAGTAACCTAAGTAATCGAAGCTGTTTCAGCGCCGGAGCAGAACTTTTGGTGAGCATACGGGCTAACCCGCCGCGGGTTGCTTGACGGCGTGGAACCATTCTTTGGGTGTGGTGCCCGGCAGGCGTTTAATCAGCGGCTCCTGTTTGGTTCTAGTAGCTGGGTTCATTCGTCCTGTTTGGCGAGGGCGGAAGCAAGCCCGCACGCTTCATTAATGATTTGGACCAAATTCAAAATCGAAACCGAGCTTGGCCAAGTCGCCACCGTGGGCGCGAAGGAATCGGGGATGGTGCATCCCGCGGGTGGCGACAGCGCGAACACAATGTCGCCGTCCTCGTTCGTGATGCTGCCGCTCCAGACAGAGAGCCAACGGCCGTCGCCGTAGTTCAGGTGGGGTCTATTGTCGAAGTTGTTGGCGCTGTCGGTGAGGGCGTAGTCGTTGACCAGGGTACGGGTTGACCAGGCCAGACCCATGTCGGTGCTCGCCGAGGAATAGATGTCCGTGTCTGTCCCGGAATCGCCGGGATCGTTGTTGCCCGCCCAAACCGTGACCCACGAACCCGCGCCATAGTGAATGCGCGGCACCGCGTCGTTGACCGCGTCGGTGGTGCCTTCAATGGCGCGGGCCGAGGTCCAAGTAACCCCCGAGTCAATCGAACGGCTGAACATCACATCGTTGTCCGTGCCGTTGGTGCCGAGGTCGTGGTCCGTACTCCATACTGCCAGCCAGTTGCCCGCGCCGTCGGTGGCAAGATCGGGGTTGGTGTCATTGGCGCTGTCGGTAAACGCGTAGTCGTTAATAGGCGCGGGGTCGCTCCAGGTGGTACCAAAGTCCTGGCTGCGGGAGAACACAATATCCCGATCCAAACCACCGGAACGGGCGAGGATCATGTTTTGGCTTGCCCAGACGATGATCCAAACACCCCGTCCGTCGGTTTTCACCTCAGGGTTGTTGTCCTGGCCGCTATCGCTTTCGCCGTCACTGTTGAGCAGCAGCGCTGTGGTCCAGGTCGCGGCGTTGTCCGCTGAGGTGGCCACAAAGATGTCGTTGTCGGTGCCGGTGTTGCCATTGGGATCGTTGGATTGCCAGGTACACATCCAACCGTTGCCACCGTCCGAGGCGATGGATGGGAAAAATTCGTCGCCGGTATCGGAAGAGGCGGTGATGGATACCGCGGCAGGGGTGGTCCAGCCGGCGCCGTGGTCGTCGGAGATGCTGTAAAAGATGTCGTAGTCTGAGCCGAAATTACCCTGGGGGTCGTTGGATCGCCACACAACCACCCAGCGGCCGTTGCCGTCGGTTGCGACGCACGGCTCAAAATCGAGTCCTGAATCCATTTCCGCGCTGTTGATCACAAACGAAGGCGACCAGGTAAGGCCGTTGTCGGTTGAGACGGCACCGAAGATATCAAAGTCGGTACCCACCGTATCGTCGCGGCTGTCGGTGCTGCTCCATACCGCCATCCACCGGCCCTGGCTATCCACGGCGAGGTTGGGTTCGCTGTCGCCCCCGGCGTCTACCTCGGCGTTGGTATTGAGGTAGGCGGCGTCGCCCCACGTGGTTTGGGCGAAAGCAAGCTGATTCAACAAGAACATCACCATCAAACATTTGAGCAGAGGGTTCACTGTTTCCTCCTGGGCCGAGGTCCCCCTCAACGGGGGCTTCGGGATTGGGCGTGGACAACAAGCAGTTTGCGGGACCGCGAGACGGAAGGTTCCCGGCTGAAGGTCGTGGGTAAATTGTCAGGTTTGGTTTCTTGTCTTGTCGGTAAACTTGGGGTGGAACATGAAAGAAAAGTTGGGGTGGCGGGATCCTGGACAAAGATGTGACGGCCATTTATTTGAAAGGCTTTTCGTTTGTCCAAGCGGTCCAAAAAAGCAACGATGCGGGACGGCCAGGTCAAAAAACGAAGGGCCGACCCATGGGGAGCCACGGACCCAAAATCAGGAAACAAAGCGGGTTTTGGCCATTTGAGGAACCCGTGTTTCGTTGAGAAAGGGTGGGGAAGGTCGCAAAACCATGCTTGGTGATATCAGATTATCAAAAAAAGACTTGTGCTGGTAATGAGAGTGCGTTATCTTTTGTCTCACAGAACGCAGTGACGCCCCCTGTACCAACAGCTACGACGGTACGCGGCAAACGCGCTGGTTCTCCTCTGAATTCTTTACTTCGCCCGCATTCCTCACAGGGGTTTTTGCCCTGTCGCGGAAGCCCTTGTGAGCAATGCGGGTTTAGGGTTACCTGGGTGCCTGCAAGCGGGGGCGCGGCCTGGACCAATTGGGTCACGGTGCCGTGCCTTAAGACCATCCACGTAATCTGTCCCCCGCGCCCCTTCCCGGGGCGCATTTTTTTTTTGTAACCCTTATTACTTCACATCGCCGCCTGGAGTCACTATATTAGACAGTGCAGAGCCACACATTATGAGGTGGGTTTGCGGCGTGGACTCGCGGTAACGCCTATCACGTAACCCCGAAAACACGCGGTCCTGAAGAAACACGGCGGTTTTTTGGACGTATGCCTTTAGCTAGGCGGTTGGAAAAACCGATATCCTTATACAAGCGCTGTTCCGCGGGACATGGGTGGATTCGCCGACGGCGGTACACCACGGCAATCGCAAGGCGACCGACGGTATAAACCCCTGCACTGAGTAGGTGACCTTTGGGCGGGTTGCGTTGCACGATTTTTCCTCCGGCTGTCTATGGTGCCGGTCCGGTGAAATCACGCTGCTCCTTATCGCTATTACAAAGAGGTACCTATGACATTTCCAGGTAGTGGTCCCGACACCTTGCTCAAAGGCCGTTTCTTCCGGCACGACAAGAACTTTTACGCGTTTAAAGTGCCCGACCTTTATCCCACCTTTAGTTATGACGCGGCGCGTGTCGGGCAGGCTCAGAAGTGGATGGAGCACGCGCGGCAAAGTGTCACCACCGCCGAGGTGTCGGTGCCCAACATTGACGGCGAAGAATTTTTGTTCGAGTACCTCGGCAAGCAAAGAATGCTCGAACGCTACCGCCTGGAAATTTTACTGGCCGAAAGTCCCGGCTACGTCTTGCAATACGCGGAAAGCCTGCGCACCGAGTTGCGCCAAAACGAAGAAGTGCTGCGCTCCTGGGTTCACAGCCACACCATGGAAAAATATTTTGACGGCCTGATTGTCTCCGGCGACTTTTATTACACCTACACCGGCCGTCATGCACCGCAACTGTTCCAGGGCAGTTACGAATGGTGGCAACTGGTTGAGTTGGTGCGTGCATCCGGTATTGAGATTCCGCCCGAATACAATTATCCGATTCCGCGTACCGGCATTCTCACCGGTGCCGAATTCTGGGCCGCCGCGCAAAACGTACTCAACAACCGCATTTTCATTCCCCAGGATGTTCTCAACGAAGAGGGCAGTGGCGGTGGTGCCGGCGGCGGTGGTGGTGCCGGTGGTGGATCCGGCGGATCCGGCGGATCTGGTGGCTCCGGCGGCGGTGGTTCCGCGGCGAGTGACAATGCGCCGGCGCCCGCGCCCGCCCCGGCAAGCGGTCCCAGCATTGGTCCCGACGGTTCGATTAGCGGCGATACCAATCCGCCCGCGGCCCCGGAGACAGAAGAAGAATCCAGTTGGTGGAGCGGCCTCGCCAATGCTGTTTCCAATATTTCACTTTCCGATGTGATCCATACCACCTTGGACATTGTCGGCTTGGTACCCGGTTTGGGTGAAGTTGCCGACGGCCTGAACGCGCTGATTTACCTCGCCGAGGGCAACTATACCGACGCGGCCCTGTCCGCCGCCGCGATGATTCCGTTTGCGGGTGCCGGTGCCACGGCTGCCAAATTCGCCAAAAAAACCGGCGTCGGCAAAGCGATGGTGAAAGCCGGCGAGGGTGTGGTTAACAAGGTTTCCAAGGCCGCGAGCAAAATTGACAACGGCTTGCCCAGCGGCAAGATCAAAGAAACCTGTACCGGCGGCTGCCCGATCAGCATGGTGACCGGTGAGGAACTGCTGCAATTCACCGAGTACCTGTTGCCGGGCCCCTTGCCCTATGTGTTCGAGCGTACCTACCGCAGCGGCCATACCGAGGATGTCGGTTTGGGTCGCGGCTGGACCTTCAGCGGCTGCGAAAGCCTGCACAGCGAAGGTGGCGAGCTTATTTACCGCACCGACGAGGCCCGTTCCGTGGCCTTCCCGACCCCGGCTGTCGGCGAAACCGTCGGCCAGGTGCTCGAGGGTTTGTTCCTGAGTCGTCCTGAGACGGATCGTTTTGAACTGGCCGACCGCGACGGTTTTACCCGTGTCTTTAGCGGGGAAGGCGGCCGTTGGCGCTTGGCGCAGTACCGCAACCGCACCGGCCAAAAGGTCGATTTTGAATACCGCAACGGCCGGCTGTTCCAGGTGGTCTCCCAGAGCGGCAACCGCCTGCGTTTTGAAACCAACGACCGCGGCCTGTTCAGCGGCGTGGATCTGTTGCTCAAAGGCGCCGAGGCAGCCGATCACCGCGTTTTGGCCTTTGAATACGACGCGGATCGCAACCTGATCGCCAACCGCGATGCGAGCGGCCACGGCGAAAAATACCAATACCGCAACCACGTGTTGATTCAGCGTACCCTGCGCACCGGATTCAATTATTACTTCGAATGGGACCGCTACGACACCGGCGCGCGCTGCCTGCACAACTGGGGCGACGGCGGCAATTACGACGTCCGTTTCAAGTGGTTCCCCGAGCAGCATCGCAGCGAAATCACCGACAGCCGCGGGTTCACCACCCTGTACCAGTACAACGAAATGGGTCACCTGCTGTCGGAAACCGACGGTGAGGGCAACGTCTCCCGTTTCGAGCGCAACAGCGCCGGCCATATGGTGAAGTTGCATGATCCGACCGGGGCTGTTCACGAGAGCAAGGTCAACGATTTGGGCCTGGTCACCAAACGGACCGCGCCCACCGGTGCCGTCAACCATACCGAGTACAACGAACACGGAAAACCCGTCCGCTACACCGATGAATTGGGTTATGTCTGGCGTCGCGAGTACGATGCGGGACAGCGCCTCATCGCCAATATTGATCCGCTCGGCAACACCACGCGGTATGCCTACAACAGCATGGGCCGTCCGGTGAAGATTACCCGGCCCGACGGCCGCGTCCACGAAATGGTGTGGAACGCCAACGGCGCCTTGGTTTCTGAAACCGGCGTTGACGGCATTGAAATTCGTTACCAATACGACGCGTACGATCACATGACCGCCGTGATCGAAGGCGACAAGGTGACCCGCTACGAATACGACAAGCTGGGGCGCGTCACGCGTATTATCCGCCCGGATGAGACCACGCTGCGGCTTGAGTGGCATGCCAACCACATGGTTAGCAAGTACATCGACGACCAGGGCAACACCACCCAGTACTTCTATGAAGACGGCTTGGACGAGGTCACCCGCCGCGTCAATCCCGACGGCAGCGAACTGCGCTACGAATGGGATACCGAACGCAACCTGACCGCCTTAATCAACGAAAACGGCGAACGCGCGCAATTTTTCTACGACGGCAACGAACGCCTGATCAAAGAAATCGGTTTCGACGGCCGCGAGCAAAACTACCGTTACGACGCCGCCGGCAAGCTGATCGAACACCGCGACGGCGCGCATCGCGTGATCCACTTCGAACGCAACGCGCTGGGCGCCTTGATCAAGAAAACCGCCCGCGATCTGCAATCCGGCCTGGCGCAAACCAGCGAATTTGCCTACGATGCCGCCGGCCGCATGACCCGCGCCGACAACCCCGCCCGCAACCTGCGGTTCTTCTACGGGCCGCTCGGTCAGTTGTTGGAAGAATGGCAGGACAACCAGGTGATCCAGCGGGCCTTTGACCAAAACGGCAACCGCACCGCGCTGTCTTTGCCCGGCGGAACGAACCTTTCCTTCAGCCACGATCCCATGGGTCGTTTGCTGGACATTCACCACGGCGAGCGTTTGCTGAGCCGCGGCGAATATGACGGGGCCGGCCGCGAGCGGGTGCGTCACCTCGGCAACGGTGTCCAGGTCCACCACGACTACGATCCCGCCGGCCGCCTGCAACAAATTCAGGCGGTGAACAACCGTCGTGAAACGCTGATTCAGCGCGACTTCCAATACGACCAACAGGGCTTGCTCGCCCAAATTGACGACCTGACCAAAGGCACCACCCGCTATCGCTACGATCAAAACGAACGTTTGCGTTCCGTGGACGGTTTTCTCAAGGAAACCTTTGCCTTTGACCCGGCCGGCAACATCCTCGATCCCGACGCCGGCGAAGCTCAAACCACCGTGGCCGGCGACCGCCTCGGCGTGTTCCGCGACCGCAAGTTCCAATACGACGACGCGGGCAACCTGACCCGCATCAACCAAGGCCCGACCGGCGCCGAGGAAACCAACCTGACCTACGGTCCCGATAACCAGCTCATTCGGGTAGAACGGGACGGGTTAACCACCGAATACCAATACGACGCCTTTAACCGTCGCGTCGCCAAAATCAAAGGCGGCAAACGCACCGCGTTTTTCTGGGACAACCACGCCCTTGCCGCCGAACACACCGAGGACGGCTGGAAAACCTTTGTCTACGATGTGGACGGCCTGACCCCGGTTGCCATGTTGCAAAACGACAAGGCCTACTACTACCACAACGACCACCTGGGTACCCCGCAAGAAATGACCGATGAACGCGGCAAAATCGTGTGGTCGGCGCGCTACCGTGCCTATGGCGAGGTGGCCGAATACCTCGCCGAAGAGGTGCATAACCCGCTGCGTTTTGCGGGTCAGTACCACGACGAAGAAAGCGGGTTGCACTACAACAACAACCGTTATTACGACCCCGTTGTCGGCCGTTTCATCCACCAGGACCCCATCGGGTTCGCGGGCGGCACCAACCTCTACCAATACGCGCCCAACCCGATTGGCTGGACCGATCCCTCCGGTTTGTCCTGTAAAAAAGGCAAACAAAACTCTTGGAACGAATTCCAAAAAGCCCACAAGGGCCAATTTAAGGATTCCTCCGAGGCATCCAAGGCCTACCAAGATCTGGTTTCCGGTCAGTCGCCCTGGCCCATCGGCTACACCCCTAAGACGGAGACACTTAAGCCGGGTACCAAGTTCGAAATGGCGGTTGGACCGGGGCAACCGGTTGATCGACCCGGCGGTTTCGGTACACCGGACTACATTAAGGATATGGATTTTGTGCGCGACGATCTCGCCGTAAAGCAAGCGTGGAAGCCGGATGTCGACCGCGTCGTAACCTACGAGGTCGTGAAAGATCTCCCGGCCAAAACAGGCCCGGTCGGTCCGCAAATCGACGAGGCGACCGGCCGTTATTTGCCGGGCGGCGGGAACCAGCTGGAAATGACCGTGGCGCCGAAAGACCGCATGAACTATTTGAAAGTTGTGAGTGTAAGGAAGCTAGGCACATGATCGAAGAACTTGACGTAGATGAAACGGCCGGCAAAGTGCGCTGGCGTTTTCAAGGAAAAAGGGTAGAGGCCGAAAGCGCCAATGCCTTGAATGGATCAGCCCTGTATTTTGAAACCGGCGGTTTTGTCGGGGTGATGAACGGGGTCAAACGCGATACCCACCACGTTGATTGTTTTGATCCCCGCGACGGGCGCCTGATGTTTCAGGTCAAGGCGCCCGAGGGTTTTTCAATCAGCTACTTAGCCAACCATCCCGATGCCGCGGCCGCCGTGGTATGCGGTGCCGATGAAAAGGTCGACGGATGGTATGATTGGCATTTCGCCATTGATCCCAAAAACGGCTCGCTGAAACGGATCTCACCCGCCTATTGACCAACAGGGCGGGGCGACCCTCGCCAACCACCGGCCGGATCACCCGGTTGAGACAAGGAACATCATCATGGAAACCCGCAACTACCTTCCTTTTCCCAATGCTTCCTACCGTTGCCGCGATAACCGCAAGCGACCTTTGCTGGTGGCCGTCGCCAAGGGCACCTTCAAGATTGAAGACGGCAAGGTGCTCAAACCGGTGCAGGAACAAAAGCCGGTTCTGCCCAAGGACACCTATTTTGGTGAACCCGGCGCCTCTTCGATCTTGCGCCCTTCCGATTTCGTTCCCGCCAAACCGCGCACCGACGTCTTTGTCAACGCGTTGGCCCACGCGCCCGGCGGCAAACCCCAGGCCCAATGGTTGGCCGAGGTGCAGGTGGGCATTCATACCGCCGCCTACAAAATCTTGGGCCGCCGCAACTGGGTTTATTCCGGTGCCGAGAGCCGATGGATGTTGGAAGACCCCAAACCTGTGCCCACCGTGCCGCTGCGTTACGAGCAGGCCTACGGGGGCCGCGGCGAGGTCGACGGGGAAGAGAAGGTGTTTGGCAAAAACCCGCTGGGCACCGGCTTTGTTGCGCCGGCGCATCCCAGTGACGGCGACAAGGTCAAAGCCCCGCAAATCGAAATGCCAGGTTACCCCGTCACCGAGCTTGGCGGGGATTACCTCCCGGCCGGCTTGTGTGCCACCTACGAGGATTGGGGTTTGCACAGCGACGACGCGCCTTACGCCGCCTGTAACCGCGCCCACCCCAGCTTGATGTTCCCGGGCAAAGTGCCGGCCGACGCCTGGGTCACCCTCACCAACCTAAGCCCCGAGGGGCGCCTATCGTTCGGATTACCCCCGTACCAGATGATCAACCTGGTGCGTTACGTGGACGGCGGCATGTTGCCCGGAGCGATGGTACTCGACACCATTGCCATCGACGTCCCCAACATGGAAGTCCAGCTCACCTGGCGCCTCCCGATTTCGCTAAATTCGGAAGTGCGCGTACTCGAGTTCCGCATGGAACAAAACGCCGAGAAAAACGCCTCGTAACTCTACCGCCGGCCCGGTCCCACCGGGCCGGGACCGCGTATTTTCAGGTAGGCACGAGACGAACCCCATCTTTTAATAGCGGCTTCACCCGGCTTAACTTTGCCGAGTCATAAAACGCCGCGCGGAATGCTTGCCCACGAATGATTGAAGATTCGTCTGATCCGAATAGGGTTAAAAGCCGGAATTCTTCAGGATGGGGAAATCCTGAGGGATTCGCGTGGGCCACCACCGAGGGCTCATTCATCTTTCCGTTGCTCGCAAACATCTACCAGACAAACAAGCCGGTTAGGAAGAAATAACGACTTCCGAGTGTAGCTACAGGACAGGAAAACCCATGTCGCCATCGAAATTATCCAAAATAGAAGCTGGTGACATCTGGGTGACTCCTCAGGAAAACCACAACATGCGTGGATCGTGAGATCACGCTCGGCACGAAGAAACACTGAAATCAAAAAATTATGCCAGCGGTGATCAACGCTTTTGGTGTCAAAATGCGCTTTGCAGGGTACAGCCCTCTCCAATACCCATGCAATCCAACAGCTTGTGCTGACCAAGTTCCTGGGCGGGGATACGTTTCATGAGCCAATGGTCGGGCCCATTACCCTGGCGTCAGGTGATCGGATTCTGCTTTGCTCGTGAGGCGCTTACGACTCGCTTAATGATGAGATCATTCGTGGTATTTTGAACGACGAGACTCTAAAAACCAGCGATGCCGCCAAGCAGATGGTTCGGCTAGTACGCGAAAGAGGCGAAGAAAATAATCCAACTGCAGCGAGTGAAAAGCTTGGCTAAGATTGGGTTCTAAAGATATTTTTATGTGTGTGCAAATATCTTTCGACGATCTTTCTGTGAATTTCGTAGCCTATTTTTTTTCTGTTTGTGTTTAATATTTGGAGCCGGCCAAAGGAAAGAACGATCTCCTAATGAAATCACCCCAAAAGCCCTTGTCCTTTTTCCCGGTCAGGCACGTTCTCGATTCGAGCCCAGCCCGCTGGAAGTCCTCGCTCTTTTTTCGGTTCCTCCTAACGCTAGCCTTGGACACACCGGCGGGTTTTGATCCAGATACCCCTGTACGTCACTTGGGCAACCTGGCCATGTGTCATCCTTCTATTTTTTCAAAACTTGAATATTCCTATCCCTGCTAGGAGTCTTTATGACCCGCGATCTCATTTTTGAACGTCGCTGTGCCTTTGTATGCACGCGCGTCCGTTTTCTGTTAGCCCTTTTGCTTTTTGTTTGCCCCCTTCAATCAACCCTGGCCTTTCAAGGTGAGACCCAAAATCTAAATCCCGCCGTCACCGGCACCGTCGACGGCGTGATTCCTCTATCCTCCGACGCGGATCACCTGGGCCTCAACATTGCCGCGCCCTATTCCAGCGTCAACGAGTTCACGGGAAAACTTCAGGTGAGCCTCGATCCGATTGGTGTTCCCGAGCTTAGCATTCGCCCGATTTACAAGGCTTACCAACAGAAGCACTGCAACGACGAAAGCGGGTTTCGGCTGTGTCCGATGAACGAACCCGACACCGGTTCCGTGCTCGGCGAGGGTTGGAACCTTCATTTCGGCTTCATCATCGCGCGCAACGCGATCTACGGAGCCCCTGGTTCGAGCGATTGGGAGCGGGTGCGATTTGTGGACACCGCCGGCAACGTCACCACCTTCGGCCGCGACGCGGTTTTCCAAGCGGACCCGCAAGACGGTGGCGCCTCGGATCACTGCACGGCAGGTGGCTGCGTGCCCAACCAAGCCGACGTCCATTTCATCGATGACCAACTCCGCCGGATCAGCCGCGGTCGGCGTTCGGATGGCACGAGCTTGCAGGGGTTTTCCCATTTCCCCTATGTGCTTTCGGACCCGAACGGCCAAAAAACAGAATACCGGGCAACACGTTTTGTCACCAATCCAGCCAATGCAAGCAGTGTGACCTTTTACCCCACACAGATCTGGTCGCCAAGCGGTCGGTTGCTGCGCATTGATTACGTTGGCGGAACCGATCCTGACGGTACGCTCCCCGACTTTCCCCGCATTGAGAGGGTCACGGACGAAAACGGCCGAAGTTTGGTGTTCCATTACCAGGGCGCTCTTCTTGAGCGCATCACGTTGGAAGCCGGACAAAATACCAAGCTGCTCAAACGATTCGCCTACCGCCAGGTGTTCGCGGGCGGTACTTCCCACACCACGCTTCACAAGGTGATCACGCCCGAGGGCTACGAAACGGTTTTCACCATGGAAGACGTCGGTGAGCCCAAGCCGCTGCTGACGGCCTTGACTCTGCCAACCGGTGGCACGGTTCACTACCAATACGACACCCAACGTTTTGAGTACCTCCAACCGGATGCGCGTGATTGCACGAACCGCCGCGTCGATGATTGCGTAACGCTAGAGCCCCGCTACCGGTTTTTCACCCGAGTCAGTGAGGTCAGCCACGGCGGCGGCCGTTACGCTTTCGATTACCGCCAGTGGTCGGTAGAGGAAGAACGGCAAAGCGCAACCGGTCAAGGCGCACTGGACGTGACCGTTACCCAAACGAACGGCGCCCATGCCTTCCAGCGCACCACCACCTACATCAACACCCCACTTTTTGAGACCAACTACCGCGTTTTCACGGATGGGTACCTGGTTGGCCGTCCGCGCGCCAAGCAAACCACCTACCGTGACACGACCCTCAACGAATCCTGGCGTTACACGCCGGAACTGAGCATCGCCGCGCATGCCGGGGGCGACAGCGTCTCGGTCAGCGCCGTTCGTCAATACGCACAGCAGATCGACGGGCAATGGATCGACACCCATTACGACTATTCCTGGTTCGAAGACGGCAACTGGCAACCCGGCGACTTCCGCGAGGCATTTCTCCAGCCGGTCAAGATCACCCGGCAGGCCCGTGGCAGCAACCTGTCTTTGATCCGTGAATTCGATTATGACCACCGCTTTGTTGCCAATTTCGGCTGGGATCACAACACCACCCTCCACCAATATGCCTTGGCGCTACTCACGCGCGACCAACAAACGCTGGTTGAGGTTGGCCGGGAAACCTTGCTTGATCGAACAACCTACCGCTACGAGGACGTTTATTTTCCATTCCCCACCAAGGTTGAGCATTGGCAGGACGCCACCACCTATCGCACCGAGCGCTACATTTACATCCAAAAAGGGAGCAATCGAGGGCGTTTGCTCACCGCCAAACGCCTCGGACAAAGCGGGCTGACGACTTACAACAGCTACCAATATGGCCAGGCTTCAAGCATTAGCTTGCCCGAGGGCGAGTCGATGTCGCGCACCGTCGATTATGACGGGACCGTCGCCAACGAAACCATCAACGGCGTCACCACCGTCTACGGTTACGACGCCGACCTTCGCTTGATCAGCGTTCAGGTACCCGCGACCGCGCCGTTGATTACCGAGTTCTCGCCGCCAGGGGTTACCCCGACCACGGTGGCGACCTTTTACGAATTGGGCCAAGGGCTCCGCCTGGCCGAGGATCAGCCTTTCCCGATTGCGACGCGAACCATCGCGGAACGGGTTCCGGTTGAGACGGTGACCCTGGATGATTGGGGCCGCGTTCATCTGGAAACGCGCCAGACTTCGCCAAGCCACATCTACACCCGAACCCATGGCTATTCACCACTCGGTACCAAAGAAACCCTGGAAGCGGAGAACGGCCGTTGGACCTACCACCTTGACGTGTATGGACGACCAACCCACGCCGAGCACCACGACATTCGCGACGGCCTGTTGTTGCTCAAGACCGATTTCCAATACGAAACAAAAGCAGACGGGGCCACGGTCGTTACCGAAACCACCGAGGCCCAAACCCGAGATTACAGCAGCCTGCCGATTGAACCCCAACTCCCAACGACGCGGGTTTCCACGGTGACCAGGACCAGTGAAACGGATCTTGCCACACGCCTGGTGCGTGCCGAAACCAACGGACAACCGGTGGTTTTCGACTATGCGCCGCACGCCAAGGGTGTGGAAATCACCACGCGGCCTTATGACGACCCATCCTTGGAACGTGTCACCGTCACCAATCTCTTGGGTGACCTGGTCGCTGAAAGCCATCCCGAAATCGAACATCCGATTCATTACGACTACGATGCGGACGGCCTGCTTGAGGAGCAATACCACGGCGGGATCAATGACAAAAAGATGCGGCGGGTATTTCGTTACGACGATGCCGGACGTTTGGTTGAGAAGTTGGGTTCCACGCTGGAAGCGCCCGGTGTTTTACAGCCGCTCTCTTCGTTCACCTATGACCCGCTGGGTCGGTTGATTGAGGCCACGCAATTCAACAACCACCAATACCCGGTGACCATCACCTACGACGCGTTCGACAGCGCCAACCGGGTACAGACATACCAGGTGTTCATCCCCCAAATCGAACACACCGATTTCAGCAGCGTGCCTTACCGCGACCTGGGTGGCTCACGGCGATATCGGGTTTCCCTGGATTACGAGGCGCTTGGCCGCGTGTCGGCAATCAAACACGCCAACGGTGGCTTCACCGGCTACAGCTATGAATTCGATGCCTCACCGTTCGAGGTGTTTTACGGTTTTGGACCGGCCCACCCGCAAGGACCGGACTTCGCCCAAGTCATCGACCTGGCGCGGTTTCATCCCTACAACGGCAACAACTTGAGCGCCGCCTATGATTTGGATCGTTGCCAATCAAAGGGCTGTAACGAAACCTTGCGCGCCATGGCGGCGCCCGAGTTGGACCAACGCCATGGATTTGACGGCCGGATCTTCACCACCACCGACGCCTACCTGGCCACCTTCGAGCAAAACACACGATCCTTCGCCCAATATCCCAACGTACCCTTCTTCGCGATCCAAGCGGTTGACAGTCTCGGTCGCCCCCGGCTCCACCGCCTGTTTGACATCCTCTCGACCGGCGAGGCTCTTTTTACCGAAGCCACCATCCAGTACAACGCCTTCGGGTTCGTGGACCATTTGATTCGGCGCGACAACCTGTTCAGCTCGCGCTTGTTTTTCTACGACTACACCGAGCTGGGTCAACTCGCGAAGCTCAGCATGGGTTCGGCGACCGTTGATTACCGCTACGATCCACGCGGGAACTTGATTTCCCGATCCGGGTTAAGCGTAAACGTCGGTGGCGATACCCTTCAACTGCCAAGCTTTTCAGCGAGTTACAGTGAGGGAAACCCATACCATCACGACGGCGACGGGATGGACTACGACGGGGTGGGGC
>NZ_JAFREP010000075.1 GCF_017377855.1 Acanthopleuribacter pedis
GGTAGGCATAGGTTTCCACCAGCGCGGGAGCCCCAGCGGAGGCGGATTCTCGGGTTAGCCGCACCAGGCGACCGTGGCTGTCGTATGTCGGTGTGATGGTTTCGCTTGCGACGGCGTCGCGTTTGGTCGCGGGGACGTTGCCGCTGGGCGCGGTGCTGGTGATTTGGGTGATGCGCCCGTTCGCCCAGGTGGTAGCCAGGGCTTGGTGGCTTCCGCCCTCGAACACACCGGTTAAGCGGCCGTCCGCGTCGTAACTGAACCTTTTGGCCGCCAGGCCGGGGTAAGCGATGGATTCTTGCAGGCCGCGCGCGTTGATCTCGATGGTGACGTCGTTGGGGAAGGTGAGGATGTTGGAAGCACCCTCCTCGAAAAGGTTGAAGGTTCCCGCCGCGGTGGTCACGGTTTTGGGCGCGCCCCAGGCGTTGAAGCTCACCGTGGAAGAGGCCTGGTGGGGTCGCTGGTGGCGGATTAAATCGCCGAATGCGTTGTAGTGGTAACTCTCGGGTAGCCGGCCGGGCGCCTCCACCGTGACGCAGCTTGGGTTGCCGTTGGCGTGGTAGCTGACGGCGATTTCCTGCTCCAGTTGGCCGCCCTGCTTCAGGGTGATGATTTTGGGCCGGCTATGCCCGCTGTCGTAGCTATAAGCGACCTCGGCGCCGTTCTCGCCGCGGACGCCGGTTAGGTTCCAACCGTCGTAATTGTATTCGAGCGTGTCCCTTGGGGTGACCAGGTACTTGACGCGTTGCTCGGCGTCTCGGAAGACCTGGAGTGTGTTGACTTCCGCGCCTGCCGTGTCGATCACACCGGCGCCATAGAGGTTGCCGTGTTGATCGAAGGCGGAAGCGGCGGTGGTGCCGTCCGGCGCCTTGACCTTGACGACCTTGTTGGCGTGTTCCCAGGTTACCTCGCTGGTTTCACCCGAAAAGGTGGTGATGTCTTTGAGCAGGTAGGTGCCGCTGTCGTGGTTGACGGTCGCCTTGTGCTCGCCGCGGGTGACGGTGGTTTCGCCAAGGCGGTCGATCTCCTGTTGCACCAACACCTCGTCGCCGAGCCACGAACGATGGGTTTGTCGGGCCGTGCTTAGCGCTTCGCCCGACGATTCGAGCAACGGGCCGCCGGCCCGGTTGGCCTGTTGGGTTGCCACGCTGTCCAACAAGCCGCTGATACCTTGGTACTGGTAGGACAAGGTGAGATCGCGGGACGAGGTGGTTTGCGAAACCCGTCCCCGCGTGTCGTATTGGGCGCTCCAGCCGAGGTCGGCCCGAGCGGCACCGGTGAGCTGGGTCGCACCATTGTAGGTGAGGTCCAAGGTGCGGCCGTCGGCGCCGGTCCAGCGCGCGTAACGGCCGTGGCCCTGGTCGGGCAGACTCCCGGTCAGCGAGCGATTCCCGCTTTTGATGCTTGCGACCTGGCCCAAGCCGTCGATTTCGATTTCCCGTTGAATGCCGCTGGTCTCATTGTGAACCATCCGCACTAGCCGGTTATCCTTGATCGTCGTGGTGATGGTGGTGTTGATGGTTTTGGTGGTCTCGGGCACGATGTTGGGTCGCCCCTCGCTGCGCTTGTTGATGGTTGCTTCGAAAGGCAGCTGATTCAAGTGTTCGGTCAGCTTGCTGTCCAGCCAGGTGTTGCCAACCGCGTTTGATTCCAGGGCGCGCGCGTTCCAATGGTCGGTGAAGGCGACCTTGCCCTGCCCGTATTCCCACGAGAAAAGTGCTTCCTGGTTTTTGGTTGAGGCCGCCGCGCCGCTTGTTTCTTTGACGACGCTCAAGGGGTTGCCGAAGGCGTCGGTTCTGTGACGGACGGCGCCAATCCCGGCCAAACGCGTGACGGCGGCCCGGCCAAGTGCATCGATTTTCAACGGGACGGTTTCCGGTTGGCCCTCGCACGGTGTGATGGTGAGCCCGTCCACCAAAACCCCGGTGCCGGGGGTGACAGTGTACGTGAAGGTGGCGGTGGGCGTGGCGCGGGTGGTGACGACCTCGGTATCGCCGTGGTAGGCAAGCGTGGTTTTGTCGTTCTCGTTCGCGGCGTCCACGACCTCGGTCAGGCGCCCGTGATCGTCATGCGTTGCGTAAGACTGCCCCCCAATCCCTGCTTGCCGTCCGGCTTAAAGGTCGCCCTGTTCCGGTAAACGGCGGGGTGTTGCAGTGGTGCAACACCCCGCATGGGGTTTGGGATTTTGCCTGTTTTCTGTATTTGGTTGTCAATCAACGAAAGAACATGCAACTTGGATGGTTACGAAAGGAGGATCGATGTCCTGGCTGAACGTGCTGTGGTTGGTCCTGTTTCTTGGGAAGGTGGAAACGCGGCAAAAGGCCGTGCTCGACTTTCTTTTGTGTCTGATTCAGGTTCAGCGGGAAACGATTCGTTCATTAAATATTGGTAGGGATAAACGTCTGACCGACTGGCAGCGGCGCCGGCTTGCGATCCTGGCAAGGGCGGTTCCCAATGATTTTTTGCAAAACATCGCGGCGCTGAGTTACAGCCCGGACACGTTTTTGCGTTGGTATCGAAGGTTGGTTCATCAAAAATATAGGCCCGAACCGCGTCGGCGGCAAGGACGGCCGGCAATTTCTCCCGAGACGGTTGCCTTGGTGGGGCGTTTGGCCGAAGACAACCCGAGTTGGGGTTACCGACGGATTGTCGGGGCGCTGAAGCATCTCGGGGTAACGCTTTCAAAAAACACCGTCGCTCGGATTCTTGAAGACGCGGGTTTGAGCCCGGCCCCGAAACGCACGCGCTCCTGGCGTTGTTTCTTGGAGCAGCAGTGGTCGAGCATGGTCGCCGCCGATTTCTTTACGGTGGAACTGACACGTGGTTGGGGGGATTCAGCGGGTGCATGTTTTGGTCATGATGCACTTGGCAACGCGAAGAATCCACATTGCCGGCATTGTGAACGAGCCGACGCAGGCATGGCTGGTTCAAATCGCACGCAACGAAACGGACGAGGAACATGGCTTCTTGAAAGAGGGCTCGTTTTTGATTCATGATCGAGCGGCGGTTTTCGGCGAAAAGTTTAAGACCACCTTGGCGGCGTCTGATGTGACGGCGGTCAAATTGCCGGCCCGCTCGCCGAACTTGAACGCACATGTGGAGCCTGTGATTCGGAGCATTCGTGAAGAATGTTTGGATCGATTCGTGATTTTCTCGAAAGGACAACTTGAATACCTATTGCGTGAATATGTGGCGCACTACCATGAAGAGCGTCCCCATCAAGGCCTTGGAAACCAGTTGATCTCCGACAAGCAGGGGAAGTCAGAGGGAAGAATCCGGCGACGAACCCGTTTGGGCGGCTTGCTCAGTTTCTATGATCGCGTTTCAGGTTAGGAAAAGGGTGGATTCAAAGCGAAATCCAAGGCCAAAGTACGCCCAAATGAAGCCTTTGCATCAAAAAAAATACCTCTCTCGGACAGAGTTTTTGGCGAATATCCAGAAAACGGAAGGTCGGTTCTTGTTGCACTGCTTGAGTTTCGAGGGAATTGGGCGACGTGTTTATTTTTGGGACACTACGGCTCACAACAACTTAATGTCGTAACGCCCTCAAACTCCTCAGTAAACAAAGTAAAAGCTGAGTTTAATTTTTCAATATCTTTCTTGTGTGGATAATCGTCTTCGAAGTTATACCTGTAATTCAACAAAGATGGAAAGATGAAAGTAATTGTACTACTTTCTGTTATGATTGTTATTTTTCTTTGCGACGGGACGGAGTGAAACTTCTTTTCCGACAAATAAGTCAGATCTTCAATGATTCCAAAATGGCGCTCAGATAATAAGAGACATCTTGGGGGTACTTTGTTTAAAAGATCATAGACACAAAAGAAATTTGACTCTTTATTCGAGAGTAGCAAATTAGTTTCATGGCCGAAGCCTGTATCGCTTTCTTCAGAAAAGCGAATAGATTGAAATCGAAAATCTCCACGCCCCTTTTGACAAGCACAATTAAACAAGGCAAGTAAAATCACAACCGAAACTCTCATAAAATCACCCACCTTTGGGGAAGATTACCTTCAACCAAAACTCAAGATTTGTACTTCGATCTTTAAAGGGAAGGTAGTACTCTGTTTCTGAAACCTTTATTGGCTCATAGCTTTCTCTTGTCGGCAAATCAAGCTCTAACCTTGCAAAGTTCACAAGCATGACGACAAAACCTACATCATCTATGTAATATTCTCTAGTAATTGGACCAAACGGCCCCTCTATTGCGTAAATGTTGACATGGTCAGATATTCCAAGATACTGGTGACCTAACTCATGAAAGAAAATGAGGCCTAGCCCGAAGGATTTCTTTGAAGCTTTGAGAAACTCCTCAGTTGGAAAGGCTGAGATATCGTCTATTTGGCCTTTTGGGACAACAACAAAGTTCTCCGTTTGGAATTTTATGAGGTCAAAGTTAAGAAATATTTTTTCGTAACTCCTACTTTTAATAGGAATTGTCGCAGAGCCAGACCTTCTCTCAAATCCAACCAGGTCAGAACTGTCGATAACCCGATGCTCTTTATCCTTGTTTATGATATTCAAGAACCAAGCAAGGAAGGTAGGTGAATTATTAGTTTTCCGATATTCAGTTCCGATATTGACATTGATGTCTCCTTTTTCGTTAACCCAAAGAGTATTGTCCGCTTTCGATTCGTGTACGTTTGAAGATGTTTTTGAGAAAAATTGATGAACGCTTGATGTGTCAAGTGTTACTCCAATGAGTTCACTTATTGCTGCTAGAAGAGCTAATGCCTTTGCTTTGTCCTTAATTCCCGCAATATTTATCTTTAGTCCGCTCGGATCCCAGAACATCATTGGGTTGCCGGCAGCGTACGCATATGGCTCGGTGAAGGTTGTGGGATCGTAAATATCTGGTGCGCGGAAGTCGGGGTTTAGGAAGTGGCCTAGTCGCGGGTCGTAGTAGCGGTGGTGCATGTAGATTAGACCCGTTTCCGTGTCGCGTTGGTGGCCGCTTAGGCCGAGGAAGGGCTTGGTGAAAATGCTGAAAGTGGGGCGTTCGTAGCCGCTGCCTAGGTTGTAATCGGTGGTGGTTTGGGTTTGGGGGTTGGTTCCGGGCATGAGGTCTTTGGCCTTGAAATTTCCCCACCAATCTTCGCCGTGGGGGCTGCAGGGGGTGTAGAACACCTTGCCGTCGCTCAGGCGTTTGTACGCGAAGGGCGTGCCTAGGTGGTCGTTGAATAGATAATAGCTCTTTTCTCGGTCCTTGAGGTCCTCGATGAAGGCTGGGCCCATTGGCCCGTGGCCGACCGCGTGGGTCCAATCCACGCCTCCTTGGCGTTTGATGCCGATGGCGACGACTTTTGAGCCGTGGTACGCGAAGATCATGGGTTCAAGCCGGTTTGCCGTGGTGGCGCGGATGCGGCGGCCTTGGCTGTCGTATTCGTAGGTGAACAGTTGGTTGCCCTGGCGTAGGGCGCGCAGGCGCCGTTCGCCGTCCCATGCGAAGGATTGTTGGTCGCCCTCGCCGCCGGTGATCTGGTCTAAGTTGCCGTTTTCCGGGATGTAGGCCATGGTTTTGGTTTGGCCGATGTTGTCCGCGTGGGTTTGGCCCACCACCTGGGCGTCCCATTCGGTTTGGCTGTTGATGCGGGGGCCTTCCTGGTGGGTGGCGACGCG
>NZ_JAFREP010000076.1 GCF_017377855.1 Acanthopleuribacter pedis
CCGGCCGAACGGCGAAGAGGCGAGCATCAGGCAGATATATCGTGAAGATTCAAATTTTCGCGCCTGGCTACAAATCAAACCGCTAGCCCATTTTCCTATCGTTTTGGTTCTTAACTTAACGGCATTGGGCATACACGCCCAAGCTCCTCTTCGTTGCATCGTGGAAGGCGTATTTGTCACACCGCCGCCGGTCTGAGTACCGGCGGCTTCCCCGTGCCCAAATCCTGCTTGGAAGTTGGTATTCGTGACTCACGCACGAATTGCATTCTATGGGAAGAAGAAACATGTTCCATGCTCCGGTATAGAGAAAGAAGGTTTTTTGGAATCAACCTGCTGAGGGCAATACAGTTATCGAGGTGGCGGATGATATTGTACGAAGACATATCAAGCCTCATGAGACAATGCTTTGAAGAATAAAAATAGTTTGAGCCAAAATGAACCGTAACTCCGCAAGAAAAATAAAGAATCCAAGTCCTTTAGTCGTTTTCAAAAGAAAGAGGTGGCCTCTGGATCAAAAATGAAAGCTTATAATGTTTCATGAGTTCAAGAATGACGATTGACTTGAGAAAGTCCGTTTGAGAAAATCTTTTTTCTGAGGCCCGAAAAAAATCAAATACAGCGAGGGCGATTTTGACCCCTAAGTGGCTTGAAAAGAGCGAGATGGGCGTGCTTGATTATGGCTTGCTGTCGGTTTCCTGTCTCGCCAAACCAAAAAACTTCCTTCCCTTGAAGGTGGAGATCGAAGAATTTCTCCGCCAGTATTCTCGAAAATTGCGATCTGTCCACAAATCATACTTAGAAGCAAAGTGTGATGACGCTAGTGAAAAACTCCAGCTTTTTGATGATTACATGAAACCCCTATACAAGCCTCGATTTGGTTTTTCCTTTGGGAATCAGGATCTTAGGGGTGATTGTCTTGTTGATGACTTCGAGCTTCTGCTGAATTTGCCCATTTTTTCTAATACCACCAAGCAGCACTTCCACCTTTCGCTTTTTCCAGATTTTTTGGAAGATCCCGAAGTGCGCGCAATGGGCATTCTCGATCCCAAAGAATTCTTTCGGGATTTTTGCCACGAGAGAGAGGTTAGCTCCTTTCAGCCTCTTTGGCCGATCCAGACACAGGTGATTTTTCGCATGGACCTGTGGCTCAAAATGGAATGGGGCGTTCGATTATTCCGGGATGTAATAAAGTACCTCTGTCTCATAATGAAAGAATTTGATCGAGAGCGGATACAGATACTTCCTTCGATTGCATTTGACAGCCATGAGGTAAATGTTTTTATTTACTCAACCAACGAACGTGATGTACTGAATTTCGTAAAAAAAGCGATATCTGGTTGTTCGGTTCAAGAAGTGTCCTCTCTCGGTGGAGCGGTCGAGTCCCGCGTCTTGGAGCAGATCAAAAGTCGATTTTTTGCAAGTCGTGTGCGTTCGGGTGTCAGACGTGCCGCCTTTTCCCAAGACCATCGCGAGAGCCCCAGTCGAAAAGATCTCAACGAGGAGATGAATCCTTACTGGAACATGTTGACGGAGGAATTTACACGACGCAAAAAATTTGCCCATAAATGGCAGCAAATCATTCAGGACGAATCTCCAATTACTTGTTTATTAGAGCACCTTCAGCTCTTCAAATTTAAAAGAGAGTTTTTTCGATGCTTTCCAAAAAGTCATGTGATAGCCGATGTACTCGGAGGACTTGCCAAAAGGGACGACTTTCCCAATAGAGAAGAGTGGCAGAAGTGTTGGGATGAAATTCTTCAGCTAAAAACATTCGTCCACAGCAGTACCTTTATTGGCACCCCATTGGACCTGTTTTTGTACTATTACTTCGATAAGTCCAAGGAAAACATTCAACGCGCAATTTATCAAAACCCGTGCGAAATGAATCCAGACGAGTTCAACCGACTTTTCCCTCTGTCGGCAGTGCGCAATGCCTCTCTAGAGGACTCTCAAGACGTGAAAACCAATCTTGAGCAAACTTGCATTCAGAGAGGGGGTCAAGTCGTTGAATATGCACAGGCCCTAGAGAGCCGCTTTTCAAGTGCTCAAGGCGATCTGTTAGAAGAGCAAAAATTTAGCGTGAGCATTGATGTCCCCTTGTACTCTTTTGCTAGTGGATATTTAAACGAAGAGCACAGTAAGTATGACTTGGTTTTGGGGCGTCATTTTCTGCGCCGGAATTACGAGAAAATTCCGTTCATCCAGTTAATGCAGGAAATTGTCCAGGTGAACAAAGACTTTGATTCCCTGCTCTACGCCTCTACTCGTTCAACCCTTTTGCCGAATCTCCTGACAGAGAATTTTTCAACGGGAAGTAAGAAAGCCGAGTTTTTAAGAAGAGTAAACCTTGATGAGTTTCGTTTGAGCCGGATTTACCGAATGCTCTTTAAGCGTTTTAAAGTGCTTGGAATCCCCAAGCACCTTACCGATAGCTTCATAAGCATTGTAGACTTATACAATTCTTACATAAACGATCCGGCGCAGTTTGAAGGGTTTATTGAGCTTGCTCCCGTTGTCTTTCAGATTGAGATTTTCTTTCAGGAACTTCGATACCTAAAGGACGATTACTTGTGGGGAGAAGATCCACATTCTGGAGAGAAGTATCCTGCGATGAGATCGGACCAGTTTCAAGACCAGCTCACCTCGTTTCTGGAAACCTTTAAGCATGGTTTTTTGAAGCGCTACACTACTATGCCGATTGATCAAGACACATTCCAGTCGCCAGTAGAATACACAGGAACGATGCAATCTTTTTTCTTGATTGCTCAAGGAGTTCAGCGGGCGTTACTGGGGTATTTCTACAAATTTGAACCGGCAAGTTTGATGCTTCGCGCGAGCCTGCTTCATGAGACAGAAGAGCCGAGTATCTTTCAACGAAACAGCTTGTTTAGCACAAGTACATTTTTAAGCAAGAAGCACATCTTGTATCCTGAGAATCTTATTTACCTTACCCACGAGATAGGGCATACCATACCAGTTTCAAACTTCGTGAAAAAGTTATTCTTGATTTACTCGAAAGACAAAAACTACGGAGACGATAAAAAGAAAGAGATTTGTGAATGGCTCTTTTTTAAGCAGGATGGCCTTCATAAGCTTGCTGATAGGTACAACATCCCTGACCCAATAGGCTTATATTCGCTCGTGCATGAAGTGGTTGCAGATGTTTTCTCTTTCTACTCAACGTGTTATTTCGACCCGTTGCGGGAGAGGTGTGTTTTTTCCGACGACCTGGTCGTTACTTATGTCCGTCGTTTTTGGCTTCAGTTTAGTCTGTATGGTGGTGCGACTGAATCACTGAGCGCTGGTGATATTTTGCGTCAGGTTGAATCCTGCATTCAACGCTTATTGGTTACCGTAAATTTGGTAATGTGGGTTGAAGAAGTAAATGATCTAGAAAAAGCCTGGGATCTCATTAGAGAGGGCTCGCAGGGAATCTGCCGCAAAAAAGAACTCCTTGATGATCATGAATTTAGAGGGCGCTGCATTGATTGGACGAGAAAGAACTTTTATGAGCCCATATCCTCGGTCGTGCTTGATCTTTCATTCCGAATCAAGAAGTACCTGAAGATTGATCGTGACACCTGGCAAAATCCAGGATTTAATCGTGATTCGTCCACTATCTACTTTCATGAACAATCAGCGGAAATGAGCAATAGTGTTTTCTTTGAAACCTTAATGATCCTGAATCACCTGCATGGTGCGATTTTCACCATGCTTGAGCCTGCCATTGTTAAAGATGCTGTTTTTCTACAATACAAACCGCGCGCCGAAGGAACGGCTAATCGAGAAGATGAGTTCTTCGATATGGATCAAGTTTACCTCGGGTGGTCTACTGAATTTGGTAACGACACTGGCGATGTCGCGATTCACCCAAGTCTTGGCTTGTTTACTTGCTCGCCTGATGCGAGAAAAAAAATGTTCAAACTCAGGGCTACTGCTCAGTTTTCACTGTTGGATATCGGGCTTCAGTCTAAGGGTGAAATTATTGATCGCATTCACTCAAAAATACTCGTGGAATCACATCTTTTTCACCAAGAGGTTTGCAAATTGGATCAGCTTGAAATACCAAAGAAAAGAAAGTACACTTTAAGTAAATACGATGTTGAGCTTCGCGTAAACTCGCACAAAAGAAAGCATTCGTATCTTGGCTCTTTTTTTGAATCCATGTCACGAGAAAAGTATAAAGAACAAGCATGGCCTGAAGGCGCTAACAAAGGCCCCGAAAACGTTGAGATCACGAGTGATTTAGAGGGAGCAAGCCCTAATGAATTATTTTTTTACAAAAACATAAATCA
Organism: Acanthopleuribacter pedis; assembly: GCF_017377855.1. Taxonomy (GTDB): domain Bacteria; phylum Acidobacteriota; class Holophagae; order Acanthopleuribacterales; family Acanthopleuribacteraceae; genus Acanthopleuribacter; species Acanthopleuribacter pedis. Next base: position 4,296 of record NZ_JAFREP010000076.1, read on the forward strand.
TCTTATAGGAGAATTTTCAGGAAAGTTTGTGGTGTTAGTTCCTCAAGAGGGAAATGGGTACAAGGTGTATTCTGGTAATTCAAGCAGAGAAGTGTATGAAAACGCAGAATCAGACGGTTTTGATCCATTAAAGTACGGCATTTTTATTGTTCCTTAGATTACATGAATCAGGAGTGCTATTATGAACAAACATTCTTTAGGAGCTATTGTACTTAAAAATGGGATTTTTGAGAAAAATATTAATTGCTACCTTTCAGTTAATAAAACCTCCTTCGAAAAGAAACATAACAAATCCAAGACATCAAATGAGTCTGATCCAATCAATCTCCCGATTGTATTTAACTCAAGCTTTCCTTATAATGTCATGCCTGAGTACTGGTGGAGAAAGATGCATGGGGTGATTGAACAACCTGCGGAAAAAAAGAAAGAAGAGTCGCTCTTGTTATATAATAGCAATCATGGTTCATGGGAGCGCTTCTCTTTGACCTTCTTCATGGAATCAATCTATGTGAAGCTTCCCTTTAGCAAGGAACTTCAACAGTTTCATTTTCACTGCCTATTAGAAGAAAATATTTCTTTCTCGGATAGCCCCATTATTGGCTCGAAATTCTTCCAAGAAGATGTTTATGAAGAAGCTAATTTTCAAAGCCTGACGTACCAACTTGGTTGGGCTAAAGATAAAAAGAAGAAAGATCAAAACTGGTTTCAAAGACTGTTCTAAGTGCTAACATGAAACAATCAGATTTTCTGATCTCCTTTCTTTGTGTCCCAAAATAAGCCAGTAAACTATGGTGGTTTTTTATCCATGATCTGACTTTTTATTAATTAGCATACACAGCACCAGCCGGCTACTAACCTTCTCATGGAAGTTAGGTTCGATTCTTGAGTTCTTTTCTGAAATAAAGGGCTTGCCCCTTGAATGAGCAAGCCCCAGGTGCAGTAACACTACAGAATGGATTTTGGTTTGGGGAACGCCGCGACCGGGGCGCTCGTCATCGTCATCGCGGGCATGAATGGGGTCAGTTGCTCGGACTCCATGATGAAGTTTTCCAGATCACTGACCTTGTAGAACACCCGAGAGTTCTGTAAGCCTACCAACGAGGGTTCAGACGCAAAGCGTCGAGACGGCTACACTTCCTGGAAAAGGTTCAGGAGGTTGCTTTGGGAAAGCTAAGAATCGAGCCAAAACAGAAATCGCCGGGTTTCATTCGT
>NZ_JAFREP010000077.1 GCF_017377855.1 Acanthopleuribacter pedis
ACCGGAGCGAAGCAGCCGGTGGCCAACCATGGGGAAGGGGCAAAAGAAGGGAAGTGCGCTGAAGGCGCACCGGTGCAAGCCAAAGGGAATCAAACTCTTACACATGCCTGTCCCCGCATCACCCTTACACATGCCTGTCCCCGCATCACCTCGTCCCCGCATCACCTCTGTCCCCGCATCACCTCTCGCAAACCGCCAAGAACCAAGGGGACGCAAGCGCGCAAACCGTTGGCAAGGTGAAGCCTTGCCGGATTTAAGCCCATGGTTGGGCAGCGGAGCGAAGCAGCCGGTGGCCAACCATGGGTAAGGGGCAAAAGAAGGGAAGTGCGCTGAAGGCGCACCGGTGCAAGCCAAAGGGAATCAAACGCTTACACATGCCTGTCCCCGCATCACCTCTGTCCCTACATCACCTCAAGCAGAAAAATACCGTCTTTCAAAACATAAGCCTCGGGGTTGGTGACCAGAGGGCGGAATTGCGCCCAGGCTTCTTGGTCCGTCTGATATTCCTCGATCTCAAACCCTTCAAACGCGCATGAGTTGATCTCGACCCGAAAACCATAACGAAAATCCCTTTCACCCGCGTAGAAACGCGCGATGCGACCTTTCCAGCTCAGGCCGAAACGGTCGACTTCGTGACGGGGCCCAAACTGGATGTGCATGTCGCCCACCGCGTCATGGCCCAACAGGTAAATGTGAAAGGGCGGCTCATCCGATGGGGACACACGGTCAAAAGGGCCGACCCGATAACGCTGTTCCGACAGGGTATTGATGTCAAAAGGGCGCTCGCGGGTGCCAACCAAAAAACCCTCGTGTCCCCCACTCCGTGGAGGAAAGGGTGCAGGAATGGGTGTTGTACCAACCGGCTCGCCCTTCCCAATCAGAGAGTTTTTCTTCCTCTTCATCGTTAAAGGGGGTGTTCCCGGCAACATCCTGAGCGTCGTAGTCTTCGGTGGCGAGGTGGAGGTCGAACCAAAGGGCCGGTTTCCGAGTCGAGTCGTCCCGACCACGCGAAATCAATGATGGCGTGGCCGCCCGGCCAAGGGTTGCCAAAGAAAAAGATGCGATCCGTCACGGGCGTTCCTTCGTTGTGTCTTTGGGATTGATTGAAGCAAATCTCGGTCGGTTTGTGTCGGCAAAACCCAATAAAAAAGACGACACCCAGCGCGGGTGCCGCCCTTTTCGTTTTTCCTTTTCAGGGTTTATTGACAGGGCAGGTTCAGCAGGCTGACCAGGAACAAAATGTCACCGCCGTCCCAATCGGAGGCATGGGTGCGGAAGTCGGCGTCGTTGAGACAGGCGTTGCCGATGGTGCCGCCCGCTTGCGCGGCAAAGTCGTCAAAATACACCGAACCGGTGATGGTCTCGGTTGCCGGGGTGGAGGCGGGCATGACGCCGATGCGCATGAAGTCGACGTTGGCACCCGTGTTGGTCAAGCTACCGACCGTCACCGTTTGGCTGTTAACGCGCAAACTTACCGATCCGTTTGAATCACCGGGAATGAGGGCGACCTCGACGCCGTGCCAGGGACCGCTGAGCGTGATCGGATCCGACATGCGCATCAGCGCGCTGTCTTCGCGGGCGAGGAGTTGGAGGTTGGTGCCCTGTCCGTCCCGATAAAGCTCGACCGCCAGCCAGGGAACCCTGCCGCTCTCAAGCGAACCCGCCGCGAGAATGCGCAGACGGTTGTTAATGGGCAGGTCGAGATCGTTGGTGCTGAACTGGACGCGACAGCGGAAATCCGTGGCTGAATCGCCGCCGGTGCTCTCCACGAAGGCCGTGCCCGCGTTACCCGCGACCTGCATGCCGAAAGCGCCCTTGAAACGCGCGCCGCGAAGGACCGCAAGCAGTTCGCCTTGTTTCTCGAGCTCGAAGTCGGCGAAGGGTGTGCTGGACGACCAGACCGAGGTATCTCCTGACTCGAAGCCGTCTGAGAAAATCGGCGTGGCGCTTTCCTGTTCAAACAGGGAGACTTGGCCCGAGAACGCTGCCCCTTTGCTGGAGCGGCTCGGTGCCCCACCCGCGAGGTAAAAGGGTTCGCCGATTTGGAGCCATTTGATCGTGTCGCCAAAAAAGGCCTCCGCCGCCGGATCCCCTTGGGTAAATGATTGGACAAAGGTCCAGGTGCCGCCCTCCAAGCCAAATTCGAGGATCGACCCCGCGTTGTTGTTTTGGTTGAGCACCGTGGATGGATCGCCGATGAACAAACGGTTGTCGTGGGAGGACGTCAGACCCACGCCGAAGAAGCCGTTGTCAACTGGATTGGTTGGGTTGATCGCCTGGGTTTCCGTGACATCGCCCTGGGCCCCCTCCGCGTTAAACACGTACACCCTTCCCGGCACGATGTTGTTGGCGGGTGTTCTCGGCGCGGCGATGACCAGGGTTCCGTTGGGCAAAAGCGTAAAATTTTCGCCAAAGGCGGCGAAGGGAAGGGTATCGGCGTCGGATGCTTGAAATTTGGCCTGTTCTTGGAAGAGGTTTTTGGTTTGCGCGGATCGGGTGTAGAGGTAACAACTACCGGATTGGGTCATGGCGACCGAGTCATTTGATGCGCCGACAAACAACTGTGAATCTTGAAGTTCCACGGGTAGGCCGAACTCCCCACCCGCCGTGACGTTGTCCGGTTGGATCAGTTGACCGCGCATCCAGGTGGTGGCGTCGGTTGACGTGTAAATCGCGACCGCCCCGCTCTGGAGTTGCGAGTTCGGGTTGGTAAAACGCGTGGCGCCGACCGCCAGCTCAAAACCGCCCGGTACCAGGTCGAGGTCGAGCGCATTACCGAAACCCATGTCGCTTTGGTTGAATTCGCGCAGATCCAAGCGGGAGAGCAGCGTAAAGGTGTCCTCCATGTCCGCGGCCGAATCAAAATAGATCAAAACCTCGCCGGACTGGACCGTGCCGCCGCGACCTTGCGAGGCCGGTACATTGTTAAAGGCCGCGCCAATGGCGAGGAACAGACCGGCCTCGGTGCTGACCGCGTCCAGGGCGAACCCAAAGTTGCGGCCTTGGCCGTCGGGGTTGTCCAAGGTTTGTAAAAACTGGGGTTGTCCGCCGGTAACGCGGTAGATATGAACGGAGCCGGTGAAGTTGTTGCTGCCCAATTCGGTCACGAACAGCCGGTCGGCGATGGATGCGGTGCGGTTGCCGAACAGGCCGTTGTTCGTGGGTGTAGGTGGGTTGATGACGATTTCTTGGGCGACGAGGGGTGCAACAAGGCAAAAGAGCAGGGAAAGGCCGAAACGCATGGGGATACCTCCCTGGGATGTTCGGATCACGGTTTTGGGTGGTGGGCAAGGTGCGCGGTCACACTGTGACAAGGTGCCGGATCGACGGGTTTAAAGGGGGCGCGGCTCGCGGAGAAGCGGGTAAAAACGCCGAGGCTGTCAATTTGCCAAGAGGGATAAGTTCATTTCACCAAAAACAGGCAGGCGCGTAAAGCGTCGCTGTTGCTTTTCGCACAATTTTCACCTGCACTTTGGTCGGTTCCACCCTCGTCGGGAGAGGGGAGCGGATGGTTCACGCGATGTGAGGAGTCGCTGGGGACAGCAAAGGAGAAACGCCCGGGGATCAAAAGCTCAGACAACAAGAAGTCACGATGCATTCCGCTTTAAAGTCAGGCAATTTGGGGTGTCTGTCCCCAGGTTTGGCACCAGGTTTGCGTGCCCGTCACCCTGCTTCATTGTGAAACATCAGGATTCCAGGAGGCCGAACCGCGTCAATCTAGCGCAAGTGGAGGGGAAAAATTGGAGGGGCCCGACCGAGCTTGCTCGGTTGGGAGGTGCCGATTTTTTCACGGAGCGGTCCTTGACGCAGGTGGTGGCGCGCTAAAATCAATGCCGGCCGGCGGTGAAATCACTCTTGAAACATCAGTCTTCCCGTCGGCCGTATGGCTCCTAAGCGCGTCGGCCCCACCTGGGTCAAGGATGCGCGGCGGTTTTTCAACCTGGCAGCGTTGGAACCAGCCATGAGCATCAATGCTGTAGAGAGTATTTTGGGGTGTCTGTCCCTTCAACCCATCGAGTTGCACAGGTCTGTCCCTTCAACCCATCGAGTTGCACAGGTCTGTCCCTTCAACCCATTGGGATTAACCGCGAGGTGGTGCGCGAACCGAGTGAGGGCTTCCTTTTCGACGACCTGATTTACATGATCGGCGATCACGAAAACGAGGGACCCACGCCCCCGTGACGGTTTCTCCTTGCCCGAACAGGGATCTAGGCTTGCGACGGAACGCATCCCGAATCACCGATTCGAGATGCGTTCTTTTGTTTTTGGGGCCTCGGTTCCGTTGCGACGGGGGTGGAGGCTACCAGAATTTCCACCAGGGTTTCGTCGCCGGGGTTGGGTCGGCGCCGCCGAGGTGCGCCTGGATGTTTTCGAGGCGGCCGTCGCTTGAGAAGGTGAGTTCAAGGCGGCCCTCGCCGGGTCGTTCGGCGGCTAACAGATCGCCCGCTTCTTCGAGAAACATGCCTTGTTGGGTTAGGTAGGCCGTGCAGGCGTTGCGATGGTGGATCGGGTAATTGCGGATCGCGTGCATGATCACGGTGTTGATGCGTTCGAGGGGGGCGTGGTTGACGCTGTCGGGGGCGTGGTCGATGAGGGTGAACAAGGCGCCGCCGTCATAGCTGCACACGTAGTAACAATTCTGGGGGGCGAGGGAGGTGCACACGATCGCGAGTTGGTGAGCGTCGATGGTGTCGAGGGCAAAGGTGGGGGTGGTGAGTTCGCCGATCCCTTTTTCCCGGCCGAAATCCAGGATGGCCTCGACGTCCCGTAAAATGGCGGCGGGCAGGTCGCTTTGCTCGTTGGCCCAGGCCCATAGCCAGGTGTTGCTTTGGTGGCTTTCGGTGCCGAGCACTTGCATGGGAAATTGCCCGTGCCCTTCGATATCGAGCGTACCCGAGGGGATGTCGACCTGCCAGGAACCGTCGCCGAAGGTGTCATTGAGGGCCATTTGGCGCGATAAGCTGATCATGAGTTGTTTTTCGAAGAGTTGGTCGAACAAGAGAAACTCCTTGGGTTATCAATTGAAAAAGAATCCTGTCACAATTGCCGCGTCGAGTCAAACGGTCTGCTTGCCTTCGCCGGTTGGGGGGGCGGGCGAAAACCCGTCGGCGATGCGTTTTGGCAGTGGAAGGCAGGGAATAGGGGAAATGTCGTTGGGCCCGGGGGTAGTCCGGCCAATCTCGAGGTGTTCGCGGCAAGCGATTGCGTGCTAAGGAGCATTTTGGGGTGTCGGTCCCCACATGCCCACGGGTGTCGGTCCCCACATTCCATAGAAGGGGCAAGAGCGGAAAGCCCGCGATCCTTCCGGAACACGCTAAAAACGAGGGAGACGCAAGCGCGCAAACCGTTGGCAAGGTGAAGCCTTGCCGGATTTCAGCCCATGGTTGGGCACCGG
>NZ_JAFREP010000078.1 GCF_017377855.1 Acanthopleuribacter pedis
ACCCTGCCGCTGCCCGTCGGCGCCACCCAACGCGCCCTGTTCCGTGCCGACTTCAGCCAACCCCTGGCCCAGGCACCCCAACTCAGTTACAGCCACGCCGCCGGCGGCGCCCTGCTCCTGCTGCGCCACGATACCAATCGCTGGGTGCTCGCCGCCCGGCTGACCCATCAAGACGGCACCTGGCGCAACGACCCGGCCCAAACCGACATGACCGAATCCGCCGCCTACGCCCTGGTCCACCTCGCCGAGGCCGTCACCGAATTGCGCGGTTCCATCCGTTTCAACGGCGACCCGCAACCCGGCACCTGGCTCTCCAGTGACAGCCATCCCTGGTTCGGCCGCGCCGACACCGCCGGCCGCTACCGCTTATTCGTCCTGCAACGGGCCGGCGCCCAAGCCATCAACGCCCTCGACCCCGCCACCGAACGGACCGCCGCCGTCGAACTCGCGCCAACCCTCGCCACCGACTTGATCGATCCACGCGATATCGTCCTCACCCAGCCGGAATTCACCCTGCTCCACATCGAACCCGAACAGCGTCCGCTCCTGGTCCCACCCTGGCAAATCATCCGACTCAACTTCAACCGCCCGCTCCAAGTCGACCCAAACCTCTGGGCCCAAGCCATCCGCATCAGCGACGGCGGGACAGATCTCCCGCTCACCCTGCGCTACAGCGCCCCCAAGTTCCAGCTCCAGGTGCGCTCGACCGGGTTGTTGCCCAACCGCGATTACCAACTCCACATCGACACCAACCTGCTCAGCGCCGACGGCGTGAACCTCGACCAAGCCGTCGTCCTCCCGTTCGCCACCCAAACGCGCAACCGCGATGAACACCTCGACCTCGAACGCTTTCACCTGACCCTGCAAAACGACCGCATCCAGTTAATTGCGCCCGACGGCAGCTACCCCAACCGATCCAACCTGATCGTGCTCAACCAAAACACCGCCGACAGTTGGACCAACACCCTCGCGAGCGGCGGCCTTAGCCTCGATCTCGAGGGCGAACCCGGCGACGTATTTGCCCTCACCCTGACCACCCCCAACGGCGCCGAACACAGCCGCCAGCTCGACACCCTGCGCACCGCACCCAACCAGCTCAAACTCGGCCTCTCCGAGACCCGCCTGGAACTGGGCCAAACCGTGCTCCAGGTGCGCGCCGGCCCCGACGGCCTCGGCCGCGAGGTGCGTTTCACCAGCGCCACCGCCGAAGCAGCCAAAACCCGCCGTGCCCAAGTCCCCGCCCTCGCCGAGCTGAGCCACGACCCACTCGACGCCGTGCTGATCACCATCGCCGACGGCGGCGCGCCCTTCGCCCTCGAACTCGCCTACCAAAGGCCCGTCAACCAAGAGCTCCCCGCCGGCAGCGTCGGCCTGTTGCAACTCGCCGAGGGAATCACCGCCCCACTCAATCCCTTTGAACCGGCCGTCACCGGCACCTTCACCACCGCCCAGGTCCTGACCGAAACCGAAATCAGCGACGACCGCGTCGGCAAAAACAGCCTGTTCAGCAGCGCCGATTACGGCCGCTTTTTTACCCGGCTCGGCAGTGCCGCCGACATGATTTTGCTCGATTACGGCTGGACGTCCCGCTACGTCCACTCGCTGCGCGAACCCACCGAAACCTACAGCGGTAACCGCGCCGACCTGCACTACCTCATCGACCGCGGCCGCACCCCCTCGTGGTGGCCCGGCCATACCGATCAAGGTTATGTGCCGATTTACGGCGCCTCGATCTATGACATGGTGCGCACCGGCGATGCCGTCGCCTACCATTACCGCGGGGTCACCGGTTTGGACGGGCACCTTTCGCTGCCCTACGTCGGCGCCCGTGCCCTCGGCGCCGCGCTCGTCGGCACCGATCCCTTCACCGGTGAAGTGCTTAACGCCGGCCGGCCGGGAAGCGCGCACCACGACCTGCTGTTCCGTTGGCTGGACGCCGGTCAAGACCCGAACCAAGCCAAGCTCCAACTCGAATGGTCCGTCATCGAACGCGAGGCCGATGATCCCGACGCCGTCGCCACCGAGCTCCCCCAAAACACCGAAATCCTGCGCCGCCACGGCTATTTCGAACGGCCCCCAACACAAACGCCCGCCAAGGAACGCGGCTTGCGCATCACGCTGCGTTCCGACCAAGCCATCGAACGTTTTGTGATCAGCATCGACGGCCGCGAGTCCATCGAGGTCGACGAAACCAACAGCAACGCGCCCAACCCCTTCAACATGACCTACGACCTGTTCGGGGCCGCGCCCACCGGCCGTTTCCTCAAAATCACCCTGTCCGTCCATTCAGCCGACGCCGCCACCTTCCCACCACAAACCTTTAAACGCACCCTGCTCATTCGCGACGCTGAAACCCAAACCCTGGACGATCCCGAAAACAAACCGCTCGTCCTCGCCGTCGATCCCTACGACGAACAAAACGACGTGTTCCCCACCGACCCCATCCTGCTTCGTTTCACCGAATCCGTGCGCGGCGTCTCAACCGACAGCATCCGCCTCACCGACGCCGAGGACCGCCCGCTTGACCTGCTGTTGCTTGACGCCGACCTGCTCCCCGTCGACAGCGCCGACTGGCTCACCCAACTCACCGTGGTGCCGACCGACGCCTTGCGTTTTGATGCCGGCTACAGCTTGGCACTCAGTGGTTTGGTCGACCAAAGCGGCGACGAACTCGTGCATTTCGATGGCGATAACCAGGAACAACCCGGCTTCAACAGCAGTTTTCGCACCCGCAAAACCGAACCCAAACCCCTGAACGCCGGCGGCACCCTGCAGCGCGCTTCCGCCGGGTTGCAAAACCTGACCTTCCACCTCATGCCCGGCAGCGAACGCGGCAAGGGCAGCCTGAAACTGATCGTGGACGACACCAGCCGCGATCCCAAGGTCACCATCGCCGCCGTCAACCTCACCGCCGCCGCGCCCTATTTCCCCGATATCGCGGTATTTGCGCCCGGCGAACTCAACGCGCCCGAGGGCTCTGAAATGCAGCGTTTGGGTCATGAGCCCGGCGCCGAACGGTACAAGGTCGTTCCCCAAGGCACCGTCGTCGTCGTCACCTACTGGTCCGCCTTCAGCAAAAACGAGCACATGCAGGTCCTGCGCTACACCAACGGCAGCTTCGAAACCATCTACCGCATGGACCTGCCAGGCGCCGGTGCACTCGGCGGCGTCAGCCATATCGGCCCCTACCTGCTGCTCGGGTTTTACGACCTGAGCCCCGCCGGACCCGTCGGTTACACCGAGGTCGTCGACATGCGCGACTTCGTCAAACGCCTCAAAACCCTCGCCGCGGGTGCCGGCACCGGGCTGCCCCTCCACCGCTACCGCGAGGCATGGAACAACACCCAAAAAACCCGCTACAACCATCCGCGCGGTGCCGTTGACGTCACCGGTTTCCTGCGCACCGACCAACAGGGCCGCGATCTCGCCTTCGCCGTCGCCGGCCTCGTTTATCCCGGTGTCAACAACATCGTGCAGCGTGGCAACCAACCCGTCGCACCCGTCAACAGCTATTACGATCCCGAGGCCGTGATCGCCGCCGCGTACCCCGTTGTTGATGATCGCGGCGACAACGCGCCCGGCCGTTACGGCGGCGGCAACCTGCTTTCCGGCGCCGTGCAAGGGTTGCAATACCGACGCGGCAGTGATTTGGTGACCCGCGATTTGGCGCTGTTCCACGAGCGGCCGCCCATCAGCGACGGCGGCAGTTACGTCCACGTCTACGAGTTACCCGACCGCATCAACTTGGACCAACCCAGCCAACCCACCTTGCTGCTCAAGTCCCCGGACGCCGGGAACATGGCCGTCGACCGGCATTTCGGCCTGATCGCCCTTTCCACCCTCGAGAACGGCCGGGCCGTGACCAAGGTGTGGGCGCTGCAAACCCTGTTCGACGCCGTCTCCGAGCAACTTTTGGATGAGGACGTGCCGCTCCCGCTGGAAATCGACCTTAACGATCCACCCAACGCCGGCCTCGTTTTTTGGCAGGTTAACCACGAAAGCTTGGATGACCGCGATCCGTTCGGCGAACACCTCGACTTCTACCACGGCCGCTTGCGCTTCAGCAGCCGCGACGCCGAGGAGCAGGTCTTGCACGAGGTCAGCCTGATCCCGGTCAACTACCGCACCAAAGGTTGGCTCACCTACGACCTGGCCACCTGGCAAGCAACGGAAGCAGAAGGCGGGAAGGACCCGCTGCGTTACCTGCCGCAAGGCGTGTTGGTCGCCACCGACTTGCCCGATCTGGGCCGTCCCAACGCCACCGGGTTCCACATGGAAACCGGCAGTTGGGGCATCGAACTGTCAAAAAACGAATCGCTGCAGGCCACGCTCGTCGGGCCCGGCATCGACTTCGCTTACCAAAGCGGCGAACGGCAGACCGCCGGCATGGTCACCTTCAACACCGCCAAACTCACCCAGCATCTCGCCGAGGGCGACAACGCCGCCGAACTGCGCCGCAAGGGGTACCTGCACCTGAAGTGGCAGTACGAAATCACCAAAAACTACCGCGT
>NZ_JAFREP010000079.1 GCF_017377855.1 Acanthopleuribacter pedis
AACCGATGAAGCGCACGGTTTCTTGAAGGAAGGGTCGTACTTCATTCATGATCGAGCAGCGGTATTCGGCGAAAAGTTCAAGACCACCTTGGCGGTAGCCGGGGTGACCACGGTCAAGCTGCCGGCGCGGTCGCCCAACCTGAACGCTCACGTGGAGCGGGTGATTCGCAGCATCCGAGAAGAATGCCTGGATCGTTTCGTGATTTTCTCCAGGGGACAACTTGAACACCTTTTGCGTGAGTACGTCGCATTTTACAACGAGGAGCGCCCACACCAAGGTCTTGAAAATAGGCTGGTGTCCAGCAAGCAGGGCAAATCAGAGGGAAGGATCAGACGGCGAACCCGCCTGGGCGGCCTGCTCAACTTTTATGATCGCGTTTCAGGATAGGAACTACGTGGATTTGAATCGAAATCTAAGGCCAAAGTGCGTCCAAATAAGCCGTTTGTACTAAAAACAGTCCTCTCGCCGACAAAATAATCGACAGTTTTCCATGAAACAACCCGTTAAATCTCGTTGCGAGGAACGGATTTTTGTGTGAATTGGTGGCGTGGTTATTTTTGGGACGCTACGCGAAATCCAAGGCTAGAGTGCGTCCAAATAAACCGTTTGTACCAAAAACAGTCCTCTCGCCGACAAAATAATCGACTGTTTTCCATGAAACAAACCATTGAATCTCGTAGCGAGGAACGGATTTTTTTGTAAATTGGTGCGTGGTTATTTTTGGGACACTACGGGTGGCGTGGTTATTTTTGGGACGCTACGGGATTTTGGTGTAAATTGGTGGCGTGGTTATTTTTGGGACATTACGGGCATACTATAATTCTACAATAGACTGGAGTGAGTGTACTCGGGTGGGTTAACAGGTTCTTTTTCAATACAAAGCTCATAATTCTTTTGCTTGATAATTTCAGTTGTTATTTCACGCGCATGTATGCCGAGAAAAACAAGAAGGCCTGGCTCGATCAAAAGCTTAAAAGGAGTGACATCAAGGAAATTCCAATTCTTTTTTCCTATCTTTAAATGAGCTCTTGCTGTTTGTGGAAGCCAAGAGAATCCCTTGTCGCCGAGTACATGAAGCTTGCAAATATGGACGTCAATCGAAAACTGATAGACCTGGTCGTTTTCGTGTTCAATATGAAGGCTTCTTTTGATTGGGTTGAATATCTGATCGTACTCTTCTAGGGTATGTCTTACGTGGATTACGCGCACAAGACGTCCAGCGCTGTTGACATGTCCTTCATCAATATGAACCAAGGTGTCTGTATTTTCATTTTTTCCAATAAAATACTCTCCATGCATTCTTTGTGGATAATCAGAATATCCCCTAAATGTAGAAACAACTTCTGTTCTCTTGGGCTTGAAAATTTGGTGCATGTCATTTTCCTATCGGATTTGAAGCACTCCTGGGTGCGGTTAGTGGGACTCCGTTTATATCATTTTTGGCTTTAAGTTGTGCAACTAGAAGTAACCTTAACCTTTCAGCGTCTTCATCAGAGATGCCTAGGATCCTTCTGTGGCGTATCATAAAATCTTTTACGTGAACTTCTTCTCTTGGATAGGGTGTAAAACTCGGTGGCCGCTCTCCTATAGCTTCACGGAAGTAAAGATCTCGCTCTTGAACACTATGTAACCACTCTTCTATTAGCTCTATGTTACGTACATCCTTGCGGACTCTGATGGTATGGCTGTAAGAGATCCAGTCAGCATTTACTGTGTCCCCTTCATCCCAGAGGTCATCTTTGATATCTTTTTTAGTCATCTCGTAAACTTTTACGCTTTTCCATGATTTGTTACCGTGCTTATTATTTGGACCTGGTCGGTTTTGAAGATCGTGTAGAAGTTTCGGATTGACAGGTTCGCCTCCTCTAATAGGCCCCTCTTGCCTCAGGATATCAAAACGAACAGCGGATCTTCCGTTCTCTAGCTCAAGAGCGATTCGTGGATTCGCTGAAACATCCGACTGCCTAAGCATCAAGGCAAAGTCATCAGCTGATCGTGCCACAGCACCACCTGAATGTCTAGATACTGCCAATCCTACTTTTGGAAGGGATGCCAATAAAGAAATAGCTTCCACAAACTTTGTAGATGCCACACCTGATTCGAAATGCCGGCCCTGCATACTCAGCATGTTTGAAATTGCTAAACTATTTCCTGCATCTTCTCCAATTTGATGGAATATCCCTTTGTGAACAAAAAGGTCTCTTAGTGAAGAATTCACAAGTTTAATATATGCTTTGTCATCTTCTACTCCGGCGAGAGGAGTGTAGCCTAGAAAAAGCATAGAATCGTTTAATTCAATTCGGAAATTTGCGAGATGCACTCGCGCACCTAAAATAAATAGATCTTTAAAGCCAAGCAGTGTCTCCTTTGTTAAGCCGTAAACGAGGCCTAGGGCGAACAATTGTCCCGAAAATGCATCGTTTAGGTACTCGTGTACTGATAATCCATTCGGGTCCCAAAACATTATCGGGTTGCCCGCGGCGAATGCGTATGGCTCAGTGAAGGTGCTGGGGTCGTAGATGTCGGGGGCGCGGAAATCGGGGTTTAGGAAGTGGCCTAATGCGGGGTCGTAAAACCGGTGGTGCATGTAGATTAGGCCGGTGTCTGCGTCTTCGAGGTGGCCGCTTAGGCCGAGGGGGGTTGTTGGGAAGATGGGGTCTGGCGGGAGGGTGAAGTTTTGGGTGGTGTAGGGGGAGCCTCGCGTTGGGGTGTTGGCCAAGGACTCGCCCCAGGGTGATCGTGGGTTGATGTAAACCGTTCCCGTGTTGGTGTTTTTGTACGCCAAGGGCGTGCCGAGGTGGTCGGTGAAGATGTGGTAGTCCATGCCCGCGCCGGTCAGGTCTTTGATGAAGGCCGGGCCGAGCGGGCCTTGGCCGATGGCGTGTGTCCATTGGACCTGGCCCGGTCCCTCGTACAGGCCGATGGCGATGACTTTGCTGCCCTCGTAGGCGAAAGCCAGCGGTTGCGGGTGGTGTTGGGTGGCGGCGCGGATGCGCCGGTATTGGTGGTCGTAGTGGTATTGGGCGGTTAGGCTGTTGTCGTCGCGGATCTCGCGCAGGCGGCGGAAACCGTCCCACACGAAGGTGCGCACCGTCCCGTCGCGGCGGTTGATTTGTTGCAAGTTGCCCAGCACCGGATCGTAGCTGTATTGGTCGGTGCCGCTTGGTTCCGTCGCGCCCGTTGCGCCGATGCGTTGGTGGATGCGGCGGTTGTCCGCGCCCGCTTCCGCTGCTAATTGTGCGTCTACCAGGATTTGGTTGTTGAGCAGGCGGGTTAGGCCGCCCAGCAGTTGGTTTTGTACCGTGCCGTAGCTTTCCTGGATTTGGTCGGTGACGCCGTTGCTGTTGCGGTTGATGGTGACGCCGGTCAGGTGTTCGTCGCTGTTGTAGGCGGGTTCGATGATTTCGCTGAAGGAGCCCGCTTTGCGTTCGATGCGCGTGAGCTGTTTGTCTTCGGTGCCGCCTGATTCGCAGGGGTCGCCACTTGCGGTTTCCGGCCGCCAGGTGAGGTCGAGAACGAAGACCTCGGCGTCGTCGGCGATGCGTTGCAGGTTGTTGTTGCTGTCGCGGTCGATGCTGAACCGCGTGCCGTCGCCCCACGTCATGGTCGCCGGTAAGCCTTCTTGCCAATCCGTGTAGGTTACGGCCATCCCGCTTGATTGCAGTTCCAGCAGGTTACCCGCGTCGTCGCGGCGGTAGTGGAAGGTGGGGCCGCCTTCGATGTCGATCCGGTTGGTGTACCCGTATGCATCGTAGCCGTAGCGGTGCAACACCCCGTTGCCGTCGGTGTAACTCAGCACCCGTTCCCCGTCCACGAAGCGTTGATCCGGGTCCTGGCCGGCGCTGTTGTTCGGGTCGGGATAAGTCCAGGCCGCCAACACCGCGCCATTTTCGAGGATGGTGCTCAAGCGGCCGTGTTCGTCGTATTGGTATGCGTACAGGTCCTCGGGGCCGTTTGCGTTGACGACACGAACCTCGCTGAGGTCGCCGTTACGGTAATCGTAGTCGCGAAGCAACTGACCACCAAAAAAGAGTTGGTCCAGCTGGTCGTCATCGCTGTAGGTCAATTCTTTGAGGGCCAGGCCGGGGCGTTGTACTTCGATTAAACGGCCCTTGGAATCGATGTCGGCGGTGACGTCGCCGGGGAAGTTGAGCTTGCCGGATGCACCGTTGCCAAATACCTCGTAGTCCTGACCTTTGTAGCGCATGCTCGCCACGCCGCCCCAGCGGTTGTAGCTGTAGGACAC
>NZ_JAFREP010000080.1 GCF_017377855.1 Acanthopleuribacter pedis
ACGAATGAAACCCGGCGATTTCTGTTTTGGCTCGATTCTTAGCTTTCCCAAAGCAACCTCCTGAACCTTTTCCAGGAAGTGTAGCCGTCTCGACGCTTTGCGTCTGAACCCTCGTTGGTAGGCTTACGAATATTCGTAGGAAAGGTCGAGGGTCGTTGCCGAGGAAAGCCCAAGGCGCAGGGTTGGATTGATGCCGATTCGGTCGCCTTCGAAAAAGTCACGGTGATTTTCGAGCGATTCGTAAAAGGCATTGATGCGTAGGGCGGTGTTTGGCAATAGCGCGAGGTTGCTGTCGAGCCGAGCGTTCCATTCGCCAAAGGAATCAACGCCGGTCCGATAGCCGGTAAAGGTTTCGCCCAGCCGCCCTTTTTTGGTGAAGCGGTTAAGGATGCCGCCGGCACCACCGCGACCGGAAAGAAGCGCATTGGGGCCACGCAGCAATTCAACTTGTTCAAGGTTGTAGAGGGTGCGGTTGTATTCGGCATCGTCACGAACGCCGTCCACGTAAAAATCGGCGCTGTTGCGGGAGCCGCGGATGATCAGCGCGTCGCGGTTTCCTTCGGCCTGGGTGGTATTCACACCGGGCATGTAGTCGGCGAGTTGGCCGATCTCGGAAAAGCCCTGATCGTCGATTTGTTCCGCGGTCACAATGGAAAGACTTTGAGGCAGGTTCAGGACCGCGGTCGGTGATTTAAGCAGATGGGCGGTGGTCGCGAGCAAGGCCTTGCCAACCACCACATAGTGAAATTTGGCAAGGGGTTCGGCTTCATCCGATGGTTCGGATTCCACCGGAGTCTCTTGTTCTTCATCGGGAGCGGGCTGATTTAGCGCTGCGTTCTCTTGGTCCGAGGCGCCGGCGGGCAAAGCAGCGGCCGGATCGTGGAGCGTTGAAAGCATGACGGAATTCAATCCGGGCGGGGCCCAGGTGCCGGGCGCGGTGTTTTCCGCTTGTTGGGTTCCGCCGCGTGCCGACCCGGATTGCTGATCGAAATGCGAAGCCTGCTCCGCTGCAAACAAACAACACCAGCCCATCAAAACAACAAAAAACAACCGCATGCCAACCTCGGAACCTTTAGCCCATCATGGATGGTATTGTCGGACTCGGGAAAGAGGACGGCAAGCGAATTCGACACCGCATTGGGAAATGAGCGTGGCAGACAACGTGTGAACAGGAAAGCCAGATGGCGCGCAAAAGGAGAAACGGGAACCATGTCAATCCAATGAGGCCGCCACGCACGGGTCCAGACTTATACAAGTGATGCACCCCTCAAATCGCGAGGAGCTGCAAACCATTATCGATGCGAAGAAAAAGAGGCGGGACACGCTCGATGCCCCGCCTAACAGAGGAGATCCCACCATTTTAAAACGGTGGAGCATCATAGGAACCTCAACGCTAAGGATGCTACCCTTAGAGAGGTTGTGTTGCGCATAATAATGCTACACAAAGTTCCATTACCTGGAACGGTCGCGAAACAACCATTCTAGCTTTGAATTACCTTACCATCAAACATTAGCGTCTGATTGAAAACGCACTTGTTTTGAAAGGCCAAAACCAAGACTAGTTTCTCTTTAGATGATTAAGGACCCAAAGTGAATGGTTATTTCAATGAATACATCGGGGTAGCGGATAGCTGCCAATCACCTCATTGATGGAGCCCTGGCTCTTGTTCTTATTCTTGCTAATTGAAAATCGATAATTCGCCACGAAAATCAACCTTTTCACCAGATTCCCAGGAAGTTTGTTGGGTCATCAGCCAGGACTAGCGAAAAAACGAGGTAAGCACGGGGAACACAAACGTTTAGAAGCCGAGTGAATTCGGAAGGTCTCAGAGTTCCCCAATAAGGTATCGCTAGCTCTGGACCAAGACAGCCGTCTAAAAGCGACTTTTTCCCTTAAAATTGTTACAATGAACACTTCCTCAATTCGGAGTTATCGAAATGAAATTCAACCCAGTGACATCGACAGTCGTGCTTGGCATGACCCTAAATCGCTGCTACACCTTAAAGCAAGCAGCAATGCTAGGCCCCTTAAATGATGTTGAGCGATTGCGGCGTCGCTTTTTCTCTCTCTCGCAAAACCATAGTTTTGACGGATGGCTACCGCGAACAAAAGAAAGCCCAACTCATTATAGAGCGAGAATGAAAAAAGAGCTGGGCTTGCTTGGAGATTTCATTCACATTAGAACTTCGCGAGGAGAGAATAGGCGACCATATAACGCTTATTCAGGAGCCATTTACAAGCATGCATTGGGAGACAATCTTCTACATTTAGCTGCATTATCTCTTTGTCATTTAATTGTTGCAGGAGACTTTCGTCTCAGAGGACCTTACCTTACATCCAAAAATGAGCATGATGAAATTATTGATTTCTTCAGTTACATACTGCCAGAAGATAAGGCCATGATTTTCACGTCTGACTGGGCAGATCTGTTACCGCTGTGCGGATTTCTGTCAGCATTGAACTGGGGATGTGGCAAACCATCCTTACTTCCATCCGAACCAGCACCAGAAATCTTGCGTACAATTTTTTTCTACAGGGCCGTCCGCCCGAGATTACCACTTCCTGAAACAGAAGAGATCACTACACAATTTGAGTTAGTAGGGCCGCAGGTAGCGTTGATTCCCTTTGAATCGCCTCAAAGAAGTGAAACACCCAAAAAACCACCCTTTTGCTTATATATTTATGGATGGCTGTTGGGTGCGGCGGCAGCCTGTATTTTGGGTCTACTGTTGCGGCCTTCTCCGCCAGAAGATTTGCCTTATCCAGAGGTTATTATGCCCCTAGATGCGGGTTTTCCACCGTTGAATACGGATAATCGATTCGAGGATCAGAACGTGAAAGAACTTCTACCTCGGGTCATTGCACCAGTACCGACTCCAGTGATAAATGATTATGGATCAATCGGCCGTGTGGGGGAGTCGCCGGGAACATCATCTGGAATGGGTAAATCAGGGTCGGATGATTGATTTCTGGAAGCTAAAGCTAAGCCCTCAGCACTAAAATCGCTAGAATCATCAGTTGGAAAGAGGCTTTGGTTATTCGCTTCGTTATCTACGCCAAGCGAATGCGGTGAACTAATATTGTATTGGCTAATTTGAATTGATGCTATTGAGGTCTCATTAATTGTATTCACGACATGATCTCCTTACGGGCAATGTAATGCCCCTTCGTAGAACCCTGTCAGAAAGTAACAGGATTCATTTTCTAAGAGTCTCTGAAAATAAGGCAAAAATTTCGCCTTATCATTACATCGATTTATGTATGCCTGAACGATTTTAACCCAGTCAGGAACCTTGAAATTATGTTCTTTGGAAACAGCTTTGGCTTGATCCAAATACATTTGCGCGGGCTCCCCAAGACGATGCTTAGCAATAGCCAAATAGGCAAGCGAATTGGACAAACTCATATAGCTCGAAAACTTCTGATATTCAAGCACAGCTAACTCAGCAAAGAACACAGCCGCTTTAAGATTGTTTTTGGTAAGCTCCGAGATAGCCCGCAATTCATAAAGTCGACCACTATTATAGTGCTCGTTAACGCCTAAAAAGGTGGCATACTGAAAGCATTTTTCAGCTTCATCTAGGGCACCCTGTCTCAAATATGCATTTCCAAGGTTTATCATGGCTAGGTATTGATTCTCTTTATGCTGCGCTTTTTTGTAGTAATCAAATGCTTTTTGGAGAGCGTTTTTTCCTTCTTCCCACCTTCGAGTACGGTCAATGCCGTTAAGTTAAGAACCAAAACGATAGGAAAATGGGCTAGCGGTTTGATTTGTAGCCAGGCGCGAAAATTTGAATCTTCACGATATATCTGCCTGATGCTCGCCTCTTCGCCGTTCGGCCGG
>NZ_JAFREP010000081.1 GCF_017377855.1 Acanthopleuribacter pedis
GACTTTTTGACCTTTTCTGGTTTTAAATCAGCGATTAATTAACCTCTCCTCCTGTCATAAAAACCTCATTTGAGAATAAATTTCGGTGGGCTTATCAATCAAGCCCGCCAGAGCATGTCTCATGCCGAAATTTTACCATAAACACTTAGTTACAAACAGGTTAATCTGTAATTTTCTCTCTTAACTTAACGGCATTGGCCGTATGGGTTTGAGCAACAAGGCCGAAGTGGGTTACTACCGGTTTGACGGTAACGGCGGTGTTACTTTTACGGGTTTTGATGTTTTCCCCAGCCCGAGTTACAGCAACACGCGCGTTTATTCCAAACATATCAACAGCGCGATTCGCGATCTCTATCCCAGCAGCCCCCTGGGCCATCCGTTAACCCAAGACTGTGAGACAGGCGACATGGGGAACATTTTGATTCCCTCCAAGAGTTATGCAAGCCGAACGGGGACGTACACCTTCGATGGGTCCAACCTGGAAATTGACATTCATCCCTTCAAAATCCGTTGGACCAATGCCGGCGACGGCTGGGATACGGAACGCTGGGAAATCCAAAACGCCAGTTCTAATATCATCATCTTGGGTGTTTCTAGCGTTAAGGGTTTTGCTTACTTCTCCGACGGTGTGGGTTCTTACCCCATCAATTTTGACAGCCACTTCGATCAGGGTAATACCAGCAACAGCGCGTCAGCCTATCTGGGCCATATTTGGAGTAACCAAACCGGTGGCCAACTCAGCGTTTTTGATCCGTTGACCTATAAAGGTGAACACAAATTGGTCGGTGCGATCTACAGTAACGAAGACAAAAATGGTCAGGTTGTTGACGCCAATGTGTACGGTTCATTGTGGTACTATGATCTAAGTAACCCAAGTCATTACGCTATGGCCATTTCGCAAAATACCGACTCCAGTGGTAATGTAAATGTTCAGGCCATCAAAGACAATGGGGCTTTCGTTCAGAACACCCTTTACTTTAACCGTTACGTTGCGTTCCCAACGCTTTTCTTTGGTACCGTTGGCCACATCTATCACAAAGCCCCGAAGCAGGGTTACGAATCGCAAATCGCATACAACAGTCGTCGTTGCTGGACCGACTCTGATTCCATCTGGACCCAGGGTCACCTCTTCATGCACCTGGGTGCCTGGAACCAAAACCGCATCTCCCACGTGCTTTCTGTCGAGGTCAGCAAAAACGGCGCTTACCCCATCATTTCAATCGGATACGGCAAAGGCCAATTCCGTTAATCAAACACAACCGCTTCCCAACAAGGGAATTACAAGGGGGGCCTCCCATCACGGGGCCCCTTTTTTCGTGGTGGTTCGTCCCGGCGGTGCGCCTCTCTTCTGGGCGGCGAGATAAGAGCGAAGGTTTTTAGCTAACCCGCATTTCTCACAAGGGTTTGTGGGAATTTTATTCGGAGGAGCCCCGGCCGTGCTCTCCAGGCAACGCAATTCAGTGGAAGGTGTGGCCATTTCCCCTGATGGTACTTTTTTGGCCTTGGTGGACATTGACGGTGTTCTTTTCTATTGGGATGCGGTTACCCATGAGCCTTTAGCCCGTTTTGAAAGTCCTGGTTTGATTGTCAATTCCCTTGTCGCCAATCCCCAAAACAACACGATGGCAAGCGTGGTGGCGTCCACCTAGGTTCGATTTTGGCATCCCGAGCGCATGGCGTTTTTCTTGGAGTAATCGCGAACGCCGCGGCTGTAGCAACGCTTGCTCCGCAACGCCCTGCATACCTTCGGCTACCGCTTCGAGCGTGGGGCCTTGGTGCCGGAAACAGGATTGACCTTGGCGCCGAAAGGGGAGCGGCGGGGTGGTTCGCGTCGCCGCTCGGCCGATGAGCTGCTGCTGTATTGGCTGGATGCGAAAAATTGATGGTGTGTGCTGCTATGAAATGGTTGGGCTGCACCCTTTTGGGTTCAAACTGCGGCCTTCAATATGTTGTGGCACTACGAAATAACAACTTTAGGTGAAAAAAAATGAAAAAAATGGCGGGTAAAATTGGCCAACAGGACTTTCTTTGATGTCACAAGTGAGTTTGGCCGACGTTCATGTGACGGCCATCCGGTTCAGGGGCTTTTGTGAAGTCGCTTGTGGCAGTTATTTCAACTAGGAGTAAGTCTTTTGAGAAAAATTTTAACACATCTATTATGCGTTTTCTGGATGGTTGCCGGCAGCGGTTTCTTGTTGGCCGATTCGTTTACACAGAACTACGGCGATACACTGGTAAGTGCCAAAATTTTTAAAACTCAAAGTCGTGGAGGCTTGAGTGATAAAGTAGAAGTTGGTTATTATCGATTTGACGGTAACGGTGGTGTTACTTTTACGGGTTTTGATGTTTTACCTAGTCTGGGCTACAGCAACACCCGCGTTTACGCCAAACATATCAACAGCGCTATTCGCGATCTCTATCCCAACAGCCCCCTTAATCACCCCTTAACCCAGGACTGTGAGACGAGCGACATGGGGAACGTTTTGATTCCCACCAAGAGTTATGCAAGCCGCACCGGGACGTACACCTTCGATGGGTCCAACCTGGAAATTGACATTCATCCCTTCACAATCCGTTGGGCCAATGCGGGCGACGGTTGGGATACCGGACGTTGGGAACTTCAAAACGCAACGTCTAATATCAGCAGTATTTTGACCGTGGAAAGTTTTAAGGGCTTTGCTTATTTCTCCGACGGCCTGGGCTCCTATCCCATCAACTTCGACAGCCACTTTGATCAGGGCAGTCTCAGCAACAGTGCCTCAGCATACCTGGGCCATATTTGGAGTACCCAAACTGGTGGCCAAGTCAGTGTTTATGATACGTTGAAATATAAAGGTGAACACAAATTGATCGGTGCGGCCTATACCAACGAAAACAAAGATGGCCAGGTTGGGGATCCCAATGTGTACGGATCATTGTGGTACTATAACTTGAGCAACCCAGATCATTACGATGTGGCCATTTCACAAAATACCGACTCCAGCGGTAATGTAAATGTTCAGTCTATCAAAGACAATGGTGCTTTCGTTCAGAATACCCTTTACTTTAACCGTTACGTTGCTTTCCCAACCCTCTTCTTTGGTAACATCGGCCATATCTTTCACAAAGCTCCGAAGCAGGGTTACGAATCGCAAACCGCATTCAACAGTCGTCGTTGCTGGACCGACTCCGATTCCATCTGGACCCAGGGTCACCTCTACATGCACCTGGGTGCCTGGAACCAAAACCGCATCTCCCACGTCCTATCCGTCGAGGTCAGTAAAAACGGCGCTTACCCCGTCATTTCAATCGGATACGGCAAAGGCCAATTCCGTTAATCAAACACAACCGCTTCCCAACAAGGGAATCGCAAGGGGGCGTCTCATCACGAGGCCCCCTTTTTTTCGTGGTGTTTCGTCCCGGCGGTGGGCCTATTACCTAAGAAGCGCGATAAGAGCGAGGGATTTTGGCTAAAGATCTGGAGCGAAATGGTTTGGGAAAAGCGGAAGCGCACCCATTGGGTGCGGTGAGCATTTTCACAGACCGTTGCAGCCCAGATAGTGTGTTGTGGGTTTGAGTGCAAGGGGAAATCTCAGGTTCCACCGTTTTTGTTAGAGCCAGGCATACCCCGGCCTAGCGGCCGATGAAGCGGCCGTGTTCAGCGGGGGCATTTTTTC